>JBAZSV010000003.1:0-467653 GCA_041662265.1 Sulfurimonas sp.
CTGACACCGATACAGATACAGACACTGACACCGATACCGACACTGACACAGATACCGACACTGACACGGATACCGACACTGACACAGATACCGACACTGACACGGATACCGACACAGATACAGACACGGATACAGATACCGATACAGACACTGACACGGATACCGACACTGACACAGATACCGACACTGACACGGATACCGACACTGACACAGATACAGACACAGATACAGATACCGATACAGACACTGACACAGATACCGACACAGATACAGATACCGACACAGATACCGACACTGACACAGATACCGACACTGATACAGATACCGATACAGACACTGACACAGATACAGACACAGATACCGACACTGATACAGACACGGATACAGATACCGACACGGATACAGATACCGATACAGACACTGACACGGATACTGACACAGATACTGACACGGATACAGATACCGACACCGACACTGACACAGATACAGACACAGACACTGACACGGATACCGACACTGACACGGATACAGATACAGATACAGACACGGATACAGACACTGACACAGATACCGACACTGACACAGATACAGATACAGACACTGACACGGATACCGACACTGACACAGATACCGACACTGACACAGATACAGATACCGACACTGATACAGACACGGATACAGATACCGATACAGACACTGACACAGATACAGACACAGATACCGACACTGACACAGATACCGACACAGATACAGATACCGACACAGATACAGATACAGACACGGATACCGACACTGACACAGATACAGATACAGACACTGACACGGATACCGACACAGATACAGACACGGATACGGATACAGATACCGATACAGACACTGACACGGATACCGACACTGACACAGATACCGACACTGACACAGATACAGACACAGATACAGACACGGATACAGATACCGATACAGACACTGACACAGATACCGACACTGACACAGATACAGACACGGATACAGATACTGACACAGATACAGATACCGACACAGATACCGACACTGACACAGATACCGACACTGATACAGACACGGATACAGATACCGATACAGACACTGACACAGATACAGACACAGATACCGACACTGACACAGATACCGACACAGACACAGATACCGACACTGATACAGACACGGATACAGATACCGATACAGACACTGACACAGATACTGACACTGATACCGATACAGACACTGACACGGATACAGATACCGACACAGATACAGATACTGACACAGATACCGACACAGACACTGACACAGATACCGACACAGATACAGATACAGACACAGATACCGACACTGACACAGATACAGATACAGATACCGACACGGATTCAGACAGCGATTCAGATTCAGACAGCGACAGCGACTCAGATTCAGATAGCGATTCAGATTCAGACAGCGACAGCGACTCAGATTCAGACAGCGATTCAGATTCAGACAGTGACAGCGACTCAGACAGCGACAGCGATTCAGATTCAGACAGCGACAGCGACTCAGATTCAGACAGCGATTCAGACAGCGACAGCGATTCAGATTCAGACAGTGACAGCGATTCAGATTCAGACAGCGACAGCGACTCAGATTCAGATAGCGATTCAGATTCAGACAGCGACAGCGATTCAGATTCAGACAGTGACAGCGATTCAGATTCAGACAGCGACAGCGACTCAGATTCAGATAGCGATTCAGATTCAGACAGCGACAGCGACTCAGATTCAGACAGCGACAGCGACTCAGATTCAGATTCAGATAGCGATTCAGATTCAGACAGCGACAGCGACTCAGATTCAGACAGCGACAGCGACTCAGATTCAGATAGCGATTCAGATTCAGACAGCGACAGCGACTCAGATTCAGACAGTGACAGCGACTCAGATTCAGACAGCGATTCAGATTCAGACAGTGACAGCGATTCAGATTCAGACAGTGACAGCGACTCAGACAGCGACAGCGATTCAGATTCAGACAGTGACAGCGACTCAGACAGCGACAGCGACTCAGATTCAGACAGTGACAGCGACTCAGACAGCGACAGCGACTCAGATGATGATGCAAATACTAAAGGTAATAATGGTTTTGGAAATGGTGATCAAGATGCACCTGGCAATTCTCAAACTAAAAATAATGCAGAGAATGCTACAAAAGACACAAAAGCAGATACAAAAGCTGAAAATACTCATGACACAGAATCACATAAGGTTGTAACACCTGAAGTTGTTGAACCCGATGTAGCTGGTAAAGAAATAAACGGTGACTGGAAAGCTGATAAAATAGATGGAACAGCAGGTGATGACAAAATCAATGGTAATGGGGGCAAAGATACTATAAATGGTGGAGCTGGTAAAGACACTATAAATGGTGGCTGGAGCGATGATCAAATAGATGGTGGAGCAGGAAGCGATACGATAAATAGTGGAGGAGGCAACGACACTGTATATGGTGGTGATGGAAAAGACACTATTGATGGTGGCGATGGCAACGATAAAATTAATGCTGGAACAGGCGATGACACTATAAAAGGTGGGACAGGTAACGACGAAATAGATGGTCAAGACGGAAAAGATATAATAGATGGTGGCGATGGCAATGATAGCATTATTGGTGGAGCAGGCGACGATGCTATAACTGCAGGAACAGGTCACGATACTGTAAACGGCGGAATAGGTAACGACGCTATAAATGGTGGCGATGGAAATGACATTATAAATGGTCAAGACGGCGACGATACTATAAATGGTGGAACAGGCAACGACAAAATTACTGGTGGAACAGGCAACGATACTATAGAAGGTGGTTGGGGCAATGATAGTATAGATGGTCAAGACGGCAATGATACTATCACGACAGTTGATAGCGATAAAATCGATGGTGGTGCTGGCGAAGATACATTAGTATTAGATGATGATATTAATGTAAACTTCGATAATATGGATGTTTCAAATATTGAAGTTATTGATATTACAGATGGAGACCATGACATAACATTAGATTTAAGTGATGTTATGGATATGACTGATTCAGACAATACTATACAAATAGATGGAGATGTTGGAGATAAAGTTACGCTTGAGGGTGACTGGTCATTAGGTGGATTTGATGCTGAAACACAAACGAATTCATATGAATGCGGCGATGCAACAGCAGCGATAGATACAGACATTGATGTGGTAATTGACTCTCATCATCATGATGATTAATAAGTTGAATCACTCTTTATGAGTGGTTCGAAGAGATAGAGAATGACCCCTCTGAATTAGACACATTTTAATTCAGTAGATTAATGATGATAATGAAGAGTCATTATAAAATTACAAAGGGTTAGAAGTACCATCAATATATACAGATGAGTTTAGGGTAGAAGTGGTAAAACAGGTAACGGTCAATGGTTATAGTATAAAAGAAACAGCAGGGAGATTAGGTGTATATTATGAATCTCTAAAAAGTTGGATAAAAAAATATGAATTTTCAGAAGCAGTTGCAAAAAATAAATTAGCAGATGCTACCAATTCAGAAATAAAACGCTTGCATAAGGAACTGAAGAGAGTTAGAGGGGAACGTGATATTCTAAAAAAGGCAGTCGCATACTTTGCAAACAACCCAAGCTAAGATGTGCGTTTATCAGAGAATATAGTGAATTTTACTCAGTAAGAAGATTATGTAGTGTATAGTAGATACTATGCATGGTTAAAAACACCTGTCTCAAATAGAGAAAAAGTAAATAAAAAATTGATAGTGCATATAAAAAATACATTTAGAGAGTCCAATGGCATTTATGGCTACAGAAATATTTATAAAGATTTGCTGGTGTCATGTATCAATGTAAATAAAAAAAGAGTTGCTAGACTTATGAGCATGGCGAGACTTTATGGAAGTTGGCACATATAAGCGAAAGCCTAAGCATAAAGCACATCCAAACTGTCTGTAACAATGTTTTATAACCAACTTTCCAAATGAGAGCGGGATTAGCGATATAACTTATATCAGAACTCATAAAGGAGGCTGTATCTTGCAACTGTCATAGACTTGTTTAGCCGTAAAGTTATAGGTTGGGCTACAAGTTATAGCATGACACCACCACTTGCGCTTGATGCTTTGAAGGTGGCAGTATACAGAACTAAAAAGCTAAGTTCAAAAGTAATTTTTCACTCAGATCAAGGAATCTAGTACAGCTCTTATGAATATAGAACATTTTTGAAACTTCACAATATTGTTCCAAGTATGAGCAGACATGGAAACTGCCTAAAAAGAAGACACAATTACCTTGTTTATATCTCACCAAACGAGTTTGAAAAAAGATATAATTTGGAGGCTTCAAAAAATAAGGTGTTAATTGAATAAGTTTCTGTCTATTAAATCGGAATCACTCTAATATAGTATAATTCACTTTTAACAAAATAGGAGAAAATATTGAAAAAAATATTTGTAATTTGTACTTTAGCAGTGGCTCTTTTATTTACCGCTTGTACGCAAGAGACACAAAATAAAATGGGTCGAAGTATCCAAAACTGGACTGGAACGGATGGTGTTCTTGATATTTATATGGGTGAAAAACTTGTTCAAAGATTTGTGAAAATAGATAAACTCTCAACCGCAGAAGCGACGCAGGGAAGTGCATCCAGAACTTATCGTTATGGTTATGGTTATTTGGATTTGAATTTTAACTATAAAGTGGATGAGGGCGAAAAAAAGCTCTATTTTGAGATAAGTGACTATGCAACTCCTTATATTTTTTATGAAAATCCAGGTGTAGTCAAATAATGAGCGTCATTGAGCTTTTAAAATATTTTATCTCTTGTAAAAGCGAAACTCCAAATGATGGTGGGCTTTTAGATTTTATAGCGACTTATTTGCCAGATTTCAGTGCAATTCGCGTGGATGAAGCAGAGGTAAAAAATCTCTTTATCTATAAAAAATTTGGTGCGGGTGAACATCTCTGTTTTGCTGGGCATGTGGATGTTGTTCCCTCTGGCGATGGCTGGGATACAAACCCGTACACAGCGGTAGAAAAAGAGGGTTTCCTTTACGGGCGTGGTACGCAAGATATGAAAAGTGGAGTGGCTGCATTTGTTCAGGCTGTAAAAGAAGCTGAAAATTTTAGTGGCACTTTGTCGCTTTTGCTTACCTCAGATGAAGAGGGCGATGCGATTCACGGAACTGTAAAAGTTTTGGAGTATTTAAAAGAACATAACCTACTTCCACATGCCGTGGTTGTTGCAGAACCGACTTGTGAAGAGGTGTTTGGAGACGCTATAAAAGTAGGGCGAAGAGGCTCTATCAACGGCTACATCACGCTTAAAGGCAAACAAGGTCATGCGGCATATCCCCAAAAAGCAATCAATCCTATAAATCTTATTGCTCCACGACTTGTAAATATGGCGGGTGTAAATTTAGATAACGGAGACGAGTTTTTTAGCCCAAGCCAGTTTGTTATCACAGACATACGAGCGGGAATGCAGGTCACAAATGTAACTCCAAATGAGCTGAAAATGATGTTTAATGTCCGTAATACTACGCTAACTTCGCAAAAAGATGTTTCAGAGTTTGTTGCAAAAAATCTTGATGGACTTGATTATAAACTGAAACTCTCTCAAGGTTCGTATCCATTTCGCACGAACACTGACACAAAACTAGTTCGCACCATCGACATGGCAATAGAAAAAGTAACAGGGTTAAAACCTCGCCACTCAACTGCAGGTGGAACAAGTGATGCAAGATTTATCGCCCCACTTGGCATAGCCGTCATCGAATTTGGTGTAAAAAACGATACAATCCACTCGGTAAATGAGAGAACGACCATCAAAGAAGTTGAAGATTTGTATGCAGTTTTTAAAACTTTGATTGGCATGTGGAAATAAGGAAATAAAATATGAAATTCCAACTTAAAGATGAATATATAGAGCTTTTTAAACTTTTAAAAGTTTTAGATTTAGTAGATAGTGGTGCTCAGGCAAAGTTGCTTATAGCGGATGGTTATGTGAAAAGAAACTCAGAAACTGAGCTTAGAAAAAGAGCTAAAATTGTAGATGGCGATGTGATAGAAATTGCAGATGCTGTGATAGAAGTGCATAAATAGACTTTTTGCAAAACTCGCTCATAAGATTGCTTCGCTTCGCTCGCAATGACAGTATTTTCCTCGCTCGCGATGACAGTACTTCCCTCGCTCCTAGGCTCCAGCTTGGGAGTGTCTCTCTTTGCTTATTGTTTAAATGAGGATTGTTTTTGATGTATGCATTCCCAATGCGGACATTGGGAATGAGAAAGAAACATAAATTATGAAAGTAAAGAACTTATCAATCCGATAATCGCTCCAAATACTCCACCCCAAACAACAAGCCAATCAAGATGCTCTTCGATTAATCTTTGAACAATCTCTTTGACCATTTGCGGTGTGAGTTCATTTAACCTTGCGTCAATAACCTTTTCTATGGATGCAATGAGGTCGTCACTCAGCGATGAACTTTGCATGTGGGTTTGAAGCGTTTGGTTAAATGCTTCAGAGTTTACAATGGCTATAACCGCACTTTTCATTTTTAAAGAAAAAGGTTCACGAAGCCCTTCTAAGGCACTCTCTCCTCCAAACATTCCAAGCATTCCACCAAAAGAGGACTCCATAACAGTTTTACTCAGTGCATTAAAAGCAGGTGCAAAATCTGTTACTTCTATGATTGGCTGTAAATTTATCTTTTTTTCTTCATTTTTAAAGAAGTTATCGAGTTGCGTACTTGTAAAAAATTCACGCATCATAAGGTTTTTGATAGCACTCTTAAAAGCTTCAAATCTTGCAGGAATGACACCTGAACCATAAAGAAAAGGAACTTTCTCAAAGAGCATGTGGATTGCCAACTGATTTGTAACAGCACCAGAAAATGCAAAAAGTCCAGCATTATAGAGATACGATTTTAAAGTACCATCTACAAGAAAAGATAAACCTACAAAGGCGAGAGCGATAAAGTTCGTTATATAACTTTTATTTAATTTCAAAGTAAATCTCCTATTTAAAAATCAAATTATACTAAAAGAGTATCATTCTGCATAAATATCACGGTAAAAAGAGAAAATATGAAAAAAGAGAGCTACGAACTATTTAAAAATGGCGATTTGCTAACAATCGCAGAAGTGATAGAAAAAGAGTTAAAAACAAGAAATGAGTCGCCTTTTTGGGCTGATAAAATTGTGCCTTTTACAAAAGCGATATTGAGTGTTCTTCTTCCGCTTCGAGATAAAGAGATGCTTTTTACGCCTGAGGGTGAGCAAGTGAACGAATTAACGCCTGAACTGTTCTTAAAATTTAATGATTTGGTAAGTCTAAAAACTTTAGCTTTTACAATCAAAAAATCTAATGAAGCAGGAATATTACTCCGAACAAAATGTGAAAGTTCCACATGCCAAAGATATGAAGTTATAGAGTTAGAGGTTTTAAATGCGTATCTCAGTCGATGTAATATTAATGTAGAAAATGAATTCTTAGATTTCCCAATTTCAAGCTACAACTTGCATCAAGGTGTAAGTAATGTTATAAAATCTCTTTTGTAAAAAAGAAAATTGAAATGCTAAAAAGTCTATTTATAGCTTTTTTGTTGGCATGTGGAACTTTGCAAAGTGCGGAGGTTCAAATCGCTTTTTTACAGAGTGAAAATCAGGCTACAAAAGAGTTACTAGCCTTATTTGAAAACCAATATCCATCTACAAAAGTAAAAGTTTTAGATAAAAGTAGTTTGGATGCAAATAAATCTTTTGTTTATGCGTTAGATGAATTGGTACTTTTTAGTAGTCATAAGCGCGATTACAACAACGGAGTGAAGCTTCTCAAAGAGAATGATATAGGAGTGATATTTATTTTAAATCCAAACACATCTGCTTATGGTGTCTCAGCAATAGAAGCAATGAAAAAAGAAAAAGTGTATGAAAATGTAAAACAAAAAATTGTGTATGTGGACGCATTTTCGCTAGAGAATTTAAAAGAAAATGAGGTGGCGATTATCGCAAGGTCTCTGCTTTATAAACAAGATAGGACAAAATTTAAAAAAAATATACACTGGATGGAAATTTGCTCAAAGCTTTATACACCGATAAATCAGAGCATGGTAATACTAAAATATGATGAAAACAGTAGTGAGGCAAAACTGTTTTATGATTTTGTTTTCAGTGAACAAGCGCAAAAGATTTTGAAAGATTTTGGATATACCTTAGAAGAATAAGTGACATTACGAAATAAACAGAAGATATAAAATACCCCAAAGAAGAAATATAATAAAGCCTAAAATCGCAAATGTTGCGATAACTCTTAGGCTAAAAAAGAAGAGAAATTTTATAAATGTGGGTATTTTCAAAAGAGTATTATTTGTATGGAACTATAGGAAGATTCATAGATTTGTAATACACCATCCCTCCAGCAAGGTCGGTAACATTGTATTTTAGTTGAGTTGAGAGAAAAATTGAGACAACTTTTGTTCTGCTTCCAGTACGGCAAATAAGTGCAAATGGCTTTTTTGTATCTACTTTTGCGTTTAATTCTTTTAAGAAAGCTTCTACATTGTATCCACCTTTTTCGTCAAAAAACATGATAGCTATAGCACCTTGTGCCATGCCAGTTTCCTTCCACTCTGCAGGGGTTCGGATGTCAACGATTGGTATTTTAGAATCCAATATTTTTTGAGAGGAATACTCGGTTGATAATCCCGCATAAAGCGAAGATACTAAGATTAGGAACGAAAGAAAGATTTTCTTCAAATGGGTCTCCATATTTGATTTTAAGTGTATAATTATAACCAGAAATAAATAATAATATAAATTAGGGCATCAATGGCAGCATCACAAAAAGCAGTAGATAATTCAAAAAGGCTTCGTTATATTCGAGCTTTGGAGCGATTTCATCATGGTGTTATCTCGTATCTTTCCAACACTCCCGAACTTACAAAAGAGAATTATGATAAAAAAATAGAGAACTCTTTAAAGCTTCTTAACAGAGTCGATGAAATAGCCCTCTACAAAGGTGAATTGCAAGATTTACAAAAACTTGTACAAAAGATGATTGCATGTAAAGAGAGCGACAAAGATATAAAAGAGTTAAAAGAAGATATTCTCTACAGCTCAAATCAACTTGATAAAAGTAAAAATGCCAGAAGATACAAAAAAGATAAGCATACGAGTGATAAATATCAAGACTGGGAATAATTGATTTTCATTAACATTTAGTAAAATAAAAAAGGATATCATATCATGTCATATGACGATGAAATAGGATTTAAATTATGAAAAAGCATTTATTGATTTTAGCGCTGTTATGGATAACTCCACATGCCGAACTCTTAACTTTGCAAGAGAGTATTGACAAAACACTGAGCGCACATCCAAATATAAAAAGTTTTATGCTCGATATCTCATTGGGTGAGCAAAATTATCTCTCTGCGCGTTCTGCTTATTTGCCACAGATTAATCTTCAAGCGCAATATGATGTGCAACACACTTACTCCCTAACTCAAAATGGTATCTTTAGCACACTTGACCAAAAAGGGTATCAAGCGGGAGTAGTCGTGGGACAAAAAATTTGGGATTTTTCTAAAACAAGCTCAAAAATAGATGCCGCACAACTCGATGAAGAGATAGCAAAACTCTCGGTGGAAGAGGCAAAAGCGCTTTTGATATATAAAGTGGAGTTACTTTATGCGACAATGATTGTGCAAAATAAAGCGATTTTAGTGCGCCAAAAAGATATGCAAACAAAACAAGAACTTTATAATCAAGCACAAGCACTCGTAAAAGAGGGGATAAAAACGAGTTCGGATGAAACACGATTTTTGTCCTCTTTTTATGAAGCAAAAGATGTTTTAGGTGTTGCACAAGCTTCTTTTTCTAAGGCTAAAGCAACACTCTCTCTTTATATGGATGAAAGAATTGATGATAATGTTACCCTTGAAAACGGTTTATTAGAAAACAAAAAAAACATGAAAACTTATGATGATACTATCCTGAGTGAAAATAATGAACTAAAAATACAAGACCAAAATATCCAAAAAAATATTCTCCAACATAAATCTGCAAAAGCCGCGCATTACGGTTCACTCGATGCAGTCGCTTCCTACACACATTTTGATACTTTAAATGTTTATGATGCGAGTGTTGTGGGCGTTGTGCTTAGCGTTCCTCTTTACAGTGGTGGAAATATCAGTGCTACAGAACAAATGGCAAGTATTGCGACAAATAAATCAAAAGAGCTAAGAAATGCAAAGTTTCTTGAACTTCAAGATGAACTTCATGGTTTATTCATCGACCTTGAACGCTATGAAAATACCATAGTTGCAAAACAAGCGCAACTTGAAGCTGCAAAATCAACTGAAAAAGTTCTGGGTGCTCGTTATAAAGAGGGTTTGGCAACTTACATAGAACTTCTTGATGCAACGACATTTTTACTCTCTTCCGAACTTGGACTCTTAGAAGCGTATTACAGTCGTAATATGGCGCAAAATCGTATCAAATATCTTACAGGAAAACAAATATGAAAACTTGGAAAAATTATCTCATTGCTCTTTTTATTTTAGCATTTGTTGCAGTTGCTTTTTACTTTAAAGTTTATATTCCAAAAACAACTTTTGAAACATTTTCACCAAAAGTAGGCTCTTTAAATGCAGAAGTTTTCGGTATCGGTACGGTGGATGCAAAAAATATTTATCCTATTAATGCGCAAACAGGCGGTAAAATCTTAGAAATTTTTACAGATGAGGGGATGTGGGTAAAAAAGGGTGACCTTCTTGCGACCATTGACTCTGTTGATTTGCCTATGCAACTTGAAGAAGCTAAAGCATCCCTTGTAAAAGCAAAATACGAATCAAGTGCGGTAAAAAAAGAGCTTGAGAGTCTGATTTCTCAAAAAACTCTTATTCAAATCAATTATGAGCGTTATGAAAAACTTTTTGCACAAAAATATGCCGCAAAAGTTGAATATGATAAAGCAAAAGCAGATTTACAAAATATAACTGCGCAGATAGAAGCTTCTCATGCGCACATCGACTCAAGCAGTGCTGAAATAATAAGAGTGCAAAAGAGCATCGAAGCACTCCAGACGAAACTCTCACGACTTCAAATATATGCACCGATTGATGGATATGTTATTTCTAAAGATGCAGAAGTTTCACAATCAGTGCTTCCATCGCAACCAATTGTTACCGTTGTCGATACAAAAACAGTATGGATAAAAGCATTTGTCGATGAGCGGATAAGTGGCACTGTGAGAGTTGCACAAGAGGCGACAATTACCCTTCGCTCACAAAGCAACAAAACATTTAAAGGTAAAGTGGAACGAATATCTGCCAAAAGTGACGCAGTAACGCAAGAGAGAGAGGTAAATATCTCTTTTGATACGCTTCCTACTCCTTTTTACATCAATGAACAGGCACAAGTCTCCATTACAACAGAAGTTTTTAATACTCTATTTATTATAAATGCGGATTTAGTAGTTCAAAACAGTGCTAAAGTGGGTGTTTGGATTTTAAAAGATTCTATGGCGCATTTCGTGGAACTCTCTATTGTTGCGCGTTCAAACAGCCTAGTAGGCGTAAAATCTGGAGTAGATGAAAACACAAAAATCCTAGTTCCAAATCTAAACAAAAAAACACTTTCCGAGGGAATGACAATCCATCATGATTAATCTTGCGCAAAAAGATATTTCTCACACTTTAGGGAAGTTTGTCGTCACGGCAATGGGTGTTGGAATGTTGCTTGGAATTGTTTTGATTATGATTGGTGTTTATCGTGGATTGCTCGTAGATGCTGAGATGTTACTTCAAAGTGTCAATGCTGATTTGTGGATTGTTCAAGAAAATACTATGGGACCTTTTGCAGAATCCTCCCGCATACATGAAGATTTAAAAGATACGCTCAAAGTGATAGAGGGGATTGATAAAGCAGAAGCTATGACTTTTCAAAATTTACAGCTTTATGGAAAAGAAAAACCTATGCGAGTGACCGCGGTTGGATACAATCCACATGCCGAGATAAATCCTATCAATAAAAACTATTTAATTCAGGGAAGAACATTAGAAAAGGCACATTATGAGGTAGTTCTCTCAATGGAAACAGGTTTTAATCTTCATGATACCATTCACATTGGACGCAATATCTATACTGTAGTGGGTGTTCTCAAAAAAGGGTGTGTCTCTTCAAGCGGTGAGCCACTCATTTATGTAAGTCTCAAAGATGCGCAAGAGTTGCAGTTTAGCTACTCCAATGCAAATATACGCAATGACAGAGATAGAGGTGTTTCTAGCGGCGGAGATACACATATAGCCAATGCAATTGTAGCAACCATAAAAGCTGGTTATGATGTCAAGGAGATAGCAAAAAAAATTGGCATGTGGAAACATCAAAGTGTTTTTACAAATGAGGAACAAATCACGGTTTTGACAAAAAATCTGGTGGAGCGATCTGCAAAACAGATAGGTCTTTTTACGGTGATTTTGGTTGTTGTTTCTACGATTATTATAGGGCTTATCATCTATACCATGACGCTTGAAAAAATCAAAGAGATTTCCATTATGAAACTTATAGGTATTCCTGATAGTTTGATTGTAAAAATGGTTGTTCAAGAAACAGTGTTACTTGGCTTTTTTGCTTTTGCATTTGGCAATATTTTTTCTAACCTCACTTATGATAAATTTCCAAAAAGGGTAGTTTTGGAGACTCCAGACGCATTCATACTCTTTGGTGTGATTATAATTGCCTCCATTTTAGCCTCATTTGTAGGTGTTGCTAAAGTAGTTCATGCCGACCCAACTGTGGCGATTGGAGGCTAAGATGCAAAAAGAACAGAGTATGAGAGTTGAAAATCTAGTAAAAAATTTTGGAAGTGGAGAAAGTCTTGTAAGTGTTTTAGATGGTGCTTCTTTTACTATAAACAAGGGTGAACTCATCGCTCTCGTAGCCCCGAGCGGAGCAGGAAAAACAACTCTTTTGATGATGCTCGGTTGTGTGATTGAACCAACTTCAGGTGCAATGTGGCTCGGCGAAGAAAAAGTGTATGAGAACCGTTGGCTTACAAAAAATTCAAGAAAAATTCGTCGTGAAAAGATTGGTTTTATATTTCAAGCACATTATCTTATTCCATTTTTAAATGTACTTGAGAATGTAACTTTAGTCCCACAAACCAATCATGTTCCAACCAAAGAGGCAAATGCACATGCCATGGAATTGCTCAAATATTTTGACATCGCCGACAAAGCTTACAATAAACCATCGCAACTCTCGGGTGGACAAAATCAAAGAGTTGCAATTGCAAGAGCATTGGCAAATAAGCCTGAAATTATTTTGGCAGATGAACCAACCGCAGCACTTGACACAGAGCGTTCCATCAGCGTGGTAAAAATGCTCAAACAAATCGCCACGGAGCAAAATGTAGCTATCATCATGGTAACGCATGATGAGCGAATGTTAGAGTATTGTGACCGTGTGATGAAGATAGAAGATAAAAAAGTTGTGTTTATTTAATAGACTTCTTGTAAAACTAAGATTGCTTCGTCGTTCCTCCTCGCAATGACGGTCATTGCGAGCGAAACAATCTAAAAAAAGAGTGTTTTAAAACAAATCCGCATGACCAAAAAAAACACCAACTTCATTATTTTTACGCATACTTTCTAAAATGTTTTTTGCTTTTAGTTTTGTCTCTTTGTCAAAGTAGATGAGCATATTTCTTGAAAAAACAAAGTCGAATTTACCTAAAGTTGGAAAAGAAGGGTCAAAAAGATTTGCAAGTTTAAAGTTTACAAGAGATTTTATGTTGTCATTTAATAGGTACTTTTTACCATTATGTATAAAATATTTGCTAATTATTTCTGGTGTAAGGTTTCTTACATTTCGCTCACGGTAGCGTGCTTCTTTTGCTTTGTTTATAGCATCTGAGTTTATGTCGATGCCTGTAATTTTAAAATTCTCAGATAAAACTCCAGCTTCAAGCAGTGCAATTGCAATGGAGTAGGCTTCTTCTCCCGTTGCAGAGGGTGCACAGAGAATTTCCACATGCCAAGATGTTTGTTTTACAAGTCTTGTGAGTTCATCGATTTGTTTAAATTCTCTGTAAAAAAATGTTTCATTTGTTGTTAAGTAGTCAATCAACTCTTGCTTAATATGGTCATCTTTTTTTATAATTTCTAAAAGGTTTGAAAATGAGTGTATCTCTCTTTGTTTGCAAAAAGTGGTTACTTTATTTTTTAAAATACTCTCTTGCTTATCAAAAGTTACACCTGTCTCACTCTTAAAATAGTGTGCAATTGGCGAAATATCTGAATAATCTTGATGCACTTCTATTTCATTTTTTTGAATTTCAACTCTCTTTTTCTTAAAAAAATTAAACATTATTCGCAAAATTCCTTTATGATTTGTATAATATTATTTATGTCTGTTGCTTCGATGTTTGCTATAACTGCTCTTGCTCGAGATGGCATTCCATCAACAATGGCATGTTCATCTTCTGTAATACATTTTGCACCATTTAAACTGAGTGCATTACAACCATTTACTCCATCATCACCGATGCCAGTGAGAATCACACCGAGTGTTTCAATCTCATTTGCGAAATCTGAAAAAGAGTTAAAAAGAAGATTGATATTTGGATTATAACTCTCTTTTGGAGACTCTTTTTGTAGAAAATAAAATTGTGACGATTGTTGTATGATTTGTGTGTGTCCATTGCAAACATAAATATTTCCTACTTCTATAAGAGTACTATTTTCTGCCATACTGATTGGATTTTTACTGTTGTTTTGAAGTCTATTTACAAAGCTTGGAATAAATCCATTTACCATGTGTTGCGCTATGACAATACTAGTAAATTTAAGTGGATTAAGAGCGCTAATGATTTTTTCAATTTCTCCTGGTCCTCCAGTGGAGGCACCGATGAGGACAAATTTTCTAAGTGCGGAATGTTTCAAGTTTAGAGTGTAAGTCGTTAGTCATAGAGTTAAGATGGTCAGCCGCAGCGACAATCTCTTCAACATTTCTAGCGTTTACAGAGGAGAGTTTATTTATCTCTGAAATTTGTGAAACGATATTTTCAACATCTTTTCCTGTTTTTTCAAAGTCAGTTACAGTTTTGTCGCTTGCTTTTACAGCCGCATTTACAATGTTTACACTTGCATTTATCTTTTCCTCTACATCTGTGGAAACATTTGCAAGTTCTTGCACTTCTGCTGAGTTAGAGTTCATTTGTCCGCTTACATCACCAATTGACTGAACTATTACATTGATAGTTGCATTGATTTCTGTGAGTGATTTTTGTGTTCTCTCTGCTAGTTTTCTTACTTCATCGGCTACAACCGCAAATCCTCTTCCATGTTCTCCTGCTCTTGCCGCTTCAATAGCTGCGTTGAGCGCTAAAAGGTTTGTTTGGTCTGCAATGTCTGAAATAACTTCAAGCACAGTTTTTACTGCATTTGCTTCGTTTGAAAGCGTGTCCATTCTATGCGCTAATTCTATTTCTAGTTCAGCACTTTGCTGTACTCTTGAAGTAAGAGCAACTATGTCGTTGCGTGCGGCACTAAGATTTTCATTCGCTCTTACGATATCTTTTTTACTCTCTTGAGCGTCTCTTACTGCTGAGATTATCTCATCTTTTATCTCATTTGCTTTGAGCGTTGCTTGGTCGATGACAGTTACAGATTTTTCAACATTGTTTCCAACGCCTAGAGCCGTTGTTGAGAGTTCATGTGCGATAGAAGCATTTTCTGATGAGCCTTGTTTCGCTGTTTCGATAAGTTCCTTGAGTGAAGCAAGAAGTCCATTAAAACCATGCGCCATTTGAGATAACTCTTTGGGTGCATTTTCATCTGCGTTAATCGTTAAATCCTTACTTGAACTTATTTCAAGAAGTGTATTTTTGAACTTTTCTATAGGTTTTGCTACGCTTATGTTTATAATAAATATCACTAATAAAGTAATAACAATAAGAACAATGATTGACTCAATAATAATAGAGTTACGAATCGCATTTGGAGTTGCAAGAACTTCGCCTTCGTCAATTCGTGAAGTAAGAGCCCATTTAAAATCTTTTCCTATTTCTACTGGTGCATAGGCGAGTAAAGTTGGCTTTCCTGTAAATCCTATTGCCATCATTATCCCACTTTTTCCATTGAATGCCGCTCTTGTTGCTTCTGTATCAACAGAACCTATTGTAGGATTCGCAAAAGATGCTTTTACGGTATGTGTCTCTTTCCTTAGAAAACTATCACTTCGCATAAGCTTATCTGACCCAGAAAGAAAGTCTTCTTGTGTCGCGCCATAACCACCTCTGAAGTTCATGATTTTACTAATAGCAGCATCACTTATTTGAAATGCAAGAACAGCTTTTATCTCTCCATCCATAACAACTGGTGTCGCTAAAAACATAGCTGGTTCACCTTTGCTTGGCGCGTAAGGTTTCATATCTACAAAACTAGGAGCATTGTTTGCAAGAGCTTTTCTATATACTTCACCTAGGGCACTTTCTTTTAACGGTCCGCTTGTAAGATTTGCTCCAAAGTCAGGCTCTTTGGCTGCGGAGTACATAACATGTCCGTGTTTTGCACAGATAATAAAAATATCATAATAACCATACTCTTTCATATACTCTTGAAAAAACTCTTCATGTCCTTTCGTTTTTTCCACTGCAAGTGCATTTTTAACTGGATAAGGGTCTGTTCCTGCTACTTCTAGTTCTTTATGGACATGAATCAAATCTTTAATAAGACTCTCTACATCGTCTGAGTGAGCAAGGACTTTTATATCAGTTACACTTCGGTTAAAGAAAGTTTCTATCTGATTTTTTTTCACATCCCTAAGCGATTCAAGTTTAGCATCCGTCATCTCTAAAAGTGCTGATTTACTATTTAAAACAGCCGTTGTACCGATGATAGTTGCTAAAATAATTAAAGCGATACTTACAAGCCCGATTGTTTGTAATTTTATGGAAAGTTTTCCCATTTCCCCCACCTTTTTTATGTTAAGTGAAGGATTATAGCTAAGAATTTTTTTTTTAATTATATAAAGTTACTTTAATCTACAAAATTGTAGATAAATGTAACTCTTGAATGTTATTTTATATGTTTTGACTCTTTGAGCATATTATCCATAATACTAAAGAGTTGCGTAGATGCATTTTCCATTTTGTCAAAATTTTCTACAATTTTAGTTCCATGTTTGAGCGTTTCAACTTCAGCATCTTTTAGAAGGTGTAAAAGATTAGCGTTTGCATTTTCATGAACTATGGCATGTGGAACTGCTATGTTCTTATATGAAGCAGTTTTGTCAAATCTTTGTTTCCCTTCAGCATCGTGCCACACTCCTAAACTACATTCGTGCATATTTTGTGGCGCTAAAATTTGTTTGAGTGTCATAATAGAGTTGTACGCACGAGATTTGTAAAGTATATGGTCGATTTTTGCAAGAACAACAAAGATACTATTTTCCATGTGATAGGAGTAATCAACTATATTTGTTGAACTTTCACTTAACTCTACTAATGTATCTTCAAAACTGTTAATTTTTTGTGTTGAACCTTCAACGGTGGAGAGCATAACCTCTGAACTTGACTGAATTTCACTCATACCTTGTTGCAAAGACTTTATTGAAATTGAAATTTCACTCGTTGCTTTGTGTGTTCTCTCTGCAAGTTTTCTTACTTCATCGGCCACAACCGCAAAACCTCGTCCATGCTCACCCGCCCTTGCTGCTTCGATTGCGGCATTGAGTGCTAAAAGATTTGTTTGTTCTGCAATATCTGTGATAAGTTGAACTACAGAGGTAATACTGTTTGCTTGGTTTGCAAGTTCCCCAATGCTATGATTGTTGATATTTACTTGTTCGTTGAGTTCACCGAGGTCATTTACAACATTGCTAATATTCTCTCTTGAATCATTTGCTAAATCAGCAGCAGATTTTGTAGCGGCTGTGATAGTTTTTAAATCATTGATATTGCCATGTAAATCATTTATAATGAAAGAAAGTGATTCAGAGACATTTACGCTTTTAACACTAAGTTGGGCATTAAATGAGTCTCTTTGAACCTTTTTGTTTTGCTCTTTCATAATCTCTATGCTTCTTCCTACATTCTCTATGGCATGTGCAAATTCGCCATTCATTCCCTGTGAAGAGATTTGTTTTGTAAAAATACCGCTTGAAGCATCTACGATAGTGCTGTTAATTTCATTTATGACATGTTCAACTTGCTCGAGTAACTTGGAGAGTTCACCTCCCATTACGCCGAGTTCCGTATTTTGATTTGATTCAGTACATTTATGAGAAAAATCACCATTTGCAGAGTAGCTAATCAGTGTTGTAAATTTTCTGACTCCATTTATGATAGATTTACTTATCATAGTTGCTAAAATAAACACGATTGTGCCAACAAGAGTTCCTAGTACAAAAACAAAAAGTTTATAAAAATTTAACTCTTTTGCGACTGAAGCAGCATCATCATTTAGTTCTTTTTGTTTGTAATCAATAACCTTTTTAAAAGAGACTCTCGAAGCATCTGCAAAAGGTGTCAAATCTTGCTCATATTTTTTGTAAATCTTAGTTTTTTGGTTTTCTATCTCCTCTTTTTTTAAAGACTTCATCATAGCAAATGCATTATCTAAAAACTGCATCGTAGAGGTTTTTGCCTCTTTTACCATCGCAAGAGATGTATCGTGTTCCATCATCTTCTCTAAAGAAGAGAAAAGGCTACGAGATTTTTCTATAGATTCACTGAGTTTTACCATATCTTTATCGTAATCACCACCAAGCATGATGTCTCTTGTTGTGCGACTTACAAAGTTGAGATTTTTTTCTATCTCTAAAGTTTGTAACGCTCCTAACATAGAGTTTTTATGAAGATGTTCATATTTTGTTTCTATGTAGCCCATAGCCACAAATACGAAAATTGTTGCTGAAAAAACAGCAAATGTGGCCATCACTATAAGAAAGGTCATCTTCTTTTGGATACTGGAATTTGTGAACATACTTCTACCTTTAATTTTGTATGCATAGATAATAACATATTTATTTATTCATTCATCTTTAAAAATAAATTTGTGATGTTTTTTTGATTAAAATGTAATATTAAGATTGTTTGATGTACTCTTGTACACAAATAAAAAATAATAAATATGGTTGTATTTAAATGCTACTATCAGAAAAAAATATTACTAGGCTCATTGCGTATGGACCGTTTATTTTTATACCGTCTGTTGTCGTTATGCTGACTCTAATGGTTATCAACACACATCTTAGTATTTATAAAAAAAATGTTCAAAATATTGAAATTGGACTTCAAAATTCAGAAAAAAAAGCAATTCAATCTAAAGTAGATAGTGTAGTTGATTTAGTGGTATATCAAAACTCGATTATAAAAGAGAAGCTTTTAGCAAGAGTAAAATCAAGAGTTAATAATGCGTATGAAACAGCTACTGCACTTTATGAAAAATATAAAGATAAAAAAACGCCACAAGAGCTTCAAGAATTAATCATCACCGCACTGCGACCACTTGTTTGGAATGATGGTGAGAGTTTTATATTCATCTTGGATTATGAGGGTATGTTTCGTCTTGCACCAAAGTATTTAAACCATTTAGAGGGTAGTTCTATCATCAATTTTCAAGATGCTTTAGGAAGATTTGTTATACAAGAAGAGATAAGGATGTGTAAAAACAATCAAGAAGGTTTTTTAAAAGATACATTTACAAAGCCAAATGATAGTTTAGGTCGGTTTCATGAACAAGTTGCTTTTGTAAAAGCTTTTGGGCATTACAACTGGTATTTAGGTTCATCAGAATATGTTTCAAGTGCTTCAAAAAAAAGTGATGAGGAACTTTTACAAACCATTAGTAAAATCAATACAGACAACGAAAATTACTTTTTTGTAATGAACTCAAAAGGGGATGTTCTCTCATATAAACAAAAAAGTGCCTTAGTCGGACATAATTTGCTTGAAAATGAAGATATCGATATACAAACTGCAGGAAGAGTGATTCAAGGGGCATTGGAAGTACAAAACAGAGCTTTTGTCTCTTATGAGTGGATGAATGATGTAACACAAAAAAAAGAGACCAAATACAGTTATGTACATGCGGTTAAAGAGAGTGATTGGATTATAGAAAGTGGATTTTATAATTCAACTTTAAAGAAAATCGCAGATATTAAAGCGCAAGAACTTTATAGCAATTATTTGAAAGAATTTGAAAATATACTCTTTATTGCTTTTATCATTATTATTATTTCATTAATTGTATCTTATTTTATATCTCGGCTTATTAAAAAAAGTTTTAGTGAATATAAAAAAGAAATTAACTCTAAAAATATGAAGTTGCTCAAACTCAATGACACACTAGAAGAAAAAGTGAAACTGCGTACACAAGAGCTTAGAGAGCAAAAGAATATTTTACATCATCAAGCAAATCATGACTCTTTAACGACGCTTCCAAATAGGGCTCTTTTTACCGATAGACTTATGCAAGGAACTCTAAAAGCGAAACGATACCAAAAGAAGTTGGCACTCTTATTTATAGATTTAGATAGATTTAAAATCATCAATGACACGCTAGGTCATGAGATAGGGGACGGAGTTTTAAAAGAAGCTGCAAAGAGACTTACATCCATAATTAGAGATGAAGATACCGTGTCAAGATTGGGCGGTGATGAGTTTACCATCATTATGCAAGAGCTTATAAATGAAAAAGATGCGTCAATTTTGGCACAAAAAGTTATCAATGCTTTAGTCGAGCCATTTGTAATAAATGAGCATATTTTACATATCTCTAGTAGTATAGGAATTAGTTTGTATCCAAAAGATGCAACAGATATCGAAGAACTTTTAAGACACTCGGATGCTGCTATGTATAAAGCGAAAGAGCAAGGGCGTAATAATTTTCAGTTTTACTCTATTTGATGTTACGCACTAAAACGAACTAGTCCGTTTTAGTGGCAGGGACAAGATTGTCCCTTGCAACCCCCTAAAGCTACGAAAAACAAGTTTTTCGAGAATTAGAAGGTATTTCTCTTGTTCCCAATGTCTTTCTCTCGTTCCCAATGTCCTCATTGGGAATGCATATATCAATAAAAACTCTCATATAAATCATAAGCAGAGATATACACTCCCAAGCTGGAGCTTGGGAGCGAGGGACAGTCTCTGGAGCTTTGGAGCGAGGGAAATTTTAAATAAAAAGTGAAGATACTTCTCTTAAAACAGCTTCAGCTTTTGAAGACTCACCACTGTACTTTAGAATCTTAACTCCATGAGAAGTAAAAGCATTGGCAGTATTTTTACATGCTTTTTTAACAACAATATAATCACAACCATCTAGTGCTACGCCCATTTTGTTATGTTGCGCTATGTGCTCGGCATCGTCCGCACCATGGGTACATTCATGTTCTTCTTCTGCATGGTCATGGTCTAAATCACTTCTTGGGTTGTTTTTTATACTCTCTAACTTAAACGATTTGAACATTCCTGCTCCAGTCATAGTAAAAATTGCAAATTTTGGAGTGTGTCCTGCGTTAGAAAAAAATGCTAAATTCTCATCTTTTACTGGGATAGCTATTGTCATTGTTTCTTCCTTGTGATTTTTTGTCGTATTGTAGCAGTTTTAGCAATGCATATTTTAGACTAGGTAAAAAGCAAAACCATTCCCAATAAAAGTATGACAATTAAACTTCCATACTCTAAATATTTTTTTACATTATTGGTGCTGTTGGATGTTTTTTTACGAACAACTACGCTGAGCAAGGCCGAGAAAAATATAATCGTACTCATCCCTAAACTCATCACAAACGCCGATAAAAATCCTGCATAATATAATCCAAGTGAAAGAGAAAATATAAAAAGAGTCACAGTTCCAGGGCAGGGAATAATTCCCGCTGAGATGATGAGTGCCATGTCTGTAGAGTTGTTATCTACTTTGCATGAGGCACATCCACAAGTGTTGGCATGTGGAACTGTGCTAAAACTATATGTAGGCTTTATTTGCTCTTGTTGTATCTGTTTATAAACTTTATACTTTTTATAAATCAGATAAAGAGCGATAAATATTATGATAACTGCTGAAATTTTTGTCGTATATAAAACGGCATCATTTAAAAACTGTGCTAAAAAAGTATTGACCATAAAGTAAATCACAAGTGTTAAAATAAAGGCTGAAAATGTATGCACAACACCAATAGCTAAAGATACAAAAAGAGCTTTTGAGTACGAGCGTTCATTGGATAAAAAATAACTCGCCACAAGCGTTTTTCCATGCCCCGGCCCAAGCGCATGAATAAGCCCATAAAGATATGCAAAAAAAAGCAATGCCATATAAGTGAGTGGATTTTTTTCATCTTTTATGGATTCAAAAAGAGATTTTATTTTTATGATGCTCTCTTTTAAAATATTTGCTTGGAGAGACTCCTCTTTTGTATCCGTTACAGCTTCTTTATCTTTTGTTTGATTTGTTTCTTGCGTTGTTCTCACTTTTACTTTTTGTTTTACTTCTAAAATATTTTCCCCAGAAGATTCCTCTTTTGTAGCCGTTGTCACTTTATCAACTCTTGCCTCATTTCCTGTTGGAATATCTGAAAAGAATACAGAAGCTGAAAATAGATAGAGATTTTGCGTAGTGTAAGAAAATTCGCTTTTTTCAATATTCATCTTTGTTGTAATAAAATTAAAATAGGGGTCGTTATCATCACATGAGAGTGAAATAGATGTTTTATTTTTGATTGCAACGCTTACTTCTGCATCGTAGGTAAAGATCAAAAAGCCATTTACTATTTGCATATCAAAGTTTTTGTACTCTGGTTTTATTATGGTTGGAGTGCTTTTTTCATTCTCTGAGTACTCTATTTTAGTGAGCATCTCTTTTGGTTGAAGGTACTCAAGCATTGCATCCAGAACAAGTTTGAGTTCATTTTTATCTAAAATTTGATTACCGTTTTTGTCATAATGATTTAAAATTTTAGCCGAATATATGTCAGAAAAAAGCCACTCCATGTGGAAATTATTGACATATTTGTCTTTAATTTGTAAATTTGTATGCACCTCTGCCGTTGGAATCATTTGCGAACATGCAGAACATCCAAAAAGAAGTGTTTGAAATAATAAATATATGAAGAGATATTTTTTCATTTGAGCCTCAAAAGTTTGAATGCGCGTATTATAGCTGTTGCTAGAATAGCAAGTCAAATCAAAATATTATGAAAAAAGTAAAACCATTCCCAATAAAAGTATGACAACTAAACTTCCATACTCTAAATATTTTTTTACATTATTTGTACTGTTGGATGTTTTTTTGCGAACAACGACACTGAGCAAGGCCGAGAAAAATATAATCGTACTCATCCCTAAACTCATCACAAACGCCGATAAAAATCCTGCATAATATAATCCAAGTGAAAGAGAAAATATAAAAAGAGTCACAGTTCCAGGGCAGGGAATAATTCCCGCTGAGATGATGAGTGCCATGTCTGTAGAGTTGTTATCTACTTTGCATGAGGCACATCCACAAGTGTTGGCATGTGGAACTGTGCTAAAACTATATGTAGGCTTTATTTGCTCTTGTTGTATCTGTTTATAAACTTTATACTTTTTATAAATCAGATAAAGAGCGATAAATATTATGATAACTGCTGAAATTTTTGTCGTATATAAAACGGCATCATTTAAAAACTGTGCTAAAAAAGTATTGACCATAAAGTAAATAACAAGTGTTAAAATAAATGCTGAAAATGTATGCACAACACCAATCGCTAAAGATACAAAAAAAGCCTTTGAGTACGAGCGTTCATTAGACAAAAAATAACTCGCCACAAGCGTTTTTCCATGCCCTGGTCCTAGCGCATGAATAAGCCCATAAAGATATGCAAAAAAGAGCAATGCTATATAAGTGAGTGGATTTTTTTCATCTTTTATGGATTCAAAAAGAGATTTTATTTTTATGATGCTCTCTTTGAGCAGGTTTGCTTGAGTAGAACTTTTTTCTTGCGGTGTGCTAATAATCTCTTGTTTTGTTTGATTGTTCTCTACTTTTATTTCATTTTTTATTGGTACTTCAGGAACAGTTTTCGCTTCGCTTTGTGGCACAACAAGGGTATTTGTCGCTTCACTTGTCGGCATGTGGAAAAGTACGGATGCTGTAAAAAGGTAAAGATTTTGCGTGTGAGAAAAATCATTTTTATTCACATCTAGCTTTGTCACTACAAAACTAAAATAGGATTCATTGTCTTCAAATGCAAAAGAAAGAGATGCGTTGTCTTTTACATCAAGTGCTACTTCTGCATCATAGGAAAAAACAAGAAATCCGTTACTCATTTTGGTGCTGAAATTTTTGTATTTTGGTTCAATGTCGGAACTCTCTGTAGCATCATACATAATTTTTGTGAGCATTTTTTTTGGCACTAAATAATCAAGCATCGCTTTTTCTATAACAGCGAGTTCTTTTTCATCTAAGATTTTATTTTTGTTTTTATCGTACTGCGTTATCATCTCTGCCGAGTAGGTATCAGAAAAATTCCACTGCATGTGGAGCGTGTGCAACTTTGTTTTGTCTATCTCTATATTTATTTTCATCTCAACCGTTGGAATCATAAGTTGGCATGTGGCACAACTAAAAAGGAGTGTTTGAGAGAGTAAAAGAGTTAAAAAAAGAATTTTTTTCATTTTACCTTTTGGACAATCATAAAAATCATAAGAGAGAGTGCTGAAACTAAAATAATACAAGCCCCCGAAGTTAAATCAAAACTATAAGAAAACCAAAGCCCGACAATCGTAAAACAAGAGGCTACAAGTCCAGAGATTATCATCATGCTATAAAGCGATGAGGAGAGGTTTTGTGCGATGTATATCGGGATGGTTAAAAGTGCAATCACTAAAATAAGTCCTACAACTTTTATGGCGATGACAACGGTCAGAGCGGACAATATCAGGATGAGTGTGTAAAAAAACTTTACATTTATTCCGCTGAGAGCTGCATATTCGCTATCGTAAGAGACCGCTAAAATATCACGATACCAAAAAGTCATCACAACAATGATAATGACAAATAAAGATGCCATAAAATACAAGTCTTCTCTGTTTACCGCCAAAATAGAACCAAAAAGATAACTCATCAAATCGACATTGTACCCAGGAGTTAAATCGACTAAAATAATTCCTATCGCCATTCCAACAGCCCAAATGAGACCTGTAAATGTATCTATTTTATCTTTTTGATTGAGCGTTACAAAAGCCATAAAGAGTGCTGCAACTACGGCAAATAAAGTTGTTCCTAAAAAAATCGGAATACCTGTAAAAATCGCTATTCCGATTCCCCCATACGCGGCATGTGCAATTCCACCCGCTAAAAAAACCATTCTATTTACAACGATTAAAGAGCCGATAATTCCAGAGATAAGGCTTACGAGTATTCCTGCTATGAGAGCATTTTGCATAAATTCATACGATAAAGCGTCTAGCATTTGCATTTTCCTAACATCTGTATAAGTTCAACTTCACAGAGGTGATTTTCATTTACCTCAAACTCTTTTTTCACAGAACTTAAATCGTGGAAAGAGAGTTTTTTGTTGATATGTGCAACTTTTGTAGCACACTCTAAAACAACGGAAAGGTCATGGCTTACTACAATGACGGTAATTTTTTTGTTTAACTCTTTGAGAAGTTCATAAATTTGCTTCTGTCCATCTGCATCTATGCTTGAAGTTGGCTCATCAAGAAGAAGGATTTTAGGGTTTGCACAAAGCGCTCTGGCTATCATCACTCTTTGGCGTTGCCCACCTGAGAGTGAGCCTATTTTTTTATGCGCAAACTCCTCCATGCCAACTTGTTTTAAAATAGATGTGGCATGTGCAACTTCCTCTTTTTTATATCCAAAAAATGGTCGTTTATGGGTATTGTGTCCCATCATGACAACTTCTATGGCTTTGATTGGGAAGTCTGTATTTATATTTGTATTTTGTGGCACATAACCAATTTGGGTAAAACTTTTATGCGGAGGCTGGTTGAAAATTTTTATAGACCCTTTTTGAACTATATTTATGCCTAAAATAAGTTTCATAAGCGTACTTTTTCCCCCACCGTTTGGACCGATGAGAACTAAAAAATCTTTTTCATCTACTTCGAGATTGAGGTTTTCTAAAACCAAATCCTTATCGTAAGAAAAGGAGAGGTTTTCTATCTCTATGAGAGAGTTATTTTTATTTGTTTGCAATGGATTTTGCCATATAAATGAGGTTTTGTGACCACTCTGCATCCAGATTAGAGATTTTTTTTACAGGAATATTTAACTCTTTTGCAATAACCTGCGCACTTTTGTCAGAAAATTCTGGTTGTGTGAAAATCACTTTTACTTTCTCCTCTTTTGCCTCTTTTATGATGGTTATCATCTCTTTAGGTTTTGGGTTTTTCCCATTTACTTCGACTGAGATTTGTGTCAGATTGTACGCATCTGCAAAATAGCCCCACGATGGATGAAAAACCATAAATGGAGTGTTTGAACCGATATCTTTGAGGGCATTTTTGATTTCTTTATCTGTATCTTCTATCTCTTTGATAAACTCATCCAAGTTTGTTTTATACGATTTTTCATTTTGAGGGTCAATTTCTGAGAGTGATTTATAAATAGCGTGTGCCATAATCGCAACATTTTTTGGAGATGTCCATGTGTGCGGATCAACTCCCTCGTGCTGATGCTCATCTTTGTGTGCCTCATGTTTAGCATTTTCATGTTTGCCATGCTCTTCTTCATGGTGTTCTTCTTTCATCTGTATCTTTGGTACATTTTCACTTAAATTTATAAAACGAAGATTTGGATTTTGTGATTTAAACTTCTCAAGCCAAACGCCCTCAAATTCAACTCCAATACTAAAATAGATATCCGCTTTTGCAATCGATATCATTTGTGTTGATTTTGGCTCATATGAGTGTGGAGAACTCCCTGGTTCTACCATAACTGTTACTTCAACCAAATCTTTTGCAATCTTTTGCACAAATGTTTTTTCTGGAAGGATGCTTACTATGACGATAGGTTTTGCAAAAAGAAGAGAACTAAAAAACATAAGAGTTAAAAATATAAATATTTGCACATGCCAACCTTTTTTTAATTGAACGATATTGAAGAAGAATTGTACTTTTTGCCTACTTAATTGCAACTTAGTCGCATGTATCTAAGAGATGATAAAGATATAAAGTGATAAAATCTTTTCATGCAAATAAAAAACATCATTGAAGAAAAAAATTTAAAAGTAACGACTGCCCGAAAAGAGCTTTTGGAAATACTTTCCACTCAGACTAAGCCTATATCGTTTGATGACATAAAAGACAAAATCAATATGGATAAAGCAACATTTTATAGAAATGTTTCTATCTTTGAAAATGAATCCATTGTAAACAGTTTTGAGTCAAATGATAAAAAAAGGTACTATGAACTCCAAGAGTTTCCACATGCCCATTTTATCTGCAATAGTTGCAATAAAATCGAGTGTTTAGAAAAACCTATTTCTATAAAACTTGAGGGATATACCATTACAGACATGATTTTTAAAGGTATTTGTAAAGTGTGTAACTAAGTTGTGTTATGGTGCGAGATAATAGACTTCTTGTAAACCCAAAATTGCTTCGTCATTCTTCCTTGGCACATGACGGTCATTGCGAACGAAGTGAAGCAATCTAAGTGGATTATGAAGAAGTCTAATAAAAAAGGAAGATAAATGTCATTAGCAGAAACAGAAATAGAAAAGCTAGAAAATGGAGATTGTAATGAAAACAATGTCTTTTTTCAAGCGCTTGAAGAGGTTGTCCGTTCTATTGCACCTCTCTTAAAATCCGACCCAAAATATAAAAAATATGCAGTGTTAGAGAGACTTGTTGTTCCCGATAGAGTGATAAAGTTTAAAGTGACTTGGTTTGATGACAATCAAAATGTTATGGTAAATACGGGGTATAGAATTCAATTTAACAACTCTCTAGGACCTTATAAAGGCGGTTTGCGTTTTCATCCAAGCGTGAATGAGGGAATTTTAAAGTTTTTAGGTTTTGAGCAAATTCTTAAAAACTCTCTCACAGGTTTACCAATCGGCGGAGCAAAAGGGGGAAGTGATTTTGACCCTAAGGGAAAAAGTGACTTTGAAGTGATGAAATTTTGTTCGGCGTTTATGAAAGAACTTTACAAATACATTGGACCGCGCATCGATATTCCAGCTGGAGATATCGGAGTGGGCGGTCGTGAAATCGGCTTTTTATTTGGAGAGTATAAAAAAATTACTTCAAAATATGAAGGCGTTTTAACGGGGAAACCTTTTATGTTTGGCGGTTCTTTGATGCGTCCTGAGGCTACTGGATATGGAGCGGTTTATTTTACGCAAAAGATGCTCGAAATTGAGAACAAAGAGTCGTTAGAGGGCAAGATTTGTACGGTAAGTGGAGCTGGAAATGTAGCGCTTCATGCCATAGAAAAATTGTATCAAATCGGCGCAATTCCAGTCTCTTGTAGCGATTCACAAGGTACGATTTATCATGCAAATGGCGTTGATATAACACTCTTAAAAGTTTTAAAATTGGAAAAAAGAGCTTCGTTGGAGGAGTATCTTAAATCTCATCCACATGCCGAGTATATTTCTACTGCAAAATACCCTGAGGGTGGACATGCTGTTTGGAATATCCCTTGTTATGCGGCATTTCCTTGTGCTACGCAAAATGAACTTACAGAAGTAGATGCAAAAAATTTGATTGCAAATGGATGTGTGAGTGTGACTGAGGGTGCAAATATGCCATCCACTCCAGAGGCTATCGAGCTATTTTTATCTCAAAAAATCTGTTTTGCTCCTGCAAAAGCTGCCAATGCTGGTGGTGTTGCGGTAAGTGAATTTGAGATGAGCCAAAATGCTTCTATGCAAAGATGGTCTTTTGAAAAAGTGGATAAAAAGCTCAAAGAAACTATGGAACACATTTGTAAAAGAGTTGCTTTGACTGCAAGAGAGTATGGAGTTGAGGGTAATTATGTCGATGGCGCAAATATCGCTGGATTTAAAAAAGTAGCAGATGCTATGATAGCTGAGGGAATTTAATTCCCACATGCCAAGCTTTTAGATTTTTTTGATAAAATCATTTTTTTTAAATAGACTTCTTGTAAAACTCTCTTTTTAGATTGCTTCGCTTCGCTTGCAATGACTGTCATTGCGAGAAGGAACGACGAAGCAATCTAATTTCTTGAGTTATGCAAGAAGTCTATTTTATACCAAAACAAAGGCATTCTTTTATGCAACAAACACAATCAAGAGTAAATATTTATGGGCTTTTATCGCGTGTCTTACTTCAAGAGTTGGACTTGGAAGTTTTAAAAACTATCAAAAGTGATGAAGCTATTTTAGATTTTTTCCCAACACTGCGAGATTGGAAAGAGTTTAGTGAAGTGGAAAATAACAAACTTTTAGAAGAGTATTTTAACCCTGACTTTGTAAATCTTTCTCTTTTACACCTCATTCCTTATGAAACTTTTTATACAAGAGAAGACCAAAAGATTGAAACAGGCGGAGCAAATCCTGTTACAGATATGTATAGTGCGTATGATTTTATGGTTGATTTTGAAATGGCGCGTGTTGTTTCCACCGACCATATCGGGATTGAGCTAGAGTTTATGCACCATCTTTGCAAAGCCGAACTTAAAGCTTTGGAAGAAAAAGATATGGAAGCGGTAAAAGCTTTACAAGAAGTACAACGAGAGTTTTTAAATAAGCACCTACTTCAGTGGGCGCCTATGTATCTTATAAGTATGAAATTTGAGGCAAGAACTCCTTTGTATTACGATGCGGCGGACATGGCGTTGGAGTTTATTTTGAGCGACAATGAGTATTTGGTAAATGAGTTAAAAGCGTAATATGTCACTGATTCAGCTTAATGCAGGAAGATGTATTCTCTCACTTTCTAAAGAGAGCGAATGCAATAAATGTGAGATTATTTGCCCAACGGGTGCAATAATTGTGGCAAATAATCCACTTCCCAGCATCAACTTTTCTTCTTGTGTTGGTTGTGGTGGATGTGTTGCAATCTGCCCAAATGAAGCATTTTCTTTGGATGATTTTAACCCGACAAATTTCTTTTTTGATTTTTTAGAAGATGCACAAAATCTCATCTCATGCCGTAAAAATGTTCCTTGTATTGCAGCTTTGAGCGTGGAACATATTATCTCTTTGGCGGTACTCAAAAAAGAGATAGTTTTTGATATGGGCTATTGCGAAACATGTGAAATCAAATCCACATGCCAAGCGCAAATATTGAAAAACCACGAAGAGGCTTCGTATCTGCTTGAAGCGATGGAAAATGAAGCGATTATAAAACTTGAAAATATTTGTTATGTAGATAAAAGTGAAGCCAAAGAGAGTAACAGAAGAGATTTTCTTCGCTCTATAAATCTTACAACTATCGTAAAAACAAAACATAGTTTTGAGAAAGAAGTCAAAAAAGCAACGGATGAGTTAGTCGAACACACGCTTCAAAAAGCGGACTTCGCACTCTTAAAACAAAAAAGAATTCTTGATAGAAGAAAGCTCTTTTTTACAGCACTCAAACGAGTCAAAAAACCATCGCAGTTTCATACGGTGGATGCAAGTGAAATCACATTTACCTCGCAAAAACTTATGGATGAAGCCTCTTGCACGGCGTGTCAAATGTGTTATAGACTTTGTCCAACGGGTGCATTGAGTTCGGATATAAAAAATTCTAAGATAGATTTTGACCCGTTTTTATGTATAAAATGTAATATTTGCCATGATGTATGCGTGCCAAATGCGATTACACTTTCAACTTCGTATAATATTAAAGAATTTTTTGAGCCAAAAGTGCAAAATTTGGTAACATTTAGTGTAAAAAGATGTGATGAGTGCAGTGTGATTTTCAGCACAAACTCTGGCGAAAAACTGTGCTACAGATGTAAAGCAGAGGAAGAAGAGGCAAGAGAACTTTGGGGGATAACTGAATGATGAACAATGAAAATACAATATCCAAACAAACAAAACTCTATGGATTTATAGGCGAACATGCGGGTGCGAGTCGGTTGAGTGCGCTTGTAAACAAAATGTTTAAAGCCAGTGGCGAGGATGCCATGATGATTCCGATGAATATCCGTGAAGATGATTTTTTCTTTACGCTGAGTGGTATGAAAAAATCACAGGTGGATGGCGCGGTTATCTCCAATGAGTATGTTTCCAATGCAGTCGAAATTTTAGATGAAGCTTCCTCTTTGGTCAAGCGAAGCGGCATGTGCGATATTGTCTTTAAAGAGGGTGAAAAACTCAGAGGCGACATATTTGGTATGAGAGTTTTGCTTGAGCAGTTAAAAGATTTAAGACTCTCTAAAATAGCACTCCTAGGAACAACTCCACATGCCAAAGCCTTTTCATTTCTGGCATGTGGATTTGAGGTGAGCTACTTTGATGAGAGCCTTGAAGAGTTGATGGTTTTTGTCAATGAAGTGGATTTAAAAGATGCGGATTTGAACCGTTTGACACAAGGAACTGATTTGTCAGGATTTGACGCGGTGCTTGATTTTTCAAATAAACAAAGTTTAGATAGTGTTGCAAAATTGGCTTCTTTTAATTTTGACATGAAAAATTCAAAAGAATTTTCGGCTTTAAAATCAAGAGCAAAAGAACTAAGTGCTCACTATATTGGGTATGATGAAATGATAGAAAAATTAGCAGATAAAGCGTATAAAATTATAAAAGGAAATTGATATGAATGCACATGATTTAAGTGATTTACGAAGAGAGTTTGACCAGTTTGTGGGTGAGAAATGCTCACTAGAAGGCGATGATGGTTCAAACCAAAACGCAGATGATAAAGAAGAGGAAGAGCCTGTTCCTCAGTTTGTAGATGCACTCACAACACTGCTTTTAGCACCAGCACATAGTGGAGTTTATCTCTCACGACTGGATATAAAAAGAATTGCTGAGGCGATTGATGAGTCTATTCCTATCAAAGAGCGCATAAGAATGGTTCGAGCGTTGTTTAGACATACAACAAAAAAAGAGTATTTAGAAAATGCTTTTAACGAGATAGATAAGCATATAAATGGGCGTATTATGATTTATCAAGAACTCAGCGAAGTTTTTCCATCCTCAAAAAGTATCTTTGATGGACATACAAAAAAAGCACAAAAAACTATGAAAATGTTTAAGCAGATTATAGAAGATTTTGAAGAGATAGAGCCAACTTCTGATCCGTTGAATATTTAGTAAAAAGTAAAGTATTGTAATACAAAGCGAAAAAAATAGAATAGTCCAACGGAAAAGTTTCCTTGAAAACATGTGACAGAGAAGTTTCTTTAAAAAAATGCGTAAAGGAAAGATAATTGAATAACCAATCATCAAACATCATCATTTACAATACAATAGATGGGAAAGCTTCTGTTTCACTCCTAGCTAAAGATGGCACAGCTTGGATGAGTCAAGGACAAATAGCTGACCTATTTGTTACATCTGTTCCAAATATTAGTATGCATATCACCAATATATTTGAAGATGGTGAGTTAGATAAAATTTCAGTTGTTAAGGATTACTTAACAACTGCCAGTGATGGCAAAAATTACAGTGTAGCTCATTATTCGCTAGATATGATTTTAGCTATTGGGTTTCGAGTGCGAAGTAAAAGAGGAACACAATTTCGTCAATGGGCAAATAAAAATCTTACAGAATATATGATTAAAGGTTTTGTGATGGATGATGAGAGACTCAAAAATCCTGATAATAAACCTGATTATTTTGATGAACTTTTGGCTCGTATCAGAGATATAAGGGCTTCTGAAAAACGATTTTATCAAAAAGTGAAGGATTTATTTTCACTTAGCAGTGATTATGACCCTAGCGATAAAGCCACACATCTTTTTTATGCAGATACTCAAAATAAACTTTTCTTTGCTATTACAGGGGCAACTGCTGCTGAAATTGTTACAAGTCGTGCCGATGCAAAACAACCTAATATGGCACTCACAAGTTTTCAAGGCTCTAAAGTGCGAAAACAAGATATTTATATCGCTAAAAATTATTTAGACGAAGATGAGCTTGATAGTTTAAATCGATTTGTGGTTGTATTTTTAGAAACAGCAGAGCTTAGAGCAAAAAATCGTCAAGAAATTACGATGGATTTTTGGAGAGAAAACATCGACCGTATTATAGAATTTAATGACAAAGAGCTACTCAAAGGTTATGGAACTATTAGCCACACTCAAATGGAAAAAATGGTTGAAAAAGTGTACTTAGCTTTTGATGAAAAGCGAAAAAAACAAGAGGCTATCGAAGCAGATAATCTAGATTTAGAAGAGTTAAAGCAGATAGAAGAAAGGGTAAAAATAAGATGAGCCAATTGCAGGGAAGGGAATAAGAGAAACCTCAAGAGATAGAGTGACTTAATTACTCCGAGCTAAAGCCGCAAAATCAATCTCGTCATTGCGAGGCTTTGCCGAAGCAATCTCTGCTCTTTTTTTGTCCTCTTCGTAGTTTCCTGTGCTAAAGGTGTATTCACTTTTGTTCAAAATACACCCTTTTATTCCAGGTAAACATGGTTTGCTTAGAAGTTTGCATTCGCCTTTGAAATCATGTTGACATGTCCAGCCCATTTTACAATCCTTGAAGCGTTACAATTCCTTGCCAGATAATCGCACTCAGAATTCCAGCAATAAATCCAGCGATAACATCATCACCAACGACACCTAAACCGCCTTTGGTTTCTCTGTCGATTCTTCCAATGATGGAGGGTTTTGTAATGTCAAAATATCTAAAAAGTAAAAATGACAAGACCGATTGGACAAGAAATCCATTTTCCCACATGCCAAGCGTGTTGAAGTTTATAGTGATTGCGGGAGCAACACTCAGAGCAAACCACATGCCAGCGAGTTCGTCTATCACTATGCGTTTATCGTCGTGAATACCGCTTGATGCTTCGTATTTATCGATGGATTTGATAGCAATCACACTTATGAGAAGTGAAGCCATAAAAAGAGTTTGTGCATCAAAAGCGATGAGTATCCACATGCCAAGAAGTAGAGCGACAATACTTCCAGCAGTTCCAGGAGCTTTTGGTGCTAAACCGCTGTATCCTAAAGTTATAAAAAACCAGTTCATAAAAATCCTAAGTAAGAGAAGTTGTTTGGTAGAGTTTCATCAACTCTCCATAAAAATCTTTTTCCGTATGGGCTTCGATGAGACCTTCTACTGGAATAAGGTCATAGTATAATTTTTCTAAATTTTTAAATCTCTCTGGTAATAGTTTTGAGAGTAAAAAGGCTGAAATTTCTTTTCTCATAAGCACCGCAGGAGGTAAAATCCCCATCTCCAAGAGTTCTAAAATAGAATCTGCATGGTAAGAAATTTGATGATGTTGCCCATGGGGACAAGTGTTTTTGCTCACAAGCGTTGTACATTTATTGCAGTAAACATATTCACTTGCAACTTGTATCTCTATATCTATACCAATAACTTTATCAATGATAGATTTATTTGAATTACAATCATAAAACATACCAAGACCAGCATGATTGCGCCCAACTGTGAGTCTATCGCATCCATAATTTTTTGCTACAATGGAATCGATAATAATTTCATTGTACCCAGCAAAAATATAACTATTTTCCAAAGGAACAATCACTACGCGGTTTTTTGGTAAGAAGTTATTGATGAAAAAATCCATCGCTTCTTTTCGGATGTTATACTGGATATTTCCACTGCTATAAGGCTTGAGCAAAAATATAACAAGCAAATCAGTCGTATCGAGCGTTTGGCGAATGAGTCTTTCATGCGCTCTGTGGAGGGGATTTGCAGCCATAAAAAGAGAACTTGTATGTTTTGCACCTATTGCATTTTTAAGTTCAATAATTTTTTCTTTATTTGTATTGGATGAGCCATTGATGAGAGTGTATGCACCACTAATAGCGTACGAACCAAGCCTTTTGAGTGTCGCCATAACCCCAGGATGTGTGGTGTCATCCGTTCCATATATCTGTTTGGTTCTCTCTTGAGGGTTTATTTTAAAAACTTCATCCACCACTAAAAAGGCGTAAGGCTCTCCTTCACAAAGAATGGTTATCTCTTCGCCCTTTACGAGTGATTTGAGAATTTCTTCGTTTGTCGTTCCAGAGGGTGCAAGTATGAAAGGAAAAGGAAAAGTTTTCCCATTTATAAGACCTGTTTTTAAAACTTCTTGGCTCTCTTTTTCGCCCATAAGTCCAGTGACTGGATATAAAAGACCATCTTTAACTAATTCTAATGCGGAGGCTGCTTCTTTATCTATTAAAAGAGTTTTATTTTTTCTTGATGATGTCATATTTTTTTCGTTTTTCCCATAGACTTTTTCTACTAATACCTAGTTTTTTAGATAATTCTGTATCTGGATATTTATGTTGGTAATTTGCAATAACAAATTTTACATAATCTTCGATTGGAAGGATTTCTCCTTTGTCAAAGATACTGCTATCACTCTTAATCTCTAAAATTTTATGGTCAATATCATCAATTTTGTCAGTACTTGCGATGATTGCGAGTTTATCAGATATTAAATCAAGAAAAGGTTTTCTACTTGTTTTTTTTAGAACCTGAAAATCTATGATATAAAGGATGCAGTTTTGGGAAATAGCATCAATTTTGGACATAGCTTTTGGGTCGTTAAGCGTAACGAATTGAATGGGTTTGTTCACTTTAGAAGCGTATTCAAAAGCAAATGCATCTGAACTTTTTTGAAAACTAGATGAAATAAATATCGGAAATTCTATCTCTTCATTTTTAAATTCATTAGAAATAGATGCAAAATTATGTGTTAAATAAGTTTCGTATGCATCGTTTCTTTTTTTAAGTTTTTCATAATCTTGGTAATGGTCTATTTTTCTAATAAGCTCTTCAATCATAAATGGTTTAAGAATATAATCTTTTGCTCCAGCACTCAGTGGTTTGGATACGGTGTCATTACTTATATAAGAAACCATTAAAATTACGATTGACCTTTTAAATGTTTCAATAACGGGATTAAAATCTTGACCATTTATATTTGTAGATAATAAAACTACATCATAATTGGTACTTTTGATTGCATCTTTTGTAGATGTGCATAACTCACATATATGACCCTGTTCGCTAAGTTTTGTAGCAATACTTTGTGCTAAATAAACTTCATTTTCTATAATAAGTATCTTCAAATTCTTGTCCAATCAAAATATTTTAAATTTGCATTCGCAATCACACCAACACCTTCACCTCGACCTATAAAGCCGAGTTTTTCCGTTGTTGTAGCTTTTATGTTTACTCTACTTGCATCTATGTTTAAAATTTCTGCAAGTGTTTTTCTCATTTGCAGTTTGTATTTAGCGATTTTTGGTTGTTCTGCCGCAATAGTTAAATCTATATTTACAATCACAAAACCAAAGTTATAAAGTTTCTTAACAACAGCTTTTAGCATAATTTTAGAATCTATACCTTGATATGCATCATCACTATCTGGAAACAGCATTCCTATATCGCCCATACCAGCAGCACCTAAAAGAGCATCAATAAGCGCGTGGATAGCCACATCCCCATCGCTATGTGCTTTAAAACCAAACGCAGATTCTATCTCTACACCGCCTAAAAACATCACTCCGCCATCATCAAAGGCATGGACATCCAAGCCTGTTCCACTAAGTGTGTCGGATGAGGGTTTTTCTAGGCATGAGAGTTGATTTAAATCTTTTATAGAAGTGATTTTATGTGCGTTCTCTTCACCTAAAATAAACTCTCTAGTACCACCAAAAGCGACTATAGCACTACTTTCATCTGTAAATTCTTCGTTTGTGTTGAGAGCATTTTTCAAAATTTGAGTGCGGGAGAGTTGTGGTGTTTGAATTCTCTTTACTTTTTCTCTATCTATGGTTTTATTTTCGTAAACAATAGTATCGCTTACATTAAGAAATGGTACAACGCAGTCGCTCTTTCCCTTTTTTTGTAGGATGGCTTTTAAGAGTTCTTCACTTATACAAGAACGAGCTATGTCACTCACAAGAACAAATTCACTCTCTACTTCGATGAGAGCATTTTTGAGTGATTCTTGTCTTGTTTTGCCACCACTTACAAAGGTATAGTCCGCATAATTTTTCATGAATTCTATCTCATCACTTGAAGAGGCAATGATTATTTTGCTAAAAAGTTTCGTGTTTTCAAGTCTTGCAGCTACTTCTTGCCATAAAGGTTTATGCCCAATTCGCAACCATTGCTTTTTGACATCCAACCCAAATCGAGTTGAATTGCCAGCCGCTAATAAAATAAGTGTTAAATCAGACAATAAAACTCCTATTTAGTTAAAGTGTTACGAAATTATACACATCCAAAGCTTTTTTTTATCTTGGATGAACAAAGTATTTTTGAATAATTTCAACTTAATTGGCTAAAATATCCTTCACAAATAATTTGCTTAATTAAACTTTAATTTTTTTTATTTATATTTTGAATAATTTAAATATTTTAAAAAAATATGTATAAGTACAGCCGCGTTTTATTGAGACTAAAATTTTAGGAGAATTAAATGAGATCTTCATGGGTACAAGAGCGTGAAAATCATCCTGTAAAAACACAGATGTATTACGCTAAACAAGGTATTATCACTCAAGAGATGGAGTATGTGGCAAAAGTAGAAGCTTTATCTCCTGAACTTATTCGTAGCGAGATTGCTCGTGGAAGGTTGATAATTCCTGCAAATGTGAACCACACAACGCTCGAACCGATGGCAATCGGAATAGCGGCACGATGTAAAATAAATGCAAATATCGGTTCATCCGCTATTGCTTCAGATGTTGAAGGCGAGATAGAAAAAGTCCAAGTTTCTCAGCACTATAAAGCAGATACAGCGATGGATTTATCTACGGGTGGAGATTTAGATGAAATTCGTAAAGCTGTCATTTTAAATTCAAAAATTCCTATTGGAACAGTGCCAATTTACCAGATTTTACATGATGTTGGCAATAAGATAGAAGATTTAAGTATCGAAGTTATGCTTGAAGTATTGGAGCGACAAGCAAAACAAGGTGTGAGTTATTTTACAATTCATGCTGGGTTTTTACTCTCCACTATGCCAAAAGTCGCAAAAAGAAAGATGGGAATAGTAAGCCGTGGCGGAAGTTTGATGGCTGCGTGGATGATGCATTACCATAGAGAAAATCCTTTTTATACAGCCTATGATGCAATTTTAGATATCTGTGCAAAGTATGATGTTTCTCTCTCTCTTGGTGATTCACTTCGCCCAGGATGTTTAGCAGATGCTTCGGATGATGCACAGTTGGGTGAGCTTAAAGTTTTAGGGGAACTTACTCTCAGAGCTTGGGAAAAAAATGTTCAGGTTATGATAGAAGGTCCAGGGCATGTTCCACTCAACCAGATTGAGAGAAATATGAAGCTTCAAAGAGAGCTTTGTCATGAAGCACCTTTTTATATTTTAGGGCCACTTGTGACGGACATCGCCGCTGGATATGACCATATAAGTTCCGCAATCGGTGCTGCTGTAGGTGGATGGCATGGTGCAAGTATGCTTTGTTATGTTACACCAAAAGAGCATTTAGGACTTCCAAATGCGAATGATGTAAGAGAAGGAATTATCGCGTATAAAATTGCTGCACATGCCGCGGATATCGCAAGAGGTCGCAAAGGTGCAAGAGATATTGATGATGCAATGAGTGATGCAAGATACAGCTTCAACTGGGAAAAACAGTTCGAGTTGGCACTTGATGGCGAAAGAGCAAGAGAGTACCACGATGAGACACTTCCTCAAGATGTTTTTAAAGAGGCAGAGTTTTGTTCTATGTGTGGACCAAAATTTTGTTCTTATAAAATAACGCAAAACATTATGGATAATCCTGAGATGATTGCTCAGATTGCTGAGGATGCACGACTCGCAGAAGAAGCTAAAAAATTGGCTTAAATTAATTTTAAAAATATAGATAGTTGATAAGAGACAATTTTTGTCTTATTTAAATGTGATAAAGTAACAAAAATTTATAAAGGCAGAACATGACAGAAGAAATTGTAAAATCAGCACTCTCTAAAGTTCTTTATCCTGGATTTACTAAGGATATCGTAACTTTTGGATTTGTAAATAACATAGTAATTAGCGGTAAAGATGTAAGTTTCAGTGTAGAAATCACTTCGAGTGCTCCTGAAGTTGCTCAGCAGATTAAAGAGGATGCAGTAAGTGAACTAAAAGCTGTTGGTGCAGAAAATGTAACTTGTACTGTGAAAGCTCCAATCATGCCAAGAGAGAGTTCATCTCGTGGTAAAAACATTGCTCCACAAGTGAAAAACTTTTTGATGGTAAGTTCAGGTAAGGGTGGGGTTGGTAAGTCAACTACATCTGTAAATATTGCTATCGCTCTTGCTGCTCAAGGTAAAAAAGTGGGTCTTTTGGATGCAGATATTTATGGTCCAAATATCCCGCGCATGATGGGAATTGCAGATATCAAGCCAGAAGTTAATGGTAATAAAGTTCTTCCTATTAAAGCGTATGGAATTGAGGTTATGTCTATGGGTTCACTTATGGAACCAGGACAGTCGCTCATTTGGCGTGGGGCTATGATTATGAAAGCAATCGAGCAATTTTTACGCGATATTTTATGGTCAGAGCTTGATGTCTTGGTAATCGATATGCCTCCAGGAACAGGAGATGCTCAACTTACTTTAGCTCAGAGTGTTCCAGTAACAGCGGGTTTAACGGTTACAACACCTCAAGGCGTTTCACTGGATGATTCTCGTCGTTCACTTGATATGTTTAGAAAACTCAATATTCCTATCGCTGGAATTATTGAAAATATGAGTGGATTTATTGCGCCAGACACGGGTGTTGAGTACGACATCTTTGGAAAAGGAACTACACAGCCGATGGCAGATGAGTTTGATACTAAAATCATCGCAGAAATTCCAATCGAACCAAGCATAAGAACGGGCGGAGATGAGGGGAAACCTATCACTTTCGTAAATCCAAGTTCTGAGACTGCAAAACGCTACATGAAAGCGGCTGAGTCTATTTGGACTATGATAGAAGATATAAATGCAAAAGGCGGAGTGGATAACCAAGCTGTGCAACCTACAACAGCTCCTGGTGTAAGTGCGTGTTCAACAGCATCAGCTCCAAAGCCAAAACATGATCACGATGCTGGTGGGTGTGGCTGTCACTAGACTAATTTAAAACTTCCACATGCCAAGAAGTTGGCATGTGGAACTTCCTCTCACAAAGATTTTTAAACAACTCTCTTAACACTCTTTCTCTATTTCCACATGCCACTCTTTTGGCATGTGGAACTTCTTTATTTAACGAACATGCTCATCTTCTGACATCTCATGCGTATAAACAACTATTTTATTTCTACCCGTTGTTTTAGCTTTATAGAGTGCTGTATCTGCAAATTTGATACATTTCCAAATAGTGTCCCCATCAACAGGGAATTTTGACATACCGATACTCATGGTTTTTTGTAAAACATCACTAGCTCCAACATCAAAAGTAAGAAGACCAAAAGCAGAGTGTATCTTATGTGCAACTTCTAGTGCGCCTTCATCTGTTGCATTGTGAAGCATTACAACAAACTCTTCACCACCATATCTTATAGCAAGGTCTGCATTACGGATATTTTCTTTTAAAACTTTGCCGATTGCAACAATTACCTTGTCACCAACATCATGTCCGTAAGTATCATTTACCATTTTAAAGAAGTCAACATCTAGCATCATTACACTGTAAGTCTCTTTTTCTCTTTGTGCCTGACTCATTATTTTATCTATAAACTCTTCTAAAAATCTTCTGTTGTAAAGTCCAGTCATACCATCACGAAGAGAAGTATCACGAAGTTTATCCATAAGTATTTTGCTCTCAATAACAGGTTTAGCCGCCTCAAGATAGTTTTTAATACTTAAAGAATGTGAATTAATTCTATTCAACTCTTCTTCAGTTTTTGCTGTCATTGAGAGTACAAGAGAGTTATCAGCATTTATACTAAAAGGAATACACACATATTTTAAATCTTTCGCATCACATGTTTGACACAGATTAATAAACTCCGTAGAAATAACATCTGTTTTTGTTCTATGTGCTCTACACTCTAAAGCATTTTTTTCAACTTCAGCATAACAAATGCTACCTGCTTTACTAATGTATATTAGTTTTCTCTCAGATAAAACATTATTCACTTCATAAAAAGCAAAATGCGCAATTTCAAATTTTGTTTTTAATACATCCGTAATGCGAATATAAACCATATCTTTGGACGAATCTAATTCTATAGTTTTCTTAAATTTATAGATATCAGACAATTCTCGTATAATCATTTTTGCTTCATAAAGCGGGTCTGAAGAAGAGACACAGCCATCAGGTATAAAAGTAGCTAAGTTATATTTTATATCTCCAAAAGTCTCTTGCATTTTTCCAAAGAGAGTATTCATTTGAGAAATTATAAGCTTAGCATCACCACCGACAGATGTTGAAAAATTATGCGTAAAATCACCACTATGTGCTCGTTTAATTCCAGTGCGTAAGTTCGTAAAGAGTTTTGTATAAGGGGATATGTAATGATTAAGTAAAAAAAGTACCACTACAATAAACAGTAGATTAATGCTTAGAATTTTTAAAATAGTTATGAATCCACTATTTCTGACAGCACTAATATCAAACTGCATACTGATTGCGCCAAGAGTATCTTGATGTTTTACCTCGTGACAACTTAAACAATTTGGACTACCGCCACTTGATTCTGCTTTATAAGGGATGGTTACTCTTAAAAGAATTTGGTTGGCATTTTCAGAAACCTCTTTTACTGTTTCACCATTTGTTAATACTTTTGTATCAATGGCATCTCTGGCTGTTTCGCTATGCAAACCCTCACCATATTGTTTCGTAACATTTTGTGAACGAACAACCCATAAAGCTTTCACACCATCATTTGAGGATACTTTATCTAAAAAATATTGTCTCTTATCCATAATGCCATTCACCATGTGCGCAGTCAAGCCATCTTTAACTATGGTGGCAGTCATATTCGCTTTATCGATAGCACTATCTATACTATACTCTCTAAAGTTAAGAGAAATATTGACTATGGTTGCTGTTGTTATTCCTAAAAGCATAAAAGTAACTATGAGAAGAAGTTTTGATTTAGTATCCATTAGAGCCCACTTTAATTAATTTTTTTAGTTAATTATAATATCTAATAAAAAGTAAATATAAAGTGAAATTGGAAAATATTATTCGACAGTAACGCTTTTTGCTAAGTTTCGTGGCATATCTACATCATTCCCAAGTCGTATAGAAATTTCAAGTGAGAGAAGTTGCACAACAACCATCATTTCAAAAAATTCTAGCATATAATCTTGGCATGTGGAAATCTGAATAAAGTCATCCGCTTTATCAAATTCCAAAGCACTAATAACACAGATAGTAGAGTCTCTTGCACTGAGTTCCTCGACATTGCTTTTCGCTTTTTCATACAAAAGATGTTGCGGAAGCAGGGCGATTGTAAAGAGTTCTGGGTCGGCGAGTGCGATAGGTCCATGCTTCATCTCTCCACTTGGATAGCCTTCAGCGTGAAGATAGGAAATCTCTTTGAGTTTTAAAGCTCCCTCTAACGCGAGAGGATAAAATATATCTCTTCCTATAAAGAAAAAACCATGCCCGTGAAGGTATCTTTTAGAAAGTCGTTTAATTTTCTCATGCATAGAATCTGTAACTTTTACAGAAGCTGGAATTTCACGAAGGAGTGTAATTTGTCTCTCTATTTCATCAGTAGCGAGTGAATTTCTAAGCTTTGCAATGAAGAGAGAAAGCATCCAAAAAATAGTCACTTGTGTTGCAAAAGCTTTTGTAGAAGCGACCCCTTTTTCTATCCCCGCTCTTGTTAAGATACTTGCATCAGAGAGGCGAACCATAGAGGAGTTATCCACATTACAGATAACAAGTGTTTTAAGTCCAGCCTCTTTTGCCATTTTGAGAGTTTCCAAAGTATCCGCCGTTTCACCGCTTTGAGAGATTACAACAAAAAGAGTATCTTTTGTCATGATGGGTTGGCGGTATCTAAATTCACTCGCCACTTCAACAGAAGTTTTTATTTTTGCGTATCGTTCAAAGAGGTAAGAAGCACTCAGCGCGGAGTGATAAGAAGTTCCACATGCACAAAGTTTGATTTCGTTGATGCCATCAAAAAGGTCGGCATCTAGCTCGTCAAACAGAACTTCACTTTCACTCAGTCTTCCCATCAAAGTATCAGCAATGACAACACTTTGCTCATAAATCTCTTTTTCCATAAAAAATCTAAATCCATCTTTTTGAGCGGAGAGTTTATTTGTAGAGAGTTTAGAAAAGTTGGGTTGTTTTTTCTTTTCATTTTTATCAAAAAGTGCAATTTCATGAGGATTTACATATCCAAAATCACCATCTTCAAAGTAGTTTACATCTGTGCAGTGACCGATGAGCGGTGTGTCTGAAGAGGCAAAATAGTTTTCGTTTTCGCTATTTTTACCGAGTATCATAGGTGAACCATGTTTTGCAAAAAAGATGGACTCTGGTTCTGATTTTGTCACTAAAAGAATAGCATATGCCCCTTCAAGCTCTTGAATCGTTTGGCTAAAAGCTTCAAAAACAGTTGCAGAGGTTTTAAGATTTTTTTCAAATTGATGCACTATAACTTCGGTATCTGTTTGGCTCAAAAAAGTAACACCATTTGCCATGAGCTCTTTTTTAAGTTCGGCATAATTTTCTATAATTCCGTTATGCACCACATAAGAACTCTCCCCTAAATGCGGATGCGCGTTAAGTTCCGTCGGTTTTCCATGCGTTGCCCATCTTGTGTGACCGATGCCAACAGCAAAATTTTCTGTAATAAAATCTTTTGTTTTTTCTTCTAAGTTTACAAGTTTTCCAACGGCTTTAAAGCTCTCAAAATTATCTCCTTGAAGTACAGCTATTCCAGCAGAATCGTAGCCTCTGTATTCTAGCTCTTTTAAGCCATCAAGTAAGATTTCTTTGGTGTTTTTATTTCCGATATATCCAACGATTCCGCACATATTTCGCCTTTGTAAAAAGTGTTAATTTGTTAATAATTTATAAATTTGCTCAACATTATTGCATATATCGTTTTGTTTTTCCATTAAGAAGCTGTCTCTGACCCTATTTTTGGTGGTGTGTATTTTAGCTGTGACGATATTAATTTTCAGCTCTTCAAAACAGTTCATAATGTACGCTAAAAGCCCTCTTTGGTTGGTTGTATTGACCGTGAGTTCGGCATGTGTGAGTGAATGTTCGCAATCTATATTTAACTCTTTTCTCGTGATATGTATATTTTTAAGTTCCACATGCCGTGACATATCAAAAGCTTTTTTTATAATCTCTTCCACTTCTAAAAGTTCATCGCCTGCGACATTTTTTACAAACTCAATTTTGAAATATTTGATGTTGTCAAAGAGTGTGATAATCTCCATAGAACCCACATCAAGATGTGCAAGAGTAGCGAGTAAGTAACCAATGTTAAGTGGAATTTTTCTGTAAATTTCAATGGTTAAAGAGTCCACAGCCCTTATGCTGTAGTCATACTCTTTGCTTGCATTTGCTTTGGTTGCTATGCAGATGATGTCAGGAATGGAGTGCTTGAAAAAGAAAAGATTGGACTCGATGCGTAAAACTTTTGTTTGTAAAAGTTTTGGCAGAGCTTTAAATTCCTCTTGTGCTTGAACTCTTTTTTCTATGTTTAACCTTTTTGTTGCATCTGTAATTCTATTGGAGTTTTGTGAAACCTCTAGGGCACTTTTGTACAAATCAAGAAGAAGTTTAGAGTTGAATGAGTTGTAAGTATCTCCAGCAACTCCGTTTATATCGGCATAAGTGAGGATATAAAGAAGTTTTAAATTTTTATCATCGTGAATATTGGACATAAAACTATAAAGCGTTTTTTCATTATGAATATTCTCTTTGAAGGCAACACTACTCATAAGAACATGATTTTTGACAAGTGTCACCGCTCTCTCAATAGATTCTGGTTTGAGTTTGAGATGTTTTGCAAAAGGAACGATGAGTTTTGCTCCAACCTCGCTGTGGTCTTGTTTGCGACCTTTTCCTGAGTCATGGAGAAGTACAGCAGTTTTTAAAAGGAGTTTTTCTTCATCACTTAGCTCATTATAAAGTGTTTGCACAAATGGCTCTTTGATGTTCTCTAAGGCTTTAACACATCGAATAGAGTGAATATCCACAGGGTAGGTGTGATAACCGTCAAATTGTGGAAGGTGCATCACTTTTCTAAAACTTGAGAACAGCTCATGGAGTATTCCAGCATCATAAAAAAGCTTTAAAAAGCAGTACATGTTTTTTCTTTTTAACAGCTCTTTGATGAGTGTATAAGTTTTTTGCGAGAGTGGATGGGCAATTTTTGTGTAGGTAAATTGGTTTAAAAAACCTGCGTCAAAGTTATACTCTTTGTCTGGGAGCGAAACTAAAACTTCAAGCAGAGAGTTGATAGGTTGAATTTTAAGGTTAAAAGAGGCAAAAAGTCTTGCATCATACTCATAAATTCCTTTGCGAAGACGGTGCGATTTGAATTTACTTATGTTGTGCTTTTCTACTATAAAAGGTCGCACCATTTTTTTTACAAATATCTGCGTAAAGTTGCTTATGCGCCATTGTGCTTCAAGTACTTTGGAAGCCATTTTTCTCTCATCCCTAAAACCTAACATGACACTTACTTGTGGCATTAAATCAAACAAAAGTCTATCTTCTTGTTTGTTTGTGATGAGGTGTAAAGCACTTCGCACACGAAACAAAAGCTCTAAAGCTACGCGATACTCTTTGTACTCTTCGTCTGAAAAGAGAGTTTGACTTAAATCTTTTAAATTTTTTACACCATAAATAGTTTGCGCTACCCAAAAAAGAAGTTGAGAATCACGAAGTCCACCTACGCTCTCTTTTATGTTTGGTTGCATGGAAGTTGGGTATTTTTTGCGTCTAATCTGTGCTTCTTCAATTTTTGCAAGAATAAACTCTTTTTGGTTGTAAAGACGGATTTTATTGAGTTGTATTTGTGTTGCATGCCAAGTGTAGGGCGAACCTGTGATGAGTCTTGATTCCATTAAAGAGGTGCGGATAGTTATGTCCTCCCCACTTGCTTTAAATAAATCGCTTGTTTCATGCACTCTGTGACCGAGTTTAAGCCCAGCATCGAGTGCCAAATAGAAAAGTTTTTCGATGATGAGATTTGTGTTATATCCATCTACTTTATCATACACTATCATCAAATCGATGTCACTGTGAACGCATAATTGCTCCCGTCCATAACTTCCAAGTGCCACAATAGCGATAGGAATGGAACTACTCATAGGAATATAATTACCAAAAATGCGTCTGAGCGTCACTTTGTACATTAAAGAGATAATAGAGTCAAGTTTTTTGGTGTGTTTGACTAGAAAATCCTTGCCCTGAGAGCTTTCAAAAAGCTTAGGAAGGGAAGTTTTATATTCGTTAATATAAGCTTTGAAAAGCTTAGAGAGTTCAAAATCTGAGCCGTTTTTTTCTATAATATCTTCGATTTGTAGTAATAAATCCATAATCTCAATCTTGTAATAGTTTTTAGTATTATAGTGTAAGTGAAGAAATTTGCTATAATCTAAGGATGAAAAAATGAACAACTACGGAGCAGAAAATGACAATAACTAAAAGAGTGACTTTTATAGCAAAACCAGAGGGTGTCGGGATGATGAAAAAGCTTTTGAGCGCGATGGTGATTCCTTCTAAGGCAGAGGAGGGCTGTCTGTTTTACGAAATATTTCAGTACGAAAACAGACCTGAAAAGTTTATGGCGGTAGAGACTTGGGCAGATGAAAAGGCTCTCGATGGACATAAGGCTTCGGCACATTACGCAGTCTATAAATCAAGTTATGAGCCGTACTGCTTAGAAAAATATAGTGATGAACTTGAAGTTTTAGGATAATTTTTTGAAAAATTTATGGTTAGATGAAGAGGCGAAGAGCTTTAAAAGTGATTTGGAATTACGCGTTTACACTTCAAATCTTTTAGGCAAAAGTGATGAGTTGGTCTTGCATGGCGGTGGAAATACCTCTGTCAAAACTCTTGTCAATGGCGAAGAGATACTCCTCGTCAAAGGGAGCGGTTGGGATTTGGTAAGCATCAAAGCGGAGGGTTTTGCCCCTGTAAAGATGCAAACGCTCTTAGAAATGGCGGAGTTAAAAAGCTTAAGTGATAGTGATATGGTTGTAGGGCAAAAGCGTGCGATGATAGACAAATCCGCTCCAAATCCATCCGTAGAAGCGATACTTCACGCACTCATTCCCTACAAATTTGTGGATCATACACATGCCGATGCAGTCGTAACCATCTCCAACTCGGCATGTGGAATGGAAAATATCCAAAAAGTATTTCCAACTTTTTTAATCGTTCCTTATGTGATGCCCGGATTTATACTCGCACGAACGATTTATGAAATGACACAAGGATTGGACTGGAACGCAATTGATGGAATAATCTTGCACAATCACGGCATTTTTACCTTCGATAATGATGCCAAAAAGTCATACGATAAAATGATAGAAGCAGTTACACATGCCGAAATTTTTTTAGAAGAAAATGCGAAAGTTGAGTTGAACTTTCCACATGCCAAGACCAAAGAATTTGATGTTAAAAAACTGCAACAACTCCTCTCAAAAGAAAAAGGCTACGAAGTTTTCATAAAAGAAAACACAAGTGATTTAGCAAAAACTTACGCCTCAAGTGAAAACTTAAAAGAGTTCGCAACTAGAGGCGTTTTAACCCCTGAACACATCATCCGAACAAAAAGAATCCCTCTGATTTTAGAAGATGAAAACATCGAAGAAGCGATAGAAAACTACAAAAAAGAGTACGAAAACTATTTTAAAAAGTTCAAAAATAATGAAATCTGCCTTAACCCCGCACCAAACTTCATTGTAGTAAAAAATTACGGAGTCTTGGCATGTGGAAAGTCAGAGCAAGAAGCAAACATCGTAAGCGATATAGTAGAACACACCATGATGGCGGTGCTTCGAGCCGATAAACTAGGCGGATACAAAAGTATAAGTTTGAAGGATAGTTTTGAGATGGAGTATTGGGAATTGGAACAGGCGAAGTTGAAAAAATAAAAAAAGCGAAGATTAAACACAAACTTATAAATATCTTCATTTAATCTTCATTCTACTCGCATATAATTAGAAATGGCTCAAAATATTATAATAATTGACGACAATCCGCATAATATTAAAATTGCTTCAATGGTACTTTCAAAAGAGGGCTACAAGGTATATTCGGAACTCTCCGTACAAGATGGGTTGAGAGTTATGAAAACACATAAAATGTCACTTGTTTTGATGGATGCAATGATGCCAAATATTGATGGATTTGAAGGTGTTAAACTTATCAAGGCGGATGAAAATCTCAGACTTATTCCTATCATTATGGTTACTGCACTCTCCACTAAAGAGGATGTACTAAAAGCACTTAAAGTCGGGGCTGATGATTACTTAGTGAAACCATATAATATTAAAGATTTAATAATAAAAACAAAGCATTTAACTAACATAAGTGCTTTTATTGAAAAATGGTGTCCTTATACTTCTGCGAATTCAAACATAATCGACCTGACAGACTTCTCTTTTAGCGACTGAAGTTTGACTTTTTAGATATACTTTTCACTTATTAAATATACCTAGTTAATATTTTGGAGTGTAGAGTTAATGCAATATTTAATGGCAATAGACGCAGGAACGGGAAGTATTCGAGCTGTTATTTTTGATACAAAAGGCAATCAAATATCCGTCGCTCAAAAAGAGTGGACGCATTTGGAAGAGGCTGGTGTGGCGAATTCTATGAGTTTTGATTGTGAGACGAATTGGGGTTTGGCATGTGGATGTATCAGGGAATCTTTGCAGAAGGCAAATCTTCAAGGTGAGGATATTGTGGCTCTGAGTGCAACAAGTATGCGTGAGGGGATTGTGCTTTATGATGCTGAGGGAGCGGAACTTTGGGCGGTTGCAAATGTGGATGCGAGAGCTTCAAAAGAAGTGAAATATCTCAAAGAAAATTTTGCGGGAATTGAGGAGGAGTTTTATGCACTCTCGGGGCAAACTTTTGCTTTGGGTGCGATTCCTCGGATTTTGTGGCTTAAAAACAACAAACCTGAGATTTATGAGAGAGTTGCTAAAATCTCTATGATTGGGGATTGGATTTTGGCTCGACTTTGCGGAGTGATAGCAACAGACCCTAGCAACGGTGGCACGACGGGAATTTTCTCTTTAAAAAATCGTGACTGGCATGTCCAAATGTGCAAACGCGTTGGACTCAAAGATGACATTTTTCCCACATGCCATGAAGTAGGTACGCTTTTGGGAAATGTGAGCCAAAAAGCTTCCAATGAAACAGGTCTCTCCATGCAGACAAAAGTTGTTATGGGCGGTGGCGATGTTGGGCTTGGAAGTGTTGGTCTGGGCGTGGTTGAAGTGGGTCAAGGTGCTATTTTAGGTGGTTCATTTTGGCAACAGGTTGTGAACATTTCGAGCGATACTTTGCCTCCAAAAGATATGGGAATCAGAGTCAATCCACATGCCATAGCAAATCAATCTCAAGCAGAGGGAATCACTTTTTTTAGCGGTTTGGTTATGCGTTGGTTTCGGGATGCTTTTTGTGAAATGGAGAAACTCGAAGCCGAGGGAAGAGGCATCGACACTTACGAAGTTTTGGAAGAAAAGGCGTCACAAATTCCAGTCGGTTCACATGGCATTATCCCAATATTTTCCGACTCTATGAAATATGGCAAATGGTATCATGCAAGTCCTAGTTTTTTGAACCTTTCACTCGACCCTCAAATTTGTAACCGTGCTTCAATGTTTCGAAGTCTTCAAGAAAATGCATGTATCGTTTCGGCTATCAATCTTGAAAAAATCAGAGAGTTTACGGGTGTGCAAATAGATGAGATAGTTTTTGCTGGAGGGGCGAGTCGTGGTGCTTTGTGGTCGCAGATTTTGGCGGATGTGACAGGATGCAGAGTCAAAATCCCCAAAGTCACGGAAGCAACAGCTCTAGGAACTGCAATGGCGGCTGGAGTGGGTGTTGGAATCTACAAATCACTTCCACATGCCGCAAAAGAGTTGGTTGTTTGGGAAAAAGAGTTCACGCCAAACATGGAAAATTTTGCGAAATATCAAGAGATAAAAGAGCGTTGGAGCGAGGCGTATGAAGTGCAATTAAAGTTGGTAGATGCTAATATCACGACTTCAATGTGGAAAGCACCGGGATTGTAAGGCATTCCAAAAGGAAATTGGACTTTAGTCCAATATGATGTTTTGATTGCTTTTTTTGGGACTAAAGTCCCAGTTCCGTAGAAAATATAAAATAGAGTACAAGAGTGAGATTAAATGAATTTGAGAGAAAAAATAGAATCAGGAAAGAGAATAAATTTTGAGGAAGCGTTAAGCCTCTATGAAATGGATTTTTTTGAGTTGGGCGACTTGGCGGATGCGAAGAGAAAAGCATTGCATGGCAAAAAAACATACTTCAATATTAACCGCCATATCAATCCGACCAATGTGTGTGCGGATGTTTGTAAATTTTGTGCTTACTCGGCAAATAGAAAAAATCCAAATCCCTACACGATGAGCCATGAGCAGATTATAGAGATTGTCAAAGATATCGAAAGCCGCGGGATTAAAGAGGTGCATATCGTCTCTGCGCATAATCCTGATACGGGGCTTGAGTGGTATTTGGAGATATTCAAAAAGATAAAAACAGCTTTTCCTCATCTGCATGTGAAAGCTCTGACTGCGGCTGAGGTGGATTTTTTGGCTCGACATTACGATAAAAGTTATGATGAGATACTTGATTTGATGGTTGCAAACGGTGTCGATTCTATGCCTGGTGGTGGTGCTGAGATTTTTGATGAAAAGGTGCGAGATTATATCTGTAAGGGGAAAGTTACTTCAGAGCAGTGGCTTGATATTCATCAAAAGTGGCATGAGCGAGGCAAAAAAAGCAATGTTACGATGTTGTTTGGGCATGTGGAAAGTAGAGCAAACCGTATTGACCACATGATGCGTATTCGTGAGTTGCAGGACAAAACGGGCGGTTTTAACTGCTTTATTCCGCTTGTGTATCAAACGGAAAATAATTACCTCAAAATAGAAGCACCCATTACCGCAAATGAGATTTTAAAAACGATGGCGGTGAGCCGTATCGTGCTTGATAATGTTCCCCATTTAAAAGCGTATTGGGTGACTTCGACGGTCAATTTAGCGCTTGTGGCTCAGGAGTTTGGGGCGAATGATATGGATGGAACGATAGAAAAAGAGTCCATAAATTCTGCTGCTGGAGCAAAGAGTGCAAATGGTGTCAACCTTGAAGAGTTTGTAGGACTTATCAAAAACAGCGGATTTACGCCTGTTGAGCGAGACAGCGTTTATAATGAAATAAAGGTCTGGTAAGAGAGTGGAAATTTCGGTTGTAATCCCAACCTACAACCGTTACGAAGTTTTGCAAAGAGCTTTGGCTTCGGTGTATGCCCAATCCCATATGCCAAGCGAAGTTATCATTATTGATGATGGCTCGAGCGATAACACTTCAGAAATTCAAAAACTATTTCCACATGCCAAGTATATTTATCAACAAAACGCAGGTGTTTCAAGTGCGAGAAACTTAGGCATAAATAATTCCACATGCCAGTGGATTGCATTTTTAGATTCGGATGATACTTGGCATGTGGATAAGTTGGCTCGGCATGTGGAGTTTCATGCAAATAACCCAGAAATTTTAATGAGTTACACGGATGAAACTTGGATACGAAACGGGACGGAAGTTAAATTACCTAAAAAGTTTCATAAATATGGCGGTTCTATATTTGCCGAGTGTTTGTCTCACAATATTATCGCCCCATCCGCAACGCTTATTCATAAGGATTTACTTGAAAAAGTAGGGCTTTTTGATGAGACTCTCGAGGTGTGTGAAGATTATGATTTATGGCTGAGAGTGGCATGTGGAAATAGTATCGGGCTGATTGATGAAAAACTTATCACCAAATATGGCGGAAGTGATGAGCAACTGAGTGCGAAATACTGGGGTATGGATAGATTTCGGGTTTTGGCTTTGGAGAAACTTTTGTCGGAATTGCTCGTTCCCATCGTCTCCGATGGGAATGCATATAAATATATATCAGCATTGGATGATGGTAGTATGCATTCCCAAGCTGGAGCTTGGGAACGAGATAAAGCTGTGGATAAAAATTTAATTATTGAAACTCTTTTACACAAGTATAAATTACTCTCAAAAGGCGCACTCAAATATGATAAATTCTTAGATTTAGAAGTGTATAATCAAAAAATAAAACTTTATGAAGCAATGAAGGAAAAAAGAGTTGAATAGTATTTCAAGAGAAGAAAAACTCACCCTAGTCTATATATTTATAGCATTTTTATTTTCAGTAGTTGTTCGTATGATTTGGGTCTATCAGTTTAATGGCATGGAAGCTTTTAAATTTAATGGGCAGTTTATGATTAGCACAAATGACGGCTACTATTTTGCTGAGGGTGCAAGGGACTTTTTGAGTGGTTTGCATCAAAACAATGACCTCTCACCTATTGATGGTGCGACTTCACTTCTCACAGCGCTTTTTGCAAAGATTTTGCCATTTTCTTTTGAAAGTATCATCTTCTATATGCCAGTGTTTTTAAGTTCACTTATCGTTATTCCAATCATCTTAATCGCTCGAAGTATCGATAATTTGGAGATGGGATTTATAGCGGCTCTTTTAGCGTCCATTGGGCATAGTTATTATAACCGCACGATGGCTGGTTATTACGACACGGATATGCTTAACATAGTTTTACCCATGTTTTTGCTATGGTCGATTATCTGGGCGATTAAAACAAATGAAGATAAATATCTGCTTATAACAGCACTTGATATTTTAGTTTACAGATGGTGGTATCCTCAAAGTTACTCTTTAGAATTTTCATTTTTTGGTTTGATACTTTTTTACGCCTTAGTATATGATAGAAAAAATATGTACAACTATAAACTTTTAGCAATAATGATGTTTGCCATGATGAATTTAGATGGTTTTATAAGATTGCCAATCGTTTTAGTGGTTATGTATTTGTTTAAAGCGGAGAGATTTCAAAAATATATTTACCATATTTTAGCTGTTTCAGTTATTGCCTTTTTTGCAACGGGTGGATTTAATCCGATTTGGGGACAACTCAAAGGGTATGTTTTTAAAGATGCGATAAGTGTAGCGAACGAGGGGCTAAAACTTCACTTTTTCTCTGTTATGCAGACGGTTCGAGAGGCTGGGCAGATTTCATTTGTAACTTTTGCAGAGCGAATAAGTGGGCATGTAGTCACATTTATTCTCTCTGTTCTTGGCTTTGCTTATTTGGCGTACAGACATAAAATCATGCTGTTCGCACTTCCTATGATTGGGCTTGGATTTTTGGCTCTTTTTGGCGGTCTTCGTTTTACGATTTATGCTGTTCCAGTTTTAGCCTTTGGAGTTGCGTTTTTAATCACAGAAACTTCCCTTAAAATGCCAACTAAAAAATTAAAATATTTAAGTATGGTAGCGTTTACTTTAGTGATTTTATATCCTAACATCGAGCATGTGGATTCATACAAAGTGCCTACGGTTTTTAATGCTACTGAAGTTAAAATCTTGGATGATTTAAAAACGAAAGTAAGTAGAGAAGATTATGTCATTTCATGGTGGGATTTTGGTTATCCTTTGCGTTATTACTCCGATGTAAAGACGCTTATCGATGGTGGAAAACACAGTGGTGAAGTGAATTTTCCTGTGAGTTTCATGCTGAGTAATCCTCAAGAAGTTTCAGCAAAATTGGCAAGATTGGATGTCGAATACACAGAAAAAACTTTTAAGTTTCAAGAAGAGAATAAAGACAAAAATTTAACACAGTTTACAAATATTGAGCAGATGACAAAAGAGTATGGGTTTAAGGATACAAATGACTTCTTAACTTCACTTGGCACAGATATCCACATGCCAGAAAAAACGCGAGACATCTACTTTTATCTTCCATTTAGAATGTTGGAAATTTATCCTACTGTTACTGTTTTTTCAAATTTAAACTTGATGAATGGAAAACAAGAGCCATCACCATTTTTCTTTGTAAGTAAAAGTTTTTCCGAAAAAGAAAATAGCATTGAGTTAGGCAATGGAGTTTCTATAAACAAAAAAGAGCAAACTCTCAAAATTGGTAAACAGTCCGTTCCTATAAAAAGATTTGCAAAAACTTTTTATGATGCAAATATGGAACTTCAAAAACAAATTAATGTAATCAATATGAATGGAGGAGTAAATGTGATTTATATGTCAAATTACAACACTTTTTTAGTGCTGGATGATAAAACATATGAGTCACTTTATATACAGTTAATGGTCTTAGAAGAGTATGACAAAACACTTTTTGAAAAAGTTATTATGAATCCACATGCTAAGGTCTATAAACTTAAGATTTAAATTGGTGTATGAGAGTTACAATCAACACAAAAAGTATAATATAAAAAGGTAGGGTATGACAAGTCTTGATAGGATAGATATTCACAGAGATTTATCTAGTAATTTAAAAGCAAATTTAGATATTCATCTCAAAAAAATAATAGGACTTTTTAAAATAGTTGTATGCGGCTATAAAATAGATGATTTGGAAAGTATGCTTGAACATCACTCTTATGCTAATTGTGAAATTACACATATGTTAAATGCAATTTTAAACTCTAAAGTAAAAAGCATAGATGACAAAAAAGAGAAAATTTTAGATTTTGAAGATCATCACTTACGATTACATGGTCTGTTAGAGAATTTATTTACAGAGTATAAGGTGCTAGGAGTTGTGAGTGAGACAACTTATGAAGATTTTGCGATTGTAGAGTTCCAATTTATACAAAAGCTAACTGCTTTAGTCATTGAAAGTGAAAATTATGAGAAAAATTTTGATGGTTTAACAAATATATTTAATAGAAGATATTTCTTTGAAAAAGTGAATTATGACTTTTCAAAAGCGAGACGCACTCGAACAGACTTTACGATTGTTATGGCAGATATTGATTATTTTAAAAAGATAAATGATGAGTATGGACATCAAGTAGGCGATGAAGTTCTTGTTGAAATTAGTAAGCTTTTTGTTGAGCATATAAGAGCCTATGACATCGTTGCTAGGTATGGGGGAGAAGAGTTTATTTTTTTTATATATTCAGATGCAAAAGAGACCGTAGTAATCTTTAACAGAATTAAAGATATGTTGAATTCTATATCTATGCAACTGAGTAATCATGAAATAGAAGTAAGTTGTTCTTTTGGTATAGCACAAAATAGAGATGACTTATCTATGCAAGAGTTAGTTTTTTTATCGGATAAGGCACTTTATCAAGCAAAAGATAGAGGTAGAAATCAAATCGTTGTTATTTGAGATATAATCTCAAAAAAATATTTAAATTAAAAAAAGAGGATAAAAATGGCAAGAGATTTAACAAAAGTTAGAAAATGTCTTTTCCCTGCAGCGGGATATGGAACAAGGTTTTTACCTGCCACAAAAGCTATTCCAAAAGAGATGCTTCCAGTCCTTACAAAACCACTTTTACAGTATGGTGTAGAAGAGGCGATAAGTGCTGGACTTGACACAATGGCTATAGTTACAGGTCGTGGTAAAAGAGCGATTGAAGACCACTTTGATATCTCTTATGAACTTGAACACCAGATAAAAGGGACTTCAAAAGAGCATTATTTAACTGAAATAAGAAAAGTTATAACAAATTGCGCATTCTCATATACAAGACAAATAGAGATGAAAGGTTTGGGTCACGCAATACTTTGTGGCGAAACACTCATAGGAAATGAACCTTTTGCAGTCGTCTTAGCGGACGATTTATGTGACAATGAAGGTGGTGATTCTGTTTTATCTCAAATGGTTGCACTTTATGATAAGTATAAATGTTCGATTGTAGCAGTTGAAGAGATACCAGCTGAAGATAGCAATAAATATGGTGTAATCGCTGGTAATGAAGAAGAAAAAGGTATATTTAGAGTAACAGATATGGTGGAAAAACCAGAACCTGCAGATGCTCCTTCAAACTTGGCTATTATTGGTAGATATATTTTAACACCAGATATTTTTGATATCATCCGAGAAACAAAGCCTGGAAAAGGTGGAGAGATTCAGATTACAGATGCACTTTTAGCTCAGGCAAAAAAAGGCAAAGTCATAGCCTACAAATTTGAGGGAAGAAGATTTGACTGTGGAAGTGTAGATGGATTTGTTGAGGCTACAAACTATTTTTATAAAAAAGTAAAATAAAATGAATTATCAAAACAATTTTAACCCGACTATATCCGATACGCATATTTTTAATGAGATAAAAAAGGAAAAAGAGAGCATAGGATATTACAATCTTGTGCATCAAGATACTTCAAGTTTTAAAGAGTATGCGCAAACAGTAAAACAGACAAATATCGTGGTTATTGGCATAGGTGGGAGTACTCTTGGAACTTATGCTATCTATAAATTTTTAAAACATTCAAAACCATTAAGCAAAAAACTCTATTTTTTAGAAACTACTGACCCGATTGATATACTCTCAAAAGTAAGTAAGATTGATTTAGAAGATACTCTTTTTGTGGTCATATCAAAATCTGGAACTACAATAGAAACAGTTTCGATATTTAAGTATATGCATTCTTTAGTAAAATGCGATAAAAACAATACTTTAGTTATCACAGAAAATGACTCGAAGCTCAATGAATATGCAAAAATAAATGATATCAAAACATTTGAAATTCCTAAAAATGTAGGTGGAAGATTTTCTGTTTTTAGTGCAGTTGGACTTTTACCACTGGCTATAGTTGGCATAGATATTGATGAACTTTTACTTGGTGCAAAAATGATTCATGACTCTTTTTTTAACAAAGAAGAGCAATACAAAAGAATTCTAAAAAAAGCAAGATTTTTTGTAGAAAACAGAAGCGTAATGAACATAAATGTGCTTTTCTCCTACTCCTCAAGACTTGAAGGTTTTAACAAGTGGTATATCCAACTTTGGGGAGAATCACTAGGCAAAGTTGATGTTTACAATACAAGACAAGGACTTACTCCAATAGGTATTATTGGACCCATAGACCAGCACTCTTTTTTACAGCTTATTGTTGAGGGAACAAGAGATAAAACGGTTACGGTGGTAAAAGTAAATGATTTTCATAGTGCGCTTACAATTCCACATGTTAAGTTAGAAGGCTTAGAAGAGTTAGACTATATCGATGGATTGGAATTTTCTAAACTTATCAATATGCAAGCAGACGCAACGATAGAGTCTATAAATAACTTAAAAGATATTCCTTGTGATGTTATAACCCTTGATGGTGTTTGTGAGAGTAGCGTTTCGAGTTTGATGTATGAATATGAACTTTTAACATCTGTTTGTGCTAAATTTATGTACATAAACGCGTATGACCAACCAGGTGTAGAATCTGGAAAAATAATTCTAAAAAATAAATTTAAGAAAAAATAATTCTGGTTACAGCCTTCTCTCGTTCCAAAGCTCTAGCTTTGGAATGCATAAATGAATTTATATGCCCAAAGTATGCATTCCCAAGGAGACCTTGGGAACGAAAAAATAAAGTAATCTTTTTTTAAACTATAACATGCCCCACAAATTTACTCATGTTGTCCATAATCTCTGAGCCCTTTCTAAAACTCATTCCACATGCCTCATAAGCGAAGAAAACACCCGCTTGGTATTTTGCTCCAGTTAGATCTTTAGGAAACTCTACATACTCTTGATATACTTTTTTGTGGTTACCATAAGGACCTTCAACTTGTTCTAAAACTGTGCCATTTGCATCTATGATTTTAGTGTTTGCGCCCTCTCTTCCAAAAACTGTTTTTTCTACTTGTTTGATGCCTCTGAGCGGTTCAAAAGAAGTTTTTAACAAGTAAGGCGAATCAGGAAAAAGGTCACATAAAATTTTCATCATCCCTTTTGATTGAAAAAGGAGAGTGTAGGCTGGGTTAAGAATAATCGCCTCTTGATTTTGCATAATAGTTGTAAGCGTTGTTGCTAGTTCTGGCTCATCCGTTGCTATATCTTCCCAAGGGTAGAGTTTAAACCAGTATTCGTACTTATTATCATGTGCGTCATAGATGCCATTTTCATCAAAACGAGTGTTCTGCAAATACTCAAAACCTGTGTTATATCCTGCATCTGTTGCCATCTGTTGCAACAATCTTGTTGTGGCCTCTTCTTCAGCGTTTCCTTGCATAGAAGAAAATAAAATCTTCCATCCATCGTAGCGTTCATCAAAAAGTTCAGTATCTTCAAAGAGTGTGATGAGCCTTTTGAAATTCTCTCTAATCGCATCATAAACATTGTTGAACTGTTTTTCTTCATCCATCTTATTATGCTTTAGCAAACCCCATTGCAAAAGTGCGGTTTCCATAAGAGATGTTGGTGTGTCTGCGTTAAACTCTATAAGTTTTATGGGTTTAGAATCCACTCCACCAGCTAAATCAAAACGACCATAAAGATGCCAATGCACATCATTTTCCCAACTTTTTTTAATTGCATCTATGAGATTAAAAGGAATGCCTAGCTCAAAAAAGAGATTATTTTCTATGACATATCCCGCTGCTTCGGCATACATATCATAGAGCTCATTCACAGCTTCATAATATGCTTCTGCTTCGTCTGCTGTAATTTGAACTAACGCATCACTCACATAGCTACTTCCATCACTGTCAGTATGCCATGAAAAGCCTAGTTCTTCGAGAGTATTGGAATCGAGAGGATTTATTTTTTGTAATTTTATCATTTTAGCTTCCTGAACTTGTAGAACTAGAAGTTGAACTTCCGCTTGTTGAGCCACTCGTTGCACTTGTGCCTGATGAACCAAAATAACTTTTTTTTGCAGGAGAACTTGAAGAACTAGGCGCTGAAGAAGGAGTGCCTCCTGAGGGAGCTGAACGGCTATATGCACTTTTGTTTGATGCAGCAGCATTTTGAGAAAAGTTTTTATTGCCCATGAGTGCATTTGCAATCATATTTCCCATAATCGCTCCACCTGCTGCTGCGAGTATAGTTCCAGCAAGTCCCATACCCTCGCTGTGGCTACCAGTTACAGTTTCAGAAGTTCCATCTTGGACTTTTTTATACTCTTCCCCTGCTAAGGCTTTCATCTCATCTTGACTTAAGATTCTTTCAGTCACTTTCCCATCCGCATCTTTTTCACGAATTATTGCACGGCTTGGACCTTCTGTTGGCATATTCTCAACAACTACATATTTGCCATTTCCTTGTTGTTCTATGACTAAAAATTTATTTTGTTGCTTTTGTTCTTCTTGTTTTGATTCACAACCACTTAGCAGACTCATCATCACTAAACCAGCACTCCCAAGTGCTACGCCACTCGCTATTGAAGATATATGTTTCATCGTATCTTTTTCCTTTTTACATTATTCATTTTTAGAAGGCTTGAAGAGATGTTTTCTCGTAAGCCATTTTTATCTTCTATAATTATATCCGCTTTGCTTTCACAAAATTCTCTATCAAACTCTTTGTTAGATTCATTGGCTGAGGTAGAGAAGTGCCATGTGAAATTTTGTAGTATAGTAGAATTGAGTAAACTTTTAGCAACGCGAAAAGCTCTATTTTTTACAATATAAGTTGTTTTTTGAGAGCGACGAATTCTGTTTTTATGATTTTCTGGAACTCTATTTCCACATGCCAAAAAAGTTTCAAAATTTGAATATACTTTGATAAAAGGTTTTGATTTTTTTCGAGACTTTATTTCGTAAAGTCTCGTTGCATCTTGAGAGAGAAAACCGACAGTTGTGTCGGTTTGTGTGAGGATTACTGGGTGCATCTCAAGCTAAGAAATCTTGAAGTGCTTGTACATTTGACCATGATTCATCACCCATCTCATCAAGGGCTAAAATTACCGCTCTTGCCGCACTTAGAGTTGTAAAGTAAGGTATATTTTTTCTCAGAACCTCTTGGCGGATAACGACTGCATCTTTTTTAGAAGTGTTGTTATCTGAAGTATTTATCGCCATGTGGATTTCATCATTTTTCATGCTGTCTTCTATATTTGGACGACCTTCTGAAATCTTCAAAACTCTCTCACAAGGAATTCCTGCCGCTTCTATAACGGACTGCGTTCCTTTGGTCGCTACAAGTTTGAAGCCATGTTTATGAAGCCCTCTTGCAATTTCTGGAGCATGAACTTTTTCCATATCTATAAAAGATAAAAAACATGTTCCTGTGGTTGGAATTTTATTCCCAGCAGAGATTTGCGCTTTTGCAAAACTGATACCAAAATTTGAGCTAATCCCCATAACTTCGCCCGTTGATTTCATCTCTGGACTAAGCGTTAAATCTGCACCATAGAGTTTATGGAATGGAAAAACAGCCTCTTTAACTGAAACATGGTCTTTGAGGAGTGGTTTTAAAAGTCCATTTTCCTCTGTTACGATTTTATAATGATCATAATATTCTAAGGCACTTCTAAGAGTCTCTCCAACCATAACACGCGTTGCAACTTTTGCTAATGGCATTCCAGTAGCTTTACTCACAAAAGGAACAGTTCTACTTGCGCGTGGATTTACTTCTATAAGATAAATTTCATTTTTAAAAATAGCATATTGAACATTCATAAGTCCAACTACGCCAAGACCAAGAGCAATAGTTTTGGTTTGTTGTTCTACATTTGCAATCATCTCTTTTGAAAGCGTTACAGGAGGAAGAGAACATGCGCTATCACCTGAGTGAATTCCAGCTTCTTCAATGTGCTGCATAACTGAACCGATATAAACATCCACTCCATCACAAATAGCATCAACATCAAGTTCTATCGCTTGGTCTAAAAATTTGTCGATGAGAACAGGCGCGTCATTACTTACTGAAATCGCTAAATCCATATATTGCTTGAGCTCATTTTCAGAATAGACAATACGCATACCGCGTCCACCTAAAACGAAAGATGGGCGAACAAGTACAGGATAACCTAATCTCTCAGCTATAACATACGATTCCTCTTTTGTTCTTGCAAGTCCATTTTCTGGTTGCTTGAGTCCATGTTTTATAACAAAGTCAGAAAATTTCTCTCTATCTTCTGCTAAATCAATAACTGCAGAAGGAGTACCAGAGATATTTGCACCGATTTCTGTAAGTGCATTTGCAAGTTTTAACGGTGTTTGTCCGCCAAAGTGAACGATGATTCCATCTGGCTTCTCATTTTCAATAACCGCTCGAACATGTTCAAAATCTATCGGCTCAAAGTAGAGTACATCTGAAGTATCGTAGTCCGTTGAAACTGTTTCAGGATTACAGTTGTACATAATCGTTTCAATATCCATCTCTTTGAGTGCAAAAGCAGCATGAACACAACAGTAGTCAAACTCGATACCTTGACCGATTCTGTTTGGTCCACCGCCAAGAATAAGAACTTTTTTCTTATCACTTATGCGGTTGGTTATATTTGGCAGTTTTGTGATGTTTGTAGTTGAGTAAAGATAAGGTGTAAGTGCTTCAAACTCAGCAGAACAAGTGTCCACTTCATTGTACTCAAAATTTACACCTAAAGATTTTCTCGCTTCATAGACTTCGTTTTCACTTACTTTTTTGTCTGAGTTTTTAGCGATGAGTTGTGCAATGCGTTTATCTGAAAAACCATCTACTTTGAGGTTTCTCATAAACTCTGCATCGGATAAAATTTTATCTGTTACTTCACTTTCAGCTTTTATCATCTCTTCTATTTGGTATAAAAACCAAGGGTCAATCTGGCATGTGGAAAACATTTCTTCAATGCTCATGCCACGACGAAAGCCTTCAGCAACATAAAGAATACGGTCTGCATTTGGACGACGGATTTCATGTTGTACGAACTCTGTATCTGCGTCTATTTCATTAAAACCACATAATCCTGTTTCAAGTGAACAGAGAGCTTTTTGAATAGACTCTTTAAAAGTGCGTCCAATCGCCATAACTTCACCAACTGATTTCATACTTGTTGAGAGTGTATTTTCTGCTTCAGGGAATTTTTCAAATGTAAATCGTGGAATTTTTGTTACAACATAATCGATTACTGGTTCAAAAGAGGCAGGAGTTCCTGTGATGTCGTTTGTTATTTCATCCAGAGTAAATCCAACAGCCAAAAGTGTTGCAACTTTTGCAATAGGATATCCAGTCGCTTTAGATGCAAGAGCAGAAGAGCGGCTTACGCGAGGATTCATCTCGATTACAATCATTCTTCCTGTTTTTGGGTCGATTGAGAATTGAACATTACTTCCACCCGTATCCACACCGATTTCTCTTAAAATATCAAAAGAGGCATTACGCATTCTTTGGTATTCTTTGTCTGTGAGAGTTAAAGCAGGGGCAACTGTAATACTATCGCCAGTGTGAACGCCCATCGGGTCAAAGTTTTCTATGGCACAAACGATAATACAGTTATCTGCTTTGTCACGGATAACTTCCATCTCATACTCTTTCCAACCAAGAAGTGACTCTTCTATAAGGATTTCAGAAACAGGTGATTCATCTAAACCACGAGCGGCAAGTTTTTTAAACTCATCCATGTTGTAAGCAACGCCACTTCCACCACCAGCAAGAGTAAATGAAGCTCGTATGATGATAGGAAAACCTATCTCGTTGGCCGCTGCGAGTGCATCATCCATGTTGTAAGCATATTTCGAAAATGGTAAATCCATACCGATTTTTATCATGGCATCTTTAAAAGCTAAACGGTCTTCACCTTTATGAATAGCTTCGGGAGTCGCACCTAAAAACTCTATTCCTTCAAGCATCCCTTTGTTGTACATACTTGTAGCTACATTGAGTGCTGTCTGTCCACCCATCGTTGGTAGGATTGCATCAATATTTTCTTTTTTGATGATTTTAGCAATAACATCTTCTTTGATTGGTTCTATGTAAGTTCTATCAGCAAATTCTGGGTCTGTCATAATGGTTGCGGGATTTGAGTTAATGAGAACTACACGGTAGCCTAACTCTTTTAATGTTTTAACAGCTTGTGTTCCTGAGTAGTCAAACTCACATGCTTGACCAATGATAATTGGACCAGAGCCAATAAGTAAAATTGTCTTGATGTCGGTGCGTTTTGGCATAGTTTACCTTTTAAATATATATACAAAAAAATTTGTTTATTATAGGTAAAAGGCACTTAAAATTTGATGAGTTTTTACTCTTATTTTTAATAATGAAATGTGTATATAAGAGAAACTAATCCTGAAAATATATAGTCATCTTTGATTATTGGGCTATTTATAGCCTCTTTTGCAAGTTTATCAGCTTTGATATTTCCAAATGCTGATAGATTCTCCGTAAGAGGGTATTTAACATAAGTTTGTACTCCATACTGCATACTATTTTGTGGACTGTAGTACGCTCTTTGTGAGGTAGCTTCACTTTGTGTGACACCATAATAATAATCCATAAAATAAGAGGATTGGTATGCAAGTACGAGACTAGGATAAAAAGTAAAATCATTAAGCTTAAATTCATATCCAAGTTCTGTTTTTAAAACCCAAGTGTCGTGTCTGCTGAGCAAATCTGTTAATGCTGTTATATCGAGTGTGAATTTATCTATGTTTGCGCTAAAGGCTAAACCACCTTCAATTGAACTCTCTTTATCACTCATTCCAGTTAAATAATTAGAATCTTTAACTTTATATTGATTGACTCGTGGTTGGGCAGTCAAAGAAAATCCCCATGCAGAGTTCTCTTGTTTGTCTCCTAAAAAATAGACTCCAGCTCTTGTCCATCGAACATAAACAAGAGAATTATCAAAAAAAATAACGGGTGAGGGCGTTATTATAGGATTGTCTAAACCCTGGTATGGTTGGCTTTGCATATAGGGACCAGCACCAACGGTTAACTCTCCTGCCATCAATGTAGAAATGAATGCTACTACTAAAATTATATGTCTCATCTTACTCTCCTTATCATATGAAAATAACCAGGGTCATTTGACCCATAGTATTGCTCTATAACTGCATTTTGATATCCTTGCGCTTTTGTTACAGATACCACTTTGCCGACTTTTAAACCTTTAAAAAAGATGTTATCCAATCCTGAGGTAACAACTTCATCATTGACATTTACGCTAAACCATGCAGGGATAAACATAACAACTAAAAATTCGGAGTTATTGCCATGTGCAATTCCTGGTGCTTGTTGCGGACCTACATAAACCGCATAAGAACTTTTTACATCTCTATTTAGAAGAGCTAATGGTTTTCCATTTTTTGGTACGACAATACCAGCAACAAGCTCGTTATGTGTTAACCCATAGACTTTAGAAGGGTCATAGTTTTTTATTTCAAGCCAAACTCTATTTAAGTCTCCAAACTCTTCATAAGAGATTGTTCTCACAAGTTCAACTTCAGGATTTATTTTTAAGCTAGAGTTATTTTCTTTTAAGAGGTCATTTATTTCAGATGCAAGTTGTTGCATTACAAGATGATTATCCTTATATTGCTTGAGATTCTCTTTTAAAAGTGCTATTTCGTTAGCTTGAAATATGTGTTGCTCAAATTTATTTTCTACAAATTCTATTGCGTTGTGATAGGTTGATTTTATAGAATTTAATGATGAAACTAAGGGTGCTTGAATAGTGTTACTAAAATAAAGTGCACCCAAAAAGAGTGCAACAAATATTAAAAAAAAGCTAAAAAGCCCTTTATTCATTTTCAAATAGTTCTTGTAGTAAATCTATCTCTTCTAATGCACGACCAGTTCCACGAGCTACAGCCAAAAGTGGCTCATCTGCAACATATACTGGAATTCTTACAATGTCTGAGAGATATTTATCGAGCTGACGGATAAGCGCACCGCCACCCGTTAAAATAATACCATGATTGACAATATCACCTGCTAAATCAGGTGGCATTTTCTCTAATACATCACGAAGTGCTTCAGCTATCTCTTTTAACGGTTCTTGCATAGCTTCTCTGGCATCTTCACTTGTTAATTCAACTGAACTCAGTAAACCTTCAACTTGGTCTCTTCCATTGACTATCATTGTAAGCTCTTCATCAAGTGTAACAGCTGTTCCGATAGCTATTTTAATCTCTTCTGCTACGCGCTCACCAATAAGTAAGTTGTATTTTTTTCGTACATAGTTGATAATACCTAAATCTATTTTATCTCCAGCAGTACGGATTGATTTTGAAAGAACAAGACCTCCGAGTGAAACAACACCTATCTCAGTTGTACCACCACCGATATCTACAACTAAATTTCCTTGAGGCTCACGGATGTCAATACCTGCACCGATAGCTGCGGCCATAGGCTCTTCTATTAGAAAAACTTCTCTAGCACCTGCACTCAGAGCAGACTCACGAACAGCTTTTCTCTCAACTTGAGTTAATCCATAAGGCACACAGATGATAATCCTAGGACTGATTAAAGAACTTCTACCATGCGCTTTTTCAATGAACTTTCTAATCATTTTTTCAGTCATGTCAAAGTCGGCGATAACTCCATCTCTCATTGGACGGATTGCTTTGATATTTCCAGGAGTTTTTCCAACCATATCTTTGGCTTCATGCCCAACAGCTAGAACTCTTTGTTGCCCATATTTTTCAGTTTTTACCGCTACAACAGAAGGTTCATTAATGATAATTCCTCTTCCTTTTGCTATAACAATTGTATTTGCTGTTCCTAAATCTATTGATAAATCGTTTGAAAAAAGCCCTATTAATTTATTGAATATCATCTATTTATCTACCTTATGCTATTTTTTTTGCTGATTTTTTTATATACATTGGACTTTCACCATTCTCAATTACTTCTTTAGTAATTAAAACTTCATATCCACTATATTCTGGAAGTTCGTACATGATATCTATCATATTTTCTTCCAAAATTGCGCGAAGTCCACGAGCTCCAGTTTTTCTTTTAATCGCTTTTTTAGCGATTGCTTTGAGTGCTTCTTCTTCAAAATTTAACTCAACATCATCAATAGAAAATAGTTTTTGATACTGTTTGATTAAAGAGTTTTTAGGTTCTATGAGAATACGCACCATATCCTCTTCTGTAATTTCATTGAGTGAAGCAATAATAGGCAATCTTCCAACAAGTTCAGGAATAAGCCCATAACCAACTAAATCATCAGGTTCAACCATATCGTATGTGACTTTTCTTTCATCATTTGTTTTTTTGTCGTGACCAAATCCAAGTACATTTTTACCTTGTTTTTTCTTTACTATCTCATCCAGTCCATCAAAAGCACCACCACAAATAAAGAGTATTCCCGTTGTATCGATAGAAATAAAATCTTGGTTAGGATGTTTTCTGCCACCTTTTGGTGGAATATTTACAGATGCACCTTCGATTATTTTCAAAAGTGCTTGTTGTACACCTTCGCCTGAAACATCACGAGTAATAGAACGGTTTTCACTCATTCGTGCAATTTTATCAACTTCATCTATAAAAACGATGCCTTGCTGTGCTCTTTTTACATCTCCATCGGCTGCTTGAAGTAGTTTTGTAAGGATATTTTCAACATCTTCTCCAACATATCCAGCCTCTGTGAGACTTGTTGCATCCGCGATAGCAATAGGAACATTCAAAACTCTAGCAATAGTCTGAGCCATAAGCGTTTTTCCGCTTCCAGTAGGACCTATGAGTAAAACATTTGATTTTGCTATTTCTGTATCATCATCTATGACATTTGTAGTTTTAAAAATTCTTTTGTAATGGTTATAAACAGCCACGCTTAAAAGTTTTCTCGCTCTCTCTTGACCTATAATATAACCGCTTAAAAATTTGTTTAACTCTTTTGGAGTCATAAGTTCATTTACAGCGTTAATGAGTTCTTCATCTTTTGAGTCGTGATTGCCATGCTCATCTCCAAACATAATTTTATATGCTGAAGTCACACAATTTTTACAGATGTAAACACCATTTCCAGCAATAAGCGGATTTATTTCGCTCTCTTTTGCATCACAAAAGCTACAATGTCTATGTGTCATATATTTTTCCTCTCATACGGAATTCCGCGTTTTGTTTTTAGTACAAAGTTACAAAGGTTGTGTACTAAATGGCTTTGTGTATTTTCTAGCAGTTCATTTGCTATGTCTTTGAGTGGTTTACCTGATTCAAAAAGTTCTCTGTAGGCAATTTTCAATTCATCTATTTCATCTCTTTTGAGGTTTCTTCTAAGACCTGTTAAGTTGAGACCTCTTAAGTAGGCACGATTTCCCTCAGCCAAACAAAAAGGAGGAACATCTTGTGCAAGTGCAGATGCTCCTGCAATCATCGCATAATCGCCAATGTGGACAAATTGGTGGATAGGAGTCATTCCGCCAATCACAGCGTAATCTCCCATTTCCACATGCCCAGCGAGTGTTGCTGCATTTGCTAAAATACAGTGATTTCCGATGAGTACATCATGCCCAATGTGAACATATCCCATAAAAAGATTATGTGAACCGATGATAGTTTTGCCACCGCCACCTTTTGTTCCAGGGTTAAAAAGTGTAAATTCTCTGATGATGTTGTTGTCGCCAATGACGAGTTCAACATCTTCTCCTGCGAATTTTAAATCTTGTGGAACAGAACCAATAACGGCATGTGAAAATATATGATTATTTTTACCGATAGTTGTTTTTCCATAGATTGCCGTATTTTGTTCAATCTTTGTTCCATCCCCAATTGTTGTTTGGGATGAAATAAGACAATACGCTCCAATTGCAACATTTTTTCCGATAATAGCACCATCTTCAATGATAGCGAGTGGAGAAATTTTACTCAATATTTTTCCTTTTATTTATCAACTATCATAGCTTTTAACTCAGCTTGAGAGACCAAGTTATCATCTACAAAAGCTTTTCCATCGAGTACCCAAATAGAGCCTTTGCGTTTTATAACACTGATGCGGTACTCTAATCTATCACCCGGTTTTACGGGAGCGCGGAACTTTGCATTGTCGATACTCATAAAATAAACAACTTTTTTTGCTGCTTCTTCTTCGGTCATATCGTCCATACTTTTAAACGCTAAAATACCACCCGCTTGAGCCATTCCCTCTAATATCATAACACCTGGATAGATTGGATGACCTGGAAAGTGACCTTGAAATACATTATCGCCGATAGTTACATTTTTGAAGCCAACTAAAGTTTCATTTTTAACGATATTTGTAACACGGTCTAAAAGTAAAAAAGGATAACGATGAGGTATGATTTTTTGAATTTCGACGACATCCATAGTCATGATTAAAAGCCTTATATATTAATTTTGGCTATTTTACCCGAATAATTATTATACTATTATTAGTTTTTCTTTGACATCTTCATAAGTTTTTGCATGAAGCTCTATGGTTAGCTTGGCATGTGGAATTTCTGTTGTGATGATAATTGGCGTTAAGTCGTAATTTCCACATGCCAAACTGTTTCTAAAGTGCAACTCTTTTTCAAAACTTGGAGGATTAAAAATAAGCTCTTTGACATTTTTATAATGAAATCCACATGCCAAGTTAAAGTGTTGCAGTGTTATAAATTTTATCTCTTGACGAGAGAAATAGTGTATATTTTTATCTTCAAATTCTATATTCCCTTGTGCCTTCTTTGTTGGCAAAGTGGAGTAGGAAAGTGCATACGCTGTAATGTTATTATTTTTATTATCTGTTACTTTAAAACTCAATTGGCGGTAATTTAAGAATTTCTCTTTTATGATTTTGTACGCAATATTTTTTTCTTCTAATTCTATGCGTTTTTTGTACATTTCTAATCTTTCTTCTATGGAAGCGGGAAGAATTATTCCTGAAATAGGCGAAAACATCTCATCCATCAAGCGATTTTGCTGTTCTCTTTGCATAGTAAGCCCATAAATACAGCCACAATAATCTTGTCGATAGAGTTTTTCTTCTTTTGTTACACGGCTTTGGTCTTGTGTCCCACCGCCAGAGCGATAATCAACTGCGATAAATTTTACGCCATGTTTTTGCTCGAAAATTGCACCGCTTTTTTGGAGTTGTTCTTGAGATTTAAGTGGGCTGACAAGAAGCGTCGTTGTCATGCTTTTTTCGCCAATTTCAAGAGCTTTAAAAGCACTTACTTCAAAGCGTTTATCAAAACAAACCTCGCATCTTGCACCTTTTTCTGGTTCGTTTTCTAAACCTTTTACGGCCTTCATCCAAGCTTCAAAATCATACGCACCTTCGAGTAATTTTATGCCTAGTTTTTTGCAAGAACGCGCAACATCAAGAAAGCGGAGTTGATATTCTGAATAGGGATGAATATTGGGGTCATAAAAAAAAGCTGTGAGTTTTTCATTGGGAAAGTCGGCTTGAAGTTTTTGCAAAAAAAAGTGTGAATCAACACTGCAACAAATGTGGACTAAGATGTATTTTCCTTGAAGTTTCCACATGCCAAAGATATCTTGGCATGTGGAAATAATGTAACTTATTTACTCTCTAAAATCTCAATAGTAGTGATCTCATCTTGACCTTTAATGCTGTCTAAAGTTTTAAAGCTCTCAGCATCATCCTCTTCAATCGCTCCAAAAACAGTGTGAACACCATCTAAATGCGGAGTGTTTACGAAACAGATAAAAAATTGGCTTCCACCTGTGTTTGGTCCAGCGTGTGCCATAGAGATGCTTCCGCGTCTGTGACGAGATTTGTTAAGCGCAGTTTCACAAGCAATTGAGTAACCAGGTCCTCCACTTCCTCTTCCATCTGGACAACCACCCTGAGCCATAAATCCTGGGATTACGCGGTGAAAATTAAGACCATTGTAAAAACCTGTATTTGCTAAGTGTGCAAAGTTTGCAACTGTATTTGGAGTTTCTTCATTGAAAAGTTTAATGAACATAACACCCTTTGGAGTCGTTATTTTTGCCCATTGTAATTTATCTAACTCTTCTTTACTTAAATCGTAAGTTTTTAACTCTTTTTTACCGAACATAATGTTCCTTTATGGATAATTTTCGAAATTATAGTTAAGTTTTCTAAATAGAGTAAAATAAAAAAGATATAATATTTTTTATTTCTATATTTTTAAAGGTTTTTGTGCAAGATGATGCAATTTATAAATAGAATATATGATTTTTTTGTACCAAAAATAAGTTTTGTTACGATTAAACAGGCAAATATGTTTACGACTCTTTTTATCTTTGTTTTTACAATTATATTTGCGTATCTTCTTATCAAAGAGAACTATTATGATTATGAAAGAGCTTTAAATGAAGAGCAACTTACTAAAAGTTCTATCGTTGATGTGGAATATCAGCATGAAATAAAACAAAAAAAATTAAAAACACTCCTTATAAAAAATACTATAGCCATTGCAACATTGGCATTTATTCTTTTTACTATTATGCTCGGCTTTCACAAAATTCTTAATATGCTTCTTCAAAGAGATATACAGGCTTTTTTAGATTTCTTTAAAGAGAGCGCACATAATGAACAGGTGTTAAATCCACATGCCATCTTTTTTAAAGAGTTTAAGGTTATGGTTGGTTATGCAAACAACATGGTTGATACCATAAGTGAGCAAAAACGAACACTCAAAGAGCTGAACTTAGGTCTTGAAGATAAGGTAAAAAAGAAAACAGCTGCCTTGGAAATTACAAATCAAAATCTTTTAAAAGAGAAACAATTTTCCGAAGAGATTTTAAAATCTCAAAAAGAGTTTTTAAGATATACGGTGCATGAAACGAACACACCGTTGAGTGTAATCCTTACAAGTATAGAGTTGTTTGTTATGAAAAATGGCAAAGATAGACAGCTTTCAAAGATAGAAGCTGCTGCTAAAAATATATTTAGTATTTACGATGATTTGAGTTATTTGGTCAAAAAAGATCAGGTAAAATATCCAAAAATTGCAATAGATATAGGAGCTTTTTTAAATTCCAGACTTGATTTTTTTGATGAAGTAGCGGAGTTTTCAAGGATTAAATTTGACTATGTTCCACATGCCAAAAATTTGTACATTTATATGAATGAAACGAAGTTACAACGAGTTGTGGATAACACGATTACAAATGCCATAAAATATACACTTCCAAATGAAATTGTCTATGTAGTTTTAAAGCAAGAGGGTACTTTTTTGGATATGTCGATAGGAAGTAAATCAAAGGTTATTAAAGATACAGAGAAAATTTTTGATGCGTATTATAGGGAAGAAGAGAGTCTTGAAGGTTTTGGCATTGGTCTGAGACTTGTGCGCACTATTTGTGATGAAGAGGGCATTTCAATACAACTCAATTCAAGTGATGCACAGACTACTTTTACATATAGATTTAAAATAATGGGTGAATGATGAAAATTTTACTATTAGAAGATGAAGTGATGTTAAATGAGTCGATACAAGAGTATCTTGAATCTCAAGGGCATAAAGTGGATGTTTTTTTTGATGGTTTGAGTGCCTTTGACTCCATAAAACAGAGTGCGTATGATTTACTTATTATGGATATCAATGTGCCTAAAATGGATGGTTTGAGCGTTTTAGAAACCATCCATGCGCTTAAAATTCATGTGCCAACTATATATATAAGTGCTTTGGTGGATATTGAAGATATCTCTCGTGCATATAATATTGGCTGTTATGATTATCTCAAAAAACCGTTCCATCTCAAAGAGTTGTCGCTTCGCCTTGACAGAATTGTGCTCTCAAATGAAGTTCCACGCGTTCATCTCAGACTCTCTAAAAACTACAGTTATGACCAAGAACATAGCACTTTGCTCTTTAAAGGCAACTCCCAAACGCTGACAAAAAGACAATCACAAATCATAGATTTACTCTCAAGAAACAGAAGTCGAGTAGTGGATTTTGAGCAATTCAGGATTTATGTTTGGGATGAACAAAACATAGACAATGCAACAATCCGCGCTGAGATAAATAGACTAAAAAAATTTTTACAAGAAGATGTAATACACAATATTCGAGGCATGGGGTATATGATAGAGAAGCCGTCGTGAGGTAAATAGTTTGGCATGTGGAAATTAAAGATGCGTGTGATGTGAAATTTACAGCATCCTATCTGAGGAAATTTTAAAGGAAGTAAAATGAATTATATAGCAATCTTTACAATAATTTTGTTGATAGTGATAGCACTATTTCATATCTACTGGGTATTTGGAGGGAAGATAGGTTTAGACAAAGCACTTCCGACAACACTTGATGGCAAAAAGATAATAAACCCGAATAAATTTTTAACATTTATGGTCGCTTTTGTATTGCTAGGATTTACTTTTGTGACTTATAAACTTCAATTTGATAATCAACAAAATTATTATGGTAACTTTGGATGGTTTATCTCAGTCATTTTTACTCTGCGTTCCATTGGCGAGTTTAATGCAGTGGGCTTTTTCAAAAAAATTAAATCAACTGAATTTGCAAAATATGATACACGCTACTTTTCCCCATTATGTTTATACTTAGGTTTGTCTTTTGCTGGATTATCTTATGTGGCATGTGGAAATTAAAAATAATTCCATGACAAATAGCAATATATTTTACTACCCTTCATTTTTCTTGTTAATATGTTTAAAATAATGCTTGGCACCCCAAGGGTATTTCTTTCAGGGCACATGAGGAAATAAAAAGGAACGAATTATGAATAACTCAAATATCACTAATCAACCTCAAAATATACCGAATTTTGTAATTTTTAAAATCGATAGTTCAAAAGTAAATATCGATGTTATATTTTCCGATGAGACTTTGTGGCTTACGCAGAAAAAAATGGCAAAGCTATTTGAAACAACACCTCAAAATATCACACTCCATCTAAAAAATATTTACAAAGAAGAAGAGCTTGATGAAAATGCAACTTGTAAGGATTTCTTACAAGTTGGCACAGAAGGCGATAGAACCGTACAAAGAAAAAGCAAACACTACAACCTCAAAGCCATCACCGCTGTAGGGTATCGTGTCAATTCTCATAGGGCAACACAGTTTAGAAAATGGGCTACGGAGATTTTACATGAGTACATCATCAAAGGCTTTACAATGGATGATGAGCGGCTAAAAAGCGTTCATCATTTTGGCAAAGATTATTTTGATGAGCAGTTAGAACGCATTCGAGAGATACGCTCAAGTGAGAGAAGGTTTTATCAAAAAATCACAGACATCTATGTACTTAGTGCTGACTATGATAAAGATAGCCAAATAACAAAAGAGTTTTATGCAACCGTGCAAAATAAAATGCACTGGGCGATTTGCGGTAAAACTGCAGCGGAAATCATCTACTCTGAGGTAGATGCTCAAAAGTTATATATGGGGCTTAAAACTTGGAAAAATGCACCAGAGGAAAAAATACTAAAATCCGATGTAACGATAGCAAAAAATTATCTTAATATTGAACATATCGAGCAATTAAATCGCATTGTGTCAGCATATTTAGACTTGGCTGAAAATAGAGCATTGCAGGGAATTGTGATGAATATGAAAGATTGGCTAGTTTTTTTAGATAAGTTTTTAGCACTCTCAGACTATCCTATTTTGCTTGATAACGGCAAAATATCGGCTTTAGAAGCCAAACTCAAAGCAGAAACAGAATATGAGAAATATAGAGTTGTTCAAGATAAAGAATATTTGAGTGATTTTGATAAACAACTTTTAGAATTGCGAGAGAAAAAATGATACAACTAAAAATCTACCAAATCGACGCATTTGCAAAAAATGTTTTTGAAGGGAATCATGTGGGAATTAGAAAATGACAAGGAAAAATAATGAGTAAATATATCGTTCAAAATATGACAAAATTTTTAAACTATGAACATTTTATTGAATATCATAAAAATATTGAGATGTCTTATTTTGATGAGAAAAAAACTCATCCTACATTTTCAGAGATTTATGACTGCAAATATTTAATGGTTGTTGCAGAACCAGGTTATGGTAAAACAAGACTATTCAAACAGCTAGTTTTACAAGGGAGTGAAAATAATAAAATATTTTTTGTAGATTCAAAAAAAGTTAAATCTTCTATTTTAGAAAGTATTCAACAATGTAAAATAGTAGATTCAAATATTTCTGAAGAACAATTACAGAAAAAAGCATTTTTATGTAATATTGAAAACTATACTTTAGAAGCGAATACTATTATTTGTTTAGATGCACTTGATGAATTACCTTATTCAAACCTTCATGGTTTTTTTGAACAAGTTGAAAAATTTATATCTGAGTATCCTGATGTCAAAATATTTTTATCATGTCGAACTCATCATCTTAAAAAAATAGAATACGACTTATCAAGCATCGCATTTGAATACATAACTTTGGATAGTTTTTATGGAAATCAAATCATAGACTATCTAAAAAGTAATGATTTGAGTGAAACTACAATAAAACAGATTGAAGATAAATCCAAGTTGACAAATTTATTTGGTTTTCTATCAATTCCAAGATATTTGTATTATTTTAGTGAGATAATAAAAGATAAAAAAATAGATGAGATAATCAATTTATCAAGAAGTGAAATATTTGAAGAGTTCATATATAGAAAAATAGATAAAGAAAGAAGTAAAAAATACCCTGAATCTGAAAATCATACAATCAAAAGAGTTTTAGAAGAACTAGCTTTAGTTATGAAAATATTTCAAGTTTCACAAATAAGCAAAGATGACTTTTTTACAGTGTTTAAAGAATTGAGTTTAGGAAATATTTTTACAGGTAAAGGGCTAATAGAAAAACTTACTGAAAAGAGTCTTTTAAAAGACAATATAGATTTTTTAGAGTTTGAAAATCAAGAGTTCTTAGATTTTTTGGCTGCGAAAGAGTTAAACAGATTTGAAAAAGTAGAACAAGTGTTTTTTGATTTTGCAGTTGAACCACATCTAAAAGAAGTGTTCACAAATTGGTTTTATGTTATGCCTTTTGTTTTGGAACAACAACCATTTATGATAAACATTGTTTTGGATTTTTTAGAAAAAAACTTTGATAGAGTTTTAAGAGAAAGATATTTTGATGTGATTACTAGTATTGATGTGAAGTTTTTAGATAAAGAGCTGAAAGCTAGAATATTTAACATAGTGTTTGATTATTACACCGCACACAATCAATGGTTATATGCTAATAAATTAGTTTATTTTTATGATGAAGAAGAACATTATCAAAAAATATTAGACTCAATGAATGGGGAATTGGATGATGAACGAATAAAAGTACGAAATGCGATTGAGATTATAAAAGAGTTGTCAAAGCATAATCGCTTGAATCCAATTCAATTAAAATTTTGGAAAGAAAAATTCTTAGAATGGTTGAAACTTGATAAGAAAAAATATAAACATTTACACAGTGCAATAATATCAAGCTGTTCGGTTATTATGAAAAATGATTTTGAATGGATTAAAAGTATATATTTTATTTTTGAAGAAGGTATTGAAGTTCAACATGATTATTCAAGAACTTGTCATAAAATAGCTCCAAATGATGAATTTAGTATAGATATTTATTTTAAGACCGATAAACAATTTAAAAAAAATCAAATTGATAGAGCTAGTAGACTTGATGATAATGTAAAATATATCTGCCGAGTTAACACATTAGAAGGGATTAAATACATATTAGAAAAATTAACTTCTGGGACTTCAGAAAAATATTTAAGTTATATTTTTCATGCAAGTTACAAGAGCAGTTTTCATGATGATTTAAAACTGTTAGTCTCAAATATTCAAGATGTAATAAATGATGAAATTATTAAGCTATTAAAAACTTTAGTTGTAAATTTACTGATTGAAATTAGAATTAGAGGTATTGTAGAAGCTAGGCATTTATTTTCTTTATTGTTAGATATTCTCATAAAAAAAGATGAGATGTTTATACAAGAGTTACTCGAAGCTGCATATCAAGCTTATCAAAATAAAAAATTGCATTATTATGAATTTGAAAATATACTCATATGGGATTTGTCAAAATATTTTAATTGTGACAATTTTGATGTAATCTATAAAGAACTAAAAAAATTTGAAAGCGATAAAAGAACTTTAGAAAATATAATGTGTAACAGACTTTTTCAATATGAAAAGCTTGATGAAAAAGTCAAAAAGAAAATAAAAAAAATTTATTCAGAAGAACTAAAAGAGTATGAAGTAAATCGTAAAAAATATAAAGATAAAAATGAACGGGATGAAAAAAATAAACAGTTAGGTTTATGCAAACAATGGGAACATAAAATTGAACCTGAGCCTGAAATGTTTGCTACAGATTTATTTAATTTTTATTTGCATAATAAAGAAAGACTTGAAAAGTGTGAAAACTTTGAAACAAATAGAAATAAAACTATTGAATTGGCAAAAGATGTTATAAAGCATAACAATCCTCTTGATGGAAAAATTGAAGTGGATGGAAACTCCACCACTTATTTAGGAGTTCCTTATTATTATAAAAAAGCTATTAAGCTTTTAGAGAAAGAAAATATTGAATTAGAGCAAGATTTAATTGATAATGTATTTAGATACTTACCATTTAATATAAACTCTGAATATGAGACGACTTTAAAACTTGCCAAAAATCCATTTTCTCAAGCAGTACAAGATATTTTAGATGTGTATGCTGGAAAAAGGAAAGATGATTTAAATATAGCTCATCCTGAAAATTTTATAAAATTTTATAAAATAACAAAGATAAAAGAGGCTGAGGATTTACTTCTACAAATGCTTTATAACTCTGATATAAAAGATTATATCCGTACTCAAATCATTGAGTTACTGCCACAAGAAGTCTTAACAAAGGAAATTATTCAAAAATATATACAAGATAAAGGTGAAGAAGACGAACTTTATGAGGATATGCTCATAGCTTTGATAAAAAACTTTGATGATAAAGATACTATTGAAAAAGCATTTGAGATTATTATCAAAAAAGGCAAAGAGGCAGAGATTTCTGAAGGTGAAAGAAGCCTATTTGGAACTTCTCTAGATTTAGACAGAACGTATAATAAACTGGCATATACATTGAGTTATATAGAATATGACATTGAAAAAGATAAAGAGTTACTATTGATTGCTATTGATTTAAGAGATAAAGGTAAAGATTTAAACGGCTATTTCTTTGAAGAGATAGTTTTTAAACATGTAAAGTATTTAAATCATAAAAAATCATTTGCCCCTTTGATTGAAATAGAAAAATTTTTACAAGAAAACAAATCGAGAAAGAATATATATCGTTTTGAGCATAAGTTTAAAGAGTTAAAAGATATTTATTTAGAAGAATTAGCAAAACCAAAACATGTAATGGAAGCTATAAAGTCTTATAAAAAATCTAAGGAAAATGAGTATATAGCTGTTAACTCACCATTACATTTGCTTGAAATAATCAAAGAGTCTATTTCAAATGAGATTACACATTGGATAGAAGTTGAAGGTGCTTATAAACATATAGAAGAACTAGCTAAAAAAAATATTAATACAAATGCAGAGGATTTTATACAAAAGACATTAAAACCTCAGATTGAACTAGCTTTATTAAAAAGAGGATTACGACATACGGATATCAGAATAAAAAGGGAAGAACAAACTTTAGACGATAAAAGAGCTGACTTTACTATCAGTTATGGATTTGTAGGTTCTATTTTATTAGAGTTGAAATTGTCTCATAATCCTGAATCTAAATCAGGTCAAAAAGCTGGACAAGATTATAAAGAGAAGTTAAAGAATTATGTCAAAGCCATAAGTTCCGATTTTGGGATATTTATAATTTTTAACATACAAGACAATAAAGTAGTTTTTGATAGACAAATACAAAATTTGGCAAAATATTATGACGATGAGCATAACATATCTGTGCTTGGCATAGATTGTAAAGTTGAATAAAAGCATAGTAAGTATTTTAATATTAAGTTTGTATTTTGGCATGTGGGAATTAAAAGGATAATAATAAATGAAACTAAAAATCTACCAAATCGACGCTTTTGCTAAAAATGTTTTTGAAGGGAATTCGGCTGCAGTTGTTCCATTAGAGTCTTGGCTAGATGATACGGTGATGCAAAAAATAGCAATGGAGAACAACCTCTCTGAGACAGTATTTTTTGTACAAGAGGGTGAAAAATACAACATCCGCTGGTTCACACCACTTTCAGAGGTTGACATATGCGGACATGCGACACTTGCTAGTGCATTCGTGTTGTTTGAGCTTTTGAATTACCAAAACGATGAAATCCTCTTTGATTCAAAAAGCGGTGCGTTGCGTGTGAAAAAAGAGAATGATACCTTTGTGATGGATTTTCCCTCTCAAGAGATTTCGGCATGTGGAGTTCCACATGCCATATCTGAAGCGTTTGAACTGCAACCAAAAGAGTGCTACAAGTCGATGGACTATCTGCTTGTTTTTGAAAACGAAGAAGATATTTTAAGTGCAAAACCAAACTTTTCAAGCCTAAAAAATATTGATGCAAGAGGTGTGATTATCACTTCAAAAAGCAAAGAGTATGATTTTGTCTGCCGTTTCTTCGCTCCAAAATACGGCATTGACGAAGACCCTGTAACAGGTTCTGCATTTACGCAACTTGTACCTTACTGGAGCAAAGTTTTAGGTAAAAATGAGTTAAAAGCGAAACAAGTTTCACAAAGAGGCGGAGAAGTTTTTTGTAAATTAAACAGCGATAGAGTTGAGATAGCAGGGTATGGCGTGAAGTATCTTGAGGGAGTTATAGAAATATGAAAATTTTTTTAAAAGCAAGTGAGCTTGTAGATTTTCACATGCCGAATATTCAAGCTTTGGCATGTGGATTAGCAAATGGGTTATCTAGTGATGTTGAGATTGCAAGAAAATGCTTTTTGTATGTGCGAGATGAGATTCATCATAGTGGGGACTATAAAGATAAAATCACAACCTACAAGGCAAGTGATGTTTTGGAACAAAAAACTGGCTGGTGTTATGCAAAGAGCATTTTACTTGTCGCACTTCTGCGCGCAAATTGTATTCCTGCGGGTTTTTGCTATCAAAGACTTTTATGCTCTGAATATGTAGAAGATGTTTATTGCTTACATGGGTTAAATGTGATTTATCTTAAAGATTATGGCTGGTACAGAGTCGATGCCAGAGGAAACAAAGAAAGGGTAAATGCAGAGTTTACTCCGCCGATTGAAAAGCTTGCATTTGAACTTCATGTAAATGAAATGGAGTTGCCAGATATTTACGATGAACCTTTGGATGTTGTAGTTAATGCGCTTAAAAAGTACAAAACTTACGATGAGATGATTCATAACTTTCCAGATATAAAAGTGTAGGCTTATGTGGCATGTGGAAATCTTTCATCATATAGTAGTCTCAATCATTTATAAAACATTAAGCCCCTTGCTATATTCACGCTATTTATTTTTCTTATAATTATCAATAGATATAAGGAAAGAGGAATACGCCATGAAATCGATGTCCATAAGATTAAAGTTACAACTAATCATAATAGTAACAATAATTTTTGTAACCATTGCAATAATTGTTCAGTCAATGTATAGCATAGAAAAATTGAGTGAACAAAATATTCAAAAGTACAAAGAAGAAGCCTATTTAAACAAAGAGATAGAACTCAAAAACTATGTCTCAGTCGCTTCAAAATCCATTGACTCTTTTTATCAAAGAACATCCCATGAAAAAATTAAAAAAGAAGTTGAAAGTGACTTAAAAAAGCAGACTGATTTTCTTTTTAGCATTTTAAATAAAGAGTATGAAAAAAATGTGAATCTCCTCTCTGCAGATAAATTGCTAGAGCATCTCAAAGGTATTGTTAGTTCTGTACGCTATGGGGATGATGGATATTTTTGGATTAACGACACTGCGCCAAAGATGATTATGCATCCTATCAAACCTGTTTTGGATGGCAAAGATTTATCGGAATACAAAGACCCAAACGGCATCTTTTTATTTAATGAAATGGTTAAAGTTGCAAAAACAAATGGCGAAGGAGTGGTTGAATATAGCTGGTCTAAGCCAGGTTTCGATAAACCACAGCCAAAAGTTTCGTATGTAAAACTGTTTAAGCCTTTCAACTGGGTGATAGGAACGGGTGCGTATGTCTCGGATGTCACGCTAAAGCTTCAGCAAGAAGCTTTAGCAACAGTTTCTAAAATGAGATTTGGAACAGATGGCTATTTTTGGATAAATGATACAAATCCTACGATGATAATGCATCCTATCAAACCAGAGTTAAATGGAAAAGATTTATCAACAACAAAAGACCCTAAAGGTGTTTATCTTTTTAAAGAAATGGTTGAACTATCATCAAAACAAGGTTTTGGAATGGTGAAGTACCATTGGTCAAAACCAGGATTTGATGCGCCTCAACCAAAGATGTCTTATGTAGAGCTGTTTAAGCCGTGGGGATGGATTATTGGAACAGGCGAATACATCGATAACATAGAAACAAAAGTTTCACAGATGAGAGTAGCAGCATCAGAACAAGTAAAAGCTTCAACTGTTCAGATGATTTTAACATCTATTGTCCTGTCCATTCTTATTACGCTCATTGTTTCATTTGTAGCCAATAGAAGTATAATAAATCCTATTCATGACATATTGCAAGTTACATCAGACTTGGCAGAAGGTGAGGGTGACCTTACGAAACGAATTGTTACAAAAAGTAATGACGAAATGAAAGAAATAGCAAATTCGGTGAACCAATTTATAGAAAAAGTGCATTCAAGCATTAAAGTAGTGAAATCTTCAAGTATGGAAAATGCTTCAATTTCTCATGAACTCTCAATTACCTCTCTTGAAGTTGGCAAAAATGTTGAACAGTCTGTAATTATTGTTCGTGAAACAACACAAAAAACTACTGCTATTATTCAAGGGATAATAGTGTCGATAGAAGATGCAAAAAAAAGTAAAAATGAGATTATCGAGGCGAATACTATTCTCAATAATGTTAGAAATGAGATAGTAGATTTGACGAAAAAAGTTCAGTTAAGTGCGCAAAATGAGACAGAATTAGCTTCAAGTATAGAAGCGTTATCAAAAGATACGGAAAAAGTGAAAGGTGTTCTGGAAGTGATATCGGACATAGCAGATCAGACAAATCTTTTAGCACTTAATGCTGCAATTGAAGCAGCAAGAGCGGGAGAACATGGACGAGGATTTGCGGTTGTAGCCGATGAGGTGAGAAAATTAGCTGAGAGAACACAAAAAAGTTTAACAGAGATAAATACTACAATCAGTGTTATAGTTCAAGCAACTTCATCAGCAAGTGAGCAGATGAACAGCAACTCTATAGAGATGAATGCGTTAGCTGTAACATCAACAAAAATAGAAGAGAAGATAAACACAACTGCAAACATTGTTAATAAAGTAGCCGATGCAAGTGATAAAACAGCAAGAGATTTTGAAAGTACTGGAATGCACATTAATAATATTGCAAAAAGTATCAATGAAATAAATACAATTGCAACGCTCAATGCAAGAAATGTGGAAGAGATAGCAGATGCAGCAGAACATTTAAATAAGATGACAGCTGAACTTTCAGATAAACTAGAGCAATTTAGAACATAAAATAAAGTTATTCCTCTAAAGTAACATAAATACACGCTTGATATAAAATTAATACAAAAGTGTATATTTTATGTTACTTATTTACGCATTTTAAAAACCTATTCAATTTTAATCACTATATTTCAAGTTTGCTATGTTCATGCTATTTTTATCTTTTACTATGAGAGTCTAAATTTTATACGGGGAGTGAAAATGAAAAAGAGTATAGCGATAAGTGTAATAGCAGTGGGGTTATTAAGCTCAGTAAATGTTTTTGGGGCTGAAGATTTAAGTACCATGTTTTCTGAAGGCAAGGCGAGTGGTCAGGTAAGAGAGTTTAGTATCTCAAGAACTATGGATTATAGTGATGCTTCAAAAAAAGATTATACGCGTAGTGCAAATGCGATTGGTGGTTATTTAAAATATGAAACTGCAGCTTATAGCGGTTTGAGTTTAGGAACTGCATTTTATACAACAAATGGTTTTGGTCTTGGCGGAAGTAAGGCTACAAATGTAGAAGTTGATCCAACTCTTTTGGGTAAGGACAATGAAGGCTATTCTATTTTAGGTGAAGCCTATGTTCAATATAAACTAGCAAACACAACTTTTAAAGGCGGTCGTCAAAAACTTGATACTCCACTTGCAGGGAGTGATGATGCAAGAATGTTACCAAACCTTTTTGAAGCGTATTTACTCATTAACACAGATATAAAAGATACAACTTTAATCGCTGGACATGTTACGAAATTCGCACAAGGTACTTTTGGTCGTGCGTATGGAGCAGGTGGTATTTTAGGTGCGACTTCAGGTTATTCAGCAGTAGATGCAAAAAACCAAGTGGGTGATTTTGTAAATATGGGTGATTATGCAATCGGTCAATCTACGGATGGTGTTTCAGTAGTCTCAGCAACTTACACAGGCATTAAAAACCTAAAAGTTCAAGCATGGGATTATTATGCACATGATATTTTAAATGCTTTTTATGCAGACGCTGACTACTCTTGGACTTGTTTACTCAATGAAAATGTAAAACCTTTTGCAGCTGCTCAGGTTATAAAAGAAAATGATGTTGGCGATAAACTTGTTGGTAATGTTGAAGGAATGTATTGGGGCGCTAAGTTGGGTGCAAAAGTTGAAAACTTTACTGCATTCGTAGCGTATTCTCAAGCAAGTGAAAACTCTTCGACAAGTGCTACAACAGAAAACGCAATCATCACTCCATGGGGCGGAATGCCAGCTTACACGCAAGGCATGGTAACAAGACACCAATTTTTAGCAGGAACAAAAGCTACAAAAGCTTCTGCATTGTATAACTGGAAAACTTTTGGACCAGATTTGAGCACAGAACTTTACTATGCAAATTACGATATGGCTTCTTACAATGGTTATACTTATGGAGATGCAAAAGAGAGCGGTTTTGATGTTATCTACAAACCAGCTCCAGTGAAAAATTTAGCACTTCGTCTTCGTGCAAATTATGCAGAAGATTTTGCAGTTGCAAAAACTACTTTAGCAACGACAAGTTGGGATGAGTATAGAGTTATAGTAAACTATAATTTCTAAAAAATAAGGAAATAATTATGAACAAAGAACTTGTACAAAAAATAAAAAATGATCCAAATTATCAAGAGCTCATTTCTAAAAGAAATGGTTTTGCGATTAAACTCTCAATTGCAATGTTGGCAGTTTATTTTGCATTCATTTTAGCGATAGCTTTTAGTCCAGCTACTTTAGGAACGCCTATTTCAGCTAATTCAGTAACAACTATTGGTATTCCAATTGGTATAGCAGTTATTATTTTTGCTTTTATAATAACGGGTATTTACACTAAAAGAGCAAACAGTGAATTTGATGATTTAAACAATAAAATTAAAAACTCGATTAAGGAACAGTAGATGAATATAAATAGAATATTTCTTTTTTTAATACTTGGTTCTATAGCAGTTTTTGCGGCTGGAGCAATCGAGGGTGAAGTACAAAAACAAGCACTCAATATGTCTGCGATAGTTATGTTTTTAATCTTTGTAAGTGCTACTTTAGGTATTACTTATTGGGCTGCAAAAAGAACAAAAAGTGCAAAAGATTTTTATACTGCAGGTGGCGGAATAACTGGTTTTCAAAATGGTATGGCGATTGCGGGTGATTACATGTCAGCTGCATCGTTTTTAGGAATATCTGGTCTTGTTTATATGAAGGGCTACGATGGACTTATTTACTCAATTGGGTTTTTAGTTGGTTGGCCGATTATTTTGTTTATGATTGCAGAGCCTTTGAGAAATTTAGGGAAATACACTTTTTCAGATGTTGCATCGTATAGACTTCGTCAAACTCCTGTGCGAACATTAGCAGCGTCTGGCTCTATTGCGACGGTTGTTTTATATCTTATTGCACAGATGGTTGGTGCTGGAAAACTGATTGAGCTTCTTTTTGGACTTAATTATGAAGTTGCCGTCATTTTAGTTGGTGTTCTTATGATTTTATATGTAACTTTTGGTGGTATGCTTGCAACAACTTGGGTTCAAATCATTAAAGCATTTTTACTTCTCTCAGGTGCAACATTTATGGCAGTTGCTGTTATGGCACATTATGACTTTAGTTTTGGTGCATTATTTACACATGCCACAGAACTTAAAGGTATAGCGATTATGAGTCCAGGTGGATTGGTTTCCGACCCTGTCTCTGCCATATCACTTGGTATTGCACTTATGTTTGGTACAGCGGGATTGCCTCATATTTTAATGAGATTTTTTACTGTGAGTGATGCAAAAGAGGCTAGAAAATCAGTTTTTTATGCAACAGGTTTTATCGGGTATTTTTACATTTTAACTTTCATCATCGGTTTTGGTGCTATCGTTATGGTATTTAAAAATCCAGCGTATTTAGATGTAGCAAAACATGCAATAGATGGAACTAATCCTATCTTAGGCGGAAGTAACATGGCAGCGATTCACCTTGCACATGCCGTAGGTGGAGACTTTTTCTTAGGCTTTATTTCAGCAGTTGCTTTTGCTACTATTTTAGCAGTTGTTTCTGGTCTTACACTTGCTGGTGCATCGGCGATTAGCCATGACCTTTATGCTTCTGTGTTTAAAAGAGGAAATGTTGATTCTATGAAAGAGATGAGAGTCTCAAAAATAGCGACTGTTGTTCTTGGAATTGTTGCAATCATCATGGGAATTATGTTTGAAAAACAAAACATTGCTTTTGTTGTTGGTCTTGCTTTTGCAATTGCTGCATCTGCAAACTTTCCTATTCTTTTTCTTTCCATGTATTGGAGTAAACTTACAACGCGTGGTGCTGTAGCTGGTGGTTCTATCGGACTCTTGACTGCGATTATTTTAGTGATTATCAGTCCAACTGTTTGGGTGAAAATTTTAGGGTATAAAACTGCAATTTTCCCTTATGAACATCCAGCACTCTTTTCTGTAGTTGCAGCTTTTGTCGCTATTTGGTTCTTCTCAATTACCGATAAGTCTCAAAATGCAAAAGATGAACAAGAAGCTTTTGAAGCTCAGTTTATTAGAAGTCAAACTGGAATAGGTGCAGAAGGCGCATCACAACATTAACATCTTGGCATGTGGAATTTATTTCCACATGCCAACATACGGAGTAAATCTTGAGTATCTTAGACCAAAGAAAACTTATCGAGTCTATTCACCCTTTTGAACTATTGAGTGCATCTATGCTAGATAATCTCATGGGAAAAATTGACATAGCGTACTATCCTAAAGAAACTCTTCTCATCTCAAAAAACCTTCCTTCCATTGCATTTTATATCATCATAAAAGGTTCAGTTGCTGAATTTATTGAAGATGAACTTCACAATGTTTACAGTGCTGGAGATAGTTTTGATGCGGATGCGCTTATTTATGATAAAACGGAAGCTAAGTTTATAGTCGATGAAGATTTGATTTGTTATGAGATAAAAAAAGAGGATTTTCTTGATTTGATGCAAAACAAACAAGTGCAAAGTTACTTTTTACAAGATTTTGTAACGCGTCATCAACACTTAAAAGATTACGATGCACAGAGTGATTTAACGCCCTTTTTAATGTCAAAAGTTTCAGATATTTATCTGCACAATGCCTGTATTGTCAGCCTAGATGAGACTATTTATAACGCACTTGTAAAAATGAGAGATTTGAAGGCAGGGTGTATTTTAGTCCAAAAAGATGCTACTTTTTTCATTGTAACAGACAGTGATTTAAGAGAAAAAGTTTTGTTAGGAACATTCACTGTTCATGACCCGATAGCAAAAATTGCCTCCAACGAAGCTATTTGCATTAGCAAATTTGATTTTTTATTTAATGCACTTTTACTTATGATTAACAGCTCTATTAAAAGAGTTGTAGTTATGGACAAAGGACAAGTTAAAGGTATCTTAGAGCAATTAGATTTGCTAAGTTATTTTGCAAATCACTCCTATTTGGTTGCAGTTCAAATTGACAAAGCGCAAAATCTGGATGATTTAAAAAATTTACAAGAAGACTTAAAAAATCTTTTAATTATTTTGCATTCTAAGGGCGTAAAAGTACGATACATTACAAAACTTGTGGCAACACTCAATATGAAGATATATAAAAAAGTTTTTGATATGTGTGTAGATACAGATTTGCAGGATAAATGTTGTCTGATAGTTATGGGTTCGGAGGGCAGGGAAGAGCAAAGTGTTAAAACGGATCAAGATAATGCACTTATAGTCAAAGATGGTGTAGATATCGCACTTTTCCACGCGCCTATGATGAAGCTCAATAGCTATCTTTTAGAACTTGGTTTTCCAAAATGCAGTGGAAATGTAATGGTGAGTAATCCTTTTTGGCGAGGAGATATTTCTAGCTATAAGCTACATATTGACACTTGGATAAATAGTTTAAGCGAAGAAAATTTACAATACCTAAGTATCTTTTTAGACTCCAAATGTGTTGCTGGAGATAAAGAGTTATTAGATGAGTTGATACACTATCTCCACTTTAATTTTCACTCAAGAGATGATGTTCTAGCACATATCGCAAAAGCAGTTTTAAATTTCGAAACGCCATTATCTCTTTTTTCAAGTTTTGTTTTGGAAAAAAGTCATAACAATAAACTTGATTTAAAAAAAGGCGGTATTTTTGCTCTTGTGCACGGTGTACGAGTACTTGCTTTGCAATATGAGATAAAAGAGACAAATACTATTTCAAGAATAAAAAAGTTAAATAACAAAGGTGTAATCGATAAAAATTTTGCCACAGAACTCATAGAGAGTTTTGATACTCTTTCTGCTATTCGTTTAAAAGCGATGCTTGAAGCAAAAGATTTACAAGAGAGTAATTATATAAATCCTAAAAAATTACAAAAAATTCAGATGGATTTACTCAAAGATAGTTTCAAAATCATAAACAAATTTAAAAAATTTATGGTTTTTCATTTTCATTTAAACATGGTTGCGTAATGTTTTTTTCTTTTTTTAAAAACTGGCAAAAAAAGAGAAATTTTGCAAGATTAAAAGATACACAATTTTCTTATTTGTTTGATGAAGATAGAAGTGGCGAGTATGTTGTATTTGACACGGAGACCACAGGATTAAATCCTAAAGTAGATGAAATTTTGTCCATAGGAGCAGTGAAAATAAAAGATAATAAAATTTTAACTTCGCAAACATTTGAGGTTTATCTCAAAAATTCTAAAGAGATTAGTTCTAAAAGCATTCAAATACATAGAATTCGTCCAATAGATTTAAAAGATGCCAAAGAGCCACAGGTTGCTATAAAAGAGTTCTTAGAATTTATCGGTTCTCGCCCTTTAATTGGTTACTATTTAGAATTTGATGTAGGCATGATAAACAAATACATCAAACCTTTACTTGGAATTACACTTCCAAATAAAATGATAGAGGTTTCAGAAATATATTTTGAAAAAACGATAACTTTGATACCTCAAGGAAATATTGATTTACGCTTTGATACAATCTTAAAAAATTGTGTTGTTCCAAACATGGGTGTCCATAACGCTGTAAATGATGCGATTATGACGGCTATGATTTATTTAAAACTAACTAAGGAGAAATTAAATGTCACAAACAGAGAATAAAAAACAAATATTTAAGCCAAACAGAGAGTTTGCTAAAGATGCTAGAATAAAAAATATGTGTGAATATCAAGCTTTGCAAGATGCAGCAACTGAAGATTATGAAGGTTTTTGGGGTGGTTATGCAAAAGAGAAATTAGATTGGATTGAGCCGTTTACAGAGGTAATGGATAACAAAAACTTTCCGTTTGTAAATTGGTTTGTTGGCGGAAAACTCAATGTTTCAGTGCAGTGTATTGACCGTCATTTGAGCAGTCGTAAAAATAAAGCAGCTATCATTTTTGAAGGTGACCGTGGCGATAAACAAATCATCACATACTTAGAACTCTATTACAATGTAAACAGATTTGCAAACCTTTTAAAAAATGAATTTGATGTAAAAAAAGGTGACCGTGTAGTTATTTATATGCCGATGATTCCAGAAGCTGCGTATGCGATGTTGGCATGTGCAAGAATCGGTGCAATTCACTCTATCGTTTTTGGCGGATTTTCTGCTGAAGCACTCAAAGATAGAATTGAAGATGCAGATGCAAAAGTTGTAATCACTGCCGATGGAGCTTTTAGAAAAGATAAACCTTATATGCTTAAACCAGTTGTGGATGAAGCACTCAGTGGCAATACACCTGTAGAAAAAGTTTTAGTTATTGAGCGAAATGGCGAAGATGTTACTTGGGTTGCTGGACGAGATTATTCGTACAATGAATTAATTAAACACCAAAACACGAAGTGCGAACCAGAAGTTATGGAGAGTGAAGACCCACTCTTTTTACTCTACACTTCAGGAAGTACAGGTAAACCAAAAGGTGTACAACATAACTCTGCAGGATATATTCTTTGGGCGCAAATGACTATGGAATGGGTTTTTGATGTAAAAGAGAATGATACTTACTGGTGTACCGCCGATGTTGGCTGGATTACTGGGCATACTTACATCGTTTACGGACCACTTGCGATGGGTGCTACAACTGTAATGTTTGAGGGAGTTCCTACGTATCCAGATGCTGGACGACCTTGGAAAATGGTGGAAGAGTATAAAATCAACCAATTTTACACTGCGCCAACTGCGATACGCGTTTTACATAAAATGGGTGAAAATGAACCTGCGAAGTATGACTTGTCGTCTCTTAAAGTGCTTGGAACAGTTGGTGAGCCAATCGACCCACCAGCGTGGAAATGGTACTATGAAGCTGTAGGTTCAAGCAAATGCGCTATTGTAGATACTTACTGGCAAACAGAGACGGGCGGACATATCGTATCGCCACTTCCAGGGGCTACGCCTATCAAACCGGCATGTGCAACATTCCCACTTCCAGGAATTATGGCTGAGATTTTAGATGAGCATGGAAATAGAGCTGAGGTTGGTGAAAAAGGTTTTATGTGTGTAACGCGTCCATGGCCTTCGATGATTCGAGGTGTTTGGGGAGATAAAGATAGATTTGTAAAATCATACTTTGGTGATGTTAAAAAAGATGGCTTACCAGTTTATTTCACTGGCGATGGCGCGATGTATGATGAAGATGGATACATCACAATCACGGGTAGAACAGATGATGTTATCAATGTTTCAGGGCATAGAATGGGAACAGCTGAAGTCGAAGCAGCTATCAAAAAACATCCGAATGTTGCGGAAGTTGCAGTTGTTGGAAAACCGCATGAGATAAAAGGCGAGGGTATTTTTGCGTACATCGTTTTAAAATCTGATAAAGGTGTAGCGGACGAAGTTGAAGAAGTAAAAGCGATAAATAAAGTGATTTTAAAAGAGATAGGTGCTATCGCTTTATGTGATGATATGCTTTTTACTCCAGGACTTCCAAAAACTCGTTCAGGTAAAATCATGAGAAGAATCCTCCGCTCAATAGCAAAAGGCGAAGAGATAACACAAGACATCTCAACACTTGAAGACCCAAGCATCGTTGAAATAATTGCGAATATGTTAAAAAAATAATACTCTTTTTCTTGGCATGTGGAACATTATTCCCACATGCCAATACCTTCTTAAACTTCATAAAAAAAATTTAAAATCTTCCATTGCACAAAAGAAATTTGATGCTATAATAGTGCAGGTTACTAGATATTAAATTACAAATTGGGGGTGTCGTTTGTTAGAAAAAGAATCGGAGTTGCATAAAAAATTTTGGGAAATTTTTTCCAAGCAAGATAGACAAAAAATAGACGAGTTCCAGACCTATATGGACAAGTTTGCCGTAAATTTCAACCTTTATAAAGATGGTAATTTTATAGAGCGATCCCTTCCTTTTGATGTTATTCCGCGCATCATTTCAACACAAGAATTTAGTAAAATAGAAAAAGGTCTCCAGCAAAGAGTAACAGCTCTAAATCTTTTTTTAGAGGACTTATATACGGATGCTAAAATAGTAAAAGATGGAGTTATTCCTGAAGAATTTATTCATCAAGCAAAAGGGTATCTTAAAGAGTTTGTTGGTTTTTCTCCCTCTAAAAAAGTGAGAACGCATATCAATGGAATTGACCTTGTAAAAGATAGTGTAAATGATGAGTGGGTTATTTTAGAAGACAACTTAAGAGTTCCAAGTGGTTCAAGTTATCCGCTCTCAATTCGTGATACTTACAGAAAAATATATCCTGATTTTTTTGAAAATTTGAAAATAGCACCTATAAAAGAGTATCCAAGTTACATAGAACAAGCGATGAATTATGTAAATTGTGGTGGTATAAATGTTGTCCTTACACCAGGACGATTTAATGCAGCTTATTATGAGCATAGCTATTTGGCAGAAAAGGTGGGTGCGCAACTTGTTCGCGCACATGAGCTTGTTGTTGTAGATAAAAAGTTGTACTTTAAAAACTATAATGGAAAACTTGTTCGTGTTGGTGCGGTTTATAGAAGACTTGATGATGATTTTATTGACCCTACATTTTTTAATCCTGAGAGCCTTATCGGTGTTCCAGGGCTTGTTGAAGCATACTTAGCTGGAAATGTTGCACTTATGAATGCTATCGGAAATGGGGTTGCAGATGACAAAGGGATTTATTATTTTGTTCCTAAGATGATAAAGTATTACTTAAACGAAGAGCCAATTCTTAAAAATGCTCCAACTTACTTGCCATATTTTGACGAAGACAGAGAGTATATTTTTAACAATATAGAAAAACTTGTTATCAAAGATGTGGCAGAAGCAGGTGGATATGGCGTATTGTTTGGTCACACGATGACGGCTCTGCAACTAGAAGATTTAAAAGCCATAATCAAAGCAAATCCTAGAAGATTTATCGCGCAAGAGCTTATAGAGTTTTATGATGAGCAGTGTTATCTCAATAAAGAGTTACATAATAGAAAAGCGGATTTTAGAGCCTATGTCGTTGTTGGCGAGGATGTAAAAGTTTGGCAATGCGGTTTAACAAGATATGCACTTGAAGCAGGAAACTATCTTGTAAATTCATCACAGGGTGGTGGTTTTAAAGATACATGGGTAATGGAGTTATAAGATGGGACAACTATTAACAGCGAATGTCGCTACAAACCTGTACTGGCTTGGAAGATATATAGAAAGAATTGAAGCAACGCTTTTACAAATTGTAACTGCGTATGATTGTATTATAGATGTTGATAAACAGGCTGGAGTAAAGCTTTATAAGTCTATTGGTGTGGATTTAGAGTATAAAAATGCTCAAGAGTTTTTATCTCAATCCATTTTAGGTGATCACTCAGCAAACTTAAATGTGTTGATGGGTTATGCGAGAGAAAATACTATTATTAGTCGTAACTATATAGACCAAGAGGCTTTTGGAGAGATTATTGCTCTTCATGCGCTATTTCAGGGTATATCAAAAAGCCACATGAATATTGATTACAATTTTATAGATAATGCACAATCGTTAATCTGTGAAATTTGGGGTCAGATTTCAAAAAGAGAACTTAGAAAAAATAGTGATTATTTTTTACGCTTAGGAAAACTTGTAGAAGAAGCGGATTTTCATTTTAGATTTGACAAAGATAAAGAACTTGCGATGATTATTGTAGATGAAATTCATACTATTATAGATATTTTATCTACAGATACTCAAAGCCAACAACAATCACAAAAACAAAGTGAAAATACAGAAGATATAATGGATTCTATTCACAAAAAAATAGAAGGTATAATCGTAATTTAAAATGCAGATAACAGAAATTTTTTCCTCACAACTTCCAGTTGGCGAAACACTCAGCATCAAAAGAAGCAGATTTGAGCCAACGGATAAAAAAGACAATTTAAAAAGAATCAGCATAGTAAGTGGAACACATGGAGACGAGCTTGAAGGTCAATATGTTATCTATTTACTCGCTTCATGGCTGAGTAAAAATCAGAGCCTTATCAATGGCATCATAGACCTTTACCCAGCTGTGAACGCTTTGGGAATTGACTCTATTACGAGAGGTTTTCCACTCTATGAAGTGGATTTAAACAGAGCTTTTCCAGGTGGTAAAGAGGAGTATCTTCCAGGGCAGGTTGTGTATGCTTTGGCTCAAGATGTGAAAGGGAGCGACATCGCAATTGATATTCACTCCTCCAATATCTTCTTGCGTGAAATTCCACAGATACGAATCAACAAAGAGTTCTCAGAGTTTACACTTCCACATGCCAAAGAATTGAATTGTGATTTTATCTGGATACATGATGCCGTTACTGTACTTGAAGCCACTTTTTCACATACACTCAACCAAATGGGAACAAGAACTTTGGTGGTTGAGATGGGCGTTGGAATGCGTCTAACAAAAGAGTATGGAGTACAACTTCTCAATGGGATTTTAAATCTTATGAAAAAAGAGGGAATAATCTTAAGTGATGAAGTGTTTGAAGCACGAGAGCCATTTCTCTCAGAAGTTGGCGAAGTTTTTTATATCAACGCACCGACAAGCGGACTTTTTGTACCAGAACTGAGCCACTGTGATATCATAAGCAAAAATGCAAAAATAGGCACAATCGTAAACCCATTAGATGGTGCAATCTTAGAGACTATTTATGCACCAAGTGGTGGAATATTATTTACCCTCAGAGAGTACCCAATCGTCTATGAAGGTTCACTTTTAGCGAGGATATTTGGAAATAATGATGAAAAAAATTGAAATATTACGCATAAATTCACTTAACCGTGCGCCTCTCATCGTTGAGGGGTATCTCTTTGAAGGAAGCAATCCTGATGCCCCAACCGTTGCCATTGTTGGAGCTATGGAGGGGAAGACTATTTTACCACTCTACACAGCTTCAAAGTTAGTAGATTTTTTGAAAAACAGCATAAGTGATTCTCAAAATATACTTGGAAATATTCTTGTAATTCCCTCCATTAATCACTATGCACTTAACATCAATGAGCGATTTTGGCCGCTTGATAAGACAAATCTCAACACGATGTTCCCCGGATATGCAGAGGGTGAAACCACACAAAGAATTGCGAAGAGACTCTTCGATGCAATTAGTGGTTACACGCATGGAATTATCTTAGAAAACAGAGAAGATTTGTCCACATGTTTTCCTTATGTAAGGCTCTTTCAATCGGGCTATGAAGATATCAAAAATGCCAAAAAATTTGGTTATAAAATCGTACACCACAAAGAGTTACGACCAACAGATACCGTTTCTCTCCAATACAATTGGCAACTTTGGGGAACAAAAGCATACTCAATCATGTGTCCAAATGAGACGCAGATTGATATGAATAGTTCCAATGAAGTTTTAGAGGGAATCATCAGTTTTTTAAGCAAAAACAAGATTATAAAATACAAAGTTTTGAACGGATTTGAATCCACCGTTGTCACAAAAGAGGACATCGAGATTGTAAAAACTCCAAAGAGCGGTATTTTTATTCCAACAAAACAGATAGGCGCTCATGTTATAAAAGATGAAACAATTGGAAAAATTATACACGCAATCGAGGGTGAAGTCATTCATAAAATAGTAGCACCAAGCAATGGCGTCATAGCGTGTCACTATAAAAACGGATTAATCTTTGAAAATGCAGTAGCTTTTAGAATAATCAAGAGTGGATGATTTCCACTCTTGGCATGTGGAAAAATATTTTAGTATTGCGTCTGTGTCTGCATTTGGCTTTGCATTTGACTCTGTGATTGTGATTGACTTTTTTGTATCTGCTGAGAGAGTTTGAGAGGTTCTTCTCGTTTGACATCTACCATCACCGAAAGATAACTACTCCCGCTACTTTGTACTACGCCTTTTAGAGGCGAAATATCATTATAATCTCGCCCTTCACCTAAAAGAATATGTTGTCCACTTGGAATGATGTTGTTAGTTGGGTCAAACTCTGCCCATCCGGCATGTGGAATATACACCGCAAACCAAGCATGAGAAGCATCTGCACCAAAGAACTTCTCTTGTCCTTCTGGTGGAAGTGTTTCGATATAACCACTCATATATTTTGCTGGTAAGCCAATGGATCTGAGTGCAGAGATTGCAAATTGTGCAAAATCTTGACATACCCCTTTTTTAGCTTTAAATATTTTCTCAACTGGTGTTGTGACATCACTAAAGCCTGAGAGAAATTCAAAGTCATTAAAAATGCGTCCCATAAACTCGTTTGTTGCTTCAAAAAGGTCTCTATCTTTATGAAAGGATTCAAGAGCATAGAGTTTAATTGCTTCAGAATTTGTTGGAATGAGTTCGGATTCAAAAAGAAATTGTTTGGCTGCTAAATCATTGATTTGAAATTTAGATAATCTCTCTAGTGCTTCAGAGTAAGTAATGCTATTTGCTTTGATTGTATTGATATTTTCTTTGATAATCTCTGGGAAAATTTCTACTTTTGATTTACCAGTCACCGCGAGAGACTGATGTGCTTCACGAATTAAAAGGTGCTTATTTGTATTTCCAAACATATCTACAAACTCATGTTCTTCATAAACGCTTGGTTCAATTTCCATAGAAAAATCAAGTAACCTCTGGTGGAGTGATTCTTTGGGTTTGAGTCTTGTTATGTTATGGCTAAAAGTTACCATGCTTTGGTAGTGAAACACTGTTTTGTGGTATATATTATAAATCATGTTTACTCATCATAGTGTGAAAAATAGGTTTTTGAGAACTCGTTTGAGCACTCAATGTAAAGTTGAGACAATCGTGACAAAGCAGTATCAAATTCAAAATATATAAGCTCATTATCGTTCATTTTTATCAAATTTTTTATATCTAAAGATTTGAGTAATTCGTTGGCATGTGCAATTGGTTTTTCATACGAAGTTAAGGCATCTTTTGATTTTGGCAGGAGCTTTAATTGCCCTAAAAGTTCATCTGTTCTATAAGCAAGTGATTTTGGAAACTGCTTGTTAAAAATCAAAAACTCTATAACATTTTCAAGAAGTAAGGAGCTTTTATACTTGGCTCTGTACGCATTAAAACTCTCTTGAGAATTGAGTAAACCCTCCAGTATATCGTACTCCACAGACTTTTCCACATGCCAACATAAGATAGACCTTGCTTTAGAAATAAGAAGTAAAGCACTCTCTATGTTGTACCCTATATCATACAAAATAAGACCTTGTTCTTTATAAATACTCTCTTTTACAAGCCCTTTGTACGCAATCATATAAATAAGCATTTTTTCAAGGTCATTTGCCATAGAAATATTTGAATAACTTGTTTTTTTTGTAAATATTGCCCACTCTTTTTTCATCTTCTCATACACTTTTGTTGATTCAATCGCTAAAATATCTTTGAGATTAATGTTAGTACTTGAGAGCATGGACAATGTAAAAGATAAACTTCCCTGTCTTGAAGCATCTTTTACTACAGATGCTATTTCTATCATAGGATTTCTAGCTAACTTTTTTTTATTTTCTTCATTAAAAAATCCTGGATAAGTCATCGTTAAATGCGTTAATGATTTTTGTAAAATTTCTTGTGATTCTTTTGAAGTAATTCCCTCATATCTGTAGAAGTTACTCATCTTTTTTACAATATGCAGAACAAACCGAGTTGTTGTAATAAGTCGTGAAAGATAACGCCCGAGCCAAAAAAGATTTTCTGCTTTGAGTGTGGATAAATTATTTATAAAAGTATCCGAATATTTTGAATTTTCAAAAATATTTGTAAAATTCATTTCTAAATTTTCTTTTCCGAGTATCCATAAATCTTTACTTGTTCCACCTTTTTGTGAGGAGACAAGGAGCGCATCTTTTATAGAAGAAACCCTCACAAGACCGCCATTCATAACAGAATAATCTTCCTCTGATTTGAGGCTAAATGTTCTAATAGTCGCACTTCTTGGCTCAATTGCCCCATTTGCATAATAGGGTACAGTAGAGAAATCTATCTCCTCTTGTGCTACGAATTGGTTGGGATTTTGAAGAAGTAAATTTCTTAGATTTTCTCTCTCAGTTTCAGACATTTTTTTACCAAAATAGACTTGAACACTTTCCGTTCTGTCAATTTTTTTAATGATAAGTTTATCAAGGTTTTCAAGTACAAACTCAAGCTCTTTTTCTTGACCACACCACCATGTGGCGATTTGAGGGAGAATGAGTGTTTCATTTAAAAAATATTGAGATACTTTTTCCATAAAAGGGTTCAGCCCAATATTTTCTAAAATGGCACTACCGACTGGATTTATCATATTGAGATTGTTTTGTCTTATGACATCTACAAGTCCAGCAACCCCAAGTTTGGAACTACTTTTTAACTCTAAGGGGTCACAGTATCTGTCATCCACTCTTCTGATAAGTGTATCTACTTTTTTAAGACCGCCCAGATTTTTGAGCCAAAGAGAGCCGTTTTTTGTGAGTAAATCTTCTCCTTGCACCAGCTCAATATTTAAAAATGAGCTTAAATAGGAGTGTTCAAAATAGGTTTCGTTGTAAGGTCCAGGCGTGAGAAGTGCAGCAATAGAATCTTCGTCATATTTAAATTTTTTAAACAAATTTTTAAACTCTTCAAGAAAAGAAAAAAGTTTTTTAGTTTCTATGTCAGGATAGAGCTCTTTTGCTATAACATTCATAGTAAGGCGGTTTTCAATCGCATAACCAAGACCGGAGGGTGCTTGTGTTCTGTCGTTTATAACCCACATTTTTCCATCAGGACCACGAGCAAGGTCAGTTGCATAAAAATAGAGATTAAAATTATCTTTGAGTCCAAAATCATAAACTTCAGGTGAAAAACCTTTGTGTGAAAAGATAACTTCTGCAGGAATAATGTTTTCTTTGATAAGTTTTTGCTCAGAGTATAAATCTTTTAAAATCAGATTGAGCAATTTTGCTCTTTGCTGTAACCCTTTTTTAATCTCATTCCACTCTAATTCTGAAATCACAAAAGGGATGGGGTCTAAACTCCAAGAACGGTTTGTACTCCCCTCAACACTATTGTATATGTTGTATGTAACACCATTATCTTCAAGGAGCCAATCTATTTCGGCTTGTTTTTCTTCTAAAGTGTCAAAACCTGCAAATTTGAGTTTATTAAGAACCTCTTTCCAAGGTTCTTTTACTTTTTTTTCTCTATCAAACATCTCATCACAAGATGATTCTAAAATATAACTATCAAAAATTGGCATCTACTGTTTGGCCCACTTTCTTCTTAAATCTAATGTATTTGGATATTCCATACTTGGTGTAACATTTTGGAAGTGGAATATTTTTTTATCTTTAATTTTTTCTTTTGTGAGAACAGCTCTTTTAGCACCATTTACATCCACTAAACTCTGTTTAACTAGGGCTGCAGAGACATATTCTACTTCGCCTTGTGTATGGTTGAAATCCCAAAATCTGTTTATTCTTCTTGCTTCTGCTTCATTAGAATTTACAGGAAAAGTGTCATAAGTTCTTCCCCCTGGATGCGATACAAAATAGCTCATTCCACCGATAGAACGCTGATTCCATTTGTCAACCACATCAAAAACAAGAGGCGTATCTACTCCGATAGTTGGATGAAGTGCTGACCAAGGTTGCCAAGCTTTGTATTTTACACCCGCTACAAATTCGCCCTCAATGCCTGTAGGACTGAGTGGAATAACTACGGAGTTACAAGTAAGAACATATCTCTCAGGTATAAAATTGGTTACTTTTACTTGTACGCGTTCTAGTGAAGAGTCCACATATCGGGCAGTTCCCTGAGACCCACTCTCTTCACCGAGTACATGCCAAGGTTCAATCGCAGCACGAAGTTCAAGATGGAAGTTTTCAACCGTTGCCATGCCATAAAGTGGAAATCTAAACTCAAAGAATGGGTCGAACCAGTCGAGTTCAAAAGCATATCCCTCCGCATTTAAAAACTCAACTATATCTCTGATATCCTCTTTTACATAATGCTCAAGTAAAAATTTATCATGCAGTTGCGTTCCCCATCTTACAAGTTTATGTTTATAAGGCTTTTTCCAAAATGCAGAGACAAGTGTTCTCACTAAAAGCATCTGTAAAAGAGCCATTCTAGGATGTGGAGGCATGTCAAACGCACGAAGTTCTAAAATTCCAAGTCTTCCAGAACTAGAATCAGGTGAGTAAAGTTTATCTATACAAAACTCTGAGCGGTGTGTATTTCCAGTAATATCAGTGAGCATGTGACGGAAAAGTCTATCCGTAATCCAAAAAGGCACATCCTCTTCTTGAGGTATTTGTGAAAAAGCAATTTCAAGTTCATAAAGGTTTTCTAATCTTCCCTCATCCACACGAGGTGCTTGAGAAGTTGGACCGATAAAGGCACCTGAAAAAAGGTAAGATAAACCAGGATGGTGTTGCCAAAATGTGATTAAACTTCTCAAAAGTTCTGGTCGTCTAAGAAGTGGACTATCGGATGGTTCTAACGCACCGATTGTCACATGATTTCCACCGCCTGTTCCTGTATGTTTGCCATCTAGCATAAACTTTTCTGTACCTAAACGAGACATTCTTGCATCATCATAAAGAGTAAAAAGATTGTCACTTAAATCTTTCCACGATGTGGCAGGTTGAATATTTACTTCGATAACACCAGGGTCTGGAGTGACTTTTATCCTGTCGATTCGCAAATCGTGAGGTGGTTCATACCCTTCTAAAACAACTTTAATATCTAGTTTTTTAGCAACTACTTCTATGGAAGCAACAAGGTCTAAAAATGCTTCTGTATGATTTAATGGTGGTAAAAATATATATAATTTTCCATCTCTTACTTCTATATTTAAAGCGGTTCTTACAAAAACATCATCTTTCATTTCATTGATTTTTAGTGTTTGGGCATTTTTAAATCTTTTTTTAGCATCTTTTCTAAACTTGCCGAGTTCTGGTACTTCTGCAAAAAGGTCTGGCTCAAAATGTAGAGGCAATTCATGCGTTGGTTTTTGCACTAATGAGTCCATTGGAAGTCTAAGTCCTAGAGGAGAATCTCCAGGAACTAAAAAGAGATGTTCTCTTCTAAACGACCATCCTGAACTAATCCATTTCGTCTCTCCAAAATTGAGAGGTAAAACAAATCCTACGGGAGTATTTAACCCCTGACTAAGAACTTTAGCTATGTTTTTTCGCTCAAGAGAATCTTTTAAATCAGCTTTCATCGGGTCAACATCAAGAGGAAGATTAGCTTCTTTCATAATGTAATGATAAGGGTCTTCATATGCACTGATGACATTTTTATCACTCACACATAATGTCAGTGCCAAAGTTTTTATAAACATCTGTGCATCTTCATTTGTGTAGGTATATGTTTCGTTCATATCTGCAAAAAGTTCAGGGTCTTTCCATATAGCTTTTTTATCTTTTCTCCAAACAATCGAAGTTTGCCATCTAGGAATAGGCTCTCCAGGATACCATTTTCCTTGAGCATAATGGAGTAATCCACCTTTCGTAAAAGAGCCGATAAGTCTTCTTGAGAGTTTGTCCGCGAGTTCTCTTTTGTGCGCACCATCTGCATCTGTATTCCACTCTGGCGATTCCATATCATCGATTGAAACAAATGTCGGCTCACCACCCATAGATAATCTGACATCATTTTCTTCTAGTTCTTTATCAACTTCAAATCCAAGATTGTAAATAGCGTTCCATTGATCATCTCTATAAGGTTTTGTAACGCGAGGCGATTCAAAAATTCTTGTTACTGTATTTGAGTATTCAAACTCAGTTTCACATTTATCGCTCATCCCTTCTATGGCATGTGCACTTTCAAAAGAGGGAGTACATGCGAGTGGAATATGTCCCTCACCTGCGAAAAGTCCACTTGTAGCATCAAGACCTAACCAACCAGCTCCAGGAATATAAACCTCTGTCCACGCATGTAAATCGGTGAAATCTTCCTCTGGGCCACTTGGTCCATCAAGGGATGCAATATCTGCTTTGAGTTGTACAAGATAACCAGAGACAAATCGCGCAGCAAGACCTAAATGGCGAAGTACTTGAACAAAAAGCCACGCATAATCTCTACAGCTTCCAAGCTTATTTCCAAGCGTAATTTCACATGTTTGTACACCACTCTCAAGTCGTATTGTATAGTTGAGGTGTTTGTAAATTTCTGTATTTAAATAAACTAAAAAATCATTCACCGGTCTTTGTTTTAAATCAAGTGTTTTTATAAATTTATGTAATTTTTTCCCATCTTCCGTTATTTCAAGATAAGGAATAAGTTCTTTTTGTAACTCATCCTTGTACTTAAATGGATAGTTTTCTGCATACTGCTCGACAAAAAAATCAAAAGGGTTTATTGTAATCAAATCAGCGATAATCTCTACATCAATCCCAAACTCTTTAACTTTGTCAGGAAATACTATACGAGCTAAATAATTGCCAAAAGGGTCTTGTTGCCAATTAATAAAATGATTTTCTGGAGTAATTTTTAAAGAGTAAGAATCAATAGGAGTTCTGCTGTGCGGAGCAGGGCGAAGTCTAATAACATGCGGAGATAAAGATATATATTTGTCATATTTATAGTGAGTTTTATGTGAAAGAACAACTTTGAGCGCCATGTTTTTCCTTTAAATAGTGATAGATAAAAAACCATCAACAATAATTTACTAATATAGTAACATTTATAAATATAATTGTTACCTAAAATTTGCATGAATAATTAAATTACTCATATCTCGTACTAATTTTTCAATTTTATATTGTTCGAAACAAATAAAATAAGGCTAACTCGTTCTATCACGCTAATCATAGTAAAGAAATAGGAGATAAAAAATGGAAAATACAGTTTTTGCAGAAGTGAAAAAAATTTAGACAACTTAAGTATGCTTGATGAGCATAAAGAAGAGAGTGCGACTTGTTAGATAGTGAAAAACTATCTTGTTGTCAGCCTTAAAATAAATAATAAACTAATTACTTGACACTCCAAAGATTATATATTGCTTCAGCTGCTTCTCGTGTCATATATTTCTAACAGCAATTTTAGTTCCGATTTTAATGGGTAGGTGAGTAGTTTTGTTTTATATTTTATAAATAAGTATTTGTTATTTAGATATAATATTTTTATGAATATAGATGGCAAGGTTCTTTTTTTCAATCAAAATGATGGAAAAGGTACAATAATAACCTCTCAAAGAGAGAAAATTGGGTTTAGTGTTGATGAATGGAATGATTTTGATGTGATGCCGTGTACTGGGTTGGTGGTCAATTTTGATTTAAAAAACGGAGTGGCACTTAATATTATTGCTGAATTAAGTAAGCCTAAGGTGTCAATCGGTAGTGATGTAGTAAATGAATATGAGCCAGAAAAATTTTCTGAAGTGGAAGAAAATATTGATTTTACTCACTTAGAAAAAAATAGTAAAAATGCTATAGTAAGTGACAATAAATTCCAGAGTGAAGATGAAGAAAAGTTTATTATTGTTGAAGAGTTAGCAAATGTAAGTGGCGAGATTCTTATACAAAGTAAAGAAGAAAAACTACCAGATGATGTGGTTGTATTTCCAGATGATGAGCCAACTGAAGAACATTTTGAAGATAGAGATGATATTGATATTTTAAAAGATGATGAAATCGAGATTCCAGCAAGAGAAAATAGTATTACTGTTACGCTCAATCTTCCATTAGCAGTTGCGAATTATTTTAAAGTTATTCAAGAACATGTTGCGCATAGAAGTAATTACAAAAAAGTGGCAGGAAGATTAGATTATCTTGTAATAAGACGCTTTATTTGGACAACTTATAACAATTTAAGTGAAATCGATTTACACATCATAACCCCAAAAGTCAAAGCGCTAGCAGATGATTTGAAAATTATGGGTAAAGTTTATGAAGATTTTTCTATAAAAGTAAAACACCCTCGTCTTGCGTTTGAAGAGGTTTTTTTATCATGTCAAGCTGAGTATAACAAGATAAGAGAAGGTGCGGAAAAAGTTGTACAGAAATTAACTACTTTAAGGGCAAATGAAAAAATTATAGGTGGCACGCTTAGAGTAAAAAAAGAGGAACTTGAAAAAAATATTAAAAGCCAAGAGTTTGATGTTATGAAGCAGGAACTGAAATCTCTTAATGGTTCGTATGTTGATGTGGTTCATATGATGGCAGAACTTAATGAACGCTATAAACATGACCTGAAGTTACTGCATGAATTTGAGAGAGAATATAGAGACGATTTTTATACTATATTTGCAACAGAATCAAAGAAATATTATAAGAGTATAGTTGATATTTTAGATGCACAGGCGTATATTGTCGATGCGCAATTGTGGCAACAAGCAAAAGTATCCAAATCTGTTAAAGCGCACTTTAAAAAATCTGCAATTGAAGGTGAGCTAAATACAAAAACATATCTTAAATACTATCTTGACACATTGGACTCTAAAAAAGCATCAGACGATACAAAAAAACTTTTTGAACTTTATGATTATCTTGTATCTATACAAAAAGATTATATTTTGGTAGTTGTAAGTTCTCCTCAAGAAGCAATGGAATATGAGTCTTGTATTAAAAACAGTGACAAATCTTATGAGGTTAAATCTTTTATTGATGAAAAAACTGCTATAAAGTGGGCGATGAAAAATAGCGTTAAAATTTTAGTGTTAGAAGACTCTTTACAAAAAACAAATGCAGAGACATTTTTAAATGTTTATCATAATAATGTTTTAGTAAAGCCAAAAATAATATTAATAGGTAATAAACCCAAATCAAATTCTAGTGCATATACAATAACAAAGCTTTTATTAAGAAATGCACCCTCGAAAGTTGTTGCTGAAAGTGTAAAGGCAATACTCAATCCACCTAAATCTTAAAGAATGTTTGATAGCACAATAAAAGTAATTTATAATACTAAGTGTTAGTACAAATGTACTATAATCCCATGAATAAATAAAAGGAATATTTATGAAAATTAAGTCTTCAAAGTTGTTGTCAATAGCACTACTCTTTACTTTAACACTTGGTAGTACGGGTTGTTTAGACCAATTGTTAAAGAAAACTCCTAAGTGTTCTGATGAAAATGTAGTACAAGAATTAAATAAAGTACTCAATGCAGATTTGGTTTATGGTACAAGGGCAGAAATACGAAAAGATCATATTTTGTTTGTTGGAGAGAACGAACAAACTGGTATGAAAACATGTAAAGTTACTGTGGATTATAGTTTAAAAAATGATTCAAATAATAGTGTTGTTTCTATGATGAATATGATACCTATTATGAGTGACATTGCAAAAAATAAAACGGTAACCTACACAGTAGAACTTTCACAAGACAAAAAAACAAATGTAATTAAAGTAGTTGATTAATAAATCAATTATTCATAATTGGATAAAGTTTCGCAAATATATAACAATAAATAAGGACAAATATGAATTTTCAACCATTAGGTAAAAGAGTTTTAGTTAAAAGATTGGAAGAGGCGAATACTACAAGTTCAGGAATTATCATTCCCGATAGTGCACAAGAAAAACCATCTCGTGGTGAAGTTGTTGCAGTGAGTAAAGAAGTTACTGAGTTGGCATGTGGAAATGTTGTATTGTTTGGAAAATACTCAGGCAATGAAGTTTCACTTGGTGCGGATAAATTTTTGGTTTTAGAAACTGATGATATTTTTGGGATAATTTTATAAATTTCTGACTCCATTGGAGTCAAGCTTTTACAAAAAATCATTTAGTGATTTTTTTGCATCGTGCTTTAGCACAGAAGTGACCACAGCGGTCTAAGCGAAGTAAAAGGGAACTTGTTCCTTTTACGGACTAATAAATGAAGGGTTTCCTTCATTTTATGAAATAAAATTAAGGGATAATTAATCATGGCAAAAGAGATAATATTTTCAGATAATGCAAGAAATGCGTTAGCGCGTGGTGTTGCAAAACTTACAGACGCAGTAAAAGTGACAATGGGACCTCGCGGTCGTAATGTTTTGATTCAAAAAAGTTACGGTTCACCGATAATTACAAAAGATGGTGTGACGGTTGCAAGAGAGATTGAACTTAAAGATAAACTTGAAGATATGGGCGCTCAACTTGTAAAACAGGTGGCATCAAATACTGCAGATGAAGCAGGAGATGGCACAACAACAGCTACGGTTTTAGCAAATGCAATTTTCTCTGAGGGTCTTAGAAACATTACTGCAGGAGCAAATCCAGTTGAAGTAAAACGCGGTATGGACAAAGCATGTGAAGCAATTTTAGCAAATTTAAAAGCGGCTTCTAAAGCAGTAAATGGTAAAAAAGATATAGCACAAGTTGCAACTATCTCTGCAAACTCTGACACTGCTATAGGCGATATGATTGCTGAAGCTATGGATAAAGTTGGGCTAGATGGTGTTATTACGGTTGAAGAAGCAAAAGGTATTTCGGATGAACTCACAGTTGTTGAGGGAATGCAGTTTGACAGAGGTTATTTAAGCCCGTACTTCATTACAAATCCTGAAAAAATGATAGCGGAGATAGAAAATCCTTGGATTTTACTTGTTGATAGTAAAGTTTCTTCACTCAAAGATTTACTTCCAGTTTTAGAGCAAGTTCAAAAAACATCTCGTCCACTTTTAATCATCGCTGAAGATGTAGAAGGCGAAGCACTTTCAACTCTTGTTGTAAATAAACTTCGTGGTGTTTTAAATATCTCTGCGGTCAAAGCCCCAGGTTTTGGCGATAGAAGAAAAGCGATGTTGCAAGATATCGCAACTCTCACAAGAGGAACTGTTATATCAGAAGAGACTGGTCATACACTCGAGGGCGCAAATCTTCAGATGTTAGGACAAGCTTCTCGCATTATAATCGATAAAGACCATACGGTCATAGTAAACGGTGCAGGGGATGAAGCAGCGGTTAAAGCAAGAATTTCTGAAATCAAAGTTCAAATCGATGCAACAACTTCAGAGTACGATAAAGAAAAACTTCAAGAGAGATTAGCAAAACTCAGTGGCGGTGTAGCGGTTATTAAAGTTGGTGCTGCAACTGAAACAGAAATGAAAGAGAGAAAAGACCGTGTGGATGATGCACTTAGTGCAACAAAAGCAGCAGTTGAAGAGGGTATCATTATCGGTGGTGGAGCTGCTTTAGTGCGTGCTGCTGCAAAAGTGAATCTTGATTTAGTCGGTGACCAAAAAATCGGTTGTGAAATTATTCTTCGTGCAGTCAAAGCTCCGATGAAACAAATCGCTCAAAATGCTGGTTATGACACAGGTGTGGTCGTTAATGCTGTAGAGAGTGCTACAAATGAAAATGTTGGTTTTAACGCAGCAACGGGTGAATATGTAGATATGTTTGAAGCTGGAATCATCGATCCACTCAAAGTAGCAAGAGTAGCTCTTATAAATGCTACTTCAGTTTCAAGTCTGCTTTTAACAACAGAAGCTGCAATTTTTGAACTCCCAGAAGAAAAATCCTCTATGCCAGATATGAACGGAATGGGCGGAATGCCGGGAATGATGTAACTTTCTTTTTCTTCACATTACAAATTCCCATTTTCTGGGGTTTGTAAATATCTTTTTATATCATCATATTGGTTTAAATTATTGTTCGCTACAATGAGCAAAGTGAGTAGCATGGTGGAGTATTCAATTGTTCCCTTTTAAAACGTTTTCTTTATTATTGTTGGGTGCAATTATTTATTACCTTGTTGCAATGTTTGGTATGTCCGTTTTTTCTTTTCACCCGTCCAATATCACACTTTTATGGTTACCATTCGGCATAGGGGTTATTTTAACGCATCACTTTGGATTAAAAGCTCTGCCGTTTATATTTCTTGGAAGTTTTTTTGCAAATTATGGGGGGATGGTAACAGAAGAAATACACTCTATTTTTCACACTTCAATCGCTTCATTTGCAGATACTTTAGCACCATTTTTATCAACTTGGCTGATTAGACGGCATATGGATGGGAACTGTGATGGTGTAAAAGTGCTTCTTCCTATTACAATATTTGGAGCGATTATACCAACATTTATAAGCGGTGTAATTATCTCTTTAAACCTAGCTATTGGTGGTTATATACATTACGATGAAGTGTATGCTTTGATTGGCGTGTTGATGTTTGCAGATGGATTGGGACTTCTTTTACTCTATCCAATCTATCAAAATTTTAAAATACTTTCTGTTCCTACATTGAAAGAGTGGCAAGTGGCTTTTTTTTATTTGGCAGTTGCCTTTGCTTTTATTTGGTTCTCTTTTACTTATAATTATTTTTTATTTTTAGTTTTACCTCTCCTCCTTATCGCTGCATTTCAAATCCGAATACATCTTTTGATGGGTATGCTTTTAATGATTGTTATTGAGACGATTGCTTTGTCTGCACATAGTAATGGAGTTTTCCACATGCCAACACAAATAGAATCTATTTTGATGTTGATTACCTATTTGATGAGTTTGGTTTTTGTCATTATGGGAGTTTCCCTGCATCATACAGAATTGATAAATAGCATAAATTTAATAAATACTGATAATCTTACGAAAGTAAAAAATGTAAGAGCCTATAAGGAGCGCATTCTCGAATTGTTATCACTTTATGAAAGATATCAAACACCTTTTTCAATTCTCATATTTGATATTGATGATTTTAAGGTTGTGAATGATACTTATGGACATAGAGTAGGAGATATAGTTCTGACCGATATGTGCGCTCTTATTCAAAAACATATTCGTACGAATGACACATTATTTAGAGTTGGTGGCGAAGAGTTTGTGATACTTTGTCCGAACACTTATCTCATAGATGCGGTAGAAATAGCAGAAAAAGTAAGGGAAGTTGTTGCGCTTCATCTCAACACGATAGATAATAAATCTATTACAATAAGCGTTGGAGTATCACAAGTAGAGGTGAATGATACAGAAGATTCTCTATATCGACGAGTAGATGGATTACTTTACAAGTCAAAGCATAATGGGAAAAATATTGTAACATCTGATTATATTTACAAGGAAAAAGCATGAAAAGAGTAATTTTCCTGTTTTTACTGACATCAGTATCATTGTTTGCAACTCAAAAAATTGTGGTTGAGCCTCAAAAAATAGTATTGCAACTTAGTTGGCTGAATCAATTTCAATTTGCAGGATATTATGTTGCAAAAGAGATGGGATTTTATAAAGATGTTGGTATTGATATTGAGATTAAAGAGTTTAATGGTACTGTAGCTTTATCAAGCGTTATTGAAAAGAAAGAGGCTGACTTTGCTATTGGTCGTTCATCATTGCTCATTGACAAAAGTAACGGTAAAAATATCGTTGCTCTTGGAGCAATTTTTCAACAAGAACCACTGATGTTGCTTGTGAGAGATGATATGGAAATAAATAGTGTCAAAGATTTAAAAAATAAACGAATTATGATGACAAATGATGCAAAAGATACAGCATCTATTATGGCGATGCTTTTCTCAAATGGTTTGACTCAAAAAGATGTACAAATAATTCCTCACAGTTTTAATGTAGATGATCTTATCAATAAAAAAACAGATGCAATGGCATCTTATATTTCTAATGAGCCAATACAAATGCTGGACAAAGGAGTAGGGTATAAAATTTTTCATCCAAAAGATTATGGATTTCTTTTTTATAGCGATATTTTATTTACCTCTTCAGACTTTATACAAAAAAATCCAAAGTTGACAAAAGATTTCTATGAGGCAACTATTAAAGGGTGGAAATACGCATTTGAAAATATTTCCAATTCTGCAGAAATTATTCAAAAGCACTATAACACGCAAAATAAATCCCTTATCCAGCTTATTAAAGAGGGTGAGATTTTAAAACGATTGGCTTATAGTAATGAATTTATTGGGCATTTAAATAGTAATCAATTAAGTGATATAGTTCAAATTTATAAAGTCTTAGGAATTATTACAAAAGATGTAGATATAGGTGCGTTTATTTATGAACACAATCACCCCAAAGAGTTCGCATTTACACTTAACCATGAGGATATTATTCACCTTTCTATAATCTTTGTTTTGGTTGTAATTCTTTTAGTATTTATTTTACTTTTTATCAGTTTGAGAAATAGTTGGCTACTTACAAATAGTTCCCTTAACGAGAAGATAGCACACCAAAAAGAGAAAATTGATAAACAGAATAAACTCATTATAGTGCAATCAAAAATAGCTGCAATAGGTGAGATGTTAAGTAATATCGCTCATCAATGGAGACAGCCCCTCAATATTATCTCTCTTAGTACTACTAAAATAGAAACTTCTGTTCTTCTGGGGAACAAGATGAACCAAGAGGAGTTTCTTGAAATAGGGGATGAGATAAATCGACAGGTGCAATATTTATCACAAACAATTGATGATTTTCGGAATTATTTTAATTCAAATATAGAGAAAGTTGCACCGTTTAGTCTTCAAGATATGTTTAAAAAATTAAATGAACTCACAAAAGAAGGTTTTGTAGGTAATCAAATTGAGATGGTTGCAACGATAAAAGATTGTGTGGTTACAAGTAATGAAAGTCTTTTAATGCAATCTCTTGTCAATATTTACAATAATGCTAAAGATGCAATAGTTGAGGGGCAAATGCCTGATAGATACTTTTTTGTTGATGCTGTATGTAATAATAAGAGTCTTGTGATAAAACTCAAAGACTCTGGCGGTGGTATCGATAAAGAGATAATTTCTAAAATTTTTGAGCCTTACTTTACTACAAAACATAAATCTCAAGGAACTGGTCTAGGGTTATATATTACTTATGGAATTGTCATGCAACACTTAAATGGAGCAATAGCAGTACACAATGTAGAATATAAATATATAAATCACTCCCTCAGAGGTGCAGAGTTCGTGATTACAATTCCTGTTATCTAGCTTCTTTTATCGCATCAAGTGCGGCTGTATAGTTTGGTTCTGCTGTTACTTCTGAAACTATTTCTTTGTAAACCACATGCCCGCTTCTGTCTATTACAAATACAGTTCTCGCACTCAGCCCTTGAAGTTTTCCATCTGCCATAAGTACGCCATACGCTTTACTTACCGCTTTATCGATGTAGTCCGAGGCTACACTCAAGTTTGCGATGCCCTCTGTTGTACAAAAACGCTCTGATGCAAAAGGTAAATCCATTGAAACAACAGTTGTTTCACAAATATCTAGGTTATTTACATCTTCATTAAATCTTCTTGTCTCAGAGGCACAGGTGCTAGTATCAAGCGATGGCACTGTAATGAGTAACTGGATTTTATCTTTTGCTCCACCGATTTCTACATCATTCAAATCCGTTCCAACTGCACTTACAACTGGTGCTTTGTCGCCTACATTTATTTCATTGCCACTTAAATTGACCGTTGTACCTTTAAACATCGTTGTTTGCATAAAGTTTCCTTAAAGAATTTTGAACTTATGTTATCATAAAAAGAATGTAATTTATCTTATTTATTACTAGCTTTGACTATAATCTTTTATAAAAATACAAAGAGTCCCAATGCAAAATCCTTTTGAGTCAGGTCACATCAAAAACTATGTGTTTTTGTATGTAAGTGTTGTCATAATCATGGTACTTTTTTTCATAGCAAGTACCCTTTTTAATGATGTAAAAGAAGTAGAAAAAAAAGTATTTGATACAAATGCGAGTGAAGTTCCACATGCCAAAAAGCCTATGGAAAATATTGAAGAGGTAAATAGTTCTAGATTTAAGTTACTAGAAAAATCTTACTAAGTTATTCTTTCGTAACTATGTAAAGCTGTTCGTGTCCTAATTTTTTGAGTATATCCATAACGCTCACAAAATCTTGAAATCGTGACTCTTTGTCACTTCTCAGGACAACAGTTTGCTCTTTTGGAATTTTGGAGAGCTTCTCTTCTAAAGCTTTTAGGGCAACTTTTTCTTTTTCAAAAAACATTTCGCCTTTGGCATTGACATACACAGTTACTTCTTTTTTTATATCTTCTTTTGTCGTTGTTTTTGCCTCAGGAAGCTGAACTGGAATGACACCTTGTTTGATAAATGTAGCTGTTGTAAGCACCATAACTAAAAGAACAAGCATGATATCTATAAATGGGATGACATTTATTTCATCAAATCTTTTTCTATTTTTTTTATATCTTGGCATGTGGAACTACTTTACTTTTTTGTCTTGAGCTACATCAAAAACAGTTAATATTTTTTCAACTTTTCTAAGTAAAATCGTGTAAACAACGATGGCAGGCATCGCAACAACAAGTCCCATCGCCGTAGCTTTGAGTGCAAGAGCAAGTCCTACCATGATTTTTTTAGCATCCACCGCACCAACATCGCCCATAGTGTAAAATGTAAGCATAATTCCTATAACTGTACCCAAAAGCCCAACATAAGGAGCGTTTGAGCCTATGGCACTAATAACGCTCAGATTATCTGTTAAATCCATCTCGAGCATATCTCTATGGTCATAATCTCCAAGTCGCACAGTCGTGTAAAACATCATTCTTTCTATAAATAACCATAAAGTTACGATACTCATAAGTATCAATAATCCGATAACTCCGTAGTCGAGAGCGTTTTCGGCGTAAAGTAATAAACCTTCTGTTTGCATTAATTTTCCTTAAATTTGAGTGTTACAGTTGTTCCTGTATTTTTTTGAGATTTGAAATTTAGCCCAATGTTATGTGTATCACAAAATCGTTTTACCATGCTAAGTCCTATTCCAAAACCTTGCATATTTGTGTTACTTTGGTAGTAGTTGTCAAAAATTTGTAAAAGTTCAACTTCATCCATTCCAGAACCATAGTCTTGAATATGAAGTTCATAGTTTTCTAGCTTTATATCTATTTTTGGGCTATTTGGCGAGTATTTTACACCATTATCGATGATGTTGTCAATAACTTTTGCAAGACCGATAGGGTCGCCGATAATTTGTGTAGTTTGAAGTTCACTCGTAAACACGGCATGTGGATAAATAGACTCTAAAAACTCAACTCTTTTTTGTACAAGTTCGTCTAGCGCAAAACTCTCTTGCAAAGTTTTTTGCGTTTGCGTTTTTATCATGTAATCAAGTTCGTTGTATCGCTCTTGTAACATTCCACATGCCAACTCTATTCTCTGCATTCGTTTTAAATCTTTTTCATTTGTCATGTTTTTTTTGAGCATGTGGGAATTTGTCATTATCGTGCTGATGGGGAGATTTAACTCATGTAAAGTCTCTTTTGAGAGGTTTTGTAAATTTTGCACATGTTCCTCAAGCGGGTCGATGGAAAGTTTCGAGATAAAAACACCAGACAAAATGACAAAACACACCATAACAATGCCGAGTAAAAAAGGGTTTTGCACCTCAGTAATGCGTAGTAAGTAGTATAAAATCCCTAAAAAAGTGAGAGTGGTTACAAAGTAATAAACAAAAATTTGGATGCGAAGATTACGAAACAAGTTTATAACCTATGCCGCGGATATTTTGTATCTCCATTTGAGGAAGTAGCTGTTTTATACGGTTAATATAAACCCGTATCGCTCCATCACTCCCCGATTCCGAAACACTCCAAAGCTCACTTAGGATTAACTCTTTAGGAACAGAATTATCCACATGCCGCATAAGAAGCAGTAGCAGTTCATACTCTTTTTTTGACAAATCAAGTTCAATGGAGTTATATAAAATTCTTTGGTGCAGTTCATCGTGGCAGAGGAGATTAACGCACTTCACTTTATTTGCTTTTGTGCGTCTGAGAAGTGCATCTATTCTCAGTAAAAGTTCATCGCTGTCAAAAGGTTTGGTTATGTAGTCGTCCGCTCCGCTTAAAAAGCCATTTTTCAACATATCTTTGTCTTTATGCGAGGTTAAAAAGATGCTTGGAGTTGTGTCATCCGCACCTCGTAACTCTTTTAAAAGTGTGATGCCGTTTATGAGGGGTACATTGATGTCGAGCAAATAGATATCAAACTTTTCGTCAAATGTGACATCTAATGCTTTTTGCCCATTGGGTGCGTGTGTGACAAAAAAACCGCTCTCTTGAAGTAAGTCGGTGAGAGTCTCTGCAAAAAGCAGGTCATCTTCTAAAAGTAAAAGTTTAATCGACACTCGCAATAGCCCATGCAATAGCTTCTCCAGCGTACATAGGTACAACTGAGCCGTAAGTTAGCGGAACAACAAAAGGGCGTTTTTCTAAGGTAATCTCTTTAAATTCTGGGCAAATTCCATAAATATTTTGTGCATTGTCACTGACAAACGCTTGAAGATTTTCTAGTTTGTCGTATTGCTCAAACACTTCACATAAAAGTTGCAAAGAGATTGGCGCTGTAAAAATTCCTGCCGCACATCCACATGCCTCTTTTTTCTCTTTAGGATGCGGCGCTGAGTCTGAACCAAACATAACTTTTGGATGTGCTTCAAGAGCCACGGTTAAAAGTGCGTCTAAATCTTCTGGTCGTTTTGCGATTGGTTTACAAAAAAGATGCGGTTTCATCATCCCACCCACAACATCATCAAGGGTTAAGATGAGGTGATGTGCTGTTATAGTTGCATAAAGATTTTCATATTTGTCGAGCATTTCAACAGCTGCTTTTGTTGTGATATGCTCCATAATGATTTTAAGTTTTGGAAAGCTTGTTGCAAGAAGTTCATAAATACTCATAAATTCCGCTTCTCTATCCATAACAAAACCATCTGTTTCGCCATGCACACAAAGAGGAATTCCTAAATCACTCATAGTCTGCAGAGTTTCTCGCATCTCTTCGATGTTAAACGATGCAACACCACCCTCCGAATTTGTTGTAATACCAGCAGGATAGAGTTTGATAGCAAGGATAGAATCCACGACACTTTTTAAAAATGCTTTAGAATAATTTTTGTAAAAAAGTGTCATATAAGGCTCAAAATCATCATTTGGAACGGAAGCCATAATCCGCCCTTTATACGCTTTTATATCTTCGAGTGTTTCTACGGGCGGAACGAGATTTGGCATGATGAGTCCACCGCTAAAACTGTATGCCGTGAGGGGCGCAACATTTTCAAGCATAACTCCATCTCTGAGATGAAGGTGCATATCAAGTGGCATTAAAAGAGTATGAGTTTTCATGTTTTTCCTTGGAACTGTTTTGATTTTAATAGAGTTAAATTATAGCAAAATTAAAATTTAGCTTTTATTTTGCTAAATATTTTATAAGCACTTCATAGAGTGCTTTGATGTCGATTGGCTTGAGTAGATAATCTTGCATCCCGACACTTTTTGCTTTTTCTTTATCTTCATCATTTGCATCTCCGCTGAGCCCAACAATAACTATTTTGTCAAATTTACTCTTTTTTCGGATGATTTGTGTCGTCATAAGACCGTCTAAATTTGGCATATTTATATCCATAAATATGAGTTCAAAAGAAGTTCTGTTGAGTTGATGGAGTGCCTCTTTGCCATCATTCGCGAACACGAGTTCCAACTCTGTATCTGCTAAAAGTCCACGCATCACTTTTTGATTGATACTATTATCTTCAGCGATTAATATTTTATGATGACCCAATGCTTTAATGTCATCTTTACTAGAGACATCCGTCTGATTTTTGTTATTTGGAATGCCGTTCATATTGTATAAACTTGAAAGTATTTCAAAAATCATCTGCTGATGAAAAGGTCTTTTTAAAACTTCATCTACGACAGAGTAATCCACTTTTTCATTTTTAAGTATATTTTCCCAATTTTGTATTAAAACTATGTGCGCTTTCGTTTTTACTTTATAAGCATTTATATCTAAAACATCATACATATCTCTATCAACAAATAAAATATCAAAGTTGCTTTTGTTCATACATGCATTTGCTTCGTTTAGATTTATAGCACTCTCCACTGGGATGTGGAAATATTGGAGTAGGTTACTAAGAGAGAGAAGTGATTCTAAATTTGAGTCAATAATTAAGACTCTCATCTGCATAATATCTTTTGAAGGAAGGCGGTATTTTCTTTTATCTGTACTTTCATTTGTTTCTAAAGTGAGAGTGACGAAAAAAGTTGCCCCTTTGCCGTATTGGCTCTCAGCCCAAATCTCACCATCCATAAGCGTAACGAGTTGTTTTGAGATAGATAAACCTAGCCCCGTTCCACCGTACTTGCGACTTGTGTCGGAGGATGCTTGTGTGTAACTTTGAAAAAGATTTTGGATTTGTTCTTTTTTTAGACCAATTCCTGTATCACTAATTGCAAACTTGACTAAAGATTTTCCATCCTTCGCATCGAGAGCTTTAATACTTAGCGTAACACCACCACTGTTTGTAAATTTAACTGCATTGCCTAGAAGATTGAGGAGTATTTGAGAGATACGAAATGGGTCACCTAAGTAATTTCTGCCAATGTTGTGGTCTATATCAAAAGTAAGATTTATCCCTTTTTCTAGTGCCTTGTAGCTCATCATATCTGCTAAATAACTCAAAATCATGTTTAAGTCAAAAGCTCTTTCTTCTAAAACAATTTTTCCAGCTTCGATTTTTGAAAAATCAAGTATATCGTTTATGATGCCTAGAAGCATATTTGAAGCACTGCTTATAGCTTTAGCCGTTTCAAGTTGCTCTCTTGTGAGTGTTTTATCTTCTACCAGTATTTGGCTCAGACCTATAATCGCATTCATAGGTGTTCTTATTTCATGGCTCATACTTGCAAAAAATTCACTTCTTTGTTCAAGTTTTCTTTGTGAATCATGGAGTTTGTCTTCATACTCTGAGACGATATTTTTTACATTTTTGTTGTGTGTTACATGAGAGATTGTTTTTTCAACGGAGAGTTTGCTGAGTGGCTCATAAATAAAATCATCAAATCCATTCACATAAAAGCTTGAGAGATATTGATTGCTATCGAGTCTTACTTTTATAATAATCTTCTGCGAAGGATTTATCTCCAGTATTTTATGACAAATATCTAAGCCAAATCTGTTGTCGATAATGATTAAATCAACAAAAAATCCGTTTATCTCCTTAAAATTATTGTACTTATTTAAAGTATCTTCAAGCCCCAAAGAGCTATGAAATATTTTAGACATCGAACTGAGAATTTTTTTGTTAAAATAGCTCTCATCCGTGTGTTGTGCATAGAGTATAGATAAGTTCTCATAATTGTTCACTGGAGTTTTTCCATCTCTATTCATTACACTTTGCCTTGTTTCATTAATTGTATTGTGAAATTTTACACTAAATCGCTTAAGTAAAAGATTTTTAGAAGAAGAGGCATAAATTTGATGTTTTACGCTTTTACATCGATAGAATCATAGATTTTATAGTTTTTCATTCTTTTTTTCCATCACGCCACTTCTCTTTTATCTGTTTCCACATGCCAAGATATTTCTTTTAATCTAAATTATATTGACTTTGCATCACAGATAGTGTCACAATTTACTTTTGTATCGTCTAATCATAAATCTTATAATTATCAAACACTTTCAAAGCAAGCTCGGCAGCAGGCATAAATTCATTTATATATTTCTCATAGTAATCGATTTGATTTCTATCATCAGGATTCAATTTTTCATTTGCTTTTGCCATTAAATCTTTGTTATCTAGCATAAAATTATATTGGTCTATTTTTTTGTGTATCTCATCTGTCATTTTGTTTTGGTTATCATAAATATTGAGCCAGTGCCAATCTCCTTGTATCCCATATTCTCTTAAATCCCATGTCCATTTTGTATCCCAGTTGACTTCTCTTTCGTCTTGAAGAGTTTGTAAAAATGATTTGCCGTTATTGTAAAGTATATCCGTGCCTTTAAACATTGGGTCGGTTTTTCTTATTGCCGCGTCCATATCCATAAATGCACTTCTGGCTTCACCGGCAGCTTTTTTAGCTTCGTCTATTGTTTTACCGCTCTCTAGTCCTTCATACACAGCCGCATTGTAAAAGCGTGTTAATTCTGTTGCGTTTTTAACATCACCATCTTTTGCCATATAATTCACAGGATATTTTTTTTGGATTTCATAGACATCATTAGTCATTTTAGTAAATCCCTCTTTGCCTCCATAGATTTCATAAGCCCATTGAAACACCTTGTCTGCCGCCGCTTTTTGTTCATCCTCTTGTTTTTGAGTAAGTTTATCGCCGAGTTGTATAGGTTTTTCACCATATTCTTCAGTATATACCTTACTTACCATTTTAAATAATTCGTTTGGAGTTATATAATTTGGATACGCTTCATAAATCTTTTGCCATTGCAAATCTTCACCCGCTTTAGAGTAGGTCTCAGGCATAGGAGTATAGACATCTTTATACTTCTCTTGCATTTCTGCCATTCTTCCAGTTGCATGTGTTTGACTCACCTCTGCTGTTGCCTCACTTGCGGCTATCTCTTCTTTTTTTGCTATCTCTGCCGTGGCTAATAATTTTTCTAAGTTACTTGCTTCTTGAGAATTTTCATCCATTAAGACTTTTATAGTGGCTTGTTGTTCCAAAGATAAATTGCCATCTTTTACACCTTCTAAGCTCTCTTTATATTCCGTGAGCAACTCTTTTTTAAATTCATTTAGCATTTTAGAGATTTCAAGTTTAGATTCGGGCGTATCACTTCTGTTTTGCATAAGAGACTCTGCATATTTATTGACTTTATTTTGAATACTCTCTTTCGTAAGGGCTGAAGCTGATGCAATAGATTTTTTAGAATATATGGCATTTAAAAAGTCACTTTTAAGTGTTTCTTCTTTAGTTTGTGCAGCTAAATATGTGTTACTTTTTTTGTAAGATTCAAGTAGTTGCTTTGCAATTCTCTCCTCTCCCAGCATATCCATAGGTAAATCTTTTCGTGAATCTATATATCCCTGTAAATTTTTTGCAATGGTGTCTTCAGAAGTGTCACCGACAGTATTATTGTCAATATTGGCTTTTTTCAATGCCACATCTAAACTAAGCTTAATCATCCATTTATCTTGGTCACTTTTTCCCTCAAGGGCAGTGTTTAGAAGTTGATTAGTTTCTTCATTGAGATTATCAAGAATGTAGTGTTCACCTTTTAAGGTATTGCTTATTCCTATGGTATTTGTTATATTTGTGTAATGTGCTTGGGTGGATGATGAAACATTCATTTGGAATCCCTCACTTTAGTTACAGAAGTGAAGCAACTAATGTTCCTAGAAATATTAATTAGTTAGTTTTTGTTGGCATGTGCTTGCGCCATTTCTATATCTATCCACGGCATCAGATACTCTTTTATTTGCCTCTTGTGTTGTAATGGACGGGTAACCATCATTGAGCATATCATATACAAGCTCATCAAATTTAGCTTGAATATCAACACCGCCATTTACAAATTTCTCATAAATACTATCTTCCTTTGCTATCCGTTGGATTATATAATATCCACAATTAGTAGATATAAGTTTATAGCAACAACTTAACTTCATTTACTAAATAAATCCACATGCCAAGTTTATATTTGTATAAGAAAATGCTTTCTCATTTTATAAAGTAACCCTGACAACACTATAGATGCTAAAGAAGCGATAGTAAAGAGAATTGTACTTGTGTAATTATCCCATATCCATCCGCCAATGGTAAGGGAGAGTAGTGTTGTTACTCCTATAGAAGTGTAATAAACTCCATACGCAGTTGCTTTAAGTTCTGTTGGAGCGGTATCTGAGATGATTGCTTTGGCAAGAGAGTTAAATCCACCAGCAAAAAAACCATAGATTCCAAATCCAATCCATGCACCCCAAAGAGTTCCACATGCCATAAAAAGAGTTCCCAAGCCAAAAGCCAAATAGATAACAGACAAGAGAGTTGCTTTGCCAAATTTATCTGCCATTTTGCCGATTGGTATTGCAAAAATAGCGAGAATAAGATTGTAGAGTGCATAGGCGAGAGGAATCATTGCTAATGCCATACCGTTATCTTCGACTTTAAGAATTATAAATGAGTAATGCATTGCAAAAAGACTAAAGAGACTTTGAAAAGCAACCAGCCAATAAAATGGTGCGCTTAGCGCTTTGGGACGAAATTGTTGCATGGGTGCAGGTGTAAAAGGAGCATCAACAACAAAAAAGATAAGAACCGCCATGGCAATAAGCCCAGGGATGAGGCTTAGAGCAAAAATAGTTCGAAAAGTAGCTTCACTCTCTCCTAAAAACCAGAGCAATCCAAATGCACTCAAACTTCCAGCAACAGCTCCAGCACTATCCATCATTTTGTGAAAACCAAAAATAAAACCACTATGTTTTTTGGCAGTTGCATGGCTGATGAGTGCATCACGCGGTGCAGAACGAATCCCTTTACCCACACGGTCTGCGATGCGTACTGTGGCAATCATGGTGGCACTTTGAGCAAAAAAAGCAAGTGGCTTTACAAGATTAGAAAATCCATACCCGATGAGCGTGAGGATTTTTCTCTTTCCCAATCTATCGGAGTAAAATCCTGAGAGAGCGATAAGTAAAGCAACACCAAATTCAGCCATCCCCTCGATAAGACCAATTTCGCTTTTAGTTGCATGTAAAAACCGCTCTAAAAAGAGAGGTAAAAGGGGCAGTATCATCTCGCTTGAAAAATCTGTAAAAAAGCTGTTTGTTCCTAAGGCGACGATGTTTTTATTGATTTTATTCATAAAGTTTTATTTTTTGATGATAACAGTTGGAAGCGTTTTGGGTTCTTTTATGCGAAGCTGTTTATTGATATTCATACGACCATACACAACTACTATGTCTGAGGTAGAAACCCCAAATTCTTTTGCTAAAAATCGAACCATATGATCGGTTGCTTTTCCTGCTACTGGTGCAGCAGTAACGCTCACTTTGAGTTGATTTCCTTTGACTTTCCCAATTGCATCTTTTTTTGCACTCGGAGTACCTAAAATATTAAGTACCAGAGTGTTTTCTTCCCATTGATAAAAAATGTTAGCAAGATTTTTGTTTTTCAAATAGAATACTTTATAGTAATTTTTTTGCCTCTTCAATCAGCCCATTTACTGCATCTTCATACACTTTAGCGGTTTCTTTAGAAGTTGATTCAAAACGAGTGACTAAAATCGGTGTTGTGTTACTTGCACGAACAAGTCCCCAGCCGTTTTCAAAATTGATACGCACACCATCGACATCTATAATATTTCTAATCGTAGGAAAGTCGGCATGTGGATTTTTAAGAAGCTCTTTGACCTTATCTATGATTTTAAATTTTTCTGCGTCTGTTGTTTTTACTTTTATCTCTTCTGTTGAAAAGACATGTGGAAGTTTCGCGAGTTCCGCGTCCAAATCAATTCCATCGTGAACTAACTCTAACATTCTAAGTGTTGCATAAATTGCATCGTCATAGCCGAAATAACGGTTTTTGAAAAACACATGTCCGCTTACTTCACATGCTAAATCTGCGTTTACTTCTTTCATTTTTACTTTGAGATTTGAGTGTCCTGTTTTGTACATGATAGCCGTAGCACCGCGTTTTTCAAGCTCATCATACATGACTTGTGAACATTTTACTTCGCCCACAACAATTGGTTTGTCCATTTTCATTGCAAACAAAAGAGCCATCATATCGCCCTTGATGTTGTTTTTGTGCGTTAAAACTGCGATTCTATCTGCATCGCCATCGTATGCAAAAGCGATATCTCCATCCGTTGCTAAAAGTTTTTTAATATCCTCGAGATTATGTTCATCTGAGGGGTCTGGATGGTGGTTAGGAAAAGTGCCGTCTGGATCAACAAAAAGCCCTTTTGTATGGAGATTCAACGCAGAGAAAATTCTCTCAGTTACAACACCAGCCACACCGTTTCCACAGTCGTAAACAATTTTTGTAGGCATAGCTTTGAGGTGTTGAAATTCGCCCACCAAAAAGTCAACATAACGCGTGACTGCGTCTATGTCTTTTACATTTCGTTCGGCATGTGGAATTGTTCCCATTGCTTCACACTCTCGTCCAAGAGCATAAATTGCATCGCCAAAAAAGGGTGCTTTGTCGATAGTGATTTTGAAGCCGTTATATTCGCTTGGATTGTGTGACCCTGTAATCATTACAGAAGCCCCGACTAGGATGCCGTCAAATTCGTTGTAGTTACAAAAGTAATTAACAGGAGTAGGAACAAGTCCCATGTTGAGAACTTTTTTACCACCAGCATTAAGCCCTGCGACAAGGTATTCAAAGAGAATAGGGGAGTGACTTCTCGCGTCATACCCAACAGCGACATATTCGCCCTCTATTTTTGAAGCCAAAGCATACCCGATACGAGTAACACTCAACTCATTTAACTCTTGCTCGTAAATCCCTCTAATGTCATACTCTCTGTAAATACTCACGATAACCACCCTTTGAACTTGGCATGTGGAAACTCCACATGCCGAAAAATTTAGTTTATGATTTTACACTAAATCACTTAATAGTTGGTTATGTTTAACTTCTTGTTTTTATCTTATTATCATTAATCATTTTTATGAGGTTCGTAATATTTTCGATTTTTTTATCCTCTTCTGCGAGTGAGTTCACGGCATGTAAATTAAAAAGATCCAATTTCTTTTCAAGATAATTCGTCGCTAAATGACCTTCTATAAAATCTTGGTCTCTTACTATTTCACGGTGCAGAGGAATGTTTGTTGGAAAACCTTCTATGTAGAATTCATCTAAAGCGCGTCTTGCTTTTTTTACAGCACCTTCCCAGTCTAAGCCCCAAACGATGAGTTTTCCTATCATAGAATCGTAGTTTGAAGGGATTGTATATCCTGCATATGCCGCAGAATCTATTCTCACACCTGGACCACCTGGTGTCATATAGTTTGTGATTTTCCCAACGGAAGGCATAAAATTGTTTTGAGGATTTTCAGCGTTGATTCTGAACTCAATTGCATAGCCGCGAAAATGAATCTCTTCTTGAAGGAATTTGAGCGGGTCACCCTCCGCAATTTGTATCATTCTTTGGATGATGTCAATTCCTGAAATAAGTTCAGTCACAGGATGCTCCACTTGAACTCTAGTATTCATCTCTATAAAGTAGATATTGTCATTGTCGTCCACTAAAAACTCCACAGTTCCAACGCTCTCATATCCAAGTTTGAACATCGCTTTTGTTGAAACTCTGTAAAGCTCTTTTCGTGTTGCAGCGTTGAGTCTAGGTGAGGGTGCGATTTCAATGACTTTTTGATGTCTTCTTTGGATAGAACAATCTCTATCGCCTAAATGAAGGACATTTCCGTATTTGTCAGCAATAATTTGTACTTCAATATGGCGTGGATTTTCAACATATTTTTCAATAAATACTTCAGTTTTACCGAAATATTTTTTAGATTCATTTGTCGCAGAGTCAAACATTTCATCAAAAAGGTCTGCACTTCGAACGATTCTCATACCGCGTCCGCCACCACCAAAAGCAGCTTTTATAATCACTGGAAAACCAATTTTCGCAGCAATAATCGCACCCTGAGTTTTATCTTTTAAAGGCTCATCTGTTCCCTCTAATACTGGAACACCGATTTGTCGCATAGCTACTTTTGAAGCCATTTTATCTCCAAAAAGTGCAATATGCTCTGGTTTTGGACCGATAAAAATAATGCCATTATCTTCACATGCCTGAGCAAATTCTGCACTTTCAGATAAAAATCCATATCCAGGGTGGATAGCATCACAATCTGCTTTGAGCGCTAAAGCAATAATTTTTTCATAATCAAGATATGCAGCAAGTGCATCACCCATCATTGGGTAGCATTCATCCGCTTTTCTTACCCAAACACCTTCAATATCAACTTCAGAAAATATAGCAACACTTAGAATGTCCAACTCTTTACACGCTCTAATAATTCTAAGAGCTATTTCGCCTCTGTTTGCAATTAATACTTTTGATATTTTTCTCATGATGTATCTCCGATTAAATTAATAGATGAAATTTTATAACTTTTTTAAAACTAATTCTTCACTATTTTTGCTAATTAAATTATCTGATATTGCTTAAAAAACAGTTTATTTTTGCTAAGATAATACCCATGAAAAAAGAAACACTGCAAAAAAGAGTGCAAATTGCGAATGATATTATGTACTACATCTACACGCACATCGATACAAACATTGATGTAAATGAACTTAGCAGTGATTTGGGTGTAAGTAAATTCCACATGCACAGAATTTTTAAAGATGTGTTTGGAAAAAATATTTATGAAAGCATAAAATCTATCCGACTTCAAAAAGCTTCAAATCTGCTTTTGACTAACAAATATTCAACCATTACGGATGTAGCGAACACCTGTGGTTACAGCTCTCAAACATCTTTTCTTCGTGTTTTTAAAGAGCGTTTTAAAATGACGCCAAAACAGTGGAAAAGTGGCGGTTATAAAGAGTATGCAAAACAAATTATCGAACAATCACCAAAAGCAAAACAATCAACCGCGACCTTTGAAGATATAGAACCAACGATTGTAAAAATGCCACTTATTGAGAGTTACTACATCAGACATAGCGGTTATAGTGCAGACATTAAACAAACATGGCAAAAACTCCAAACTTGGATTTTTAGTAACAACATCACAGAGTTTAAGCAAATCGCTCTTTTTCATGATAACCCAACCATAACAGAGCACCATGAGTGTCAATATGTGGCATGTGTAGTCGTGGAAAATAGTTTAAAAATAAAAAGTGACAGATTGCCAAAATTTAATATTTCCGATGGAATTTATGCAAAGTTTGATTTAAGTGGAGAGCATGGAGATTTGCTCAAATTTATACACTGGGTGTATCACGAATGGCTTCCAAAAAGCGAATATGAAACCACTACAAAACCTTCCTATGCAGTGTATAAAAAAAACAGCTACCTCTCAGAAGATAGCAAGTTTGAGATAAGTTTTTATCTATCTATAAAGTTTTAAAGGGACTTTTTACTCATCATAAAGTCCAGAACTTAGGTATCGCTCTCCAGTGTCACATAAAATAGTGACGATGACTTTACCTTGATTTTCTTCTCTTGAAGCAATTTCTTTTGCCGCGAATACATTACACCCTGTAGATATTCCTACAATTAAGCCTTCTTTGTTTGCAAGTTCTCGTGACATATCCCGTGCATCTTCATAACTTACTCTTAAAACTTCATCATAAATTTTAGTATTTAGGGCATCGGGAATAAATCCAGCTCCAATTCCTTGAATTTTATGAGGTCCTGCTTGTCCGCCTGAGAGAACTGGAGATAAATCTGGCTCAACTGCTATGATTTGAATGTTTGGATTATATTGTTTAAGAACTTCTCCTATTCCAGTTATCGTTCCGCCTGTTCCTACTGCAGCTATAAAAATATCTACTCCGCCATTTGTGTCTTTAAGAATTTCAAGAGCAGTTGTTTTTCTATGCGCTGCAGGATTATCCATGTTTGAAAATTGTTGTGGAACATAAGAGTTTGGAGTCTGCTCTGCTAATTCAAGAGCTTTTTCGACTGCTCCACGCATTCCAAGAGCTGGTTCTGTTAAAATAAGATTTGCTCCAAGCGCACTGAGTAGCTTTCGTCTTTCCATACTCATAGAACTAGGCATCGTAAGTGTGAGCGTTATACCAAAACTTGCACAAACCATTGCGAGTCCGATTCCTGTATTTCCGCTTGTTGGTTCTATGATATGGCTCTCTTTATTTATGTCGCCTCTCTTAAACGCTTCTTTTATCATATGAAAGCCAATTCTATCTTTTACAGAGTGTGAAGGATTTAAAAATTCACACTTTCCTAAAACAGTAGTTTGTGTACTGTCTGAAACATGTTTTAGTCTTAAAAGTGGAGTATTTCCGATTAAATCCGTAACATTTTTTGCGTATTTCATACTTCTTTTCCTTTAAATGGTGTAACTAATTTGTTTTGAAATCTTTTGCTCATAGGTTTCTAAATCAGATAATGCAATATCAAAGATAGACTCAAGTTCTCTTTTCTTTTCCTCATAAAATAGGGCTAAAACAGGATTTTTCATCTCTGAATCAATTATGTTTAAATTTCCTTCTAAGGCCACAAAAATCTCTTTTATGGTGATATCTTTTGCATCTTTTGCCAATAAATACCCACCATACGCACCTCTTACACTCGTGAGTAGTCCAGCTTTTTTGAGCTGTCCTAATAACTGTTCAAGGTAGTTCTGAGGAATGGCCGCACCCAGAGAAATATCTTTTATTTGTACGGGTTTAGTGCTTTTGAGTAAAAATAACTCATACATAGCTGCCAAGCCGTACATACCTTTAGAAGAGACAAGAGCCATTCTTTATCCTAAAGCTTTTTCTAAATCTTCTATCAAATCTTGCGCATCTTCAAGTCCAACACTTAGTCGTATCAGTCCTAAAGTTACTCCTGATTTTTCTAAATCGGCATGTGGAACTTGCATGTGTGTTGTACTCGCAGGGTGTGTTATGATGGACTTTGAATCACCAATATTTACAACGACTGCAAATATTTTTGTTGCATTTAAAACATGTTTAGCACTCTCAAAATCTTCTACTTCAAAACTTAAAAGTCCAGAAGCATATCCATTTTTAAAATCTTCACTCACTTGTTTGTGGTAAGGGCTACTTTTTAATCCTGGATAATTTACTTTTTTTACTTTTGGGTGTGATTCTAAAAATTCTGCAACTTTTAAAGCATTTGTACTATGTCTATCCATACGAACACTCAGTGTCTCAAGCCCTTGAATAAACAACCATGAGTTAAACGGTGCAGGACACGCGCCTATATCTCGGATGAGAGAAAGTCTTGCTCTTAAAGTAAAAAGAGGAAATGGCAAGTCAGCATACACTAAACCATGGTAACTCTCATCTGGCTCATTAAATTGTGGGTATCTTACATTTGCTATCAGCTTGTCATTTAAACCATTTCGCTCAATAATAAGTCCACCAATCGCAAGACCTTGCCCTGTAATATATTTACTAGCACTATGCACAACAACATCGACACCTTTTGTGAGAGGGTTAAAAAGTATTGGTGTCGCAACTGTGTTATCACAAATTGAGACTACACCGTGTTTATTTGCAATGGTTGCAATCTTTTGCACATCGGCTATAGAGACATGTGGATTTGAGAGTGATTCAAAAAAGATAGCTTTTGTTCTATCATCTATGAGCGCTTCTAAATCATCCGCATGATCACTGTCAAAAAGTTTCGCTGTGATACCAAATTTTTTGAGTGTATGCGTTAAGAGTGTTGTTGCACCACCATATACTTTTTTAGCAACTAAAATGTTGTCTCCCACTTCAGCTAAATTTACAACAGCGTAAAATATAGCAGATTGTCCACTTGAAGTTGCAAGGGCTGCTGCACCTTTTTCAACGGCTGCTATTCTTGTTTCCAATATTTCAGTTGTTGGATTGTTCAGTCTCGTGTAAATTGGTCCGAGTTCTTTGAGTGCAAAGCGGTTTGCAGCTGTTTCGGCTGTTTTAAAGTCATACGCTGTTGTTTGATATAAAGGAACTGACATAGAGCCAACGCCTTCTTGATTGTATCCGTAATGAAGTGCTAAAGTATCTGTATGCATTTCTGCCCCTTAATTTTATATGCCAAATCGTACACAAAATAAAATTTATTGTCAAGTAAATCTATCGACTTTCTTTTTTTAACTGCTTTTTCAAGCAAATAAGGTATAATTTCACATTATTTTTGATTTAAGGAATTTATCATGCTAAAACTAAAAGAAGTTCTCTCTTTAACCGTATCTGGACTTTTATTGGCTGCAATAGCTGGATGTAGCAATGCAAAAGTAGCCACAAAAGAAGTGGGTGATTGTATGCAAGATGGCGCTTCTGCTCCTTCTTGGGTATGTAAACCTCAAGTACAAGATGCATATGTTGGAATAGGCATAGCAGAGAAAAATGAAGCTAACCCAGCTCAGATGAAAGAAACTGCCCTTAAAAGTGGTTATGCAGAACTTGCGAAACAGATGCAAGTTCAAGTAAAAGAAAAGCTTGATAATTATATCCGTACAACAGGAACAAGTGATAAAGAAGCCATAAATAATCTTTACACATCTATTTCAAAACAAGTTGCAACAAGTGATTTTAATCTTGCAAAAGATATAAAAACTTGGACAGCACCTTCTGGTAAATTGTATTGGCTTCTAGTCTCTCCAAAAGCAAATTTTGATGCAGACCTTAAAAATGCAGTGAAATTAAGTTATCTCAATGACAAAGTTACATGGTTAGGCTTTAAATCTAAACAATCCGTAGCAAATCTTGAAAAAGAGTTTGGCGTTACACTTCCAAAAGATCAAACAACGAAAGTGGCACAAGGCTTCCAAGTAGAAACTATAAACGATTTGGTAGTTGGGCGTAATAAAAAGAAATAGTATCAATATAATGTCATTTATGATTGTGAAATAGCTTTGTAATAAATGTATTTCTGTGTGAAAAAATAACACAAGAGAAAAGTGACCATGTTTGAAGAATTTATGATTTATATGAAGCGAATGAACGGTTTTGAAAAAAGTCCGCCACGAAAGCCTTTTTCAAAAATTCTTTGGTCATGGCTGGGTGCATTTTTAGGTATATATATTATTTCAAATTTAAATGACAGCATTCATTCTAATGTCGTAGATAAAATTTTTCTTATTGGCTCATTTGGTGCATCAGCGGTGTTAATATATGGTGCGCCACAGGTTGAATTTTCTCAGCCTAAAAATGTACTGGGTGGGCATATCTTATCGGCATTAGTGGGCGTAACGGTTTATAAATTTTTATCTTTTGATATCTCTATTTTAAGTGCTATCGCTGTTTCCATGGCAATTGTGGCTATGCATTTTACTGGAACTCTTCATCCCCCAGGTGGGGCAACTTCATTAATAGCTGTCATCGGAAGTTCTCAAATACATGAATTGGGATATACTTTTGTTCTTTTGCCAGTTGCACTTGATGCGTTTATAATGTTGCTTGTTGCACTTATTGTGAACAATTTATCAAAAAATCCAAAAAGACATTATCCGCGTTATTGGTTTTAACTGAAATGGTTATTGCTTGTCTCAATTAAATTTTTTATAAAAAATAAATAAATTAATATTATTTTTACAATAAAGATATAGAATGTGAGTAACTCTTCATAAGAGTAAAAAATACGAGGAATTAATTATGAAAATATTATTAGTGCTTTTGTCTTTGTCGGTATTTGTTTTTGGACATACAACTACTTTGGAGAGCGGTGGATTTGGTGATGGATATTTGCATCCTCTGAGTGGTTTAGATCACATTTTAGTAATGATTGGTGTTGGTATGGTTGCTTTTTTCGTAGCAAAAAAATCTTATTTAATCTTATTTGCTTTTATGGGGGCTATGGTTGTATCAGCAATTATGGGTTATTTAGGTATTAAGTTTTTATTTGTTGAAGAAGGCATACTTGTATCAATTGCTGTTATTTTTGCTCTTATAGGTTTTGTCAATAAAATTTCTATTCATATTATTGTTAGCATAGTTGCATTTTTTGGTATGTTTCATGGTTTTGCTCATGGGGCTGAATTTCAAGGTGGCGGTTTTGTACATTATATTGCGGGATTTACTCTTTCTACACTTATGTTTCATTTATTGGGTATGGCTTTAGCATATGGATATAGTAAAAGTGTTTTAAACAAACAAACACAAATCGTAAATAGATAGAAATATGTGTAAAGATTGCGGTTGTAGTATGACAGGGCATACTCATGAAAAAAGCCATTCCGAGGAAGTTCATTTTCACGATGGACATGAACATCATCACCATCACGGCGAGAGTCACGAACACCAAGAAGCACATGCACACTTGCATGATAATCCACAGCTCAATGACCCAAAAACTATCGAAGTCATTACAAAGATTTTAGATAAAAATAATCAAGAAGCTGAACATAATCGTGAACATTTCAACTCGCATGGTGTTTTGTGTATCAATCTTATGAGTAGCCCAGGGAGTGGAAAAACAGCACTTTTAGAGAGTTTGGCGAAGATGGATGCTTTTAAATTTTGTGTTATCGAGGGCGACTTAGAAACAAGTCGTGATGCCGATAGACTTACGGCATGTGGAATTCAAGCACACCAGATTCAGACAGGTTCAGCATGTCATTTGGATGCGTTTATGGTGCATAAAGCTCTGCATCACATGGATTTAGATGCGGTAGATGTCTGTTTTATAGAAAATGTCGGAAACCTCGTTTGTCCTGCGAGTTACGATGTTGGAAGCCACTTAAATATAGTGTTAGTTTCTATCCCTGAGGGCGAAGATAAAATCGCAAAATATCCAGTCATGTTTAGAACTGCTGACTTACTTTTATTTACCAAAACAGACCTTCTTCCACATTTTGAATATGACATGCAAATAGAGAAAGAGATGGCAAGAAAACTTAAACCAAATGTGGATATTTTAGAAGTAAGCGTGAAAGATGAAGAGAGTATAAAAAAAGTGGCTTCATGGATAAAGTTCAAAATGGAGATGCGATAATGTGCCTTTCAATACCTTCTAAAGTAGTAAAAATAGACAAAGAAAATAACATAGCAACAGTCGATACCATGGGTGTACAACGCGATGCGAGTTTGGACTTGATGCATGAGGATAGTGTACAAATCGGGGATTATGTCCTTTTACATATCGGATTCATTATGAATAAAATCGATGAAGAGGATGCACTTCTCAGCCTTGAGACTTACCGAGAAATCATCGAAGCGATGGATGAAGAGGATAGGCAAAGGGCGATTTTAGACGGGGATACATGCGAAAATAGGGGTGCGTAAATGGGATTAGAACTTAAAAATCTTTACGATAATTTTAGAGATGCCAAGACGATAAAAGCCTTTGCAAAAATAATTAAAGAAGATGCGAAGCGACTTCCACATGCCATAAACATCATGGAAGTTTGCGGTGGACACACGCACACGATTATGAAATACGGCATTTTGCAACTTCTCCCCAAAAATATCAAATTTGTCCATGGTCCAGGGTGTCCTGTCTGCATCATGCCCAAAGAGCGAATCGACCACGCTTATGTTTTGGCGATGCAGAGCGATGTGATTTTGGTAACTTTAGGCGACATGATAAAAGTGCCAGGAAGCAACGGAAGCCTCCAAGATGCAAGAAGTAAAGGTGCAGATGTTAGGTTTGTTTACTCCCCACTTGATTGTCTCAAAATCGCAAAAGAAAACCCGTCAACCAAGATAATATTTTTTGCCATAGGTTTTGAAACCACCACCCCAATGACTGCCGCACTTTTGAATACAGTTGTCAATAAAAATATAAAAAACATCTTTTTTCACATCAACCATGTCACAGTTCCAGAAGCGATGGTGGCTCTTATCTCAGACAAAGAGTGCAATATCAACGCATTTTTAGGACCTGCACATGTGAGCGTGATAAGCGGAAGCAAGATTTACGAAGAGTTCCCACGAGATTTCCACATGCCAGTTGTTGTCTCAGGTTTTGAGCCTGTGGATGTGATGCAAAGTATCAGCATGTTAGTCAAACAGTTTGCAGAGGGGAGATGTGCGCTTGAAGTGGAATACAAAAGAGCTGTAAGTCGAGAGGGAAATCTCAAAGCGCAAGAGTTGATAGAAAAATATTTTGAAAAGGCACAAAATTTCAGATGGCGAGGTCTAGGCGATATCCCAAAAAGTGGCTTAAAACTACGAGCAGAGTATGATGCTTACAACGCAGAAGTCATCTATAAAGATATTTTACCGCATGAACCAATTGACGACCACAAACTCTGCATCTGTGGAGATATTTTAAAGGGCAAAGCCAACCCGCCAGAGTGTAAAATCTTTGGTACGGCATGTAAACCAACCAGCCCAGTCGGAAGCTGTATGGTAAGCTCTGAGGGTGCGTGTGCGGCGTATTACAAGTATGGAAATCTATTGTAAATAGGGATATTATGAAGAATCAACACTGCATGAAAAAACTGAAAGAGTTTGAAGAGCATCTTCAAAGTTTTGTTCACTTAGAAAAATGTAGTAATAAGGATATTCATACTTTAAGAGTAGTAAGCAGAGATTTATGTTCCTTGCTTAGCGTTGATGACCCTTTTTATGGAAGAGTCAAAAAAGTGATTAAAATAAGCAATAAGATAAGAGATATGGATGTATTTTTTGAGTTTTTTCTCTTATCTTTGCCAAAAAAATATCTTGTAAAATTAGACACAGATAGTATAGAAAAATCTACAAATGAGAGTAGAAAAAAGAAGATAGATAAACTTCATGAATACTTAAAATCTTTAGTTGTTCCCAAAAATGTTTTGTGTAAATATGAAGAGGATACCTTTAGTTTGATGGATAGTAATGAACTGATATTAAGTAAAATAGAGCTACATAAATATAGAATTTATATAAAAAAAGTGTTAGTTAAAGAGAAAAATAACGCTCTAAAAGATGAAACAAAAATAAAAATTCTTAACAAAATAAAAGATATTTTGGGAACTATAAATGACAACTATCATGGATTGGAGAGGCTTGGTAGTTATGAAATAGATGCTTCGCTATTTAAAAAAATAGAAAACTATGGACAAAAAGAAAATCTAAAACTTTTTAATCGATTTACAAAATTAAATAGATTTCTTGCAAAACTCAGATTGCTTCGTCGTTCCTTCTCGCAATGACAGTCATTGCGAACGAAGTGAAGCAATCTAAAAAGAGAGTTTTGCAAGAAGTCTAATCAAAAATACACTAAGGGGCTTTTATGAAAAAAGTTTATTTAATCAGACATGCCAAATCAAGTTGGAAGGACTCTTCACAGGATGACTTTGAAAGACCGCTCAATAAAAGAGGCAAGTCAGATGCCCCTTTGATGGGAAGCAAACTTAAAGATAGAAAAATAGTGCCTGATATAATTTACTCAAGCCCAGCTTTGAGAGCTAAAACTACGGCAGAAATAATCGCAAGAAAAATAGGGTTTGAAAAAGAGATTGTATTTAAAAAAGATATTTACGAGGCAAGTGCAAGTACGCTTCACAAAATATTGACCAAAATCGATGACAACAACAGCGTGGTATTTTTGTTTGGGCATAATCCAAGTTTGAACGAATTGGTTGAAAAATATATAAACTTTAATGAAAATATTCCGACATGTGGAGTTGTAGAGATAGAGTTTGATTGTGATAGTTGGGAAGATATAAGTGTTGAAAATGCGAGGTTAGTTTTGTTTGATTATCCGAAAAATGAGAAGTGAATAGAGTTGAAATGGATATAATTTCTTATATAAAGGGCAAGATTGAATTATAAACTATATAGGAATTTAATATGATGAATAAAAATAAGCAGTTTGAAGTTGATGAAACAAATATTTTCATTAACGATAAATTAAAAAGAAAAGATGCAATAGAAAATTTATCTCATCTAATAGTTTCTACAGAGGAGGCATTTACCCTTGGTATTAATGCTGATTGGGGTGCTGGTAAAACAACTTTTGTAAAACTTTGGCAAAAATATCTCAAAAAAGAACATGATGTAAATAGTATTTATTTTAGTGCTTGGGAAGATGATTTTTCAAAAGAACCTTTAATATCAATACTTGGAGAAATAAACAGGTATATTTTAGATAATTTTGAAGATACAAGTGAAGTCGTGCAAAAATTTGACAAAGTTAAAGAGTTTGGTGGAAAAGTTTTAAAACGGGGAATACCAGCTTTTGTAAAAGGTGCAACGGGTGGTTTACTTGATGTAGATAAGGGCTTTGAAGATGCAATTGGGGCATTAAGTGAACAAGTTACTAAAGAGTTGATTGATAAATATTCTAAAGATAAAGAAGTTACACAAAAATTTAAAGAGGCTATTTCTGAATTACTAGAAAAGATAGATAATACAAAACCATTTGTGATTTTCATTGATGAACTTGATAGATGCCGTCCTTTGTATGCGATAGAGTTACTTGAAAGAGTAAAACATATATTTGGGATTAATGGCTTAATATTCGTACTCTCAATTGACAAAAAACAACTCTCAGAATCAATTAAATCACAATATGGAAATATTGATGCAAACAGTTATTTAAAACGATTTATTGATTTAGAATACAATCTTACAAATAATAATGTTGATGAATTTTGTGACAATCTTTATTATTCAGTTTATGAATTAGATAAAGTGTTAACTTCAAAAGAGATAAAAAAAGAGTATCGAGAATTGAATGAACTTGTAATGTTGAAATATTTAGCAAAGTCTATGAATTTAAGTTTGCGTGAAATAGAACAAGTGTTTATTCAGATTAATATTATATTCAAAACAATAGAACTCAGATTATTTGAAATGCGTTTTAGAGTTATAGTTTTTTTTGTAATTTTAAAGTTGAAAAATTCAAGCTTGTATGATGATTTAGTTAGTAAAAAAAAATCTGTTGAAGAGATATTAGATAATGTTTTGCAGAATCCAATAAAAAGTGATTCACAATATGACACTTATCGAGATATGAATACAATAATAAAAGCTATTGTGCTAGCAACTTCAAAAACAGACATAGAGATGAACTCAGAAATAAACCAGCAAACTGAAATACTACAAATTTTATCGGACGAAAAAGAGAAATCTCAACAAACATGGTTAGTAAATATTCTTCGTAATAGTGAGGGTTTTGGAGCTTATAGATTGAATAAAGCTGTTGATACAGTAATAAAAAAGATTGAATTTTTAGATAAATTTAATTTTGATGGAATACAAGAGAGTGAATCATGACAAAAACAATAACCTTGGCATGTGGAAACGGTGGGGAAGAGAATAATGAACTTATTTCTAGCGTGTTTTACAAAGCCTTTAAAAACGAGATTTTAGAAAAAAGCGAAGATGCGGCGATTATTCATAACGGTGCTTTAGCATTTTCTACCGATAGTTTTACCGTTTCGCCTCTCTTTTTTGCTGGAGCGGATATCGGTAAACTTGCGGTTTGTGGGACTTGTAATGACCTCGCTATGATGGGGGCGAAGCCTAAATATTTGACTTGTAGTGTGATAATCGAAGAGGGTTTTGAGATTGCACAGCTTGAACGCATCGTAGAGAGCATGAGAAAAGAGCTTGAAATCAACGGTGCGATTGTGGTGAGTGGCGATACCAAAGTCGTGCCTCGCGGGAGTGTTGATAAGATTTTTATCAACACGACGGGCATTGGCGAAGTGCTTAAACAAGGGATAAGCTCGAACAATATCACGGAAGAAGATGTGATTTTGGTGAACCGTGATATCGGCTGTCACGGTGCGACTATTTTCGCGGCAAGAGAGGGGATTGAGATGAGTAGTTCTCTGCAAAGTGATTGTACTTCACTCTTTCCACATGTCAAAGCGTTACTAGATGCAAACATACAAATAACCGCAATGCGAGATGCTACGAGAGGTGGAGTGAGTGCGGTTTTGAACGAGTGGGCGAAGCAGTCCAATATTTGTATAGAGGTCGAAGAGGAGAAAATCCCAATCAGTGATGAGGTCAATGGCATCTGTGAAATGCTTGGCTTTGAGGCAACTGCTTTGGCGAATGAAGGCACATTTGTTCTGGCTATCAAAAAAGAGGACGCAGAAGCGGCATGTGGAATCTTAAGAGCGTTCAATCCACATGCCGAGATTATAGGAATCGTCACAAACAGATATGTTAAAAAAGTGATACTCAAAAGTGCGTGGGGAACTTCAAGATTTTTAGAAACTCCAACAGGCGAGCTACTTCCGAGAATTTGCTAATGCATGAATATAGCATTGTTCAATCCCTTTTGGATGCATGTGAAGAGAACGCAAAAGCGAACGATGCTACAAAAGTAACAAAAGTTGTGGTGAAAATTGGCGTGATGAGCGGAGTAGAGCCAGAGCTTTTAAAAACCGCATTTGATACCTTTAAAGAACAAACTATTTGCGATGGTGCTGAGTTTATAATGAACATTCAGCCTATTAAGATAAAGTGCAATAGTTGTTTAAATGAATCTACTTTGGCGAAGCTAGAGTATTGCTGTCCTCGTTGCCAAAGTATAGAACTTGATATTCTTGATGGGGAAGATATGTATCTGATGCAATTGGAACTTGAATAAGTTTTGGCATTAAACAAAACTTAAAGCTTAGATGGATATAATTCCAGACTTTTTGTAGAAATAGGACTTTAGGGTGCGTGATTTTTTCTGCACTCAGAAGTTGATGTTAATATAATATATTTAAGGACCATAGATGTACGCAATTATTAAAAATGGTGGTAAGCAGTATAAAGTTCAAGAGGGTGATATCTTAAAATTTGATAACATGTCTCTTGAGCCAAAAGCTATCATCGAGATTAAAGAAGTTCTAGCTGTAAATGCTGGTGAACTTAAAATGGGAACACCATATGTAAATGGTGCTATTGTAACTGCTGAAGTTATCAATGAAGGTCGTGACAAAAAAGTTATTACTTTTAAGAAGCGTCGTCGTAAAGATAGTAAAGTTAAAAGAGGTTTCAGAAGAGATTTCACTCGTGTTCGCATCGTTAAGATAGCTGCATAATCAAGATTAAGGAGTAAAGTATGGCACATAAGAAAGGTCAGGGTAGTACACAGAATAATCGTGACTCGGCTGGTAGAAGACTCGGTGTTAAGAAGTATGGTGGACAAGCTGTAATCGCTGGTAATATCATTATTCGTCAAAGAGGAACGAAAGTTCACCCAGGTAAAAATGTTGGTATGGGAAAAGACCATACAATTTATGCACTTATTGAAGGTGTTGTTAAATTCGAGAGAAAAGACAAAAAACGCCAACAAGTTTCTATAATTCCTGCTGCATAATTCTACAATGTTTGGGCTCTGCCCGAATATTCTGCTTCAATCATTAGGTTTTACACCTAAATAACTAAAATATTTAACAGTTTACTCTTTTTTTTAAATCAAGTGAATTTTTAAGTATTATCAACTAAGGATATCTACAATGTTTACAGATAGTGTTGAATTAACCGTTTCATCTGGAAAAGGTGGACAAGGATGCGTTGCATTTCGTCGTGAAAAATTTGTTCTCAATGGTGGACCAAATGGTGGCGATGGTGGAAAAGGTGGCGACATCTGGTTTAAGTGTAATAACAATACACATACTCTTTCACATTTTCAAAAAAAGATGCACATAAAAGCAGAAAATGGTGTTCAGGGCGAAGGTCGAAATATGACTGGACGCTCTGGTGCAAAAGAGGTAATTATTGTGCCACCAGGAACTCAGATTATCGATATGGAGAGTGGTGAAGTTCTTTTTGACATGTTAGAAGATGGTCAGGAAGAGGAGTTTATCACAGGTGGAAAAGGCGGACTTGGAAACACGCGCTTTAAATCCTCTACAAACCAAAGACCTACTTATGCGCAACCTGGGGAACAAGGTAAAACAAGACAAGTAAAATTGGATTTAAAACTGATAGCCGATGTTGGGCTTGTTGGTTTTCCTAATGTTGGAAAATCGACTTTAATTTCAACAGTTTCAAATGCGCGTCCAGAAATAGCAAACTATGAATTTACAACGCTTACTCCAAAGCTTGGACAAGTAAATATTGGGGATTTTGAGTCATTTATTATGGCGGATATTCCTGGAATTATTGGTGGAGCGCATGAGGGCAAAGGTTTAGGAATTCAATTTTTACAGCATATTGAGAGAACGAAAATACTTTTATATATGGTTGATTTGGCTTCTTACCGAGATTTAAAAGAGCAAATTGAAACTCTTAAGAGTGAAATTTCTGCTTTTTCTCAAATCATGGCAGAGAACAAATACGCAATTGCGCTTACAAGAGTAGATATCGTTCCACCTGAAGAGGTTGCAGACCTTGTGAATGATTTTTTAACTCTTTTGGGTGTAAGTGCAAATAAGAGTAGCGAGTTTAATTTTGATACTGAACTTCCTTATTTTATTCAAGAAAATGCGGATGAAACTTTAGGGTATGATAAATCTTTACCATACTTTATCGCACCGATTTCTTCTGCTACAAATAAAAATATTGAGGCTCTGAAATACTCTCTGTTTAATTTAGTACATACAAATAGACAAACAAAATAGTATCGCAACATGAAGAGAGTAGTCGTTAAAGTTGGAAGTGCCGTTTTAACACAAAATGGTGTGATTGCACTTGATAGAATGCGGGCGTTAGTTGATTTTTTGAGTGAGCTTCAAAAAGAGAATGAAGTTATTTTAGTCTCTTCTGGAGCGGTTGCTGCGGGGTACACAAAACTCAAACTCGATAGAAGTGTACTCAAAAATAAACAGGCACTTGCTGCTATCGGGCAACCTATTTTGATGAAAACTTATGCGAAAAAATTTGCAACGCATGAGATTATTACGGCGCAAGTTTTAGTGTCCGCAGCAAATTTTAGCAAAACTGATGATATAGAAAGAATAAAAAATACTGTGGATACGCTTCTTAGCAGTGGTGTCATTCCTATCGTCAATGAAAACGATGCAACAGCTACGGAAGAGCTTGTAGTGGGCGACAACGACCAACTCTCAGCCTATATGACAAAACACACCGATTCAGATATTTTGATAATTCTCTCAGACATCGATGCTTTTTATGATTCAGACCCACGAGAAAATCCACATGCCAAGATTTTAAAAGTTGTAAATACCATTGATAAAAATGAGCTTGAAAAAGAGGTCAATCCAAACAATGTTTTTGCAACAGGTGGCATCGTTACAAAACTTAAAGCGGCGGATTATTTGTTGGCATGTGGAATTGATATGTTTTTAACAAGCGGATTTGATTTAACGCATGTAAAAAGTTTTATGTTGGAGAAAAATCATGTTGGCGGAACTTTTTTTACAAGTGCTAAATAGATGAAAATAATTTTTATGGGCACACCTGAGTATGCCAAAGAGATTTTACAACGACTCCTTGACACGAAAGATATAGAAGTAGTTGCAGTTTATACGCAACCTGACAAGCCAGTTGGAAGAAAAAAAGTGATGACTGCACCCGAGGTTAAAACCTTGGCATGTGCAAATGAGATTCCCGTGTATCAACCAAATAAACTTCGCGAGAGTGAAGTTGTAGAAGAGCTTTTAAAAATTGAGTGTGATTATATAGTTGTAGCGGCGTATGGGCAGATTTTGCCACGAGCAATTTTAGACCATGCACCTTGTATAAATCTTCACGCTTCGATTTTACCGCAGTACCGCGGAGCGAGTCCGATTCAGCAAACACTTTTAAATGCTGATAAGCAAACGGGTGTTACGGCTATGCTTATGGAAGAGGGTTTGGATACGGGTGCAATTCTTAAAATAGCTACTATCGATGTTGGCGATGATGAAATGGTGGAATCGCTTTTTGATAGATTGACGCAAGTAGCTGCTGATTTGACTATAGATGTGCTTCTAAATTTTAACTCCTATACTCCAGTAAAACAAGATAATGCACATGCCACACATTGTTCTAAAATTACAAAACAAGATGGCGAAGTTCGTTTTGAGAGTGCGGTAAAACTTTATAATAAATACCGTGCATTTACTCCATGGCCTGGAATTTACTTGGCATGTGGATTAAAGCTCAAAAAGATTTTATTAGAAGAAAGCGTATCTCAAAATGAAATGGGAAAAATCTTAAAAATAGATTCCTCAAGCATAGTTGTTGGGTGTAAAGAGGGAAGTATCCGAATTTTTAGGGTTCAGCCTGAGTCAAAAAATGAGATGGATATTCTTTCCTACATTAACGGTAAAAGATTGAGCCTTGCAGATACTCTTTCTTGAGTCTGTAGATTCAACTCAAAACTATTTAAAAGAGCTAGTGAGAGAAGGTCGCATAGAACTTCCACATGCCATAGTCGCTGATATGCAAACGGATGGCGTTGGAAGTAGAGGGAACTCTTGGACTGGAATGGGGGGAAATTTATTTTTGTCCTTTGCAATTCCTCTCAAAGATTTACCAAGTGACTTGAAGCTTGAATCTTCTTCTATCTATTTTGCTTTTATTTTGAAAGAGACTTTAAGTGAGTTTTCTTCTAAAGTTTGGCTGAAATGGCCAAATGACTTTTATGTAGATGCGTTAAAAGTAGGCGGAATGATTACAACTATTGTTAAAGAGAGTCTTATTTGTGGGGTTGGATTAAATTTACTTATAGCTCCTGAGGGGTTTGGAACTTTAGATATAACTATCCTAAGGGAAGAGTTGTTAAAAAGATATTTTGAAAATATTGAAAAAAATATCTCATGGAAGCAAGTTTTTAGTAAATATGAGTTAGAATTTTACAAGAGTAAAAACTTTTTCACACACGCAAATAATTTAAAAATTTCATTATCTGAGGCGACCCTCCAAGAGGACGGCTCAATAATTAGCAACGGCAAGAGGATATTTAGTTTAAGATGAGCGAAGTAATAGTAATAGCAAATCAGAAGGGTGGTGTTGGTAAAACAACAACTGCTGTAAACTTAGCAGCATCTCTTGCTGTTGCAGAAAAAAAAGTACTTTTGATTGACTCAGACCCTCAAGCAAATGCAACAACCTCTTTGGGTTTTCATAGAAATGATTATGAATTTAATATTTATCATGTTTTGATTGGCACTAAAAAAATTAAAGATATCATACTTAAATCAGATTTACCAACGCTTCATTTAGCTCCATCAAACATAGGTTTAGTCGGGATTGAAAAAGAGTATTATGATGCAAGTAAAACACAGGGTCGTGAACTTGTTTTAAAGAGAGCTATTGAGAGTATCAGAAAAGACTACGATTATATTATTATAGATTCTCCTCCAGCTCTGGGGCCAATGACGATTAACGCTCTTTCGGCATCGAACTCAGTCATTATTCCTATTCAATGTGAATTTTTTGCACTTGAAGGGTTAGCACAACTTTTAAATACTGTAAAGTTAGTAAGAAAATCGATAAATCCTAAACTGAGTATAAAAGGTTTTTTACCGACAATGTTTAGTGCACAAAATAATCTTTCAAAACAAGTTTTTGCTGATTTACGCCAACATTTTAATACGAAACTTTTTAAAGATGCGCAAGATGAATATATAGTAGTACCAAGAAATGTTAAACTTGCAGAATCACCATCTTTTGGAAAACCAGTAATATTATATGACGTAAAATCGAGTGGTTCAGAAGCGTATCAAAATTTAGCACAGGCGATAATAAGATAAATGAAGTCACAAAAATTAGGTAGAGGGCTAGATGCACTTTTTGGAGAGATGAAAGAAGCGTATGATAATGAGGGAACGCAGCAAGATGCTATACTTGAACTATCTCTTAAAGATATCAGACCAAATCCATTCCAGCCAAGAAAAACTTTTGATGAAGATTCGTTAGCAGAGTTAGCTGAATCTATAAAAAAAGATGGCTTGATTCAGCCTATCGTTGTTACAGAAGATATTGATGGCTATATTTTAATTGCAGGTGAGAGAAGACTTCGTGCATCAAAGTTAGCAAAACTTAAAACAATTCGTTCAGTGGTTTTAAATAGAGATGAGCAAAAAATGAGACAGTTCGCTCTTATTGAAAACATTCAAAGAGAAGATTTAAACTCTATAGAACTTGCAGATGCTTATAGTGAACTTATAAAATTACATAGCATAACACATGAAGAGTTAGCGACTATGATAAACAAAAGTAGAACGCATATAACAAATAGTCTTAGATTATTGCAATTATCACCTAAAACACAAAAATCATTAATAGAAAAGAAAATAACTGCTGGTCATGCTAAAGTGCTCATTGGTTTAGATGAAAAACAACAGCAACTTATGGTTAATTCTATCATTGGACAAAAATTAAGTGTAAGAGAAGTTGAAAGTACAATAAAAAATATAAAAGAGGATAATCAACCTACTATTTACAAAGAAGTTGTTAAATCTTATGACTTTTCTAAAATTAAAAGTAAATTGAATGTTTTAGGTTTAAAGACAAGCTCTTCTAAAAATAAATTGACTATAGAGTTTGTAAGTGAAACTCAAATAGAAGAATTTTTAAATAATTTTTCAAAATAAATTAAATTTTATACATAAACTATATAAATTATAAGACAATATTTACTTATTATTATACAAAATATAAAAAAATTTAAAATTTTCTTTCTACTTTAACTATCTTTTCAATTTTCTCATAGTATAATCACGCAACTTTTAGGAGGTGCTATGTTAGATATAAATCCGATACTACTTTTGGCTACATTTGTTGTATTTCTTTCACTTATTGCCGTTCTGAACAGTCGGCTTTATAATCCATTATTCGCTTATATGAAAAAACGAGATGAAGATATCAAGAATGACTTTGATAAAGTTAGTTCTAATGATAGTGAAATTCATGAGTTACATTCAAAAGCAGAATCAATAATTATGAACGCTAAACTGGAAGCTTCGGTCCTAAGAGAGAAAGTTATTGCGGATGCTAAGGAATTGGCTGATAGTAAGTTAGAAGCAAAACGAGCTGAATTAGCAAATGAGTATTTAGAATTTGAGAAATTACTTGATAATTCTAAAAAACAGTTGAATGATGAGTTAGTATCTCAAATTCCATTGTTTAAAGAAGCTGTTAAAGCTAAATTTAGTCAAATATAAGGATGTGATGTGAGTAGAATTTTAGTATTTATGCTAATGATATCAACTTATGCATTAGCATCTGGTGGTAGTGCAGAAGGAACAAGTACAGATATCGTTCAACGAACGGTCAACTTTGTACTATTCGCAGGTCTTGTTTGGTATCTTGTTGCTGAACCGGTAAAAAATTATTTTGTATCAAGAAGTCAAGCAATTGCTGATGAATTGAAAAAAGTACAAGATAAGTTAAATGAAACTATAGCTTTTAAAAAAGAGGCTTTATTAAAGATATCTGATGCTGAAAAGTATGCAGATAAATTGATTGCTTCTTCAAAAAAAGAGAATAAAATCATTAACGATAATATGATGGTTCAATGTGAAATTGAATTAGAAACATTGTCTAAACAACATGCTACTTTAAAAGAGTTCGAACAAAGAAAAATGGTTCGTAATGTTGTTAAAGATGTACTAAATCAAGTACTCACTCAAAGTAGTAATGATTTTGATATAGAAGCTATGGCAAATGTTATCTTAAAGAAGGTAGCTTAATATGGAAAAATTAATTGCAAAACGATACATTAAAGCTTTAAAAGATAGTTTTGATGTTACCCTTATGGAAAATGTAACTTCTGTTTTTTTTGCTTTGGCTGAATCATTTAAAGATGAAAAATTTATTCAAATTATTGATAATCCAAATGTTTCAGTTAAAGATAAATCGGATATTTTACTTAAGGCAGTTGATTCTGCAAAATCTGAGAAGATTAATAATTTAATTAAACTTCTTGTTGAAAATAAGCGCATTACTATCATTCCTGCAATAGCAGAAGCTTTAAGAAAAGATGTAGCGCTATCAACGAAAACTTATGAGGGTATTATTTACAGCAATAGTGATGTTGATGCAAAAGTCATACAAGAATTAAGTGGTAGTTTAAGTAAGAAATTTGATTCTAAAATATCATTGGTATTTATAAAAAATAATTTTGATGGTATTAAAGTTGATATAGAAGATTTAGGTTTGGAAATTAATTTTTCTAAAACAAGAATTAATAATCAACTTATAGAACATATAATAAAAGCAATTTAACTTCATGAGAGGAAAATAATAGTGGTAGCAAAAATTCAAGCTGATGAAATCAGCTCAATAATTAAAGAGCGTATCAATAACTTTGAATTAAGTGTTGATATTAACGAAACAGGTAAAATTGTTTCTTATGCTGATGGTGTTGCTCAAGTTTACGGACTTAACAATGTTATGGCTGGAGAAATGGTAGAGTTCGAAGAAGGAACACAAGGTTTAGTAATGAATCTTGAAGAAGCTAAAGTAGGTGTTGTTATACTTGGTGGAGGTGCACTACTAAAAGAAGGCATGTCTGTTAAAAGATTAGGTCGTTTATTACGCGTTCCAGTTGGTAATGCACTTCTTGGTCGTGTTGTGAATGCTCTTGGTGAACCAATTGATGGCAAAGGTCCGATTGAAACAACTGAAACTCGTTTCGTTGAAGAAAAAGCACCTGGTATTATGGATAGAAAATCTGTTCACGAACCTATGGCAACTGGTATTAAAGCTATTGATGCTCTCGTCCCAATTGGTCGTGGTCAAAGAGAACTTATTATTGGTGATAGACAGACTGGTAAAACTACAGTTGCACTTGATACAATCATTAATCAAAAAGGTAATGGTGTTGTTTGTGTTTATGTAGCTATTGGACAAAAAGAGTCAACTGTTGCTCAAATTATTCGTCGTTTAGAAGAGCATGGAGCATTAGAATATACTATTATTGTATCATCTACTGCCGCTGAATCTGCAGCATTACAATTCTTAGCACCTTATACTGGTGTTACAATGGGTGAATATTTCCGTGATAATGCTAGGCATGGTTTAATCGTATATGATGACTTGTCAAAACATGCAGTTGCATACCGTGAAATGTCATTAATTCTTCGTCGTCCTCCAGGTCGTGAAGCTTATCCAGGGGATGTATTTTATATTCACTCTCGTTTGTTAGAGCGTGCGGCTAAAATGTGTGATGAAAAAGGTGCTGGTTCATTAACTGCTCTTCCAATCATTGAAACACAAGCTGGAGATGTTGCAGCATATATTCCTACAAATGTTATATCTATTACTGATGGTCAAATTTTCTTAGAAACTGACCTTTTTAATTCAGGTATTCGTCCAGCTATAAATGTTGGTTTATCTGTTTCTCGTGTTGGTGGTGCTGCTCAAATTAAGGCTACTAAACAAGTTGCTGGTACTTTAAGACTTGATCTTGCTCAGTATCGTGAACTTCAAGCATTTGCTCAGTTTGCATCTGATTTGGATGAAGTGTCTCGTAATCAATTAGAGCGTGGACAAAGAATGGTAGAAGTTTTAAAACAAGGGCCTTTCTCTCCACTTTCTGTTGAAAAGCAAGTTGTTATTATCTTTGCTGGTAATGAAGGCTTTTTAGATGATATGGATGCATCCAATGTTGTTCGTTTTGAAGCTGAACTTTATCCATTCATTGAAGCGTCTTATCCTCAAATATTTGAGAGCATAAAAAGCAGTTCTAAAGTAGATGATGATACAAGTACACTAATGACTAAAGCACTTGAAGAATTTAAAGCTAGCTTTATAGCGGCATAAGGAATACTTTATGGCAAACTTGAAAGATATTCAAAGACAGATTAAGAGTGTTTCAAATACTCAAAAGACGACTCGTGCGATGAAATTGGTATCAACTGCTAAACTTCGTCGTGCTGAAGAGTTAGCAAAGCGCTCTCGTCTTTATGCTGCAAAAATGAATCAGGTTATTGCCGAAATAGCTGGGCGCATTAAATGTAACAAAGTTGGAGGACTTGATAATCGTTTTTTTGAAAAGATTGAAAATCCAAAGATGGTTGATATAGTTTTTGTAACTGCAGATAAAGGTTTATGTGGTGGTTTTAATATTCAAACTATTAAAGCTGTAAAAAAACTAATTGCAACATACAAAAATCAAAATGTAAAAGTGCGTTTACGCGGAATCGGTAAAAAAGGTATTGAGTTTTTTAAATATAATGAAGTTGAACTTTTTGATTCAGTTTTAGGCTTAAGCTCGAAACCAGATAAAAAAAGATCTGATGAATTCATCATGTCATCTATAGAAGATTTTAGTGATGGAAAAATCGATGCTCTACATATCGTGTACAATGGATATAAAAACATAATAACTCAAGAGTTGCATGTAAATAAAATATTGCCAGTAGATTCAGATCAGTTTGACTGTAATGAAACTCAAAATTCAATGTTAGAAATTGAAGCACAAGATGAAGAGCATGTATTAACTTCTTTAGTAAATAAGTATGTAGAATATAACATGTATTACTCTCTAATAGATTCAGTAGCTGCAGAACATAGTGCTAGAATGCAGGCTATGGATTCAGCTACAAATAATGCTAAAGAGATGGTTAAAACACTTAAGGTTAAATACAATAAAGCTAGACAAGCAGCTATTACTACAGAACTTATAGAAATTATAAGTGGTGTGGAGTCGATGAAATAATGGAGAAAAATATGATTGGTAAAATTAGCCAGGTTATGGGCCCGGTTGTTGACGTTGATTTTGATGGTTATCTTCCAATAATTAATGAAGCAATTGAAGTTAAAGTAAGTATAGAAGGTAATGAAACTCGTTTAGTACTTGAAGTTGCAGCTCACCTAGGTGATGGTCGTGTTAGAACGATAGCAATGGATATGAGTGAAGGTTTAGTCCGTGGTATGAATGCAGTTGCAACTGGTTCTCCTATCAAAGTTCCTGTTGGAGAAAAAGTACTAGGTCGTATTTTTAATGTAATTGGTGAAACTATTGATGGTGGTGAGCAAGTAACTGATGCACCTACATGGTCAATTCACCGTACTCCACCGCCGTTGGTTGATCAATCAACTACAACTGAAATGTTTGAAACAGGCATCAAAGTTGTTGACCTTTTAGCACCATATGCTAAAGGTGGTAAAGTTGGACTATTCGGTGGTGCTGGTGTTGGTAAAACAGTTATTATCATGGAACTTATTCATAATGTTGCTCATGGTCATGATGGTTTATCAGTTTTTGCTGGTGTTGGTGAAAGAACGCGTGAAGGAAATGACCTTTATCATGAAATGAAAGAATCGAATGTTCTTGACAAAGTTGCACTGTGCTATGGACAGATGAGCGAGCCTCCTGGAGCAAGAAACCGTATTGCTTTAACTGGTCTTACAATGGCTGAATACTTTAGAGATGAAAAAGGTCTTGATGTATTGATGTTTATTGATAATATTTTCCGTTTTGCACAATCTGGTTCAGAAATGTCTGCACTTCTTGGTCGTATTCCTTCAGCTGTTGGGTATCAACCAACTTTGGCTCGTGAAATGGGTGCGTTGCAAGATCGTATTACATCAACTAAAAATGGTTCAATTACTTCTGTTCAAGCTGTTTATGTACCAGCGGATGATTTAACTGACCCTGCACCAGCTTCTGTTTTTGCTCACTTAGATGCAACAACAGTCCTTAACCGTAAAATTGCTGAAAAAGGTATCTATCCTGCAGTTGATCCACTTGATTCAACTTCAAGATTACTCGATCCACAAATTTTAGGTGAAGAGCATTATAGTGTTGCGCGTGGTGTGCAACAAACGCTTCAAAAATATAAAGATTTACAAGATATTATTGCAATTCTTGGTATGGATGAGTTATCAGAAGATGACAAAAATGTTGTAGAGCGTGCTCGTAAAATAGAGAAATTTTTATCTCAGCCATTCTTTGTTGCTGAAGTATTTACAGGTTCTCCAGGTAAATATGTTTCTTTAGCAGACACTATTAAAGGATTCAAAGGAATTTTAAATGGTGATTACGACCACATGCCAGAGGGTGCATTCTATATGGTTGGTGGTATGGATGAGGCAATAGAAAAAGCTGAGAAGCTCAAAGCTAAGTAATTCATAAAACTAAAGGAGTGATTATGGAAAAGTTAAAACTTGAAATCATAACTCCTAATGGTGTAATCTATAATGATTACGCTGTTAGTGTAGTTCTCCCAGGTGAAGAAGGGGAATTCGGTGTTCTTGCACACCATGCATCCTTAACTACTTTGTTAGAAGCTGGTGTAATAGATATTGAAAAAGAAGATAAATCTATAGAATCTATATTAATTAACTGGGGCGTTGTTCAAGTTGATGAAAAAAAGGTAATTGTTTTGGTTGAAGGTGCTGTTGCTATTCGTGGCGAAAATGATGGTGCAATTGCTACTGCCCTTGAGGATGCTAAGAAGCTTATTAAAGATATAGCAGACTCAAATCCTGCAATAGCTGCAGTTTCTGCAAGAATTGAATCTGCAGCTCAGAGATTATTGTAATACATGACTAATCAATTACTTGATTTTTATTTAAAAAGTCATCCAGTTACTATAGGTGTATTGTTACTTTTATCGGTATATTTTATAATTTTAAATTGGGTGTATTTTTACCGCTATTTTTTTCTTAATAGTTGGCTTGTAAAAGAAAATAGTTCCTTAGAAAGTTTACTGATGGGAGCTTCATCTGTAAGTCATGATTCTTTTTTAAGAAATTTTCTTAAATCAAGCGGTAATAATTCTAAAGAAATTTTAGATTTAGCTATGTTAGCAGCTACAAAAGAAGCGACTAAGGGACTTTCAATTATATCTGTATTCGCTTCTACTACACCTTTTATTGGTCTCTTTGGAACAGTTGTATCTATTCTTGATACATTTTCTCATATTGGTCAAACTAGCGGAAGTATGTCGATTATTTCTAGTGGTGTTTCTGACGCGCTTGTCGCAACTGCTTCTGGTATTTTTGTTGCTATCTTTTCATATACATATCATCAAATTTTAAAAAGAAAATCATTTGATTTAATCAGCTTTCTACAAATGCAAAGTGATGCAATTCTGGCTCGTAAAGTATAAATTATGAATTATGATTGGGACGACAAGCCAGAATTAAATATTACTCCATTAGTTGATGTTATGTTGGTTCTATTAGCTATTTTAATGGTTATTGCTCCAAATATTGTTTATGAAGAGACAATTAAATTACCTCAGGGTTCGGTTACAAAACAGTTGTCAGCAATTCCACCTGTTCATATTGTTGTTAAGAAAGACTCAACAATAACAGTCAATAAAGAAAATTTTTTAATAAACGCTTTTGTAGATAATTTTTCGCAATACGCTACTAAATTAGATAAAAAAGCAACTGTATTAATTAGTGCAGATAAAAGTTTGGATTATGGAGTTGTTATGTCAATATTAGCAGCCGTCAAACAAGCTGGATTTTCAGAGGTTTCATTAGCTACAAATGGTTGAAAAAAAATCTTTATTTATCTTGAGCGGTGTTATTTCACTTTCAATTTTCACACTCCTATTATCTTTTCTTTTATATGCTGTGTATTCATCTTCAGAAATTAAAACTTATGCACTAACTAAAGATAACTTTGTTTCAATCTCTTTAGAAACATCGGTAACTCCAACTAAAAAAACTAAAACTGTACAAACTCCAGTAGAAGAAAAACAAAATGTTGCAGAAAGTAAAAAAATTGATATTGGTGAATTATTTAGTGAAGTAGCTACAAAAGAAATAAGCAAAAAAGTTGTAGAGAAAAAAACTGAAGATAGAAGAGTTCAGGAAATGCAGAGAAAACTAAAAACTAAAACAGAAAATGAAGCTGAATCAATATTAGAAAAAATAAATAATATGGATGCCCCAGCAAAAGATGCAAAGGATAATCCTACTTCTAGCGGTAGTGAAGTTAATGAGTATTATGCTAAAATTCAAGCTATTATTTATGAACATTATATTCCACCTTTAAATTCACAAGGTAACACCGTTAAAGTTGTTATTGAATTAAGCGCGATTGGTAAAGTTCTAGATTTTAGAATTTTAACATACTCTTCTAATAAATCCTTCAATGAAGAATGTGATAAAATCAAAGACAGGCTGAAAGATATTCTTTTCCCTGTAAACCCAAACAATAAATCTGATAGAATTACTTTTACTATTACATCAGATAAAAATTAATTTTAAGGAGCAGTTTTGAAAATATTTTTTACTTGGTTGTTTATTATTTCAATCTCTTTTGCAGGTGATGCAACATTTGATGTTATTAAAAAAGTTGATACGCTTCCGTCTATAGCCGTTGAAGATGCATCTGTAAGTTATGATAATACATTCAAAATGCAATTTTTTAAAGCTTTAGTTGCAGATCTTAATGTACTGTCTATATTTAATGTAGATGGAAATTATAGAAATATAAATTTCAATGATAGTAATGTTCTTGTTGAAAACAAAGATATGAAATATGTCTTAAGATATAAGATGATTGAAGATGATAGTGCTGCTTTTAATGTTGAAATAAAATTATACAAAGATAATGGTGTAGTTTTTACGAAAGCTTATAAAGCAAATAAAAATGATTTCTATATATTTATATCACACGCTATTGCAGTTGATGTAAATGAGTTTATGGGAGAAGCATCTGTTGAATGGATGAAAAGAAAAGTTATTTTTTCAAAAAATGTATCTCCTAAAAAAACTGAAATTATAATATCTGATTATACACTTACCTATCAGTACAAAATTATTGAGGGCGGTCTTAATCTTTTTCCTAAATGGGCTAACCAAGCGCAAACTTCGTTTTATTATACATCTTTAGATAAAAAGCCTACTTTAAAACAACTTGATATAAAAAGTGGTCAATCAAAAGCTATTATGTCTTCAGATGGAATGATGATATGTTCTGATGTAAGTGCTGATGCGACAAAAATACTTGTTACTATGGCACCAAATAATCAACCAGATGTATATTTATATAATGTTACAACACAAAAATCTACTAGAATTACTACATATATTGGTATAGATGTTGGTGGTCAATTTATGGATGACAATACAATTGTTTTTGTGTCAAACCGTTTAGGGTATCCAAATATTTTCTCGCAAAAAATTAATACTGGTGTTGTTGAGCAAATGATTTATTATGGAAAAAGTAATGCAGCTTGTAGTGTAAACGGTGAGTATGTTGTATATAAAGCTAGAGAAAGCTCTGATGCATTTTCAGGAAATACTTTTAATTTACATTTGATTTCTACTAAAACAGATTTTGTTAGAAGACTTACTGCTACAGGAGTCAATGAATTTCCAAGATTTTCTAAAGATGGTGATGCTATTTTGTTTATAAAAAACTACATGGATCAAAGTTCTATAGGTGTTATAAGACTAAAAAGCAATAAAAACTTTCTTTTTCCACTTAAAAGTGGCAAGGTTCAGTCTATGGATTGGTGAAAAATATAAAAAAATGATTTTTATGTAGTTTTTTTAAATATTTTTAGATATAATTTCGAGATATAAAATAATGAGGAACAAGATATGAAAAGTATAGTACTTTCGAGTGTAGTTGTAGCGGTTTTAGTTTTTAGTGGTTGTAGTTCAAAAGAGCCATCAGTAGATGCAAGCAGTGGTGCTAATACAGGTGTTGGTAGTGAGTCTGCTAAGACAATGAATGGTGAAACAAATGAAATGAGAATTGCTAGATTAGAAAAACAATTCTCATCAGTTTATTTTGATTTTGATAAGTTTGATATCCGTGCTGATATGCAATCTAAGGTTTCTGACAGTGCTACATTAGCAAAAACAGAAGCTAAAGATTTAACTATCAAGCTTGAAGGTAATTGTGATGAATGGGGTAGTGATGAGTATAACTTTGCACTTGGTTTGAAAAGAGCAGAAGCAGTTAAAAAATCATTGGTGACTAGTGGTGTTGATGCAAGTAAAATCACAATGGTAAGTTATGGTGAAAGTAACGCAGTATGTACTGAAAAGACTAAAGATTGCTGGTCTAAAAATCGTCGTGTAGACTACAAACTTCTTCCATAATTTATATGAATAATAGTATTTTAGTTGCATTTATTGTAGCTATTGCTTCTTCAAATATAATTGCCGCCGAGCCATCTGCGTTCGGTTCTGGCAATTTTGATGATTCTACTCCTTATGGTCAAATATCGAATGAGAGAGTTGTATCTGAAAATAAAAATAATCTTCAAAAAAGCTCTAGTAGAAGTAATAATCAAAATAGTGACATTGATTCTATTCGAGAAAGAATTGATGGACTTCAGAGTATTATCGAAAGTCTAAGTGCAAAAACCCAAAGTAATAAAGCTGAGTTAAATAAGTTAACTGAAAAAAATTCTGATGTATTGAGAAATTCTGATGTATTTGGCAAGAGGTTAAGTGATGTAAATCAGAATAATGCCGAAGATATTGCAAAACTCAAACTAATAATATCTGAGCTGTCTAAATTAATTGATAAAATAAATAAATCATATGTAACTAAAGATGAATTTAATATTTTAGTAGATGAAGTAAATAAATTTAAAGAGCCCACTTCAAAAGAATCAAAAAATAAAGCAGCAACAAAAAAAAATGATGTAATTGATAACACAGAAAAAGCAGATAAATCAAGTAAAGCTGAAAAAACAGACTTAGATAAAATGTCAACTGAAATTATTGATACGAAAGCGAAAGAATATTTTGACAATAAAAACTATGATAAATCAACTGAATATTATAGTTATTTAATCGATAAAAATTATAAACCAGCTGTTGCGCATTATATGATTGGAGAGATTAATTTTAAAAGAAAGAACTATTCAGAAGCTGTTGCATATTATAAAAAAAGCACATCTCTATTCCCCAAAGCATCTTATATGCCGACATTATTGTTACATGCAGGAATCTCTATGGATAATTCAGGTGATAAAAAAAATGCAAATGCATTTTATGAAGGCTTGATAGCAAAATTTCCTGATACTAAAGAAGCAGAAGAAGCTAAAAAACATCTCAAATCTACTAAATAGTTACAAACTATTTCAGATTTTTTTTAAGTTTTTATGCTAAAATCCACGCAAAATAATCAAAAGGTAAATTCAATGTCAATAGAGACAAATCAAATTGTATCAATAGAGTACGAAGTTAGAGATGGAAGTAAAGTTGTAGATAGTAATATTGGTGGGGCACCATTGGTATTTATGTATGGTAAAGGTCAAATAATTCCAGGTTTAGAAAATGGAATAAAAGATATGACAATCGGTCAGAAAAGTGATGTTCTTGTTAAATCTGAAGACGCTTACGGTACTTATAATGCTGAAGCGAAGCAAGAAGTTCCATCAGATCAATTTGCTGGGATTGATTTAGAAATAGGAATGACACTTTTTGGACAAGGTGAAGATGGTGGAACTGTTCAAGTTACAGTAATTGAAATATCTGATGAAACAGTAGTTATAGATTTTAACCATCCACTAGCTGGAAAAGATTTAATGTTCACAGTTACAATTAATAATATAAGAGACGCATCTGATGAAGAAGCTATGACTGGTATTCCTGCTGAAAATAAACATGAAGATGATGATTGTTGTGGTACTGGTGGTGGCAGTGGTTGTGGATGTCACTAGTTTTGTAACTGTATCTGATGCTTCTTCGGAAGCATATAAAACAGCAACTCTCCTTAAAACACTTAATGTGAACTCTCTTATTACTGGGGAGTCGGGTGTTGGAAAAAAAAGTATTGCTAAATATATCCTTCCAAATGCTCCAATTTTGGATGCATCTAATTTTGATGAATTATTAATTGCTATTGAAAGTTACAGAGAAATTATTATTTCTAACCTTGAAAACTCACCTAATATTAAAAGAGTGATTGACACTATTAATGCAAATAGTATAAGAGTCGTCGCAACTGCAAAAACTTCATTTTACAATCAATATGTTGATGAATTATTTAGTGTTAAATTCGATATTCCACCATTATCTCAAAGATTAGAAGATGTTGCATCTTTAATAGAAAAATTCGCGATGGAAGCATCTTTATTGTTTGGTACAAATGGAAAATTTAGTGTTAAAAATTTTAAGCCAGATTTAAGTAAAAATGCAAATTCTTTAAGAAGACAAGTAATGGTAAATTATCTTTTACAAGATATTCAAGATATAGAATTAATTGATATAATAGAAAATTATCTAACAAATAAACTTGGTTCGAATAATGACTATAAAAACTTTTTATATCTCTATGAAGTGCCACTGATTAGGGCTGGGCTTATTAAGTTTAAATCTCAATTGCAATTATCAGATAAATTAGGATTAAATAGAAATACATTAAGAAAAAAAATATCAGATAACAAAGATTATTTAGAAGGATAAAAAATGCAAAAAAAAATAGCAATGATTTTTTCAGGGCAAGGTAGTCAAGCGATTGGAATGGGTAGAAATTTTTATGAAAATTCTGATATTGCAAAAGAAATGTTCAAGAAAGCGGGAGAGAGAATAGGTGTTGATTTTACAGAACTTTTATTTACTGAGAATGAAAAGTTAAGTCAAACAGCTTATACACAACCAGCGATATTATTGGTTCAGATGATTGCATATCGTCTTTTTCAAGATGCCTGTCCAACAAATGCTACTCTATTTTTAGGGCACTCTTTAGGTGAATTTTCTGCTTTATGTGCAAGTGGTGCAATTGATTATGTGGATGCTGTGGAGCTAGTGCATAAAAGAGGTTTATTAATGCAACAAGCATGTGAATCTATCGAAGCTGGAATGATGGCTCTTGTTGGTATTGATGATGCAGCCGTTGAAAAGGTATGTGCTGAAGCTCAAATGAATGGTAAAAAAGTTTGGCCAGCAAACTATAATCAAGATGGGCAGTTAGTTGTAGCTGGTATGAAAGCTGATTTGATATCTTTAGAACAGACTTTTAAAGATGCTGGTGCAAAAAGAGCAATTCTGTTAGATATGTCGGTTGCTTCTCACTGTGATTTGTTAGCATCAGCACAAGAGCCATTGTCTGAGTTGATGTCTAAAATGGTTACAGATACATTTACAGCTCCAATTATTTCAAATGTCACTACAAAGCCTTACAGTACAAAAGATGAAGCAGTTTCTCTTTTAAAAGAGCAGTTAGTAAAACCTGTGAAATACAAACAATCCATCGAAGCTATAGCAAACAGTGCAGATTTAGCTATTGAATTTGGTAACGGCTCTGTACTTAAAGGTCTCAACAAAAGAATTGCAAAAGATTTAGTAACTTTAAATGTTTCAGATATGGAATCCTTAGCAAAAGTTATAGAAGAAATTCGCTCATAAAATGAGGGTAACACTTGCTCAAACATCGCCAAAACTGAATCGCTCCAATCTTGCAGAAACTCTCTCTTTAGTGAAGGAGTTTATGCATGAAAGCGACATCATTATCTTCCCCGAACTCTCTCTTAATGGATATTTACTTCAAGATAAACTTTATGAAGATGCTTGGCATGTGGAAGAGTTACATGAATTGAAATCTTTGAGTTGGCATGTGGATATTGTAGTCGGTGCTGCTATAAAAGATGGTGATAAATTCAAAAATGAAGCGCTCTATTTTTCTAAAGGCGAACTTTTAAGTAAACATACGAAAGTGCATCTACCAAATTATGGAATGTTTGAAGAGGCAAGATATTTTAGTGCTGGAACGCAATTTGAAAGTTTTGAGATTCTACATGCCAAGATATCTATGTTGGTTTGTGAGGATTTATGGCATAAAGAAGTGCATCTTGCTCTCATCGAAGAAAATCCTGATTATATTATTGCACTTGTTGCTTCCCCTGCGAGAGGTTTTAGTGAAGGTGGTTTAGAAATACAAAAGCAGTGGTATGAAATTATTAAAACAGTCGCAAAAGAGTGCCACGCCAAGGTATTTTTTGTTAATCGTGTTGGTTTTGAAGATGGGCTTGGTTTTTGGGGTGGAAGTTGCATCGTAGATGAAAATGCAAATATAGTGCATCAATTACCAAACTATGAAAAAAGAGTGCAAACATTTGAAATATAAAGGAAAAGTATGAAAATAGCGATAATGGGTGCGATGCCAGAAGAGATAGCTCCGATACTAGCAAAAATAGGCGAGTATAAAACCACAGAGTATGCAAAAAATAGCTACTATGAAGCATCCTATAAAGGTGTAGATTTAGTGATAGCGTACTCGAAAATAGGAAAAGTATTTTCAACTTTGACTGCTACGACGATGATTGAACATTTTGGAGCGGAGATGTTGCTTTTTTCAGGTGTTGCAGGTGCAATTTCACCGAGTTTAAAAGTGGGCGATTTGATTGTTGCTACAAAACTTTCGCAACATGATTTAGATATCACGGCTTTTGGACATCCATTTGGATTCGTACCTGAGGGTTCTGTTTTTATTGAAGCAGATAAAAGTATGATTGAAATGAGCAAAGAAGTTGCACGAGATATGGGCAAAATTATTCAAGAAGGTATTATCGCAACAGGGGATCAGTTTGTTGCAAATGAAGAGCGTAAAAATTGGATTGGCTCTACTTTTGGTGCAGATGCTTTGGAGATGGAGGGTGGAAGCGTTGCGGTTGTGTGTGACGCGCTGAATGTTCCGTTTTTTATACTTCGTGCAATAAGTGATGCCGCAGATATGGATGCGAGTTTTTCTTTTGATGCATTTCTTGAGACGAGTGCGGTAGAGAGTGCAGAGTTTGTTATGAAAATGGTGGACAAAATTGTCAGTAAAACTCTCTAAGAAAATCATGTCCAAACTCGGACGCACAAATGCTGAGTTTAATCTCATAGAAGAGGGCGATAAGATTTTAGTTGGTTTAAGTGGCGGTAAAGACTCTCTTACCATGATTCACGCGATGAAAGAACAGCAACGCCGTGCTCCATTTAAGTTTGAATTTATTGCCGTTACTATCTCGTATGGTATGGGTGAAAACTATGATGAGCTCATCGCACATTGTAAGGAATATGATATTCCACATGCCGTACATGATACAAATGTCTATGATTTGGCAGAAGAGAAGATAAGAAAAAATTCCTCCTTTTGTAGTTTCTTCTCTCGCATGAGACGAGGATATTTGTATAGTGCAGCACAACAATATGGATGCAATAAAGTAGCTCTTGGACATCACATGGATGATGCGGCAGAGAGTTTTTTTATGAACTTTATTTATAATGGACAGATGCGTTCTCTTGCTCCAAAATATAGAGCAGCCAATGGGCTTATAGTTATTCGACCACTTATTCAGATGCGTGAGAGACAACTTTTTGCTTTTGCTTTAGAGAACAATATTAAAACTATTGGCGATGAAGCTTGTCCATCCATGCGATTCGATGTCAAAATGCCACATGCCAGAGCGCATACAAAAGAGATGTTAGCAAAGATGGAAAAAGAGTTTCCGACACTCTTTACAAGTTTAAATGCCGCATTTAAAAATATATCTGTTGATAGCTTTTTTGATGTTGCAAAGTTTTCAGTTTAAAATAATAGGATTTAAAATGTTAAATGAAAATGACTATGAAGTACTAAAAAAAAGTTTTGTAGAGTCTCAAAGACTTTTTGATAAACTCAATCGTGTTGCAAATCAAGCGGCGGATATTAATTATGATAGTTTAGGTTTATACTTAGAAGAGGAAGAGACTTGTAAAAGACATTGGCTGACACTGAGTTCAAAAATAGTGGACGCTTTGAGTCACTCTTTGGATGGATACAACATTGAATTATTAAAAAACAAGGATTTAGAGCTAAGAGAACTCACTCTAAATTTGCATAAAGAAGAAGAGAATTCAAGTCAAATCAAAGTAGATTACAGTGAAGATGGTTCACTAAGTATCTTGCAAATGAGTTAATGCTATAATTGCAATTATCAATAAAAAAGGAACAATTTTATGGGAAGAGCGTTTGAATACAGAAAAGCATCAAAGTTAAAAAGATGGGGGGCGATGTCAAAATTGTTTCCAAAACTTGGTAAAATTATTACTATGGCGGCAAAAGAGGGGAGTAGTGACCCTGACATGAATTCGAAACTTCGCACGGCTATTATGAATGCAAAAGCTGAAAACATGCCAAAAGACAACATCGAAGCGGCTATAAAAAGAGCAAGTGCAAAAGATACTGCAAGTATGTTGGAAGTAAATTTCGAGGGTAAAGCTCCTCATGGCGTTTTGTTATTTATAGAGTGTTTGACTGATAATAATACTAGAACAGTGGCAAATGTAAAAAATGTGCTTACAAAACATGGTGGAGAGATGCTCACAAATGGCTCTTTGGAGTTTATGTTTAGCCGAAAAGCGGTTATAGAGTTTGCTTTAAAAGATGGTATGGACATAGAAGAATTAGAGTTAGAACTCATTGATGCTGGTCTTGAAGAGATAGAAGAAGAGGGTGGCGTTGTTCTTGTGACTGCTGATTACACAAACTTTGGTAAGCTCAATGAAGCGTTAGAAAAAATGGGCATCGAAGTGACGAAAGCAAACTTAGAAAGAATGGCAAATTCACCTATAACTATTACGGAACAAGAACAAATTGATATTGATAAAATTATTGATAAACTAGAAGATGACGACGATGTCAATAAAATTTTTACAAATTTAGCGTAATTTTTCAAAAATAAAAATCCAAAAGCTTGGCATGTGGGAAAGTTTTTAAGTTCCACATGCCAAATATACTATCTCCCGTGAACAGCATTCCCCATATCCCACATCGGCAAGAAAATACCAAGCGCAAGTAAAATAACCATAGATGCTATGATAAAGAGCATAATTGGCTCTACAGCCTCTGAGAGACCATCGATAATTGCGTCAAATCTCATTTTGTAGTACTCTGCAACTTTTTTTATCATCGTATCGAGTGTACCACTATCTTCTCCAGCACTCACCATTTGAATAATCATGTTTTCAAAAAGTTCCGTGTCTTTGAGTCCCTTGTTGAGCGCTCCACCTTTTTCCACAGTAATTCTTACGGATAAAAGTTTAGCCTTCAGTGGAAGATTGTCTATCATTTCTATAGAAGTGTCCAATGCTTCAGCGATTGGAATACCCGCACGAATAAGTTCTGAAAAAACAAGTGTAAATCTACTCAGAGTTGAAAATTTAATAATATTTTTGATGAGATATATTTTGAGTAAAGTTTCATGCCATCCATATCTTATGTGCCTATAATTGTTAATGAGATATCTAAATGTCATAAAACTTGTAAAAAGAACAGCTAAAACATAAAGTCCATAGTTGTTGAAAAGATGTTCAAGTACGAGTAATATTTGTGTTGGAAGAGGGAGTTTCGCATGTAAAGATTCAAATATTGCCTTAAACTCTGGAACAACATAAGAGATTAAAATTGTAAAAGCAACTGCCATGGCAATCATTACATTTCTCGGGTATGCCATAGCTTTTTTAAATTTAATAACATTTGCACGAATCTCTTCAAGCATATCTGCTAAAGCATAAAGTGATTCATCAAGATTACCTGTTTTTTCACCTAGTTGAACCATGGCAATAGTTAAATTACCTAACTCAAAACGAAAATTTTCCATAGATGTTGATAAAGAGTGTCCAGAATTTATGTCATCAGCAAGTTTAGAAAAAACTGTCTTTAATGCCTGATCTTCAGTAGCTTTTGCAATTTCACTCAAACAATCATAAATGGAAATACCAGCATTCGTCATAACTGCGAGTTGCCTAATAGAACCTATGAGCGCATCAGGTTTTATTTTACTTTTTTTAATATTTTGTAAAAAATTTGTTTTAAATCTTTTAAATTGAGCATCAAGTGGTTCTTCTGCTTCAACAACTTTAATAATAATTCCAGAAAATTTTACTTTTGCGTAATTGTGAGCTTCTTTTTTATCTTCTGCATAAAGTGGAAACTCCTCTCTTTTACCTTTTGTAAGAACGGTTGCTATAAAATACTTCATCCTTTTGCTACTTTTAAAATTTCTTCAAGACTTGTTATTCCATCGAGTGCTTTTTGTATTCCATTTTGAAAAATAGTGATAAATCCTTCACTTATAGCTTGTGCTAACATCGCATCTTTTGGCGCACCTTTAGCAATGAGGCTTGATAAAGTTTCAGATATATTTAATACTTCACATATCATTTCTCTTCCCATATATCCAGACTCATTGCACTCTTTACACCCTTTTCCTTTATAAAATCTCGCATCTTTTGCAACAACTTGATGTAACTCTTCAAAAACTGTGGCTGGAATTTCTTCAACAACTTTACAATGGGTACATATTTTTCTCACAAGTCTTTGTGCTTGAATCGCTACTAATGCACCGCTGATGAGATAGTGTTCTATTCCCATGTCAACCATACGAGGAATAGCACTTATTGCATCATTTGTATGAAGCGTAGATATAACCATATGTCCTGTCAAAGCTGCTTTAATCGCTATTTCTAATGTTTCTTGATCACGAATTTCACCAATCATAATCTTATCAGGGTCTTGTCTTAAGATAGAACGAAGGGCATCTGCAAAACTAAGCCCCACTTTTGGATTCACTTGGACTTGCTGAATAAGATTCATCCTATACTCAACAGGGTCTTCAACTGTAATAACTTTGTCTTCTACATTTCTAAGTTCATTTAAAGCACCATACAAAGTAGTCGTTTTACCGCTTCCCGTTGGACCTGTGACTAAGATGATTCCATGTGGAGCTTTAAGTCCTTTGAGTAATTTGTTGTAACTTGCGCTATCCATTCCAGCATCTTCAAGTTTTACAAGTGCTTTTTGTTTGTCAAGTACACGCATAACTATGGACTCACCATAAAGTATAGGCAGCGTTGAGATACGAAAATCATACTCAGCACTCCCAACAGCAGTTGAGAAACGACCATCTTGAGGTTTTCTTTTTTCTGCAATATCAAGATTTGCTAAGAGTTTGAGGCGTGAAGCGAGTGGTGGATAGATATCTTTTTCAAAAATAAACATTTCAGATAGTTTGCCATCAATACGACCACGAACAACACAATTTTTTTCAGTTGGTTCGACATGTATATCACTTGAACGACTTTTTATACAAGTTTTTAAAATAACATCTATTAAGAGCAATATTGACGAAGCTTCTTGTTGGGCTTCAATGGAGTTAATCGAGTTTAATTCATCTCTTATATTTTTGACTAATCCTTTTATGCTGTCTTTTATTTCTACTTTATAGAGGTAGGAGTGAATCTGTTTTTTTGTTGCTATAGCTATTTTTATAGGTTTCTTTGGAAAAAGCCTTTGGATTGATTCTTGTGCTTCAATATTGAGAGGATCATTAAAAGCTATCGTAACGCTCATATCATCCTCAGATATTGGAATAGCATTATACTTTTGAAGTTGAGCGAGAGGAACTCTACTCGTAATTCTATAATCCATATCAATAGAATCTAAATCTATAAATTGTAAATCCAATACTTGTGCAAGTTTTTCTAAAACAACTTTTTCAGAAATATAATCATAGTTGTCAATAATGGAAAGTTCATATACACCACTTCTAATTTGCTCAACAATGAAGCGAACGAGTCTATCCATAGTCATAAAACCAGAGAGAGTAATATCTCTTAAAATAAGATTAGAATTTATACCCTGAGATAAAAGTCTATCAACTTGCCTCTGCATAATAGAGCCATTAGCAAGTAAATCTGATGTTATTCTATCCATAATATTTCCTACCAGTAAATATGTCGTTTAATAGTTACTGAGTCATTCAACTCTTCAATAACAATTTTACTAAGTCTCTCATCTTTTTGAAGATAAAGCTTGTAGGTTAATTTTTTATCATCTTTATCTTCAAATGTATAAACTTCTTTTGGAGTTTGTTCATTAAGTTTGGCATATAAATCAAAAACTTTTGAAAGCACATAATCAGTGGTTGGTAGGTTGAGTGAAGATAATTTATATCCATCCACTAAAGCATGATAAAGGAGTTTTTTTTGCATCATAATAATAGAAAAATAAGCACCATTCGCTCGAGCTTCTTTTGTATATTTAAGTTTAATAATTGGCATAGTGAGACGATCAATAGCGTCTGCTTTTAGACAAGCAAATGCGTATAAAGATATATAATCTTCATCATTAGCATAACTATTTATATTGTTAAATCCAAGATTACAAGCATTTTCAAATTGCTTATTTTGATAAAGAGTAAACATCTCCTGTTTTGCATCTCCAAAGAGAGCCATTCCAAGTAATAAAAAAACAATTATTTTCATTTCATTCCTCCTGATACCAACTCATCAAGCAGTGTTTTTGCATTCGTAGAGTTAGAGTGTTTGAGATACTCTTTTAATGTTGCTATTGCTTTATCTTTTTGGTCGAGTTTTACTAAGGATTTAGCAAAGATTATCCAACTTGCTTCTATATTATTATCTAGTCCATTTGTGATTAGAGCATAATTATAAGCAAGGTTATAATCACCCATTTCGTAGTAAGTTTTAGCAATAAAAAGGCTTAAAGCTGGATTATTGCTTTTTTTAAATCTTTTTACAATGAGTTCTATATCTTCTTGTGTATTTTGTCTTTTTATATTTATATTTTTAGGTACTTCCTTATCTGCAATCATCGGCTTTGAATTAAGGATTGCATTATCCTTTTCTATGATTTCTACAGTGGGTGCTTCTACTATTTGAACTTTCTTTTCTACGATAGGTTTTTCTATAACTGGTATACGCGTTGGTTCTAAAGTTGGAGAACTTTTTATTTTATCCATAAAACCTAGAGAAGGCGTGATGCGTACTTTTGTCTCTTCATACTTTATTTGTACCTCTTGTACATTTTTAATTTGAGTGTTATTTATTGCTTCTGGTATTATTTCTTGGACTACAACCTTATTTGTCAAAGGTTCAGTTTGAATGGTTGTTATATTTGTGTCAATGCTTTTTGTTTCGTCTGTTTTATGGTTTATAGTAAAGATTATTATTACAGATATTATTAGAGTGCTACTTAGAATGATGGCATGTGGAATATAGGATTTTATTTTATAATGAAGCCATTGTTTTTCTAATTCATTAAGATTTAGCATTGATTAATCCTGTATGAATTGCTGACATCTCTATAATTTTATTTGAGATTGTATGTGTGTTAATTTTAGATGGATCCGTTTCTTCATAATGGGAATATATTTCAAAAAGAGTATGTAAAAGTTTATTTGTATCTCTATAATTACCACCAGTTAATTTATGAATCAGTTTTACAGCACTCTCTTTAAACATATTGGCACTATCAAAACAATTTGCTTTTAGAAGTTTTTTTTGTATATATACTTTGAGTTCAGAAATTGAAGCATTTTCTAGCTCAACACTCTCCCAAATTCTAGTTTTAAAATGCTCTTTTGCTATTAAATCTTCCGTCTCTGTTTTATGAAGAGTAACAACAAATTTTATTTTTCTTGTATCGGAGAGTAATCTAATTTTTTCTATTAAAATATTTGAATAAAGTTGTGCTTCATCTAAAAGAACGATAGGCACTTCATCAGATAATTTAGTTTCTAAAATTTTCATAAATTGTGTAAAATTCAAATCACCTTTATACTTCACATCGAGTATATCTTGTGCTAAGATAGTAAAAAATTCATTGTCATCAAGAATAGGAGTTGTATAGAGATAAACAGCATGAGAAGAGAGTAAATCATGGTAAAGTTTTGTTAAAAACATACTTTTTCCAGTCCCTGGTTTTCCATAGAGAAGTATCATTTTTAATGGTTTTTTTACAGATTCAATGAGTGACTGATAGAGAACAGACACTCTATCTATTTGTATATAATCTTGAGGATTTACCACATCTAAAAAAACATCTTTAGAATTTTTAAATATATTTGAGCTCATTGGTGTTTATTTCTCAACAGGTGCACTTGTCTGTGCTTTGTCAATTGTTTTACTTTTTAAAATAGTGTCTTTTAAACCTTCATACCCTAAATCTGATAGTGATACACTACTTTTTTCTTTATTTATAATATGTGGTTCGATAACTATAATAAGCTCTTGTGTTTGTTTAGAATTTTCTTCATACTTAAATAAATTACCAAGAAGGGGGATACTTCCTAAGAGTGGCACTTGATTAGCATTTTGGGTATTTTTAGTGTTGATTAAACCACCGAGTATTATTTTATTTCCATCTTTTACTGTTACAACAGATGAGAGCTGACGACGATCTAAGTCTGGAGGCATAGTTCTACTCGCAGAAGTGTCTACCATGCTTGAAGATGTTTCAGAAAGAGATGGATTGATTTTTAGTGTTATGCTATTGTCATCAGAAATTTCAGGAGTTATATCTAAAAGTACACCTGCAAAAACTGACTGCACATTTTCATTATCTGTAGTTAGTGAGCCACTTGTTCCAGCAGTTGATAGAGAACTTGATTTAATTTTGTAAAAATATTCTGTACCAACTGTAATAAGTGCAGGTTGGTTGTTGAGTGTTAGCACTTTTGGATTTGAAATAGAACTAACATCCCCTTGTGTTTGTAAAAATTTAATGACTTCTTTTAAATTTATAGCACCAGTTTGAACTTGCAATAATGAACCGGTTTTATTCTCAGCAGTTCCATCAACAGTAGTAATTGCGCCAAGTGGTGTGAGTGTGCCTATATTATGAGCAGCAGTTGCAGAAGCAGAAAGATTAATATTTTGAAGAGCATAAAGTTGTTTCCAATCAACACCAGTCGATTTGCCTTCACTCATAGTTACTGATAAAATTTGAACATCTATTAAAACTTGTAGTTTAACTTTATCTTGTAATTTTTTTAAGTATTCTTCAAATCTATTCATTTGTTTATTTGTACAAGTTACTGTAATTAAACCAGCATTTTTATTTATAATAGGTGGATTGGCTACATAGTCATCGTGTGGTCTGTTGATGATAGATTGAAATTCTAAATCCAGTGCTTCCCAAAATTTAACTTCATCGTTAGATTCTATTTTTGCACCAGATTCAGCAGTTGAAGCTTTAGCCGCGCCACTTGATGATTGAGAATTAGTACTGCTAGAAGAGCCTGATGTAGCAGAAGCTGAATTTGAAGAAGAACTGAGTGTAATATCAGTACTACCTTTGCTTATTCTTTGTGATAAAATGTAGTCAATAGCAAAAACTTTTGTTGTCAAATAGGATATTTTTAAGATATTGTTACTGAGCGTGTAAGATAAGTTGTTTTCACTTAGAATTATGTTTAAAACTTCATCAATTGTTAAATTGTTTAGATGTGTTTTGTTTAATTTTTTATTTAAAAACTCTTCTGCATTTGCATCGGTTATGATTACGCTAAACTCACAATTATCACTGAGTTGTTCAATAAAATCAATTATCTTTGTATCTTTTGTTGAGCTGATGCTAAAAAGCTCAGTTGAACAATCAGCAAAAACATTGCTTGATAAAAAAAGTGTTAAGAATGTTCCATAAATCGATGATTTAATTATATGCATTGCTCTAATCTCGCTTATTTTTAATTTGTAAATTCAGTTTTTTGCTACTTGTTGCAATAACTATTTGTTTGCCTTTTTTAGATAGCGTTACAGATGTTGCATTTATATTTGAGATTTTGAAATCATCAATTTTATCGTCAATTTTATACCATTTTCCATCTATTAGAGCTGATTTGTTAATAATTGCATCTAATATATACTTTTTTTCACTTTGTTGTACAACACTCTTAGAAAAAGTTGTTACTTCAGAAGTGATACTAACGCTACTATTTGTCTCAGATTTTTTTTCTTTTAAAAAAATAAATGGGTCTGAGAGAGAGGATATTTTAGATTCACTAATTCCTTCTCTTGGTGGTTTTATAGCTTCAATTTGTTCATCGATCCACTTTAGTTCTTCCGAGTTAACATTGAGTGTAAGTAGTAATAAAATAATAAGTTTAAAGAAATTTTTCATTAGTAAGCAATCCCCCAAACCGAAATATTTAAATCTCCTTGTAAATTATCTACTGCGGAGAGATTAAAATCATGTAAATCTACAACCAATTCACTTTGTTCAAGTGAATTAATAAAATTGAGTGTGTTTTTATAATTTCCTGTGCAATTGATGTCGATGTCTAATACATGTCCAAAAGAACTATTGTTAAGAGCAAGTCTATTTGTAAAATTAATAATCTTAATATCATATTTTAGTGCATTCTTAGAGACAGAGTTTATATATTCACCCCAAGTTTTTTCGTCATATATAAGTGATGAAATGGCTTCTATCTTATTTTTTATATACTGATTATAGTCTTTATAGAGGAGTAATTCATCTTCAAACTGTTTAATTTCTTGTTCTAAAAGTGCTATTTTACTTAAAGGATTTTGTTGCATGTAAAGAGTATCATTATTTATTTTAGACTCTACAACTGTAACTTGTTCTTGTACTTTTTTGAAAGTTAGTTCAGAAGTATCCCAAAACAGTAGATATGAAAAAGCAAAAAGAGAAGCAAAAATTATAATATATGACATATATATATCTTTTTGACCTTTACTTTCAAAGGAAGCATCTATTCTTTGTAAATAATCTTCAATGTTTATTTTCATAATATACTTACCTTTAACTCACTAAAATATTGTCCTGACTCTTTTTTGTAGGAAATATTTTCAAGTGAAAACTTGAACTCTTTTTCATATTTTTTTGTCAAATTTTCTAAGAGTTGCGTTATTATTTTATCTTTTGAAGATACTAAATTGAAAGTAAATTTCTTATTAGCACTCTTTTGATTATAAAGTATGGATTCAACTTTTACTCCTATATCATTTAAATCATTTGTCAGCATATGGAGTAATTTAGCTTTCATAGGATAGTTTACTTTTACATCATGAATTGTTATAAGTGTATTTTTTTTATCTGTGTAACTCTTTTTTTCTTGATTAAGAAGTGCTAAAACTTTTTCTTTATTATCTTGTTTAGTTTTTATTGTGCTTTCTCTCATCATCTTTTCTATATGTAATTGTGAGTATTCTGCCTCTAATGATTTAAGTTGTAATTCTTTGATATAGGTAAGTGACCAATAAGTTATAGGATATGAAAAAGCAATTAAAAGTGAAGCAACCATTAAAAATAAAAGCTTACCACTTTGTCTCTGTGCAAAGTTTGGTGGACGATGAAATATTGTGAAATTACACTCATATCTCTCTTTTTCAGGGAGTATAGTGTATATGTGCATGAGAGAATGAATCTCATCAATTATATGATTACTGCTTTCAAAACCATAATCAAATCGAAATGGAGTTGATTTAATTCCAAATTCAACTTCTGCCATTTCATCGAGTATAGCAACAATAGACATTTGTGAACCGATGTATATATGTTCAACTTTTTCTAAATCAAAGGCTCTTTTTGCATAAGTTAATATATCGTTGATATTTATAAAAATTTCTTTATAAAGTTTTAGGATAGCAGTTTTGTAATCATCCTGCATATTCTTGAGATTATCATCGGATAAGATTTGTATGAACACATTGTATTCAACTCTTTCTCCATAAAGTTCACAAAATTTTTCATACATTTGTAAAAGTGAATATTTTAATGATTTTGCATAAACAAATTCTTTTTCATTATAAATTGTAATAAATGAATCTTTCTCTTCAAAATATATAAAACAGTGAATACCACTACTCTGGATAATTTCTTTTGAATACAGTGACTTGATAAGGAGAGGAGTAGGAATAATAACATCAATGTATTTTAATTTTTCTACAGCTTCTTTATAGGTTTGTGCTATAACGGATGGTTCAACTATAAAAACATGAAAGTGTCTATTTTGAAGATTTTTATAATTAAAAGTTTCTATAAAATGAATTTGATATTCTATAGCTTGATCTAATACCATTTCATCATATATTTTTATATTTATAGCATCAAACAAATCTTCTTGAGGAATGTTTTTACTAATTTCTATATGAGTAGTTATATACCCTTGGGTATTTAAATAAGAGATTACAAATTGATTTTTATCGTATCCAGGAGATTTTACATCATTTAAAAAGCCAGAAACCCCACTCACATAAGAATTATTATATGGATTTAATGAAATCTCACTCATATAAGAGCGTTTTTCTGCTTTATTCATGAACTAACTCCTATTTAAAGTGAACCTTCGACATAGAGCAAAAATCATCATCTTTATAAAACTCTACTCTGTAAATTTTTTTATTTTCATCTACAGAAAAATCTTTATTGAGTGATTTAAGATTTATACTTATCCCACTTTCATCAGAATTGTTTTTTGATACAAGTCCAATAACATTTACTCGAAAACTTTTATCTTTAATTATCTTAAAATCGCCATTTACAAAAAAATCTGAAGATTTATCAATGGAAGTTATCTTTCCATCAATTTCAACATTGATTTTTTTAGGACAACTGTTGGCCATTTTAAAATAATCTGGTTTTAATGTCGCAATTTCTTTATTTCCTATATAAGCAATATATGTTCCATTTAGTTTTTTGAAGTCACCAAGTGGATGTGAAAAATCAAATGTATTTCCATCTTTTTTCATTGGAATATAATTTAAAGATTTTTTGATGTCATTAAAATTTAATGTTATATTTTCATTTATTGCAAGGGAGCCATAATCATTGAGTATTTTACTGACACCTTCTTCATTTAAGTTAAAATCTCTTGTAAAAGAAATATTCATTATCTTCATAAACTCTTCGATAGCTAAAAGATGATAAAAAACTTTTTGAGAGAGTGAAGATAAGTTTTTACTACTCTCTATGGCAAATGCTGGTTTATCATTTGTAACTGCGAAGTATGTAAGAGAAAGCTTCATTGCTTCATCATCAAATTTCGTATTTGTATTTTTCACATCAAAACTATGATGATTTTCTATAAGATTTTTATTGATATTATTTTTAACAGTAGAAGCTATAGCGTCAAGATTTCCAAATGCTTGCTCTTTGAGTGTTTTACACTGGTCAATTACACATGCCTGACCCCATGAATTTGGATTAAAGATATTACCTTTATTCTCTTTTCTATAAAAACCTTGACCATCATGAAGATTTAGAACTAATGAAATATTTTTTTTGAGAATAATTTCTTTTATCTCTTTAACAATTTCACTATCTTTATCAACAGCTTGAGAGGGAGAAAATTTTCTATTCATATCCCCATTTACACCTCTTAAATTGGCTTGGATACTCTCTTTATTGAGGTTTGGAACTATCCATAAATTTTTAGATGTAATTTTATAGTGCATTGCAAGAATAGAAGCGGAAAAATAGCCACCAGGCTCATCCCCATGGATTCCACCTATAACCAGCATCGTAGTATTGGAATCTTGGTTCTCTTTTTTTATTATTTTAATGTTAGCAGATGCAAAAGCATGAGAAGCAATAAATAGTAAAAATATTCTAATCCACAAGTTATTCATTCTTCTACTTTTAATTTTCTGTAAATATTTTAATTTTATTATCTTTTGTGAGCTTCGCAATTAATGTTTTATCCCCAGTAAAGTTAACGGTAGCTGATGAATAAAATTCTTTAAATGTTATCTGATATGTATCAGGTAAGTTTGGATAAGGAACAACATTAATATTGTTGAAAATAATGGTTTTTTTCTCCGCTTTAGAGAATATCCTTTTTTTATAGTTGATAAATGCATCATATCTCATCCCATCTTCTCTAACAAAATCTGGTGAATAAAAGTTTAAATATCCCTGCGTATCATTGTATAGCCAAGTGTATCTCCATAGATAAAGTTGCGCTAAAACATCTGCAAGGAGTTTTTTTGATACATCTTTTTTTGTTGTTGATGCACTAATGATAAGTAATGTTTTATCAATATTAATTCTTTTATCAAGGCATTCTAAACTTGAATTATTGATTGCTATACACCCTTTTGTATAATCATCTCTTGCTTGGTTTGTTGGAAGTCCATGTATCCATATTCCAGAGCCATCTCTGCCTCTATATCTGTCATAAGTATTTGGATAGGAAGTAACAAGAGCAAGTGGCCCATAAAATGTATCAACTTTAGATAATTTTTTAGTTATTTGATACACTCCAAGAGGGGTTCTTAAATCTCCCTCTTTTATTTTTTCACCCTTTATTTTGCCGGTAAATGCATCATAATCTTTTGCCACTTCAAACTTTTGATTTTTATTTTGTTTGTATAAAGTAAGATTGGACTTTTCCACATTACAGGTGAGTACAGATGTAAAATCTTCTAAATAGCCAAAAGTAGTATCTACGGTTTCTAGATATCTATTCCAGTAATCGTTTCTTGTTAACTCTAAATCCATCTGTTTTTCAAAGTCTTTAGAGCCTCCTGTTCTGTAGCTTGTTAGAATGTCACCGGCGCTTAAAGTTAAACTTAGTAAAATTAAAAACACTATTTTCATGCTTGGTATCCTATCTCTTTTAAGAATGTTTTATCTTTAGTCCAGCCTTTTTTTACAGTTACCTGAAGGTTTAAAAAAGCTTTTCTCCCACTTAATGTTTCTATTTTGGTTCTTGCATATATCCCAATTCTCCTGATAGAATCGCCACCTTTACCTATAATTATCCCTTTTTGACTCTCTTTTTCAATAATTATTGTTGCATAAATTTTGTCTAAACTCCCGCTTTCTTCAATTTTATCTATGATTACATCTGATTCATAAGGAATTTCATCACTAATGTTTTCAAATATTCCTTCTCTTATAAATCCAGCATAAATATCACGAACAAGTTCGCTTGTTAAATCTTCTGGGTCAAATAAATAAGGTGATTCAGGAAGATGTTTTGCAATAGTATGAAGTAAATCCACATGCCCTACTTTTTTTGGTATTGCTACGGGAATAAGAGCTTCAAAGTTGTCAGAAAATTGATTATAGGAACTAATTTTTTTAAAAAGCTTTTCTTGAGTTACTTGATCAATTTTGCTAAGTACTACAATATGTTTTACTTTAGAATTATTGAGTTTTAAAAATTTCTCATAATGCTCTAAGCTGTCTGTAACAGGTGCTAAATAGACGATTAAATCACAATCACCCATAGCTTTAAGAGCTTCATCAAGCATAAACTGATTGAGTATTTTTTCCCTTTCATGTAAACCTGGAGTATCAACGAAGATAATTTGAGTATCTTCGTGCATAACTATAGCGTTGGAACGCTTTCTTGTGGCATTTGCTTTTTGGCTAACCATAGCTATTTTCTCTCCTAAAAGAGAGTTCATTAGTGTGCTTTTTCCAGCATTTGGACGACCAATTAACGATACAAAACCAGCTTTACTCATACTATTCCTTATAAAATATATCTTGATAAGTCATTATCTTCAACAATAACATCAAGTTTTTCATGTACTAACTTTGCATCAATAACAAAATCTTTATCTTTGTACTCATCCGCATGAAAGCTTATCTCTTCTAAAACTTTTTCTAAAACGGTATGTAATCTTCTCGCTCCAATATCTTCTGTTATTTCATTTGTACGATGAGAGAGTTTTGCAATAGCTCTAATTGCTTCATCTTCAAAAATAAGATTAACACACTCTACACTTAAAAGTGCTTTATATTGCGTGAGCAAAGAGTTTTTTGTTTGCGTTAATATTTTATAGAGAGTTTCTTCTGTGAGTGATTCAAGCTCAACACGAAGAGGAAATCTTCCCTGAAGTTCAGGAATCAAATCGCTTGGTTTTGTAAGATGAAATGCTCCAGCTGCTATAAAAAGTATATGGTCAGTATTGATGACACCATACTTTGTTGTTACACTGCTACCCTCGACGATAGGAAGTAAATCCCTCTGAACTCCCTCTTTACTTGGGTCATTGCGTCCTTGTGATTTTGAACTTATAGCAATTTTGTCAATCTCATCCAAAAAGATTATCCCACCATCTTCAGCGCGTTTGAGTGCTTCAGAATAAATATTAGTCATATTGAGAAGTTTTGAAGCAGCTTCATTTTTTAGGAGTGATTTTGCATCTTTTACGCTCATCTCTTGCTTATTATCTTCTTTATTTATAGTTGCAAAAATTTTAGAAAAAGATTCTTGAACTTTTGCCATCTCTGGAGGAAGATTTGTGTCATTGAACTCAATGTTTACTTTATCAAATTCAATAGAGATGATTTTATCGTCCATTTCGCCATTTATGACACGCTCTTCCATAGTTTTTAGAACTCTTTGATAGTCCTCTTTTTTTTCTTGACTTGCTTGTTCTGGAAGAGGTGGTAGCAATTTTTCTACTATTTTATTGAGAACATAGTTTTCAATTTTATCTTTGTTCGCTTCTTCTTGTTCTGATTTTACTAAGGTTATTGCATTGACGACCAAATCTCGTATCATAGACTCAACATCTCGTCCGACAAAACCAACTTCAGTATATTTACTAGCTTCAACTTTGATAAAAGGAACTTTCATCATATTTGCAAGTCGTCTTGAAATTTCAGTTTTACCAACACCAGTTGAGCCAATCATCAAGATATTTTTAGGCATTATTTCATCTTGAAACTCTTGGCTAAGTTGCATTCTTCTGTATCTTGTTCTTAACGCGAGAGCGATTGTTTTTTTAGCATCTTTTTGTGAAATTACATATTTATCTAAATACTCAACTATCTCTTTTGGAGTTAAGTTCATGCTTTTTCTTCCTCTAATGTAAGAGTTTTAATATTATGATTTGTGTAAATACATAAGTCAGCTGCAACATGGAGACTCTCTTTAACGAGTTCTTCTTCATCCATATCTTTTACATGTTTTTTTAACGCTCTTGCTGCCGCAATGGCGAAATTTCCACCGCTGCCGATAGATGCAATTTCACCATCTTCAGGCTCAACTACATCTCCGTTTCCAGTTAAAATAAAAATATGTTCATTATTTAAAACAATCATCATCGCTTCAAGTCTGCGAAGAACTTTATCTTTTCTCCATGCTTTAGAAAATGCAACGACAGATTTTAAAATATCACCTTTTTTATCTTCTAAAAACTCTTCAAACATATCAAAAAGATTAAAAGCGTCTGCCGTGCTACCTGCAAAGCCTGCAAGAACTTTGCCTTTATGAAGGGTGCGAATTTTTGTTGCATTACCTTTTAAAACACTATTTCCAAAAGTAACTTGCCCATCGCCACCTATTACAGCTTTGTTCTTGCCCTTATACGCAAGTATTGTAGTTGCATCAAACATTATTCGCCTTGAACATCCACATGCAGAGTTGCATGAATTCCGTGACCGAGTTTAAGGTCTAAATCATGTTCCCCTACAGTTTTTATAGCTAATTTATCTGTGATATGTTTTTTATCTATATCAATTTTGTGTTGTTCAAGAAGGGCATGTGCAACTTCATCTTTTGTAATTGAACCAAATAAATGACCATTCTGACCTATCTTTTTTGTTATGATTATTTCAGCTTTATCAAGCTTTGTTGCTAAAATTTTTAGGAGTGCTATCTCGTCTTCTAAAGCTTTAGCATTTTGAATTGCTTCTTCTTTATGTTGCGCTAAAATCTCAGCAGTAGCATGTTTTGCAAAACCTTTTCCAATAAGAAAATTTTTCCCATAACCATCTTTTACTTCTTTTACTTCGCCCGCTTTACCTAAACTTTTTACATCTTTTATCAATAATACTTTCACAATGTACCCTTTTATTTATCTTTTAATTTTTCCACTATAAGAAACAATACCATGTGATAAATTTCCTATTTTTGTATAGCCCATGTCTGTTAGTATTCTTGCACAGTGCGCACTTCTGCTGCCAACATGACAGTAAACTATGATATTTTCATTTTTATCTAGTTTCGCTTCATCGAGTGTTTGAAAGAAACTGCTTGTTGGAACAAGTTTATCAGCTCCTTCAATATGCCCCATTCTCCACTCCATATGCTCTCGAACATCTACAAGTTTGAACTGAACCATTCCAAGTTCTCTTGCTTCAAGAAGTGCTGTGAGTTCATCAGAATCGAGTTCATGGTTATTTACTAAAGCTGCACACTCCTCTTTTGTAAGTCCACGAGAGTGTTGATGTACAACTTCTTCCATCTGATTTTCTTGACGCTTTGCTGCTGCAAACTCAGGAGTACAAAAGATTTGACAGTGGCAAACGCCTTCTTCTGGTATTTCTTTTTCTATAGCTGGAGTACAAGGACACATTCTATCATCTGAACTTTTATAAACTCCATTTACCTCTTCAACCATATAACAAGGACAAAATCTTTTGTTGTACATCATTTTATTACGAGCAAGACCTAGTTGTACACCCTCATTAATCTCTTCTTGAGGATTGTATTCCCAGTTAAATTGTTTGATTACTTTATCTGTAAATTTAATCGTTTTTTCTAGTTCAGCTTGAAACTCAGGTGAATCCATATCTATTTTAATTATACTCATCTTTAGTTCCTTCTATTTTTTATTTTTACGCGCTTTTCCAGCAATGATAAAGCGTAAAGCATTGAGTTTAATAAATCCTGCAGCATCTTTTTGGTCATAAACTGAATCTTCTTCAAAAGTACAATATTCAGGATTGAAAAGTGAATTTTCAGATGCACGACCTACTACTGTAACATTGCCTTTGTAAAGTTTTAGTTTTACTGTGCCAGAAACATTTGTCTGTGTTTTGTCGATTGCAGCTTGAAGCATTTCACGCTCTGGTGCAAACCAAAAACCGTTGTAAATAAGTTTTGCATAACGAGGCATCATCTCATCTTTGAGGTGCGCTTCTTCGCGGTCAAGTGTGAGAGATTCTATCGCACGGTGTGCTTTTAACATAACCGTTCCACCTGGTGTTTCATAACATCCACGGCTTTTCATACCAACAAATCTATTTTCAACGATATCCGCACGACCGATACCATGCTTTCCAGCTATTTTGTTCAGTGTAGCCAACATAGTTGCAGGGCTTAATTCTTCGCCATTAAGTGAAATTGGGTCGCCACTTTTATAGCCAATCGTAATATACTCAGCAACATCTGGAGCATTCTCAGGTTTTGTAGTCCATAACCACATGCTGTCTTCTGGTTCTGCATTTGGGTCTTCTAAAATTCCACCCTCATAAGAGATGTGAAGAAGATTTGCATCCATAGAATAAGGTGATTTCTTTCCTTTTGTATCGATTTGGATGCCATGTTCAGCAGCATATGCCAAAAGTTTTTCTCTTGAGTTTAAGTCCCACTCTCTCCATGGAGCAATAATAGTAAGCGTTGAATCTTTGCCTAAATACCCCATTTCAAAACGAACTTGGTCATTTCCTTTTCCAGTTGCACCATGGCTCACGCCATCCGCACCTGTAATATGAGCGATTTCAACTTGTCTTTTCGCGATAAGTGGTCTTGCAATAGAAGTGCCTAAAAGGTACTCGCCCTCATAAATTGCATTTGCTCTAAACATAGGAAATACATAATCTCTTACAAACTCTTCTTTTAAGTCATCAATAAAAATATTTTCAGGTTTAATGCCCAAAGCAAGTGCTTTAACACGAGCAGGTTCAACCTCTTCGCCTTGTCCGATGTCTGCTGTAAAAGTTACAACTTCACATTTGTACTCATCCTGAAGCCATTTTAAAATAACACTTGTATCTAATCCGCCAGAATACGCTAAAACTACTTTTTTAACATTTTTTTTCATGTAAAAAACCCTTGTAAGCAAAATAATTGGCGCGATTTTACTATAAAAGAGATTAAACAAGAGTTAGAGGAAAATTTTATTTAAGGATTATAAAAAGCCAACTTTATAAATGCAAGAAGCACCAGCAAAATAATTAAAAAAAATGATGTATGTCATCAAAAGGGCATTGATTACCCTTTTGAATCAAATAAAATACCAGTTACTTCTTGCATTTTAGGAAGAAAATCAGCCGCCTGTTCAGCTGGAAATCTTCTAATCATTTTGTTTGTTTGTGCTTCAATAACAGAAACATAAAAAATATCCTGCGAATCCACACCAAATTTCAAGTTCGTATTCATAGGAGCCATAGCATCATTGAGTTCTTTTACTAAACTTTCCACTTGCTCTTTTGAATTTATTTTTTCACTTTTTTGTGTCGTACTTTGCTGCATCTCTTTTACAAGATCAGCCTTAGGCTGTTCTGCCTGTTGCGCTACTTTTGCTGTTTGTTGAGACGCTCTTCCTTGAACCTCTGTAGAACCCATTTGAGATTGTTGTTGTCTTGCAACATTTGCTATGCCATCCATGACCTACCCCTCATATTAAAGAATTTTTATAGACAAGATATCGACGAATAAAAAAATAACTTAAATAAATAGATATTATTTTTACTGTTTTTTATTTTATGTGTCTTAACTACCGTCAATTTATGATAATCTTGCACGCATGAATGAATATATTAAATTACTAAAATCAGAAAATATCTTAAGAAAGCTCTCTCTTATTCAACTTATTACTTACTTTGGTGCATGGTTTAGCAATGTTGCTATCTATACGCTTTTGCTAAATATGAAAGTAGCTCCTGAAGTTATCGCATTTACAGCCATGCTTCATTTTTTAGCTGGGGTTATTCAAGCACCACTTTCTGGTTCTATTATAGATAGCGTGAAGCCTAAAAAATTGATGTTATCTCTCATATTTATAGAAATTATTGCAACACTTTTTTTAGTTTTTGTTACTACAGTGAATGATTTGTGGTTACTCTACACACTTATTTTTATAAAAATGGCAGCTGCGAGTTTTTATTTTACAGCTGAAATGTCACTTTTGCCAAAAATACTTCATGGAGATAAACTACAAAAAGCAAATGAAATTCACTCCATCATCTGGTCATTTTCTTATACCTTAGGAATGGCTCTGAGTGGTTTTGTGGTTTATATGCTCGGTGTAAAAGTTGCTTTTGTTCTCGATGCGTTTATGTTTATTTTTGGTTTTTCTCTCCTTTATAAGTTGGATATAAAAGTAGAATTTACAAAAAGCAAAGAAAATTTACTCGAGATGATGCGAGATACTTTTAGGTACTTAAAAAGATTTCCACATGCCATACATCTTATGTTCGTTCACGCTTTTGTGGGGCTTACAGCGTTTGATGCACTTGTAGCTTTGATGGTTGACAAATACTATGCTTCTATCATCGCCACCTCTTTAGCTCTTGGACTTTTACATGCTTCAAGAGCGCTAGGCCTTGTGATAGGCCCTATACTGCTGGGAAGTTGGATAAACAACAAACGCATAGTTTACATCTTTATATTTCAGGCGATGGCAGTTTGGTTCTGGGCTTTTATGATGCATGATTTTTATCTTTCGCTCTTTGCAAGTGTGATTGTTGGACTTTTTACTACAACACTTTGGTCTTATACTTACACACTTTTACAAAAAAATATTGAAAAAAAATATTATGGACGCATCGTGGCATACAACGACATGCTTTTTTTAAGTTCTGCTGCAATTACATCTTTTATGATAGGTGTTTTTGCAACAAATGGTTTTTCTTTGGAATTTATAACTGTGCTTATCGGGCTTGGATTTTTTGTTGGTGCGCTCTATTTTGCTTGGATACTTAAAACTCAAAATATTAAAGATATAACATGATTTCTTTTGCTTTTATTGGTGGCATACTTTTAAATATTGGTGCATATTTAACCTACAAAGGTAAGATTTATGAAGCTGTGATTGTTTATCTTTTTGCAGATTTATGTTGGGTGATTATGGCGTATGAAAGGGATGATATTTGGGGCATTATTTCCATCATCATCGGAGTTTTATTTGGCTTTTTGGCGTTTATAAAGATGCAAAGAGGCGATATGAGTAAAACATTGAACAAGCGGTAGTGAAAATAAAAACTTTTCTGAGCACTTATTGTAAAGCTAATTATCATTTAGATACCATACGAAAAATAAATTTACAGAAAGTTTACTAATGAAAAACATGATTTATAACTCAAAAAAGGGCGATTTAGACCTCTCAAAAATCACGCGACTTTATCCTGCTGTCGTTGTTGATTTACATGGCGAAGTGGCTGAAATGAGTTTGGAGTGGATGGAACTTTATGGTGAAAAAGTGAAGTTGGTTTCTTATGTTTTAATTTTTGATTTTACTCAGCCAAACGAAGATAGTAAAAACAGAACAGTTCTTGAGTTTGATACAAAAGAAGAACTCATAGAGACGATGCAAGAGGTAGCACAATTTTTTCAAGAATAATCAGTAACGATACCAAATATGTTTTCAAGTTAGCAATCCCCGCCGCACTCAAACACCTTGTCGATATACTCCAAATCATGATAGATATGATAATGGTCGGAATGGTAAGCGTTTACGCCCTTGCCGCCGTTGGTATGAGTATGCAGTTTATGATGGTTGTCAATGTTCTTATGACACTTTATGTGGTCGGTGGCAACGCACTTATCTCTCGTTTTATCGGGCAAGGTCGTAAAAAAAGAGCGTCGGCTTTGCTCTATTCACTTGGAATTTTTGCTCTTTTCTTGTCTGTTTTTGTCGCTGTTGGCGGATATTTTGGAAGTGAATTTATCTATGAAGTGATGGGTGCAGAGCCTGAAGTGGTGCATCAGGGTGGACTTTTCTTTAGTATCTTGGCATGTGGAATGCCTCTCATTTTTTTAGATACGCTTATGTACAACGCACTCTCCGCGGCAGGAGATACAAAAAGTTCACTCTATATAAAACTTCTTTCAGCAGCACTCAACGCTTTTTTAAATTATATTTTTATTTTTGGACATTTCGGCTTTGAAGCGCATGGCATTGAGGGTGCGGCGTATGCAACTTTGATAGCGTATTTTTTTAGCGTTGTCTCTTACTCATTTCTTATAAAAAATCCACATGCCAAGCTGGGTTTCATTCCAATCATCCGCATAAAAGATTTAGTAAAAGCTTGGCATGTGGGTTGGAGTGCAGCCCTAGAGCGAGGGATTTCGAGTCTCTCTTTTTTACTTTTTGTAGCCATCATCGCCTACTATGGAACTGCGGAGTTGGCTGGGTATCAAGTCGGGCTTCGCATCGAGGGCATAGCGTTTATGCCAGGGTTTGGTTTTGCGATAGCAGCAATGGCTCTGGTGGGGCAGAGTTTAGGTGCAAACGACAAAGAGAGAGCTTTTGCTATGGGTGTTATAAGTGGCAGAGTTGCGTATGTTTTTATGGGTTTTGTTGGTGCTTGTTTGATTCTTTTTCCTGAGTTCTTGGTGAGTTTTTTTACGCAAGACAAAGCGACCATAAAAGTGGCTTCGACCTATCTGATTTTGGTAGGTTTGGCTCAAATTCCTTTGGCTCTCGTGTTTGTTTACTCAGCCGCACTTCGAGGTGCTGGAGCGACCAAAATAACACTCTATGTCAATGTCGCCTCGCTTTGGATTTTTAGGGTAATTCCCTCGTATATCGCCTATAAAACAGGTTTTGGAATCATTGCGATTTTCATCATTATGAATATTGAGACGCTCATAAAAGGTTTGATTTTCTGGTACATTTATCAAAAAAGAAGTTGGTTAGATATTAAAATTTAGTTTTTGTAAATTTATAAGTTTATAACCCATTGCTATACTATTGCTTCGTTTGAGTTTTATAATGCTTCCTTATAAATTAGTTGCAAGGAATTATTATGATACTTATAGAAGTTTTTACCGATTATGTTGTCAACCGCAAGAGTCTCAGAGAATATGTAGAAGTCCGAAAAACCATCGATGCACGGGGTGAATTTAACGATGCGAAGTTGATTTTAGCTCAAGAGCATTTAGAGAAGTTAAAGGCTGAGAGTCCTCAAATATATGAAAAAATGTATGAAGTTCTTGACGAAATCATAAAAAGAGATGCAGGGCACAAAGCAGAATACCCGCTTGATTTTGTACGTGCAATTTTACATATGTACAAAAACCACAAAACACCTGAGATGATTTATGAAGAGTATAAAAGTATTTTAGAACATGAGTTTCAGACACTCAACTAAATCCACATGCCAGCATGTGGAAATATTTTCTTTTAATAAACACTCACTCACTCCTTACTCACTCACTAAATTTTTGCAAATTGTAAAGAAATTGTAAACACACAGTCAAACCAATCTTGACACTCTTCCTTTATACTTTTACTATCACAAAAAGTTTAAAGGAGTTTAACCATGAAAAAATTACTATTTGCTTCAATTCTCGTTGTTTTATCTATTCAAGCAAAAGAGTTCAATCCTCAAATGCAGGAGTTTATGAATTCGTTACAAGCAGAGGCGAAGCAACAAAACCCAAACTTTCAAGGCTTTGATTATGCGAGGGGTGAAGCGATTTTTACTACACAAAAGATGGGTAAAAATGGTACTTTAATCTCTTGCGTCTCTTGTCATACGACAGATTTATCTAAAAGCGGACGCAATGAGCATACAAATAAAGTTATTGAGCCACTCTCTCCCTTTGCTAATTATACTAGATTTACAGATGTTAAAGAGGTTCAGAAGTGGTTAAGAAGAAACTTTAAAGATGTTTATGACAGAGAAGGTACAGCACTTGAACAAGGTGATGTAATTACCTATATTGTAAATAAAAAATAAAGGAAAAATGATGAAAAAAACAGTTATCGCTACACTTCTTATAGCTGGAAGTTTAATCGCAGATGGTTCAGGGAAAGCAAATGATGTTGCACCCGTGATGGATAGTTTTTATAAGGCTGAATGTGCGAGTTGTCACTTCGCTTATCAGCCAGGTTTACTTCCGAGTAAATCATGGGAAAAAGTTATGGGAAATTTGAATAATCACTTTGGTACAGATGCCTCACTTGAAGCCGTGGAGAATCAAAAAATACTCAAATATTTAACAGACAATTCAGCTGAAAAGTATATGCAGTTCAAAAGAAGTCAAAGAATAAATGATTCCATTGCCAAGGGTGAAACGCCTATCGCCATTACTGAGACAAGATATTTTATTAAAAAACATAGAGAAATCACTCCAAAGTTTATAAAACAAAAAGAGGTTAAATCTTTGGCAAATTGTATGGCATGTCATACAACTGCAGATAAAGGTTCGTACAGTGAAAGAGATATACTTATTCCAAACTTCGGAAAATGGGAAGATGACTAAAATTTATGTATGGAGTATTTTTACAAGACTCTTCCATCTACTGCTAGTTGTTGGTGTTGCAGTAGCTTTTTTACTCTCAGAATTTGAAAATTTACTCACCTTGCATGTGGCGGTAGGTTATACGATTGGATTACTTTTTGTGTATAGAATCCTTTGGGGTTTGATGGATGTCAGATACTCTCAATTTAAAGATTTTAACTTTAGTCTTGTTGCTTTAAAGGAGTATATGTTTAGCATTTTTGGTACAAAGAAAGACCATATCGGTCATAATCCAGCCTCAAGTTACACGATTGTTGCCATGATAGTTCTAGGTTTAGGCTCAGTTTTTACGGGTGCAGTTGTTTATGGTACGCAGGAAGGAATGGGCATTTTCTCTTTTTTAAATTTTTCACTCTTTAAAAAGATGGATTTTTTTAAAGATGTGCATGAGTTTTTTTCGAACACCTTTATGGCGGTTATATTTTTGCATATTGCAGGTGTTATGCTTGATAAAGTTTTACACAAATCAAAAGCAGTTGCGTCCATGATAAACGGATACAAAAATGGCGATGCAAAGAGTTTAAAACTCACACTTTTTCAAAAACTCTTTGGTATCTTTTGGATAGGTTCATCCATCTTTTTATTTTTCTATCTTTTAAGCACTCCATCGAGTGTATTCGTGGCAGATGCGAACACAGCGGTGGATTATAAAAAAGAGCATCCACAATTTTACAGTGAGTGTAAAAGCTGTCATACACTCTATCCACCCTATCTTTTACCAAAACAATCTTGGGTAAAAATGATGGATAATTTAGAGAATCATTTTGGTGATGATGCTTCACTTGATGAGAAAGATAAAATCTCGATAAGGGATTATTTAGTGGATAATTCTGCTGAGAGTTCGACAAAAGAGTCTGCTTTTCACATATTAAAAAGTATAAAAAACAACGACACTATCGCTGTTACAAAAACACTCTATTGGGAAAAAAGACATGACGAAATAGATAAGAGTATCTTTGCAAGTAAAGATGTTGTTGCAAAATCCAACTGCAAGGCTTGTCATAAAAATATAGAACAAGGCGTATTAAATGATAAAGATATTAGAATACCAGAGATGGCGAAAGGATGAAAATGATGAGATTTATAGTGCTACTTTTTTTGATAACAAGTCTGTTTGCTGAAAATCATAAATCTCATAATGAGCATCATATAAATAAAGAACTCTCGCATCTCGACCTCTCAGCAGAACAAAACAGGGAACTCAAAACAGTTCTAAAAGAGTTTAGAAGCGAATTAAAAGCGTTTAAAGATTTGGAAAAAGAGGTAGAAGAAAAACGAAAAGAGATTTTTTTGAACGAGTCTCTTGAACTCAAAGAACTCGATGCTCTGAACCATCTTTTGGATGATAAAGCACATGCGATAGAGAACAGTTTTTTAAAAAAAATACATTTTATTTTAACAATAGAACAGAGAAAAAAATTTATGGATTATTTTGATGATTGGAAAGTAGAGTAATGCAAGAAATTTTACTTATAGAAGATGACTTGGAGATGCAGACGCTGATTGGAGATTATCTTCAAAACTATGACTTTCATGTAGTGGCTTTTGATAAACCAAAAGAGGCGCTCTTGCATCTTGGAGAACATAAAGATAAATATTCTGTAGTTGTTCTTGATTTGATGCTGCCTCAAATGGACGGATTTGATGTGTGTAAAAAAATACGAGAAATCTCAAATATTCCAATTATTATCTCTTCCGCTCGAAGTGAAATGAGTGATAAAATTTTAGGTTTTGATTTTGGTGCAGATGACTATTTGGCAAAGCCTTACGAGCCTAGAGAGTTAGTTTTACGCATCAATGCAATTTTGAGAAGAAGTACGCAAAAGAGTAAAAGAGTAGGTGATTTTGAGATAGATGAAGGGAAAATGGAGATAAAAGTAGATGGTTTGTTGCTTGATTTGACAAAAATTGAGTATGACATCTTGCATCTTTTTTTACAAAATAGCGATAAAGTCTTATCAAGAGAGACTATTGCAAACGCTGTGAGTGGTATAGAATATAACTCCAAAGAGAGAACCATTGATATGCACATAAGCAACATACGACAAAAGTTAGGGGATGATTCCAAAGATCCTAGATATATTAAGTCTGTATGGGGTATTGGTTATAAGTTTATAGGTTGAAATATGTCGATAATACATAAGGTCATTCTTCTTTTTGCCATCAGTTTTTCTCTTATGATATTTGTATCCAATGAGACAAATAAATTGACACAAACTACGATAGAGAAGCTTTTAAAAGAAAAATATATTCAAGTTTCAGATGAGCTTTTTACCTATCTCTCCAACAATGACACAGCCAATTTGCAAAAAAAATTGACAGAACTCAATTTTAAAACTATCGAAGATAAAAAACACTCTTTCAACGCATCCACAGTTTTATATGAATACAAAACAGAACTCTCAATCATCAAAATTTTAAAACATGAAGACAATACCTATCTACTTTATATGAAATATCTTGACGATGATATTTTGGTTATGGATGGTTCGCAAGATGAAATTTTTAAAGATAAAGAGTTTTTAAACTTTATGATTTTAGCAGACATAATGATTTTAATCATTTTATGTTTAATCATTTTAAAGATGATTTATCCCCTCAAAGAGATTTCAAAAAGTATCAAAAAATTTGGTGAGGGAAATTACGGATTAAGAATAAACATTCTTAGTAATGATGAGATAGGCGAACTCTCAAAAACTTTTAATTCTATGGCTCTCAATATTGAAGAGCTCATTACTTCAAGACAAAGATTACTCAGAGATATAGGACATGAACTCAAAACACCAATCTCAAAATCGAAGTTGGCAATAGAGATGATTGAAGAGAGTAAATATAGAAAAATACTTAAAAAAGCACTCTCTCAGATGGATGAAATGACAAATGAACTTTTGTATATAGAAAAACTGAGTGCAAATCAACACAAACTTAATTTTGAAAAATTCAATTGTGAAACTCTTATTAGTGCCTCACTCTCAAAACTTTTTATAGAGGATGAAACAAGTGTGGAAGTTTTTATCGAATCAAACTTTGACATAAACGCAGACCTAAATTATCTCTCAATAGCACTTAAAAATTTAATCGAAAATGGACTAAAATATATGACACAAAAACCCATTTTTATCATCACAAAAGATAAAAAAATAGTGGTTAAAAGTAAAGGTGCAAAGCTGGATAAACCACTTGAATTTTATTGTGAAGCTTTTACGCAAGGTGATAATTCACGCTTAGCAGAAGGGTATGGCTTGGGACTTAGTTTGGTAAAAAGAATTTTGGACAAACACAATTTTACTTTTTCATATCAGTATGAGGATGGGTTTAATTTGTTCGTCATTGGCTCGTTTGCATAATTTGGGTTAAACTTTTTCCTATTTAGTAAGTTTCAGCTAAAATCATGCCTTAATTTTGGCATGTGGAAATATTTATGAATTATGAAGAGTATAAAAAATCTGTTGAAAAATTAAACATTTATTCGAATCACTACTATGTTCTTGATGACCCGATTACGACCGATGAGGTGTATGATACACTTTATCATGAAGTGATGGATTATGAAGAAAAAAATCACGATAAAATTCTGAAAAACTCTCCAACGCAAAGGGTGGGCGATGTGGTTCGTGATGGTTTTACAAAGGCTTCGCATCTCTCTCGTATGTGGAGTTTGGAGGATATTTTTGACGCTGAGGGTCTGCAAAAGTGGCTTGAGAAAACTTATAAACTTGACAAAAATATCTCGTTTTACTGCGAACCAAAGTACGACGGAGCGAGTCTCAATCTCATCTATGAAAACGGCGAACTCTCTCAGGGAATTACTCGCGGAGATGGCGAAATAGGCGAAGAGATAACTGCGAATGTCAAAACAATCCGCTCCATTCCTTTAACCATTGATTATAAAGAACGCATCGAAATTCGCGGTGAAGTGGTTATCTTCAAAGAGGAATTTGAGAAAATCAATGAAGAGCGAGTAAGAAAAGGCGAAGCAGTTTTTGCAAATCCTAGAAATGCTGCGGCGGGGAGTTTGCGACAGCTTGATTCGGGTGTAACCGCTTCGAGAAATTTGGTTTTTCTGCCTTATGGTGTGGGGGAAAATAGCTTAGAGCATAAACTCCTCAGTGAAAAAATGGAGTACATTTACGCACTTGGATTTAGAAAACCGCCTCTGCATTCCACATGCCAAGGTTTCGAGGAAATCGAGGCTATTTATGAGCAGATGAGCAAAGCCAGAGAGAGTTACGCGATGATGCTCGATGGTATGGTTGTCAAAGTAAACGAGATAGCTTCGCAAATCGACATGGGCTACACGGTCAAAAATCCTCGTTGGGCGGTTGCCTATAAATTTCCTGCGGTGGAAAAAATCACGACGCTCAAAAATATTGTGCTTCAAGTGGGGCGAAGTGGCGTTGTGACACCTGTTGCAATCGTTGAGCCGACGGACATCGACGGTGTGATTGTTGAGAGAGCAACGCTTCATAATTTTGATGAGATTGATAGAAAAGATATTCGTCTAAATGACAAGGTTATCATCCTTAGAAGTGGCGATGTGATTCCTAAAATCATCAAAGTTTTGACGCATGAGCGAGATGGTAGCGAAGTGAAATTTGAGCGACCTTCCACATGCCCAGTTTGTGCAAGTGAATTGCTTGATGAGGGTGTGCTTTTGAAGTGTCAGAACCTCAAATGCGATGCGAGAGTTGTAAACTCCATCATCTATTTTGCCTCAAAACCTTGCTTAAATATCGACGGCTTAGGGAACAAAATAGTCGAAGCACTTTATCACTCAGGGCTTGTAAAAAGTGTGGCAGATTTGTTTGATTTAACTTTAGAAAAACTTTTGGCGTTAGAGGGTTTTAAAGAGAAAAAATCTCAAAATCTTCTCAACTCTTTGCAAAACGCAAAAGGGTGTGATTACTGGAGATTTATAAATTCTCTAGGGATTGAGCATGTGGGTGAGGTGGCATCGAAGGCTCTGAGTGAGAGTTTTGGAAGCGGTTTTTTGGATGCTACAAAAGAGCACATTATCGCGATTGATGGCATTGGTGAAGAGATGGCGGAGTCTGTTTTGGAGTTTGTACGCGTGAACCGTGAGACTATTCTCAAACTTCAAGAGATTTTAGAGCCAAAAGAGCCACTGCAAAAAGAAGAAGCAAAAGAGAATCCTTTTAAAGCTAAAACGGTTGTTCTCACGGGGAGTATGAGCAAATCAAGAGACGAGATAAAAGAGATGTTAGAGAGTTTGGGTGCAAAGGTTTCAGGTTCGGTTTCTAAAAAAACCGACTTTGTGATTTACGGCGAAGACGCTGGAAGCAAATACGAAAAAGCGATGGATTTGGGCGTGGTTTGTTTAACAGAAGAAGAGATGAGAGAGAAAATAAGTGAGTAGATTAGATAACTATTTGGTTGAAAAAAACCTATCAGGAAGTAGAACAAAGGCACAAACCCTTATAAATGATGGTTTTGTGAGCGTGAATGGCAAGACGATTATAAAAAGTTCGTATAAACTAGATGAAGAAGATGTTGTCAAAGTGCGTGAACACAAAGAGTATGTTTCTCGCGCGGCTTTTAAACTCAGCTCTTTTTTGGATGAATTAAATCTTGATGTAAGTGGCAAAATCGCCCTAGATATCGGTGCATCTACAGGCGGATTTACGCAAGTACTTTTAGAACGCGGTGTGTGCGAAGTGAGTGCGGTGGATGTTGGCAAAGAACAACTGCATGAAAGTCTAAGAAGTGACAGTAGAGTTCGCTCTTTTGAGAGTTGTGACATAAGAAAATTTGAGAGTGACAAAAAGTTTGAGTTGGTTGTGAGCGATGTCTCTTTTATCTCTTTGTTATATATTTTAGACGACATAGAAAGGTTGGCATGTGGAAAGATTATTTTACTTTTTAAACCTCAGTTTGAAGTGGGAAAAGATGCCAAAAGAGACAACAACGGAGTGGTTTTGGACAACAAAGCGATACTTCAAGCGATGCTTAGATTTGAGGATGCGTGTAAACTCAAAGGGTGGAGATTGGTTTTGAAATCGCCTTCAAAACTCACGGGGAAAGAGGGAAATTTGGAGTATTGTTATGCGTATGAACATAGAGCTCTTTTATGATACCTTTTAACTCTCTTGGATTTGTCTTTAAACATTTCGGTTCTGTTATCTATCCCAAAGAAGTTTTAGAAGACCTCTGCAAATTTTTAAAACCCTTTTGTGAGCAAGAGTCTATTTTGGATATCGGAGCTGGAACGGGAGTGATGAGTGAGTTTGCCCACAGATGCAACAGTGCGCTGAAATATGTAGCCATAGACCCAGCAGAGGGAATGCTAGAATATGCTCCGCCATACTTAGAAACATATATTGCAACTGCAGAGGCACTTCCATTTTTGGATGAGAGTTTTGATGCCATTCTTATGGGAGAATCACTGCACCATTTTCGCGACCCAAAGATAGCACTTGAAGAAGTTGTACGGGTTTTGAGGAAAAACGGAAAACTTTTTATCTACGATTTTGATGTGAGTACATTTTTAGGAAAAAGCATCTGTCTGATGGAAAAACTCTTCGGAGAACCAGCGCACTTTTATGAACCAAAAGTACTGAAAAAGATACTTGAAGCGCATGGCTTTTCTGTGGATATCGTTCATCACAAGTGGCGATATACTGTGAGTGCTTCTTTATAAAATGAACATTGGAATAGGGTGTTTTAGAATATTGCCACAGTTATGAAAAGTAGATTTTAGCTATAATTTGCTTTACTTTGAAATTTAGGAGTTTGAAATATGGAAAGTATTATTAAAAAAAACACTATTATAAATTATTTACAAACACATAAAGATGAGTTCAAAGAGAAGTTTCAAGTTGAACAGATAGGGCTTTTCGGCTCATTTGCGAGAGATGAAGCGAATGAAGAGAGTGATATAGATATATTTGTAAATATGAAACCAAATTTATTTATGCTAGTTGGCTTAAAAGAAAAAATAGAAAATGATTTGCATAAAAAAGTAGATGTCTTAGCAAAACATAAACATATGAAACCATTTTTACTTGAGATGATAAATAGGGATATTGTTTATGTCTGATAGTAATTTAATGGTACTTTCTACACTTGAGGATATAAAATATTCATTAGAACTTATTTTAAAAAGATTTAAACATATAAATAGTTCTGATGATTTTATGGATAACGAAGATAATTTAGAAAAACTAGACTCTATTGCAATGAGGCTGGTAGCCATAGGCGAAGGATTTAAAAATATTGATAAACTGACTCAAAAGAATTTTTTGATTAATTATGAAAGTATAGATTGGAAAGGTGTAAAAGGAATTAGGGATGTGTTGTCGCATCACTATTTTGACATTAATGCAGAAGTGATTTATGATTTGTGTGACAAAAACTTAGGTGAGCTTTTGAGTGTAGTTATCCTGATGATAGAAGATATAAAAAGTACACATTCAAAGGAAAAAGTTATTTGAAAAATGAGAGTACTGCAATCGCAATTGGCGGGTTTGATGGGATGCATATCGGGCATCAGCATCTTTTTAATGCTTTGGGTGCAAATGGAACGATAGTCGTTATTGAGACGGGGTATGCGAATTTAACGCCTAAAAATGAGAGAGAAAAGTTTTCACATTATCCTCTCATGTATATAGATTTGGATGCTATCCGTCATTTGAGTGGAGAAGAGTTTATCACACTTTTAAAAGAGAGATTTCCTAAACTTCAAAAAATTGTTGTCGGGTATGATTTTCATTTTGGAAAAAATAGAAAATACTCGTTTCACGAGTTGAAAACACTTTTTGATGGCGAGGTTGTGGTCATTGATGAGGTGACGCATGAGGGCGATTCTGTGCATTCACACAAAATCAGAGCCAAACTTCAGATAGGCGATATCAAGGGTGCAAACGCATTTTTAGGGCATAATTATACCATTCGAGGTGAGCATATTTCAGGGCAAGGCATCGGTAAAAAAGAGTTGGTGGCGACTATCAACATCACGGCATGTGGATATTTAACGCCAAAAGAGGGTGTGTATGCCACGCTTACTCGCATTGATGATGAGGAACATTATCACCCATCCGTCTCTTTTGTCGGTCATAGAGTAACCACGGATGGCTCATTTGCGATTGAGAGTCATATACTCGATGGCGAGGTTTTTTGCAAAGAGAAGGCAAGTATAAGTTTTGTTTCTTACATACGAGGCAATGAAAAATTCGAGACATTAGCAGAGTTAAAAAAGGCTATACAAAAAGATATAGCTATCGCGTCAAGAGAATTAAAACTCTTACAATTATAAAGAGAGAATATGAAATCAAGAGAATATTTACAAGATAACAAACCAATCCATTTTGATTTTGTGCAGACACAAAAAGATTTTATCGTGGATGAAATTCCACATGCTGAGTTTCGTGGCAATGGAAATTTTTTAGTTTTGCATGTAAAAAAAGTAGAACTCACCACTTGGGATATGATAGCAATTTTTGCAGAGTTTTTAAATATACCTGCGGAGAAGATAGGCTACGCTGGACTTAAAGATAAACATGCAACGACAACACAGTATATTTCTGTAGAAGCAAAGTATGAAAACAACTTTAAAAAATTCAAACATCCGCAGATAAAAATACTCAAATCTGTGCGACATACGCACAACATAAGAATGGGTGATTTGGCTGGAAACAAATTTAGCATAAACCTTTTTGACATTGATGATATTAAAGCTGGACAGATTGAAAAGTTGGCGAAAAAAGCTGAAAAATCAGGGATTCCTAACTATTTTGGGTATCAGAGATTTGGACGGGATAATGATTCGATTGAACAGGCAAAAGAGATGATAGCGGGTGATTTGTATGTAAAAGATGCAAAACTTAAATCTTTTTTAATCTCGATTTATCAAAGTGTGCATTTTAACGAGTGGCTTAAAGAGAGAGTGCTTTTGAGCCGTGAAAAAAATGAAGGTAATTTTATGTTGCTTGAAGGCGATATTTATCTCTCAAGCGAGGGGAAACTTTTTACACCAAAAAATATACCTCTTAAAGATTTTGAGAGTAAAAAAGTCGTTCCAACTGGCTTGTTATGCGGTCGCGATGTTTATCGTGCAAGAGATGCTGCAAGGGAAATTGAAGAGAAATATGATGATGAATTTTTGTATGAAAAAGGGCAAAGACGAGAAGCTATCATCTATCCACATGCCGTAGTTATGAAGTACAACAAAAACTTTGGGCTTATGAATATTAGTTTTGAACTTCCAAAAGGTTCTTATGCGACTGTGTTTTTGGAAAGTATTGCTAACAAAAACTTCACGGCAAAAGATGTAAAGTTAAAATAATTTGTAAATTTTTTATGTTTATTATAAAAGTTTAATGAAGCTTTGACTATAATCACGTAATTTTTTAAGACTAGGGAGTGCTTTAATGCCTGAGTTATTTACTTTTATAAGTGCAGTTTTTGGATTGTCTCATCATGGAAATCCAGAGTTATATAAAATGGTTATGTACATAGCGCACATGCTAATATCTGCTGGTATCGCATTGATGCTTGTTAAAATGGCGATGTCAAATCTTCAGCTTGTTCCAAAGGGAACTCAAAATGTTATGGAAGCATACATTTCAGGCGTTCTTAAAATGGGAACGGATGTTATGGGTCAAGAGGCAGCGCGTCGTTATCTTCCACTTGTAGCTACAATTGGTCTTTTTGTTGGTATTGCGAACTTACTTGGTGTTCTTCCAGGTTTTGAAGCACCAACTGCATTTTTAGAGATGCCACTTACTTTGGCTTTGGTTGTATTTGTTTACTATAACTTTGAAGGTATCCGTCGTCAAGGTGTTGTAAAGTATTTCAAACACTTTTTAGGGCCTGTTTGGTGGTTATACTGGTTAATGTTCCCGATTGAAATCGTTTCTCACTTCTCTCGTTTAGTATCACTTAGTTTCCGTCTTTTTGGAAATGTTAAAGGTGATGATATGTTCTTGATGGTAATTTTGATGCTAGCTCCTTGGATTTTACCAATGGTTCCTTTTGCATTACTTACTTTTATGGCATTCTTACAAGCTTTCATTTTTATGATGCTTACTTATGTTTACCTTGGTGGCGCAATCGCTGTTGACGAGCACTAGTAGTTCCTTATGCAAAAAGATATATTCGAAAGAATTATAGACTTTTTGCACGGAGCATCATGGGCGATTGTCTTTTTTGGTGCTCTTATTACTTTTAAAATCTTTTTCCCTCTTGGCTTTGCCATCGCTTTCTTTATCACAATCATTTACATCATTCTCTCACTCTTTCTTGTTTTGGCGCTTGATGCTTTTTCTACAAATAAAAAGCGATTAGCAGAAGCACAAAAACAGACAAAACTTTTGGAAAAAATCTACGCTAAACATACGAAATAATTTTCCACATGCCAAGCCACTTTATCAGATTTAAAAGATAATTTAGATAACATAAAACCTAATTTTTTACAATTTAAGGAACGATATGTTTGAAACAGTTATAGGGCTTGAAGTCCATGTGCAACTTAACACAAAAACTAAACTTTTTTGCTCGTGTGCTACGAGTTTTAATCACAAACAAAATACAAATACTTGTCCAACTTGTTTAGCTCTTCCAGGGGCTTTGCCTGTTTTAAACAGAGAGGTTTTACATAAGTCTATCATGCTTGGAACGGCGATTGATGCGACGATTAACAGAACATCTTACTTTGACAGAAAGTCTTACTTTTATCCTGATAGCCCATCGGCATTTCAAATCACTCAGCTTTATACTCCAGTCGTTGAGCATGGAAAACTTCGTATTGATTTTGAAGATGCAAGTCACAAAACTATCCGTATAAATCGTGCGCATATTGAAGCGGATGCGGGTAAAAATATACATGAGGGCGATATTTCTAAAGTGGATTTAAACCGTGCTGGAACTCCGCTTTTGGAAATAGTTTCTGAACCTGATATGCGAAATAGTGAAGAGGTCATTCTTTACCTTAAAAAACTTCACTCTATTATTCGTTACCTCGACATTGGCGATGCAAATATGCAAGAGGGTTCATTTCGTGTGGATGTGAATGTTTCTATTCGTCCAAAAGGGGATGAAAAACTTTATACGCGTGTGGAGATAAAAAACATCAACAGTTTTAAATTTATCCAAAAAGCTATCGAGCTTGAAGTAGCGCGTCAGACTGAAGCTTGGGAAGATGGTGTTTATGACAAAGAGATTTGCCAAGAGACGCGTTTGTTTGACCAGACGAAGCAAGAGACGCGTTCTATGCGTGGAAAAGAGGAAGCGGCGGATTATCGTTATTTTCCTGAACCTGACTTGCTCAAAGCTGTTGTAACAGATGAGATGCTAGAAAAATATAGCGTTATCCCAGAACTTCCAGACCAAAAAATGGCTCGATTTGTAAGCGAATATGAGATGAATGAGTACAGTGCGAGTGTTCTTACCTCTTCGGTAGAGATGGCACACTTTTTTGAAGCGATGATGGCATGTGGAATCAGTGCTAAAAATGCTTTAACATGGCTTACAACTGAACTTCAAGGGCGTCTCAAAGGCGAGATGAATATCACAAATTCGCCAGTAAATGCAGAGAAACTTGGCTTTTTAGTAAAAAGAATAGAAGATGGTACAATCAGCGGAAAAGCTGCAAAAGATGTGCTTGATTTTCTGATGGAAAATGAATCGGATGTGGATAGTGCAATTGATAAACTAGGACTTAAACAAGTAAGTGACACAGGTGCAATAGAAGCTATTTGTGACGCTGTAATCGCTGCAAATCAAGATAAATACGAAGAGTACAAAAGTGGAAAAGATAAACTTTTTGGCTTTTTTGTCGGGCAAGTGATGAAAGAGAGTAAGGGAAGTGCGAATCCGCAAACTGTAAATGAGTTACTTAAAGCTAAGCTTGGTTAGATGAACTTTTTTTCCCGTTTTATAGTTGATATAGCTTATTTTATAAATACATCGGATGTCTATCAGCATAGAAAAAGATTAACTTATGATATTTTAGAAAATAATAAAAATCATTATAAACAATATTTTGACATCTTCATGATAGCTCTTATTTTTATAAGTGTAGCTATCTTGATTGCTGAAGTAAAACATGAAGTTCCTCCAGAGATTAAATTTTTTAATAGTTATGTGATTTCAATCATTTTTTTAATTGAGTATATATTAAGATTTTGGATAAGTAGTAGTGTTTGTGAGATTATTATTAGTAAAAGTGAGCATAATGCTATGCTTGGACGAGAGTTTTCTCTCTCAAGAGCGATTATAAAAGTAGTCAAAGCAAAGCTTAGTTTTATATTTTCTTTTAAAGCCATCATTGATTTACTTGCAATTTTACCTTTCTTCCATGAGTTGAGGTTACTTCGTCTCTTTGTTCTTTTTAGAATATTTAAGCTCTTTAGATATGCCACGAGTTTCCAAATATTTGCTTCTATTTTATACACAAAAAAATTTGAATTTTTAATTTTATTTATGTACGCTTCAATAGTTATTTCCGTATCATCTATTCTTATTTATGTTATGGAAGCAAATAATCCTGCTTCAAAAGTAAATACACTTTTTGATGCAGTTTATTGGTCTATTGTTACAATTGCAACTGTAGGATATGGCGATATTACACCAATCACTACTGAGGGTCGCGTCGTGGCAATGGGTGTTATATTTGCTGGAATTTCACTTATAGCTTTTACGACTTCTATCGTTGTTTCAGCACTCACTGAAAAACTTGATGATATTCGAGAGATAAAAACAATTGAAGATATAAGAAAATTAAAACGGTTTTATCTTATCTGCGGTTATGAAAATGTTGCACAAGAAGTTGCACGGAAGTTAAAAGATGATATGACAAATATTATTGTTTTAGATGAAGATGTACATAGAGTTGCGAATGCAAAAAGAGATGGACTTGTTGCACTCAACTACGACCCAGGTGATGTGCAAAGTTACAAAATAATTGGTATTGATTTAAACACACAAGTTAAAGCTGTACTTTGTTTAAGAGAGAGCGATGTTGAAAATGTATATACAACTCTCACAGTTCGCTCTATTAACAAGGATGTAAATATAGTATCACTTCTCATGGATGATTCAAATCGAAAGAAACTTACTTTTGCGGGTGTCAATGAGATTTTATATCCAAAAGGTTTAGTGGGTATGATTTCTAAAGAACTTATAGGAAGACCTGTTGCTTTTGAGGTTATTCATGCTCTTCGCAATGATTATTATGGTGTCAATGTTGAAGAGATTTTAGTGGATGATAGAATGAGTCAAAAAATTATCTATGTGAATGAATTGAATAATGCTAAATTTAGAATTATTTTACTTGGCATATATAAAAAAGATAAAAAAAGATTTTTCTTTAATCCAATCGATGGTACTACACTTGAGAGCGGAGATTATCTGCTCATTATAGGAAAGTCTATCTTCATTAAAGAGTTTGAAAAATATTTACATAAAAAGATAAAACATGAAAAATAAAGTCGCTCTCATTTTTGGATATAACGATTATGCTTTAGAGATAGCAAAAAATATTACAGACAAGTATGGCAATGTATATATTTATAGTTTAAATAGTGAGCAAGATATTTTAAAAAACAAATCTAACTTTGAAATAAAAAGTTTTGATTTAAGTGACAATTGGGAAGGTATAAATGAAAACTTTGATTTTGATAATTCTATAGCTTTTTGTGTATTGGAAGATAGTGCGGAAAATATATTTTTAACAATTTCTCTTAGATCTCTGTTTAGTAATTTGCATATCATAGCTTTATCAAATAATAAAGAGACGGCAAATAAACTTCAAATGGCTGGAGCAAACAAAGTAATTCCACTTGTTCAAACTACTGCGGAGATGATTTCAGAGATGATGGAAAAGCCTATTGTCAAAGAAGTTTTTCACAAAATCTTATTTGAAAGCGGTGAGTTAAAAATTACTCAAGTTAAGATAAATGCTAACAATGAATACATAGGCAGAGGAATTGCAGAATTGGATTGGAACCATAAATATGGTGTTATACCTCTTTCAATGGTGCATGAAGATATGAAGAGTGAATTTATATATTCCTCAAAAATTAAACATCATATAATACAAGAAGGTGATATGTTCGTTATTGTAGGATACGAAACTTGTATTGGTGATTTTGAAAAACTAATAGGGAGCAGATACGATGTCAATTGGTGTAATTGGAGCAGGTAAGTGGGGCTTAGCCTTAGCATATGCGCTCTCGAAAAAAAATGAAGTATTTATAAGTTCAAGAACTAAAAGAGATATTGAGAATTTTATATCCATAGAAGAGATTTTAAAGTGTGAGTATCTTGTCATAGCCATACCCGCACAGCAAATAGCGTCATGGCTTGAAGAGAATTTTATTTTTACAAATCAAAAAATTTTAGTTGCATCTAAAGGCATAGAAGCTTCAAGCGGAAAGTTTTTAAATGAAATCTATGAAAAGCATATTCCACATGCCAACACAGCATTTTTATCTGGTCCATCTTTCGCCGTTGAAGTGATGCAGTCTCTTCCAACTGCGGTTGTAGTTAGCTCTTATAACGAAATTTTAAGTAAAGAGTTTGCCTCTTTTTTTCCTGATTTTATAAAAACTTATACTTCTACGGATGTTGTCGGTGCGGAGATTACGGGGGCATATAAAAATGTTATAGCCATAGCAGCTGGAGTTTGTGAAGGTCTCGCTTTAGGTAAAAATGCAGCAGCAGCACTCATCTCTCGTGGTTTGGTTGAGATGCAAAGATTTGGCAAAGTGTATGGTGCAAAAGATGAAACATTTCTTGGACTCAGCGGAGCAGGGGATTTGTTTTTGACTGCATCCTCTTCCATGAGTAGAAATTTTCGTGTAGGACTTGGCTTGGCATGTGGAAAATCTCAAGATACAATCATAAAAGAACTAGGTGAAGTCGCAGAGGGCATAGGAACAGCGTATGCACTCCATGAGATAGCAAAGCAAAAAGATTTGTATTTGCCTATCGCAAGAGAAGTGTATGCTTTGCTTGAGGGGAAAAATCCACAGGTTTCTTTGAGAGATTTGCTTTCGAGTTGAAGCAACGCTAAAAAAGTTTTTTCTGTTTTATATTTATTTTTTTATCTCTAAATTAGATAGTAAAAGATAGAATTCCGCTATATTTTTTAAGGTGGATAAGATGGTAGTTCATATAGTAATGTTTAAGTTTAAAGATGAAAACAAGGCTTTAAATATAGCAAAAGTTCAGCACAAGTTGATGAAGCTTGAAACGCAAATCCCATTTTTAAAATCTATGGAAGTTGGCATAAATTTTAATGAATCTGAGAGAGCCTTTGATTTATCTCTCTACAGCACTTTTGAAGATAGAACTGATTTAAGAGCTTACGCAGTGCATGATGCACATCTTAGTGTTCTTGAACTTATAAAAGAAGTGACAACTGAAACTAAAGTTGTTGATTATATTTTAGAATAATCCACATGCCACACTTTGCACATGCCAACATCTCGGCATGTGGAAATAAAAAGTATTAAAATTTTACATTCTCATATTTATCATAAAGCCACTCTGCAACGGCTTGTTTATCCTCTTCGCTTATTTTTTTTTGTGCTGTTGTGACGAAAAAGCTATTTAAAAAAAATACTTAAATCACATTGTTAATCTTGATAGAGTACTATTTTAGGATAAAGATTTTGTTACTCTATGTCAATAAAAGAGAAGGAGTTTATTATGAGTGAACCAAGATTGGAAGATATAAGTGATTACAACACTTTAAAAGGTGAAAAAAAGAAGGTCGTTTGGATTGTTATTTTTGTTGGTCTTTTGATGGGAGTTATGTATATGGTTGCGTATAGCTTTTATGAAAACAAAGATGATACGATAAAAATACAAGACCCTATAAAAACCGTGCCAATGAGATAGTTTGTGCAAACAAATCATGCTAAAATAACAAAATTTTTTTGAAGGTCTTTGAATGTTAATGACAATTGTAGCCATATACTCTTTGTATGTTTTAATCACAATCTACACAAGCGTAATGCAGATAGGTTTCGTAAACCAAGCTAAAAGAAAGTCACCCGTTTTGCTAGGTGCTTCTGAATTTTTACAAGCTGGTAATTATAGTGTTGCTAAAGAGAAGATGTCGATTCTTAGTTCCTTTGTGGACTATTTGTTGTTTATATCTTGGCTTGGTTTTGGGATATCTTTTTTGTCAAAAAACATCTTTTTTGAAAGTGAAGCGTTACTCAATATTGCCATTGTTATGAGTTTTGTAGTTATAAACTCTTTCATTTCTCTCCCCTTTTCTTATTATGAGAAGTTTGTTTTGGATGAAAAATTTGGATTTAACAAATCAACAATGGCGCAATACATCAAAGACACGCTTATCGCATTTGTGATGACACTTTTGATTGGTTCTTTGGTGGTGTTTGGTATTTATGAGATTATCACAAATTTTACTTACTGGTGGCTTTGGAGTTTTGTTTTTATTTTTGTGATTGTTGTTCTTATCAATATGCTTTTTCCAACATTTAGAGCCCTATTTTTTGACAAACTTACTCCGCTTGACAATGCAGAGTTAAATAACGAAATTAAAACGCTTATGGATAGAACGGGCTTTGTAAGTTCGGGAGTTTTTATCAGTGATGCAAGTAAAAGAGATGCAAGACTCAACGCGTATTTCGGCGGTTTGGGAAAGAGTAAAAGAGTTGTTCTTTTTGATACGCTTATAGAAAAACTTACAACAAAAGAGTTGTTGGCGGTTTTAGGACATGAGTTGGGGCATTTTGCACATGGCGATATTTATAAAAATATAGCTTTAGTTGGAGGAATGCTTTTTGTAATGTTTGCAATTTTTGGTAACCTCCCTGAATCTCTTTATTTGGAAATGGGTGTGAGCCAATCGCCTTCTATGACGATGATACTTTTGTTACTTTGTATGCCAGTTTTAGGTTTTATTATGATGCCAATCATGGGAGTTGTGAGCCGTCATAATGAGTATGCAGCAGATAAAACAGCAAGTGAACTTGGCGGTGCTGCTGGGGGAATTGAACTTGCAAATGCACTTCAAAAACTTGTGAGTGAAAATAAAAGTTTCCCACTCTCTCATCCACTTTATATATTTTTTCATTATACGCATCCCCCAGTTATTGAGCGTTTAAAAGCTTTGGGTGTTGCCATAGGCGAGAGTGACAAAAGTTCATTAGGTTCCACATGCCAAGCCAACATTTAGTAAAAGATGTTTTAAAAGAGATAACCGCACAACTTAGTCCAATTATTCCACGCGCATCAAGAGAGGCTTATCTTCTTTTGATGGCGCATTTAGAGTGTGATGAACTTTGGATTATTACAAACCAAAACACGCAAGTAAAAGATGCCCAGAAACTTTATGCGTGGGCAGAGCGACGCGCTCAAAATGAGCCATTTGAGTACATTACAAATAGAGTGAGTTTTTATAGTGAAGAGTTTTACATCGCCAAAGGTGCATTGATTCCACGCCCTGAGACGGAACTTTTTATAGATGAAGTGATAAAAAATGTTTCAAATTTACATGCCGAGATTACTTTTGTTGAAGTTGGAGTTGGAAGCGGAATTATCTCTATTATGTTGGCAAAACACTTTCCACATGCCAAGTTTATAGCAGTAGATATTTCAGAGGATGCACTTGCCATTGCTAAAATAAACATCGCTAAATTTGGACTTGAAGAGAGAATAGAATTGCGACTAGGTTCACTTTTAGAACCTATAACCGAGCATGTGGATTATCTGATTTCAAACCCGCCTTACATAGCAGAAGACGCAGAGTTGGAGTCAAATTTATCGTATGAACCTCAGAATGCACTCTTTGGTGGAGTTGTTGGAGATGAGATAATCAAAGAGCTTCTTAATGAGGTATTAAAGCGAAAAATTAACTCATTTACATGTGAGATAGGTTATGACCAACAAGATAGAATAAGGGATTATTTAAAAAGTAAAGAGTATAAAAATTTAGATTTCTATAAAGATTTAAGTGATTTTGATAGAGGTTTTACCATAAGGCTATAAAATTGAATAAAAAAATATATGCAGATTTTAGTTATCTTATTCTTATTGCGGCCACATTTGGAGCAGTTATAGTTTTAGGTGCGGTTGTTGCACCTACCATTTTTCACTCGGATAGAATTTTAGTAGATGTAACTCTTAACAAATACAACTCTGGAATTATAATGGGTGCAGTGTTTCACAAATTTAGTTATTGGCTTTATATTGTAGCCGTTGCAGTTGGTTTGTACGAAGCTGCATGGTATAAAATGGGTCAAAGAGATGCCATCGCTTTTGGTTCTGCTGCAAGTGTTTTGTTCTCTTCTCTTATGTTTAGTGCTGTCTATGCACCTAAAATTCTTGTAATGCAAGGTCTTGGAATGGAAGCAACACAAAGTGATACCTTCGCAAATATCCACATGGCGAGTGAGCTAGATTTTAAGATTTTAGCATTCTCTTTACTTGTCCTTTTTATTAGAAGGCTTATGTTACTCAGAGTCGCTTAAAGAGACGATTTTTGTCATAATATTTTAAATTAGCTATAATTCATTGTGTTAGATTTGAAAGGATATAAAATGGATAGATTTAAAATAGTTTTAAAAATTATAGCTCCTTTGTTCCTTGGATTATTTTTAATTGCATCGATTTCAATCTATTCTCTTTATATGCTACAAAAACAAAATATAGATAAAAAAGCTAAAGAAGCTTTTGAAACAGTCTCTTTAGCTTTGAATCAAATAACAAAAAAAGATATAGATTTAATGTATGGCTTACTAGATATAATTAAAAAAGATCCTAAAATGATTGCACTCTATAAAGATGGAAAAAGAGATAATCTTTATGCATACTTGTATCAATCTTTTTCTGAATATAAATCTCACTATAACATTACTCACTTTTATATACACAATGTTGATAAAACAAATTTTTTGAGAGTGCATGATCGCTATATTCACTCTGATATTATCAAGAGAAAAACACTGAGTAGCGCGGCAGAAGAACTTAAAATGAGTAGTGGTGTTGAATTTGGCATATATCATAATCTTACATTAAGAGTAGTAGTTCCATGGATTGTTGATGGAGAGTTGATTGGTTATCTTGAATTTGGCAGAGAAATTGATTCATTAACTCCAGAACTCAGCAAAATACTGAGTGCTGATATTATTTTTACAATAAAAAAAGAGTTAATTACTATGAAAGATTTTGAAATTTGGAAGTCTAAATCACAAAGAAATAGATACTATAAAGCAATGGATAATTTTTTTATTATTGATTCAACTCTAAACGATATTGATATAGAACTACAAAAAATATTAAATACAAATGAGAACTTTAACGATACACACATAGTCAATCATGGCAAGGAGTATCATATAAATAATAGACCCTATTTGGATATGAATGGCACAGAAGTGGGCAAACTTTATGTACTCATTGATACGAGTGATGAACATACCTATCTAGTTCAATTAATTGGCAAAATTACTGTAATTGTTTTTTTATTAATATTTTTACTCATTGTATATTATGCTAGATATATCAAAAAAACAGAAAATAAACTTAATCTCGCCTATGAAAAATTACATGAAATTTCAATTACGGATGGACTGACATCTTTGTACAACAGAAAGTTTTATATAGAGAATTCCTATGTACAAATTAAGCGTGCTTTGAGAAATAATTTATATGTTACTTTTATTATGATTGATGCAGATAATTTTAAAAATTTTAATGATAAATATGGTCATTCAGAAGGTGATGAAGTTTTAAAAAGTATTGCTAATTCTATGAAAAATGTATTTCAACGCGCGAATGATTACTGTTACCGAGTCGGTGGTGAAGAGTTTGTAGTTATAATGGAACATGAAAAGTATGATGATGGTTATGAGATGGCACAAAAACTTTGCGAAGATATAGAAAATTTAAATATTACACATGCATATAATGCTACATTTAATAAAGTTACTGTCTCAATTGGTATCAGCACTATAAAAGTTGATGAGCTAACAAATAGTATTGATTTGTATAACAACGCCGATAAAGCACTCTATCTTTCAAAAGAAAATGGTAGAAATCGAGTAACTCTTTATGAGAATAATTAAAAAGTTACTCGTTGTTGTTTTATCAAACTATTGTATAGTTTTGCATTAAATAAATGAAACCATTTTGATTTTTAACTCACAATTAAACGACAATCACTCTCTTTAATGATATAATCTCCATTATAATATTTTTAAATAAGAGAGTTTCTTGAGTAATAAAACTTCCTACGCAAAAATCACTGCAAAAATCATATTAACTACGCTCTTTATCACGCTCTTCTCAGCATTTGTATATGGTGAATACATGAAAAAAGATGCCATATTTAAACTAGCACATGTGGATGCAAAAAAAACAAGTAAGTTAATTTTTGAAGCTCTCTTCTCTGCAATGCAAAAAGGATGGAATAGAGAAGATGTCCATGAAGTCATAGATAGATTAAACAGAGTAGATGCAAACATGAAAGTACATGTTTACAGGAGTGAAGTTGTTGCTAGTAGATTTGGCGAAATAGAAATAGATAAGCAAAAACGAGAAACAAATAGTGATATAAAAAGAGCGATGGCAGGAGAAGAGCTTTTAAATATTTCACAACTCAATTACATAGAATATTTTTACCCAGTTGTAGCCAATAATGAGTGTTTAAAATGCCATATAAATGCAAAATCTGGGAGTGTTTTAGGTGTTATTGATGTTTCCTATCCAGTTGAAGATTTAAAAGTTTCTCTCTCTGAGCTGATAAACTTTTTTATGATTTTCCTTGTAGTTTTTTCGGGTGTTATCTTTTTTGCTATCTTTTTTGAATTAAACAAGTATTTGATACAACCTATAAAAAACTTTTCAAATGTTATAAAAAATATAACTAGTTCACATGATATGACAAAAAGAGTGTTAGTTGATGATGATATTGAAGAGCTTGACTCAATCAAAAATATATTTAATGGTATGCTAGATTCTATTGAAAATCAATTTTATAACGACAGTTTAACAGGTTTAGACAACAGAAGAAGATTAACAGAGAATTTAGAAAAGGGAGTAAACTCATTTTTAATCATTATAAATATAGACTCATTTCAAGAGATAAATGATTTATATGGAGATGAAGCGGGTGATATAGTTTTAAAAGAGTTTGCTCAATTTTTGTCAGAAAATATGTTAAAAGAAGCTACTCTTTATCGACTCCATTCGGATGAATTTGCTCATTTGTGTAGTACTTCAAAAGATATTGATGAGTTTAGAATTCTTGCATCTATGATAAGTGAAAAAATTTCTAAAAAAAGATTTAAAATAAATGATAAAAGTGAAGTAAGTTTGAGTGCTACTATGGGTATTTCTTATGGTTCTGATATGTTGCTAGTCAATGCTGATACTGCGTTAAAACTTGCAAAAAAAGCAAAAAAAGATTTTTTAATTTACGATGATTCTATGACCATGGCAAAAGAGTATGAAAAAAATCTCGAGTGGACAAAACGACTCAAATCTGCAATAGAAGAGAACAAAATAGTACCAGTGTATCAACCGATTTTAGATACTAAAACAAAAAAAATTGTGAAGTATGAATCTTTAATGAGAATGGTTGATGCAGATGGTACGCTTATAGCACCGATACATTTCTTGGAACTTGCTAAAAAAAACAAACTCTATCATCAACTTACCATGATAATGATAGAAAAAACATTTGAGCGATTTAAGTATTTGCCGTACAGTGTATCTATAAATCTCTCCGTGGATGATATTTCAAATAAAGATATCTATAAATTTATTATTGAAAAACTAAAAACTAGCCCTATTAGCAAAAATATAGTTTTTGAAATTATAGAATCAGAGGGCATAGAAAATTTTGACCAAGTTTTGGAGTTTATAAACAGTGTAAAAAGTTATGGGGCTAAAATATCTATAGATGACTTTGGAACAGGTTACTCAAACTTTGAATATCTTATGAAGCTCAAAGTGGATTATATTAAAATAGATGGCTCAATGATTAAAAATATTGATACAGATAAAAACTCTCAAATGATTACACAAACAATAGTGGAATTTGCTAAAAAGATGAATATAAAAACAATAGCCGAGTTTGTTCATTCGAAAAATGTGTATGATAAAATAACTGAGCTTGGGGTTGATTACTCACAAGGATACTATTTTGGCGCACCTAGTCAGGATGTAGAATAGTTACTGTTTAATACTAATGTAATAAAATTTTGCTAATATTGAAGCTATTTATTTTAAGGTGCTCATAATGTTTATAAAAAAAGTGGTAACCTTTTTAAGTGTAATACTTTTATCTTCTATAATTGCAGTTGCAAGTGAAGAGCCAAGTGAAAGTGTAAAAGAGAAAAAGATTTATGCAGTTGGCGAAAAAATATATCAAAAAATGTGTAATCAGGATATAGATTTGAAAAAGTATCTCTCTTTAAGTGAGATGAACAATGCTATCAAAAATGATAATTTATGCAAACCTTTAAGTGAGCAACATTTTGAAGCTCTTTCTTTGTATTTGTGGGAAGTAAAAAGAGTATCTTGGCATGTGGAAAGTGAAAAAAATATAGTTGTAAACAAAGATGAAAAATGCCCAGTATGTGGAATGTTTGTTTATAAATATCCAAAATGGGTAGCACAGATTTTTTATGAAAAAAGTCATCTCTCCTTTGATGGTGTGAAAGATTTGATGAAGCACTATTTTAAAGAAAAACAAGCTGGGGAAGAAATCTTAGTGACGGATTACTACTCTCAAAAAGCGATAGATGCAAAAAAAGCTTATTTTGTTTTGGGGAGTGATGCTTATGGTCCAATGGGTGTGGAGCTGATTCCATTTGAAAAAGAGAGTGATGCCAAAACTTTTTATATGGATCATCAAGGGAAAAAAATAGTTTCGTTTAAAGAGATTACACCCGCGGATGTTTTTAAATTAGATGAATAAAAAAAGCACATTTCTTTTTTTACTTTTTGCATCGCTTTTGACTTTTTTGGCTGTGGAATTTTTATATATTGAAACTACAAAAAAAATGAGCGATGTCTCAACTGAGAAAAAAATAATTTTTGTTCAACTTAGCGGACTCCCAGATTTAGCTATAAACAGTGAGAGTAGTTTTGTGAGACATCGAAGTTTAAGTGATTTGTTTAGCATATATCAAGAGGATGGAAGCCTAAGAGAACATGCTCTGGCTACTTATGCCATCTCCCATTCACACATAAAAGATAAAAAATGAAAAATAAAATAAATATCTATCTGATTGAGTTTGCTATCAATGCAATTCTCAGACAAAAGTATAAAAGCCTGTTTGTAAGTGTGGTTTTTATAGTTTTGACCTTTTTACTTACTTCTGTTTTTTTTATTACAAACTCAATAAAATATGAGTTAAACGCAACACTCGAAGCACTTCCAGAGATTACAATCCAAAAAACAAAGGGCAAAAAACATTACGATATAGATGTTAAAGAAGTGGACAATATACTTGCTATAAAAGGTGTAAGTGACGCTGTTGCTAGAGTTTGGGGATATTATTATTTTGAAAATATGAAAGTAAACTTCTCGCTCGTTGGAGTGGATGCGTATGAAAATCAGTATAAAAATTCTCTTGAGAAAATTGTTCATAAATTTGACTTAAATCCAGCAGAAAACAATGTTTCGATGATAATAGGCACTGGTGTGCAAAAAAGTATGCATGAGAGTTATTATAAAGAGTATTTTAACTTTATTAAAAGTGACGGTAGCCTTAAAAAAGTAGCTATTGGTGGAGTATTTGATGGTGATACGCAGTTAGAATCCAACGATATGATAGTTATGTCCAAAGAGAGTGTTCGAGAAATTTTTGATATACCAGAGTCAAAAGCAACAGACATTGTTGTTAAAGTTGCAAATAAAAATGAGATAGCAACTGTAGCATCAAAACTAAAATTGATGTACCCAAATAGCCTGATAATCACTAAAAATGATTTAAAAGTGAGCTATCAAAATATTTTTAACTATAAAAGTGGAGTATTTTTAGCACTTTTTATCATCTCACTTTTTACATTTTTTATCATCATCTATGACAAAGTCAGTGGGTTAAGTAGCGAAGAAAAAAGAGAAGTTGGGATACTCAAAGCTCTAGGTTGGAGAGTGGATGATGTGTTAAAAGAGAAATTTTATGAATCCTTTATCATCTCCTTTTTTTCCTATAGTGTTGGAGTAGGGGTTGCAATTGCTTTTGTCTATATTTTCCAAGCACCTTTGCTACGAGATATATTTATAGGCTATTCAGAGCTAAAACCATCCTTTGAATTACCTTTTATTTTTGATTTTCAAACACTCTTTTTAGTCTTTTTTTTAAGCGTTCCAATTTACATAGCCGCAACACTCATCCCATCGTGGAGAGTCGCTACACTTGAAGCAGACGAAGTGATTCGATGAGTTTATTGTTACCTTTTTTTGTCGATATTCTATCCAAAGAAAAAGTAGGAGGGTGTCATGAAAATAGAACAATCGAATGTATCGTTATCTGCTTCGCATCAAAAGATGAGTCAGGTGTTTGAGTCAGAAAAACTTGAAAAATGGGATACAGAAGCCGAAGCCCCAGAGAGACTTAGACAGCGAGCTGACCGCTTGGAACTGAGTGACACTTTCAAATCTCTCAATCAAAGTAAAGAAGCTTCAAAACTAACGGATGAGATGGGGGATGAGATGTCGCTTGACCCAAAACTCATGAGAATTCTTCGTGCCTTGGAGGTTTTGACAGGTAAAAAGATAGATATGTCTATGTTTAAAAAACTTCAAGGTGGCAGTTCGGAGGAACCGCAGAGAGTTGGTTGGGGAATTGATTACAGTTATGAGCATCACGAAGTACACGAAGAGAGTTTGGAATTTTCAGCACAGGGAAATGTGAAAACTGCGGATGGTAGGAGTATGGATTTTGCTGTGGCTGTGAGTATGAAAAATCGTTCTGAAGTGCATGAGAGTGTCAGTTTCAAAGCTGGAGATGCTTTGATTGACCCTTTGGTGCTTAATTTCGGTGCAGATACGGTTACTATAAGCGATGTAAAACATAAATTTGATTTAGACCTCGATGGTAAAAGTGATACCTTCTCATTTGTAGGAAGTGGAAGCGGTTTTTTAGCACTTGATAAAAATAGTGACAAAAAAATCAATAATGGAAGTGAGCTTTTTGGACCAACAAAAGGGAATGGATTTAAAGAGTTGGCTGCGTATGATGTTGATAAAAATAACTGGATTGATGAGAATGATAAAATTTTCAACAGTTTGGTTATCTGGACAAAAGATGATGAGGGCGTAGAGAATCTTTATACGCTCAAAGAGAAAAATGTTGGTGCGATATATCTTGGTAATGTAAATACAGAGTTTACATTAGGAGATAGCACTCAAAATGCTCAAGGATTACTCAAAGAGAGTGGAATTTTTCTTAAAGAGAGTGGTGGTGTAGGAACGATGCAAGAGGTAGATTTAAAAATCTGAGATGATAGAATTAAAAAATATTACAAAAATATATGCGTTGAGTAAGGTAGATGAAGTCAGGGCGTTGGATGATGTGAGCCTGAGTATAAAAGAGGGTGAGCTGGTTGTTTTAAAAGGTGCGAGTGGGGGTGGTAAAAGTACTATTTTGTCTCTCATCGCCGCTCTGAGTAAACCTACAAGCGGTGAAGTTCTCGTTGATAGTAAGAAGATTTCTAAACTCTCCGATAACTTTGCATCTATTTATAGACGCGATAACATTGGATTTATATTTCAAAAATACAATCTTTTGCCAAACCTTAGTGTTAGAGATAACATCTTACTGCCATTAGTTCCACTTAATCCACATGCCAAGGATGCAGAGGAGAAACTCTCCAAGGTTATGGATATGTTTCATATTTCGCACAGAGCAGATACTCTTGTAAAAAACCTCTCAGGTGGGGAACAACAACGCGTTGCTATTGCTAGAGCAAATGTAAATAACCCAAAAATTATCCTAGCAGATGAGCCAACAGCAAATCTTGATGAAAAACTCTCTCTTAGTTTTATTGAGATACTTAAAGAGCTAAAATCTTTAAATAAAACAATTGTCATCGCTACACATGACCCTCTCTTTTTTAACCTTGATTTTGTTGATTTGGAGATTGAAATTCATAATGGAATCATTCGTTTATGATTTTATCTCCTGAGGTTTTAACACTTTTTATTTTAAATGGTATATTTGCTTTTTTTGCAATCATCGCCTTTTTTTATAGTGTTAAAATATTTTTATATTGGGATGCAAATTCCACATGCCAAGTACAGTACAACTTGGAAAAACAGAGCTTCCTGAGCGCGACCATTATAAAATATATTTTTGTTATAAAAGTACCTCTCTTTTTGTTTTTTATTTTTACTCTTGACAAAATATCTGCACTGCTTACAGGCGCAATGTGTGCCGCAGGAGTTGCAAACGCAACGGATTATGGAACTTATCTTATTGTGCTTAAAATTTTAAATTTATATCTTTTTGCGTATTGGTTAGTCTTGCATAATGAAGATATGAAACATGAAGAACAACCCTACACAAGAGTGAAATTTGGAATATTTATGGTGGCTTTTTTTCTTTTAATCACTGAATTAGTGCTTGAGGGAGTAATGTTTAATGCTATAGATATTCAAAAGGTAGTGGATTGTTGTGGAGCTATCTACTCAAGTGCTTCAAGTTCTTATATTTCTACGCTATTCCGCATTCAAACACCTGTCCTGTTAACTCTGTTTTATGCTAATTTTTTACTCATAGTTCTCTCTTATTTTTTAAAAAAGAGATATATTTTTGCCCTGAGTAATGCAACATTTATCATTATTTCTCTCATAGCTCTTATATCGTTTTTTGGGACATATATTTATGAGCTTCCAACACATCATTGTCCATTTTGTTTTTTACAAAAAGAGTACTATTTTGTAGGGTATTTTATTTATGTTTTTTTATTTATAGGTACATTTTATGGTCTCATTGTGGGCTTTTTGAGAACATCAAAGGATGAGATTTCTAAAAACTATAAAATATCACTCTTGTTTAATTTTCTCTATGTTATATTGCTTTCATCGTATCCAATACTGTTTTACATAAAAAATGGTGTGTGGTTATAAAAATAATTTTTGATCGGAGTTTCAAAATGCTAAAATCTAAGATGGTGCTTTCTGCTTTTTATTCTTTACTCGTTCTTTCATTGTTTGTGGGTTGTAGTGAAAAATCTAAAACTGAAATGGCAGAGGTTCACTGGGATAGAGACATGTGTGCAAGATGTGTGATGGTTGTAAGTGATAGAAAAAATGCGGTACAAGTAAAAAATCCAGAGAATGCAAAAACATACATGTTTGATGACTTAGGTTGTCTGGCTATATGGTTTGATGATGAAAAAATCACATGGAAAGATAAAGCACTTATCTGGGTAACAGATGTGAACAGCGGAGAGTGGATAAATGCAAGAACAGCATTTTATGATACTGCAAATATTACTCCAATGGGATATGGCTTTTCTGCGCATAAAACAAAAGAAAGTATCAAAGAAAATCAAGAAGTTATTAATTTTAATGAAGTTTTAAAAAGAACATTGCAGTAAGAATATACTTTTCAAAATTTTTTTAGCTCTTTATTTCCACATGCCAAACTCTGGCATGTGGAATTGAGACTATTCATAATAATGAAGTTATTAATAAAACTTGTGTATCTCTTCCATAATATTTTGAAACTCTATATCTTCGCCTTTTGATTTTAAGAAGTTAATAAGATACTTTTCACTCTCCTCAACACTAGCACTTTTTTGTATCTCTAAAAGTTTTGCATATAAGTCAGATATGACGGCTATAACATGTTTTGAGATAGATTTTCTTGAAGCTGTATAACCTATGATTTTCCCACTGTCTGTGTCTTTTCTTGACTCAAATTCTGTAAATATCCAGTAGTATCTTCCGTCTTTAGCTAAGTTCTTTACAACGGCATTAATGTTTTTTCCCTGAGAAATAGTTTGCCATAAGAGTTTAAATACGACTTTTGGCATATCTGGATGACGAATTATACTGTGAGGTTGTCCTAGCAACTCCTCTTTAGAATAGCCACAAATTTCTACAAAATAATCATTGCAAAAGGTAATTCTTCCCTTCTCATCCGTTTCACTTACGATGTATCTTTTGGGGTCTAGCTGTATCTCTTCATTGATTGGTGTTGGTTTGTACATTTTTTGTCCTTTAGATATTTCCATTTAAGAGTTTTATGAGTGCATCTGATATTTCATTAAGATGAAGTACTCTTTTTCCATTGTGCTCTTTTGCAAAATTTTTGGCCGCATCATAGGTTGCAAATGGCACTAAATCATCCCCAGCAGGTGAAATTACATTACTTCCATAAACATAAAAAGCCCCTTTTGCGTCTATTGGTTTCATGGTTGCAAAATCTGTAACGAGTATCTCTTTAAAGTCCTCTTCACTCTTTACACCGATATCATCCCATTTTCCAGGTCTAAGATAAAATTCAATCATGGATTTAGGACTAGAAAAATAAATTTCTTTGCCATTACTCAAATTGACTTTTGAGACCCATTTAGGCTCTTTATAAACCTTAAATTGTCTTACTAAACATGTGGTATTTTTGTCATAATTCATGGTGTATGAATCATCTGCCGTTAAAAGCGTAGTAAAAGTGAAAGTCGATGCTAAAAGCATACCTGTAATTAATTTTTTCATTTGAACTCCTTGTTAAACTAAATCTTTTTTTTCAAATATTTTAAAACCTAAATAGGCGAAAATCAATCCTATGGAAAATGGATAAGCTATGGATAAAAGAACAAAAACAGCTTGGCTCATAGAATCAAGTATATAAAATGCGACTGGTCCCATCACTGTAAGTTCAGGGTCAAAAAGTGAAATCGCTGCAACTCTAAAAATCTCCATCGGGTTAATCATGGCTAAAAATAGGATAAGTTGTGGATTAAATCTCTGTTGCATCATAAGTGAAATAAGGGCTATATCTATAAATGCAAGTAAAAATATCCAAATGAAAAATGCAATTCCAAGAGCAACTTCGGAAGATTTAACAAAGGAAGATATAAAAAATGCAATTCCTAAAAATGCACTTGAAAGTGCAAAAAGAAGCCCTGTATATAAAAAGAAAATGCTCCATGGAATAGATGCACCTTTGATTGCACCATAAAGAACTGCAATAACCATGGCGAAAAATACGGGGAGATAGACTGTGATAAATCTTCCAATAATTTTCCCCCAATAGTACTGATTAAGGGATATAGGAAAAGAGAGCATGTACTCTAAAATATGGTTGTCTCTATCTCCAGAGATTGACCTTACGGTTGTAATAAGTATAAAAATCGGCAAAATAACTATGGTAATCTGAATATACATAAGTAAAAGTCTGCTTAAACCGCTAAATCCCATAACTTGTGATTCTGTCACACCAGCTATAAAAAACAGAGCAATAAGCCCTCCAAACACAAGAGAATAGACTAAAAACCATCTAGCTCTGATAGACTCTTTTAAATCCAAATATGCAATTAAATATAAATTTTTCATAATAACCCTTTAGAGTTTTGTAGCTGTTGTCTAATTTTTGGATTGCCCATATGTTCACCTCGTAACATTTTTATAACGACTTCATCGAAGTTTATGTACTCTTTATTTGCTATTTCATACGCTGAGAAGCCATAGGACATTGGAGTTTTGTCATTTATTCTATAGTTTGCTTTTGTCGCATCTATGTATTTGTTTGTATCGTTTGAAAAAACAGTTGCATTCGTTTTTAAAGTGATTTTATTTTCTTTTGCCCATAAAATCATGCAACCGATATCATCAAAATATTTCAAATGACCATTTTCGTTTATGGTTGCAGAATAAACACTCGATTTTTGCACTTCCATGTGGCATTTAGGACATATTTTCACATCATTTTTTAGAGTGTCGAGGGATGAATTTTCAGATGAGTTACACGCCGTAAATGTAGCTAAAATAAAAAGTTGAAAAATTAAAAATCTAAATTTTTTCATCTGAAACAACTTTTCCAAGATCCATATATATTTGTCTATTAACTAACTCTTTTACCTCTTCAAGGCGATGGGTTACGAACAACAGTACTTTTTCATCTTCATTTTGTTTTAAGAGTCTGTAAAAATCATCTCTAGCTTGTGGGTCGAGATTTGCAGTAGGTTCGTCATAGATGATGATGTCACTTTTTTTTGCCAAACTAATGGCAATAAGCATCTTTTGTTTCATTCCGCCACTGAGTTTGAAAAATGATTTATGCAAATTGGACGCTATATCGAGTTTCATTTCGTTGGCATAATGCACAATTAACTCTTTATCAACATCCGCGCTTGTGCTAATGTAATGCATGAGTTCATCAAGACTCAGTTTGATTGGCGGAGGAAGTTGAGGAACAAAACTTATATTTTTTAAAACTTTGACACGCTCTTTTATAGGGTTTAGCCCATCTATAAGAACTTCACCACCATCTGGATGGTAATATCCAAGTATGGAGCGAATAAGTGTTGTTTTCCCAGCACCATTTGCACCCATGAGTGCAATCGATTCATTTTTATGAAACTCACAACTTACATTGTCGAGGGAGAGGTGTGAGCCGAATTTTTTAGTTAATTGTGATACTTTTATCATATTTTTATACCAAACTTTTTAATCTAAAGTCGAAGTTAAGAGCATCTGTATGACAAACATCGATACATCTGCCGCAGAGGGTACAGTCATTGCCTGTAATATACTCTCTGTTTATCCCTTTTTCTTCTCTTTGTTTATCATACTTTGCTTTTACAATCTCTAAAACTTGATTTTCAAAACAAACATCATGGCACACCATACAGTGGTCGCAGTTGTCATTCCACTCCACTCTGAGTGCTGAAATTTTCCCAAGGTAGCCATAGGTCGTTCCGATTGGGCAGATGTAGGTACACCAAGCACGACGAGAAAAGAAAACTTCCATGGCAAATACGGCAACTACCCAGATGAATGCAACACTCCAACCATACGCAATCATTCTGCTCAAAATTCCAACAACATTGAGCGTTTCAAAAACGAGGTAACCGCTTGTAAAAGATAAAATTAAAAAAATCGCCCAAAATATATGTCTCACTCTGTGGTCAAATTTTCTACTTTTAATTATCTTTTTTGCGACTAATGTATTGTGTATTTTTTCACCTATTTCACTGAGTATTCCATACGGACATACCCAAGCGCAATAAGTTCTTCCACCAACAAGCAGATAGACAATTATAATAGTTACAGTACCAATAATAATATTTATCGGCATGTGGAAAGTTGCTAGAAACATCTCTATAGTTGTATATGGGTCAATAAGATGAAATCCTAAAAACCTCGAACCATTGAGTGTTCCTTCCAACATCTGTAAATCTATAAAAAATGATAAGAAAAAGAGCAGGTGGATAGAGAGGACTAAAATCCATCTTTTCATTCTGTAACTAAATTTTGATTTTCCCTCTTTTGTTGTATCAAAAAAAGTGGACCAGAAAGTTGTTTTTTGTATGGTTTCTCTGTTGTTATACTTATCCATTGCGACTCCGTTTTTTGTACAATAATTTATTTCTTTTCTGTCTCTTTGAGTCGCTCAGGAAATGCCCCTATTTCATCAGCAAATCTTTTTAAATCATCATCATTTAGGTTAAGAAGTAATCCTTTCATAACAAGATTTTCTTTTCTTCCCGCTTTAAAGTCACTTAAGTTTTTATAAATTATATCTGCACTTTGACCAAAGAGTTTAGGGCCCATCATCGGTTTACCATTTTGAAAACCTGAACCATCCGCACCGTGGCAAGAGGAGCATTTACTTTTATATTCTTGACTTACATTAAATGCTCCAGCATTCCCTGCTTTGTTTCTTAGGGCACTCAGCTCATCCACTTCTTTTGCTCTGTCATCTTTTTCTACGGGAGCAGATGTAGATGTCTGTGCCACCGCAGCAGCAGTTCCAAAATCTTTTATTACTTTGGAATGCTCACCGCCTTGATATGCACGACCACCCAAAAAGGTGAATACCATCAAACCAACAATCAAGAGTGTAAAAATTCCTGCAATAACATTTTTCATATTTATTTCCTCATATCTTTAATAGCTATATTAAATTGGTATATTTCATTCGCTAACTCTTTAATTTCTTCATCACTCATCCTATTAATGAGGTCACGCATAAGAACATTTGTTTTTTCACCACTTTTAAACTCTGCTATTTTTTTAAAAATATACTCCGCATCCCTGCCCAAAAGTGAAGGTCCGATGATGCCATTTGCATAGTCATTGTGACAAGCGGAACATTTTAAAATAAATTTTTTGCTTAGATTGTTTACAATCATCGATACTTGAACCTCTTCATAAGGGCTTCTTACATGTAAATTTGCATCAACAGCAGTTCTTTGTATTGTAGATGCATCTTTATTTTCAGGTTCTAAATTTTCATTTGATGCGCTTTTGGTGTTGTAGTCGTAATAATAAGATTTACTTTGATTTGTATCATTTTCTTTTTCTTGTACTTTTGTTTCATGTGAATTGTCATTTGCTACAACTTCTATTTTTGGCGTTGTTGCTTTTGCAGTGACTGCACTCTCATTTTTTTCATTTTGTTCTTTAGGCTTATCGTTGCAGCCACTTAAAAAAGTAAAAAGTAAAAGACCTACTGCATACAATAAACTTTGATTTTTAAATCGTGAACCTCTCGATAACATTTTTAACTCCTCTCTTTTTTATTTGTATAGTAATCTTCATAACGCATTCTTGGTTTAACAACTATGGAAGGTATGTTGGTTGGACAAACATCTTGACATGCTCCACAACCGATACACCCATCGTAAATTTCTGGAGTTTTTCCACCCTTGGCATGTGGAACCATAGCAATAGCACTTAATGGGTTTGGAATAGGACACATATCGGCACATAAAGTACATTGTTTGCCTTCGTAAGTGTCGAATTTTTCAAGTAGTTTAGTTTCCAACTCCGTTACATTTCGCACAAAGTTGGTAAATTTATGCATTTTATCATTGTAGCCTTTTGGTATTGCAGTCTTAGCAATGGCTAAACAAGTATTTGGAAACTCTAATACTGCAATTCCCATGTGGATATCTTCAGGCTTTTCACAGTGATGATCCAGCGCACCACTTGGACAAGCAAGAACGCACGGAACAGCCTTACATGCATAACAAGCTCTTTCATTTGCATCAATATAAGGCGTTCCCATGCCATGACCTTTTGCCATATCGGATAACTTGATGGAATGATAGGGACAAACTTGAAGGCATTGTCCACATTTAATGCACAGTGCTAAAAATTTTTTTTCATCCACTGCACCTGGTGGTCTGAGTCTATTTTCAAAACCGTTGGCATGTGGACTAAATACAATCCCACCACCTAAAACAACTCCTAAAATACCAAGCGTAGAATATTTAATAAATTCTCTTCTATCTGTTTGTACTTTTTGCATTTTATCCTCCTATCCTAACTATTGGTTTTTCATCTTCAAGTAAAAAAAGAGGTTTTGTAAATGGAGCTAATTTAGCTAAAAAATTAAGAAGTGAAATAACCGGTGCACCATAAAAAAACTTTACATCAGGATTATAAATCCAAAGTTGATCTGCATACTGATAGACTTTATGAGAAGTGTCTCCAATGTTGTCGCCATTTTTATCAAAACCTTCATAATTATCCCAGTAGTTCCCTACGATTTCATTTTTCTCAGTTATACTTTTTCCGCTGTCATTTGCAACATCTTCAATATTTCCCATGATTACATTGTTTTTTATAATATTATTTTCACAAAGAGAGTGAAAATGCATCGCTTCAGAATTATAGAGAATCTTATTTCCTGTAATCCAGTTATTTGTCTCTGGCTCAAAGGGTGAATAGTCAATATACATACCTTGGGCACAATAAATAATGGTATTGTTTACGAGTGTAAAGTTTGTGACTTCTTTAAGTCCTATTCCCATGCCCGTAGTACCTAAAGAGCTTTTAATCACATTTCCTTCGGCAATAGTATCTTTGGAATACATAAAAAATATACCAACAGAGTTAAATTCATAGTGATTGTTTTTTACTATATTTTTACCTGCATACATAAAATGGAGTGAATATCTGCAATATTTACTACTATTTTCAACTATTTCATTGCCGTGTGAATACCAGACAACTGCATCACGAGATTTTATTAAAGAGTTGTTTTTTATAATATTGTCATTGCTATACCAAAGTCTTAACCCATCTCCTCTAAGCCCAAGCTCAAGATTTTTAGAAGTTATCGTGTTATGAGAGATGATAGAGTTTTTTATCATTTGAAGGTCAATGCCAAAGAGACAATCTTCTATGATGCAGTTACTAACTTCACACTGCTTACCCTCAACCATGGAGATAGCAGAATCCAGATTTTCATGTCTATCGCCACTTCCTACTATTTTTAAGTTTTTTAAGGATATGAAAGAGCCTTTTGTAGTTATAACCGTACCACTTTGCTCACCATCAATAATGACACCATCTTCTATCCCTATGATAGTAATTGGTTTATTGATAGTGATTTTACCTTTATATACTCCAGCTGAGAGTTTTAAGATAGAACCCTCTGGCGCATTGTCGATTGCATCTTGCAATGTGTTTGCACTGAGCGAGGTCAAAAATAGTAAAAAAATAGTAAAAAAAACTTTAAACATTTAAGACCTTAACTATAATTTATTTTTTTATCTCTTGTAATGCTTTTTGTTTTGCAAAAAAAGCAAGCAGACTTAATAAACTAATCGCAACTATCATATAAAATCCAATTGTTGGATACGAGTGCGTTGTGAACTGTGCTATCTTACCATCGCCAAAAACAGTTGGCATAAAAGGTTTTATTTTAAATGCTCCCCAATCGTGTAAGTTATGTCCAAACCAATAGAGCCAGTAAGAATAATCAGCTATAAACAAAATAGGAAGAGATGCTGGAACAAGCATAATATAGTTGAGTGTTTTATTATTGTAGAGAATAAAATAAATCATTCCCAAAGAGAGCGCTAAAAGTGCATAAATACCAATTTCTCGCTCCAATGTACCACCAACCCACATAGGGTCCATACCGACATAATGATTGATAGTATTCATTTCATGGATTTCTCCGCTAAAACCATCGAAGTGAAAATAAACTGGTATTCCCTCAGGAAATGCATCTTTTGGATAATTTGGAGCTTCAAGTGAAACAGCCCAAATTGGCAGTGAAGCAACTCCAATTTCAGATGCAGAGCGAATCATTTCTTCTAAGTTGTTTACCGCTTCTTTTGGAGTAGAGATACTCTTGTATCTACTTATATTATATATATTCCAAACTTTTTTAGATAATAGTGATACTTCATCAACTTTTCCAGCATCAATTTTATTTAATGTCCCGTGAAATGAAATCATTGGAAAAGTGAAAGCGAATGTTAAAATAATCAAAGCTAATAGAGCGAAAACTCTGGCTTTTAGAATACTTGTATGCATGGTTGTCCTTTTATAAATTAAAAACTAATGATTAATAAAATAGTTAATTTTTAATTTAAAGTGATTGTATAACAATAATAAAATGACGCGCTTGATTAACATCAATCCAGAGGGAAGTACACGAAATACTCCCCTCTTTTTTAGAATTACGAAGTGTGCTTATTCTTAGAATAAGTTTGCATTTTCGTCTACCCATTTTAGGTATTCAATAATGTTTTTAGTTTCTTGTTCATTCATATGTTGATTTGGCATTTTTAGATTAAAATAATCAATCATACCTTTTACATATGGTTCTGTGTACATAGCTTCTGGGTTCATAACGAAATCTTTAACCCATTTCTCTGCATTTTCATGTCTTTGCAATACGCCTGTTAGGTCTGGACCTGAAGATACTTTACCAATAACATGGCATCCGCTACATCCACCTTCGCCAAACGCTTTTTCTCCACTTTGTGCTGCAGAAGATTGTTTAGTAGCGATGATTCGAACGAGTGCATCTTTTGCTCTAATTCCAACATCCGCTGTTTTAACCATAAGTTGCCAAATCATATTTTCATATAAAACAGCTTTCTCTAAATCACCAGCTTTCACAGCTTCATCTGAGAGTTTTTTCTGAGCAGGAATCTGTCCATATTGATCAAAAGCATCTGTAACAAGATCTGCTACAACTTTGTGATCAGCAAATTTTTTCTCTTTTAAGAATTTAACAACACTCTGAATAACTGCATCAGTCGCAGCATTTACAGCAACAGTTTTGTCATATTCAGCTTTAAGTTGTTCTGGAGTCATTGTTTGCATTTTTAGTTTTTGAGCACTTTCATATTTCTTGCTAGGGTCTTTAACCATCATGTAGCCCATCATTTCTAAGTGAAGTGCAGAACAAAATTCAGTACAATAGTATGGGAATGTACCTTCGATATCAGCTTTAAATTTAATTTCAGCAGTTTCACCTGGTTCGAGTGAAGCATGAACATTAAAGTGATCTATCGTAAACCCGTGAGTTTCATCTTGAGCTCTTTCTAAGTTTGTCATATATATCGTAACTTCATCACCCTTGTTTACTGTGATTCTCTCAGGATTAATATGCGATCTTACAAATGTAGCATAAATAGTCACTTTATTACCTTTTCGCTCAACTCTCTCTTGACCAGCTAAAGTTTTACCAACATGTATCTCACCAGTTTTAGAGTTTGTACCCATTGTATATCTGACATGAGGAGTTAGTTTCTCAGCTCTAATTGCAACAGCATTGTGAGGTTCACCTAAAGGTAAAGGCATATCAACAAGTAAATCCATTTTTTTGCCACTAATATCAATTAACTGATGATTTTGTGGGTGAAGAGGACCAACATTTTGAAATCTATCAATAGCCAATTTATTTAAAGCAATGATATATTTACCTTGAGGATCTCTCGTTTCACTTTCCATTCCACATAAGTGACCAATGTTATAATGAACATTTTCTTTATCTAAAACTTTAAGTGTTTTATAGTTCCATTTTACAACTTGACTATCAACATAGAGTGAAGTGAAAACTTCGCCATCTACATTTGAATACTGACTATGTAATGGCCCCAGTCCTAGTTCAACTTGTCCATGTAAAGCTGATTTCATATCAAGAATTGGAATCCCGTATGGATCTTTTCCCGCATATTTTTTATCTTTGATAAGATTTTGAATTTTTTCAAAACTAAATACAGATGCGTGTGTGTCGAGCTTACCACAAACGGTAATATAATTACCATCAGGAGAAACATCTACACCATGTGGAGATTTTGGTTCTGGAATTAAAAATAGTGCATCATTTTTAATAGCTACTTCCATAGGAATAATGTCATGCCCATTGACAACTTTTACATTTTTCTTATCTTTTGCTAGTTCTGCTAATTTTTTCCAGTTGTAAACATGTAAAAAGTCAGTATCATTTCTACTCATACCAGCTTCATTTGGTGGCATACCAACTTCAATTCCACCTGTGTACATTTCAGAGTTAAATGAGTTTGTAAAACCCCATCCTTGAGAAACACCTTTACCAGCATCACTTAAATCTTGCATATATGGAGGCATTTCAATTGTGAAAGATTCTTTTTCTTGAATTCGACCCTTGCTATCATTGAATTTCCACATTGTCACACCACCACGGTATGTCTCTTTATACTCTTCAATCGGATGATAATTATCATCAAATGGAGTAGCATATTGGGCAGCTTCTAGGATATACTCAGAGTTTGGTGTAAAGAAAGCACCACCATGTGATGATTTAAAAATTGGATTTACAACGATTTGCTTCGTTTCAAAGTCTGCTAAATCAATAATTGCAATACGAGGATTGGCTTTATCATTGATAGCTAACCACTTACCATCATACTTACCATCTTTTTCTGAAAGAGCAGGGTGGTGCGTATCTCCCCAGTTGATCTCTCTTCCCCTAATGTTACCTTGTCTAAGTACAGCTAATGAATCTACATCAAAGCCATACCCTTGCCAAGGTTCTGGTGTAAATACAGCGATATATTTTAAGATTCTCATTGACGGAACACCATAAACAATTACTTGTCCACTCTGTCCACCTGAACTAAATACTACATAATCATCTTTAACACCAGTAGGGTTATAGGTTTTTGCAGCACGAACCACATCGTTTTCTGTTAAGCCTCTAGCTTTCATTACTTTTTCTAATTCACCACCATCAGCTACCGCAAGTGATGCAGCCAGTGAAGTGCCTAGAATAAGTGAAGAAAGCTTACTAAAATGCTCATTCATTTTTTTACTCCTTAATATTCTTTCAAGTATAAGGCACTAAAAAACCTTTAAAATACTCGATTGATAGAGAATGATAGTACATTTGATAGAGTGATAATTTGACTAAGGTCAAAATTAATGATTAACTTTGTTATTTAAGATTATTTTATTATACGGTTAGAAATAAGGTTATCTAAATCTTTTTTTAGATTTTTTAATTTATATGTTGATGTTGTGAGTTCTTCTAAGGATTGTATTAAAGCATCTTCTTTTTTCGTGAGCTCATTATTTATATTTTTATCTTCTTCCATGATACTTAAGAGTTCAATTAAATCTTCAATATTTTTTTCTAAATATTCCAAAGATTTGTATGAGTGTTCTATTGAATCACTTGAATAACTCATAGAATTATTTATTTTATCTACAAGAAAATTAAAATTATTAGTAGCTTGTACTATATCATTATCAGTAGTATTATCTATTTTAATTTGTCTTAGCTCTTTAATGCTAGAGTTCTTAATGATTTTTTTTGAAATATCCAAAAAATTTTGTATAAATGAGATTACATCTTTTAGTTGTGTAAAAAGATATATAAGAAGTGCTACCAAAAAGAAAAATAGGATATATTGTATATTCTTATTCATTTCCTGTACATCAGAAAAATAGAGTTGATGAAGTTTAATAAGGTATTCAAACTCAACTACTAATTGTAAGTTTGTATTATAAATATCTTTTACTGTTTGTTCTAAAATGATATTTGAATAAGTCGTATTAATTTTACTTTGGTCTCTAAAAATTTGTACTGAGTGATAAAATTTATTCCATAAAAGTGTAATTTTGTCAGTTTCTTTTTCTATAGAACTTGAATCAATTTCAATAAATATTTTATCTTTATTACTCATAGTAAGTAGCAATTTTTTTATTGAATCATCTAGTTGTTTTGTTGATGCATCTTTATTTTTGTAGATATAGAAGATATTTTTAGATATCTCTTGAGTAAATGCCTTTTGAATATTTATGGCATTTAATACATTCATATCCACTTTATTTTCATGACTTATATAAATAGATAAAAAAGTTAAAAGTATTGATACGAAAAAAATGAATACACCAACTATTTTAATTTTAGTCATCTAGCTATCCTCATAAATTGCTTCCAACGCCAATAAATCTAATATTTTAACTTCACCATGCATTATATCAATAATTTTATTTCGCTTTAACCTATTTAGAACGCGTGATAGAGTTTCTGGTTGGATATGAAGTATCAGCGAAATATCATGTCTTTTTAACTTGTTAAACATCTCTAAATCAGAGTAGAGCATCATCGCAACTTTTGCCACAGAATCAAATATGAATTCCCTATTTACCAATGACTGTAACTGTTGTGACTTTGAAATAATTGCATTGGTAAAGGAAATATTTAAAAGATTTTTATTTAAAAAATATTCTTTAAATTGTGCATAATTTACACTTAATATTTTTGATTCTTCAACCAATTCTATGTTTGAGAAAGAAAACAAAATATTACTACTAATATTTGATATTTCGGATAAAAGAGTATTTTTATGAATATAATATAAAAAGATTTCATTATTATGTTTATCTATCTTATACGCTTTTGCTAAGCCTTCTGTTAAGAAAAGAAGCTGGGTGCTCTCTTTTTTTTCATAATGTAAAATATAATCTTTATTATATGAATTTACTGAAGATATATTGGCTAATACATCAATTTGTTCTATATTTAAACTAGAAAAAAAATCTAAAGATTTTATAGTACTTTTGATGCACAAAGTAATACCTAACCAATTGGTTTTATGCAATCTTTTTGTGTGACATCAAATTGGAATAGAGGCGCTTTTGTTTTTGCACTTATATAGATATACGATGTATTAATTCCAGCTTCTAAAAATTTGCTAGAAGATTGGCAAATACCTGTAACAACTGCTTTTTGCATTCTTGACTTGTCTTCACTTTTTACTGCATCATCATTTTTTGCGCCTGTATTGATTTCAAAAGTGTAAAGTAATGTCAATTCTTTGGCTTGAATATCTACAAATTTTGTATATTTATCTATTGTTTGAGGTAAACTTTTTGAAATCTCAGACACCACCCGCTTAACTATATCTTTATTTTGAGCTTGTATCTCTTTTTGAGGAAAGTCACCAGTTTTTGCTAACTCCCCAGTGTAAGCAAAAGAAGTAAAAGTCATTAATATGCTAAACGAAAAAAATAAGTTCTTCATGAAAATCTCTCTTTGTATTAATTGAGTTACATTATACAAAACTCTTTAAGGCAAAGATTTGATGCTAATCAATAAAATTATATATTTCCAAATTTATCATGCCACCATTCTTGTTGGGTACATGTGGCTTTTTTAATACTATTTTCATCAAAAGAATATTCATAGGAGTTGCAATAATCCATAATAATTTCATATGCTTCATTGATTTGCATACTCATTTGAGTTGCTTCATAAACATTGTCTTTATGTTTATCTGGATGCCACTCTTTTATAAGATTTTTATATGTTTGTTTGATTTCTTTGAGAGTTGGAGTTTCACGAAGTCCAAGTAAAGTTTTGGACTTCATAATTTTTTCAAAGGAGTGCAAAAAAGTTTCTTAGTCTTGTTGTTGTCTCATATACGCTGGAATATCTAAATAATCAGTATCAAAGTCACCACCAACTACAAGTCTAGGACGAACTTTAACTTTTTGAACAGCTTGATTTTCACTTACAAAATCTTTATTATTTGTAAAATCTTTTTCAAAACCAGTTGCAACGATAGTTATTTTAATATAATTAACTGGAATATTGTCATCTGTTGAAGTACCAAAAATAACTTCTGCATCTTCGTGGGCACTCTCATGAACAACATTCATCGCATCAGATATTTCCATAAGTGGAAATTCAGGGTGCATCTTAAAGTGTACTAAAACGCCCATAGCACCATTAATCGACATGTTGTCAAGAAGAGGTGATTCTATTGCTGCTTTGATAGCTTCATAAGCAGCATTGTCACCCTCATACTCGCCAACACCCATAAGTGCCATACCCTTATGACTCATAACAGTTTGCAAGTCGGCAAAGTCAAGATTAATGTCATTTTCTCCACTTGAAAGAATAACACCAGAAGTTCCACTTACCGCCTGAGCTAAAACACTATCAACAATTTTGAAACTTTCTTTAAGTCCAAGTTTTCTATCTATTATTGTTAAAAGTTTATCATTTGGAATAACAACTATAGAATCACTCTCTTTTTTAAGTTCTTCCAAGCCAACTTCTGCAAGTTTAAGTCTTTTTCTACCTTCAAATGCAAAAGGTTTTGTAACTATAGAAATAGTTAAAGCACCAACTTCTTTTGCAATTTGAGCAATAACTGGAGCAGCCCCCGTACCAGTACCACCACCAAGTCCAGCAGAGATAAATACTATATCAGCACCGTTTAATGCACTTCTAATTTCATCATAACTCTCTAGTGCAGAATCTTTACCAACATTTGGTTTCATTCCAGCACCAAGACCTTTTGTTAGCTTAGTACCTATTTGAATTTTTGAAGCTCCACTTGTTTCTGATAAAACTTGTGCATCAGTGTTAATTAGTATCATTTCAATACCAGAAACCCCTTCTTTTAACATGTGACCAATCATATTACCGCCACCACCACCAACACCAACTACAATTATTCTTGCTCCGCTTACGCTTTTTGTTTCTTCAATTAAAAATGGTTCCATTAATTTCACTCCTTAAAATAACTGGGTAGCCCAGTTCCAAAATTTGCTAAAAGCTCCAGCTTCATCACCTTTTTTCTCTTTTTTTGATGGTAGAGTAACCATTGAACTGATTTTTTCATCTGCCTGTGCTGGTGCTACAGGGATATCAGGTTCAGATGTAAAGTCAACACTACTATGTGAAACAGGTGTTTCATTTGAATGACGCACTTTTTTATTAACATCTATCTCATAAGGGGTGTATGAAGTTGTACTATACATTATGAGTCCAACAGCAGTTGAATACTCTGGTTCACGAAGATGCTCAAACAAACCATACACTTCAATAGGACGAGCTATTCGAACAGGTATAGAATTGAAAGTTGCAATTGCTAAATCTCGAATACCTTCCATTTTTGAGAAGCCACCTGTAAGTATAACACCAGCCCCTATTTGGTCTTTGAGACCACTGTTTTCTATAAACTGAGCCAAAATCATCAAAGTTTCTTCAACCCTAGCAAAAATGACATTGTGAACAACTTCTAAAGAAACTTCATGTGTACTATTCTCATCACCTATAATTGGAAGTTCAATTAAATCATTTGTAGGTGTTAAAAGTGAACCATAACTAAGTTTTACAGAATCAGCAATATTAAGTGGAGTATGAAGTGCCATAGATAAGTCACTTGTAATATGACTTGAACCAACACCTAAGAAATCATTATATTTAATAGAATTACCAACGCGAATAATAATATTACAAGTATTTCCACCCATATCTATTACAGCAGCACCTAACTCTTTTTCATCATTGTTTAATGTCGCAATAGAAGAAGCATAGCCATTTAATACAACATTTTCAACTTCTATCCCAGCACCACGAACAGCTTTTCTAAGATTATTTAAATTTGATTTCTGAGTAGTGATGATATGCGTTTCAACTTCAAGTCTAGACGCATTCATACCAAGTGGGTCTTCTATAAAATCTTGATCATCTACCTTAAAATTAAAAGGAAGAGCATGAAGTATTTCATATTCATTTGGTATATTTGCATTATACAAAGAAGTTTGCATAACTCTTTCTATTTCTTTAAAGCTTATCTCTTTATTTGGAATATTTACAATTCCATTTGAGTTTAAACTTTTTGTGTACGCTCCAGAAATAGAGACGATAGCACTCTTTATCTCGCTTCCTGCAACTCTTTTTGCATCTGAAACAGCAGATCGTATAGATTTAGAAGCTAATTCTATATTTGTGATACTTCCTCTTCTAAGCCCTTGAGATTTTGTTACACCAGCACCAATGATTTGAATAGAATGATTGTCATTGATTTGAGCAATGATTGCACATATCTTTGTTGAGCCAATATCTATAGCTAAAACAGTTTTACTCAACTTAGAGTCCTTGGATAAATATCTCTGTTTGGTACTTGTTCTTGAGGGTGTTTATTAAACCATCGTTAAACATAGCACTTTTTAATCTTGCAACAACATCGTTTTGATTATTTTCTGTTTTAAGCATCTTTTGTTCCAAAATATTGAAAAGGATAATTTTTCCATCATTAAGTGAAATATACCCTTTTTTATTTTGTTGCGTGAAAAGTTGCATTAAAAATTCATTTGCTTCAGTTGTCTCCATATTTTTCATTTTACTAGCATCGTTGCTTGTAATGAAATCTGTGCTTATTCCGTTAAATGCTTCAACTGAGCCTTTTGCGATATCAAGTAATTTACTCTTTTTTTGTTCCGCTACATAAAGTTTTAAAACGGTTTCTCTAGCTTCTTCATAAGATTTTATTTTTGATGGATTTGCTTTTACAAGTTCAAAAATAAAATATTCATCTTTCACTAAAAGGGGTTTTAAAAATGGAGATTCTGGGGATAATTTTTTTATTTTTTCTAAAGTTTCTTCATTATAAGGATTATTTGAATCAGAAATAGTTGAGGCTTGAGCTACCACACCTTGTTCTAACTTACCTTTTTTGTAAGCTATATAAGTTTTGAGAGCCATCTCTTTTGTGGCTTTTTCATTTAGTTCAGATATAACAACTTCCTTAGCTTCTTCTTGAGCAATAATTTTTCCATCTTTATCTTTAAAATGAGCTTTGTTTTGGTTGTAATGTTCACTTATTTGTGCTTCTTCATATTTTTGTGAAACTTTTTCTTGTTTGATGTATTTAATATCATAAGTTACTTCACTCATGAAATTTTGTTTCTTACTTTCCCAATAAGGTTTTAAAGAAGCATCTGTTGTGTCAATTGTAATCATTTCGTCAGTTAAAATTTTATACTCTATCCTATCTGCAATATTTGTAACTGCATTCATGAAAGATATTTCATTTGGACTTATGTCAACTGGCAATAATTTTAAAACTTTTTGAATCAATAACTGTTTTCTAACATCAGCTTCATAATCTTGCATATTCAAATTATTTCTAGAAAGTGCTTCTTTGTAAATTTCTTTATTAAATACACCATCTTTAAAGAAATACTCTTGTGTTTTTAATTCATTTAACAGCTCATCATTACTTATTTGTAAATTATAGGAAGATGCGAGGTTTAAGATAAGAGCTTGGTCCGTTAAAAGTTGTAAAGCTTGAGCCTGAAGACCAAAAGTTTTTGCCTTCTCTTCATCAAAGTTGCCTTGAAACATTTGACTGTACTTGCTGTACAAACGAGAATAACCTTTTTGTAGTTCGCCCATAGTTACTTCAATGATTCCAACTTTTGCGACAGCTCCAGCTTTGTCTCCATAACTATATTGACCCCAACCAACAAAACCAGCTCCAACAAAAGCAATAGTTGAAATCCAAATAGTAATTATGAGATATTTTTTATGTCTCTGCATCCATGTAATCATTGATTAAAAGCCTTGAGTGTGATATTTGCGTAATTTTAGGTAAATTCGTATTAAACCTTGATAAAGATTAACTGTGATTTTTGTACTTTGTTGCTATGATTGCCAATCTATAAATATTTTAGGCAAAAAAAGATGAACAACTTAGAGCTAAAAAACAGAGATTTGGATGTTCTATGGCATCCATGTACTCAGATGAAAGACCATGAAACATTACCTCTTATTCCTATAAAAAAAGCGCATGGTGTTTACCTGGAAGATTTTGACGGCAATCGTTATATCGATGCTATCAGCAGTTGGTGGGTGAACCTTTTTGGACACACAAACGCTTATATAAACACTAAAATAATAGAGCAACTAGATTCATTAGAGCATGTCATTTTGGCAGGATTTACGCATGAACAAGTTGTGAGACTTTCAGAGCGACTGGTTAAACTTTCTCCTGAAGGTTTAGAAAAATGTTTTTATTCCGACAACGGCTCAAGCGCTGTTGAAGTAGCTCTTAAAATGAGTTACCATGCACACTTAAATGACGGCAAAAAAAGAACTCTTTTTGTCTCTCTTACTAACTCCTATCATGGAGAAACTATCGGTGCTTTAAGCGTTGGCGATGTACAGCTTTACAAAGAGACTTATGAACCTCTTCTTATGCACTCTATTCAAACTCCAGTTCCCAAAGATATGAGTATTGAAGCAGCACAAATTGCGGCATGTGGATTTGAAGTATTATGTAAAAACAGAGCAGATGAAATCAGTGCAATCATCTTAGAACCACTTGTTCAAGGTGCGGGTTCTATGCACATGTACCATCCAGAATTTTTAAAACTCATTCGTGGCATGTGTAATAAATATGACATTCATTTCATCGCCGATGAAGTGATGGTAGGTTTTGGAAGAACGGGTGAGTTTTTTGCTTGTAATCATGCTGACATAACTCCTGATTTTTTGGTTCTCTCAAAAGGCTTAACGGGCGGATATTTACCCCTTTCTGTTGTTTTAACGACGAATGAAATATATGCAAAATTTTATTGTGACTACAATGAACACAAGGCTTTTTTACATTCGCACAGTTACACAGGAAATGCCTTGGCATGTGCATCTGCAAATGCTACGCTCGATATATTTGAAAATGAAAATATAATAGAAAAAAATCGAGACATAGCAAAGTATATGGGCGAGAAATTACAAAAGTTTTTAACGCTTAGTAATGTAAAAGAGATTAGACAAACAGGAATGATTTGTGCGGTTGGGTTAAAAGAGTATGCCCCAGAGCTTAGAATAGGACTAAAAGTTTACCAATATGCACTTGCGCATGGAGTTTTGTTACGACCTCTTGGAAATGTAATTTATTTTATGCCTCCTTACATCATAAATAAAATAGAAATTGATACAATGATGGATACTGCTTTGGATGCTATAAAAGAGTTAGTCTGACTTTTGAGACGCTTTTGAGATTTTAATTTGATAAGATTGTGTACTTTTAAATGTAAATAAACGAATATGTGGAGTGAAAATGAAACAAACTATATTGATTGTAGATGATGCAAAAGAAAATATCAATCTCTTGGTTCAATTATTAAAAAAGTTTGATCTTATCGCAGCTTTAGATGGTCAAACAGCAATTGATATAGCACTGAGAGAAGAAAATATTGATCTTATACTGCTTGATATTATGATGCCAGACATAGATGGCTTTGAAGTGTGTAAAGTTCTTAAAAGAAATCCAAAAACTGCAAATATTCCTATCATTTTTTTAAGTGCTAAAAATAAAAATGAAGATATTGAAAAAGGATTTGAGTTGGGTGGGGTGGATTATGTTACTAAACCATTTAATCCAAATGAACTTTTATCTAGAGTAGCCACACATTTAGAGTTAAGAAGTTATCAAAAGAATTTAGAGGCAAGAGTTTTCCAAGAGATTCAAAAAAATTTACAAAAAGAACAGATGATTCATCAACAATCAAAACAAGCTGCTCTAGGTGAACTTTTGATGCATATAGCCCACCAATGGAAGCAACCATTGTCTTCACTAGGCTCTATAAATCTTCTTAATAAAGCAAGAATAGAAACAGGTAACCTTCCGACTTTAGAAGAATTAACAAGATCTGTTGAAAAATCAGAAGACCTTATCATGTTTATGTCAGACACAATTAATACCTTTAAAAATTTTTACAAACCATCCAATACGAATGAACATTATTTTATATCCGAGTGTGTTTTAGATATCTTGTCAATTGTTGAGGCAACATTTTATTTTGATAATATTCAAATATATATTACTTCTATAGAAGAAGAGAAAAGTTATGGGAATGTAAATGAATTTTCACAAGTAATTTTCTCCATTTTAAGTAATGCAAGAGACATTTTTAAAGAGAGAAATAGAAAAAAACCTGAGATACATATAAGAATAGAAAATAAAAAAATATCTATTCGTGATAATGGAGGTGGTATAGACGCTGTATTACTCGATAAGCTGTTTACACCCTATATAAGCTCACATAACAGCACTGGAATAGGCTTATATCTCTCTAAAAATATAGTAGAAAAGAACAATGGAATTATCACCGCCCAAAACAAAAATGATGGAGCAATTTTTACGATTGAGTTTATCACATGGATGGATTAAAAAAATTAAATTTACTTTTTTTAGAGGACAATGAAGAGTTTGCTAAAAATACTATAGAGTTTTTAAATATATATTTTAAGAATGTTTTTCATAGTACAACTCTAAAAAAGGCGTTAGAACTCTTCAATGACAATAAAATAGATATTATTATTTCAGATATAAAAGTCGAAGATGGAAATGGACTTTTTTTTATTAAAAGTGTACGACAGATAAATAATGAGATACCGATTGTTATTTTAAGTGCGCATAAAGATGAAGATTTTCTTTTTAAAGCTATACCATTAAATATTTCTGCTTATGAGTTAAAACCACTGAGTTATGACAAATTTATGAAGCTTTTACAAATGTTATCAAGTAAGTTTGAATCAAAAAAAATATTGAGCTTAAGAAAAGGGTTTGAGTATGATTTTAAAAAAAGAGAGTTACATGCAGATGCACAATGCATTAAATTAACAAAAAAAGAGACATTATTTGTAGAGTTGATGATACAAAATATGGATGAAATTGTAACTATTGCTATGATTCAAAGAAATGTTTGGCAAGAGAAGTTTATGAGCGATTCAGCTATAAAAAATTTGGTATTTAGGTTGCGAAAAAAAGCGGGTTTTGATTTTATTTCGACTGTTTCTTGTTTAGGATATAGATTAGAATCAATCTCTTTATAAAAAGCTGGTTATTTAAACCAACTTTTCATTTTATCGATTGCAGAGTCTAAAATACCTTCATGCGGTTTTGACTCTTCTATGCCAAAAGAGTCTTGAAGCTCTTTGAGAAGAGTTTTTTGTTTGTCACTTAATTTTTTAGGATAAGTTAAATTTACTTGCGCAATTAAGTCACCTTTTCCATGTCCGTGAACATCCGCTACCCCTTCGCCTTTAAAAGTAAAGTGTTGTTTATCTTTTGTGCCAATATCGAGTTTCAAATCTAGTTCACCTGTTAAAGAAGGGATTTTAAAACTCTCTCCTGCAACTGCTTGGGTAAAAAATACAGGAATTTCTATGTAAATATCATTGCCATTTCTAATGAAATGCTTATCAGCTTTAACTGAGAATGTGACATATAAATCTCCACGAGTACCTCGTTTACCGATGTTTCCTTTTCCTGAAACTCTTAAACGATTATCCGAGTCTATACCTGCTGGAATTTTAATAGTCACTTTCTCTTTTACTTCTTTGTATCCCGCACCCCTACAACTTCCACATGCCTCAGTTGCAGAACTTCCAACTCCATTACAAACTGGACATGTTTGTGAAAAAGTCATAAAGCCTTGTTTCATATAAACTTGACCTTGACCTTTACACTGGTGGCATGTGGAAAGTTTTCCATCTTTCGCGCCTGTGCCTTTACAGTCTGTACAAGAATTTTTATAGCTAAATTCTATCTCTTTTTCACATCCAAAAACCGCTTCATGGAAACTGATTTGCATATTTACATTCATATCAAGAGGATATTTTTCCATATCTGCTGGATTTTGACGACTTCTGCTTCTTCCACCGCCAAAACCACTAAACATCTCTTCAAACATAGAACCTAAATCATCGAATCCACCTGAAGAGCGACTTGAACCTCTGCCTTGAAGTCCCTCTTTTCCATAACGGTCATAGATACTTCTTTGTTTGTCATCACTTAAACATTGGTACGCTTCATTACATAATTTGAATTTATGCTCAGCATCTGCATCACCAGCATTTTTGTCAGGATGGTATTTTTTCGCCATTTCTCGATAAGCTTTTTTAATTGTTGTTTTGTCCGCTGTTTGTGTGACTTCTAAAATTTCATAATAACTTAAACTTTCCATTTTACCCTACATAATTATAATATTTTTTGGGATTATACCGTTTTTGCAGTTTAAAATCAGTATAATTCCACTTATGAAATCAGTAATCTACTTTTTATTCCCCATATTATTGTTCTTTGGATGTTCCAATAAGCCGCAAGTTGCGCAAAAAGAAGAAATCATTATGTCGCAAGAGATAAAACAGTGTGTGGATGAAAATGTAACTAAATCTGAAGACACTTCTGATGAAGAAGCGCAAAATGATGATAACAGTTCACAAACAAATAATCAAAAAGTATCCTGTAGTTCTCTGCCAAAAACGCATCTTTTAAAAAGTGATTTTAAAGTGCTTCCTCATTGGGAAAAAGAGGATTATAACTCTGCTTTAATCACATTTATAGATAGTTGTCGCACCAAAAAAACACAAAAATTATATGGCGATATCTGTGAAAAAGCCAAAAATACACAAAATGCAAAAGAGTTTTTAGAAAAAGAGTTTGAACCTTATGAAATTAAAAACGAAAATTCTAAGGAAGAGGGCTTATTAACAGGTTATTATGAACCGCATTTAAATGCTTCTTTGACAAAAGGCGGTAAATATCAATATCCTATTTATAACACGCCGAGTGATTTGATTATTGTTGATTTAAGCTCTATCTATCCCGCTCTTAAAGATTATAGGTTACGAGGCAGAATTAAAGGCAATAAATTAGTTCCATACTACACGAGAAAAGAGACTTCATCTGGACATATAAATGCTGAGGTTATCTGTTATGCAGATTCTAAATTGGATATATTTTTTTTAGAAATACAAGGTTCTGGTAGAGTTACACTTGACACGGGTGAGACAATGTTTATAGGTTTTGATAACCAAAATGGACACAAATATAGAGCCATCGGGCGTTATTTGGTGAAAATCAAAGCGTTAAAATTAGAAGAAGTTTCTTTGCAAAGCATAAAAAAATGGTTGCTTGAAAATCCTTCAAGAGTGGATGAAGTACTCAATTATAATGAGTCCGTAGTCTATTTTGAGCAAAGAGATAAAGCAGCAACAGGTTCACTTGGGATTGAACTTACAGCAAATCGCTCTATTGCAGTGGATCAAAGATATATTCCTCTTGGAAGTATGTTGTACTTAAATGCAAGCAAAGAAAAGATTAACAAAGTAGTTCTAGCGCAAGATACGGGTGGCGCTATAAAAGGTGCAGTAAGAGCAGATTTGTTTTTAGGTCATAATGACGAGGCTATGAATATTGCAGGTGCGTTAAAAGCACCTCTAAAACTTTGGATACTTCTTCCAAAAAATATAAAAGTAAGTAGTTTATGAAAAGAGGTTCGCATGACAAATTTAACACTCTTGTTGAAGCGCTTCAAGAACTTCCGACAATTGGGAAAAAATCTGCAACAAGGTTAGCATACCACATGCTGATGAAAGATAGTTTTGTTGGAATGAAAATTTCACATGCCATAGAAGATGCGCTCGGTACTTTGAAAAAATGTTCGGCATGTGGAGGTATGAGTGAAGATGAACTCTGCTTCATTTGTTGTGATGAAAGACGTGATGCGACTATTCTTTGTATAGTAGAAAATGCAAAAGATATTTTACTTTTAGAAGAAAATGGTCTTTTTGATGGAAGATATTTTGTTTTAGATTCATTAGAAGAGTGCAACATAGCCAACTTGGTGCATTCGGTAAGTGATGGGATAGAAGAGGTTATTTTTGCGCTCACGCCATCTATCTCAAATGATGCCGTTATTTTATATATCGAAGATAAATTAAGTGCTTATAGTGTAAATTTTTCTAAAATTGCTCAAGGTGTACCTACTGGAGTTAGTTTGGAAAATATAGATATATTGTCACTCACAAGAGCGTTAGAAGACAGAGTTCACATTTAGGAGTTTTTATGAAGTATTTAGTTTTAGTATTGCTTATGAATTTAGCAATTTTTGCAAACGATGTAGGAGACAATCAAGTCTCAGATAGAGAAACAAAGCAGTCTATGGATAATTGGTTGTCTGGTATATTTGGACTTCAAGCGTATAAAAGTAATTATTTATTGCCTTATGGTTATGCAACAAAGGTATATAAATCTTATACTCCAACAGATAGTTATATGAATGCTGAAGCTGAGTTGCAAGTGAGTCTCAAATTTAATGTTGCAAATGATTTAGTGGGTCTTGATGAAGCTTATTTTCTTTCCTACACGCATAACGCTTTTTGGCAAGTGTATTCGGAATCCTCTCCATTTAGAGAAACGAATTATAATCCTGAAGGATTTGTTGTAGTTCCAGTTTCGGACTCCTATACTTTTTTGCATATTCAGTCTTTAAAACTAGCCTTGGCGCATAAATCCAATGGACAGGGTAGCAATAAAGATGTTGTTTATTCAAATCCTGCAGATAATCTTGGAAACCGTTCAAGAAGTTTCAACTATGTTTATTCAACGCTAAGACTTAAACATGGGGCATTGCTTACAGATTATACTTATATGGCACGATTACCAGAAAAAGCAGATACAGATGATAATCCAGACCTTATGGATTACCTTGGAAACTCTGAACTGAAATTTAGTTATTTTTCTGGCAAACATATGTACTCGCTTATGGGAAGAGAAAATTTTTCTACAGGTTTTGGTGCGGTTGAGGGAACATACTCTTATCCTCTACTTCACAGTACATATTTATATGTAAAAGCATTTAATGGATACGGAGAGAGTTTAATTGATTATAATAATGAAGTAACTAAATTTTCTATAGGATTTAGTTTTTCGAGATAATTTCTAATAAAAAAAGTTATATAATGTAACTCACAGTGATATGTTAATATGTTCAAAGGATTGCAAATGAGAATAGTAATCGTTGGTGGCGGAATAGCTGCAGTATATTTAGCAAACAGTCTTAAAAAGCAAAACTCTTTTTTAGAGATTACAGTTCTCAGTGATGAAAAATATCCACCTTATGATAGGATTCATCTCTGTCGTCTTGTCGATAATTCGGAGGATTTAAGTGGCATTTCACTTACTCTCAATCCAACTGTCAAACTTGAACTAGCTCAATCCATAAACAAAATCGATAGACAAAACAAAAGAGTCTTCTCAGACAACGCTATGTTTCATTACGATAAGTTGATTATAGCAACAGGCTCTCTCCCCATCACGCTCTTTAACATCCAAAATATCCAAAATGCTGCAGTATTTAGAAGTGCTGAGGATTGTCAACATATCAGGCTGGGTGTGGATTTTCGTGAAGTAGTTGTAGTGGGAAGTGGACCTATCGGGCTTGAACTTCTTGAGACCTTAAATGAGATGCCAAATGTACACAACATAACGCTTCTTCTTCGTGGTAAGCACCTTTATAACACAAATCTCTCTATGGATTCTATAAAAATTATTGAAGAGTGTTACCTGAGGGGTGGGAAAATAAAAATTTCTTACGAAGATGAGATAGAAGATTTTGTTGTGCAAGAGAATGAGATAACATCTCTCAAAACCAAAAAACTCCAAATCAAAAATCCATTCTTAATTTTTGGTACAGGCATACGACCAAATATAGAAAATTTCAAAGAGAGCTTGGCATGTGGAAAGGGAATTTTAACCAACCTTTTTATGCAAAGTGAAGATGAAAATATCTATGCAGTTGGCGAGTGTGCAGAGATACAAGAGCTGAATTTTATCGCAGGACATGTTAAAGAGTGTACGCTTCAAGCGGATTGTGCTATTTCACATCTTTTAGGCACAGATGTTAAAGAGTTTAAACTTGAAACAACTATAGATATGCTCAAAGTAGGCGAATTTGACTTAGTTGATGTTTGTTCACCAAAATTTAGTTGTGGGTATGAAAAAGTTCTTATTAGCTCCAAAGATGACAAGAGAGTAGATGAGTATTTTTTAAATGAGAATAAACTAACACGATTTATAGGAATTAACTCCAATGTAGATGTGGGTTATGTAGAGACTCTAATAAACAGTGGCGATGAGGTGGATATAAACTATCTCTATCAAAACAGACTTATCGGCGAGAGAGGAAGACTTGTATGTAGCTGTGAGCATGTCTATCATCAAGATTTGGTAACTCTTGTGACGCAGAGTGGTATCGCATCGTTCTCAGAGTTAGCGGAATTTTCACAAGCTGGAAGAGTGTGTGGTAGATGTAAGATTATGGTTTCAGACATCATCAAAGAGTCACAACACCTCATAGACCCAAATATGCCAAGAAAAAGTGCTGAAGATATCAAAAGAGAAAAAGAGATAGCCGAAGTACAAAAGCGAATCGATAAATTTAACGCACTTCATCCAAGAAATAACCTCACGACAGAGAATCTAAACTCTGCAATGGAATCCCTCGACATAGCAAAACATGAGATAAATAGCTGGATATCGATGGTAACGGCAAATATGCAACTCCATCCCAACTTTGAGCAGGTTGTAGAAGATGCAGTTTGTAATCTCAACAAAGTTCCTATTATTTGGTTAGAACTTTCTGATTGTAGTGGAAACTCTGAAGCGTTTATAAAGTCCACAAATCCTGCTATTGAAGACCTTATTTTTGATTATATTTCACTCGACTATCATGAACTTTTAATGAGTGCGAGTGGAGATCAGAGTGAGACGATTTTAGAAAATATTATTACAAATCAAAAGGGTGCGTATATTTTGATAGTCGAAGGTGCTGTTCCTTTAGCGATGGATGGAAAATATCTTCGTATCGGGCCAAAAGGCGAAACAGGTTTAGAACTTTTACAAAAGTGTGCAAAAGATGCCGCACTTGTTATAGCAGTTGGAAGCTGTGCCCTTGATGGCGGAGTTGTAGCTGCATATCCAAACCCTACGGGAGCAGTGGGAGTGGCAGAAGCACTTCATCGAGAGGATATTATAAATATTCCAGGGTGTCCAACAAATCCCACAAATATCGTAGGAACGCTTCTCTCGTACATTATGTTTGAAGAGTTGCCACCACTTGATAAGTTCAACCGTCCACTCTGGGCGTATGAGGGAAGAGTGCATGACAACTGTGAGCGAAGAGGGCACTATGAACTTGGTGAATTTGTACAAGAGTGGGGTGACGCTGGTGCAAAAAAAGGGTATTGTCTGTTTGAGATGGGATGTAAAGGTCCATACACAAATGTGAATTGCCCAACGATGAAATTTAATGCGGGTACGAGTTGGCCAGTTCAAGCTGGACATGGATGTATGGGCTGTGTTGAAGTAGGTTTTTTTGATAAGTATGCAAATGAAAGGAAAGTTGAAGATGCGCAAAGTTGTAATTGACCCAATCACAAGAATTGAGGGGCATTTAAGAGCCGAAGTTGAAGTGGATGAAAATGGAGTTGTACAAGAAGCGTATGTAAGTGGGCAACTCTTTCGTGGCATAGAGATTATCTTAAAAAACAGAGACCCGCGTGATGCTGGTCTTTTGGCTGGTAGGATTTGTGGTGTTTGTACAAACTCTCATTTTCGCGCAGCTGTAACTTGTGTGGAAGATGCTTACTCTTTAGAAATCCCAAAAAATGCTAAAATCATACGAGATTTGATGGCGATGGCACTTTTTATCCAAGACCATGTTGTGCATTTTTATCATCTCCATTCTCTCGATTTTGTGGATGTCACAAGTGCTTTAAATGCAGACCCAGAACGAACCTCTATCGAGGCACATAAATATTCCAAAAATCCATTTGGAAATTCCAATACACACTATGAAGCGGTGCTGGTAAAACTGCAAAATTTTGTTAAAGCTGGAAAACTTGGACCTTTTAGCAATGGATATTGGGGGCATGTGGATTATAAACTTACCCCTGAGCAGAATTTAATTTTGATTTCGCATTATTTACAAGCACTCAAATTTCAAACAAACATAAGTAAAGCCGTCGCAATTTTTGGAGGAAAAACTCCCCATCCTCAAAGCATCGTTGTAGGCGGTGTTACAAGTGTTGCTGATATGCTCAATCCTCAAAGATTAAATGATTATTTGTTTATCATCAAAGAGGCAAAAGAGTTTATTGACCGAGCGTATTTGCCAGATATGAAACTCATCGCCATGGCGTATAGAGATGAGATAAAAGCTGGTGCAGGTCGAGCGAATGGTAACTTTTTATGTGTTGGTGGTTATGAGTTTGAAAATGAGCAGAGACTGTTTTGTAATGGTGTCATTTATGGACATGATTTCAGTAAAATAGAAGAGTTTGATGAGAACAAAGTAACCGAAGAGGTGGACAGAGCTTGGTATAGTGGCGATGCACTGAATAATGAAGTTTGCTACACAGACTTAAATGAAGATGGAACACTCAAAACTGCAAAAAATGATGATAAATACTCGTGGATAAAAGCTCCAAGATATGATGGCAAAACTATGGAGAGTGGACCACTTGCAAGGGTATTTGTAAGTTACTCAAAAGGGAATGAACTTATAAAATCTTTTGTCGATGAATTTCTCGCTGAGACAGATTTAGAGCTTATGGATTTGTCCACGACTGTTGGTAGAAACTGTGCAAGAGCTATTGAGACGAGTTATATTTGTGAGTATATTTTTAAACTTGTCTCACGACTTATCCAAAATATCAAGTATTACGATACAGATACTTGGTGCAAATATGACTTCAACGCTTTGCCAAAAGATACAAAAGGAAGAGCATTTTTAGAAGTGCCACGGGGTGTTTTATCGCATTTTGTAAAAATTAAAGATGCAAAAATAGAGAACTTTTCCGTCATCGCACCAACAACATGGAATGCTACTCCTAAAAATTTTGACGGTCTGAGAGGTGCGTATGAAGAGGCACTTATTGGGATAAAAATCGAAGATACTTCAAAACCGCTCGAAGTTTTAAGAGTGTTGCACTCTTTTGACCCTTGTCTGGCATGTGCAGTTCATATCATTGACACAAAGGGCAAAGAGCTTAGTCGTTATAAACTCAAAACATTATGACTAGCTATCTTATAGTCGCACCTCTTCTTTTTGCACTGATAACACTTCTTGGTGGTGTTGGTTTTAGAAATGTCGCGACTTCACTTTTTGTTTTTGGGCTGAGTGCTTTGAGTGTTGGCAATATTTTAGCTTTTAATGCTCCAATAGCAATAATTTTGCCTCACTCCTTTCATACTTTGTTTCTCTTGCTCGATAGCATGGTTCTTCTCTACTTCCTTTGGCAGGGAATTATCACGCAAAACTCTCTTGTAAAAGTGTTTGCTCTGTTGCAAATTATTCTCTACAGCGTAGTTTTCTTTTTATCTCCTACGCTTCTCTCAAACGATATTTTTGTCGATAACATCTCCTCTGTTATGTACCTTGTAATCAATATTGTGGGTGGAATCATCATTGTTTTTGCACTCAAATACATAGAGAGTGAGGAGATGAGCAGAGTGAAAAAAAATGGTTTTATCGCCATGCTTTTTTTCTTTTTATCTGTTATGAATTTTATTGTCTCAACGAACAATATTGAGATATTCTTCTTGCTTTTTGAACTTACAACGCTCTGTTCTTATATCTTGATTGGGTATCGTGGCGATGAAATCTCTACACAAAATGCACAAAAAGCTTTATGGATGAACCAAATAGGCGGAGTGGCAATTTTAATCGCTCTGCTTTTTTCCATACTCCAATATAAGACGATTTATTTTGATATCTTAATAGCAAATATAAATCAAATCTATCTTCTGCCTATCGTTTTTTTATCTCTGGCGGCATTTGTAAAGGGTGCAAGTATCCCTTTTGACAAATGGCTTCTTGGTGCTATGGTCGCACCAACACCCGTGAGTGCGATACTCCACAGTGCAACCATGGTAAAAATCGCACCCTTTTTGATGATGAAACTCGCTCCTGCCATGAGTGGATTTGTCTCAGTTACTATCACTCTGTTAGGAACTTTTGTCTTTTTTTCAGCCTCACTTTTGGCTCTTGGCAAAGACTACTTCAAAGAGATTTTAGGACTCTCCACCATCGCACTCCTTGGGCTTATGATGGCTCTCGCAGCTGTTGGCACACCCGAAGCACTTATGGCATGTGGAACTCTTATAGTTTTTCATGCAATCTCAAAAGCACTGCTCTTTTTACAAGCAGGTATTTTAGAAAAAAGTTTTCATCTCAAATATGTACAAGATATTGATGGTCTCATCAATCGCTCGCCACTTGTAGTTTTTTTCATAATCGTTGGTTTTGCTTCCCTGACACTGCCACCTTTTGGAGCATTTATAGCGAAGTTTATGGCGATAGAATCTATTGCAAGAGAGATACAAACTAATCCTCTATATGTCTTTGCTCTCATCTTTATCGCACTTGGAAGTGTCTTTTTGACGCTTCTCTATTTTAAAGTAGTAACAAAACTTTTTGCACAAGATGTTGACACAAAAGCTCGGCATGTGGAAATCTCAAAGTTTTACACAATTCCATCGTTTTTACTTCTATTTTTGCTTTTAATAGGAATGTATATAACCTTCAAACAAGAGTTATTGAGCTCGTTAGAGATGATGACTCCGTTGCTATTAATAGCCGTAGTTCCGATTCTTTTTGCACTTATAACTTTCAAAAAAGCACATCGAGTCAAAGAGTATAACTGTGGTGAAAAAGAGGAGATACAACTCAGCATGTACTACTTCCACATGCCAGAATATATACAAAAAGCAATAATGATTCTAGCGATACTTGGCATGTGGATATTGATAGTTGGGGTTGTGTTTAAATGAAACAGATAAGTGGAAAATATGGAAGGTAAGGTCGAATATGAAAGTATATAAATATAGGGGAAATTTTGTACGAGATTTAGCTTCATTGGAAAATGATGAATTTTTTGCACCTACAAAAGATCAGTTAAATGATCCTTGTGAAGGACTTGTTTCTACAGATATATTAATAGTTCAAATAGAAAAAATGGTTGAAAAATTTCCTCATATAAGTAACAAGATGGATAATTTTAAAAAAAATCTAAAAGCTTCATTAAGTCATATCTACACATCTGGGGTTTATTCATTAAGTAAAAGTCATTTAGATGAGTTACTATGGGCTCATTATGCAAATTCACATAAAGGTTTTTGCATTGAATATGAGCTAGATACATTACTTAAGTTTAATAAAGAGACAGTATTTAAGACTGATGAGTTATTCTATTTTGATGTTGAATATAAGTTTGATCCTTATGCTTTTACAACTAGAGATATGGATGACTTGGGTGATAGAACTGATTTTATGAAAAAAATGTTAGGAATAAAATCTAAGAAATGGGATTATGAAGATGAATTTAGAATTATATCAATACAATCTGGGATAATAAAATATGACTATAGGGCGGTTAAATCAATATATTTTGGCTTAAAAATGGAAGAAGAACAAAAAGATGAAATAATGAGAAAACTTCAAGGTAGAGGTATAAAATATTATCAAATAGAATTAAAAAATAATTCTTATGAGTTTTTTGATAAATCTGTTGAAGATTTGTATAAAACTGATAAAAAGTATTTATATTCAATAGCCCCTATTTTACCGTGTGCAATCACAAATATTGAAAATCTTGAGTATGAGCCATATTTTTATAAAGTTGCCGAAATAGTGAGAAGAGAACCTTATTGTAATTCTGTATTATTTGTAACAATAGATAAAGAAAATAGTAAAGATAAAGCACTTGTTTTTATAGTCTCATTTTTTGAAAAACTTCCACCTGCCCCAGTTCTAAAACAAAGTTATTCAATGGAAGAGATAGATAAATTATATGCTGAAATTGATGATTTAGATATTGAAAATATCTCAAAATATCAAGGAAATTGAAATGAATACAATCGTTAATTATTATGAAATCGGTGATAGAGATGAGTGATGTAATAATATATCAAAATGAAAATGGCGATATCAAGGTTGATGTAACTTTTGAAGATAAGTCTATTTGGTTAAGTCAAAAGCAGATGTCAGATATTTTTGGTAAAAGTGTAAAAACGATAAATGAGCATATTTCCAATATATTTTTAGAAAAGGAGTTATCACAGGATGCAGTTATCCGGAATTTCCGAATAACTGCCAATGATGGTAAAAGTTACAATGTAAATCACTATAACCTCGACATGATAATTGCCATAGGTTTTAGAGTGAAATCCCCACAAGGTACACAGTTTAGAATCTGGGCGACACGGAGACTCAACGATTATATAACTAAAGGTTTCGTTTTAAACGATGAGCGGTTCAAAAGTGGAAACTCCATGAACTATTTTGATGAGTTGCAAACACGACTTAGAGAAATACGAATATCTGAGAGGTTTTTTTATCAAAAAATTAAAGATATCTACATGACAAGTAAAGATTATGATAAAGAGGATGAGAAAACAAAACTCTTTTTTAAAATAGTACAAAACAAGCTTTTATGGGCAGTTTCAGAGCAAACAGCCGCCGAACTTGTACATAATAGGATAGATATAAATCTACCGCAACTTGGAATGAACTCACTTGATAAAGAGGGTAAAAACATTACAAAAGCAGATGTAAGTGTGGCAAAAAATTATCTCAATGAAGATGAAATAAAATTGCTTGGTTTGTTGGTTGAACAGTATTTGGCATTTGCAGAGACTATGGCACAACAAAAAAAAGTTATGTATATGCAAGACTGGATAAAGAAACTAGATGATGTGATAAGCCTAAACGCAAGAGAACTTTTAACACATGCCGGAAAAATCAGTCATGAGAGGATGCAAGAAACAGCATCACTAGAGTATGAAAAATATAAGACAAATCAAAAAGAGCTACAAAAAGCAGAGAGCTTCAAAGAGTTAGAAGCAGATTTAAAGGCTTTGAGATGAGATTTTTTATAGGAGCTGTATCGTGATAGAGATTATATTTATTATCATTGCCCCACTTATCGGTGGATTGATGTACGGCTTTGAGAGAAAACTTCGAGCGAGAATGCAAAACCGCCAAGGTCCGCCACTTTTGCAACCTTTTTATGACATGTGGAAGTTGATTGATAAACAGGCTTTTATCATCAATCCCTATCACACTCTTTTAGGAATGTTGCATTTTCTAACTTTGTGGATTGTGGTCGCATTTATTGTACTTGGACAAAATTTACTTTATGTCATATTTTTACATTTGCTCTCCACTATCTTTATCATACTCGCTGGTTTTAGTGTGAAGTCTATTTACTCTCACATTGGCTCAAACAGGGAACTCCAAGCTATGATTGCCTACGAGCCGATTCTCATCATGATGGCAGTTGGATTTTTTATGATGTTTGGTAGTTTTTCTATCTCTGTCATAAGAGAAAATGGCGCATCACTTGCATCACTCTTTTTACTTTTTTTAGCCTATTTGATGGTAATGCAAATCAAACTAAAAAAATCTCCCTTTGACGCTACTGAGGCACATCAAGAGATAGTTGGTGGTGTTGAGGTTGAGTTTAGCGGAGTTTTTTTTGAGTTTATCTATATGGCAAAATGGCTGGAGTATGTATTTGTTTATTTGCTCCTTATGCTTTTTGTGGGAGATAATATACCGCTTGGAATTGGACTATTTTTTGGAGTCTTTTTACTCGTAAATTTAGTCGATAACGCAACTGCAAGGATAAAAATGAAACATCTTTTGCGAATAGTTTTAGCCATTGGTTTAACACTTGGCATGTGGAATCTCATAGGACTTGCTTATGTTTAATCTTAAAAAGTATAGAAAAAAATCACCGTGGATACTGCACTATAATGCAGGAAGTTGCAACGGTTGCGATATAGAGATACTTGCTTGTCTCGCACCAAAGTATGATTTAGAGAGATTTGGAGTTATAAATACAGGAAATCCAAAACAATCAGATATATTTTTGGTGACAGGTCCAGTGACATACAGAAGCAGAGAGCGACTTGTGGAACTTTACACGCAGATGCCAGAGCCAAAAGTGGTCATTGCAGTTGGAAGTTGCAGTTGCACGGGCGGAGTGTTTAGAGATATGGTCAATGTGGAAGATGGTGTAGATAGATATATTCCTGTGGATGTTTATGTCGCTGGGTGTGCAACATCTCCTGAACTTATCATCGATGGTGTCGTAAAAGCGTTGGAGATTTTAGAGCAAAAAACAAAAGAGATGGAGAAACCATTGAAGCTCTTTAGAGAGGCGACTTACGAAGAAACTATCGTAAATAGACGCCACACCGCACTCAAAGTAGGAGAAAAAGATGAAGAAAATTGAAGTCACACTTGAGACTCTGAGAGATGTAATTCAAGATTTTTATGAGTATAAAAAGTGGCATTTTTTAACTATCAATGGAGTTGCACTTGCTGAGAATACAATGGAAGTGCAATGGATATTTTCAAAATATGAAGCTTTGGATGAGGTTATTGTCTATTATGCCCAAATAGCATATACGGATGTTCTTCCCTCTATTGTTGACCTGATTCCCTCTGCGATTATCTCTCAAAGGGAACTTGTGGATATGTTTGGTGTGCAGGTTGAGGGAAGTGCAAAAGGTTTGTATCTTGATGAGGATTCTCTCCAAAGTCCATTAAGCGGATGTGCAATATGAAAAAAACAATAAACATTCCGCTTGGCTCACAACACATTGCACTTTTAGAGCCTGTACGATTTAAGTTTGAGTGTGAAAATGAGAAGATTATCGGTGTGGATTCGGATGTTGGATTTGTGCATCGTGGCATTGAGAGAGCGTGTACGACGAAGTTTAAATTTGACAGCATTGGCTATGTCGTAGCAAGAGTTTGTGGGCTTTGTGCCATTACGCATTCGCTCTCTTATACGGTTGCCATTGAGAAACTTCTTGGAGCAGAACTTACTCAAAAAGCAAAGTACCTCAGAATTTTACTCTTGGAGCTGGACAGAATCCACTCCCACATGCTCTGTTTATCACACACTTGTGAAAATGCTGGATTTGAAGCGATGTTTATGAGGATTATGGGCGATAGAGAGCTTGTGATGGAGATACAAGAACTTCTCACTGGCAATAGAGTGCAGTTTGATTATATCTCTATCGGTGGAGTAAATAGGGACTTAAATAGTGCCGTGGCTTCAAAAATAAAAGAGAATCTCTATGAAGTCAAACAGAGAGTTTTAGGTTATATGGACGAGTTTACAAATAATTGGAGTCTCTCTTTAAAGTTCAAAGGCATCGGAGCATTGAGCCTTGATGATGCTTATATTTTTAACGCTATTGGACCATTGGCTAGGGCTTCAGGGTTGAATATTGATGTGAGAAATGAGATAGATTATCTGCCTTTTGATGAGGTTGGATTTTTGATGCAAACGCATAATGATGGTGATATCAATGCAAGAAATTTAGTGAGATTAAATGAAATTCTCAACTCCATATTAATGTGCGAAAATATCATAAGTGGCTTACCAGAGGGCGAAATTTTTACAAAAACCAAAGGCAAACCAAATGGTGAAGTGATTGTCAGGTTTGAAGCCCCAAGGGGAGAATTGATGTACTATGTCAGAGGAAATGGTACGGCTATGCTTGAGCGAGTACGCATAAAAACGCCTACATTCTCCTCCATACCCGCTTTTTCTCATATATTTGTAGGTCAGGATTATGCAGATGCACCAGCGATTTTAGCATCGTTTGACCCTTGTCTTTCATGTACAGCGAAGTAGGGTAAAAGAGATGTTCAGTTCATTTGCTAAAGCATTTACAAACCTTTTTAAAACACCGCAGACGATTGATTATCCAGTTACGCCAATAGTAAAAGATAAAGATTTTAGGGGTTTGATAGAGTACGGCGAAGAGGCATGTATCTATTGTCTCAAATGTGAAAAAGCTTGTCCTCCTGGGGCAATTTTATTTGTCAAGACAGAAAATCCCTCAGAAAATGAGAAGAACAAAAAGGGATTAAAATACCACTATAATCCCTATCTTTGTATCTACTGCAGTGAGTGTGTACGAGCATGTCCAAAGCCAGATGAAGCACTTTGGCAGAGCAATAAGAAACCTTTACCCGCTACAAAAGAGGATAAAGTGAATGATAATTGGTTCGAATTGGAAAGATTAAAAAAGCAGATTGATTAGAGCTCGAAACTTTTTTGCATGTGGAATTTGATATCTTTGAGGGCCAAATTTCCATTTGTGAAAAGTGCATTTGCTAAAATCCCTTGACCCAGAAGCATATCTGCACCATCTTTGTAAGTCAAATTTTTTGCACATGCCAGTTTTAAAAAAGGTGTCTTTTTCCCATAAATAGCATCGGCTACGAAAGAGGTGTTGTTTAGTATATCTTCTATAATGTTTTGTGGAGCAGGGAGTTCTTCATCTTTGAGTCCAGCACTCGTTGTGTTTACAACTAAATCATATTTGGATACTTTAAAATCTTCCCAATCATGGCATGTGGAAATTTCTTTAAAATAGTCAAGCTTATTTTTGCTTCTATTTAAAACAGTGACTTTGACATCATCTTGAATAAATCGATTCGCCAAAGCTTTTGCAGTGCCACCCGCTCCGATAATCAAAACAGTTTCCACATGCGCTGTGAGCGGTAGCGAGGAAGTACTCTTGGGGTGCCCAAACTCTTTTATAGCTTCCATAAAACCATCGGCATCTGTGTTATAGCCTATGAGACGACCATTTTCATTGACGATAGTATTAACAACGCCTATATTTTTTGCAAAACCTCGAACTTCATCACAGGCTTTGAAAGCTTCTTCTTTGTGGGGAACGGTAATATTTGCTCCGCTTAAACCAAGAGCAAAAAAAGTTTCACGAAGTTTTGAGCCATTTGTGAGATGGACTCGTGTGTAACAAGCTGGATAGTTGAGATTTTTAAACACAGAGTTGTGCATAAGTGGAGAACGAGAGTGAGCAACTGGGTCACCAAAAATGGCAAAAAGGTATTTCATATTGAGAATTTTTTAGTCTAAATCTTCAAGTGAACTCATAAGCGCACCAAGTTTATTACTGACTTCAAGATACTCTAACTCGTTTTGAGAGTCAGCTACTACTCCAGCACCAGCTTGAAGCACAACTTTATCCTCTTTTACCATCGCAGTTCGTATAGTTATAGCACTATCCATATTTCCATCAAATCCAAAATAACCGATGCTTCCACTATAAAAACCTCTTTTGATACCCTCATACTCGGCTATGAGTTCCATAGCTCTTATTTTTGGTGCACCTGTCATTGTTCCAGCTGTAAAGGTTGCCATAAACAGATCAAACATATCTTTGTCATCATCAAGTTGTGCTACAACATCAGAAACTATGTGCATAACATGAGAAAATCTCTCTATGTGCATCATATTTTCAACTTTGACCGTTCCAGTTTTTGCAACTCTGCCAATGTCATTACGACCTAAATCTATAAGCATAAGATGTTCAGCTAACTCTTTTGGGTCATGGAGAAGTTCTATTTCAAGCTCTTTGTCTCGCTCTTTTGTTTTACCTCTTTTTCTTGTTCCTGCAATCGGGCGAAGGAGGAGTTCACCGTTTGTAAGGCGAACCATAACTTCAGGAGAACTTCCAACGATGTTAAAATCTTCGTACTCCATCAAAAACATATAAGGAGAGGGGTTTTTAGTTCTGAGAATGCGGTAAAAACTAAATGGATCAACTTTGATATTTCGAGTAAAACGGTTTGTCATCAAAATTTGAAAAACATCGCCACTGCGAATCATCTCTTTAGAGTCATCAATCATTTTGAAAAATTTCTCTTTAGAGTGTGCAAAACTTCCTTTGTCAGAACCTAGATTTTTTTTCATGTGAACATATTCGTAAGAACTCTTTAACTCATTTTCAATGCTATCAAATTTTTTGCTCATCTCTTCTAAAGTAGTGATTAAAGATATTTGATGGTTTTTGTGGGAGTAAACTAAAATAAGTTTAGGTAAGATTAAATCCAAGTCAGGTGTATGAAGTTCATCTTTGAGGTTTTCCATAGTTGAGGAGAGTTTTGGCTCAAACACTTTGACCATGTCGTAGCCAATGTAGCCTATAAAACCATCAACAAAGCCTACATTTAGCTCTTTTGTAGCTTGTTTGTAGGTGGAGGTGTCGATATTTTTATAATACTCTTTTAAAAATGTAAAAGGATTTTCTTCTTTTTCATGTTTTATTTGATTTGCATCTGTATAAATAGTTTTGTTGTCAATAAATTGTAGTCTTTCTCTAGCACCAATACAGATGAAACTATAATTTCCTTCCGATTGTCCAGCACTCTCAAAAAGATAAGTTATTTCATCTTTAAAAAGAGTTTTGAGCTTAGAATAAACGGCTATAGGAGCGAGTTGATCAAGTATAAATTGCTTAGAATATATCAAAATAAAATCTTTAAATTACATTTTAGTTAAAAAAGCACCAGCTTCTATACTGTTACGAATAACTGCTAAGGCATCTCTTGCTTCTTTTTCACTTTTAAACGGACCTACTAAAACTTTATTGAGTGGTGCATCAGCACTTTTGGATACATTTTGGTATGTATAGCTATACCCTTTGTCTGTAATAGAAATTAAAAACTTTTTATTTGGCTCATATTTTGAAAAAGAACCAACTTGAATATAATATGCTCCCGTTACAATTGCTTTGTCAGTAGATACTTTTTCTGTAGCCACTTTTTCAACAGGTGCTTTTTCTTTTATTGGAACAACAGTTTTAGGAGTATCTTTTACAACTCTATTTTCTTTTGTTACTTGTTCTTGTTTAGGTGCAGGTTCTTTGACAACAGGAAGTTTTTCTTGCGTGCCTTGACTCTCTTGTTTTAACTTTTTAGCAATATCATCTAAATTATTATTATCTTGATTTTCATCTTTCATTACTTTGACATCTTCAAATAACGGTTCTTCTTGAGCTGGTTTTGGCAGTATGGATGAAAGTTCTGGCTTAGGTGGCAAAACAGCTTGTGGTAAATTGTCGGTATTGTTTGAAGCAACACTATTCATCAGCATTACAACTATAATCAAGATAACTCCAAGAGTTGCAACAGCTAAAACAATTTTTTTATTACTGTTTGTTGCGCTATTTCTGTTTAAGATAATGTCATTTAATTCGTTTTTTTCTTCCATAATATAATCTCCTTTGTTAGTTGCTAAGTCTTATTATTATATAAATATCATCATGTAAAGCATTATTAGTACCAAACTAAATAATGCACTACATGTGTTTTGACCAAGAAGCCCCACGCTCTTTTGAATAAACATCATACGGAACAGTTAAAATATTATACTCATTTGGCATTTCATCGTTTGGAAACATTCTCCATTGTTTAGGCTGTTTTGCAGCTAGTTTCATAGAAATCATTTTGCCAAGTTGAATAGCTTCTTGAAGGGTTGTATGACCTTTATGTATGTAAACATGAAGGTGACCTTCTGTTTTTGTTTTATAGGCTGTAAAATTTATATAACCCTCTTCACGAAGCAAAAGTTGCGCCTTATGATAAAAGCGTTCAGGATCTCTTCCATTATAGTCAATTACAATATTTTCAACTTTGTTGTGTTGATTCACTAAAGAGTGAGCAATAGTTATCTCACCTTTTAGATGTTGATTAATAAGTGATTGTGTTAATGGTGCATTTATTTTTTCAAACTTATTGTAAAAAGTTCTTCCTTTAAATGTGAGTTTATCAACTACTGTTTCACTTTTTAGCCAGTAGTGGTCGCTTACCATTTTTATAAGTTTAAGATCCATTGCAGTCATCATAGTGCTATCCTAGTAAGTTGATTGGTTATAGATTACAAACTTTTGAGCGAGTGCTTTTAGCTCTTCTTTGATAGTTGCTTGTAAAGTCGTGTTGTTAATATCATCTAGCACATCCGCCATTTTGTTTGCTATGAGTTCAAACTCTTTTTCTTTCATACCACGAGATGTAAGTGCAGGGCTTCCAACACGGATACCTGAAGTTACAAATGGACTTCTTGTCTCACCTGGAACTGTGTTTTTGTTGATAGTGATACCAGCGTTTCCAAGTGCAGCATCTGCATCTTTTCCTGAAAATTCACGACCTACAAAAGATACCAATACTAAGTGATTGTCTGTTCCGCCACTGACAACATCGTAGCCTCTTTTCATTAGCACTTCTGCAAGAACTTTTGCGTTTGCTTTTACTTGTTTTGCGTACTCTTTCCACGCTGGAGAGAGATTGTATTTAAATCCAACAGCTTTTGCCGCGATAACATGTACAAGTGGTCCACCTTGAAGCGCTGGGAAAATTGCTGAATTCATTTTTTTAGCAATCTCTTCATCATTTGTCATAATCATACCGCCTCTTGGACCTGCAAGAGTTTTGTGTGTTGTTGTTGTTACAACATGGGCATGTGGAAATGGACTAGGGTGTTCTCCAGCTGCAATTAAACCAGCGATGTGTGCGATGTCTGCAAACAAAATTGCCCCAACTGCATCCGCTATTTCACGAAATTTTGCAAAATCAATCTCTCTTGCATAGGCACTTGCACCACAAATGATAATCTTAGGTTGCGTAATCTTAGCGATATCTAAAACTCTATCGTAGTTAATACGACCATCAAGTTCAACACCATAAGTAAAACTAGAATAGTTTTGACCTGAGAAACTTGGCTTACTTCCATGTGTTAAATGTCCGCCGTGGCTTAAATCCATACCAAGAATTTTGTCTCCAGCTTTGATAAGTCCAGCGTAAACAGCAGCATTTGCCTGACTTCCTGAGTGAGGCTGTACATTTGCATAATTACAGCCAAAAAGTTTACATGCTCGGTCTATTGCTAACTGCTCTACGCCATCTGCATATTCACATCCGCCATAGTAACGTTTAGCAGGGTAACCCTCAGCATATTTATTTGTAAACACAGAACCCATAGCTTCCATCACTGCTGGAAGTGTAAAGTTCTCAGATGCAATCATCTCTAAGTGGTCAGTCTGACGCTCTAACTCTTTCTCGCATAACTCAAATATTTCGTTATCAAACTCTTGTAAAAAACTCATTGTATCTCCTTAATTTGTTTTATTCTTCTTCTTGATTTAAATCGTCGTTGTGTATCGGTTTCATTGCAGGAAACAGTAAAACATCCCGAATGGAGTGTTCATTTGTAAGCAACATTACGAGTCTGTCAATGCCTATGCCTTGTCCAGCTGTTGGAGCCATTCCATAGCTAAGTGCTTCTATAAAATCTTCATCCATCGCATGTGCTTCATCATCGCCACCATCTTTAGATTCGACTTGTGCTTTAAATCTTTCATATTGGTCAACAGGGTCATTTAACTCACTAAATGCGTTTGCTATCTCACGACCTGCGATGAAAAGCTCAAATCTTTCAGTTATTTCAGGATTTATATCGCTTCTTCTCGCAAGTGGAGAAATAGCAACTGGATACTCTGTGATAAATGTTGGGTCTATAAGTTTTTCTTCAACAAACTCATCAAAGAGTTCTCCTTGAAGTTGTCCTAGAGATAAACCATTTTTTACAGATATATTTTTACTTTTTAAAAACTCTAAAATTTTATCTTTGTCATTTACAATTTCTTGAGGAACGCCACCTATGGAGTACAAAGACTCAATAAGAGGAACTTCTGTAAAGTTGTTAAAGTTTATTTCCAACTCACCATAAGGAAGGTAGGTTGGCAAATCTAAATGGTCAAAAAGATAGTGAAAATACTCTTTTGTAATTTCTATAAGGTCTTTATATGTTTTATACGCCCAATAAAATTCTATAGAGGTAAATTCAGGATTATGCGTAGCATCCATCCCTTCATTTCTAAAATTACGGTTGATTTCAAAAACTGCTTCAAATCCGCCAACAATAAGTCTTTTTAAGTAAAGCTCAGGTGCAATTCTTAAAAATCTATCAATTGAAAGTGCATTATGATGTGTAACAAACGGCTTTGCATTTGCTCCACCAGCAATAGGGTGCATCATAGGCGTTTCAACTTCTAAAAAGCCTTTATCTTCAAAAAATCTTCTTGTTAATGATATAACTTTTGAACGAGTTTGAAATGTTTTTCTTACATCTGCATTCATGATAAGGTCGAGATATCTTTTTCTATATCTTGTCTCTTTGTCTGTAATTCCGTGAAATTTCTCAGGAAGTGGCGCGATAGCTTTTGTCAGTAGTTTAAATTCTGAAGCATGGAGTGATAATTCACCTTGATTTGTAACAAAAGGATAACCACCCGCTTCGATAATGTCTCCAACTTCTATATTTTTTTTAAACACATCGTTGTAAAAATCTTCAGGAAGATTATCTCTCGCTACATAAACTTGTAATACACCACTTTCATCTTCTAGTTGTAGAAAACTTGCTTTACCCATAATTCTTAAGAGCTTGATACGCCCCGATACAGTGTAGTGTCTATGCTCATCTCTTTTATTTTCTTTATTTGCAATATCTGAGTTTACATTGATATATTTTTTAATTGTAGTATTTCTTTTTGAGTTATTACAGTAAGGATTAATTCCGCTCTGTCTTAATAACTCCGCTTTTTCAATTCTTAGTTGAACAAATTTGTTTTCAAAAGCCAATAGTTTTTCCTTTTTTTATTTTGTTTGACATTGTTTGCAGATTCCATAAATCTGCATTGAGTGGTTTGACATTTTAAATCCAAGCTCGTTCGCAATGGCATGTTGTCTTTTTTCTATCTGTTCATCTACAAACTCTGTTATATTTCCACATGCCGTGCATATTATATGGTCATGATGTTTTTTCGCACCGAGTTCATATTTTTTACCTGATGCTCCAAAAGATAAAAAAGTAACCATATCTGAATTTTCTAAAAGAGAGAGAGTTCTATAAATAGTTGCTATTCCAGTTTTTAAATCAGGAAATTTATTTTTTATAAGAAGGTGTAAAGATTCTGGTGTAAGATGCTCATCTGAGTTGTAGAGAGTTTCTAAAATAACTTCTCGCTGAATTGTAAATTTAAGAGAATTCTTTTTGAGAAGTTCTTTAAAGTTACTTAAGAGTTGTTCATATTCTATAGTTCTATGATTAAAATTTGTGGCTACTTGAGACATTTATTTACTACCATTTTTATTTAATTTCAGATCTTTAGCTATTTCTGGCATAGCCTCTTTTATCTGCGTTTTAGCATCATTAGCTACATTTTGTGTTGCACTATCTATGCTTTGATTTACTTTATTTTGCAAATTTGTTGTAGTTGCATTTATATCGTTACTTATTTCGATTGGGTCTAATTTCATAACAAAAGAACCAGTTTGTACTAAAAAAGGAAATAAAATACTATTTTTCATGCTTGAATCAATAGCTGTTTTTACTACTTTAATATTGTAAGCGGCATGTGCAATGACTGCTGCAATAAGAAAAAATTTCCCTGCACCAAAAACAAACCCTAAAATTTTGTCTATTGGACCTAATCCACTTAAAGAACTTAGTTTCTTAAATAAAAAGCCTACCATAATCATAAAAAGCCAAAACAATGCGAGTGTTGCTAAAAAACCTGCAAAACTTATAGCCGTATGATTGTCAAATTTGAAGATAAAATCACTCAGATACTGCCCAACTTTGTCGCCAACTCTTGAAGCTACAAATATACCACCGATAATACCAATAAGTCCAAATAACTCTTTAAAAAAACCGTTTATGATTCCTTTGAGTCCTAAAAGGAGAATAACAATAGATACGACTATATCAAAATAATTCAATGTCATTTTTTAACTTTCTACCCGCATTTGGTCTTTTCCATTTGTTTTTGCTAAATAAAGTGCTTTATCCGCTCTTGAAACGATTGAATCAGGAGTATCATGTTGCTTATACTTCGTAGCACCAATGCTCATAGTTACTTGAAGATTTTTGCCTTTATAAATAAGCTTACTATTTCTAATTAATTCTAAAAGTCTATTTGTGATTTTTTCACAGTGTTCGTTGTCAAGACGATTGAGTATTATAACAAACTCTTCGCCTCCATATCTGAAAACTTTGTCTCCATCTCTTAGAGTTTTTCTAAAAATGTTTGCAATAAACATTAAAATTTTATCTCCCGCAACATGTCCATAGGTATCATTTATTGTTTTAAAATTATCTATATCGAGTATGAGAAGGTGAAGTTCATAGTTCATATTGTCTCTTGAACAAATTTCATCAAGATAGGAGATTAACGCGCGTCTGTTATACACTTTTGTTAATGGGTCTAAGTTGGTTGTCTCTTCTAGTATTTTTACTTGATTTGATAAATTTGTAATAACAGTATTTGCTTTTTTAACTTCATCCACCATGTGTGCTTGAATATCATTAAATTTTCGTGTAATTGCAGATAAATCAATTTCTTGCATACTGCACTCACTTATAGTTTTTTCATGCATTTGAGCGAGTTCTTCAAATCGCATATTAGTGTTTTGATAAGAGAGTAAACTTCTGTTTGTAAGTTCTTTATATGCATTCGTAAATGCAGCTCTTGAATGCGCCATAGAATCTAGATCGTCATCAGCTATTGTTTCGATAATATTTACGGAATCTTTTAAATAGTTGATAACTTGTTCTTTATTTGCATCTTCTTGTGCATCAATTTTTTCAAGTAGATTTTCATACATTTGAGTTACAAGAGACTTTAAGTCATCTTTTTGCATAGGCATTTCCAGATATAAAATATTTTGCAATTATACATTTATAAGCATAAAAAAAACTTTTGTACTATCTTTATATAGAGTTATTTGTTTATTTATATGTACAAATCAGAGCTATTTTAGGTATTTTTATGTAAAATCTCAAAAATTTTATCAATTAAGGTTCTATATATGAGTATTTGGAGTCCAACAAGTTGGAGAGAAAAACCAATTTTACAACAACCAACTTATCCAAACCAAGATGAATTAAACAAAGTTTTGGCTGAGTTAAAAAACTATCCTCCCCTTGTTTTTGCAGGTGAAGCGCGCTCTTTAAAAGAGCAGTTAGCAGATGTTTCTCAGGGTAAAGCATTTTTACTTCAAGGGGGAGATTGTGCTGAGAGTTTTAGCGAATTTCATGCAGTAAACATTCGTGATACTTTTAAAGCAATTTTACAAATGTCCGTTGTTATGACTTATGCTGGTGGGCTTCCTGTTGTGAAAGTTGGTCGTTTGGGCGGTCAGTTTGCAAAACCTCGCTCCGCAGATACAGAAACAATCGATGGTGTTACTCTTGATGTGTATCGTGGCGATATTATTAACGGTACTGATTTTACTTCAGAATCTCGTATCCCAGATCCACAAAGAATGATAAAAGCGTACAATCAATCGGCTGCAACACTTAACTTACTTCGTGCTTTTGCATCAGGCGGTTTAGCAGATTTGCACCAAGTTCATAAATGGACTTTGGATTTTGCTCACAAAAGTGAAATCAGTCAAAAATTTGAAGATTTAGCAGAAGAGATTGGTAAATCATTAAAATTTATGGAGGCATGTGGAATTAACTCTAAAACATATAGAACTTTAAGAGAGACAGACTTTTTTACTTCTCATGAAGCTCTTTTGTTACCGTACGAAGAGGCATTTACTAGAAAAGATTCTTTAACAGGTGAGTGGTATGACACTTCTGCACACATGCTCTGGATTGGCGATAGAACGCGTGGACTGAATGATGCACATATTGAATATATGCGTGGCATCAAAAATCCTATTGGTATTAAAGCTGGTCCATCTATGGATGTGGATGATTTAGTAAAGATTGTAAATAAACTGAATCCTGAAAATGAAGCGGGTCGTCTAAATATCATAGTGAGAATGGGTGCTGATAAAGTTGGCGATGAAAAAACTGGTATGGCTCGACTTATTCGTGCAGTTGAGCGAGAGGGTATGAAAGTTGTGTGGAGTTGTGACCCAATGCACGGAAACACAATCAAATCATCAAATAACTTTAAAACGCGTCCAGTGGATGCTATTTTAACTGAGATGAAACAATTTTTTCAAATTCATAAAGCTGAGGGAACATTCGCAGGTGGTGTTCATTTAGAGATGACTGGTAAAAATGTTACTGAGTGTATTGGCGGTTCGTTTATGGTAAGTGAAGAAGATTTAAGTTCTCGTTACCATACGCATTGTGACCCAAGATTAAATGCAGATCAAGCACTTGAACTTGCATTTTTAATTGCAGATACACTCAAGACGCGATAAAATAATCTACTTTAGGTATGAGCAACTCATACCTAAAATTTAATTAGTTTATCTATTCTCACCTTTAATTTTATTGTATGCTAATTGCGCAACTTCTTTATCTGGGGTTTCAATGTATTTTATTGCATGGTAACTTTGATTTACAGCAGCTAATTGAACTTCTTTATCTGGATTTTTAATGAATTGTATCGAGAGGTAACTTTCCTTTACGGCAGCTAATTGAGCTTCTTTATCTGGATTTTCAATGAATTGTATTGCATGGCGACTTTGATTTACAGCAGCTAATTGAACTTCTTTACTTGGATCTTTAATGTATTTTATAACAAGGTAACTTTTCTTTACAGCAGCTAATTGAACTTCTTTATCTGGATTTTTAATGAATTCTATCGCTTTTTCATTTTTATTTACAGCAGCTAGTTGAACTTCAACATCTGGATTTTCAATCTTCTGTATAGCATAGTAACTATTTTTTACGGCAGACAGCTGTTCTGATTTTTGTTGCTCATTATCAGAAGACGCATTACACTCCACCAAACTTAAAATCACCAATCCCGCCGCTACACCACTAATTACACTTTTTCTCATTATTAATTCCTCTTATGTGTCTTGAAAAATTATATATTAATAAAACTTATATGCCCCTTAACTATTGTTTACTAGAATTATTGCAAAAATTCTAAAAAAGGAGATAATTAAAATAAAATAATTTCAAAAAATCAGAGTCTCTTTTTATTTCCACATGCCAAGTTTAGTTCTTGGCATGTGGAAATGTTTTTTATAAAGCGTTAATCTCCTCTTCCTTTTCCTGAATCTCCAAAAGTTCTTCCACTTTTTGCTCATAAAGATTTTTTAACGCTTCTAACTCTTTTGCTAGTTTTGCTATGCCTATCTCTTCGTAGCATTTAGGATTTGCTAAACACGCATTTTTTTTATCTATTTGCAGTTCTAAATCGTCTATTTCAAGAGGTAATTTCTCTAAAGCGATTTTTTCTTTAAAGGTGAGTTTTAAAACTTTAACACTCTCTTTTTCTACTGCTTTTGGCTTTTGAACCTCGGCAGATTTGTGCATCTCTTCAAGCTCTTTTAACTCTTTTTCAAGTTCCAAATATTCAGAGTACTGCTGATGCGACTCTTCTATATGTTTGTCCTCTTTAAAAATAAAAAGTTTTTTCGCGATTTTATCGACAAAATATCTATCGTGACTGACAATAATAACTGCACCGTTGAAGTTGGTAAGCTGCTCTTCTAGGATGTTAATTGTTGGAATGTCCAAATCATTTGTAGGCTCATCCAAAATCAAAATATCGACATCTTTTGTAAAGAGCAGGGCGAGGGCGATACGGTTTTTTTCTCCACCGCTGAGAACGCCGATTTTTTTGTCCAAAAACTCCCGAGGAAATAAAAAGTTTTTCAAGTAGCCGTAAACATGCATGTCAGCACCGCGAACATTAACTCTGTCTCCGCCATTTGGACAAAAAGTTTCAATGAGATTTTTGCTATCATCCAACAACTCACGATGCTGGTCAAAGTAACCAATCTTGACTTCACCGCGTTTTACTTTCCCGCTTGTTGGCTCAATGCGTCCTAAAAGTGCTTTTAAAAGTGTTGACTTTCCGCTTCCGTTTGGTCCGACTATGGCTATAACATCTTTTTGAAGTATGCGCGTTGTGAAGTTTTTTAGAAGCTCTTTACTTCCAAGTGTGAGGCACAAATCTTCCACTTCAAAAAGCATTTTTTGCTTGTTTATACTTTTGTCACGGTTGAAGTGTTTGGCTTCTCTTTGGAGTTCAATGGACATTTGTCTGATTTTTGCTGGGTTTGTTTTTGCATCTTCTCTGATTTCCATCAGTCGCTCTTTTCGTCCCTCATTTCGTTTGAGTCTGGCACGAACTCCTCTTGCAAACCACTCATTTTCTCTTTTGAGTACGCCTAAAAGATTATCGTGTTGCTTCTGCAAAGTCCGAATCCACTCCTCTTTTTGCGATAAATAGTTGCTGTATCCACCGCTGTATTCTCGAAGTACACAATCTTCAACTTCCACTGATTTTGTGGCAATTCTATCTATGAAATATCTATCGTGCGAGATGAAAACAAGTGTATATTTTTCTTTGAGAATAAGTTCTTCTAAAAATTCAACCATGTAAACATCGAGGTGATTAGTAGGCTCATCGAGGAGTAAAATATCTGGTTTTTGAAGCAGTAAAGAAGCAAGAGCCACACGGCGTTGTTCGCCTCCGCTGAGAAGTGCGACTGGTTTTTCTTCATACTGTTTGAGGTCGAAGTGTTGGATGATTCGCTCTATCTTGTCATCTAAATTCCAAGCGTTGTGGTGTTCAATGTAGCGAGAGAGTTGTTCATGTTCGTCTATATTTTTTTTGTTATCAAAATCTTCCGCTAATAAAAGTGAGAGTGCATCGTATCTTTTTTTTGCATTGTTGAGTGCGTCAAGCCCAGCTTCAACGGCTTGTCTAACCGTATGGCCTTCTTTGAAATCAGGGCGTTGGTCGAGCATTTTAATCTCTAAGTTTTGTTTTGTGATTCGCTCTCCGCCATCGGTTTCAAGCGTTCCTGCGACGATTTTCATAAGAGTAGATTTTCCACTCCCATTTTTACCGATGATAACGATGCGTTCGCCCTCATCCACATGGAAATTTATCTCTGTTAAAATTTTTTGCGCTGAGTAGTGTTTTGAAATGTTGTTTAAGTCTATGAGTGCCATGTTGTGTTATTTATCCGTCATAATTTTCTTGGATTCTACCCATTATTTGGTTAAGGGCTAATCAATTGACATTTTAATGGTATAAATAAACTTTTATTTTGCCTATAATTTATCAAGTGAAAAAAAGGAGCATGGATGAAACGCATACTTTGGTTTAGAAGAGATTTACGCGTAGAAGATAATCCTCTGTTGTCCTTGGGTGGAGAGGTTTTTCCTATCTTTATTTTTGATACAAATATTTTAGAAAAACTACAAATAAATGATAGAAGAGTGAGCTTTATCTTTTGGCATGTGCAAAAACTAAAACGGGATTTGTTGGCATGTGGATTGGAGTTAAAAATTTTTTATGCTTCGCCAGAGGATGTTTTTGAGTCTCTGCGTGATAAAAATTTTGACGAAGTTGTGGCATGTGGAGATTATGATTTTTATGCAAAAGAGAGGGATTTGAGTATCTCTCATAAAATCCATTTTCGTTTTATAAATGATACCTATATTTTCAAGCCAGAGGATGTTTTAAAAGAGGATGCAACGCCCTATTTGGTTTTTACTCCCTTTTATAAAAAAGCACGCGTTTTGTTGGAGAGTAAAAATTTAGATGCGTTTGAAAGAGCGCAAAACACTCTTGTTTCAGAGGATTATGAAGGTTTAACAAAAATAGAAAAAGATGGAAAAAAAACAAAATTGCCTTTTTCTTTGGTGCGTTTAGGATTTGAAAAAGTGGAGTTGGAGATTATAAATCCACATGCCAAGCTTGAGAAGTTTAAAAATAAAATCAACAGCTATAAAGAGAATCGTGATTTTTTGCAAGATGATTTCGGCTCAAATTTGAGTGTGGATTTACGCTTTGGAACTATCAGCACAAGGGCTGTTTTGAGATATATTTTAAGCCTCAAAGGGTATGACATTGAGCCGTTTATCAGACAACTTATTTTTAGAGATTTTTACGCGTATCTGCTTTTCCACATGCCAAGAGTTGAGAGCCAAAATTATAAGTATGGATTTCATGGTATTGAAGATACGCAAAAATTTGAAGCTTTTTGTAGCGGACAAACTGGTGTGCCAATCATAGACGCTGGAGTGCGAGAACTCCTACAAACAGGGACGATGCACAACCGTGTTCGCATGGTTGTCGCCTCTTTTTTTACAAAAGATTTGCTTCTTCCGTGGCAGTGGGGTGAGAGCTTTTTTGCGAAGTTTCTTTTAGATTATGACAAGGCAAGTAATGTTTTATCGTGGCAATGGAGTGCTGGAACAGGCGTTGACCCGCAACCCTATTTTAGAGTTTTTAACCCCTATTTGCAAAGTAAAAAGTTTGACAAAGATGCGAGTTATATAAAAAAAAATATTTTAGAGTTACGGCATGTGGAAGCAAAATATTTGCATGATGAAAATTATCTTTTAAGTGCTACAATAAACGGATATCCAAAGCCAATGGTACATCATAAAGAAGCTTCTAAAAGAGCGGTAGAAAAATTTAAAAATGGTGTAGGAAGTCTAAAATGAGGGGATTGTTTATAATTTTGTTGATGGTAAGTCAACTTTTTGGAGGAGATGCAATGAAAATTTATGAGATAGAAGTGAAAAATATAGATAGGCAAACGCTTAAGTTAGAAAAATATAAAAATAGAGTGATGCTCATCGTTAATGTTGCAAGTCATTGCGGTTACACCAATCAATATGTGGGACTTCAAGAGTTACATGAAAAATATAACGCGCAAGGTTTAAGTGTGCTTGGATTTCCCTGTAACCAGTTTTTGTCTCAAGAACCAGGAACAGAGGAAGAGATAAAAAACTTTTGTATGAGTAGTTTTGGTGTCAGTTTTGATATGTTTTCTAAAATAGATGTCAATGGTGCAGATACGCATCCTCTTTATGTGTATTTAAAAGAAAATGCAAGTGGCATTTTAGGTTCAGAAGTTATCAAATGGAACTTTACGAAGTTTTTAGTCGATAGAAATGGCAAAGTTTTAAAACGCTACGCACCTTCAACAACCCCTAGCGAGATAGAACAAGATATAAAAAATTTGTTATAAAATCTAAATAACCAAACTAAAATTATTTAAAATATCGGAGAAGCGTTTATGCCTATTACTATTACCAATGTGTTTGAATCCAATATGATTGTTATCGCCGTATTATTGGCGGTTTTTTTCCTTAGTTTGCGTAAAACTGAGCATAGTGATTTGTTTCCTGTTTACATTACGCAAGAGCTTAAAGGATTAGGCATTTTACTGGTTGTTTTTTCCCATATTTGTTATATGTTGGTAACGAATTCTGGATTTTTGTATCCACTTTCTACTATTGCGGGAGTAGGTGTGGATTTGTTTCTTTTTATGTCAGGATATGGACTTACAGTTGGGATGTTGAAAAAACCGCTTCCTGTTTTAGCCTTTTATAAACGCCGTTTGATTAAGATATTTATTCCTATTTGGATTACATTGATTATTTTCTTCGTGCTTGATGCAGGTTGGCTGCATATTTACTATCCTTTTTCTTATATAGTGCAATCTATGCTTGGTTGGTTTCCAACAGCGCGTGGTTATGAAGATGTTAATTCACCTTTTTGGTATATCACTTGGACAATTATGTTTTATGCACTTTTTCCACTCTTTTTTAGTGCAACGCGACCTTGGCTTACAGCGATTATTTTCGCAATTATCGCTACTCTTATTGGCATGTGGAATCCTTTTGATTTGCAAGATAATTGGCTTCATCGTTTACACACGATTGCATTTTCTCTTGGCATCGTACTCGCGTGGTTATTGATTGAAACAAAAGAGAAAGAAAATAGATTGGTTGCGTATTTAAAACATTTTCGCAATGAATCTACGGGTGGGATGCGTAAAGTCATTATCGGTTTCATGCTTTTGTTTGTGGGCTACATGGCTGTGCATAGCACGGCGAATGAGTGGCCAGCATTAGCGGCATTTTTAGGATATGATTATTTTGTTGAACAAATAGCTTCTGTATCAATGATGTTGGCACTCATCATTGCCTTTTCACTCAAAAAACTTGATAGTAAATTTCTCTCACTCTTTGGTATTTATTCGTATGAAATATATCTACTTCACTGGCCACTTATGTCGCGTTATGACATTTTTTTTGGGGTAATGCCTGCGTGGTTGGCAGTACTTTCTTGGCTACTAGCTTTTGTTGTGCTGAGTTGGCTTTTACAAAAAGTAACTGCACCTCTTGGCATGTGGATAGATAGTAAATGGTAAATATTTTTACTAAAAATCACATAAATTTAGAAATGACGGAAAAAGCATAAAAAAAGCTGACAAATAAGTTTTACATGATAAAATACTAAGCGAAAAATTAAGTAGTATTATATAAGGTGATATTTCATGTGTGAAGAAGCTAATAATTTAAGTGAACAGTACAAGAGAGCTGTTGACTTATCAAGCATTGTCTCTAAAACAGATCCAGAGGGACTTATCACTTATGCAAATAAGAACTTTTGTGATATATCTGGTTATAGTCAAGAAGAGTTAATTGGAAAATCTCATAACATTATTACGCATCCAGATACACCAGTAAAAACTTTTGCGGAACTTTGGAAAACAATAACTTCTAAAAAAATATGGAAGGGTATAGTTAAAAACCGTGCAAAAGATGGTTCTACATATACCGTTTCATCTATTATTATGCCCATTATCGATAAAGATGGAACTATTGTTGAATATATTTCTATTCGTCAAGATATTACTGAACTTTTAAAGCAAAAAGAGATTATCAACCGTCACACAACCGATACGCTCACAAAACTCCCAAATCGTGAAAAATTACTTGAATCGTTAGTTAATTCGGAATATCCAAACTTAGCACTCTTAAATCTTAATAATTTTAGAGATATAAATGAACTTTATGGTTATAAAATAGGGGATAAAGTTCTTATCCAAACGGCTAAAAATATAAAAGAGTATATCCATCATTCTTCATGTGAACTTTATAAACTTCCTTCCGATGAGTTTGCAATTTTTGTTGATACGGCACAAGATACACACTATTTTCAAGAGATGATACATATGATTATAAATTATTTAAAAACTCTTGAACTGCGTATTGATGGTTATACGATTAATGTCAATATTACAACGGGCATTGCACATTCAAAAAATAATATTTTAATACATGCCGACATAGCACTTCAAGAAGCCAGAAAACTTAAAAAATGTTCTGTAGTGTATGATGATGAAAATAATAAAACAAAAGAAAAAGTCAATAACAATCTTAATTGGCACAACACGATAAAAAAAGCGATACAAGAAAATAGAATAGTTCCTTATTTTCAGCCTATTTACTGCATGAATACAAATGCAATCAAAAAATATGAAGCACTGGTTAGGATTATTGCAGAAGATGGCGAGGTTATTTCACCCTACTTTTTTCTGGATATTGCTAAAAAATATTTTCAATACGAGCATATTACTAGAATAATGATAGAAAGCACATTTGAATATTTCAAAGATAAACCGTATGATTTTTCAATAAATTTATCTATAGAAGATATATTAAATCAAGATATGGTTGAGTTTATTATAAACAGTATTCAAAGATTTAACGAACCAAACAGAATTATATTTGAAATTACAGAATCAGAAGGTATCGAAAATTATGCAGATGTTGAACTTTTTGTAAATCAAGTAAGAGCATTTGGATGTAAAATCGCTATTGATGATTTTGGAACTGGGTATTCAAATTTTGAACATATTCTTCGTTTAAAGATAGATTATCTTAAAATAGACGGCTCACTCATAAAAAGTATTGATACAAATATGAATTCGAGATTGGTTGTTGAAACTATCTTACTTTTTGCAAAAAAATTAGGTATTGCTACAATTACTGAGTTTGTATGTAGCCAAGAGATATTTGAAATAACTAAAGAACTAGGAGCAGATTATATGCAGGGATATTATATTGGTAAACCTGAAAGTGTTATTAGCAATAATAATACGATTATCAACGAAAATCCAATATATTACATATAAACTAGGATTTTAAGTTAATTAGAATAAAAGTTAGTTAGAATATAAGTAGTTAAAATTTATATATCTTTGGAGGTTTTTTATGGGAATATTCGGAAATTCTGGAGTGCCATTAGCTGATTTTAATAAGCTTAAATACGCAAATGAAGCACTTGAAAATGAAAATAATGGTTTACATGCTCGTATAGTTGAACTTCAAAGTGAATTAAATCTAATGCACTCTAAGCCAAAAGAGAGTGTGTCAGATGCATTGATGAAGATACAAAACTCTAATTTAAAAGCCAATATTATGGATGTTCAAGGAAATATGGCTGAGTCGGTTAGTTCTTCAAAAACAAGTTTGTCAAGAACCCATGAGCTTGTAGAGAGTATAGCAAGGATTACAGAAAGAACAAATGAAGTTGTAACAACGCTTGACGGATTAAATCAGCTTTCAAATGCATCTATGAATACGGTACAAGGACTTTCTCAAAGAACAAGTGATATCACAAGTATCTTATCTCTTATAAAAGATATCTCTGATCAAACAAATTTATTGGCGCTTAATGCAGCAATTGAAGCAGCCCGAGCTGGAGAACATGGACGAGGATTTGCAGTTGTAGCGGATGAAGTTCGTAAACTAGCAGACAGAACCGATAAAGCTGTAAGTGAAATCAATATATCACTTCAATCAATGAAACAAGATGTAGATAGTATGTCAGAACAATTTTCAGAAATACAAAATGGTATTGATAATTCAAATGAGTTAATAACAAGATTAAATGGATGTCTTAGACATGATGCTGTTGAGATGAAAGAGTCATTTAAAGCAATGGGCTTTACAACTGATCGTGTCTTTATGTCCCTTGCAAAACTTGACCATATATTGTGGAAAGTAAACACTTATTTCTCAGCCGTTACAAAAGAGGAACAGTTCAAATTTGTAGATCACCATAACTGTCGTTTAGGTAAATGGTACTATGAGGGTGATGGAAAAGAAAACTTTTCAAGAACTTCGCATTACTCTAAACTAGAAACTCCACATGCCACAGTCCATAATGGGACACATAAAGTTTTTGACCTAATGATGCATGAACATGTGGATGTAAAACAGATAGTGAATGCATTTGAAGAGATGGAAAAAGGCAGTACAGAAGTATTTGCTACTTTAGATAAAATCTTACATGATAAAGATTAGGTTTTAAGTCCGTGAAACTTTTTTTAACTAAAGTATCACGGATTGGTGTTTTACCAACTGATAGTGAAAATTTAGTATCAAAAAAAGTTGCATTAACTTTACTTCCATTTTATGTATTTTTACCTGCACTCATTTGGAGCATTATTTATCTAAGTTTAGATAATTTTATGGCTTCTTTAGTGCCTATATCTTATATTCTAGTTTCAATTTTTTCTACTTTTATATTGTATAAAACAAAAAATTTCATCTTTTTTGAAACAACGCAACTCCTTTTGATACTCTTATTACCTTTCCTGCTTATGTGGCTACTTGGTGGTTTTTATGCTGGAAGTTTTGTTCTAATATGGTCTTTTTACGCTCCAGTTGCAGCTGTTATGTATAGTGAAAATGTAAAACATGGAGTAAAATGGTTTTTCTTATTTTTGCTACTTGTCTTTATCTCTATGCTTTTTGATGATTTTTTTATGGCAAATGTACAAAGTCAACTTCCATCACTTGCATTAAAACTTTTTGTATTTTTAAATGTAGGTGCAGGTTTTGGTGGTATATTTTTTCTTATGAGCCAATTTATTCATAATATTAAAGATATTTCAAAAGAATTAAAAAAAGAGAGAGAAACACTCTCTATATTAGCAAATGATTTAAGAAGTGCAAACAAAGAGTTAGAACAACTAGCAACATGTGACATCGTAACTGAGCTTCCAAATAGACTCTATTTTCAAGATATAGTTTTTGATATGTTTAAACGCGCACATATGAACGAAAAAATTGTGGCAATAATGTTCTTGGATTTAGATGGTTTCAAATCTATAAATGATACGCTTGGTCATGAAGCGGGAGATATGATTCTTAAAATAGTTGGTGGACGACTTAAATCTGTTGTAAGAGCGAGTGATACCGTAGCTCGTGTAGGTGGTGATGAATTTGCTATAGCACTTGGAGATATATCAGATGTCGGACATGTTAGAGATATAGCAAAAACGCTCATTAAAGAAGTAAATGAATTTTGTCCCTACAAAGACCATGAATGCCATGTTGGCGTGAGTATCGGTATAAGTTTTTATCCTGAGCATGGCGATAATATTGAAGATTTGATGCAAAAAGCAGATAAAGCTATGTATAACATTAAAAGAATGGGTAAAAATAATTACTTTATTTATAAAGAGGATTAAATTTCCACATGCCAAACTTTTAGAAATGTTGGCATGTGAAAAAAGAAGTTCTATAACTTGCCTGGCACCAAGTCGAGTGTTTCAAGATAGTGACGAAGTGCTACAATAACATCTTTTGATAAATCATTTTCATGAGAAAGAACCAAAGAAAAATCGTGTCCATCTTTTGAAAGTTTAACTTTATTGTGTTTTGAAATATCAACATTTATACCGTAATGCTCTAGCGCACCAAGCAATCTCTTCTCATCAATATTTCCAGACGCTGGATGTTCAAATAATTTTTCTATTTTTGATTTGTGTTTTTGACTCATAAGAGCCTCCTTAAATTATCTATATGGCTAGATTGTACAATTTGTTGTGTTTGTTTTAGCTTATTTGCTATAACAAAGGTCAAATTTTACCTTTGTGTGAAAGCTTATCGCAACCATTTTTGCAACTCTCTCTTCGTGCTGTCTATCGAACTCTTGATTTACGAGTTCATAGATAAGACTCGAGTTAAAATCTGAAATATCAATAAGACCATTTGCCGTTATCGTGCCATCTTGAAAGATAAAATCCATTGAAATATTTTTGAGCACTCCATTCATAACGATGTTAAGAAAAAACTTGCCTGTTTTTGGTTTTCCTTTAACAATTGGGTCTGATTTTATATCTGTTATTTTTGCTTTTATATCGTGGATTTCGAGATTTGCAAAGAAAAACTTCATCAACTCATTGTCTTTTTCTTTTGACTTGATAACTGCGCTTTTTGAATCAATGTTAAAGTACGAACCTACAAAAATTTCACGAAAATTCTTTCCACTGGCTGCTGCGGGTATAAACTCAACCTTTGTAAATTCACCACTTATAACTTTGTTAGAAGGAATTTTGTTCGCTTTAAAGTCCAAAAACATTTTACCATCTTGAGAGAGTACACAGCCACTCGGAGATTTTAATTTATCAGAATTCGCCATTGTGAGAGCCAATAGTATAGACAATAGTAGTTTTATCATAAAATTTATCTCTTTTTAAAAATAAGAAGCGTTTTATCTTCTGTGTCATAGAGTGAAAAAGTTTGTTTATCCACAAGCTTGAGTCCATCCAACTTTTGAAATGTTTTGAGTTTATGAAAGTATTGCACAATCGTATCTTGATGTTTTGTGTAACTGCCATCTTCATTTTTCTCAAAAAGTGTAAACTTTGTAGCGAGTTCATCGTTTTCAAACACTGCATCTACGCTCAAAAACTCTTTCTCGTTTTCACTGTTCATCGTGCCCTCAGCAACATCGCTAAAGCCGTAACGCGTGTTGATGTCAGCTATAAAAATGCCGTCATCATTTAATACCTTTGCAACTGCATCCAAAAATTTCAGTAACGCATCTTGGTTTAAAAAATTCAGAACATCAAAAATGGAGACAACCGCGTCATATTTTCCGCTTACTTGTGAGACATCAATGCACTCAGCATCCAGCCCAAGGGATTTACACTCTTCAACCATTACAGAACTTAAATCCACACCTTTACAAATAATGCCGTCGCTTATCATACGGCGCATAAAACCACCGCGACCACAACCAACATCTAAAAGAGTTTTTACACCTTTATCGTCGAGTTCTGAGCGGTACAAATCATAAAGTGCTTCGGTTGCTTCTTCTATACCTAGTAAGTGTTCAGCTTTTGCGTATAAGTCAAGATTTGTCATTACGCTTTTTGCTCTGCTTTTATAACTTTGTTTATTTTTTCATAGATGTCTAAAACTTTATCTTTTTTAGCAATGTAACTATTTTTATTTGCTATGAGGTAAGTCGATGAAGTCATAATGTCTTCTACCACTTCCAAACCGTTTTGTTTCATCGTAGCTCCAGTTTCAACCACATCAACAATCATATCCGCAAGACCAATAAGCGGAGCGAGTTCAATCGAGCCGTAGAGTTTTATGATTTCAACAGAAACGGCGCGCTCTTCAAAATAGCGTTTTGTAATGTTTACCATCTTTGTAGCTACTTTTATTTCGGGTTTGTCTAAGTCAAGTTTTTCGCCGTTTCGCATACCGATAGAGACTTTACAAATGCCTCTTTTTAAGTCAAGAAGTCTTATAACATCGAGTCCTTGTTCTTCAAGTGTATCAAGTCCAACGACGCCGATGTCTGCTGCTTGATGATAAACATAAGTCGCAACATCTTGGTTACGAACAAGTAAAAAACGAAAATTTGGAGTTTCTAAGATAAGTTTTCTATCATCAAATTTAAAACTATCGCCAAAAATAGTCTCAAAAATTTCGAGTGTCTCTTTTGCGATGCGACCTTTTGGAAGTGCAACTGTTAGCATAATTGAGCCTTTTTCATAATCTTTTTCATCCCTTTAAATATCAGTTTCTCATCTATCGTGGCATGTGGAAATATCTTTGCAAACTCTTTTGCATCTCCACCTGTTAAAAATATATCCATTTTATGAGACATAACTTCGCAATAAAGTGTTTTGAGATAGCCATAACTTATGGCATCTTGGGAATTTTTTGGCATTTTATCTAAATCTAGCTCAAAGTTAAATGAGTAGTCTAAAACAGGAGAAATATTTTTGTAGGTTTGTTGCATAGCCCGCAGACCAGCATAAATAAATCCGCCTTGAAATACTCCATCTTTGATTACATCCACAGTTATGGCACTTCCAGCATCGATGATAATTCCATTTACAACAGTTCCACATGCCACAATTCTGTCAATGCCCATTGTTTTATAGTAGTTTTTCATTTCCACATGCCGTGATAAATCTATCCAGTTTTCTAACTCTTTCAAAATTTTCTTGGCATGTGGATTGACGCAAATATAAAAAACTTTTTCTTTTACAGAGGAGGGATTAAAAGAGGAAACCTCTTTTTTATAATCACTCAGTGCATCTAAAAAATGGTAGGAGGTGTTTCCAATATCACAAAGAAGCATTAGTGAATTTTCCAGCCTTGAGTTTCAAGGGCAGTTTTTGCTTTTGAGCAGAGGGGAGCGTCTATAAATAGAGCTTTGTGTTTAAAATTATGGTCAAAATAGAGAACGAGTTTTGCGTATATCTCTTCAAATTTATGCACATCTTTCATAAGGAGTTTGCTCTTTTGACTTACAGCGAAAATAGCCCAAAAATAGCCGTTTACGTCTGTAGCTTTGTAGATTTTTATCTTATTTCGAATGCCAAGTTCGCTAGGAGAGAGTTCCTGCATTTTTTTATAAATTTTCCCTTTTTTTCTAAGAGAATCTACAACCATCTGCATATTAAACCTTTAACTCAGAAATCTAGAAAATATTTTTTAAAATAATAGTGCTATTTTCTTAAAATAACCAAAAGTGTATTTTCTCATTCCCAATGTCCTCATTGGGAATGCATACAGCACTTACAGTGGATTTTAACACATTATCTGAAGTACACACTCCCAAGCTGGAGCTTAGGAGCGAGAGAAAATAACCAAAGTCAAAAACATTTCGGTATAATTCCCACATGCCAACAGACTACATAAATCTTATTGAACCAACACCAATGTTACGCACTCAAAAGTGTAAAATCATCTCTTTTTTACTTAAAACATTTTTACAATTTGCTACGGTTGCAACCAGCTTAATGGCTTGGTATTTGTATGACTATTTTATAGCACTTTTAACTCTTGTTCTCACTTTTATAATCATGGGAATCATCCGCTCTAAAATGAGAAATAGCGTCATTCCTCCATCTCAAAGAGAGTTCCAGTACAACGACGAAGGAATCGCCGACTGGTTTACTGCCCGAGAGTTATGTTTCGAGCCAAAAGAGCCTAAAGAGTAACTTTTTCCACTAAAACGAACAAGTCCGTTTTAGTGCGTATCATCAGTTATATACAACTTTTTCAAAATTGTTATCATACTCTCAACTGCTTTTACCGATGTCGTCTCATTTACCGTGTGATAGCCGATTGTAGGAATTTGCAAAGTTGCTCCTTGAATCGCTCCATCTGTTGCACGAATAATGCGTCCAAGTTCTGTTGTTCCCAATAATCTTTTTGTCCCATTTTGCGTTACTCTGTTTTTCAAATAAGCATCTTTAAAATGAAATTTTATGCCCTCTTGTTGCGCTATTTTTTTCATTCTATTTTTAAGTGGAGACCTGAAAACAGCGTTCGTATCACGGTTTCTGAGTACTATATCGAGTTGATGAATATCATCTAAACTTGAATAAGGACTTGTGTCAAGTACAAGCAATTCATTTGTATTGATGCCAAATCTTCTAAACCACTCAAGCAAAAATCTCCAACTCTTTCCAGCCTCTTCTGAAGCTGTAAAAAAAGCCGTGCCTTTGTAACCAATATGGTACATGTAAATTATCATTGCGACCGAAATCACATTATCAAGTTGCGCAGAGATTAAATCATCTTTAAACTCTAACCTATCCATAAACGCGATTGGCGTGGATGGAAATAGATAATCAAAACCTTCAACTTTAAAAATAATGTTGTTTCTTCGCTCACACAAAAAAGCCTCTTTAATTACTCCAAGCCCTAAATAAGTGCCTGAATAGGGCTGATAGGCTTGAACTTTTTCATCTACAAATCTTGAAGTAAAGTTGTGTAAAAGTTGTTCAGAATTTGAGTTTCCTGTTAAATCAGCTCTATTTTTTGCGATAAAGGCAGCGTATTGGAATTCATTATGTCCCGTACAAATAAGTCCGTGTCTATCGGCATGTGCAGAAATATAACCGCTTGTTGGCTCGTCACCCTTTGCAACTAAAACCCCGTCGTAGTATTCAACTGCCACGCCAATCTCTTCAAGCTCTCTTTTTACAAACATAAAAAAAGGATGCTCCGCCCCAACCACACTCGGCACACGAATGAGTTGTTTTAAAATATCATAAAATTGTTCCATTAATAGCCCTAAGCTCCTATGCTATCTTTTTTTCTTTTTCTTTTTACAGGGTTTACTTTACATACAGGTGTCACATGTTTTGCAATGTAATCCATAATTTTACCTGCTATATCAATACCAGTTGATTTTTCAATTCCCTCTAATCCGGGAGAAGAGTTTACTTCCATAACAAGCGGTCCACGAGCGGATGGAATCATATCGACACCACAAACTCCAAGTCCCATTGCTTTTGCAGCAGCCAGAGCAGTCATCTTCTCTTTTCGGTTAAGTTTATAGGCTGTTGCACTTCCACCTTGATGCAAGTTAGACCTAAAATCGCCCTCAGCACCTTGTCTTTTCATAGACCCAACAACCTCTCCACCAACGATTAAAACCCTGATATCCGCTCCACCAGCTTCTTCGATGTACTCTTGAACAAGAAGATTTACATCCATGCCATAAAATGCATCCAAAACCGATTTTGCAGCTTTTTCGCTGTCCACCAAAACAACACCAACGCCCTGTGTTCCCTCAAGAATTTTGAGAACCAGTGGTGCGCCACCGCTGAGAGCTATCACATCTTTTGCACTTGATTTGTTGGAAGCAAAAACAGTTTTTGGCATATCAACGCCATGTTTTGACAAAATTTGTAAACTTCTTAATTTATCTCTACTTCTTGCTATTGCTAAATTTCCCGCCACACTAAAAGTATCCATCATTTCAAAGTGTCGTACCATCGCAGTTCCATAGAATGTTTTACTAGCTCCAATGCGTGGAATAATAGCATCAGGTGCTGGTAACACCTCGCCATCATAAATAACTTGCAAATGGTCTTTCATAATTTCAATACTACATTTGAGATAATCAATAACTCGAACATCCCAATCTCTCAGCTGAGCAGCTTCTACTAATCTTCTTGTAGAATACAATTTAGCGTCTCTTGATAATATATAAACTCTCATTTTATTACTATTTTTCATTTTACCTCTTTTGTTAAATATTCTTGTGAAACATCTACTAAAAATTTATGTGCTAAAAAATTTTTCCCTATAAGCATAGGAAATTTCATATCTGCACGATTTGTTAAAGAAACAACTGTTTTATATTTTTTTCCAAAAAAAAGAACACCTATTTTTATAAATGGTCTCTTCTCAACTTGTCCATTTGAACTTTTTATTTTTCTTATTTTATGAAGAGGCATCTTCATCTTTTTGCCATTATACGACGGGTGTACTGCATCAAGCAATGTAAAATGAACAAAATTATATTCATCTATAAAGATGTCATCACAATGGAGTGTATTGGAATCCGCACCTGTATCTATCTTAGCGTCCAAATCATAAAGTTCTAAATCTATAATTGAAATAATCTCTTTCATTCCAATAATTTTTTTTTCATGCATTGTCAAATCCCCTTCATTCTCCGTGGATTATAACATTTTAAAAAACAATTGCTTCATACACATAAATATCAGCATCTTTATACTCATCAAAAGGAATATTTGCTTTTTCATTTGCACAATGTTTTACAAACTCTGCAACACTCCAATGCATTTGTGTTGCTACATGAGGCAAATAAGTGCCATTTTTCGAGCCTTTTTGAATGTAAATGCCATGTTTGCCCAAAACAATTTCATCTATAGAATCTATCTTTTTTCTAGGTGTTAAAACTGAAATTTCTATTTTTATATCTTCGAGTTCCTCAGGAGTTACTCTGACAAACCTTGGGTCATGTTGCGCCGCTGCTATCGCCATGTTTATGATTACTTTGTAAAGTGGCTCAGTTGGTTCAAATGTGCCTATGCAACCTCTTAGATTGTGGTTTTTATAAAGTGTTACAAATGCGCCTAGTGGTTCTTTTAACTTTGCTGTTATTTTACTTTCATCTATAGATATTTTTTTGTTATGAAGTGTAGCTTCGTAAAGAGAGAGTTTTGCGATATTTAACAATTCCGCTTTTTCTTCTTCATTTAAACGAAACGCCTCATTTTTTTTATAAACTCTTAACGCTCCATAACCCACAACTCTCTCTTTATCGCCATAGGAAGTGTCGCCAGAATTTTTGTACTCTAAGAGTTCGTATTTGTAATTTTGACCCTCTGTGAGAAACATGAGGGTTAGAATCGAACTCCATCCACATGCCGAAGTTTGTAAATCAACGATGGAGGACTCTTCATTTTTTATGAGTGCTTTTATAAACTCTTCGGGTGAGCCTTTTTCTATCGCTTCGAGTGTCAGTTTATCAACTTCGTTGGCATGTGGATAGGATGGATAGTGGGATAAATCACTGCTTATAACAAAAAGATTTTCATCATTGAAGTAAGGACGAAGAGCCTCAGCAATAGTTTTGAGACTTTGTATGTTTTGTGTTGCGATTACAATTGGGATGATACTTAAATCTTCGCCATATATTGTTTGTAAAAAAGGAAGTTGCACTTCTATGGTGTGCTCTTTTTTGTGCGCCTCAGGATGAAAAGTAAAAAGATTCGATGCTCTCATAAGTGCAGAAACTATTGTCTGATTGACTTTTACTTCGCCAAGAGGCGTTGCATAATTTCCTACAGAGTAGAGTGCCGCGCCATCAAAACTGACATGATGGCTTGAACCTATGATAAAAATATTTTTGTATTTTTTATGAAGTGTCGCATATGCAGTTGCTGCAACATCGCCTGAGAATACATATCCGGCATGTGGAACTATAATCGCGTTTATATTTTGTTCGTCAAACTTTTTGGAGTTTTGCAGGGCGGTTTTTACCCCTGCGGAGAGTTCATTTTGATTGTTACTATAAAATGTGCCAGCTACAGAAGCTGGTCTTGGATTTGCATTCATGATTTGTGATACCAGCAATACAATGAGTGCTAATTGATGTTTTTTACGCATCGGATGTGTCTATCATAACTTTTTGCTATGATGTCCGTTTTTGCATCTCTAAAATTCACAGCCCAAACTCTATCGGCATCATCTACAAAGGGTGTGGACGACCAATAAACTTCATTGTCAACAGATGTAAATCCCTCAACAATTGCGGGTTTGAAACGACTGTAATCTGCGATTGTGAGAAGTTCTTGGAGTGTTGGAAGACGAAAATCTTTTTGTCCAGCGATAGAGAGTTTTGAGCAATACTCTTGTGCTTCATAAAAAGTTATTTGTAACTCTTTGTTATCTTTATTGTCTTGCCAAAGTAAAGATGTAGAGGCATCTCGTATCAATTCTGTTGCACTTATAGAAGTAACTAAAACGAGTACTGAAGCCAAATGTAGTATTTTCATTCTATCTGCCTTTGATGTTGTTTTATGTATTGTACTATAATTTTTTTTTATTTAAAATAAGTTATTTTATCGCCTTGAAAGCTCATTAACACTTCGCCATCAAGCACATCTTTGTTGTAAAGTGACTGAGAATTTTGTACAGTAGTTTTGGCATGTGGATTAAATAAAAGTGCATCTGCTTTTTGTCCAACTTCTATAATTCCAGCTTTTTTATTGATACTTGAAGCTGGATTTTTTATTGTGAGTTTTATGAGTTCGCTCATGCTTATAATACCAGATTTTACAAGCTTCGTGTAGTAAAGAGGAAGTGCATCGCCAAGCGCTTCACATCCATAATGCGCATCATAAAAAGCTACTTCTTTATTGACGGGAGATGAGGGTTGATGCAGTGTTGTAAGCATATCGATTTGGTGGTTTTTAAGCGCTTCTTGGAGAAGTTTCACATCATTTGTACAGACAAGAGGCGGATTAAGTTTTGCAGTTGTGTTGAAATTTCCACATGCCGTATCTGAATGCAAAAGATGGTGCAAAGATACTTCACATCGCACATCCACACCCTCTTTTTTTGCTTTGTCTATGAGGTAGATGGAGCGAGGTGAAGCGATGGCTTTGAAGAGAATTTTTATCTTAAAATGTCTTGCTATTTCTATCATTCGTGAGACATGCAAAACTTCGCTCAAATCAGGAATCCCAGCAAGACCAAGTTGTGAACTCATATCGCCCTCAAGCATCACTCCGCTTTGAATCATGGAGTTGTCCTCAGCCTTACAAAAAAGTGTAACTTTGTACATTTGCACATATTCGGCTATTTTTATCGCTAAGTTGTTTTTTGCGATGGTACTCATATAGGGAACTATTGCCCCTTTTTTTAACAAAATGGCGATGTTGCTGAGGGAGGCATCCTCTTTTAAAGTGTTGAGCATCATATCTACTTTTGCTCCATCTAAATCGTGCAAACCGTTTTGTGCAAACTCTAAAACTACTTCATTATCGATAGCGGGAGTAGAATCAGCGTTTAAAACCACATGCCCGATTCCCCCATGAAGAGCCTCTCTTGAAATGGCTTTGATATTTTTTGCGTTTAAAGTGCCGTCTTGAAGTCGTACATTTGTGTCTATTAAAAGTGGCATAAAGTATGAGCCATCTGCATCTATCATCTTATCGCTTGTTAAGTTACTGCCTATTTCAGTTATAACTCCATTTTCTATGCGAACATCCGCTTTTTTTTCACCATTTGCATCACAAATTATTGCGTTTGATATTACCATTTTAGACCACCTTCGATATAATGTTCAAATTATAATAGACTAAGGCTTAGATTTGCGTTTTACACTTCTGCTATTTTTTATAATTTCATTTGCACATGCCAAAACTCCTTACGAAATTGGGAAGGTTTTGTATATGGAAAAAGAGTGTTATAGTTGTCATGGAAACAATGCTGAGGGAATGCATGTTTATCCAAAACTCTCCAATCGTGCGAAAGGTTTTTTAAGTTACAAACTCAAACGATTTCGCGATAAAATTTCCGATAACCAGCAACAAGAGATGATGATAGCCTTTGCCGTGGGTTTGAGTGATGCAGATATAGATAATTTGACAACTTATTTGTTTGACTTTGTAGAAGAAAAAAACAAAATAAAATATGATGATAGTAATCATTTAGGAGATGGCGGTTCATGAAAATTTTAGTCAGCGCACTGGAACATTCGGCAAATATTCATCTCAAATCTCTCAAAAAAGAGTTCAGTGGGCATGTAGAATTTGTAGGGATTTTTGATTCAGAGTTGGGAAATCCAATTGTAGATTTGCGTTCTCTTGCTATCATGGGGTTTGTGGATGCACTCAAAAAACTGAGATACTTTTTTAAACTTAATGCTCAAATGGTAGAGTTGGCAGAGGGCGTGGATAAAGTTTTGCTCATTGACTCTTCAGGATTTAATCTCCCACTTGCCAAAAAAATCAAAAAAAAATACCCAGAGAAAGAGATAATTTACTACATTTTACCTCAAGCGTGGGCATGGAAAAAAAAGCGGATTCCAGTGCTGGAAAAAACATGCGACCACTTAGCGTCAATTTTGCCTTTTGAGAAAGAGTACTACTCAAAAGATGCACCTATAACCTATGTCGGACACCCTTTGCTTGACCAAATTAGTGAGTTTAAAGAGAATCTGAATGATGAGGTTAAAAATATAGTTTTTATGCCAGGAAGTCGCAAGGGTGAGATAAAAAAACTGATGCCGATTTTCAAAGAGGTGCGAGAAAAACTAGGCATTGAAGGGACACTCATCATCCCAAAACATTTCTCTAAAGAAGATATAAAAGAAGTTTACGGTACCCTATCGGGTTTTAAAATCGCGCATGAGGCACATAAAGCGCTTTATGAGGCGGATTTTGCATTTATATGTAGTGGAACAGCAACGCTTGAAGCCGCACTTATAGGAACTCCATTTGTGCTGAGTTACATTGCAAAACCACTCGATTATTTTCTAGCGAGCAGACTTGTAAAACTAAGTCATATAGGGCTTGGTAACATTATGTTTAGTAAGTTTATGGGAAGAGATTTACATCCTGAGTTTATTCAGTCGGATGTAACGGTGGACAATCTACTCAAAGCGTATAAAGCGTTTGATAGAAGTACATTTTTAGAAGATTCAAAAGCACTCCGAACTTACCTAAGTCATGGAAGTTCAAAAACAGTAGCATCAATTATAGAGGGTAGAAATGAAGATTAATTTTATAGATTTACAAGCGCAGTATGTGGCATACAAGTCAGAGATAGATAGTGAAGTTTTAGAGGTTTTCTCCTCGGCAATGTTCATTGGTGGAGAGAAGTTAAACAGACTTGAAAAATCTCTTGCAGAATATACAGGTGCGAAACATGCAATCGGTTGTAGTAGCGGAACAGACGCTCTTTTACTTGCTCTTATGGCTTTAGATATTGGGGTGGGCGATGAAGTTATCACGACTCCTTTTACTTTTATCGCGACGGCTGAGGTTATCGCACTTTTGGGTGCGACTTCTGTTTTTGTGGATATTGAAGAAGATACTTACAACATCGACCCGAGTAAAATCGAGAGTGCGATTACGAGCAAAACAAAAGCGATTATTCCAGTTTCACTTTATGGTCAGTGTGCCGACATGGACGCTATCAACGCAATCGCTTCAAAACATAACATTGTTGTCATCGAAGATTCGTGTCAGAGTTTTGGTGCATCGTACAAGGGCAAAAAATCTTGTAACCTTTCAACTATCGCATGTACAAGCTTTTTCCCTTCAAAACCTCTTGGTGCGTATGGCGATGGCGGAGCGATTTTTACGAGTGATGATGACTTAGCATTGAAGATGCGAATGCTCCTTAATCACGGTCAGAATGAGCGATATAAACACAAATACATCGGAATAAATGGACGACTTGATGCGGTTCAAGCAGCTATTTTGAATGTAAAACTCAAACATTTTGATGGGGAAGTTCAAGCAAGGGAAGAGATTGGTGCAAGATACTCTGAGATTCTCAAAGATGCAGATGTTATCACTCCAAAAATCAAAGAGAGCAACACAAGCGTTTATGCACAGTACTCAATCCGAGTAAAAAATAGAGAAGCGATGGTTGCGAAACTCACTGCAAAAGAGATTCCAACTGCAGTTCATTATCCTGTGCCATTGCATCTTCAAGAAGCTTTTGCTCCACTTGGCTATAAAATAGGGGATTTTCCAATCAGTGAATTGGTAGCAACTGAGATTATGTCACTTCCTATGAGTCCTTATCTCACACAAGAACAACAAGATTTTATAGCAGATGCTATCAAAGGCAACTAATGCATAAAATCGCAATTGTCGGCTTAGGTGCAATGGGGAAAAACCACTACCGCGTTTTAAAAAGTATGAAAAGCGTCGAGATTGTCGGGCTTTGTGATGTTGTAAAAAATGGCGATTTTGACGAACCATTTTATACAAACTTAGAGTTGATGCTCGATGAAACACTTCCACATGCCGTAATTATTGTAACACCTACTTTTTTACATAAAGAGGTGGCGTTGGAATGTGCGGCAAGAGATATAAATATGTTCATAGAAAAACCTGCAGCTTCAAGTGTAGAAGATGCAACACTCATGCTTAAAGCTGTAAAAACACGAGGTGTAAAGAGTTGTGTTGGGCATGTGGAAAGATTTAATCCTGTGGTAAAAGCACTTATTAAAGAGATATCAAACCATGAGATTTTGTCTATCTCTATCACAAGAAGCGGCTCGTTTCCCTCTCGCATCGCCGATGTTGGAATTTTGACGGATTTGTCTGTGCATGACAGTGATTTGATTCGTTTTATCACGCAAAAAGAGATAGTTAAAAGTGCTGTTTTTAAATCGCAAAAAATCCATAAAACCCATGAAGATAATGCTATTTTAGCTTTTGAGTTAGAGGGCGAAGTGGTGGGTGATATCACTACAAACTGGTTTACCCCTTTTAGAAAAAGAAGCATCATAGTTGCTTGTCGTGAGAAAAAAGAGTCTGCGATAAAGTATTTTGAAGCAGATTTAATTTCGCAATCACTGAATGAATACATCAACATAGACGGGAACTCTCACAGCACAAGAGCCTGTTTTATACAAAGAAGTGATGCTCTCAATGATGAACTTGAAGCATTTTTAGCGTACTTAGAAACTGGCAACAGAGGCTCTTTGGCTTCCATCGAAGATAGCATAATCACATTAGAAATAGCGAGTAAATAGATGTCTAAGGAAAACAGTTTGATTCATAAATCCGTAACAATAGAAGAGGGTGCAAAAATTGCTGAGAATGTAATCATCGGTCCATTTTGTTTTATAGGCAAAGATGTAACGATTGAGAGCGGATGTACACTCGAATCAAATATTATCTTAAAAGGAAAACTTCATATCGCTAAAGATGTGAAAATTTTTAGTTTTGCAATCATTGGTCGTGAAGATTCAGAGATTAGTGTAGGCGAAAAAACGCACATTCGAGAGTTTACGCAAATTGGCTCTCAAGAAGATGAAAATGAAGTACCAAAAAAGATAACCATAGGTGCAAACAACTTTCTTATGGGTTATGTTCAGCTTTTAAGTGGCGTTGAACTCGGAGATAACTGTATTCTTACAAATGCTGTGAGACTCTATGAAAATGTGAAGTGTGAAGAGCGAGTTATCATCGGCGGACTGAGTAGCGTTATGGCGAACAACACTTTAGGAACGGGCGTAATGATAGGTGGTGCTTCTTTGGTAAGTAGCGATATTCCTCCTTTTACTTTGGTTGAGGGAAATCATGCAACCGTTAAAGGTTTAAATGTTATAGGTCTCAGACGCAGACTTGAAAACAAAGATGATATAGAAGAGATAAAAGCAGCTTATAAAAGAATTTTAGGCGAGAGTGTTGATAAAGAAGCAGCACAAGAGATAGCGGCAGCGCATGAAAACGAGTATGTAAAAAGATTTGCTTCGTTTATTGCAACAAGCAACATGTAAAAAATGAACAAAATTCTTTTAGTTATGATAGGTCTGAGTGTTGGTTTGATGGCTGATTTTGTGCGTGATGCAAGTACAAAAATTGTGAGTGATAGTGCAACAGGACTTCAGTGGCAAGATGATGCAATAGGCAAAGTTAAGACATGGCAAAGTGCCATAGATTCATGTGAAAATCTTACCTTAGGCGAACAAAATGGTTGGAGATTACCAGCCATCCATGAGCTAAAAAGCATCATAGATAAAAGCAGAGTAAATCTAGCTATAGCGAGTGCATTTACTCAAACTGATACTACATATTATTATTGGAGTGCAACTCCTTATGAGGGTTATGAGGACGGTGCGTGGGTCGTGGATTTTTATGATGGTCAGGCACGAAGTAACTATAAAGGAACTACCCTTTTTGTTCGTTGTGTTAGAACAGGGCAGTAGTTTAGACTTTTAAAGCCTTATTGCGCTTTTACTTCTTTAAGTTTCTTTATAAAATTTTCAACTTTTTTTCCACCAATGATTGTGTCTATTTTTGTTCCCTTCGCATTAATAAAATGAAATGTAGGTGTTCCAATATAATCCAAACCATTAGGTATTAAATCCTCCTGTACATCTATGTGAACACCGATAAAACCATTTGTAAATTCGCTTATGACTTTTTCATCTTCGAGTACTATATTTTCCATAAAATCACATGCCCCACAACCCTTTTTAGAGAGCATGACCATCACGATTTTGTTCTCTTTTTTCGCCTTTATCATGGCATCGTCGTATTTCATCCACTCAATTTCTGCAAAGAGTGAACTCACAAGGAGGGTAATTAGTAATAGTTTTTTTATCATTTGAAATTTCCTAGATTTGGTTTAAGTGTTTTAAAAATTCATCTGGTTTAACAAAACCTGTAATCGTTTTAGCTTTTAGAACTTCGCCTTTTTCATCAAAAAAGAGTATCACTGGAGGACCAAATACTCCATATTTTGCACTTAAATCTTTTTGCTCTTTGGAATTTATGGTTACATCTGCTTGAATGAGAACAAACTCACTCATCTTAGCTTGAACTTTTGTATCTGAAAAAGTAACTTCTTCAAGCTCTTTACAAGAAGTACACCAATCAGCGTAGAAATCTAACATGATTTTTTTGCCTTTGTTTTTTGCTAAAAGGACATCTAACTCTTTTATAGAGCTCACTTTCATGAATTCCACATGCCGAGTATTTTCTTTTGAAACACTGCCACTTGTTGCTTTTAAAAACTCAAGTGGTTTGCTCATACTTTGTGAACCTCCGAGAGCGCCTACAAAAAGAGCGACAGAGTAGATCAAAATAATAATAGCGATACTTTTTCTAAAAATATGCACACCTTTTTCAAACGCTTCAAGATAAACCGCAAAGCTAATTCCAAGCAGAGACCATAAAACCATAGTAACATAGACATCGACGACACGACTGAGCATCCAGATAGCAACGCCGAGCATCATCACGCCAAAGATAGCATTAATCATTACCATCCAATGCCCTGGTTTTGGCATAAACTTCCCAGCACTTACACCTACGACGATAAGCGGAAGTCCCATCCCAATACTCATAGCAAAGAGTGCTGCACCGCCTAAAAATGCATCGCCAGTTTGCCCAATGTATACCAAAGCTCCAGCAAGAGGAGCTGCCACACAAGGTCCAACGATGAGAGCTGATAAAAAGCCCATTACAGCGACGCCTAAAATACCTCGATGTTGTCTTGATTCACTCGCAGAGTTGAGTAAAAATGAGGGCGGTTTGAGTTCAAAGTATCCAAACATACTCATAGCTAGAGCAATAAAAATAGCTGAAAATGAGACGATAACCCAAGGATTTTGCATCGCTGCTTGGAGATTTGAGCCAAAAAGACCAGCTAAAACACCTGCGATTGTGTATGCAATAGACATCGCCAGAACATAAACGATAGAGAGGAAAAGTGCTTTTTTGGTTGTGAGTCCTTCACCTTGAGAGATAATAATTCCAGAGATAATTGGAATCATAGGAAAGGTACAGGGCGTGAGGGCGAGTAAAAGACCAAAACCAAAAAATGTTAAAAGTATAAGACCTATATTTCCTGAAATAATTGTATTTGCAATAGAATCAGCTTCTGAGAGTTCTTTTGGCTTGGCATCTGACTTTTTCACTTCAAAAGCTTCTTGTTTTACACTTAGTTTTGAACTATCTATATCAAACGAGTATGTTTTACTCAACGGTTCATAACAAAGACCTTGCAAAGAACACCCTTGATAGGAGAGTTTGAACTCTACTTTTTTGATATCCTTCGTATCACTACTTTTTTGCAAATGAACAAGAAAGTCAGGTGATTTTAAATAGACCATGACATCATCGTGCTTTTCGCTTTTAGGCGATACAATATTTTTTATTTCTATGATATTACTCTTGTCGCTGATTTCAAGTGTAACTTTATCCTCATACAAATAGATATCTTGTGCGATTGTAACACCCGCTTCAATCTGCATTTGTTCATTTATCTTGGCATGTGGAATAAACGCTTCATCAGGCATTAAAAACTTAGGAGATGCTCCAAATAAAAAAACAGTTAAAAAAAGAAATAGAATAATTTTTGACATTACTAACTCACTCATTAAAAAAAATTTGCTTGATTATAGCTACTAAAAATTAATAACTGTCTTTTAATTCCCTTATTCGTGATTAAAATGTGATGACTTGTTTAGAATTTATAACCCAACTTGAAAGCACTTCCATAGTAGAAGATATTTTTTCATCAAAATAGGGTTCATTTTTGAAAATTCCACATCGTGCATTACAAGTTCCACATGCCTGTAAATTGATTCCGTTTGCATACATTTTTTTGAGCATTTCTACTAAATCATTATCGTAATAATCAGGTTTAGTCGTTTTATCCCGTGCAAGGTCAACCGCATCATTCATCAAAAAAATGTTTACCTCTGCACCGTTTTTATGGAGTGTCTTCGCCAGTCGCAAAGCATTCCATGTTACATCTGTTCCATCATAGGGTTGATGGTTGAGTATTATTGTTATCATTTTTCTTCCTCCATTAGTTTTGTTATTCCAAGACCTGTTTCTATAGGATAGCCAAGTGTTGCCCACCCTTTGAGTCCGCCTTTGAGATTTGTAGCATTTTTATAGCCAAGGCGTTTGAGTGTTTGCGCAGCAAAAGCACCACGACTTCCACCACGACAATAAGTTACAATCACAGCATCTTTATCTTTGATTTTATTCAACACTTCAAATTCTAAATTACCGCGAGTGATTGCAAAATTTTTATCTGTATAAATCTGCCCTTCCGCTCTTTGCTCTGATTCTCTTACATCAAGAACGATGAGGGCTTCCTCTTTGTCTATCATCTGTTTCAGTTTTTGAGGTTCTATCTCTCCTGCTTCTTTTACAGCTTCAGCTACCAATTTATCAGTTTCTATAGACCCAGCAAAAAGAGCTGATGTTGAAGATAGTGTAACTGCCAACAGTGTGTTTATAAATCTTTTTTTCATTTTTTCTCCTAATTTTATACTAGATGCCTAATTAGGCATTTAACTAAATAGATTTAAGTATGGTATAATTTTTCAATAACAATGTCAAGGACTCCTATGCTCGATATGAAACAAAAGATAAAAATTTTCAAGGCACTTGGGAATGAGACGCGTTTTTTAATTTTTAAAAATGTGTTTACGGGTGGTTATACTTGTTCTATAGATAAAAAAGATAAAAATGTAAAAGTAAGTCCACATGCCACATGCGTGAGTACAATTGCAGAGCATTTTGACTTTGCTTTGCCTACTATTTCAAAGCATCTTAAAGAACTCAGAGAAGCGGACATCATTACGATGGAAAAAAAAGGGAATAAAATATATATAGAACCAAATATAGAAACTATTCGTGAACTTGGTGGCTGTTTTACCACACTTGTAGAAAATTTTGAAACAAATCGGGAACTCTTTTTTGGAGATATTGCTATAAGTTGAAAACAGTGAAATAAATGATATTATCTCACATAATAAATTATTTATTTGGTGGTTACAATTGAAAAAAGATCAAACCAAAGAGCTTTTAGCACAAATCCATAAAATAAAATATGAGCTAGAAAGTCTCGTAAAAGCATTCGATACAAATGTTATATTTTCAAAAACAGATTTGAATGGCAAAATTACACATGCGAGTGAGGCTTTTTGTAAAATTAGTGGCTATAAAGTCTCTGAACTTATAGGACAACCACATAGCATTATAAGACATCCAGATATGCCTAGTGAAGTTTTTAAAGAGTTGTGGGAGAGTCTTCACAAAACTCTTCACTGGTCTGGAGAAGTTAAAAACAGAAGAAAAGATGGCAGTTTTTATTGGGTATTTAGCAAAATTGAACCCGATTATAATAGTCATGGTGAACACATCGGATACCACGCAGTTCGTGAGGATATCACTTCTAAAAAAGAGGTTGAAGAGTTAAGTAAAGAGCTTGAAAAATGGAATACGCATTTAGAATCACAGATGACGCAGAGAATACGAGAGATTATTATTTTAAATAAAGATATAAAAGAGACACAAAAAGAAGTTCTCTTTACTATGGGAACAATAGCTGAGCATAGAAGTAAAGAAACAGGAAATCATGTTAAAAGAGTAGCATCTTACACAAAAATATTAGCACTTAGCTCTGGCATTCCAGAGGAAGAAGCAGAAATGCTCAAACAAGCCAGTCCAATGCATGATATTGGTAAAGTAGCAATTCCTGATGCAGTTTTAAATAAGCCAGGTGGATTTGATGAAAATGAGCGAAAGATCATGGATAGCCATCCAAAGCTAGGCTTTGACATGTTAAAACATTCAGAGAGAGAACTTTTAAAGATGGCCGCAATAGTAGCGTATCAACATCATGAAAAATGGGATGGTTCAGGATATCCAAATGCTCTTAAAGGTGAAGAAATTCATATTTATGGAAGAATTACCGCACTCGCAGATGTCTTTGATGCACTAGCAAGTGATAGAATTTATAAAAAAGCTTGGGATTTAGAGCGGATTATTGCATTTTTTAAAGAGCAGAAAGGCAAACATTTTGACCCGCAATTGGTTGATATATTTTTTGAAAATCTTAATGAATTTTTAGCGATTAGGGATGAATTTGTAGATTAAAATTTTAACTTTTAAAGTAAGTTTCTCATTGAAAAATGAATGTTTATAGCTTTAAGTATAAGTCGTATATAATGTGCGCTTTAGTGCGTAACATCAATGATTCACAAATTCAAATAAAGGGGATATTATGGCAAAAGGTCAAGATGCAAAAAAAACTGTTAAGAAAGCACCGACAAAAACTTTAAAAGAAAAACGAAATGATAAAAAAGCAAAAAAAGATTAAGGTCGAAGTTCTGAAATAAGTATTTTAAACTCTCTTTCTTTTAGCTAGATCTTGAGGGTTTGAAAACTCACTTTTTAGTCTAAAAAAACCAACTAAACAAATAATTTAAGCAATCTCTCATCAACATTTCCCTACTCTGCAAATAATGAATTTAGTGTTAAATCTACTGTGGAAATGATAAACTTGCACAGTTAAAAACTTTATACTCAAACAAAAATTTAGAACAATAAAAAGGATTTTTATATGCTTGATGAAATAATAATTAAATTAAGAAATTCCTATACAGACGAAGATTATCTGAGAGTGATTGAAAGTTTGTATGAGGATATTTATGATGAAGTAACAGAAGATGGTATATATGCGATAATTTTTGAAGAGGATTGCCCTTTTGAAGTAAAAGAGTTAATCGCGCAGTATCTCAACCACGATAATTTTCGAGATATGGAGAAAGATACAAAAGAGAAAATTAATAAGAAAATTGCAGAGGCTTTAGAACTTTTAGAGAAATATAAAACACCTGAATATCAATGTTTAGTAGAGAATGGGTTTTGCAATCCACTGAGTGAGCGTCCACCTTATGAGGGACAGATAAATGAACAATGGCATATTGACTATAAACAACAGTTTGTAGATAAAGCACAAACGCTTGGCATTGAAGAGCATCTGGCAAAGAAAATTATTTTAGGTTTAGAGAGTATTCTCTAAATTAAGTAATCTCTCATTAATATTTTTCTACTCTGAGAGTAAAGAAATTAAACCATTTTTATAAATAGGAATTCCACATGCCAAACAGATTAGAAAAAGAAGATTCACCCTACCTGCAACAGCACAAAAACAATCCTGTGGATTGGTATCCTTGGGGCGAAGAGGCGTTTGCTAAAGCTAAAGAAGAGAACAGACCTATTTTTATAAGTATCGGATACAGCTCGTGTCATTGGTGTCATGTGATGGAAGAGAAAGTATTTGAAAATCAGGAGTGTGCGGACATTTTAAATGAGCATTTTGTCTGTATCAAGGTTGACCGAGAGGAGCGACCTGATATCGACAAACACTATCAAGAAGTGCATCAGCTGCTTAATCGTCGCTCTGGAGGTTGGCCGACTTCTATCTTTTGTACGCCGCAGAATAAGCCCTTTTTTGCTGGAACTTACATTCCGCCTGAATCAAAAGAGGGGAGTGTGCAAGGGATGGGTTTTAAAGATTTGACAAGACTCATCGCTGAGAAAGTGGGTGAAAATGACCCGAAATTGTTTCAAAATGCAGATGAAATTGAGAAGTTTTTAGGGCATAAAGAGCACCCAAAAGAGGCAACAGTTCTCAAGGAAGACATCGTAAAAAACTTTATGCTTCAAGCAAAAAACAACTATGATACAAAAGATGGCGGTTTTTCCTCTGCACCAAAATTTCCACATGCCAGTACTTTAAGTACACTTCTCACCATCGATAGACTTTACGATGACAAATCCGCAAAAGCGATGGTAACGCACACTTTAGAGTCGATGAAAAAAGGTGGAATGTATGACCTAATCGATGGTGGATTTTGCCGTTACTCCGTAGATGGCATGTGGAAAGTTCCGCATTTTGAGAAGATGCTTTATGATAATGCCCTATTATGTGGGGTTTACACACAAGCCTATTTGACTTACAAAGAGGTGCAATTTTTAGAAACAGCCAAAGAGATAGCTGATTTTTGGTACAACTTTATGAGTGAAGATGAGCTTTTTTACTCCGCGAGTGATGCCGATAGTGAGGGCGAAGAGGGCACTTATTTTGTTTATAGTTATAGCGAAGTGAACCGTGCTTTGTTAGAAAATGGATATGAAAATGTTAAAGAAATGCTGAGTGAAATGGATGTAACGCTCGGCGGAAATTTTGAGGGAAAAAATATTATCCGATTTGAGAGTGGTAAAAAACCTGTCTGGTTTGGAGATGTCAAAATACTTCTTCAACATATCAGAAAAAAACGAGAGTATCCTTTCATAGATAAAAAAATTCAGATTTCATGGTCGGCGATGATGATAAAATCACTCTTTGAACTCGGTGCAATTGATGACAAATACAACCAAAGAGCTATCAAAAATCTTGAGGCACTTTTGGATAGTATGTATATTAATGGAGTTTTATATCACACGACACTGATTCATAAAACACCTAAAGTAGAAGCATTTTTGGAGGATTATGCATTTTTGGTACAAGCACTTTTAAGTGCCTATAAATGGACACAAAATGAGCTTTATCTCATCGATGCACAGCGATTTACAAACAAAGCTTTAGAAGAATTTTACAATAAAGGCGAATGGAATTTTAGCATAGGCGAATTCGTTACAAAGGCTGAGACAACGGATAACACTTATCCAAGCTCTGTAAGCATTATGATAGAAAATCTTATCTCTCTTAGTACACTCCTTGAAGATGAAAAATATGTGCATTTTGCTTTTAAAACGATGGAGTACAACTCCTATGAGCTAGGGCGGAAACCAATCTATTTTCCTTTTATGCTCACGCAGATGTTACGCTATTTAAAGGGCGATAGAGTTTTAAAATCGAATGAAGAGAGTTTCAAAATAAACTCCTATGAATTGGCAAGTTTGGAGTATCCGTTCGTTCAGTTTAAACTGACAGCAGAGCGTGAATTTATGCTGTGTGGTGAAAAAAGTTGTTTTGCAAACACAGAAGATGTAAATATGCTTAACACATTGATTAAAAACTCTTTTTAATATTGCTTGGCTTATAATCAGCGAATATAATTATTGGAGTTAAAGATGGGACACAAAAGAAATATGCTTGACAATGAGTTGCAAGAAGATTTAGCGATTGAAAAGATAGTGCATCCAGATAGACGAAAAGATGAAAAAAAACAAAAAGAAGAGTTTGAAAAAAGAAATAAAAAAGGTGCTCCTAAAAGGGTCGCTGTTTGGGTCAAAGAGAATGTCATCGAGTATGAAAATGAGTTGAAAAGACTTCAAATCGACCTTCTAAAGATGCAAAACCATGTGAAAGATACGGGGCAAAAGATATTAATGATTTTTGAGGGTCGTGATGCTGCTGGAAAGGGCGGTACGATTAAAAGAATCAACGAACATCTTAATCCTCGTGGTGCAAGAGTTGTGGCTCTTGACAAGCCGAGTGATGTTGAAAAAACGCAGTGGTATTTTCAAAGATATTCGCACCATTTGCCCTCAGCAGGGGAGATAGTTCTTTTTGACAGAAGTTGGTACAACCGTGGCGGGGTTGAGCCAGTTATGGGGTTTTGTACACAAGAACAGCACAAAGAGTTTTTACATGATGTCCCAGAGTTTGAGAAAATGCTTATAAACTCAGGCATACAAATCTTCAAATTTTATTTTTCTGTTTCAAAAGAGGAGCAGGAAAAAAGATTCAAATCAAGAAGAGAAGATCCACTTGCGCAATACAAACTCTCGCCTGTGGATGAGCTCTCACAAGGACTTTGGGATAAATATACCATCGCAAAATATTCCATGCTTTTAGCATCGCACACAGACCATGCACCATGGACAATCATCCGTTCAGACGATAAGAAAAAAGCTAGGATTAATTGTATAAAACATATCTTAAATCATATAGAATATCCTGATAAACTCAAAGAAAAACATCTCAAAGCGAACGATGCAATTCGTATAAATGCAAGTGATGAGATACGAATCATGGAGTCAGAGATGTCATTAAGAAGAGATTCACACAAAAAAGATAAAGAGTAAAATTTTAACAACTTTAGCTATAATTTTCCCTTTTAAAACAGGGGAATTATATGCTAAAAACACTCGGCAAATATATATTTATGATAGAACTTGGATACAAATATATTAACATTTTTAAAAAGACATTTTTTCATCCCTTTATCTCACAAAAACCAGCGTACACAAAACTCTCACATGATCGTCAGGCGTACTCAAACAGTGTTTTAGAATTTTTAAATATAGAAGTGAAAGTTATAGGTGAACTTCCAAAAAATGACAAAATTCTTTATGCCATAAACCATCGCTCACTTCTTGACATCATAGTCATGGAACATGTTTTTTCACTTCACCATAAAACAGGTGCATGGATAGCAAAAGAGGAACTTTTTAACGCTTTTTACGGCGATTTTTTTAAATTTAGCGGTTGTATCAGTGTAGATTTAGAAACTGGAAAAGGGCTTCTGAGTTTTTTTAAAAAGATAAAATATACACTCGCAAAAGTGGATACGCTCAACATCTATATTTTTCCAGAGGGTGAGAGAAATAAGACAAATGAACTTGGCAAATTTCAAAACGGTGCTGCTAAAATAGCAAAAGCAAATCATCTTGAAGTTGTGCCTGTTTTTATAAATGAACCCTTAGAAAAAGTTTTTAAACATGCTCCATATAAAGAAAAAAAAGTGGTTCATGTGTATATTGGAAATATTGTAAACCCAGATAATTTAGAAGAAGAGTACATAGAATTTATGAACAAAGCAAAAGAGGCAAACAAATGAGTACAATGAAACTAGGCGTAAATATCGACCATGTAGCGGTTTTAAGAGAGGCAAGGCGTGTTAATGACCCTGAGATACTGCAAGCTCTTTTTGTGGCATGTGGAAATGGAGCGGATCAAATCACGATACATTTACGAGAAGACAGACGACACATTCAAGATGTAGATGCGAAAAATATTATGCAAAACTCAAGTGTGCCAGTCAATTTGGAGTGTTCCATAAACAGAAATATTTTGGACATCGTCTGTGAATTGCGTCCGCATCGTGCAACTTTAGTACCTGAAAAAAGAGAAGAGGTTACAACAGAAGGTGGACTGGATGTTTTTGGTTATGAAGAGGAGATTCGTTACGCTATCGAGCAGTTGCATGACTCGATAATCCCCGTTTCTCTTTTTGTTGACCCGACACTTCTTGCAATGGAGAAATCGCGTGAGTTGGGTGCGGAGATGGTGGAGCTTCACACAGGAACATTTGCAAATCTTTTTGCCATGCTCAACTCCTCTTTACCTTACTCAAACCACGCAGTAAAAGAGCTAAAACTCCCTCGTTATGAACTCTCAGAGCGACTTGAAAAATCTATAGAAGATATCAAACATGCGGCGAAACATGCAAAAAAAATTGGGCTAGAAGTAGCGGCGGGACATGGGCTAAATTATCATAATGTGCATGAAATGATGAAAATAGAAGAGATAATAGAGCTTAACATCGGGCAGAGCATCATTGCTAGAAGTGTTTTTAGCGGTTTGGCGGATGCAGTCAAAGAGATGAAGCGACTCACAACTCGATGAAACCCACCATCGCAGTAAGTGTCGGCGACCTAAACGGCGTCGGCATAGAGATAGCACTCAAAGCCCACGCAGAGGTCTCAAAACTTTGTAATCCAATCTACTGTATCAATTCCCATATGCTCGAACAAAGTGCAAAACTTCTTGGCGTAAAAGTGCCAGATGATTTTTCCACATGCCATGTGGAAGGTGAGTTTACAATTAAAGCTGGGCATGTGGATGCGGCATGTGGAAAGTATTCGTACGACTCTTTTAAAAGTGCGATAAAACTGTGTGAAACAAAAAAAGCCGATGCGGTTGTGACGATGCCAATCCACAAAGAGGCGTGGAAACTGGCAGGGCTTCACTATGTTGGGCATACAGATTTACTCCGAGAATATTTCAAAAAAGATGCCATTATGATGCTTGGATGTGAAAAGATGTTTGTCGCACTCTACACCGAACACATCCCGCTTAAAGATGTTCCTGCAACAATACAAAAAGAGAAAATAAAAATATTTTTGCTCGATTTGTATAAAAGCATAGGAGAGAAAAAAGTAGCTGTTTTAGGACTGAATCCACATGCCGGAGATAATGGTGTTTTGGGGAACGAAGAGCGAGAGATAGAAGCGGCAATAAAAATTGCAAATGAGACGATAGGCAAAGAACTTTTCTTTGGTGCAGTTGTTCCTGATATCGCTTTCACTTCACACTTTCGAGCGAATTTTAACTATTTTGTAGCAATGTACCACGACCAAGGTTTAGCACCGCTCAAAGCTCTTTATTTTGATGAGAGTGTCAATATTTCTCTTAATCTTCCTATCATCCGAACCTCAGTGGATCATGGAACAGCCTTTGATATAGCCTATAAAGGCGAGGCAAAAACGCTGAGTTATATGAATGCAATTAAGAGTGCAATGGGGTTTATGGGGGGGGGTAACAACTCTGTTTTAATTGAGTGAAAACAGAATAAAAAAAGATACATTACATAAATTTTATGATAACATGTTCTAAAGATAGTGAGGGGAATTTTATGCGGACAATTTTATTTATCCTCTTTTTGAGTATTTCTTTACAAGCAGAAACAAAATCTTTAAATGCTATTCGTTTTAGTGGTGCTACTACCATTCAGCCGATTATAGAAAAAATAGCTGTTTCCTATCAGCAAACGAACAAAGAATCACTCTATGTGGAAGGTGGAGGAACTGAGTCTGGATTGCAGAAAATTATTAACAAAAGTAGTGATGTAGCTATGGTTGCGCGCAATTTAAATGAAGAAGAAAAAAATCGTTTTGCGTATCTGACAATCGCTATTGATGCAGTTGCTGTTATCCACCATGAAAGTCAACCTATCAAAAATTTAACAAAAAAAGAGCTTACAGGGTTTTATGATGGCTCAATAACAGAGTGCCAAAATGATGGATGTGAGTGTTCAAATCTAATAATTATCTCAAGAAAAATTGACCGAGCGACTTTGGATGTTTTTGAAGCGTACACTGGTTTAAAAAGTCCAAAAAGAAAAAATTTACCACCAAATGCAAAACTTATTCGAGCAGATGCGTGGGAAGCGGAATCCAACATAAATACTCTACTTTGGGTTGCAGGACTCAAGAATGCGGTTGCTATTGTTTCACATGCAGAGGCAATTCGATATGAAAAAATGGGGTATCCGATTCGCATTAGTGAAATTGAAAATGTCTATCCTTCTACTGAAACGATTAAAAATGGAACTTATCCTATCAAAAGAGAGTTAAATCTTGTGTGGAATAAAGATAATTTAAAAGTTAAACAGTTTATTGAGTGGGTTCAAAGCGGTGCGATGGATGTAAGTATAGTTGAACTTGGTTTTGTGGCGGTGGGAAGATGAAGCGCTCGTACTATACACTTTGGCTACCAACTCTTGTAACAGGTATTATGATAGTCTCTTTGTTTTGGGCTATGCATGTTTTTTTACATCATAATTTAGCTGAGATGATTCAAGCACATAAGCATTCCCAAGAGCTCACTAAAAAAATAGAAAAAATGGTCTCTTCAACGCTCAACGCTACATTTTTGGGAGATGAGAAAGGATTTTTAAAAACAGTAGAACTCTCCAATCAAATCCATGACGATATATTGCTCATAAAAAAAGATAATTTGTACGACACAGACTCTTTGTTCCATAGCTACGAACAACTCTACAAAAAGCTTATCAGTGCCGTTTCATACACTACAGAAAACCGTCTTGGAGATGCAAGAATGGCACTTGAAGAGGTTGAAAGTTATTCAAATAATCTCCAAATGCAAATGAGTGGATTAAATAATTATTTTGATCAAAGAGAAAAAGAGGTTGAGAGAACACTCTTTATTATTATGATACTCTCGGGTTCGTTGTTGCTATTTATCGCACTTTTTAACGGTTTTTATCTGATTCCTCGTCGTGTTATTCGTCCGCTTGAGGAGTTCGCAGAAGCACTCAAAGGGAGTGAAGAGAAGTATCGCATTGTCGCCGATTGGACTTATGATTGGGAGTATTGGCTGGATGTCAATAAAAATATTGCTTTTATTTCTCCATCTGTGAAGAGAATCACGGGATACACTCCAACTGAGTTTATGCAAAATCCCTCTTTATTGATTGACATTATTCATCCTGATGATGTTTCTAAGTGGAGTAAACATGTGAGCGAAGCTCATTTACCTAATCGTCCAGAGGAAGATGCGCAAGAAGTTGAGTTTCGTGTTGTTCGTAAAGATGGTGGTGTTATTTTTGTAGATCATATATGCCGACCTGTATATAATCACGATGGAACTTACATGGGAGTGCGTGTTGCCAATCGAGATGTAACTCAAAAAGTAGCGATTTTAGATGAGTTAAAAGAGAAAAATCGTCTTCTTGACACTTTGGCTACTACGGATGGACTGAGCGCTTTATATAATCGTCGTTATTTTGACGAAGCACTTATTAAAGAAGTAGAATATGCTAAACGAACTGAAAATCCATTAGCTCTTGTCATGTGTGATATTGACTATTTTAAACTTTATAATGATACATATGGTCACCAAAAAGGGGATAAGGTAATCCAGCAAGTAGCCGATGTCCTAAAAGCAACTTTTAGCCGTACTATAGATGTCGTTGCTCGTTATGGGGGAGAAGAATTTGTTGTCCTTCTTCAAGCAACACCTTCAATAGAAGCATATAAATTGGTAGAATTGGCAAGAGAAAATATAATAAAGCTTAATATTGAACATCGAGAGTCAAAGGCAGCGCCATTTATTACGATGAGTTTTGGAGTTGTAAGTTGCGTTCCTGATGTACTTTCAAATGGAGATAGATTACTTACTAGGTCTGATAAAGCACTCTACCAAAGTAAAGAAAATGGGCGTAATCGTACTACACTTTTGGAGTGTTAGGGAATAAAATTCTTGCAAAACTCTTTTTTTAGATTGCTTCGCTTTGCTCGCAATGACGATTATTGTGAAGCACACATCCGTCATTGCAATAACGAAGCAATCTAGGTTATGCAAGAAGTCTAGTTAATATTTAACTTCTCTTTCTATAAAACTCTGTTTTATATTCTGCAAATTTATCTTCTAAAATAGCTTCACGAACTTCTTTCATTAGGTTTAAGTAGTAGTGTAAATTATGAATAGTTGCTAGTCTAAAATAGGCAATTTCTCTTGAACGAAAGAGGTGGTTTAAGTAGGCTCTTGAGTACCTTTTGCATGTTATACACGCACACTCAGGGTCTATCGGCAACTCATCCTCTTTAAACTTCGCACCTTTGATATTTAGCTTTCCAAATGAGGTAAAAAGTGTGCCGTTTCTTGCATTTCTTGTGGGCATAACACAGTCAAACATGTCGATGCCTCGCTCGATATTTTCTATCAAATCCTCAGGCGTTCCAACGCCCATCAAATAGCGAGGTTTGTCTGTTGGCATGTGCTTTACAGTGTGTTCTACGGTGTCATACATTTCGTTATTTAGCTCACCAACAGAAAGTCCGCCGATAGCAAATCCATCATAATCAAGAGCGCAAAGCTCCGTTGCACTTTTGGTGCGAAAGGCTCTGTCCGTTCCACCTTGAATGATGGCAAAGATGTTTTGCTCTACGCCAACACCCTCTTTTTGTTTTGCACGGAAATACTCAATCGACTCTTTTGCCCAAGCAGTTGTTCTCTCGATAGAAAGAGCGATGCGTTCTTGTGTCGCTGGAAGTGCTACTAAATCATCCAAAATCATCATAATGTCAGAGCCTAAATTGTGTTGAATGTCTATCACTTTGGTAGGGGTAAAAAAGTGTTTTGAGCCATCAACATGAGAGCGAAACTCTATACCTTTTTCACTCGCTTTAGAGATGTCACTCAAACTAAATGCCTGAAATCCACCGCTATCTGTTAAAAAACTTTTCGGATAGGTCGTAAAGCCATGAAGTTTTCCCATTTTGGCAACAGTTTTGTCTCCAGGGCGAAGATACATGTGGTAAGTGTTTGCCAAAATAATCTCAGCACCGAGCATGTTCAAAACATCGTCCATATCGAGTGATTTTACACTCCCAAGCGTTCCAACAGGCATAAATACAGGTGTTTTTATAGTCGAATGCGCTGTTTTGATTGTACATGCACGGGCATTTTTTGAGGTGGCTTCGAGGGTAAATTCCATAGTTGTTTGTGTCCTAATAAACTCGTTATTCTGAATTATATTCAGAATCTTATTTTTGACATTATAACATTCTAAGTCCATTTAGTGTAAAATTCCAAAATTATTTTTAAAAAAGAAGGTGTTTTATGGCAACTGTAGGCATGAGTGATATCAAAAAAAATGTTCGTCTTATTGTAGGCGAAGTACCATACAAAGTAGTAGAATTTCAACATGTTAAACCAGGTAAGGGTGCGGCATTTGTTCGTATGAAGATGAAGAGTTTTTTAAATGGCAAAGTAGTTGAAAAAACTGTTCATGCTGGAGATAAGTTTGAAGTTCCAGAAATAACTTATACAACGATGCAGTTTCTTTATGATGATGGTGAATCGTTTCAGTTTATGGACAATGATTCATATGAGCAGTTAGCTCTTTCGTATGAGCAGTGTGATGACGCTTCAAAATGGTTCAAAGATGGAATCAATGTGGATATTATTTTTTATAAAGGCAACGCAATCTCTGTAAGCGCACCAGAAATAATGGAACTAGTCATCACTGACACGCCTCCAAACTTCAAAGGTGATACTTCAAGCGGAAGTAGAAAACCTGCAACTTTAGAAACAGGTGCAGTGGTTCAAGTTCCTTACCATGTTCTTGAGGGCGATACTATAAAAGTAAACACTGTGGATTGTGAGTATCTAGAAAAAGTTAAATAATTTTTCTTTCGGCATGTGGGAATTTCCACATGCCAAAGAGCAAAGTGATAAACATGTTCGGCATGTGGAAAATTTTATACTAAAATATTTATTTCACTCAGAGCTTGTTTAAAACTGTCCGTACTTCCTTTTTCCATAGCCATTTTGTTTTCTTGAATACTTTGTTGAATATCAGGACCAATCGAAGAAGCTTTGTTTGAGTCAATATTGCTCATTGCAGTTGATTCAGACATGAGTTTGTAAACCATATTTGTGCTCGTACTAAGAGATGCAACCATCTTTAACTCCTTAAAATGTGTATAGTAAGATTATACAAAAATATTGTAAATTTTAGACAGTATTTTTAAAGTTTTGTTGTAAACCCAGCCATTTTTTTGTATATTGCATGAACATCTAAAATGGACAAGAGTTGTTCTTTATGTATATCATTTTCAGGTTTTACAACAGCTTTTGTGAGAGTGTCGTTGCCTAAAATGGATGATTTATAGTTTTGTATATCTTTATTTGCTATCTCAGGACTATCTAAAATACGGTCTATCGCAATTCCTAAATGAACCTCTTTCTCTTCATAAATTAAGCGCAAAAGAATAACATCATGGCATGTGTAATCATACGAAAATTTTTCTCCTGTTATGAGGGAGTAGAGTGCAACTACACCGATAGTTTTGCCAATATGACTGATAACACCTATAAAATACTCATTACAACCGATGATTTTAGTCAGTGGTTGATTGCTTAGTGAAGAGACAATATATTCCGACTCAATTCCATAAATCATATTTCCTAAATAGAATGTAGAAATATCTGTTGTTGGTTCTTGTGGTTGTGGTTTTGGATAAGAGTAAGCCTTTGCCTCCTCTTTTTTATCATTTGTCACATGTGTATCAACATTTGCGATTGTGGCAAATATGATGGCTATGACATCATTTGAGTAGTTGTCATTTACTTTATACTCTCGGTATCCTTTTGAGAGTGAAGCTCCCACTGAAAAATATTTTCCTTTAAATTCGATGATATTTGCATAACTTTCACCAGACTTTAAAGTGAAAAAAATGTCATCAATAGGGAGTGTATCGCCTATTTTTAGTTCTTTATTTGTGGAAGAGATAATCGTTTTTTCTTTGTTACAAAAAAGAGCAAAATAATTTTCATCTATTTTGCCATCTTTATCTTTTGGCAAAGTGTCTGCTAACATGGCATAAAACTCAGGCTCAGAATCAAATACGACTCCGATGCCTCCAAGTACTTCCTTATGATTTTCTCTTTGGGTAATACTCGCACCATAAATGTAAGTACTGCGATTTGAGTAGAGAGATGATTTTATATAAGGACTGACACTGTAAAGTTGGGAATCTGTGAGTGCTAAAGTATCCAAAACCCAGTGATTATTTAACTTTGTTCCTATAATATGGCTTTCATCTTGGCTGGATATTGCAATAATAACGCCATTCTTATCATAGACAAAGATGTTTGTGTAAACAGTATAGAGATTGTTAATATAAACTAAAATTTTACTAATAGATTCATAGTCAGCATTTTCACTCTGAAGTGATTTTCTAAAAAAGGTTGTTAATGCCCACCATCTACAATCATTGGCTCTCTCATAAAGATTTCTATCCATGATTTCAATTGCAAGTTTTGCCAAAAATGAGACATCATTTAAAATAGAACTTATAACTGTATTGTTGAGGTTTGCGATACTCTCTTCAAAGATAGTCTTCGTTCTTGAACCTGTTTTTGATATTTCGATGAGTAAAGATTTGCTAAAAGAGTTATCGCCATTTTTTGTATTTGCAATTTTTACATTTCCATTCCAAACAGTTATGTCCAGCTCTTTTTGTATTTTTTCTGCTTCTTTTGGAATGGTTATAAGCTCTTTGCCAAAGAGATTGCTGTTATGCATCACGGATTGTAAAATTGTAGCGTCGAGGGATGGGAATATTGCATCCGAAGTGATAGCAAAGGCGTGTTCCAATGGAATCATCACATGACCTAACCAATCAAGCCCAAAAAAGCCCTGATATCCTTTTGTTTTACAAGTTTTTGCCAAATATTCACGCCCTGCAAATCGTACTATTTTATACTCACTGTTAATGACTTTTTGCATCGTTGCACCAAGAGGAATTTGGTAGGCATCAGACGATGAAATAACTTTGCAAGAGCTATCAAGAAGTAAGATATTAATCCAATCTTCTTTATCAATAAGGTTGTTAAATACACCACGCATCTCGTCTTCAAATTTGAAAAACAGAGCCAAAACACCCAAAACTTCAGACCCAGAATCATTGGTTCGTGTCACTCTAAAAGCATAAAGAAGCGTTTTTTCTTTGGATGGAGTTATATCGCAGTAGTCATAGTATTCGACATAATCTTGTGAAGTTGTGAGTGCTTCGTTGATGAAGTTACAAGAGGATTTTGTGCAGGTGTTGTTTTGGTCAAGCTGAACGAGTATCTCTCCTGAGGTATTGAGCAGAACAATATTGTCGTAAACACTATATTTTGCGACATACTCGTTGAATCTTTGGATTAACTCTTTTTTGAGTGTTGATTTTTTTTGTCTGTAATTATCATCTGTTTTGTTGTTGATGAGAACATGCTCCATATATTCACGGATATCATCATCGGTTGCCAAAAAGCCGATGTCAGCCGTTCTCTCGAATAGATTTCGGATAACAATATCCACCGCAACTTGCGCTTTAGAACTCATCTCGGATGTTAATTTTTTGAGGCGTTCGCCACCTAGTTTGAGTAAAAGCTGTTCGGTAAGAGTTTGAAAAGCTTCTCTTGTGTCCGACATATCCATACCAAGATTGGACATGTGACCCAGAAGTGTGAGGAGATTCCATCGCTCCGCAAGTGAGTTTAAGGCACTGTTGTAATCGGTAACTTCTGGCATATAGGCGGTGAGCTTGAGTAAATCGTTATTCTCCATTTCGTAAACCTCCGTAATTAATATTTTTATATCATCGCGATGTAATTGCATAAAAATAGTAATTTTTCATTTCCACATGCCAAGATTTTTTTTGGCATGTGGATGTAGAGAAAAAAGAGGGCTTACACCGCTCCAAAAAGCACTTTTTTTGATGCACTTTGACTGGATTTTACCTCTTCGTAACTTTTGTCGTTAATACGAAGTTTAGTAGATTTGATTTCAGCATAGATTGTGTCTATTTTCTCAACTGCAGAGAGTTTTTTCAAATCACCCTTCGAGAGGTCAGCAAAATCAACAAGTTCGTTCCATACAGAACTCTCATCGAGTGAAAATGCGTTAAATGTAAAACCTTCATACTCAAATTTGCCATTTTTATCTAAGTCTGTGACAAAAAGTATGTAAAGTCCAGTAGGAGAGAGTATCTCTTTGTAGCGTGTAACAAAAGGCTCAAAAAAGTCGAGTGTTTCAAGTTCACATGCTAAAAAGTCAATTTTGTCGCTGTTTGTCACTAAAATAGTTTGTGTCGCAGTTGCTTTTGGTGGGAGTTGTTTATCAGCTGAGAGAAAATCTCCTGGTGTGATGATAAGGCTTCCACGGTATCCGTAAGAAAATTTGTCCGTTTTATCGTTGTATGTTGCTTGCCACTGCAAGTTGTTGTTGGCTATAAATTCTTGTACTGTTGGCATGTGGAAATCCTTTGTTTTTTTTTGTAAGTGCAACTTTAATTCTATGTTTTTACGCCACCATATTTGTGTAGGAATAAGTTGAAGAGATAGAACGCAGTCTTTCTACAGCTTTTGTAAACAGTTCGATGACATAGTCAATCTCTTCTTCAGTTGTATAGCGTGAAAGACTCAAACGCATCGCTGTGTGGGCAAGTTCTGGGTCTTCGCCGATGGCACTCATAACGGGATTTGCATGGAGAGATTCCGATGCACATGCCGAACCTGTGGAAGCGGCGATTCCTGCACGGTTCAAATCCCACAGCATTGATTCGCCCTCCACACCGCGAATCGAGATGAGAATAGTATTTGGCGTACGCAACTCTCTCAAACCTACGACAATTGTGTCGGGAATTTTGGCAATGGCATCTTCGAGTTTGTCGCGAAGTCGTCGTACATCTGTATCCATTTTTGCAACATGATTTACAGCCTGTTTCATCGCCAAACCCATACCGACAATGTACGCAACATTGAGCGTTCCCGCTCTTTTTCCGCCCATCTGCTCACCACCGTGAAGTAGGTTTGGAAGCTCTTTGCCTTTTTTGACATAAAGCCCACCGATGCCTTTTGGTCCGTGAAACTTATGTGCAGAAAATGTAAGATAATCTACATGCACTCTGTTCAAATCCACATGCACTTTTCCAATCGCTTGAACTGCATCCGTATGGAACAAAATCCCTCTCTCTTGTGCAAAAGCACTCACTTCTTCAATAGGAAAAATCATCCCCGTTTCATTGTTCGCCCACATCATCGAGATGAGAATGGTGTTTTCAGTCACAGCTTTTTTCATAGCTTCTGCTGAGATACCACCGTTTTCATCCACATCGACATAGGTTACATCCACACCATTTTCTTGTAAAAATGAGAGTGTTTCTAAGATGGATGGATGCTCAACGGAGGTCGTTACGATGTGATTTTTATAAGGATTTGTCAGGATATGTTTGAAAAAGAGACCTTTTAGAACACTATTGTTACTCTCTGTCGCACAAGAAGTGATGATGATGTCATCTTCATCTGGCACATTTAAAGCATCATACATTTCGCCTAAAGCTTGATTGAGTGCAGGGCGCACTTCCATGCCATACTTATGCAAAGAGTTTGGATTGCCATACAACTCTTCAAGAAAAGGCATCATTTTCACTTTGACAAGTGGGTCGATTTTTGTTGTTGCGTTGTTGTCGAGATAGACTCTCATAGGGTTTCCTTTACTTGTTGTGTGAACTCTTCGAGTGACATTTGAAGTACGATAAGATTGTGCTTTTCTACAAATTTTTTCTCTTTTTTCCCAAGCTCTTTGTCTGTGATAACATAACCACCCACAGAATCAAAAGTGAGTTCATTTGCCACCATTCTGTCCGTATCGCGGTCAAAAGAAGTGCCTAAAAAGAGATATTTTTTCTCTTTTCTATATTTTTTTAGAAAGGGAGGAATTGCAAATCCGCCCATCGCCTCTGTGAGCCAATCGACATAATCCGCATCTGACATAACAAAGCTAGGTTCTGGAAGCGTTGAGCCCATTGGTTTGAAAAGTATCGTCTCTTTTTCACTTAAAGTACCATCAAGGGCGATATGATAGTTTTTGTTCTCCACATCGTATTTATAATCTTCATAACGATTTTTATCCGCCATGATACGCGCTTTCCCGATTATCAAAGAGTGCGGTGTATTTTTAAGTAACTCCTGCATTTTAGGGTCGCGATTTGTGTCAATGATGTATTTTGGAGCTAAATCTATTATGATTTTATGAAGTGGAGTTGGTTCAAAGTTTTTCGTATAAATGTGATTCACAAGTTGTGTCAAATAGCTCACTCCACGGCGTTCTTCCAAGTGCATCGCCGCACGAGAATACTCAAACATCAGTCTTTGACTCATAGGTCGTCCGTTATTTAACATCAAAATCATCGAATCCGAATCATAAGGCATCTGTTCGCCTTCATTCGTTTTTGTATTTTCAAATATTCCTAACCCGAAATAGGGTACGGTTGTGTTGTTTTGAACCTCTTGCAGTATTGTTTTTATAAGTTCTTTCATTCGTGGCATCCTTTTCCAGTATAACAAATTTGTGCAGCTGTAATTTTTCGAAGCAGGGTGTCGAGGTTGAATGAATCACTCAAATCCTGCACAAACTCATCATAAAAAATTGCTCCATCTTTAGAGATTAAAATGAGTGCTTTTGTAAGCTCAAAATCATAAGGTTCACCCAACAATCTGACCCCATAAAAGTCACCAAATTCGCCCTCCGCATCCATTAAAAAAGCGATTTTTTCTAAGTGAGGATTTTTGTGTGCATCATTTGCAACAATCAAAGTAGCAGTAACAACAAAATCTCCGCCATGTGGAAGTAGTTTATTTATCTGTGCCAACTCACCTAAAAATGCTTCATCTATAAAAGGTGTCGTGATAAAAAGTTGTGTCTGACCGTTCTGTCCACCCACGGCATGTGGATTTTTTTCTTCATCTAGGAGCGTAACTCTCTCAGACGCATACCCAACATCCAACGGCAAATCTTCAAGTTTCATAGTTTGATTTTTAAATTTTATTTGCAAAACAGTCTCCTTATAAGAGTTTTATTTTGTTCTGCATATTGTGTTCTATATAGAATAAATTTTTTAACAAAAAATATTTTGCTAAAACAATTGACAAAATATTTTTTGTCAGATACATTGACAAAATAAAAATTGTCAATGGAGATTAAAGATGCGAATAATGGCAGGATGAGTATAATAGTAAAAAAAGAGAACTGATTTAACTAGCAACACTGTATTAGAAGATAAATATTTACCTCCGAGATTCACTTACACGGATATAATTTTTAGTTTTTGCTTCATCTGTTTTATATTTGTTTCAATAGTAATATTTAGGAATGATAATGTATGTATTTGATATAGAAAAGTTACAAGAAAGTGATATTTTACTTACTGCGCAAAGGAAACTATTGAGTGTAAGTACTGCTATTAGAGTTTTAATATGGAGTAGATATTCTCACGCAATGATGTATGTTGGAAATTATAGTTTTATTCATGCAGTAGCTAATGGAGGGGTAAAACGACAAAATATTCAACATCAGTTTTTTAAAAAAAGTTCACAAGCGTGTGTGCTAAGAGTCAAAAATGCTAAAATTGCAAAAACAGCTTGTGAATATGCAAAGTTGCAAGTACATACTCAATATTCTGTTAGGGAGGCAATAAGAACTAAACTAGAGTTGAAAGAAGAGAGAAACAGGCAATTTTGTTCTAGGTTAGTCGCTGAGGCATATGCTAAAGCTGGATTGTCATTGGTAAAAAATAGTTCATTGTGTTCACCTCAAGAATTATATGAATCATCATTGACAGAAGTTATTTCTGGATGCTTGAGGGAAGCAACGAGTAACGATTTAATGATTAAAAAGACTATGGATACTACTAGCATATGGGCTATATTTGAGGTAAGCATTTTTGAAAAGATTCGTATAGCTGCTGGTGAAGATATACAAAATACAGAAGATTTGCTGAGATTTTTAATGCATAATCCACACTATGACGATGTAATAGTGCAATTATACAAAGATGAAGATTACTTTAATGTTTTAAAATCGCTCAATTATCGTGATTATCACCATAGCTATGAAGCTTTGGTTAAATATTCTCCTAAAAATATAAGCAAAGAAAATTTTATAAAAGAAGAAATGCAAAGTATTGAAAAAATGATAAAAGAATGTCAGGATTCTTTCGAGCTATATCAGGCAATAGAAAATTATTTTAAATTGAATTTTGCAACAATGATGAAAAATTATTATCAGAAGGAGTTAAATTTTTTGGAGAGTAGGTTGAAACTCTGTAGAGAATATACTAAAAAAATAATTCTAGATTAAAAAGCCCTTCAAAATAAGGTCTTATCTTTATCGTTCTCAATGTCTTCATTCACTGCCATTAAGTTAGGTGTCTGACCACCTCGTTAAATAGAACACAGGAGGGGGGTGTAAAAAGCAGTTATCTATCTTTTATACTCCAAATATGAAGAGCCGAATGAAATCTTGACTTGTTGTATCGAATCAGTTACAATTTTGCCGCTAGTAACAATCTATCTATAAGTTCGATGGAGCGGTAAACAAAAGGTCGGGGGAAGTCATGATCCTTCGACCTTTTTTTTTACCCTCCAAAGAACTTATAAATAGGGGGTCTTTATGGAAAAGATGTTACTAGCGTTCATTCTTTTGTGCATTTTTGCACCGTTGTTGCATTAGCTTCAACGCCAAGGGGTTTTGCCCCTTGCCCCCTCAGTTTTAAGAACTTCAAATCCAATTTCCCTTTTTATAAAAATAACCCAAATTTATTGTACATCCATGAGCTAGAACAACTCTTGCAATATCACTTTTAATAAATGATTGTCGCTGCATGAAGCAAGGTCATTTGAATTCCTAAACAAACTATTATGAGGAGCTAAAATGAGCTGTAGTTCGAGCAATCCTAGTGAGTCTTTTCTACCACAGGATATTCAAGATAAAATCCACAATCATCCCTGTTATTCGGAGGGTGCGCACCATCATTATGCGAGAATTCATGTCGCGGTTGCTCCTGCTTGTAACATCCAATGTAACTACTGTAACCGTAAATACGACTGCTCAAACGAGAGTCGTCCAGGGGTTACGAGTGAGAGATTAAGCCCAGAAGAAGCGGCAAAAAAAGTGATGTTTGTTGGCGGAGAGGTAAAAAGACTCAGTGTTTTAGGTATCGCAGGGCCAGGCGATGCTTTGGCAAATCCTAAAAAAACATTTGAGACTTTTAGACTTGTTCGTGAAAAAGCATCTGATTTGAAACTTTGCCTCTCTACAAACGGTTTGGAGCTTCCAAAGTTCGTGGATGAGATGACAAAGTATAACATTGACCATGTGACGGTAACCATCAACAGCGTCGATGAAACAGGCGAAATCGGTTCAAAAATTTACCCTTGGATTTTTTATAACAACAAACGCATCTATGGAAAAGAGGCTTCAAAAATTCTTTTGCAAAGACAACTTGAGGGTATGAAAAAGTGTGTTGAAAAAGGGATTCTTATCAAGGCAAACTCTGTTTTAATCCCTGGAATAAACGATAAACACCTTGTTGAAGTCTCTAAAAAACTCAAAGAAATCGGTGTGTTTTTACATAACATCATGCCAATTATCTCAGAGCCAGAACATGGAACTGCGTTTGGTCTGGGTGGTGTGCCAAGTGCGACCGACCAGCAACAGATGGAAGTTCAAGAGGCATGTGGAATGGATATGAAACTCATGCAACACTGTCGCCAATGCCGTGCAGATGCGGTTGGACTTATCGGAGAAGATAGAGGGCAAGAGTTTACAAAAGATGTTTTTAGTTCTATGAGTTTTGATGCCCTAGAAGAGCATTACAACATCAAAGCACGACAAGAGTCTCAGGCGAAAATCGAAGAGTTTAGATTCTTTTTAGATAAGGCAAATGAGAGAGTTAGAAAAGAAAAAGCGGAGCTTAGCAGTAGTGGAGAGACAATTTTAGTGGCTGTAACAACTGCAGGTGAGGGGATGATAAACCAACACTTCGGTGCAGTTCGTGAGTTCCTCATCTATGAAGCGGGGGACAAAGGGATACGATTTATCCATCACCGTAAACTTGATTATGAGTATTGTGCTGGACCAGACGGAGCAAATCCTATGGAGCCAATTTTGGCAAAACTTAAAGATTGTAAGTTGATTTTAACAGCTAAAATCGGGGGATGTCCGCAAGATGATTTAGCCAAAGCTGGGCTTATTGCAGATCAAAGTTATGCAAATCAGCCGATAGAAGTATCGGTTTTAAGAGCGACAAGAAAGTATTTTAACCTGAGTGAAAATCATGCGGCGGATACAGAAAGTTTGGGATTGTTGAAGGTTTCGTAATAAGGAGTAAATTATGGCACTCATAAACGACACAACACTTCGTGATGGCGAGCAAGCTCCTTTTGTGGCATTTAACACAAAAGAAAAACTTGCCATTGCTTCACATTTAGTGGCATGTGGAGCGGATGAACTTGAAATCGGTATTCCTGCTATGGGAAAAAAAGAGCAAGAGGACATTAAAGAACTTCTCAATCTTGGCTTAAATACACGCATGATGAGCTGGAACCGTGCAAAAATGAGTGATCTTGAAGCTTCCTTGGCATGTGGAATTGGGGCGGTGGATTTGTCGATTCCTATCTCAGATATTCTCATAGATGTAAAGTTTGGCGGCAATAAATCGTTTATGCTTAGAGAACTTGAATCGGTTATACGAGAAGCAAAGAGAGAAGGGCTATTTGTCTGCATTGGCGGAGAAGACAGCTCACGAGGTTCTTTAGAATTTATGAAAGAGGTTATGACTTTAGGCGTGGCATGTGGAGCGGATAGATTTCGTTACTGTGACACGGTGGGCATACTCACTCCTACGCAAACTTACAAAAATGTAAGTGACTTAGTGTCGCTCAATTTGCTCCCAATAGAGATGCATACGCACAATGATTTTGGACTTGCAACTGCAAATGCTCTGAGTGGGCTTGACGCGGGGGCTGTGAGTGTCAATACTACGGTTATTGGACTTGGTGAGAGAGCAGGGAATGCTTCGTTTGAGCAAATTTCTATGGCTTTGAAACATATTTATGGACAAAATCGCACCATTGACACGTATGAGATGAAAAATCTTGCCATTTTAGTTGCCAAAGCGGCGGGTGTGAGCCTCTCTTTAACTGCTCCAATTGTGGGCGAGAGAATTTTTTCTCATGAGAGTGGCATCCATGCGGATGGAATGATGAAAAACGGTTCTGCTTATGAGCCTTTTGGTGCGGAAGAGGTAGGAACTGTTAGAGAATTTCCTATTGGAAAGCACTCGGGAACGGGGACGATTTTGTACCATCTTAAAAAACTGGGTATTCATGCGGAGAAAAAATCGTTGCAAAATCTGCTTCCGCTTATTCGTGAGATTGTCACTTCGCGTAAACGCGTACTGAGTAACATTGAACTTGTGAAAATGTATAGAGAATTTGTCTATTAATGGCATGTGGAAATGACTCGCTCCCAAGCTCCAGCTTTGGAGTGTGTATTGCAGATTGTGAGTCTTGTATGCACCCCAAGGGCATTTCTTTCAGGGCACATTCCCATCGGGGACGATGGGAACGAGAGAATAAATTGAAATAGGAGAAAAAAATGAGTGAAGATATGAAAGAGTTAAAAAAAGAGTTGGCAAAAAGAAAAAGAATTGCGATGGAGATAGCTTCGGAGATTCATGACATAGTTGAAGATACGATTTGGACGAACCATGTGAAATTGCCAGAGCTGAGTCAAAAACTAGTCGTTGCAGTTGAAGAGGCACACGCTTTTGCTGCTGAGCATGGTTTATAGCCACAAACTTCCATGAAAACGAAAGAACAAATTCTTGAAATGGAGATTTGTGAGTGCGGAGCAAAAAGCGTTGCACAAGCGATTGAAATCTTTGGGGATACATCATTGCCCTATAAAAAAGCAAAAAAGCTTGTCACAGAGTGCAATAAAAGCTGTTGCAGAGTTGCTTTGATGAAGGTGTATGATATGAATCTTTATGGGCAATTTGATTACGAAGAGATTGCGTATTTGATTGAGCAGAGGTTAGATAGATTGAAGCATTTGATTGAGGAAATGGAATAATGTACGATTACGAATGGGACAGACTCCGAACTTGGCTGAGTCAATATGGTGCAATGGATGAGAGTGTTACAGCCCCACAAGAGATTAAACGCATTGATCTGAGAGGAAATTCTCTTAAAACTTTACCAAACAATTTTGCTCTTTTATCACATTTGAGCGTTCTTGATATCCGTAGAAACAGTTTTGAAGTGTTGCCAGAAGTGTTACAAAGTTTACCGCTTCTCTCTTTAAATGCGAGTGGAAACAGACTTAGTGACATCTCTATTTTGGGTGCGTGTAAACATTTAAGAGTTTTGGATTTGAGTGCCAATGCACTCAAAGAGATAAAAATATCTCTCTTACCTGAACTTAGAACGCTGAACCTTTCAAGTAACTTTCTCAAAGATATTGGAGATTTTCTTCCCTCTTTTGCCAATGTTGTGCGACTTAATTTAGGCAACAATCTCATCGAACACATCCCTGAGTCTATCGGTTTGCTCCAAGAGTTAGAGGAGATTGAAATCGTAGATAATCGACTCCAAATCATAGATGAAGCTTTTTTTCAATTAGCTCTTACAAATGTAAATCTGAGTTCCAACAGACTCACTTCTTTGGAGCTTCATGGTTTAACTGCTCTTGAGGTGCTAACCCTCGATGAAAATCCGCTCAAAACAGTTGGCATGTCCAAAGATTTTGCACCCTATTTAAAGGAATTTTCATGTGATGGTTGTGCTTTAGAGGAGTTTGTTCTTCCTCCTTCCATCGAACTTGAGACGCTTTGTTTGTCATCAAACTCTCTAAAAGAAATTCCAAAAGAGATAGAAATATACAAACAACTTTGTGAACTCGATATTGAAGCAAACTTCATCACAGATTTGCCAGATACTTTAGCAAATATCACAACACTCCAAACACTCTATGTCAAAGGAAATCCCTTGAATCCACATGCCAAAAAAGTTATAGAAATTTTAGACCCTGAAATTTGTGATTTAAACATGAAGTCAGGTATTACGATAGAAACAGCAATAGAAGAAGATTTAAGTGAGATGGCGGAGTTGCTTGGTATTTTGTTTGCAATTGAGTCAGATTTCAGTATAGATTACGAGAAACAATACTCTGGACTCAAACAACTTTTTGCGTATGAGGGAAGTGATCTTTTAGTCGCAAAACATGAAAATAGAGTGGTTGGAATGCTCACTATGCAACGCCTTATCTCAAGTGCCGAGGGTAACTTTGTCGGGCAACTTGAAGATTTAGTCGTCAAAGATGAGTACAGAAAAATGGGCGTCGGAAGCCGTCTTATCAACAAAATGAGAGCAAAAGCGATAGAGTACGGCTACAAACGCATCCAATTAGCAGCAGACATCAACAATGAAAATGCACTCAAATTTTATACGCGAAGAGGTCTCAAACGAACTCATTTAAGCATTTATCACTATTTGATTCCGTAAGTTCCACATGCCATGCTTTATTAAGCGTTTACATAGTTTTTTTATTGGATAATGTCGCTCAATTGAGATAGAGAAAGTCAATAATAAAAAAGGAATAAATGTGAATCGTATCCCATTTTTTATGATTTTAATAACTTTGCTTACACTCTTTTCTTCGTGTTCCGATGATAAACCACTTAAAAATACAAAAAATTTACAAACAAATATCTCCTCAATTGCACCAAAAACACAAACTACAAAAAAATTAGCTTATATTGTTACAGATAGCAGTATCCCATTTTGGGCAATTATGGGGCGTGGCGTTAAAAATCGTGCGGATGCTTTGGGCTATGAGCTTGAAATTTATAATGCCCAAAATAGCACAAAACTTGAATTAGAACTTACCGTCAAAGCGATAAAAGAGAGTGTCTCTGGAATCATTGTATCTCCAAGCACTTCCTCGGCATGTGTAACTATCTTAAAACTTGCGAAGGGTGCGAATATCCCTGTTGTAATATCTGACATTGGCGCAGATAGTAGTGAGTATGTTTCCTATATCTCTTCAAATAATAGAGAAGGGGCTTATAATATAGGACAAGTTCTTGCTAAGAAAATGGTTGCACTTGGCTTTGAGACGGGTCGAGTTGGGATTATTGCTATACCTCAAAAAAGGCTCAATGGACAAGAGCGAACAGCAGGATTTATGCAAGCAATGGATGAAAATACAATTAAAGGTGCGGATATTAAGCAGTTAGTAACTTGGAATGAAGAGGAAACTTATAACTTTTCCAAAGAGATGATAGAAAAGTATCCTGACCTTCGTGTAATATGGTTACAAACTTCCAATAGCTACAATGGAGCGCTTCGAGCAATTGCGGAGAGTGGCAAAAAAGATGAAATTTTATTGATTGCATTTGATGCTGAGCCTGAATTTTTAGAGCTTATTTCAAAAGGTACTCTTGTTGCTTCAGCCATGCAACAGCCTTATTTAATGGGGCAAGAGGCAGTGAGTGCAATGGATAATCATCTCAGTGGCTGGGAAGTTCAAAAAAATATTCAGCTACCAATCCTTTCAATATCTACAGAAAATATAGTAAAAAACTTACCTACAATTCAAAGGAATGTTCTTGGACTTTAAAAATATTACCCATGAACGCTCCCTTTATGTAACCCTCGGAGTTATTATTGTTTTAGTTGTTACGATAATAATGTCTATTCATACTACTTATATCTATATGGATACAAAAAATAATATATTTCAAGGAATGAAACAAAGTTCAAGGCATATTATTGTTTCGTTGCAAAAAAATGTTATGGATTTAATGAAATCGTATTCTATAAACGAGTATGACAAGCTTGTATTGAACGAAATGGAAGGTCGTGATAATTTTGCTATTATTGTTGAAGATTACAACATGGGTAAAATTTTAGGCGAAAAAGCATTTTTAAGCGGTAAGATTCGAGATACTGAGGGGAATATTGTTGATTATGATTCAAAAAATAGTGAACAAAACAAACAATTAGAAGCGTGTTACTACTCAGATAAATACGATATTACGACTGACTTAGGCGATAAACTAGGCACTATCGCTATTTATATTTCAAATATTTCCATGAATGCAGAACTCAATAAAATAATCATAGGGAGTGTCATCAATCTAGTTTTGTTATCTTTGTTACTTCTTTTATCCCTTTTTATAATAATTCATTTTTTCATCTTGAAACCACTTTCTGATATTATTGGCTATATTAAGCATAGTGATCGTGATGGAATACCAGTTGAATTAATTCCTAGCCATGGCTCTAAAGAAATTTCTCTCCTTTCAAATACGATGAACAATATGATTACTTCTATAAGAGACTCAAGAATAGCATTAAAAGCACAAAAAAATGCCCTGCATTATCAAGCCAATCATGATGCCCTCACAGGATTAGCAAATCGTATTCTCTTTAATGATAGGTTAGAACAATCCATAATAAAAGCTAAAAACAATAGTACTAAAATTGCTCTGTTTTTTATCGACCTTGATCACTTTAAAAAAATAAATGATTCGCTTGGTCATGAGATAGGTGATAAAATTCTTAAAGTAGTAACACAAAGACTCAACGAAACAATATGCAAAGAAGCTACTTTAGCCCGTTTAGGTGGTGATGAGTTTAGTATTATTGTTGAAGAGTTAAGACAAGGTCAAGATGCTTCACTTTTAGCAAATAAACTTATAGAACTTCTTTCACAACCTATAACCATAGAAGATAATCTTCTTTACATATCGAGTAGTATTGGTATAAGTATCTATCCAGATGATGGGGTATCTGCTCAAAACCTTGTAAAATATGCGGATGCAGCTATGTACAAAGCTAAAGATGAAGGAAGAAATAACTTTCAGTATTATAGTGCTGAGATGACAGAGTTGGCATTTGAGAGAGTTGTTATGGATGCGAGTCTGAGAGAGGCACTTAAAAATGAAAATTTTGTAGTTTATTATCAACCTCAAGTGAATGGTGAAAATAATGAACTCATAGGAATGGAAGCACTTGTTCGATGGCAACATTCTACGATGGGGCTTATTGCACCATCAAAATTTATTCCACTCGCAGAAGAGACAGGAATGATTATACCCCTAGACCAATATGTGATGCGATGTGCTATGAAACAAATGACAAAATGGTATAAAGAGGGATTTAACCCAGGAGTTGTAGCTCTTAATCTTGCAATAAAACAACTCCATCAAAAAGATTTTATACCTATGCTTGAAAATATGCTCAAAGAGACAGAGTGCAAAGCTGAGTGGATAGAGCTAGAAGTAACAGAGAGTCAGATTATGACAAATCCAGAAGAAGCAATTAAAATCCTCAAACAAATCAATGCCATGGGAATTAAACTTGCCGTTGATGATTTTGGAACGGGTTATTCGTCTCTTTCGTATCTTAAACGACTCCCAATTGATAAGCTAAAAATCGACCAATCATTTATAAGAGACCTTCCTGAAGATGAAGAAGATGCAAGTATCACAAGAGCTGTGATTGCCCTATCAAAAAGCCTCAACCTGAGAGTTATTGCTGAGGGTGTAGAAACAAAAGAACAAAAAGAATTTTTAGTAAAAAATGGATGTAGCAATATTCAAGGATATTTTTATGCTAAACCTATGCCAGCGAATGAGATGGAAAAAGTTTTATCTGAAGGTTTTAACTCTTAATTTTTTCAGGTCAATACAATAATTTCATAATGCAAAGAATACTAAAAAGTATGATTATGCGTTGTTGTAAAATTTTATGGGAGCAACAATCAAGATGAGAAAAGATATATGCCACAATAGGTTAGTTGATTTTGAGAGTTATGACGAGTTTCATGGCAAAAGGATACTCAAAACTTTTTTGATTTTCAGCTATTTGGGTCTTGTGTTGGCAACGCTCTACTTGCTTTTTGACTATAAGGTTTATGGAAATACACCTTACTGGAACGGTGTTCTAACAACAAGGCTTATAGCAATATTTTTTGCTGTTATGGTTATCGTTGCAGTCGCACACTCTTTTTTTAAAAATCACAGAGTTGAGGCGATTACTTTCTTCGGAACACTCGGCTACACGGCTATAACTTATGGATATATAGCATTCAATAATGATATACATTTCGTGGGTTACAACTGGGTCTATTATCTTGTCGCAACGATTATGATTGGACCTTTAATCACCAAAAAAATCTACATCATTATGGAAAGTTATCAGATTTTAATCGTTCTGATTTTATTTGTACTCTTTGATAAAAGTTCTGACGAGATTTTTATTTACACTATTTTTTCTATTCCTTTGGCTATTTATGTATTTGCTGTTGTTGCTCTTAACAGAAAAAATGGAGAAGAAGCGTATGAAAATGCCTATCAAATGCATATAACAGCTTCTATCGATGTTTTATCAAATCTCTTAAATCGAAGAAGTTGGTATGACCGTTCGAGAGGCATTTTTGCTCACAATAAAGGATTGAGTTTTATCATGCTTGACATCGACCACTTCAAAAAAGTAAACGATACCTACGGGCATGATGCAGGTGATATTGTCATCAAAATGGTAGCGGACACTCTTATGGAAGAGACGAGAGAAAAGGATGTAGTAGGAAGACTCGGTGGCGAAGAGTTTGGCATCGTACTACCGCAAACCAGCCTAGATGAAGCGGTAGAAATCGGAGAGAGAATACGAAAAGCCATAGAATCTAAAAGTGTAAAATACGGAGATTTGGATTTGAGCGTAACCATCAGCCTTGGTGCAACGCATAGCGAAAGTAACGATGACTTAGAAGCTGTAGTCAAAATAGGCGATACCAATCTTTATAAATCAAAACAAAACGGAAGAAATAGGATTTCGTTTTAAGAATTTAAAATTGCATTTGTCTTTACATATTGCAGGTAAACTAAAAAAATATAATACCCGTGAGTGAATCTCCACTTTTTCTCGTTCCTCGAGAAAAAAAATCCATTGCAAAATGACATGCTTTTTAATGAAAATAAATTATTTTGGTAGCATAGATAAAATGAATATTTGGAACTTAAAGTAATGAACGAGCGAAATAAATCAGACATAGTTATCTACAATGATGGCAAATTGGAACTTGATGTCTTGGTCAATGAAATACTGCTTTGGATTCTAGCGGTGGATTGAAAATCTAACTGATGAAAGAATTAAAAGCTTGTGGGTATAAAAGGAAAGTTGTGGGCTGATGATTATTATGATAGGGCAATTAGAAGTGAAAAGCATTTTTGGGTGGTGTATGAGTATATCAAAAATAATCCGCAGAAAATAAGCGGGACTAAATTCCCACCTTCAATCGGAACTGATACTTTAGTGTCGGAAAATAATGACGGGACTAAAGTCCCACCTCCAATCGGAACTGATACTTTAGTGTCGAAAAATAATAACGGGACTAAAGTTCCACTTCCTAGATTTTATGGAATTTTTGAATGACTAACTTAAGTACAACATCCGACACAATCTCAAATAAAACCCACACCATCAGAGGGCTTCAACTGTCGAAAAATTTGCAATAGTTCATTTACTCTATTTCCACATGCCAGTATCTATGGTTTGGCATGTGGAACTGTTTTTAATTTTCACATGTGCTGTAAACGAAGCGAGATAATACACTTGTAGTGCCAACCCCTCAAAATCCAGCCTTCTGCATAATCCATTCTTACAAATTTGTACTCATTTTGTTCTTTTGTTGTCATAAAGTCTCTTTTGTCATTTTTTAGTGTGCCAAAAACCTAGAATGGAGGTTGCATATACTCATTTGTAAGACAAAGGCGTAACACAAAAACCTGTTTCGGCGGGTTTAAAGTGGTATGTTAAATTAAGGAGAAAAAAATGGCTGCACTTCGTCAAATTGCATTTTATGGCAAAGGTGGGATTGGTAAATCTACTACATCTCAAAATACATTAGCTTCAATGGCTTTTTACTTTGATAAAAATATTATGATTGTTGGATGTGATCCTAAGGCGGATTCTACTCGTCTTATTTTACATGAAAAAGCACAAAACACTATTTTACAGCTTGCTGCTGAAATGGGAACAGTTGAGGATTTAGAGCTCGAAGATGCACTAAAACCAGGTGCTGGAATATTTGCTCCTGAAAATCCACATGGTTGGATTCAGTGTACTGAGTCTGGTGGTCCAGAGCCAGGAGTTGGTTGTGCTGGTCGTGGTGTTATTACAGCGATTAACTTTCTTGAAGAAGAGGGTGCTTATGAAGCTGAAGGTCTTGATTTCGTTTCTTACGATGTACTAGGCGATGTTGTTTGTGGTGGATTTGCTATGCCTATTCGTGAAGGTAAAGCACAAGAAATTTATATCGTTATGTCTGGTGAGATGATGGCGATGTATGCTGCAAATAATATCTCTAAAGGTATTTTAAAATACGCTAATACTGGTGGAGTTCGTCTTGCTGGTCTTATCTGTAACGCTCGTATGACTGACTTTGAATATGACCTTGCTTGGGCTTTAGCTCGTGATTTAGGTACACATATGATTCACTTCGTACCTCGTAATAATATCGTTCAAAGAGCTGAAATTCGTCGTATGACAGTTGTTGAGTATAGCCCTAAAGCTGACCAAGCGTTAGAGTACAAAGAACTTGCTCGTAAGATAATTGCGAATGATTTTAAAGTTATTCCAACTCCATTAGAGATGGACGACCTTGAAGAACTTATTATGAAATTCGGTCTTGATGAAGAAGCGGATGAAGATAATATCGGTAAATCAGAAGACGCAGCGTAATCTGTAAAATTTCTGTATATAAATTTCTGCCTCGTAAGAGGCAAGCTTCAGTGCCTCAGCGGCTAGCGAAGCTAATCTGGGCTTGCTCAGATTGGCGTATAAAATAATGATAGGGAGAATTTTATGTTTATTTTAGGTTTCCACTTCCCAGCAAGTATGGGTAATACTGTTTCAGATGAAGCGGTAGTTGCAAAATTAGATGAAGCAAATGTTGATGTAAGCGGTATTAATGAAATTAAAATGGTTACAGAATATCATGGGCAAAAAGAAGAGCTTTCTTACTCTAAGAAAGATACATTTATGTTCAAAGCACTTGCACATTATGTAAAAACAGCAGAAACGGATTATATGATTTATACAAATCGTTACCAAATTTCTGAACTTTCAAAAAGATTAGATTCTGATGAAGAAACTATGGCTCTTTGTAAAAAATTTGATTCAATGGCTCACTTTAAAATTACAGCTGCGTAATAAAAAGCAGTTTTAAATAAAAAGAGCGTTGAAAAAAAATAAGGAGACTAAAATGAGTTCATTAGAAGCAAGACAAAAAGCGGCGGTTGAGGAAGTTTTAAAAGCATATCCTGAAAAAGCTGCAAAAAACCGTGCGAAACACTTAGGTGTTGGCTCTCCAGATGATGAGAGCCAAAAAACATGTGGAAATGTTCGTTCAAACAAAAAAACTGTTGCTGGTGTTATGAGTCAGCGTGGTTGTGCTTATGCTGGTAGTAAAGGCGTTGTTTGGGGTCCTGTTAAAGATATGGTTCATATTTCTCACGGTCCAATCGGTTGTGGTCAATACAGCCGTGCAGGTCGTCGTAACTACTATATCGGTACAACAGGAGTGGATTCGTTTGTAACAATGAACTTCTCTTCAGATTTTCAAGAAAAAGATATCGTTTTTGGTGGTGATAAAAAACTGACAAAATGTTTAGAAGAAATCGATGTACTTTTTCCACTTAACAATGGTATTACGGTGCAATCTGAGTGTCCAATCGGTCTTATCGGGGATGACATCAATGCAGCGTCAAAAATGTATGCTCAAAAAACGGGTCATACAATCGTTCCTGTAAACTGTGAAGGTTTCCGTGGGGTTTCTCAGTCACTTGGTCACCACATTGCAAATGACACAGTGCGTGATTATATCTTTGATGCTTCTCCAGCGACACTTGGTGAGCCTGTGAAAGTGACAGAGTATGATGTAGCAATTATTGGGGATTACAACATCGGTGGAGATGCTTGGTCGAGCCGTATTTTACTTGAAGAGATGGGTTTACGCGTAGTAGCTCAATGGTCAGGTGATGCAACGATTAAAGAGATGGTGCAAACGACAAAAGTGAAACTTAACTTGCTTCACTGTTACCGTTCTATGAACTATATTTCTCGTCACATGGAAAAAGAGTATGGGATTCCTTGGATAGAGTATAACTTTTTTGGCCCTAGCCAAACGATTAAATCTCTACGAAAAATTGCAGCATTCTTTGATGCAACTATTCAAGCTAAATGTGAAGAAGTTATCGCAAAATATCAACCGCTAGTTGATGCAATAACTAACAAATATCGCCCACGCCTAGAAGGCAAGACAGTAATGTTGTTTGTTGGTGGATTACGCCCGCGACATGTTATTGGTGCTTATGAAGATTTAGGTATGGAAGTTATTGGAACTGGGTATGAATTTGCTCATGATGATGACTACAAAAGAACAAAAGATGAGATTTTCCGCTCAACTGTAATTTATGATGATGTAAATGAATATGAACTTGAAGCGTTTGTTAAAGCACTTCAACCAGATTTAGTGGCTTCAGGAATTAAAGAGAAATATGTATTTCAAAAAATGGGTCTTCCATATAGACAAATGCACTCTTGGGATTATAGCGGACCGTATCATGGATATGATGGTTTTGCGATTTTTGCATCAGACATGGATTTAGCGATTAACTCTCCAGTTTGGGGACATAGCAAAGCACCATGGGATAAAGAAGGAGAAGCGTAATGCAAGAGCTTGAAAATATAGTAAATGGTCAAAGACTATTTCAGCGTCCTGAATATACACAAGTATTAGAAAACAAAAAAGAGTTCGAAGGTGGCATGGGTGCGATTAACCCTGCTAAAGTTGAAGAGATTGCAGAGTGGACAAAAAGCTGGGATTACAGAGAAAAAAACTTAGCGCGTGAAGCTATAACTGTAAATCCTGCTAAAGCATGTCAACCTCTTGGTGCTGTAATGGTAGCTTTAGGTTTTGAAAACACTATGCCTTATGTTCATGGAAGCCATGGATGTGTTGCATATTTCCGTTCATACTTTACAAAACACTTTAAAGAGCCAACACCTTGTGTATCTGATTCTATGACAGAAGATGCAGCGGTTTTTGGTGGTCTTGCAAATATGAAAGATGGTCTTAAAAACTGTGCGGCACTTTATAAACCTGAGATGATTGCAGTTTCTACTACTTGTATGGCTGAAGTTATCGGTGATGACTTGTATGCGTTTGCACTTGCAGCAAAAGAAGAGGATGGTGGTGAGTTTTTACCAGCTGATTTTCCTATAACTTATGCGCATACGCCATCATTTACTGGGAGTCATATTACTGGTTATGATAACATGATGCATGGTATTTTGTCTCAGCTTACTGAAGAGCAAAAGAAAGAAAAAACAAATGGCAAAATTAACATTATTCCAGGGTTTGAAACTTACATAGGTTCAATCCGTTCTGTGAAAGCTATCGTTGAAGCTTTTGGTGCAGAATATACAATGTTAGGTGACCACTCTGATCAGTGGGATATGCCAGCTGGTGATTACAGTATGTTTGCCGGTGGAACTTCTATTGCAGATGCAAAAGATTGTATCAATGCAAAGGCGACTATTTCTCTACAGAAATATTCAACTGTAAAAACTATGAAAATGGTTAAAAAGTGGAAACATGCAGGTGGCGTTTCTAACCCTATAGGTCTTAAAGGAACTGATGAGTTCGTTATGAAGCTTTCAGAACTAACAGGTGTTGAAGTGCCACAAAAATTAAAAGTTGAGCGCGGTCGTTTAGTCGATGCAATGCAAGACTCTTATCCGTACATGCACGCGAAAAAATTCGCAATCTGGGGAGATCCTGACTTTTTAATAGGAATGGTTTCATTCTTACTTGAAATGGGTGCAGAACCAACGCATGTTCTTTGTCACAACGCGCCAAAAGGTTGGGATGCTGAAATGAGAGCTATGCTTGATACATCTCCTGCGGCAGCAAATTGCCATGTATGGGCAGGGAAAGATTTATGGCACATGAGAAGTTTACTCTTCACTGAACCAGTTGATTTTATGATTGGTAACAGTTATGGTAAAGAGCTTATGCGTGATACTAAAATACCGTTAATCTATATAGGTTTCCCGATATTTGACCGTCATCACTTACACCGTTATTCAATCAGCGGATACGATGGTGCTTTAAATTTATTGACTTGGATAACAAATAAAGTCCTTGACCAGTTAGACGAAGAGACAAAAGATATCGCTTCAACTGACTACTTCTTCGACTTAGTTCGTTAATTTAACTCTTTTCTTCATTCTCCCTTGTTACCCCTCTTTGGGGTAGCTTTTTTCTTCTCACAACTTACTTATGAAATAAAAATATCTTTTGCTTTGGCATGTGGAAATAAAACGAGCGAGTTTTAAAGAGTTACAACCCTATTTCTCCCACTCTCTTTTGCCTGATAGAGAGCGTCATCTACTTTTTTTGTAAGTTTTTCTGCGGTGTCATTCTCTGAAAATGTTGCTACACCAAAACTTGCTGTTTTATTTTTTATTGTAGTAAATTCAAAAGTTTCTATACTTTTTCGTATGTTGTCTACAACTTCAAAGGCGTTAGAGTTTGGTGTGTTGAGAAGAACGTGGTGTTATATTTCACTGATTTTGGATGTAAGTTAGTTTCTTGCACTTGTTATCAAAAAAGTTTTCCTTAAAATTCTTTCAATTTTTCGGATTGCTTCCAGCTTCTGCGAAGCGGTCTATAAATTGACTAGGAGTAAATTACTATTTTAAATATAAATTTGCTATACTAAAGTAAAAGTAAATTGACATTCACTTCATGTTTTTAAATTACAAAGGTTCGTATAAATGAAATCATTTCAACAAATACAAGACGCTTTAGGTCAGTTACCTAATTACCCTAAAATATATTTATTAGGTAGTACGGGAGCAGGTAAAACTTCTATTGTAAGAGCAATTTTAGATACTGCAGGTGATGCTTTTCCAACCACACTTCAAACTAGAACTACCGTAGCACCTACAGAATATGTAATTAGTGCTGGTATACCTTTTAAATCTACTTTTATTTTTAAACAAAGAGATGAGATTGAAAACTCATTAACTGAGATAGTTGAAAATGCGATTGATAAAGCTATTTTGTTACAAAGTAATGAGAATATAGAAGATAATAATAGCGTACTATCATATTTAGAAGAGACACCTGATGAGCGATTTAGACTTAAATATATCCTTTCAGAAGCACAATTAAAAGAGTTTGATAAATATATTATAGAAACTATCCTACCAAAAATAGAAGACAAACAAAATGAGGAAAAGAGTTTAAACTCAAACATTATAAAAGCTGAAATATCATATTTATCAAATCTAATGCTTGATGCGATTATTGATAAAACAGAAGAGATTTGTCCTGATTATAAGCTTTTTAGTGATGAGCTTTATATTATTGAGAACATCGCTATTAAAAAAGAGTTTATACTCAAAAATAAAACTTTACTAAAAAGTGAACTTAACTCTATCTCACCACTCATTGAATACGCTCGAATAGAAGGTGATTTGTCGGCTTCATGGATACCAAAAGAATTTAGTTTTATTCTCATTGACGGCGAAGGAATAGGTCATAATTTAAAAGAGGTCAAGAGTAGTTTATCTACAAGGCATTTAGATTTTTTTAACTTTTCAGATTCTATTCTGTTAGTTGAAAAAAGCGATGACCCATTTATTACTGGTGGTAAAAATGCAATAGAGACAATATTTCTTAATGGATATAGCAAAAAATTTAAGCTTATTTTTTCTAAAGCTGATAAAGTGGATGTAAAAGATTATAAATCAGCACTTAATAGAAGAGTTGGTAATGTAGAAAATGCGTTAAAAGATTCAAATATTCAATTTAATCTTGCACCAAATCAAAAATATTATCTATCAAATTTAGATAAATCAGCTGATGAGACAACCCAAAAAGAGTTAAAAAAACTTTTTAAGACTATTAGAGATGAATTTTCCGCGCATCAAGAAAATCTTATTGATTTGGAATATGATTTTGAGACTCTGTTATTAAAGTTAAATACCACAGAGTTTTTAAAACAATGGGAGAATAAGTTAGAAAGTGAACATTGGACAATTATCAAAGCATTTACAAAAAGAATGATTCTACTAGAGGGTGAGTACAGACATCTAAAGCCTGTTTTAGAATATCATACTTTGATTATGCAAGAAATCAATTTGTTTTTGCAAACCCCTAATCATCTTAATTCTGAAGTATATTACGCACAAAATCAAATTAAACAAAAATTTTCTACTACCTTGCTGGAATATATACGAAATGATTTTATGAAAAATAATCAAAAAGATTGGTTGGATGCTTTTGAGCAAAAAGGTGAAGGCTCATCAAAAATTAGAAAAAACTTAATTAATAAAATATTTAACACATTTATACCTCAAGAGAGTAGCGAAGATGAGTTTGAGCAGTTAAGAATAAAAATAAAAAGTTATCTTATAAGGGCAGGTGCAAAAGAGGTATCTAATACGGTTAGAATAAGTATTAAAAAAATAGAGTTAGAAAAAATTTATGGGACAAGAAATGTAGAGTGGAGTTTAAATCCACATACCAATATTCTGATTGGCAAAAATGGTAGTGGAAAATCAAGTGTGCTAAAACTACTTGATGCTCAATTTTACAATAAACGACATATCTTACAGAAATTCAAAAATCCTAACATTAGAATTACTCTTAATAAAGAGTATGAAAATGGAGAGAATAAAGATATCCCTATTGAAGATACGGCACATTTGCAAAATATAGACATTGTCCTCATTGATACATTTGATATTATTCCTCAATCGGTTTCAGAGTGCAAGGAACATTGCGAGAGAGAACAATCATTACTTGATAGTGAGCTTATGAAGCTTATGCCTAGCTTTGATGCGTATCAGATAAAACTCAATAAAAAATTTGATGAAAAAAGTATAGATAATCAAATAGAAATCAGAAGAATTTTAGACAACATTGCTGAAGGTAGAATAGATGAAGCAGGAAAAATACGAGAACTGACTGAGCGTAAAGATGCAATAAAAAAAGCAGTCTATAAACCCATTGATGATTTTAGAGCCATTATTGATAGCATGTTTAAAGATACGCATAAAAAAATCAATCTTGAAGTGATAGAAAAATCATTTAGTATTTCCAGTTATGAAAATGAGCTTGATGTATTGGATTTATCATCAGGTGAGAAACAAATTTTAATTATCTTTTTGACCATTCTTCTCAAAGAAAATAAGCCTTATATTCTGATGATGGATGAACCTGAAAACTCTTTGCACTCGGAATGGCAAATCAATTTTGTGAATAATATTAGAAAATTAAATAAAAATATACAACTTATTATTGCTACTCATAACCCTCTTTTAATGCTGGATAGAGAGAGTGATGAAATAGGTCGAATTAGTATTGATAATGAAGAGGTAGATACTAATGAGGGTGGAACTAAGTATCTTGATGTTTCTGCAACACTTTTGAACTACCCTCAGATTAGCTCATTGGTCGGAACAGATATGCGAAATAACATTCAAGAATTATTTAACCTAAAAAATAAAGATGAACTGTCAGCAGATGAACAAATAAAAGTTGATGAACTAGAGGTAAAATTAGGTAAAACTGTTGCAAGTAATTTTATTTATGATAGACACTATTTACAGTTTTTAAAATTTATTCAAGATAATAAAGAAATAGATTTTGATAAACTCACTGAAATTTCAGATGAAAAGATGAACGCTTTGCTAAAAGAGTTTAAGGATTTATTTCAATGATTGATATGAGAGGTTATTTTATACAACCAGAGTATCAAAATAGTATAAATACTTTTAATGCTAGTTATAATAATACAGAATGTGATGAATATTGGGTTATTTTTACAAGATTACAACAAGCAATTTCAAATAATAAATGTCCTATTTGTGAAGTGGAATTGACTAATAGCCCAAATAATGCGAACACAGCTACCCTTGACCACTTTAGACCAAAAGATCAAAATATGTATCCTCATCTAAAGTGTAAACCTGAAAATTATATCTTGATGTGTAGTTTGTGTAATAGTACCTATAAAGAGAATAAATTTCCACTCTTTGATGAGTCTAAAAGGGCTACTCATGCTTTAACTGTGCCTCAAACAAGTGCTGAACAGCCGTTGCTTTTCAATCCAACAGAAAAAGATCCTTTGGATTTTTTTGAGTTGGCTTTTAGACAAACGGAACAAGGTGGGATACTGGAACTCAAACGTAAACGAACTATTCAAAAAAAAAGTTATGAATATCAAATTTGTCAAACGATGATAACAACTTTTGGTTTAGGTTATTGTAGTACATATCCTCATCCAAATAACAATGCTAAAACATGCCGTATTGATATATTAACAAAGCATTACACAACTTTTGTTGCATTTGCAAAAGAGATTGAAAAAGGAGATAAAAAATCGTTAGCACTTTTCTTAAAAAATACTAATCGAATAGAAGAACTTAAAAAATATGGTTTTTTTAACTTTATGATAAAGAAACAATTTAAAGTACAATAAAATGGTAAAGATAGGTGTCACACACATGCTTTTGCGTATTCTTAATTACTTAAGATAAAAACAATGTTGGCATATTGCGATATTTGTATGTGTAGTCATTCATGCTGCACTCACTGCAGCATCTTTACTTACATGCCATGAGAGCCACAGTCTCACTATTTGGAGCGGGTAGCATTTGCAAGAACAAACCAAATTATGCTAAAATACACCCATAAAATAACTGCAAAAAAGGGGTTACAATGGCTTTCAAATATGAAAACGGTAAAGTAATTCAAGTATCACCGCCACATGTGACAGGTGAAGATGCAAAAAAAATGCTCAATGCAAAAGTTCCTAAAGAGCTTGTAGCAAGGGTAAAAGCTAAGAAGTTTATTACCGAAGCGGCTTGAACGCTCGATGCCCTATAAATTTAACTCTTACTCCTCCTCTAAAATAAAATCAGAAAAAAGGTCACTCTTAAATGCTGTTGCATTTAGCAGCGACATCAAAAAAGCAGAAAGAGAAAAAGCACTTTTAGCCCAAGCAATATCGTCGGCTCAAAATAACAGCACGAAACTTTACTCCATGCGAGATACAAATTCAATCCTCAAAGGAATCCTCGGATACATAGCCTTATCAGCTTCTGAAGTGATGATAGAAAAGAGTAAAAAACCTGTAGTTTTGATAGATTTTCTTTTTGTAAATAATGATTATAGGTCAAATACATACGAACATCTTGATAACTCAAAAGTTTCTCAGTTGCTACTTGAATATTCAGTATCAAAATTCTATGAAGTCAGAGAACATATTGGGGTGAGTTATCTCATTTTGTATCCAGATGGTGGAAAAGGAAACAAATTATTAGTTGACTTTTATGAGTCTATGGGATTTTCTTATGCTACGGATAAGCATGAATGGATGTATATTAAATTATAGTTAGGCGGCATGGGTAGAATTAACCCTGAGCCTATCAATCTCTTGGTGCTGGGATGGCTTTTAAATCATTACAAAAAAAATATATTGTTTTTGTTCATGGTTTTCACCAAAACCAATCACATTCATACTTGGATGTTCATTTGAAACTTTTACCACTATTTCATACATCATAGTTTCCATTTTCAAAGAGTTTACACACTCTAATAACTCATTTGTCGTAACATATTCATCTAAAAATCCTAACCGTAACTGTTTTGTTTCATAGTCAATGGAAAAAGATGTAATGACTTTTTCACCAGCATTTTGAAAATTATCACGACTCTCTTCTTTTAAAAGCATAGCCAAAAGGGTATAGTCATGAGCATTTTGAATATTCTCTCGTATATCATCTATCATGTCTATAATATATTTCATTGTTGCTCTTTTTAAAATCGTATCTTATAAAAATGACTAATTTATAAAACCTAAAACTTCATCTACGCTCAAAACTTTCCCAGTACTTACAACTTTCCCGTCAATAACGAGTGCTGGAGTACTTACAACTTGGTACTCCATGATTTTCATAATATCATCCACTTTTTCAAGTTGAACAAACTTTCCACTTTTGGCGATAGCTTGTTTCACAACATTTTCTAAAGTTGCACATTTACTACATCCCGTTCCTAAAACTTCGATTTTCATAGTAAACACCCTTTCATCAATGGTTCTAACTCATTAGCATCTACATCGCCTGTCACTGTGATACTTGTTCCATTATTTTCGCTTGAAACTTCTATGTTTTCAATCTTTTGCATGATTTGAGGATCGCAAGTACAGCTACAAGCACCACTTTTACATGCTTCAATCTTTGCAGACAACTCCTCTGTTTTAAATCCTGTTATAAAGGCTTTCACACCTTTGTCTGTATTTGTTACTTTAAACATACTTTTTTCCCTTTATCTCTCTCAGTCATCTTTATCAAATTCTTCTTGCATTTGTTTCTCTTTCAGGGCTTTTAACTCAGCCTCAGACATTATCATAAGTGTTATTTTCTGCATAAGTAATGTCTTGTTTTCAACTTTTGTCATATAGGCATACAAACCATAAGTAATCAGCAGAGTAAAAAATATAACAATAATTTTTTGTACTAGGTTAAAAGTTTGTATTTTATCTTTACGCCTAATTTCACAAGCACCTCCTGGGCAATTTTTAGATTTTTCTTTGTTGATAAAATTATATATCATACATCCAAAACAGATTGAAAATGCAGATTCACTCAAAAGAAGAAGCAAACAGATAATACAAATCAGTATTTTAATAGGATTTGGAGCAAAGTTTATGACAAGAAGATTAAACATTGGCAATGCTAACACTAAGCCTATCAACCAAGCAAATCTTTTCTGAGCCGCACCGACATATTCTGGTGTCTGGTTTCTTACAAAAAATCTTCCAATCAACAAACTAGGAGAGTAGCTTGGATTTATGACGCGTATTAAAAAATCAAAGGTAAAAAAAGTGATGAAATATTTTGTAAAGATTACATTGTGCAACATGACACTATTTGTTAAACTCAAAAGACCAAAAGCAAAGAGTAATCCAGCTCCAGCCCGAGCTTCTCGTTCATTTACAACTCTGACATCATAACCTTCTACTTCTTCACCATATTTAAAAAAAGATTTCATTTATTAACTCTTCTCCATTATTTAAAATTTTAGACAAATTGTTTCATCTTCAAAACACTCTTTATTTAAGAGTGCTTCAAAGAAGAAATTATTTTTTTACAATATAAAATTAAAAAGATACCCGATAGTAATAATTCCACTCCCCACAATGCCAAAAAAGATGGCGATGAGTTTGATGGAAATAATTCTTTTGAGTATTAAAGCTTCGGGTAAACTCAGGGCTGTGACTGCCATCATAAAGCTCAGAGCAGTTCCTAAAAGCATTCCTTTTGCTGTGAGTACCTCCACTAAAGGTATGATGCCAGAGGCACTTGAATACATCGGTATTCCCATAAGTACTGCGATAATAACTGCAAATGGGTTTCCCTCTCCTGTATATTTAACAATAAAATCTGTGGGAATGTAGCCGTGTATCCATGCTCCAACACCAACACCAAGGAGTATATAAAGATAAATCTTTTTAAAAATATCCCAAGTATATTCCCATGCTTCTTTTGTTCTCTCTTTGAATGATATTTTAACAAAATTGGCTTGAAGTTCTATCTCAAGCGGTGTTACATCCATTAAAATCTCTTTTTCAAGCTTGAGTTTTCCGATGAGTAAACCGCCAAAAATCGCTACTAAAAGTCCAAAACCGATGTAGATAGAAGTTACTTTCCACCCAAAAAGTCCAAAAAGCATCGCAATGGCAATTTCATTGTTCATGGGTGCTGAGATAAGGAAGCTAAAAGTTACTCCTAATGGAATACGCGCTTGAATAAATCCTAAAAAAAGGGGGATGGCAGAGCATGAACAAAAAGGGGTAATGATGCCAAAACCAGCAGCTGCTACATGTCCATAGAGTGCTGATTTGCCTTGTAAGTGCGCACGGACATACTCGGTGTTCACCCAAGTTCTCAAAAAGGAAACGGCAAAAATAATCGTTAAAAGTAAAAACCATATCTTCACAGTATCATAAATAAAAAAGTGACTCGCCTCCGCTAATTTACCCTCTAATCCAATAAAATCATAGATAAATGATTTTGATAATTCATGCCACATTTAGCAAAGTTCCTTTTTTACTCGAGGCAATAATTCTGCTTCGATAAGTTGTAATGTTTTTTCGTACTCTGCAACTTCTTTACCGCTAGGGTCATCAAATCCTAAATGGATGGTTTTTATCGCCTGTGGAAACATCGGACAAGTCTCTTTTGCATGGTCGCAAACGGTCACAATTAAATCAAATTTTGTGTCTAAAACACTCTCTATCACTTTAGAATGGTAACTTTCTCTCCAATAGTCTTTCTCTTGTAAAAGAGCTTTGGCATGTGGATTTACTGCTCCACTCGCTTTAACGCCTGAACTTTGAGCTTCGACGCAATCGCCTAACTTAGCGTTTATCAGAGCTTCTGCCATGATGGAACGGCAACTATTTCCTGTACATAAAATAAGTACCTGTTTTTTTTGACTCATATTTTACATGCTCCTATCTCGGATGATTTTTTTAAAGGTGGAAGTTCGACTGGCAGATAGCGAATTTCTTCTAAAGCTTCACTGCGAAAGCGGTCAAGTGGTGTTCTTATAGAGTAATACGCCCAAGTTCCTTTGCGTTCAACGCGTAAAAATCCAGCATCTTTTAAAATTTTAAGGTGTCGTGAGAGGCGCGATTGAATCATCTCTAAAGAGGCCTGTAAAGTACACACACAGCACTCACCATTTGCATCGATAAATCGCAAGATTAATACTCTTGTTTCATCATTTAAGGCTGAAACACTTTTTAAAAAAACTTCCATTTTCCCCTCCGTTTGAAGAATTGTAGCGTAAATAAATAACAATATCAAGATATGTTGATTTATAGATTTTATTTGGATATAGTGTCAATATAAAAGAATAAAGGGTATAAAATGATTTTAGCATTTAGCGTTTTTTTAATCACACTTGTGTTTATAATATGGCAGCCTAAAGGTTTGCAGATTGGTACAACGGCTGTAGTAGGCGCAGTTGTTGCACTTTTAGTAGGTGTAGTGAGTTTTGCAGATGTACTCATTGTTACAGGGATTGTTTGGGATGCGACTTTGGCATTCATTGGGATTATTCTTCTCTCTATGATTCTTGATGAGATAGGATTTTTTGAGTACGCTGCGATAAAAATGGCAAAACTCAGCGGTGGCAATGGGCATAAGATGTTTGTTTACATCTTACTTTTGGGTGCAGTAGTCTCTGCTTTTTTCGCAAACGATGGGGCGGCACTTATCTTAACTCCAATTGTACTCGCAAAGATGAAATACTTAAAAATGAAACCCTTAGCAATTTTCGCTTTTTTGATGGCGGGTGGTTTTATAGGCGATAGTGCCTCTAATCCGCTTGTTATCTCAAACCTCACAAACATCGTAACCGTGGGCTATTTCGATATAGGTTTTGTGGAATATGCAAAAAATATGTTTTTACCAAACTTGTTGAGCATAGTCGCTTCTATTGCCGTATTATGGATTTATTTTCGTAAAGATATCCCTTTTGTCATCGATGTTTCACAACTTCCAGAAGCTTCATCCGTCATAAAAAATCAGACAATGTTTCAATTTTCTTGGTTCTTTTTGGCACTTTTGATGGTGGGTTATTTTATCGGCGACTATTTCCACATGCCAGTTTCTCTTTTTGCTCTTGGCGGTGCTTTGGTATTTTTAGCCATTGCAAATCACTACAAAGCAGTCAAACCAATGATGACTATTAAAGCTGCACCTTGGCAAGTTGTCTGGTTTAGTGTCGGGCTTTATGTTGTTGTGTATGGTCTTAAAAATGCAGGATTAACAGATGTTATTGCTTCTTGGATTATGGAGTTAAACAGACATGGCGCGACTGTAGCTATTCTAGGAACGGGATTTTTATCGGCGTTTATAAGTTCTGTGATGAATAACATGCCGACGATTATGATTATGGATATAGCGATTGATAAAGTGGGCTTCGTTGGACATGAAGCACTTGTGTATGCAAATATTTTAGGTTCAAATTTAGGGCCAAAAATGACACCCATCGGTTCACTCGCAACACTTTTATGGTTGCATGTTTTAGCACAAAAAGGTGTAAAAATAGGGTGGGGCGAGTACATGAAAGTAGGGCTTGTGATAACACCGCCAGTTTTACTTGTAGCACTTCTTGGATTGGTTTAAGCAGATTAGACTTCTTGCATAATCTAAAAAGAAGGTTATGCAAGAACTTTATTGTTTCATTTTGGTTTAAGTGCCTATAAAATTAGGCACTGGATAACTGTTATTTCTAAATTTTTACTTAGGGATGATTATCTCTATTCCAAGAGTATCTACATCTCCATCACTTTCTCGCGTTATATGCACACTTTGTGCTTGAATATACTTACGAACAACCTCGATAATATCGGCTTTCATCTCCGCCATAAATGGATAAGAAGTGTTGTTACGGTCTGAACTTATAGCTATACGAAGTCTATCTTTTGCTACTCCTGCACTCTTCTCTTTTTTGTTAAATAAAGAAAAAAAACTCATTGGAAAAGACTTTTTATTTTAGTTATGATTGAAGGAGAAACGAATGTTTCAACATCTTCAAAAGGTATATTTTCACCACATAAACGCTTTGCAATTCGTTTATAAGCAGCACCTGCTTCTGAATTTTCTTGTAAGATAATAGGTTTCCCAGAGTTAGAAGCTTCAACTATGCCTTTATCCTCAGGAATTTTCCCTAGTAAATCGATAGATAAAATATCTAAAATATCGGCACTAGCGAGCATCTCTCCGTTTGAAACCATAGATGGATTGATGCGGTTTATAACTAAAAACTTTTTAACTTTCTTATTTTCTTTGGCTCTTTCGCTTTTTGCATCTACAATACCGATAGCTTTATCCGCATCACGGATAGAAGATACTTCAGGATTTACGACAACAATCGTTGCATCTGCATACATAATTGTGTGTTCAAACCCACTCTCAATTCCAGCAGGAGCATCAAGAATGACATAATCATACTCCTCTTTAAGTGTTTCAATGAGTTTTTTAACTTTTTCTTGAACAAGCGCTGATTTATCTTTTGTTTGTGAAGCTGCTAAAAGAAAAAGATTTTCAGTATGTTTACTTTTGATAAGTGCTTGTTTAAGTCCAGCTTCATCGTCCATAACATGAACCATGTCATAAATTACACGATTTTCAAGTCCAAGAATCAAGTCAAGATTTCTTTGCCCTAAATCAAAATCAACAAGAACAACTTTTTTGCCCTCTTGTGCAATCCCGATTCCAAGATTTGCAGTTGTTGTTGTTTTACCAACACCACCTTTACCACTTATTATTGCATAAACTATGCCCATTTAGGTTCCTTTTCGATTGGCGTGACTATGATTTCATCGCCATTAAATATGATTTTATTAAATTTGTTTTGTAGTAAACTACCGTCAATTTCAACACCATTAAAAACTATCATCGCTTTTGAAGATGTTTTCACAAGCATAAAATCTCCATTGCAAAATATTATCCCATCTACAACGCCTGTGATGATGAGATTGCCTTCTACTTGGAGTTTCGCACCGCTATTGACTCTATTTAAAATGAGTAAATCACTTGCTACTTTTATATCTTGCCCACTACGAACAATCTCATCTATGATTTTTAAGTCACTCTGTTTTAAAACAAGCTCTTGATGTTTTGTGTCACTGACACTCAAATGCGTAGTGTATGTTATCTCATTTTTTTTCAGATACTCTTCTATAGCAGGAGTTATTTCTCCCTTTAAGTAAATGAGATAATGTTTTAACATAATGATGTTTTTATCCATGAAGGTTAAAAATGAACTTTGAGATTCTATGTTTATCTCAAAAACTTTAACAGAATACTGTTTGACTTTCACTGTATCCCTTTTTGAGATTTAGATTTGTAGAATGGCAATTATAACATATAGGTAAAAAAAACATGTGATTTTTGAAGAAAGTTGAAGAAAGTTTTGGCACAATTACAAAAGCAAATTTAACAAAGATAACACAAGTGAGAAAACGGTGACAGAAGCGTTCATTTTAACAGCCAAACTACATTTAAAAGACCTTCTGCGTGAGGCATTTCATCATACAGACAAAGAACGAGCAGTCATAGTGTATGATACAAATTCTACACTCTCTAACATTGTTGCACAAGCTTATAAACTTTGTTTGCCTGATGCGACTTTTGTCGATTTTGATGCAGTGCCACCTGAAAAAATACTCGAAATACTAGCAGAGTTACACCCCTCTGATTTGGTTGTGTTGGTTCAGTCAAAAAGTTTTCGCCTTGATGCGTTTCGTATGCGTGTGGAACTCTTTAAACGCAAAATCAAAGTCATAGAACATCCACATTTGAGCCGTATGGCGAACGAGGAAGTGGAGTATTATATAGACTCTTTGGCGTATGATTCGAGTTATTATCTTCGAGTTGGTCATGCTCTTAAAAATAAATTAGATGCCGCACCGATGGGCGTTATAGATAGCGGTGGTGAACTTTTGGTGTATGGTTCACCTTTTGAGAGCGCAAAAATAAATATCGGCGATTACTCGCAGATGAGCAACATGGGCGGTCAGTTTCCTTTAGGTGAAGTTTTTACTGAAGCACAAGATTTAAAAGCACTCAACGGGCGTGTGAAGATTTTTAGTTTTGGAGATACTTCTTATAGACTCAATTATCCGCAAACGCCGATTACTCTTATTATTAAAGAGGGGCAGGTTGTGGATTGTGAAAACGCAACGCTAGAGTTTGACCAAATACTTTCAAATATCCGTGCGGATGAGGGTGTCGTTTGGGTGCGAGAACTGGGTCTAGGACTCAACCGTGCTTTTACTAAAACACGCACGGTGAGCGATATTGGGACTTATGAGAGAATGTGCGGTATCCATTTTTCTTTAGGAGCAAAACACGGCATCTACGCCAAACCAGGCTTTAAACGCAATGACGGCAAATACCATGTGGATGTTTTTGCTGACACACAAACTTTTACGCTTGGAGATGAAGTAGTTTATAGAGAGGGCGCTTGGGTTGTATAAACTCGAATTATATGGCATGTGGAAATACAAATCCACATGCCATATAAATTATCTTACTATTGAAGCGTACTCAGTGCTTCTTCAATCTGTAAAAGAGCCAATTTTTTGCCGTTTTCTTCTTCCTCTGCACCCCACCAATACTCGATAATTTGCTGTTCAATCGTTCCAAGTAAATCCATCGGAAGATTTGCAAAAACTTCATAAGAACTTACTTCATCTTGTCTCATATTGTTTCGTTTAGCAATGTCAGCTAGGAGTTCTCTGATAGATTTTTCAACATTTGTTGGCTCTTTGAATGGCATTTCATCCGTTTGTTGCGGTAAAACTCTGGCATAATCAATCCATGTTTTAATCTCGTCTTCAAGATAATCATATCCATTTACAGTGTAACATACTATTTTTTGTGGAGTATAAACTATCTCTTCATCTTCTTCAAGAATATCAGAGCTTTTAGCTTCGCCATTTTCCAAATAAACTTCAATTCTTTGAGAATTACGCAAAGTACAAGCAGTTTCAAAAGCGTTTCTTGCATGTTTGAGTAACTCTTTTTTTACTAGTTCAAAATCCATTTTTTCTCCTTTTTTTAGTTCAGTTCAGCAAATTTAATTTCACCATGCATTTATAGTTCTAGAATGAAAGATGCAAATTTTCTTTTAAAATAAGGAGTACAAAGATGAGCGAAACATACGAACAAGCATTACAAATCAGCAAACAAGCCGCAGATAATGGGCATGTGGAAGCACAACTTAAAACGGGATTGCTCTATAGACAAGAGGGGAAAGTGGCCGAGGCTATGTCTTATCTGATTGCCGCGGCGCATAACAATAACTCTCAAGCCCAAGCACTTATCACTTATGTCAGTAATGCATCTCTGGAATCCTCAAGAAACAATGCTTTTCATGATTTAGATATAGAGCGTCAGCGTGTTTTGGTGGAAAATATGATAACAACTAAAATCCGTCCTACTCTCGCAGGGGATGGCGGTGGAATCGAACTTATCAATTATGTAGGCGGAAAAACACCACAAATTTGGTTGAACTACTTAGGCAACTGTTCAGGTTGTCAGCTTGGTTCTACTTCTACTGCGGACATGTTACTGAAGCATTTTGAAACAATGATTGACAAAAATGTCGTACTTTATTTGATGTAATTTCAAAATAGAGATAAGACTTCTTGCAAAACTCTCTTTTTAGATTGCTTCACTTCGTTCGCAATGACGGTTATGTGCCAAGAAGGAATGACGGTCATGTGCTAATAAGGAACGACGAAGCAATCTGAGTTTTGCAAGAAATCTATAGAACAAAAGATGCAAATTAAATTTTATAACAATTAAGGAGAGATAAAATGGCTGTAATGATAACTGACTTATGTATAAACTGTGGGGATTGTGCTCCAGAATGTCCAGTGGCGGCGATACTTAGCAATGATGATGAGAAAAACCCACATGCCGATGAGCGCTTTTATGTAAAAGCTGAAACTTGTGTTGAGTGTGTTGGTCATGCGGATGCGCCTCGTTGTGCGGATGTTTGTCCGACTGAGGGTTCGATAGTTTGGGATATGCCTTATACAACTGAGTTTGAAGAGTATTTTGTGGCGGGTCATGAAAATGGTACATATAAAATCCGTGAACATAAGTCAAAAGGTTTGATGTTGCCATCGGTGAAAGCGCAATCGTTCATGGAAAATATTGGTATGGATTTGCGTGAGTCACGCGCAACCGTAGCTCTTTAGGACTTTTTTATGAACATAGCTTTTTCATCTTCAACTGGCATAACTGTGGATGAACACTTTGGATGGACAAAGGCATTTTATCTTTATGAAGTGGATGAAAAGACATCTAAATTTCTTAAAATTATAGATGCTTCTCTTGAGTATGAAGATGAAAAAGAGAAACTAAGTTATAAAATAGAAGCTATTGATGAGGCGGATTTGATGTACTGCACGCAAATCGGTCCAACTGCTTCTAAAATGGTTATGGCATGTGGAATTCATCCTGTTCGAGTAGCTGAGGGTGAAAAAATAGAAAATGCAATCGCACAATTGCAAGAAATGCTCAAAGGACAACCACCTATGTGGCTTCTTCGGATTTTTCATAAAGCAAAATCAAGGAAATAAAATGTCTGTAATAATTGATGAAAGCTGTATAACATGTGATGCTTGTTTACAAAATTGTCCAGTTAATGCAATCTTAGATGATGCAAACAATCCAACTGGAGCGAAGCGTTACTATGTGCAACCAGAAAAATGTGTTGAGTGTGTTGGCTTGTTTGATGACCCACAATGTGCCGCAATCTGCCCTAGCATAGGGTGTATCACTTGGGATATGCCCTACACAAAAGAGTTTGATGCACACTATCTCAATGAAGAACTTTATGCACTTTGCAATAAAGATAACATTCTAAAATCTCCCTCCATTAAAGAGAAAAAATACCGCACGGATATCCCACAAAACATGCGTGGAGTTGGGAAAGAGGTACAAGTACAGCCAGAGAATTAATCTGGCATGTGGAAAGTTATTTAAATCGTAAACTCCTTATGGCACAAGATTCTCTTGTCCCATCCTCTCTCAATGTAAACACATCCTTGAACCAAAGTTCCATTTGACTAAAAAAATCTATAAAGCTACAATGTTTGTTAAAAATTAATACTTTTAGGTTTGCACATGGCACTAAGTTGGAATGAGATAAAAAACAGAGCGATAAGTTTTTCTAAAGAGCTAGATGAATGTTATACAAACAAAAGCTTTAAAAATGACAAAGAAAAAATAGAATTTTTGTTTGAGTTGTATGAGGAGTGTTTGGGTGAATGAACCTATTTTGGATGGGATGGGAAGATTTGAATGAAATTGATAGATGAAATAACCTTAACCTTAACTATATTTACAGATAAGCTAGTTGAAATAACAAATTATAAATACTTTATAGACAAGGTGTCAAATCAAACATTAGAGTCACATCTAAAACAGCTTGATAGTTTTAAAAATGGAGATTATGGTGACACTGAAAAGTATGGAGATACAATAGGGTTTAATAGTATGTCATCATGGAATATTATGACAGATTATCCCATATCTGTTGGTCATACATCTTATAGTTTTGAAGACTTAGTTAAGACAACAAGACTGCATCATAATAAACAGTATCAATGGCTCTTGGTAGAAGCTTATGAAGCTTTTGAAGATTATCTTAGTCGATTATATGCTTATGTTGGGTACAAAGACAATACTTTTTGGTTCGCTAAAGATTTTGGGGATATTTCAATAGATGAACTTAAAATAAAAGATTTAAAATGGTTTGAAAACCGTGTAGAAAATAAAGAGAAAAAACCAGAATCAATTTATATACATTTTAGAAAAAAAATGCCACTAATTGAACTTTTTGAAAAAAATAATCCTCAAAATATTGACTATAAATTTAAAATTCTGCTTATATCAAAACTTCGTCATCAAATTGTTCACACTAAAGGAACAATAAGTGATATAGATAAGTTTACTGAAAAGATTTTAAAGCCTTTCTCTCAAGAAAAACAAGAGATAAAACAAGAATATAAAGATGATATATTTTATTTTCTTAGAGAGGAAGATTCAAAATATCATGTGTGGTTGTTGGATTATAATTACAATGAAGAGAAGACTTCAAATACTAAATATGCTAGATTACAAGAATTTCTTATTGAATTATCTGCATATGCAACTTTATTAAAAGAAATATCTACAATGTATTTAAGTGGTAATCCACTTCCAAGACAGATGGCAACAGATGTAAAAGTATTTAAAGATTTTTTTAAAGACTCTGAAATATATAAATACTTAAGAGAAGAAGTTTAAAAGCAATAATATAGGAATTGAAATTGAAGAATAATTTTAAATATTTCAATTTGTCATATTTTTACTAACTCTCACAAATAAGCACCACAAGGGTATCAAACACTCTTTTTAACTAAATAAAAATATGGCACTTGTAACACTTTTGTATTATACTTTAGAATTAACATGCAATGCAAAACATCTTCAAGCGAAATAAGACATTTTATGTAAGATTGTCTCTCGATTCAAATCTACAACCATATTTTAACAATAGTGCTTCTTATATTAGAAGCTTACAAACAAATAATAAGAAAACTGCTACAATAATCTCTAAATATTTAATCGCCAAATTTAACTATATAAAGAGAAGTGCAATGATTTTATCAGCCAAAGAGATAGGACTATATATTGATGAGTTTAAAAAAATAAGTTATGACGATATTATAAATCGTAATAGTTACTTAAGCATCGAGGAGATAGATACTTCGATCAAAGAATTAAGTGATGATACAGCAATAGATAATATTCTGATAAAGCAAGAATTACACGATTTAATGCAAATGCTTGATTCAGGGCATAACCTTAACTCTTTGTTTGATTTTGATGCAGAAGATGCAGAGACCTTCAAAAAGTATATCATTCAAATTAAGATTAACGCTTTGAGCGAAGTTAAAAAAACTTTGCAAAAAACTTTACCTCAAATCTCTCATGCTCTTCATGCTTCTGCACCAACCACAAATGGCGTTACCATAAAAGATGCAATACAAGAATATATTAATTCAAAATCTGGCATATCTAAAGCTGTCATAGAGCAAGATATATTAAACCTAAATCGTTTTTTAGAATATACAGATATAAAAAGTATTCTCTATGTTGATGCACTTAAGCATAATGATTTAATAGAGTTTAGAAAATATCGACAAAAACTAAATCCAAAATCTAAACCAAACACTATCAATAGAATTATGGCCAATGTATCTACTTTTGTAAAATACTGTGTAAAAGTGGATCATTTACACAAAGATATTGCAAAAGATATCAAGCTAAAATTAACGATAAAAGAGAAACTAGACACAAAAAGAGATGTTTACGAAGATATGCAAATTAAAAAGATTTTTGACAATATAGACCTTATAAAACAATCTCCTAAAAAAAAGAAATTGAGAAAATATCACAATGAATATCCACTTATTATAAAACTAGCGATGTACTCTGGTGCAAGAGAACAGGAGCTATGCCAACTCACAAAAAAAGATATAAAAGTTGAAGATGGCATTCATTATATGGATTTAAACATAGATACGGAGGGTAGCAGTATCAAAAATATATTTAGCATAAGAAAAGTACCAATTCATCCCGATATACTGCAAGAACTATTAGCATACATGAAACCATTAAAAAGAGATAATCTTTTTACGATTCCAGCTTCACAATTTTCTATAGATTACGGTGCGTTCAAAACACTCTTAGGGTTTGATAGAAAACTTGTATTTCACTCTTTCAGAAACACGCTCCAGAACAAACTTAAACAGCAAAAAGTCCAAAACATGATTATTAACGAACTTGTAGGACATAGTAGTGTGACAAGTGAAAAAATGACAGATGGCTACACAAATAAATATAATTTAGAAATATTGCATGAAGAGCTATTGAAAGTTAAATATGAGTATGTCTAATCCTTAAAAAAAGAGGGAATTAAAAGGGAGCTTGTTCCCTTTTGCGAGCCTATAAATTATCGTAGATAAGTTATAGAGTGAGTACATTGTTTTACAAATTTTAAAAGTTTTTTCATTTTTTCAGATAAAACAAAATTTTTCTTATAATTAGATACTAAGGGTTCTACGGAACGAATTAGGAAGAATTATGAAAAACTTTTTAAATGTGAGGATTCAATCGTGCAATAACAATGATATAAAGACCAGAATTAAACATAATCTTAGAAGCGTAAAATGTATCAATACGGATACCACAAAAATTTTAGAAGATAGAGATATCATTTTTATCGATACTAATTTAAAAAACAATCGAATTAACATTATCAATGAAACCAACAAAACAGAAAGTAAAAGATTAGCTTCTATCTATGCAACTGTGTATAAAGAAGATAGAACACAACACGCTAAACTCTACAAAGAAAACAATCCTCAAAACTTAAGAGATACCCACAGTACATGGTTTGAAGCCGTTATGACATTCAGCGAAGCCATTGATTCCGACTTAGGCACAAAATATTCACGAGAAGATTTAATACAATGTGCGAAAAATAATATTGCCGATATGGCAAAAGCAATGAACACAGAAGCGGTTATGCTTGTCTTACACTTAGATGAAATTCGCCCACATTTTCATGTTCTATTTAAAAACTTTGGCGACAAAGGGCAAAGTATATTCTTTGAAAACAGAACGAGAGATAAACTCTCAGCTCTGCAAGACTTGATACATGATAATTTCAAAACCCTTGGAATGCAGCGCGGAATTAGAAAAGCTCCTCAGGATTGCGGTATCTATGATTATCAAAAAACAAGTACATTTAAAGCTAAACAAATCTATGAACAACAAGAACAGATACGATTAGCTCAAAAAATAGCGAGTGAATCACTTCTACATCAAGCAAGAGCAACGATTGCATCAAGAGACGAACAACAAGCCATAATTCAAGAAATGAGTGCTACATATAGCGAAGAGAAACAAAAACTCAAAGAGTTAAAAAAAGAGATAAAAAACGATATCAACAGAATTAGAGAACTCAAAAACTACTTCAAAAATCTGCAAGTCGATATAAAAGAAAAAATCGAGACACTTAAGCAAGAAAGGGCTTCCTTAACTCAAGAAGTTACTATTTCAATACAAGACAAAAAAGAATTGTATAAAAATATATCTACCTCACAAGAGACACTCAGAAGTTTAAATCAATCCATCAAAGATTTTTCAAAAATGGATCCAGCCAAAATCAGCGATTTGGTTATTCAGAATCTTGTGCGTGAGTTGCAATCTAATAAAATTATGTATGAGCAAGACATGGAAGAGAAAAGTCATAAAATCATAGAATTAGAAAGAATTATGAATGTTCATGCGATGAAAGGCTTATGATAATTAAAAACTTATTTTCAAAATTGATATGCTGACATGCAGAAAAATTACTTATTTAGCAAAAAAAATTATACAAGAATAAAAAAAATATTTAGTAACTTAAAATAGTCAATATTAATGCTATTGAATAAATAGTATTATAAAAAATTGGAGGTTCAATTATGAGCAAAGTAGAAGTAAAATTAGATAAAGGTGCCTTGGTTGATCTTTTAGATGAAACATGCAAAAATGAAGTGAAAAATCTTGTAATAAAATGTAATAAAATACCGCATACTATATCAACATGTTTTGGTTTACATGACAAAAAATTACCAGATTATTTTTCAAGAAATGATCTCACATATCTTACAAAACAAATTGTGATTGACTTATCAGAAAACGAAGGAGCAGCTTTAAAAATTGCGTTATTAACTGATATAAAAAAAGAAGAGAGCTTAATAGATGAAGAAAGAAAAGAAGAAATTCAGGCACTTAACTCAATGGTTGCCGCACAAGATAAAATAATTGCAGAAAAAGACAAAGAAAATATAAGCCTTCATATCTCATATAAAAATGAAATTGAGAGCATTAAATTAAAAATTTCAAACGATAAAAATATAGAATGTAATGACAAAATCACTGGGATTTTTGTAGAAATAGATGACTTTATTGTATCTTTAAAAAAAAGTTACTTGCCTAGCTCGGACGGCTTAAATGGTAAAAGTCAAGATAGATGTAAAATAGAATTAGCACAACAATTTCCAAAAATGAATCATAAAAAAGAAGATGGTACTAGTTTTAGTAGATAGCGTCTAATAGCAACTCATCCGCCAGAAAAATCATGAATAAAACTTGATTTTTCTGGCAATGGGGATAAACTATTCTAATTCTTATATCTTAACTCTTCATGATCAATATCAACTCCCATGCCACATATTCCATAGTTACATGAGCCATCTATTTCAATTGCATCTTTATTTTTTATTATGATTTTAACAGTACAGTCCGAATCTTTAAATTCAAAATAGCCATCTTTCTTTAAAAATGTACCTTCGACTATACACATATTACCTTTTTCATTAAAGTTTTGATACTCAAATGATAAATCTGCCTTGATTTTCAAAGAGCTTTCTTTACCTCTATATTCACCACTTTTAAGAGTCGTAATATTTGAACTTGCTGCTTCCACCGAACTTATCACTAATAGTGAAAAAATAAATACCAATAGAACACGAAAATTTTTTGCTAACACTATGAAATCCTTTTTTTACTTTTGAAATTGAATAGGCAAATATAAAATATTGCGACTGTTACATACTAGACATATTATTTCATAGAACAAGCTTTTTGGTATCCACCATCACAAGCTTTTTTAAAAAATGCTGCCGCTAGTGCCTCATCTTCTTTGACTTTATCTCCATTATAATAATAAACTCCTGCATATATTTAAGAACTTTACTGATTTAGTATTTTATAATTTTCACAACCATCAGTATGTCCACTATCACAAGCTTTTTTAAAAAATTCTGCAGCTTTAGCATTATCTTGTATTACACCCTCTCCTTGATAATGCATAAATCCGAGATTGTGACAACTCTGAGCATCTCCACCATCACAAGCTTTTTTAAAGAGTTCTAGAGCTTTAGATTTATCTTCTTTAACACCAATTCCAACGTAATACATACCTCCGAGACCTTGACAACTCTGAGCAACTCCACCATCACAAGCTTTTGTATAAAGTTCTACTGCTTTATAACTATCTTGATTTACACTCTCTCCAGTGACATACATCACTGCAAGATTATTACAACTATCAGCAACTCCTTTATTACAAGCGTTTGTGTAAAGTTCTACAGCTTTAGCAGAATCTTGTTTTACACCCTCTCCCTTGGAATACATAACTCCAAGAGTGAAACAACTCGTAGCATCTCCACCATCACAAGCTTTTTTAAAAAATTCTGCAGCTTTAGCATAATCATGTTTTACACCATCTCTCTTGTAATAGGAATATCCGAGAGATCCACAACCTTCAGCAAATCCTTCATCACATGATTGTTTAAAAAGTTCTAATGCATCACTATAATTATTTTTTTTTACTTCTTCTAAGCCTTTTTTATATTTAGCTGCACTATCCACTTTATCGCGATCTTGAGCCAATTTTGGTATTGCTACTGCTATCGCAATAAGAACTATAAAGGCTACAATTACATAGAGTACAATTTTTAGTAATTTTTTAATTAATTCCATGGATATCTCCTGATTTTTCTTTAAAAACATGCTCTTGTTCAATAAATTTTATACTTTCATCACAACAAATCAAATATAAATAGTTGCAATCTTGAAGCATTTCTTCTTTAAATTCACCAATCAAAATAAATGGCAAATAGGTCGCTTCACACAGATTAATGCAAGATGACTCATTCTCAATCTTATTTTCAGATTTAATGCGGTGTAAAAAATACCCTTTTTTTTCTTTACAGCTAGCTAACCACTTATTGAATTCTAAATCACCATCTATATCTTCAATATTTACCTCTATCAGTTTGCTGTTACAATAATATAATTTTCCGTACATGATAATCCTTTTCTCACATCATAAACTATATCCACTCAAATAGTTAGTTGCTTTTATAAGATAACTTTAAAAAGAAATCTATCGAGTGTTACTAGTTACTTTAGGTTAAAATTAGCATCTTTTACTCAAATCTGCTAAATTTAACTTTTCCTTAACAGTCTGTTTTACTATTATGCTATTGCAAATCTGAATATTTACGCGCAAATGTAGTTAAAGCACTACATGTTGCTTCTTGCAAATTCCAAGAATCTTCATAAATGAATTTCGATTGAAATGACACTAGCCCATTTTCTTTATCGACGCCATCTACTTTGATCTTAACTATTGAATTTATAATATTTTTACCTATGTAAAATTTTTCACACGGATGTTTTCGTTCTTGTTCTCTCTTAGCTATGCTTTCTGGGCTAATGTTATCTCGTGCAGCAGAAGCATATTTTCCATTAGGAGATTTTTGTAAATACTCTTTATACGCTTCTGTAGTATCCATTTCATACGCTTTAGAGTAAAGTTCTTTATCTTGTTTTTCTAACTCCCCTTTTTGTTTTTTTAACGCTTCTTGTTTAGCTTGTTCTTGTTTTTTTAACGCTTCTTGTTTAGCTTCTTCTTCTTCTCTTAACTCGCTCTCAGCAATAGTTTCTTTAATTTTAATACCCAAAGAATCAAATAACTCTCCTGCCCTGACACAACGAACAGGGCGTGCAAAGACCTTATTGCCTTCGTTGGCAGAGCCATCGGAAAAGCTAACATCCCACGCAAAACTTATACCCTTTACGCCCTCACTGGAAGTCGAACTCAAATAATTAGACATAGATTGTGAGGAAATATTTTTTAAAATCCTTTTTTTTCTATATAAATCTATTAATTCCTCTTTACTTGGCAATCTCCAGCCATTATATTTATCGATAGAAAGGTTTTTACAATACTTTGTCCCTTTTTCCCATCCTTCCCATATTGTCTTAGCATCACTGTTGTCTTGCCATAAAAGTTTTGTATCACTATCATAAACTACTTCAAGGTTAGTTACTCTAATTACTGTTCCCATTGCAATAGTTGACATTACCATTGTCGCCATCAAGGCTGTTATTATTTTTGTTTTCACATTACTCCCCATTTAAAAATTGAAATCATCATTTTTTGATACCTTAGATAAGCTATTATTTTCTATTTTCAATTCCAACCACTTCAACATATCTGCAAGATGCTCTTCTACACTTTTAATATCAGAAATTTGTAATTTATTTATCATATCTTGATAATCATATTCAGCTAAAGAATCTTGGATAAATTTATTATGTTCTGCATAAAATTTTTCAAGCATCGCCTTAAATTTTTCATTTTCTTCGAGTTTTTTTAAATATTCTTCTCTTTGTTTCCTAAAATATGTTTCTCTTATTTTTATACATCTATCTCTCTCTTCTTCATCTTTGTATTTTTCTTCACAACTTTTGTCACCAAAAATTATATTCATAAGCGATAAAAACAATAGTGAACCGATTTCCATTTATAAACTCCATATAAAAGATCTGAGCAGAATACCCCCCCCTTCTTAATATTTGATTAATGTCAATTAAAAATGAACATATTTACATAAAAGTGATACGGCTACACCAATTCATAAAAAAATACAAATGTTGTTTTGAGCTGAAATAGATAAGTGAGAGTAAGATGCTGAACAAAAGTAAAATAAAATTAGCTAAAGCCGTGTTGACTTAATAATAAAGATGTTACACTTTGTATTATAAAATCAACTCAAAAAGGAAATATTCCAAAGTATAAGCATTTTTACAAGCCTTATTTTAGGAGTTTTGCTTAGTTGTGATTTTTAAAAGTATGGCAATTTGTCATATTTGTGAGTGAAGTTTTAAAAATCAGATAGTATTTATAAAAAGCTTATTGAGGTATAAATGAAAACTATAACATCGTATGAAAGCCATCAAACATTTGAAGATATAAAACAGATAGATAGTAACGGTGTAGAATTTTGGTACGCAAGAGCACTCGCAAAAGTCCTTGAATATAGTGATTTTAGAAACTTTATAAAGGTAATCGATAAAGCAAAAATAGCGTGTGTCAATAGCGGTTTTGAAGTGGCAGACCACCTCGTTGAAGTCACCGAGGTGGTTCAAGGGGGTTCGGGTGTGGCAAATCCGTATCCATCTTTTGCACTCTCAAGATATGCTTGTTACTTAATCGTGCAAAATGCAGACCCAAGCAAAAGAGTTGTAGCAAACGGACAAACCTATTTTGCACTCCAAACAAGAAGAGCAGAACTCCAAGATGATGAAAAGTTTGCACAGTTAAAAGAGGAAGAAAAAAGATTATTTTTAAGAAATGAGTTAAAAGAGCACAACAAACAGCTCGTGGAAGCTGCTTTTAATGCGGGTGTAGAGTCAAATATTGATTTTGCAATCTTCCAAAATCATGGCTATAAGGGTTTGTACGGTTGGCTTGATGCTAAAGATATTCATGCAAAAAAAGAACTCAAAAAATCTCAAAAAATTTTAGACCACATGGGAAGCACCGAACTAGCCGCCAATCTCTTTCGAGCTACACAAGCAGAAGAAAAACTCAAACGAGACAATATTCAAGGTAAAGCAAAAGCCAACCAAACACACCATGAAGTGGGTAAAAAATAAGACAAACCATCAAAGAGCTAGGTGGTGCAATGCCTGAAGATTTGCCAAGCCTAAAAAAAAGTGTGAAGAGCATAGAGAAAGAGAAAGCAAAACTGGAAAAGAAATGAGGTGTTTAAAATAAGATACTAGCTAGTAAAATATTTGACAAAATGTCATATTTTCTTATTGAAGTATTTTAGTGTGATAAAATCAAAAAAAAGGCTTGTGAAGTTTCTGAACACTCTATTTTAGATCATTTTACCGAAGTCTGGAAAATGGTTGAAATAGGCTCTGGTGCGAAAAAAGAAGTAGATGACAGATTTGCATGTTATCTCATAGCACAAAATGGTGATAGTAAAAAAGAGCAAATTGCTTTTGCTCAAACTTATTTTGCCATGCAAACTAGAAAAGCTGAGTTAATAGAACTGCGACTACTTGAAAATGAAAGAGTTCAAACACGACAAAAGTTAGTAGAAACAGAAAAAGAGTTATCAAAAGTCATTTTTGAACAAACTGGCGGTAACCAAAACTTTGCCATCATTAGAAGTATGCCTATGAAAGCCATTAAACACGTGAAGATAACGCACAAATATCCCACAAAACATGCGTGGAGTTGGGCAAGAAGTTTAAGTCGAGCCCTAATCCATGTCTGCTTATTTTTTTTCAGGTTTTTTATAAAATGCGGCACAATAACCATCAGGGCTAATTGAGCCTTCTACCATTCTACATTCGTTACTCTCTGGAATAAAGTGCATACAAAGAGAACATTGCTTACCATCTTTTGGACTCTCTTGATAATGGTACTGCTCTTTCGTACCTTTAGCATACAACGGTGTAGTACTGAATGTAGCTAAACCCAAGACAGCCATATACTGTAAAAAACTTCTTCTTGTTGTTATACCTTTCATAATAATCTCCTTATATTAATCAGCTTCCTGATTCTTCCATGGCATCAAGTGCATCTACATAATCACAATAGGGTGTATTATCTTTGCAAAAATTGGAAAAATAGTCTCCACGATGTTTTTCATGGTTTGCAAAATTAAAGGATACAAACTTCCAATTTAAAAGTTTCCACCAATTCTCAAGATAATCCGCACGGGCATTTCTGTAGTCAATATAATAAGCATGTTCCCATACATCACACACCATTAAGGGTACTAGACCTAAACGCAGAGGATTATCAGCATTTGAGGTACTGACAATACTAAGTTTCGCTTTGTCATCAATACAAAGCCATACCCAGCCTGAGCCAAATAAAGTAATGCCTTTTTCAATAAAAGCTTTTTTAAATGCTTCTACCGAACCAAACTGTGCGCTAATAATAGAGTCAAGTGCTAAGGATGGGACGGTAGTTTTAGGGGATAGAACTGTCCAGAAAAAATCATGGTTGTAAACTTGCGCAGCATTATTAAAAACAGCACCATCCGCATGTTTTATAATCTCAACCAGACTTTTGGATTCAAATTCTGTACCCGCTATAAGAGCGTTCAATTTTGAGACATAACCCGCATGATGTTTATCATGATGGTATTGCAATGTTTCGGCAGACATCATCGGTTCTAATGCATCGTATGCATAAGGCAGTTTCATCAATTCGTGTAACATTTTAGTTCTCCTTTTCTTCATTTATAAACTAAATATAATCTAGCTAGTTAAATTTTACTTTAAGACTATTAATATGTCAACATTAAATTTTATTTGTGTAGATTTCCACATGCCATAAATCTATTTTCAATTTTCCCTATTTTTTGCTTTTCACGCATTTAGAAATAAAAGCTATTTTATATTAGAATGCTATTATTAAAGAAACTTTTGCAAGAGATTAAAAAATATTAAATTAGGAAATAACATACATGACAAAACAAGATTTCAATGACGGATTACTCGGCTTTTTAGATGCTTCGCCGACTCCTTTTCATGCGACGCAAAATATGGCTATGATGTTTTTAAATGCTGGGTTTATTCAGCTGAATGAAGTGCAAAAGTGGGAACTTCAAAAGGGTCAAAAATATTTCGTGACTCGCAACGACTCTTCTATCATTGCTTTTACAAATCCACATGCCACAAATCCACATGCCAAGAGTTATGTGATGGTCGGTGCGCACACTGATTCACCTTGTTTAAAACTCAAGCCAAATCCTATTTTAAAAAATGATGGTGTTGTGAAATTTGGGGTTGAACCTTATGGCGGTTTGCTTTTAAATCCATGGTTTGACAGAGATTTGAGCCTTGCTGGAAGGGTTTCTTATCTTGACGCTCACAACATTCTAAAAGATGCTCTTATCGATGTTAAAAGAGCGATTGCGATTATTCCCTCCCTTGCGATTCATCTCGACAGAGAAGTAAATGAGAAAAAAAGTGTGAATGCTCAAACGGATATATCGCCTCTCTTGGCATGTGGAGATTCTTTTAATTTTGATGCGTTTTTAAAAGATGAACTCTTGGCATGTGGAACTGCTGATGTTCTTGAGCTTTACGCAAATGAGCTTAGTTTATATGACACGCAAAAAGCCTCTTATGTCGGCATTGACAAGGATTTTATAGCGAGTGCAAGGCTTGATAATTTACTGAGTTGTTATGTTGGAATGTTGAGCATTTGTAGCGTGGATGATGCTACGCCTATGCTTTTTATTGCAAGTGACCATGAAGAGGTTGGAAGTGAGTCCGCTTCGGGAGCAGGGGGTTCATTTTTGGAGAGTACACTCAAAAGAATGTTTAGCGATTTTGAAGAATACACACAGATGATTCGCTCTTCACTTTTGATATCCGCAGACAATGCACATGCCGTACATCCAAACTATCCAAGTAAACATGACAAAGAACACGCACCGCACATCAACAAAGGTGTTGTTATAAAAGTAAACGCAAATCAACGCTACGCTTCAAACTCAAAAACCATTTCAAGGTTTATGAATGTTGCGTCTTCTTTAAACGAGCCGACACAAAACTATGTCACACGAAGCGATATGGGTTGTGGCTCAACAATCGGACCAATCACTGCGACAAGATTAGGAATCGACACGCTTGATGTCGGACTTCCAACTTTTGCGATGCACTCCATAAGAGAGCTTTGTGGAAGTGATGATGCGTATAGTTTGTATAAAATTATCTTAGGGTTTGCACACTAATGGCTGTTATAACACCTGAGGAGTTAAACCTTTTAATCGAGCAGACTTACAAGGTTGAAAAAGAGTTTACAGACCTCAAAGAGTCCTATGTGCATTTGCAAAATACTATCGAACAAGTCGTTGAGTTTTTGCCAAATGCTATCTGGATTTTGGATGAAAATGGCGAAATATTTTTACAAAATTCACAAGCGAAGTCTCTTGCAAAACTTTTAGAACTGCTTAAATCTAAAAATGATGATTATGAAGTTGCCTTTAACAAGCGTTTTTACCTTATAAAAAGTTCTACTTATCAAGACAAATACATGTTGAGCGCGACAGATATTACAGAACAAAAACGCAAAGAAAACCTTGCTACGATGGGGCAAATGGCAGCACATCTCTCTCATGAAATTCGAAACCCAATAGGTTCTATTTCACTGCTGAGTTCCACTCTCAAAAAAAGAGTTATTCCTGAAAATATCCCGATTGTAGAAGAGATACAAAAGTCCGTCTATCGAATAGACAGAATCATAAAAGCAACTTTGATGTTTAGTAAGGGCATCGAGGCGAATAAATCTGCATTTATGTGGAGTGATTTAAAAGAGTCTATAGATATGGCGATAGGATATTATGCCTATTCAAAAGAGATAAAGTTTCTATTTCCAGAGCAAAATTTTACTTTAAATGCGGATAAAGACCTGCTTGAGATGCTCTTCTCAAACTTTATAATCAACGCAATTGACGCAATAGAGCTTGATGAAAACGATGATGGTACGGTAGGAATGGTTTATACTTCAGATGAGCAATTTCATAGGTTTTATATTTATGACAGTGGCGTTGCTATTGAAAATAAAAAAGAGTTGTTTGAGGCTTTTAAAAGCACAAAAGTCAAAGGCAATGGTTTAGGTTTAGTTTTAAGCCGTCAAATCGCTGAAGCGCATGGCGGAAGTGTTGAGCTTTTAAGTGGTGCAAAAAAAGGGTTTGAAATAAAATTACTAAAATAGTAAATGCTGAATATTTGCGATTTATAGATATAGACACTTTGAAACAATAAAAGTATAATTTGTGTATGATAAATATCTCTCATCGCACGATGGATGAAACTACTATCGCATTTCAAATCTTCAAAAAATTATTTTTGGCACGGATATAATGCAGGCAGCTTTTCCAAATCGATACATAAAATGTTAGGGTTGAGCAAAAAACGGTAGTAAACCCAGTAAAAAAGCAAACCGAAATAAGTCAATAACCCTACAAAGATAAATAATACACCTATGTTGAAATGCTTTTTTTGAACTTTTAAAGAACTTTGCGTACATTCGATGCGTATATATCCGTTTTGGTACAGTATCTCATCGATCATCTCTATTTTTTTCGATGAAGCTATATCTGCATGTGAAATTTTCTCTATATAGTCGTTAAAAGTTTTTAAGTTTTGGGCATAATTTTTTCGATCCCAAAAAAAGGTGATGATTCCAAGCGGCAAAATAAATATCATAAGAATCGTGCTCATAAAACTCTCTTCATTATTGATCAAAAAATTTTTGTTCGATTGTATCGCATGTAATTTTTATAGCGTCATTATTTAGTAATTTACTGCGCATCTCCTGACAAGTTTGGCGTATCATATGATCTTGCAGTAGTTCCGTTATCGTTTTTTTGAGATTTTTAGTCGTGTAATTAGCAGGCAAAATTTCCTTTGCTACACCAAGTTTCACTGTCTTATCGGAGTTATCGAACTGATCATAGGCAATAGGACGGATAATTTGCGCCACACCGCTTTGTAACGCTTGACTAAGTGATCCAATACCACCATGGTGTACAAAGATATTTACTTGTGGTAATAATAAACTAAACGGAACATAGGAAATATAGATTACATTCTCTGGCAAATCGTGCGGAATATGCTCTTGAAAAGGCGAAAGTAATATCCCTTTGATTCCTAGACGCTGACATACTTCAACAGAAGTGCTAAAGAATTCGTTTGCTTTTGCTGTAGCTGTTCCTGCAGAAAATACAACTACTGGCAACTCATCATCAAGAAAACGAGTCAATGCTGTTGGTACTTGATAACCTTGCGCTTGATCAAAAAGAGGAAATCCACACAAAACTAAATTTGTTGGCCAATCTTTTTGAGGTGGTGCAAACCATTTTGGAAACAACCCGATTACTAGATCCGCTTCATGAATCCATGATTGAAAAATGTTCTTGACCTTAGACAAGCCTAATTTTTTTCTAAAATCATTTAAGGGATAGGTAAAATTCGGTTCATAAAAAAAAGTATCTAGCATCCACCATGACAAACGCTTAATAATCTGCGGACTGGTTTTATCAATCCATTTGGGAACCAATCTGGCAGGATCAATATCGGATCGAAAGACAGACGGTGCAAGATGCACAGTAACGCAAGGGATATTCTCAGTTTCGGATAATAAGCGTGCTGCAAACAATAAAGAGTTATGAATTACAATCGTATCGGAAAAAAGCGTATCTTTTTTCATCAAATCATAATAAACTGGAGACAGTTTATTCAACTCTTTAGCAATATGTTTAAAGGAGTTTACGGGATTATTCTCATAACTTTCATTAAAAAGTTCAAAATACTCTTTTTGCGAACCGACTGGGATAAATTGTATTTTTGTATCACTGATTTTTGATTGAAAAATAGGGTTTGCATAAAAAACGACCTCATACCCTCTTGCAACAAACTCTTCTGCTAAAGCGATGAGGGGCAGTACATCTCCATAACTTCCGAATGCTCCTATAAGCACTTTCATGATATTGCACAAAGCCCAGCTATACTAGCGCCGACTATTAAGATTTTATCCTTTTTCATGCTTATTCCTTGTTTTGGTTTTTTAAAGAATGTATTTGCAAAAATCCTTGTAGTGCATCTAGATATTCAAAAAATGCTTCAAGACCTTTTTGTGTAATACGATAGATACTTTTCGGACGTCGCCCTTCAAAAAATTTATCAACATCGATATAACCATTATCCTCAAGAGTACGCAGATGCGAAGAAAGGTTGCCGTTAGAGGTATTTGTCGCTTCTAACAGTTGTGTAAAACTCACGCCATCTTCATTGCTTGCAATCAATGAAACAATTTTCGTTCTAAGCGGTTGGTGTAAAATGGGATCAAACATCATATTTTTTTAGATATCTCCATAAAACCAACTGCCCAAAGCCGGAAAATATTACAGCGATAATACGCCCTATATCACTCACAAATTTTTCACTCTCTAATGTTCGGTGCGTATAGTCTATGCCATTTACGCCGAAATAGGATGCTACGATAACAATAGATGTTAAACCAATAAAGAGCAAAAATCTGCCGTAAGTTTTGATCGCTTTGTGTGTAAAATGCCCTAATACAAAGAGCGCGATCCCTATCAATGTCATCCAATACAAATAGACCGTAGCAAAAGTCCCGAAGATGAATACGGTTCCACTCATAACAATACCCACCATCGTAACAAGTAGATATATTTCCCCGACAAATCTTTGGTTTTTTCCATAAGGACGATTTAAACGACTATTTTCACGCACTATGTTTTTAAGTACAAAAATATAAAAAGCGTAACTTGTTCCAACCAATACCGATATCATAATCGCTATCGCAAAACCTAGCTCAAGTTTTTTAAGCATAAAAAGTTCTGGAGTTACCCCAAAGTTCAACAGACTTAAAAAAGCGGAAAATAGAATCGTTGTATGAAGTATCGGCTTAGGTACAAGAGCTGAACTACTGTTATCGACAACAGCCTCTTTAATTTGGCGGATACGCTCTTGTATCTCATCATGTTGCATCAATATCCTTTTGCAGATTAGTTTGTATTTCAAACTATATATAAAAAAGCGTTTTATGTCAATACGCTTTGAAAAAAAGATTCATCACAAATTTATTGTCTGTATTAAAATCACTATTGGGTTATCAAACGAACTGCTAAACTAGGCAGTCAATAAATCATAAAAAGTTATATTTTATCAACTGCTGTTTTTAACTCTTCCACCTATTGATTTTTTTAGCGTAATCTCTCTTTGAAAGAGGTTGTTGCTGTTTATTTGTAACAAATCTTTTGCTTCAAGATAGTTGTATTGTGCTTCAAGAAGTTGTACTTTATTTATCAAGCCAATCGTGAATTTTTGCTCTAAAACATCCAGTTTATTCTTAAGAACTTTCACATACGATTGCGAAAACTCTAAATTCGTTCTGTTTTTTTCATATATTTCATAATTCGATTTTACTTCTATAAAAGCATTTTGTACTGTTTTTATGTACCCATCAAGTGCTTGTTCTTTTTGTATTTCACTCTCTTTCACAAGTTTTTCAACCTTTGGCATATCAAAAATATTCCAAATGATTGAAGGTGTTATTGCCCACGCAGGAGACATGGAAGAAAAGACATCCCTTTCTGTACCCCCAATTCCTCCAAAAGCACCGATAGATATATTTGGAAAGTACAATGTTTTTACGATGGATATTTTTGCATTTTTATCTATAAGATTTTGCTCTGCTATTTGAATATCAAATCTATCTTCCAACTGCTTAGAATTAATTTGACTAGGCACGGCATGTGGAATTATTTTTGTGTTTAAATTGATTTCTCGCTCAACCCCAACAATGGTTTTTAAAGTTTTCATATACTCTTGTTGTGTTGTTTGCGCTGTGTTCATAGTCTGATGTTCATTCACAATTTTTGACTGAATATCAAACAGACCTGAGACATCATCGAGTCCATTATCAAATCTCAATTGATAGATTTTTTCCAGTTCTTCCAAAAGCTTTAGTTTCATCTGTATAGTCTCTATTTTTGTTTCATAATAGAGAATATTGGAGTAAATTGAAGCGATTTCAAACGAAATTGTGGAGTGTAAAAGTGCCAAATTTTCTTTCGCTATTTCAATATATGCGCTGTTTTGCTCCATCGTTTTTTTCATTTTTCCAAGATAATCAAATTCAAATGGAGTGAGTGAAACGCCGAACTTATGGATAGTTTGTGTATTGTTTGCATTGATGGTATCCCCAAGAGAACCAGTTGGCATAAAAGGTGTTTTTGCTATTTCTGCTGCATTTAAAACCAAATCAAGCTGTTTTGAGACTATGGATAAATCTCTATTTTCTTTAAAAGCTGTGTGAATCAAATCATTCAAATCTTTGTTGTTATAATCCATCCACCATGCAACCATTGTTATATTTGCATCGGAGTGAAAGATTTGGTTGGATGAGAGTTTTTCAAGAGTGTTTGGCTTTTCATAGTCAGGTCCAAGCGCACTGTTGCATCCATTGAAGAGAATGAGTAAGGGTAGGGAATAAATTAAAGCATTCATTTTGTCAATTTTCTTGTGAGATATTTTTTTGCTTTTGAGACAAAAAAGTAGATATAAGGAATGAAATATCTTTCAATAAAAGTTGCAGCAATCATTCCTCCGAGTAAGCCAATGCCAATAGATTTACGACTCTCAGCTCCAGCTCCTGAACTAAAAACCAAGGGTAAAATCCCAAAAATAAAAGCAATCGAAGTCATCATCATAGGACGATATCTTATTTTGGCAGCTTCTTGTGTGGCATCATATAAACTCAAACCATTTTTTCTTAGTTGTTCGGCAAACTCAATGATTAAGATAGCATTTTTTGAAGATAAACCAATCATTGTCAGCAAACCAATAGAAAAATAGACATCACGAGGCATCATAAAAAATTTATCGGCAATATACGCTGCACTAAATGCACCAAAAATTCCAAAAACAATGGACAACAAAACAGAAAAAGGCAAGATAAAGCTGTTGTACTGAATTGTTAAAACCAAAAATACAACAATTAAACTAAATAAAAATATTTTTACATTTTTGCCTTGGCTCATTTTTTCTTGCAAAGACATCCCCTCCCATTCCACTCCAAAACCACTAGGAAGATTGAGCGCTTCTTTTTCAACAATATCCATCGCTGAGGCAGTTCCTGCACTTTGAATTGTCATAGCCATGATTGAATTGGACAAAACACCATTAAAATGTTCTACTTTTGAAGGAGCAACTGTATCGGTAATTTTTGCTATTTCAGAGATAGGAATGAGAATGTTTTTATTGTTTTTTACATAAATATTTTTTAGACTATCTGGATTTGTTCTGTAGTTACCATTTGCTTGTATTTGAACCCAGTAGAGATGATTCTCTTTTTCAAACTGATTTACATTTGTGTATCCTATGGAATCTTGTAAAATAGTGTAAACATCCGAGATGGTTATGCCCAGAGATTTTGCTTTTTCTCTATCAAGCTCAAGATATAAAATAGGGGAGTTCGTTTTTGTTGTATTTTTAGCCGTTGTAAAGTTATCTTTATACTCAGATAAAGTGTTTGCGAAATTCTCTGAGACTGTAGCCAACTCAAACGGAGTGGCATTTCCATACCCAATCATTTTGATTTGAAGACCGTTGCTTTTGCCAAGACCACGGATAGCTGGTGGTTGCATTAACATGATTTGTGCTTCGTTAATATGTTCAATTTTTTTTGTTAATCTCTCAATAATCTCTTTCACGCTATCTTGTTTATTTTCTCTTTCATTGAATGGTTTGAGTCTCGAATACATCATCGCACTGTTTGGACTCTCATTTGCAACCATTGCAACTCTATTTTTTATCGCGGGTTCTGTTTTGTATATCTCTTCTAGCTCAGTGATGATTTTGAGTGTTCTTTGGACAGAAGCACCCTCTGGCAAGTTGATTGAAGTTATAAAAACACCTTGGTCTTCTTGAGGTAAAAAAGTGGATGGGATTTGTGTTTGGGCAAAATATATAAAAGCAAAAAATGATACATAAATAGCAAAAGTCATTTTATATTTATCTATTAAGTTCATAGAAAAAGAGACATATTTTTTAGAAATTTTTTCAAAATAGAGGTCAAATTTTTCAAAGAAAGGGTGTTTTTTATGATCTTCTTTGATTAAGATAGAACATAAAGCAGGGGATAAAATGAGTGCAACAACTCCTGAAAAGATAACAGAAATAGCAATAGTTAAAGAAAATTGTTTATAAAGTTCGCCTAAAATTCCGCCAACAAAAACAGTAGGAATAAACACAGAAACAATAACCAAAACTATGGCGATGATAGGGCTTGAAATCTGTTTCATGGCTTTTATGGATGCTTCGTAGGGAGATAATTTCTCTGTTTTTATGAGTCGCTCAACATTTTCCACAACAACAATGGCATCATCTACAACAATGCCGATAGAGAGCACTAAACCAAAAAGTGTGAGCGTATTGATTGAAAAACCAAACAGATACATACCGATAAAAGCTCCCATAATAGAAACAGGAATAGCTAAAACAGGGATAATACTTGCTCTTAGAGAGTGAAGAAAAAAGTAGATAACCAAAGAAACCAGCAAAATAGCTTCTAAAAAAGTTTTTACAACTTCTTCAATAGATAATTCGATAAAAGTTGTTGTATCGTAAGGTATTTTATATTGTATTCCCGCTGGAAAAGTTTTTGATAATTTCTCCACTACCTCTTTCACTTTTTTTGCAGTATCAAGTGCATTTGCCTGTGTATCAGCATAGATGCCTACCAAAATAGTAGGTTTGCCATTGATGCGTCCTGCAGACTCATAGGAAGTTGTTCCTAGTTCTACTTTTGCTACATCTTTTATGGTGACCATGCTTCCATTATCGTTTGTTTTTACAATAATATTTTCAAAATCTGTTGGAGATGAGAGTCTTCCTTTTGATTTTAACATGAGTGTTATCACTTGCCCCTCTGGAACTGGTTCTTGTCCGATGCGTCCTATGGAGACTTGTGAATTTTGCTCAGTAATCGCTAACGAAATATCTTTGGATGTAATGCCATAAGATGCCATTTTAACAGGGTCTGTCCAAATACGCATCGAATAATCTTTTTGTCCAAAAATCGCAGCTTCCCCCGCACCACTAATGGTTCTGATTTTTTTGAGCATAAAATTTGAAGCATAGTTACTCAGTTCTATCTGCTTTATAGAGTCATCAGGAGAATAAAGTGCTACCATCATAAGAATATCGGATGTTTTTTTCTTGATGGAGATACCTAACAACTTAACAATAGCGGGCATAGAAGCGGTTGCATTTTGAACTCTGTTTTGTATTTCCGTATAAACATCATTGATATTTGTGCCTATCTCAAAGGTACAAGTTATATCTGCTTTGCCAGAATTACTTGAACTTGATGACATATATAAAAGTCCAGGGATTCCTGATAATTGCATCTCTATGGGATCAACCACCGAAGTTGCAATCGTTTGTGCATCTGCTCCAGGATAGGATGCTGAGATAGATATAGTTGGAGGCGTTAATTTTGGATACTGTGCGATTGGCATTGAAGATAAAGATATAAAACCAAAAACAATTACCATGACGGATAAGGCAATCGCAATCGCTGGTTTTTTGATAAAAAATTCTGAAATCATTGTTTGATTATTATTTTAGAATTGTTACTAAGGTTGATAATGCCCGTTTGTGCGATTTTATCTTCTTTTGAAATACCTGAGAGAATTTCAACACTCTGTCCTACCCACTGCCCAGTTTCAACTTTTTTCATAGAGGCTATTTCATCTTTGATAACATAAACGGAACGACCGTTTGCTCCTTGAACTAAACACTCTTGAGGGATAAAAAGAGCTTTTTTTGTTTTTGTAGAAAAAATAAATTTCCCCATCGTTCCTATTTCTATTTTCTCTTTCGCATCAAATTCATATCTGCATCTTACCATCGCCGCACTGTCAGTCATGGGGTCACAATATTTTAAAGTACCAACTCTTTGGGTGTTTCCAAGAATGATTTTGCCATCAAGCGGTTTTTCGTCGCTCGATGTGAGCATTGTAGAAAAATACAAAGGAGTTACAACATATATTTGTGTGAGCATAGTTCCATTGGCTTGAACATACGCACCTTCTTCTTGTTGGCTTTTTTCTATGTATCCGCTTTGTGGTGCGGTTATTGTTGCAAAGGAGATATCAAGATTTAGTTTTTCAATTTGTGCTTGAAATGAAAATTGGATTGCTTTTTCTTTTTCAATCAAAGTGAGCGTGTTGTCCAACTCTTGCGCACTCACGCCACCGACTTCAATGAGTGGACGCATTCTGCTTTTTGTTTTTTCTAAGTTGGATAAATTGAGCGTTGATTGTTGCAACTGCGCTTTGAGCATTGTGAGTTCATTTTTTAGTTTTCTATCGTCTATTTTGTATAAAATATCCCCTTTAGTAACAAAAGAGCCATCTTTAAAATATTGTTTTTCGATAAAACCATCCACTCTATTTTTAATTTGGACTATTTTTGGAGATTCTACGACCCCATTTACTTCATTTTGTTTTGAACTCTCTTGTTCTGTTGGTGATACAACTGTAATCACTGCCTCTTGTTTTGTGTCACTGTTTTGCTTAGATTCACAACCTATAAAGAGTAAACTAACCATACAAAAAATTAAACTTTTTTTTATCATCTTTCTCAACTTATTTTTATTAATCGTATCATACATCAAATTATTTACAATTTTGTTTTAAATTTGATTGTTAAATTCATAGTATAATAAAGCATGAAAAAAAATTGATGGAGTGGGATGTTATATATTTTTAGTGTCACTTCATCTAAATTGAAACAAAAAGGTATTTTATGTCAAAAAGTGTAAAAGCTGCGTTACTTGCGAATGGGGCTATTGCAGTTGCAAAAGGTTTAGCGGCGTTTTTTACAGGTTCAGCCTCGATGATGGCGGAAGCCATTCACAGTACGGCGGATTGTGGTAATCAGTTGTTAGTTATGGTTGGTCAAAAACAAGCAGCAAAAGGAAAATCTGAATTTCATGCCTTTGGGCAAGGAAAAGCAAACTTTTTTTGGTCTTTTGTTGTGACCGTTGTTTTATTTTTACTCGGTGGTTTATTTTCTATCTATGAAGGATTTCACAGAATCAACGCTCCTCAGCCGATTGAAAATCCACTTCTTGTTGTAGGTATTATTATTTTTGCCATTATTCTTGAGGGAAGTGCCTTGCGAGTAGCCCTCAAAGAGAGTAATTCAAAACTAAAAGATTTGTTTTCGACGATTAGACAAAGCTCCTCTTCCCATATTTTAGTTGTTCTCATCGAAGATTCTGGTGCATTGTTAGGGCTTGTGGTTTTATCTTTAGGTTTAGTTTTGTCTGTGTATGTTGACCCGATATATGACGGTATCGCGGCACTTATAATCGGGATGCTTTTGATTGGATTATCCACAATCTTGTTTATAGAACTCAAAAAACTGCTTATCGGTGAGAGTCTTGATAGAGAAACCACAAAACAGATAAAACATTTAATCAAAGAAGAGTCCAATGTTTTGGTGCATCTCAATGCTGTGAGAAGTATGTTTATAGGCTCAAATGAAGTGTTACTTGTTATTTCTATGAAGGTGGAAGATGAAGCTTCAGGGCATGAAATCGAACAAGATATCAAAGAACTTAAAAACAAACTGCAAAAATTGCTTAACCAACATAAGATGCAGATATATATAGATGTGTTTGAGTTTTAAACTGCACCAATGAAAAAGAAAAATCTTGATGTTTATGTAGCAATCGGTTCAAGTGCTGGAGGGTTTGAAGCCTTGTCTGCATTTGTTACCTATTTACCTAAAAAAACAGGGTTCTTTTATTTTTTAGCACAGCATCATGCTTTTGGCGAAAAAACTATTTTAGCTGACCTTTTAAACAGAAATAGCAAGATTGAAGTTCTCCTTGTGCAACTTGGAATGCTTTTTAAGCCAGATATCCTTTATGTTCTTCCTCCTGAGTTAAAAATCATTATTAAAAATAACAAACCAACAGCTGCTGCTATAGATTTGGAGTTGCATTTACCAACTCCAAATGTAGATGTATTGTTTAGTGCGTTAAGCACTCTGCAAAATTCCAAAATTATTGCTATCTTACTCTCTGGTACAGGTCACGATGGCACGATTGGTATGGGTGTTGTAAAAGAATTTCATGGTATTACCATGGTGCAATTTCCAAAAGAGGCGATGTTTGATGGTATGATAAAAAGTGCTATTGATGAAAAAGTGGTTGATTATATCCTTGATGTGAAAGCGATAGCAAAAAAACTTATGCAATTTTCATCTGCTTTTGCTGATGGTACTTATATTTTAGAAGAGTTACCTTTTGAATCGATAGTAAAAATTTTGTATAAAGAAAAACAGTTAGATTTGTTTAAATATAAGGAAGAGACGATAAACCGTCGCATACAAAAGCGTATGGAAGTGCTACATCTTGCTACGATTGATGCGTATGCAAAATATCTTGGAGCAAATACTCACGAGGTGGATATTCTCAATCAAGAAGTTTTAATCGGGGTAACTGAGTTTTTTCGAGGCGAGGAGGCGTTTAACGCATTAGGGATTTTGATAAAACAAAAGTTATTCCACATGCCAGAGTATAGTGAGTTGCGTTTGTGGAGTGTTGCTTGTTCGAGTGGCGAAGAAGCGTATAGCCTTGGGATTTTAGTGAATGAAATTTGCCAAGAGCTCAACAAAAAGTTTTATATCAAAATTTTTGCTTCAGATATAGATGATATTGCACTTGAGAAAGCCAGAGCTGGTGAGTATAAAACAAATGCATTTGTGCATGTAAAAAATGAGTTGCTTGAGAGGTATTTTGTAAAAACTGAACATGGGTACAAAGTAATCAAGACGCTTCGTGAACAGATTATATTTGCACATCATAATTTTTTAAATAATCCACCCTTTATCAATATAGACATAATCAGTTGTAGAAATATTTTGATATATCTGAAGTCGAGTGTGCAGAGTGATGTTTTTTCCATTTTTCATTATGCACTCAGGAGTGAGGGGCTTCTTTTTTTAGGTTCGAGTGAATCTACTCTGAGCAATTTGGAACTTTTTGCTACACTCGATAATAAACATAAAATTTATCAAAAAAAAGAGCAAAACAAAGAATCCAAGTTTCAAATGCAAGTTCTTAGTCAATATAAAAATAATCCATCAAAAAGAGAGGCGGAAAGTATGCAAAAGTTAATAAATCCACAAGAGATAGAAAAACATCTTCAAGAAGATTTGTTTGATTATTTTAGTAATGGCAGTTTGATTATTGATAGTAATTACACTATAGTTTACAAAAAAGGGAATATTCCTTATTTAAACTTTGCTGATGGACTTTTGAGTTTAAATCTTTTCGATAATCTTGATAAGGTTCTGCATTATGATTTAAAAATTCTTATAAAACAAGTGTTACTCTCGAACATGAAAGAGATGAGTAAATTTATTCAGCTCACCTCTTCTAAAGATGAAAAATTTGTGCAAATCATTGTGCAACCTTTCCACATGCCGACGCAGAAATCTATGTTACTGATAAACTTTCAAGAAATTGAGTCAAAAGACCTTCTTCTCAATTGTCTCTCTTTACCATCCTTTAGCGAAAATACAATGATTTCTACTCTCACTTCTCAAGTATCAAAAGCACGAGGAGAGATAGAAAATATTTCTAATGAGTTGGCATTTTCAAAACAAAATATGGAAGTAATGAATGGAGAACTTCAAGATTCAAATGAAAATCTTCAATCAACAGTTGAAGAACTTGAAACATCCAATGAAGAGTTGGAATCTTCCAATGAAGAGTTGATAGTGTCTCTTGCATCCAATAAAGAACTTCAAAGTAAACTCTCTTTGATTTTAGAATCTTCTATGGATGGAATTATTGGTCTTGACATTCATCTGCGTCATATGTTTGTAAATGAGAGAGCGGCACAAATGCTTGGGTATTCTTGCGAATATCTTTTGGGCAAAGATAGCCATCGACTCTGGCACCATACAAAACCTGATGGTTCAAATTACCCAGAAGATGAGTGTCCTATGGCGCATACTGTAGCCAATGGTAAAACATTTCGTGGAGAAGATTTGTTTTGGCGTAAAGATGGAATCTCTTTTCCTGTAGAATTTATGTCTAGTCCTACCATAGAAGATGGAAAAATTACAGGGGCTGTTGTGAGTTTCCACGATATAAGTGACAAAAAAGCTCTTGCTCAAAAAAATAAAAGTGAAATGGAAAAAGTAACTTTTAAATATGAACAAACATTTAAAACAGCACAAATCGGTATCGCGCATGTGGGAGTGAATGGTGCTTGGCTCGACGCGAATGCATACCTATGTAATTTGCTTGGATACACTAAAGAAGAGTTGTTAAAACTTACCTTTCAAGATATTACACATGCCGAAGATTTAGAAAGTGACTTAGCTTATATTAATCAGATTATAGAAGGAAGCATAGATACTTATCATATAGAAAAACGATATATTTGTAAAAATAAAGATGTCATTTGGGTCAATCTTTCTGTTATTTTGTTGCGAGATAGTGAAAATAAACCTCTTTACTTTATCTCAATCATTGAAAATATTTCACAAATTAAGATGTTGATATTAGAGTTAGAATCCAAAAAAAATGAGTTAGAAAAAATTATTAATTTTGCACCAAATCCAATTATGCTTTATGATGAAGATGGAAAAATATTGTTGATGAATGAAGTGTTTCAAGAAGTGACTGGATACACTCTAAAAGAGGTAACAACGATAAAAGATTGGAGTAAACAAGCACTCACTTATGAAGAAGAGGGCATGTTAGGTATAAATAGTTTTTTTAGAGTAAATTCTAGAGAAAATAGAGGTGTGAAAAAAATTACAACTAAAAGTGGCAAAGTATTATTATGGCTGTTTTCTTTAGCACCCTTGGAAAATGTTTATAATATTAAAAAAGTATTTATAGCTTCTGCTATGGATATTACTAAGATACATGAAAGTGAAGAGTTGATGCTTTCTCAATCGCGTCAAGCCGCTATGGGCGATATGATAGCGATGATAGCGCATCAATGGCGACAACCTTTGAGCGTCATTTCTATGGCTGGAAATAATCTAAGAGCAGATTTGGAACTTGATGTAGAAATTACAAAACCAGCGCTTTATGAACTTATAAATGTTTTAAATGAACAGACCCAATCCTTGAGCCATACTATTGATGATTTTAGAACATTTTTAAAACCAGAAAAAGAGAAAGAAAAAATATCATTGTGTGCTATTTATGCAAAACTTCGTAATATGATTCAAAAAACGCTCGAAAATAATCAAATCACTCTTCATTTTATAAATGATTGCGAAGTTGAACTTTTTACTTATCCAAATGAATTTTTGCAAGTTTTTATTAATTTGCTCAATAACTCTAAAGACGCAATCAAAGAGCGAAATATTCAAGATGGAAATATTGATATTACTACTACGGCTACAAAAGATTTATTGACTATTGAAGTAAGCGATAACGGAGGCGGAATGAATATAGATATTTTGTCTAAACTTGGAGAACCTTATGTTTCTACAAAAAGTAAAAATGGCACAGGTTTAGGATTATATATGTCTAAAATGATTTTAGAAAAACATTTTAGTGGAAATTTGAGTTGGAAAAATTCTAATTGTGGAAGTTGTTTTACAATAACATTCCCACTTGGAGTCTAACATGCAAAAAAATAACCGTAACATTATGCCACTTATAGAATTTATAAAGATAGATAAATACCATGTGAGTTGTAGTTTTAAATGCAGTGTAACAAACAGAAGCGTGATATCGGTAGTGCCTTTTGAACCGTATGAGGGAAAAATGGAGTTTACCTGGAAGGAGATACTCTTGCATCCGATACTCTCTTACAACAGATATTATCATACTCCAATTACTATTTTTGGTAATAATTGCCATGAAACTATCATTTTAAAAGCTTTTGAAAAAGTCTCAGGACATTTTATCTGGGATGAAAATGAAAATAAATATATATATAATTAAAGGCATGTATCAGTGAAAAAAGAGTTAGCAGAAGTACCAAGAGCAACACTGAAGTTTTACACCTACGAAGCAGATGGACTCACTTTTTATGAGTTTGACGCCACAGAATGTTCCCCACCCGAACCTATGGTAAACGCAATCAACGGACTAAGAATGCTTAAAAGTGAAAACGATAGACTTGTTGGCATTTTCTTCCACGCGCCGACACCTTTGTTTGATAAAACAGAGAAAAGTTTTACGCATGAAATAGAAGAGTTAGAGAGCGGAGATGTGAAAGTGGTTTTTAAGAAAATGAGTTCATGAGTGAATGTTATCTTCATTGGAACACAAAAGAAGAAGCAAAAAATGAGGCTTATACAAAGAGCAAATCTAAAAAGAGTATCAAATTTTCCAATAAAAACTTACTTATAAATGGCGATAATTTTGAAGCGTTAAAGCTTTTGGGCAAAGAGTATAAACAAAAAATTGATGTTATTTATATCGATCCGCCCTACAATACAAAAAATCATAAATTTATTTACCATGATACTTTTAGCACACACGGCATGTGGCTTAGTTTTATTTATCCACGGCTTCTCTTGGCATGTGGACTTTTGAATGAAGATGGGATTATTTTTATAAGCATCGATGAAAACGAGGTTGCGCATCTTAAAATCCTTTGTGATGAGGTTTTTGGTGCGCAAAATTTTATCTCACAACTGACATGGCAAAAGAAAAATAGGGCTTCTTTTTTACATAAAAATATTGCCAAAATGAGTGAGTTTGTTTTGTGTTATGCAAAAGATATTTCACACGCGCCGATGTTAAGCCTTGAAATGGCATCAAAGCAAAAACCACATCCATTAAATTTTAAAAATAACCCGATAAAAGAGCTGTTATTCCCTCCAAAGAGTGTTGTTTTTAACATGAAAGACTCTTTTGTCTGTGCTTGTGATATGTCAAGCAAAAATATTGTCTGTTTTTTACTCGATGATGTCGCAATAAAAGAGGGCAAAAATGTCAATGAATTTAGAATGCGAGGCTCGTGGAGATACTCTCAAGAGTTCGTAAATGAGTTATGCAAAAACAGAGAGTTGCTCAAAGTTGGCAAAGTTCCTTTTAGAATAAACTACATAAAAGAGCAAAGCAAACGAAAACTTATGAAAAATATGCTCACAAAAGAGAGCTACAATGTGCCAACTTATGAGGATGCCGCGCGTGAAATCATAGAACTTTTTGGTTATGAGGTTTTCACAAAACCAAAACCTGTAGGACTTATAAAAACGCTTCTTAAATCCGTAACACATACAAAAAAAGATGCGATAATTTTAGACTTTTTTGCAGGAAGTGGAACAACTGCACATGCCGTAACGGAGTTAAATGCGGAGGATGGAGGAGAAAGAAAATTTATCTTAGTTCAGTCAAGTGAAAAACTAAAAAACAATTCACTCGCCTCTAAAAATGGATATAAAAATATTTACGAAGTTATGAAAGAGAGAGTTCGCTTGGCATGTGGAAATGTTGAGGTTAGAGAAATGATTTTATAACCAACAGTTTATCGGAAAAGAATTTGAAAAAAGATATAATAAAGTCTTATAAAAAGTGTTAAACGAGTAAACTTCTGTCTATAAAAATGAGTCATTTAAAATAGATGTTAGTTCTTACCAAGAGAAAAGGTGATATGTTTGAAGTATAACTACATATTTATTATATTAGTTGCCATTGTAGTTGATTATGGTTTGATTAGTTTCATAGAAAATATTGCAAAAACAAGGATTTCTAATGAAGAACAACATATAATCAGTCAGGCTCGTACTCATTTTAATGACCAAGTAAATATGAGAACTTGGAATGCACGGTATGATGGTGTGTATGTAAAACCAAATTCAAATCAAAAACCTAATCTATATCTTATTAACAATATTTTAAAAGCTGAAGACAATCAGACACTTATAAAGATTAACTCTGACTGGATGACTAGTCAACTTTCAGAACTTGCAAAAAAAAATGATTACTCTTTCAGAATAACATCTTTTAATTCATTAAATCCTTTAAATACTCCAAATAACTTTGAAAAACAAGCATTAAAATTTATGGAAGAGAAAAATAAAACAGAGTTCTTTATATTTAATGAAGAAGAACAAAGTTTTAAATATATGGGAGCACTTATTACAGAAGAATCTTGCATACAGTGTCATTTTGAACAGGGCTATAAAGTTGGAGACATAGAAGGTGGAATTAGTATCTCAATAAATTTAGGGGAATATTTTATAAATAAAAACGATATTTTAAAGAAAAAGATGATGATAAAAGTTACGATAGTTGTTGTTTCTATAATAATTATTTTTCTGATATTTAGAGTTTTAAAGCACACTGACGAACTAGAACAAAAAGTAGAAGAACGCACAAAAGAGTTAAAAAAATTATCGCAAATGGATTTCCTTACTGGAATAAATAATAGAGGTTATTTTATGGATATGAGTGAAAAATATTTTAATATTGCACTACGCAATAAAACTCAAATCCATATTCTGTCAATTGATATAGATAATTTTAAAAATATAAATGATACTTTTGGACATCAAGCAGGAGATAAAGTTATTGTGTCATTTGCTCAAACGGTTAATGAATTACTGAGAAACAGTGATTTATTTGGTCGTGTTGGAGGAGAAGAGTTTAGTATATTACTTCAAAATACATCTAAGGATGGAGCTATTTCTTTTGCTGAGCGTATTAGATCTAACACAGAAGAAATGAGCGTACCATATGAAAATAAAATTATAAAAGTTACAGTAAGTATTGGTTTAGCGACTTTAAATGATGAATCCAATATTGATGAGTTACTTAAAAACTCTGATGTAGCACTTTATTGTGCTAAAAATGAGGGGAGAAATCAAGTTAAAATATTTAATTGATATTCTTCAAAAAGATATAAATTCGAACTTAGGCGAGATTGTCGCCATGTTGAGGGATACTGAAAAGCATCACAAGAACTTTTTGTCCTCTTAGATAGTCTCGGGCACATGCCGTAACGGAGTTAAATGTGGACGATGGAGGAGAGAGAAAATTTATCTTAGTTCAGTCAAGTGAAAAACTAAAAAGTACTTCACTCGCCTCTAAAAAAGGGTATAAAAACATTTATGAAGTTATGAAAGAGAGAGTTCGCTTGGCATGTGGAAATGTTGAAAAGATAGAGATAATTTTATAATCAATATGATAAAATCAACGAAATATTTTAGAAAAAAGGTTAAGTTATGAGTATTAGTAATAAAGTTCAAATCCCATTAATAGTATCTATTATTATAGGTTTAATTATAATCGCTATGAATTATGTTTTTTCAATAGACCAGATGAAAGATGATGTTTACACTACACAAGAAACATCCCTTCGTTCCCTCTATAATGATTTAATGGACGAAAAGAAAAATATAGGCTTAACAAATGCTATCAATATTGCTGAAAACTATTATGCAGTAAAAGCATTAAAAGAGGGTGATAGAAATATCGCTGTTAATGGATTTGCCAATCTTTCAAAGACCTTTAAAGACAATACTGAATTTAAAAATATAAAAATCCATATTCATGATGCGAATGTTAAAAGTTTTTTAAGAGATTGGAATCCTCAAAATTTTGGTGATGATTTAAGCTCATTTAGAAAAAGTATAGTAAAAGTAAAAGAAGATAAAAAACCTTTAGCAACAATTGAAATCGGTGTTGCAGGACTTGTGTTTCGTGGAATAGCGCCTATTGTGGAAAATAATCACTATTTGGGTTCTATTGAATTTATGCAAGGTGTGAGTTCTGTTGTAAAATCTGCTAAGAAAAACCATGGTGTGGATATTGTTATTTTGTTAGATAACAAGCATTTGTCAATCGCAAAAGAGTTAGCGTCCGCTCCAAAACTTGGTAAATTTACTCTAGCGTTACCACAAAAAGATATAGATGCAAATTATTTTAGTGATTTAAATTCTATAAATGTTGAAGAGACAAAAAAAGCTCAATACTCAAATAAGTATTTCGTTGTATCTGAACCAATAATAGACTTTTCAAATGAGGTTATTGGATATGCTCTTATCTCAAAGCCTATTGCTGATGTTGAGCGAACACTTTCTCATTCTAAAGAGTCACTGATTAGACAAGTTGTAATCACTACGCTTTTAAATTTATTCGTTTTAGTTTTCTTAGTCATTATTGTGAGAAAAGCAGTATCAGAGCCTATTAAAAATCTTGATAAAGTGGCAAATGAACTAGCATCTGGTGATTCTGATTTGTCTAAAAGATTGCCTATCTTATCGGATGATGAATTAGGTCAGGCGAGTGCAAGTTTCAATAAGTTTTTAGATAAAGTTGAAGAAATAGCAGAAGAAGCACAAAAACAAGCTTTATTAGCTGTAGAATCAACAAAAAAAGTTGAAATAAGTTTAGAAAAAAATCAACTTGATTTAACTCTTTCTAATGAGATGATAATTGGCTCTATACATAATGCTAACAATCTTAGAGATAGTATGAAGAAAAATGTTGACAATGTAAATGAGATTAATCATCTCAATGAAACAACAGGAAATGTAATTTTAAGAGTGACAAGCTCTACGGATGAGATTATTGAAACTATATCAAATATTACTGAAATGATTAGTGATTCAAGAGTTTCTTCGGTGCAATTAAATACAAATGTTGAAGAGATATATAGTGTAATATCTTTGATTAAAGATATCTCTGATCAAACAAATTTACTTGCACTCAATGCTGCTATTGAAGCAGCACGAGCGGGTGAACATGGACGAGGATTTGCAGTTGTAGCAGATGAAGTCCGTAAACTTGCGGAGAGAACGCAAAAAGCAACAAGTGAAGTAGAAGCGAACATAAGCGTACTCAAACAGAATTCTATAAGTATGTCAGAAAATAGTGAAAAAATTGAAGAACATGCAATCTCTTCACAAGATAAATTGGATGAGTTTAAAAATATACTTTTAGAGTTAGTCGATAATGCTAGAAAAATTAAAATAGACAACACTTTTGTAGGGCATGAACTTTTTGTAAATACAGCAAAACTTGATCACATGATTTTTAAAAATACAGCGTACTCAAATGTGCTTGAGAGAAATATCAACATGTCATTAACTGACCATACAACTTGTAATCTTGGAAGATGGTATGAAAAAGAGGGCAAACATAATTTTTCAAATACAAGTGCATACGCATCTGTTTTAGAGCCACATAAAAAAGTTCATACAAATATAGCGAGAGTTATTGAGATACTTAAAAAAGATATAAATTCTCACTCAAGCGAGATTGTCGATATGTTTCAAGGTGCTGAAAAAGCATCCCAAGAACTTTTCTCTCTCTTAGATAGTATGGTTAGTAAAAAGTAGTATAAATAAAATTTTAAGGCATTATCAATTATTTATAAAAAAAGTGTTATTCTTTCTTCTGATCAAAATTTAGTTAGGAGTTTGTTTATGAAATTGGTAGTTTTTTTGGTACTTGCGTGTATGTTTGGTAGTTATGCTAGTGCGGCGGGTGCAATAGCAATTGATAGTAACCAAGGTAAGAAATATGGATTTGCATATAAATATCCTTCAGTCAATGCTGCAGAACAGCGTGCTCTTAGTGAGTGTGGGGGTGGTTGTAGTATTGTAGAAACTTTTGAAAATGGGTGTGCTGCGTATGCAGCTGATCAATCACAAGGATCTACGGCTTATGGATATGCAACTGGGTTATCCTCTGGTTCTGTTCAAAATGTAGCTCTATCTGAGTGTCAATCGCATGGAGGAACAGCTTGTATTGTAAGAGTATGGGGATGTGATTAGTATTTATATTTGGTGATACGCAGTGTCACCAAATGTGCGTTTGGAAATTCTATGGTATCGCCAAACGCAAGTATTACTGTTATAAGTGAAGCTATAGGTGCTTGAGTAGCATCTTTGATATTCTTTTCTTATCGAAAGAGTTACACAATTCTCAATCTTCCATCTCAAATGCCACATAGCAATTACTCTGTCCATTATAATAGAGGACGCTTTGTACAGACATCACTCTTGTACTTCACACTTATCAGCGCGTAACATCAGTTATTTAACCATTTATTATCTTAGTTTGACTAGAATACTCCTTTTAAAATAAAGGATTATTCTATATGAAAAAACTACTCTCTTATCTTAGTTCTATGAAGACCATGGCGGTTTTGATGCTTATTTTCGCTATGGCATGTGGGTATGCTACATTTGTTGAAAATGATTATGGAACTATGACGGCGAAGGCTGAAATTTACAATGCTTTATGGTTTGAAATTTTACTTGGATTTTTAACTCTGAACCTTATTTTAAACATCGTGAACTTTAAAATGTACACGCCCAAAAAAGCGCCACTTTTTATTTTCCACATGGCGTTTATCGTAATCCTTATCGGTGCTGCGATTACGCGTTATGTAGGTTTTGAAGGTTCTATGCACATCCGTGAAGGGGAGAGTTCTTCTGTGATGAGTAGTTCAGATACCTATTTTAGTGTAAACGCTTCAAGTAATGAAAAAAGTGCATCTACCTCACAAAAAGTATATCTTTCAAAAAAATCTTCCAATACTCTTTCTTCTTCTTTAGTTGTTGATGGCAAAAAAGTAAGCGTTACGATGGTGGAATATATTCCTGATGCAGTTGAAACATTGGTTGAAGAAAAAGAGAAAGGTATTGCTATTGCCAATATGATGGTAACAGGCAGTGGAGAGGGAAGAGCTGTTAAATTAAAACAGGGTGAATTTTATGAGACTGCAGAATTTGTTTTAGATTTTGATTCTAAAGGTAGCTTTGATAAACCTGTTATTTCATTGTTTATGGAAGATAACAAACTTTTTATGAAACATCCTATGGCTCTGAACACTTTAAAAATGGATGATGGTTCAAAAGGTGAGTTAGCTTCAAATGATAAAGAACCTTTTACAGCAAGAACTCTTTTTACAAATGCAAACAGTAGTTTTGTGCTTCGTGAGTTTTTTCCACATGCCACAGTTAAAATTGTTTCAAATCCAAAAGCTTCAGCAAAACAAGCAGGATATGATGCCTTTAAACTAAAAGTGAGTGTAGAAGATGCATCTGAAGAACTTGTGCTTTTTGGTATGGCTGGAATGATGGCACAAGAGTCTTACATAGAGATGAATGGTGTTGTTGTCCGTGCCTCTTATGGTTCAAAAGAGATTAAACTTCCATTTGAAATTCAGTTAAAAGATTTTCAACTTGACCGTTATCCTGGTTCTATGAGCCCAGCTTCGTATGCGAGTGAAGTCGTTTTAATAGATAAGGAACAAAATATTGAAATGCCGTATAGAATTTTTATGAATAATATTTTAGCGCATCGCGGATATAGATTTTTTCAAGCATCGTATGATAAAGATGAGCAGGGAACAGTTCTTTCTGTAAACAATGACCCTGGTACTTTGCCAAGTTATATAGGTTATTTTCTTTTAGCTTTGGGTATGTTTTGGTCACTCTTTTCGCAACAAAACAGATTTTCTAAGTTGGCAGAAAAAGCAAAAAAAGCGAGTGAACAAAAAGCCGTGCCACTACTTTTGGCATGTGGATTGCTTTTTAGTTTTACTCCTTCCTTTGCAGAGGAATTAAATCCTGCTATAAAAACTATTCTCTCTTTTAACGCAGCACATGCTCAAAAATTTGGCGCACTTGTTATCCAAGACAGCGGTGGAAGAATGAAACCTTTGGACACACTCTCAACGGAGATTTTGGCAAAAATTCACGCGGATGTAACTGTGCATGTTGGTACAACTGTACTTAATTCAAACCAAGTTTTGTTGGGGATGATGGTTCGTCCAGATGTCTATCGCGATGTGAAAATGATTTACACAAAAGATGAAGCAGTCAACAAAATACTTGGAGTTGAAGCAGATACAAAATATGTCTCTTTCTCTCAGTTTTTTGCAGACCCTGACAATATGAGTAATTATAAACTCGCATCTGCAGTAGAAGAAGCAACGAGAAAAGAGCCAAAGTTTAGAAATAAACTTGATAAAGCAGTTCTAAGTATCGATGAGCGAGTGAATGTTACTTATATGGTTTATACGGGTTCGTTGATAAAAATGTGGCCAAAACCAAATGATGTAACCAACAAATGGTTTCCAACAATCGATGCACTTCAAACTTTTTCAGCAGAAAATGGTGAAAAACTAAGAGCTATCGCAGTGGAGTATTTTACGGCTATTGATGATGCTTTAGTGAGTGGAAATTGGAGTAAATCTGATAGTGCTTTAATGAAATTAGCGGAGTACCAGAAGTTTTATGGAGCAGAAGTGTATCCTAGTGAAAATAGAATTTTTGCAGAGGTTTTTTATAACAAAGCGAAGATATTTGAAACCATTTACCCACTTTACTTTTTAATAGGATTTGTCCTTTTAATTCTTAGTTTTGTAAAAATATTAAAACCAAACTTCAATATGAAAATCTATACTAAAGTAACTCTAGTACTTCTTATAGTTCTTTTTATATCTCATACAATCGGTCTTGCGAACAGATGGTACATTTCAGGTCACGCACCGTGGTCGGATGGGTATGAGTCTATGATTTATATCGCTTGGGCAACAGTTTTGGCAGGATTTATCTTCTCTAAACGCTCAAGCATGACGATGGCTTCTACGGGAGTTTTAGCTGGGCTTATTTTGTTTGTCGCACACCTCAATTGGATGAATCCACAAGTGACAAATCTCGTTCCAGTTCTCAACTCCTATTGGCTGAGTATCCATGTTTCTATGATTACGGGAAGCTACGGCTTTTTAGGGCTTGGTGCTTTGCTTGGGTTTATTACAATCCTTCTATTTATACTTAAAACACCTGCGAATGAAAAACATATCAGTCTTTCAATCAAAGAGTTAAATTCTATAAATGAGATGAGTTTGATGGTGGGACTTGTTCTTTTAACGGTCGGAAATTTTCTTGGTGGTGTTTGGGCAAATGAGAGCTGGGGACGCTACTGGGGCTGGGATCCAAAAGAGACTTGGGCATTGGTAACTATTTTGGTTTATGCGGTTGTTCTGCACCTGAGATTTATCAAAGAGATTTACAGTGATTTTAACTTTAGTGTTATCTCACTTTTATCGTTCACATCGGTGATTATGACCTATTTCGGGGTGAATTACTACCTTGCAGGACTTCACTCCTACGCAAAAGGCGACCCAGTTCCGATTCCTGATTTTGTGCCTGTGACTTATTTGATTATTTTTGTAGTCATAGCTTTAGCATATAGAAATAGAAAATTAGTTTAACAAGGTCGGCATGTGGAATTCACGGGCTTTAGTAAAAAAACGCTCTCATTTTTAAAAGCCATCCGAGCTAACAACAACAAAGAGTGGTTCGACGCGCACAAAAATGAGTACGAAACACTTATCTTAAATCCATCTCGTGCTTTTGTCGCAGAGATGGGCGAACACCTTCAAGCACTTGAACCCACCATAAATGCAGAACCAAAAATCAACAAATCACTTTTTCGCATCTATCGAGATATTCGTAGAATGGGCGCAAACAAAGAGCCTATCAAAAGCCGAATCGGCATAATTTTTTGGCAAGGCAAAGCATCACGACTTCAAAGTTCAAGTTTTTACTTACACTTTTCACCCGATGAACTTTTCGTAGCAGTGGGTGTACGGTGGTTTGAAAAACCGCTTTTGGATGCGTTTCGTGAATATATAAAAGATGAAGATAAAAGAGTTGCACTAGACAAAGTTTTAAAAGAGTTGTTGGCATGTGGATATGAGACACTTCCACATGGCTACAAACGCTATCCAAAAGGTTTCGATTCCCACATGCCAAGTGCAGACATTGCACTTTTTAAAGGTATGGCAACTTATAAAATCTTAAACCCGAGTTTAATAGAGAATGGTGAAAAATTAATCGCAACACTTTATAAGATATATGAAGATATGCTACCGCTACAAAGAATAGTTTATGAGATAAGTTTAAGAGTCAAAGAGGATTAAAAATGAAAAAAGAAGCGATAGTTTTGCTGAACATGGGCGGTCCAAATAACCTTGAAGAGGTTGAGCCGTTCTTGAGTAATATGTTTAGTGATAAAAATATTTTGACTGTGAAAAGTGATTTGTTACGGGCAATTATCGGTACGATAATAACTTTTGCAAGAGCGGAAAAATCTCAAGATATATACAGACAAATCGGTGGTAAATCACCGATTGTCGCGCTTACGAAAGAGTTGGTAAAAAAGCTTCAAGCGAGAGTAGGGGAAGATGTTGTCGTTGATTTTGCTATGCGATATGCACCTCCTTTTGCAGATGAAGTGATTGAGAGAATAAATAAAGAAGAAGTAAATAAAATCTATTTAATCCCACTCTATCCGCAGTTTTCAACGACAACAACAAAGTCATCCCTTGAAGATTTTGAAGAGCATTATCACAACGGTGGAGCAAATGCAATTTTAGTTGAGACAAAACATTTTTTTGAAAACAGTAGCTACAACAAAGCGATTTTACAGAGAATCAAAGAGAAAATTGGTGAAGATAAATGTGAAGACTTTGACCTTCTATTTTCAGCGCATGGACTTCCAAAAAGTATAATTAAAGCTGGAGATGTGTATGAAAAACACATCATTCGGCATGTGGAAATTATTAAAAATATGCTTGAAGAAGAGGGTCTGAATTTTAATAAAACGCATTTGGCTTATCAGTCAAAAGTTGGACCGATGGAGTGGTTAAAACCTTCTTTGGAAGAGAAACTTATGAGCATGGAAAATAAAAAAGTTATCATTTTTCCCATAGCTTTTACGATAGATAACTCTGAAACAGATTATGAATTAGAGATACAATACCGCGAAGTGGCGCATGAGCTTGGGTTTGAAGAGTACCGAGTGTGCAGATGTCCAAATGATAGTGATTTTTTTGTGGATGCACTTGTAGAAATTTACGAGAAAATGCAATAGAGTTATGAAAGTCATTATATTTGACATGGATGGAACGCTTTTAGATTCTAAAAAAGATATCACCATATCTATAAACTATGTCAGAGAAAAAAATTACAATTTACCGCCTTTGAGTGAATCTTTTGTGGTTGAGTCTATAAATATGGAAGTGAGAAATCTTCCTAAACTTTTTTATGAAACAGAAAATTATCATGACTCCGATAGGGAACTTTTTGAAGTGCATTATGAAAAACAGTGCATACAAAATCCCTATTTATATGAGGGAATATTAGAAACTCTTCAAAATCTTTTGGCATGTGGAATCAAGCTTTCCGTCGCTACAAATGCTCCAACAAAGTTCGCACAGATGATGCTTGGGCATTTAAAAATTGATGTTATGTTTGATGTTATTATCGGTGCGGATAAAGTGAAATGCTCCAAACCAGATCCAGAGATGTTAAATGAAATTTTAGATTACTATGGCTTTGATAAAAGCACACACAAAGCATGGATGGTTGGCGACAACTCTAAAGATATGATAAGTGCGCGGAGTGCAGGGATAGACTCTATTTTTGCAACTTGGGGGTTTTCTCCAAACGGTATGCACGAAACTTTAATCCACATGCCAAAAGAGATTTTAGATATTGTTTTATAAAAAAATATGATAGAATAGTATATATTTACGAAAGGGGATAGTTTGTTTGATTCTGATTTACTACTAGCTTTTTTGTTTATGGCGGTACTTTTTTTAAGACAGATTTCTATCTTAAAACAGCCAAATAAGATTAATTATTCGCCGCTTATGATAGGTATTGGTGCTATTAGTTCTATCGTTCATTTTATTATCCAGCCTCAAGTACAAGATTTTGTATTACTTTTAAGACAAGCTGCTTTTCCTTTGCTTGTTGCCCTTCTTCTTTATATGGTTATGAATATTTTGCACCAAACTCAAGAGACAGAAAGCGCAAAAGAACAAGATGAATTTACAAAAGTATTGGTTGCGCAACTAGGCGAGTTAAAAGAGTTTATGGGTGAGTTGGAAGGTAGAATTATTCTCTCACAGCAAGAAGATAGAAATTCTCAAGATGAAGTAAGAATAAAATTTCGAGAAGATATAAAATCTCTTGATGCTATTAAAGTGAATCAAGCAAGATTTTTAGAAAAATTTGAAAGTATGGAAAATTGGCATAAAAATGTTTCAAAAGAGTTTGAGCAGTTTGTAAATGTCAAAATGCCTTCTCTTGATGAAGTTGTGCATAGACATATTGATGTATTAAGAGTTGCAGAGCTTGACCATTACAATAAATTACGAGCTGTGTTAGAAAAAGCAGTTGAAAATCGACATGATATCTCCGAAGATTTAGAAAAATTAAAAGTTGCTATAGGCAGTATAAAAAATGTTTCAGATGATATAGCAAAAACAATTATTAGACATACTCTCCAACAACTCTCAGGAGCAACAAAAGAGTTTGAAACTCAAATAGTATCTTTAAAATCTCATGCCGAAGGTATAAAAACATCTTTACATGAGGGAGAAAATAAACTCTCTACCATACGACAGCAAAGTGAAATGATTATGAAGCAAATGCTTCTCTCATCAAATAAAATGAATGAAATTGAAACACAAAATCATGGCTTACATAATATTTACTCAACTATGAAAGAGTTGATGCGTGATATAGAAACAATAAAAGCAGATTATGTAAAATCTCAATCGCAACTGAGTGTCATCTCAAACGAGTTAAAATCATCCGAAGGAGAACATATCATAGCTATGCGCCATCAAATAGATGCTCTCAGCGTTTCCCTCACGCAAAAGATGGATGATTCTCTTGCAAAACTTCATGAACATTACCACATAGCAGAGGATGATATATCTAAAAGTGTACAGTTTTTAGCAAAGCGTTCGCAGATACAAAAAGGTTATACGCAGAGTTAAGTAAGGTTAAAATCAAGCGAGTTAGATATGTCAGAACACCATCACGATCACCACCACCATGTAAGTGGTAAAAATCTTTTTATTACAATACTCTTAAATATTATAATAACAGTTGCACAAATAGTTGGAGGTGTTGTCTCTGGTTCACTCGCACTTCTGAGTGATGCAATGCATAATTTTAGTGATGTACTTTCTCTCTTAATCGCTTATGGTGCGAATAGACTCTCAACTCAACCAAGTAACGCAGAAAAAACTTTTGGGTATCATAGAGCAGAAATATTGGCGGCACTTTTTAACTCTTCTGCTTTGATTGGTATATCTTTTTATCTGATTATTGAAGCATTTGGCAAACTTTATCATCCAGAACCGATAAACTCCACATGGGTTATTGCTCTTGGAACTTTAGGTATTGTTGTAAATGCACTTAGTGTTTGGATGGTAAAAGAAGATGCTGAGGAAAACATGAATTTACAAGCTGCCTATTTGCATCTACTCGCAGATGTTATGACCTCTATCGCTGTGGTTGTTGGCGGTGTGCTTATGTACTACTTTCATATTTTTTGGATTGACCCTATTATCTCAATTTTAATAGCTTTGTATCTTCTTTGGGCTTCATTTGGATTGGTAAAAGGTGCAACTTTTGTGCTGATGCAGTTTGTACCAAAAGGTATTGAGTTAAGCGATGTTGTGAAAACTATCACTTCCATACCTCTGATTGAGAATGCACATCATATACATTTGTGGCAGTTAGATGACCATCGTATTCATCTTGAAGCACACCTTGATTTTAATGAAAATATTACAATCGAAGCTTCAAATCAAATCATCGATACACTTGAAAAACAGCTAGAAGAGCTGTTTAAAATATCACATGTTACATTTCAATGTGAATATAACCGATGTGATAGCAAAGAAATAATTAAACTCTAAAAAATTAAAATTCAATCCCGTATTTTTGTATTTTATACCCAATCTGACGCGCTGTCATGCCGAGTTGTGCAGCAGCTTTTGTTTGAATTCCACGATGTTCAATCAGTGCGGCAATGATAGACTCTTTTTCCATATCTAAAAGACTTGACTTTGTTAATCTTGGTGTAGGCTGAGGGCTTTCATGGTTTAGCCCAGAGATAGCAACTGGAATCACGGGTGTTATATATGTTGGCGTTGGCTCTACTGGCATGTGGAGTTTTTGATAATTAAACGGCAATACATGGTTAAGCATATCTGGCTCTATAATCCCATTGGGGCAAATTAGAACGATTCGCTCCATTGTATTTTGTAACTCACGGATGTTTCCAGGCCATGGATAGTCAAGCAAAATTTCGAGTGCAGGTTTTGAAAAACTCATCTGTTTACGGTGTTCTTGCATAAACTTATGGAGGTAATGTTCCACAAGCAATTTCACATCTTCATATCTCTCTCTAAGAGGTGGAAGATTGACAGGGATAACATTTAAACGGTAGAACAAATCTTCTCTAAAAGTTCCATTTTTAACCATCTCTTCGAGGTTTCTGTTGGTTGCTGCTACAAGGCGGACATTTGTTTTTATAGTTTTATTACCACCGACTCGCTCAAACTCTTGCTCTTGCAAAATTCTAAGAAGTTTTACTTGAAGAGAAGGAGTGATATCGCCTATTTCATCAAGAAAAAGTGTTCCCCCATCTGCTAATTCAAAACGCCCTTTTCGAGCCTCTTTCGCATCTGTAAAAGCACCTTTTTCATGTCCGAAGAGTTCGCTTTCAAGGAGTGTTTCACTGATAGCCGCACAGTTAAGTTTGATAAAAGGTGCATTTTTTCTTTTGCTGAGATTGTGTACTGCGGTCGCTATGAGTTCCTTCCCTGTTCCCGTCTCTCCACGAATGAGGATGGTTGCATCGGATGGTGCTACTGTTTCAAGCATACTAAAAATGAGTTTCATTTTACTACTTTTACCAATGATACTTTCAAAGTTGTATTCGCTGAGTGCTTGGTCTTTATAGTAGGTTTTTAGTTCGCTAAGGTCTTCTTTTTCTTTAGCAAACTTTCTTTGTGTTGCGAGAGTTCCACCAAAAAGTGAACCGACAATTGTCAGCATTCGCACAACATCATCAAAATCCATAACAGATGATTTACAGGTATTGGCAGAGATAACCGCTATAACTCCATCATCTTGAATAATAGGAACAGCTACATAAGCGATAGATTTTGTATTGACTGTGCCCATTTTGTTGAGATAGTTGATGTTGTTGTGTATATTTTCTATAACTACGGGCTCAGCACTTTTTGCAGCAAGTCCCGTTGCACCCTCTCCAAGTTTGTAAACTGCCATTTTTCGCTGTTGTGCAGTCAGGTCTATGGAAGCGTAGAGTTCAAGTTGTGTTTTGTCATCACTCAGTATAAAAAGTGTACAGCGGTCAAGATAAGAGTTGCGCTTAAGCATACGCATCCCTTTTTCTATACTTTCATGAATATCTGTTGTGCTAGAGAGCATTACAGCTATGTCATACAAGAGGCTTATTTCATTGTACGCAAATGTGAGTGCGCAAGTTTTACAATCTTTGTCGTTATTTGTATGAATTATATTTGGCATCGTATCAGCCTTTTTTATTCAAATTATACTATCTATTTATACAGAAAACTGTATAAAATATAATCATAGTTCAAATGGAATGTTATATGCAAGTCTAAAAATAGAATATATAAATGGATTAAAAATGCAAATAACAGTACATGGAACACCAACAACATTGGACGCAAAAGAGTTAGTAGTAGGAAAAGAAGCACCTGCAGCACGAATAACAAAGCTTGATGGTACGCAGAATGTAATCGGGATGATTGCACCAAACTTTCAGTTGATTATAGCTATTCCCTCGCTTAAAACAGAAGTTTGCTCTTTGGGTGCGAAGAAGTTTAACGAGCTGGTAAAAAAGCTTAAAAAACTCGACACCATAATGGTCACAACCGATGACATAGAGTTTGTAAAAGAGTTTGTAAAAAATGAGTGCATAGACAGTGCAGAAATAGTGATAGATAGCAATAGACAATTTGGCAAAAAGTTTGGGCTCTTAATTACAGAAGGCAAGTTAAAAGACCGTCTTGCACGCGCCGTTTTTGTGATTGACAGAGAGGGAATAATCGCTTATAAAGAGGTAGTTTCTGAGATTGTTGATGAGATAGATTATGATGCCTGTATGGCGGCGATTGAGAAGATTATCAATGAAAAAAAGAAGGGGCATACGCATGAGAATTGGATGAGTGTTTAAGGCGAATGCAAAAGCCTATAAACTTGGAAGCTGAAAAAATTTTAAATTTTTATAGACTCTTTCATAAAGATGGTTCACTCTATCTTGATGATGATTTTGAGTCCTTAGATATGCTGTTTGATGCCGTAGTAAACGCAATAAATCACTGCGGTTCACTCAAAGCAGAGCTTCCATATAATGAATTTGTGCGACCAAGCAAAGAGGTGGCATGTGGAAATAAAGGATGGGTAGAACATTTCAAAGAACGAGACAATCGCAGATTTTTTTTGAGTGATGTTTATGATTATTTACGACTTATGTATGGGCAAAAAGTATCTACTATATGATTTGAGTTAGAAGTTTTTTATAAGTGCGTCATTAACCCCGAGTTCAAGAAATTCAATATCTTGATGTTGTTTTAACTTTTTTAGTTTTACCATTTTTTCATTTTGCTCTATTTTTTCATCAATTCTCACACCCAAAACCATCTTTTTCAAGAGTGATGGCTTGTTTTGTATAGCTGTAACTCTGTAAGTTGTCATGATGTATTCCTTATAAGTTAGTCTGTAAGTATTATAATTTGTGAATATTTATAAAATATTTTATTTTTTGGATTCTAATGAGATTGGGTTTAAATATGCATTCACAAGCTGGAGCTTGTGAACGAGGAAAGACTTATCCGACGAAGCTAAAGCATCGGTTCCAATTTATAACATAGATTTTTAATAAATCCACCAAAATAGAACAAAAAATGCACGCAACTCTTATGAAAACTAAGGATTTATGGATGATAAATAATATTGCAAAAATTTCAGATGGTGTTCATTTTATCGGTGCATTTGACCCACAAATTCGTACTTTTGACATCATTATGAAGACTGCTAACGGAAGCTCTTACAATAGTTATCTTGTGCGTGGTAGTGAGGGTGTTGCTGTGATGGATACCGTCAAAAAAGAGTTTTCTGCTGACTTTTTTGAGCGTCTTGAGGCTTTGTGTAAGTATGAGGAGATAAAATATATCGTACTGCATCACCTAGAACCTGACCACTCGGGGGCTTTGGTGGAGTTGATGTCTAAAGCTCCACATGCCAGACTTATTATCTCTGGTCGTGCTGTGATGATGCTCAAGGGTCTTATCAAAGTAGATATCCCTTTTGAAGTGGCAAATACAGGCAAAATTATCTCTTTGGGCGACAAAACCATAGAGTTTTTGAGTACACCCTTTTTGCACTGGCCCGATACTATGAGTTCCTACTTGCATGAGGATAAAATTCTTTTCAGTGGCGATGTTTTTGGAAGTCATTACTACGATGAGAGGCTTTTCGACGATGCGGTGGGCGATTTTTCTTATGCTTTTAAATACTATTATGAACATATTATGCGACCCTTTAAGCAGTATGTGCTCCAAGCACTTGAGCTTTACGCAAAGTTTGACATTCAAATCATCGCTCCGCTTCATGGTCCGATACTCCGCTCAAATCCGCAATATTACATAGATAAATATGCTCAGTGGAGTAGTGAGGCGAAGTTTAGAAAACATGAGTTTGGCAAAAAAATGGTTTCAGTTTTTTATATGTCGAGTTATGACAACACCCAAGCCATGGCGAAAAAAGTGATGCAAGGCGCGGATGAAGTGGAGGGCGTCGTTGCAAGTATGTACGATTTAGCTTCACTGAATGAGCAAAATATGATAGATTTGCTTGAAGAGTCTGATGCCATTATGATTGGTTCGCCTACAATCAATGGCGATGCGGTCAAACCTGCTTGGGATTTGCTCTGTTGTATGGCGTACTTGGAGAGTGGCGGTAAAATCGGTGCTTCGTTTGGCTCGTATGGCTGGACGGGCGAAGCACCTGAGATGTTGCATGACCGTATGCGTTGGTTGAAGTTTAGACTCCCTGTAAAACCTCTAAAAATAAAACTCATTCCGACCCAAGAGGAGTTGGAGCTTTGTGTTGTTTTTGGAAGAGAAGTGGCGGAAATTGCTATGGGCAAAATGGTGGAGATAGACTTATGATAGCAGAACATCAAAAAATGTATGATGATTTGAATGCACTTCTTGGCTCGTATGCTGTGAATGATTTTGCAAAAACAAATTTAGCTCCGCATGTTGCTCTTGTTTCGCTAGAGATGAATCATCTTTACGAAGATATGGGTTTTAAAAGCCGTACAGAAATGGGTTTGTTTATGATGGAAAATTTTCCTGCATTGGCTGTACAAAAACCAAAAGAGAAGCTTTGGAAAAAGTTTTTGTATGAGAAAATTGATGCGATTGCTCCGGCATGTGGAAATTGTGATGACCAGCAAACTTGTTTTAAATGTATATCAGCGGAGTTAAAAATATTATAAAAAGTGTGATAAAAGTTATGTGAAGTATAATACTCTCATGAATATTTTACTTCTAGAAGACGACACAGTCTTAGCGAATATATTGGTAGATTTTTTGCAAGAAGAGTATGGAGTGACGCATACTTATAGCATGAAAGAAGCGTTGCGTTTGAGTGAAGAAAACGCGTTTGATTTGTATATTTTTGATATCAATGTTCCTGATGGTGATGGTATCTCACTTTTAAGGGAGCTTAGAAGTTTTCATGACACAACACCGACGATTTTTATAACTGCGTTTCATGATACAAAGTACTTAAAAAAAGCCTTTGAATCTGGGGCAAATGATTTTATAAAAAAGCCTTTTGATTTGGAAGAGTTGGCACAACGCATAGAAAATATTAAGAGGCATTTTGGACTGAGTACTATGCTTCATTTAAGCGCAGATATAGAGTTTGATACACAAACCCACATGCTAAAAAATCAAGCCAATTCCTATAAACTGAGTAACAAAGAGAGTGCGTGTTTGGTCTATCTGTATAAAAATCGCCATCGCGTTGTAAGTGTGGATGAGATGCTTCAAAACTTGTGGGAGTATGAAGAGATGCCATCGTCTGACACGATACGAACGCTTATAAAAGAGTTGAGACGGCATGTGGGAAAAGAGCATATTCAAAACATTCGAGGCGAAGGATATAGGTTTGAATAACTTAGAAAAAAAATCTTTTTACTCATTTTTAGCTCTGTATCTTGGCTCTTCTTTGGTCTTTGTACTTTTATCTGGCTTTTGGTATTTTAGTGCGCAAAAAAACTCTTTGGAAAATACAACTTATTATAAACTCCAACACCTTGCAGATAATCTTTCAAGTTTGATAGTACATGCACACATGAGTGGCACTCCTTTACTCCTTCCAAAAGCAGAAGAAAATTATGAATATATGTTGATACCAACAGCACAAAACAGAGTGTATGAGAGCAGTTATTTTGAAAAAGATGGCTATAAAGTTTTAGTTTCTTCAGCTCCACAAGAGCATTTAGGTATAAAATATGTGGTAGTTCAAACAGATGAATATAATAAAGAGTTACTAATTCTTCAAAAAAATGTTTTGCTTAGTATGATGATTGTGTTCTTGGCTATTGGCATGATATCATGGATGCTTTCAAAACTTTTTATGCAACCAATCCATGAAAAAATGAGTCAAATAGAGCAGTTTGTACAAGATATATCGCATGAACTCAATACTCCAATAACAGCTCTGCAAATGAGCTCAAAAAGAGCTATGCAAAAAGGTGTGTATGATGAAAAAATTCTCACAAATATTTCGATAAGTACAAAACAACTCTACAGCATTTATCAGTCTCTTAGCTATTTGAATTTCCACATGCCAGAACAAAAGGTAGAGTTCATAGAGTTAAAACCGATTTTAGAGCGTAGTGTTGCGTATTACGAAGAATTAACGCATGCAAAAGATATAACAATAAACACAGATATAAAGGATGCAACGCTTAAAATACTCGATACAAGGGCAGAGTTGCTTTTTTCAAATCTTCTCTCAAACGCCATAAAATATTCCATGCCAAACACGACCATAACCATTACTTTAAAAGATGGTTTTTTTAGTATAAAAGATGAGGGTGTAGGTATAGCAAAAGAGAAACTTGAAGAGATTTTTGAACTTTACAAGAGAGGTTCAAATCTTGCAGGTGGTTTTGGGGTAGGGCTTAGTATCGTTAAACAAATTTGTGATGAGTTTGCCATTAAAGTTGAAGTAAACTCAGAGTTAGGGAAGGGGAGTTATTTTAGATTGTATTGGTAAGCATTATTTTATAGCCAATACCATAAACACTTTCTATACAATTTTCTGGTAATTTTTTTCTTAATTTTGACACTAATTTTCTTATATTTCTAGCATCAATATTTTCGTTTATAAAATTAAAGTGATCTACAATATCTTCATTTGAATAAATTTTTCCTATTTTCGTGCTAAGAAGTTGTAAAAATAATATTTCATGTTTTGTTAAATATATATTTTTATCAAATCGCATCATAGATCTATTTTCTCTGTCATAGAAAAAATTATTGCCAAGTGCTATTTTGATTTGGTGATTTGTCTTGGATATAAGAGAAGTGCCTGCTATTTTTGCAGAAATATTTTGAAATGCTTTTAATAATTCTTGATAATCAATAGGTTTTTTTATAAATTGTTCAATACCTAAATTAATAAGACTTATAAGATAGTCCGAATCATCATATGCTGAAAGAATAATGATATGCTGGAGATGGTTAATACTATGAATATGTTTTGTTAATTCTATGCCGTCCATGATTGGCATTTGAATATCTGAAAGAACTATGTCGTAATGGTATGAGTTTTTTTCATGAAATTCAATATATTGTTCTATAGCTTCTTCGCCATTAGTACTAGTATTTACTACTTGAAAGAACTTTTTTAAAATTTCTGCAGTCGTTTCCCTGAGGAGGTCATTATCTTCTACAAATAAAATAGAAAGATGTTTTGTGGTAAGTGCAACTTCATTTGTATTTATCATTTTTCATTCTTTATGATTATTTTAGTGTAAAGAAGTATATCAATAAATGAGTACATATTTATTAAAATAGGGATAAAATATCACAATAATAACAAATTTGAAATAAAAGAGAGAAAATGAAGATAATAGTCAATGCCCAAGAAAAAGAGTTTAATTTTAATGTGACACTGGCTGATGTACTCAAAGAACTATCTTTAGATGGTAAAGTTATGGCTGCAGCAGTAAATATGAATATTGTAAAACAAGATAATTGGGGCAGTTATATTTTAAATGAGGGTGATAAGCTGGAGTTGCTTGATTTTGTAGGTGGTGGATAAATAATATTGTTGAGATTAGTTAGAGTTTTTAGAGATGCCAGATTCTATCGCCACAACCGCAATAGCATAGTCGCCATCGTGCGTAATGGAAATACTGGTATCTTTGATTTTGAACTGTTCCATTACTTTTTGTGAGAGTTTGAGTTTTGGAGCGCCTTTTGGTGTTTTATAGATTGTTATATCATGAAAACCGCATTCGCTTCCTATTCCAACACCTATCGCTTTTGAAAAGGCTTCTTTTGTAGCCCAAAAACCTGCTGCCGTTTTGTAGTTTTTTACAAGGAGTATTTCGTCATGTGAAAGAAATTTTTGAAGTGCTTTCTCGCCAAATCGTTCTATGAGACGATTCATGCGAGAAGTTTTTATGAGGTCTATGCCAATCATTATTGGAGAATAAATTCTGTAAAGTAGATACCTTTTATTTTTCCATCTTTTATCATTGCATTGAGTGATTCCATGATTTCATCAGAAACTTTTTGTTTTCCTTTTATAGAAGATATCTCTTCTAAGGACTTTGATGACAAAATTCTTATGATTTTATCTCTTAAAACAGGAGCTTTAGCTGTTAATTCATGAGCCAACTCTTTACCTTCTAGTTCTAAAGCCATTGTAGCTTTTAAATAACGACGCCCAGTATCACTCTTTAAGTTAACAGTAAAAGCATCAAGAGGAAATAAAACACCTATATCATGCAATAGTCTCGAATCACCTGTAGATTCTCCTGCGCTTGTACTACTTTTATGAGAACTCTCAGCAGGTTTTTCAGCAGGTTTTTCGTGTGCGGCAGGTGCTTCATGTCCATCTTTTGCAGCTTCTTCCTTCCCACCCATCAAAAGCATAGTAACAACACCGCCAATAGCAATAATGAGTACTAAAACAACAATGATAATAATCATCAACATGTTGTTAGGTTTTTTTTCTTTTCCTTCTTCGTGTTCAGGTTCAGTTTTTTCTTTACTAGACATGTTTTACCCTTAATTTATATTTTTGTTAGTATATCAAAATTTTAAAATATTATGAATTATTACCATTGTCTAGCAAATCACTCAGTGGCAAAAACTCATAAGTATCTGCGTTATAATAGTCTATATTGCCATTTTCAATATTATAATACCATCCATGAATGCTTAAATCTTCATTTTCAAAGCGTTTTTTTACATTTGGATAGGTTAATAAATTTTCTATCTGTTTTATAATAGATAACTTTTCTGTTAATCTTAAAAGGTCTTCTCTTGGAGCATTTACTCCAAGGCTAAGAATTGCAGAAGTTTTTGCACCCTCTCCAAGTTCAAGCCATTTTTTTGTATGAATAAGCGATGGATCTTCAATTTTTTCATATAAATGTAAACAAGCACCACAATGCGTATGTCCACAGATAATTATTTCTTTAACATTTAAGACACTTACCGCATACTCTATACCAGAAGCTGTAGCATGAAAATCTTCATCGGGTTTGTATGGAGGCACAAAGTTACCTACATTTCTAATTACAAACAAATCACCTGGATTGGACTGAACCATTAAGTCTGGAATAACTCTTGAGTCAGAACAACCGATAAACAGAGCCTTAGGGGCATGTCCTGTTTTAACTAATTTTAGTAGCGATTCTTTATTTTTTTTAAAGTATGCTCTAAAAAGTTCATTGCCTTGGGCATATTGCTCTAAATTCATTATTTATATCCTAGAATGTACAAAATTAGTCACACTTCTTAATGTTTAATACTTTTATAATCTCTTCAAATATCTCACCAGCATCACGGTCCATATCTTCGTGATACTCGATAACTAAAACATCTTTTGTGTCTGAAATATTACAAGTATATGTTTCAGGTTGTATTTTATATTTTGCAATAACTTTTTCTACATTAGAACAAACAAATTGACCTTCTTCTGTTCCCTCATACGCTATTGAAAGCTTTGCGTATCTCTCTTCACTTCTAAATTGAGCATCAATCATTTAGTGCCTTTTTGTATGGTATTTTAAATAAATATGGCAATTATATAATAATAGTGCTTTTACTAGCCCTTAAATCCAAATTAAAATCAGTACCATTCTAAAAGTTTTGTAACTTCATCTACTATAAAAACTTTCATCTTAGTCTTCTCTAATGGCTTTTTTGCTATGAGTGCTTTAGAAATATTTTGCATCGTAGCTTCTTTGAGTCTTACATCTAACGCATATACTTCTCTCACATCACCAACGAGTGAAACTTCACCTATAAAAACAGTCTCTTTAGAAATGGCACGATTTCTAAAACTACTTATTATCGCTGCCAATATTGCTAAGTCTGCAGCAGTTTCTGTGATTTTTATGCCACCTGTAATGTTGATAAAAACATCATATCCAGAGAGTGGAATTTCAAGTTTTCTCTCTAGGAGTGCCAAAAGCATATTGAGTCTATTGTTATCAAAACCTGTCGCTTGTCTTTTAGAATTTGAGGTATGTGATTCTGAAACAAGCGCTTGTACTTCTAAAATTATTGGACGAGAACCTTCCATGACTACCGTCAAAGCTGAACCTGGTTGTTCTGAATTACGGCTAAAAAAGCGTGATGCAACATCGGTTGCAGAGACCAATCCATCGCTTCTCATTTCAAAAACACCTATTTCGCTCGTTGGTCCAAAACGATTTTTGAAACCTCTGAGTATTCTGAGTTCTTGCGAGGAGTCACCTTCAAAATAGAGTACAGTATCCACCATATGTTCAAGAACTCTTGGTCCTGCTATAGAACCTTCTTTTGTTATGTGACCGATAATAAATATAGCTATATCTTTCTCTTTTGCAATGCGCATAAGCTCAAAAGTGATTTGTCTTACTTGCGTTACTGAACCTGGCGCTGATGTAATATTTTCTGAGTACATTGTTTGAATTGAATCTATGATGATAAATTCATACTCTCTATGTTCGAGTTCAACTAAAACTTGTTCCAGTCGTATTTCACTTAAAAGATAGAGTGTGTCTTGATTTGACTTGAGGCGATTTGCACGAAGTTTTATCTGTCCTGCCGATTCTTCGCCAGTTACATAGAGTACATTTTTGCCTAGTGATGCTATGTTTGAGCCAACTTTTAAAAGAAGAGTAGATTTTCCAACCCCAGGACTTCCCCCGATGAGAGTTAAAGAACCTGGAACAACGCCTCCACCAAGAACACCATCTAACTCTTTATCGAGTGAAGAGTATCTAAAAACTTCATTTTCTACTATATCATTTATACTGATTGCTTTGGTTGTAGAAGAGGAAGCTGATTTTGTTTGTTTTACAATTTCTTGTTGATGTTCATTTAGCTCAACAAAAGAGTCCCATGCTCCACAATTTGTACATTTTCCCATCCATTTTGGAGTGCTAAAACCACAATGCTGACATTCAAAAAGAGTTGTTTTCTTAGCCATAAGTTACCTACTGATAATAATTTGAACCATTGTACACTTTTTGGCATGTGGAAATAAAAAGTATGACAAATTGCCAATTTTTTTATTTCCACATGCCAGACTTTTAGAGTGTGTCAGTAGAATTATTTACGCTGTTTTGTGTATGAAGTTCAACACTTGAGAGTGGTTCATCTATGTGATACCCTTGAATAAAATCAACTCCCAACTCTTTTACTTTATCCATAACTTCTTGAGAGTGAACATACTCAGCTATGGTTTTTAGTCCGAGTTTTTTTGCAGATTTGATGATATATTCTACAACTATTGCAATTTGTATATCTTTATCAATATTCATAATCAAGGAGCTGTCAATTTTTAAAAAATCTACATTGAGTTTTATGATGTAGTTATAATTTGAATAGCCACTCCCAAAGTCATCTATGGCTAATTTAGCTCCCAGTTCTTTTACCTCTTGAACAAAATCATTGATAAGGTCAAGTTCTGTAATCTCTTCTGTTTCTAAAATCTCAAAAACAACTCTGTGCGGTTCTGGAAAATTTTTAAGTAAATTAACAATGTAATTTCTTGTAGGAATATCTACTATATCATCCATAGAAATATTCACTGAAAATTCATACGGTCTATTTTTAAAATATTCAAATGCCTGTTTCATAATAGTGCGTGTTAATTGCAAATAAAGTCTTGAAAGCTTTGCAACCTCCATAAAATGGATAGGAGAGTATATTGTTCCGTCCACATCTTTGAGTCTCACTAATGTTTCAAACTTATTTGCTTTTTGTAAATGAACATCTAAAATAGGTTGGAAATAGATAACTATTCCATCATTATTGAGTGCATTTTTTAGTTTTTGTGTCCAGTAAATATTTTGTTCTATTTTGCTGTCTTCTTGCATTGAAGCGTCATAAACTTCAAAAGGTTTGGAACTCTTTTTTGCTCTGTTTAAAGAGGAGATAGCATTTTCAATTGTCCTGTTTTTAGATTCAGATATCCCACATGAGATACCTAAATATATTTCACTCTCTTTGTATAGAAAAGGATGCGATTGTAATTCTTCTATGATTTCTAGGATGTCATATAAGTCAATCATTTCATTTTTTAGCCAACCAAATTGGTCTCCACTGAGTCTATAAAATTGTTCAGTTTTATTGCCATGGGAGTTTAATAATTTTGAAAACTCAATCAAGATAGAATCTCCAGCTGCATATCCGTAAAAATTATTAATATTTCTAAATTGGTTAATATTGAAAATGACAAGTGTTGGAGTGTCACTTTTTTCAATATCTCTTTTTAAAGCTAAAATATTAGGAAGAGAGGTAAGTTGGTCTATGAAAAATTGATGAATTAACTTTTCATAATAGTATTTTAACTTATCAAGAAGATTATTAAATTCTAAACCTAATTCATTTATCTCTCTAATAGGAGCATTTACTACAATTCTATTATCCATATCTTCTTGTTCTATAATTTTTTTCATTTGGGATGTAAAGTTTACTAGGGGAGATACTATCTTATTGTTAAGTATAAAATAAAATATTATAAATACAAGAATGAGGAAAAAAATTAAAAATAAAATAAAATAACCAATCATTTTATAAAGAGGAATACTAATTTCACTTGCTGGAAAATAGATGTCTAAAACACCATTAACATCTCCAACCTTTGTGTTGTAATGACAAGTTATACACTCTTCTTTCACCTTCATAGGATAGTAAAAGCGGATAGAGTCGTTTGCACCAACAACTAATGTTTCTTGACCGTTCATAGCGTCTTGAATTTTCAGATTTGATTTAAGTGCTTTTGTAGTTAGAGGGTCTTCACCAAAAAGCTCTGTCACTTTATCGGATCTGTATGCATTTATTTCTAAACCATCTTTAACATTATTGAGGCGTTTCATGATTTTAACTAAGTCTTCTTTGCCCCAACCCTCTTGCATTTTTGTTTTCATGACTTCAAAGATAAGTTCACTTGTATGTTCTGCATCTTGTTTTGCAAGAGTGTTTAATGCTATATCTTTTAAATAGATACTAAAAATAACACCAGTTACGATACTCCCAAGTAATAAAGAGAGTGTAATTCTTACAACTAATTGACGATTTGAAATCTGATTTTTCATACTTCTTCTACAAAAATAGCATCAAGTAAACCATCTACAAATTCATATTTGTCAAATGGAGTGAGATTTTCTGGTTGTTCGCCTGTTCCTACGAAAAGTATAGGAAGTTGAAGTGCGTAAGCGATGCTGAAAATACTACCACCTTTTGCAGTACCATCAAGTTTTGTGATGATGATGCCATCTATGCCTATCATTTCGTTAAAAGCTTTTGCTTGGGCTATAGCGGAGTTTCCTTGTGTTCCATCTAGTATAAGAACAGTTCTATGGGGTGCTCCAGTGTGTGCTTTTTCGCAAATGCGTTTTATCTTTTTAAGTTCATTTGCTAGATTTGTTTGTGTATGAAGTCGTCCTGCTGTGTCAATGATAACATTGTCAAAACCTTTTGATTTCGCAGAATCTATTGTGTCATACGCAACTGCGGAAGAGTCATGCCCTTGTTTTGAAGAAACAATTGGAATATTTAATTTGTTCGCCCAAAGAGTAAGTTGCTCTATGGCTGCAGCACGAAATGTATCTCCAGCTCCGAGCATGACTTTTTTGCCCTCATTTTTGTATTTTGCGGCTAATTTTGAGATAGTCGTAGTTTTTCCAGCTCCATTAACTCCAACGATAAGCTCTACAAAAGGAGCGGTAAATTCTGGTTCTTTGTACGATGTATAAGCAAGTGTTGCTAAAAGCTTTGAGCGAAGGATTTCACGCGTAATTTTGTCTTGATAAATTTCATTTATGATTATTTCTACTAAAGCATATTCAACATCTGCTTCGAGTAAAATACCTTCTAGTTCTTCTTTAGTAAAAGATATTTTCTTTTTAGGTGCAACTGTTTTTATAGCATCAACAGTTCTGGCAAGAGATTTTTTAATAAATCCAAACATAAAAGTGTGCCTATTTTCCTAAAGCTTTTTTGATATCACTCTCAATAAACTCTTCTTGGACAGCACCTAAATAATGTTTTACCAATTGACCATCTTTATACATTGCCATCAAAGGAATAGGAAATTTTTCTCCTACTTTTAATGAAGCAGCTATAGCATTAACTAAACGACGATTTTGATCAGAATTTACTAAAGTGTAGTTTGCTTTATATGTTGTGCTAAACTCTTGAAGTTTTTCATTTGAGATGTTTTCTTCTATCGTTACACCTATAATGATAAGGTCGTCTTTAAATTTCTTTTGAAGTGAACTAAGATGTGAAGCTGAGCCTTGACAAGGTGGACACCATGTAGCGAAGATATCAAAGATAACAATTTTGTCTTTTGCGCTATCTAAAACAAAACCGTTTGGTGTTTCTTTTACAGTCAGTTGCTCATTTTTCAGAGTTTTAAGGACAAACTCTGGTGTGCTAATCATAGAATTTACGGACTCTGTCGCTTCTTTAGTTGTATTAGTCTCTTTTTTCTTATTATCATCACTACAGCCACTAAATAGAATTGCAAATGTAAATATTGCGGTTAAAATTGATGTTTTTATCATTTGAAGATACCTCTGTTTTTATTTTTCTAGTAAAATTAGGTTCAAATTATAGCCAAAAGAATTTATATGCCTCTTACAAAACAAATATTTAGACAAATATGTCTAAAAAAGATAAAAAACTCTACAACTCATAATAAATTGTATAAAAATCATCTCTTAAATACAAAACTCCTAAAAGAGTTGAAGTTTGCCAAGAAGAAAAATATACTCTTTTATTATCCTCTGCCTTTTGAAGCGAATGTGACTAGAACTCTTGAAAATATGCGAAAAAAATGTACTATTTTTGTGCCATTTATGGAAGCCCAAAGTTTTAAGATGGTACCATTTAGGTTACCGCTGAAACGAAATAGTTTTGGTATCTTTGAGGCGGGAAACACAATAAGAAATATAAAAAAAATTGATATAGCTATAGTACCTGCAGTTGGTGTTGATGGTAATTTACAAAGAGTTGGTTTTGGAAAAGGGATGTATGATCGTTTCTTTGCAAAGTTAAAAAAGAGACCTTATATTATTTTTATACAACCTGAAATTTGTTATACGAAAGAACTTATTTGTGATACATATGATATCACATGCGATTTATTATTGACACCAAAAGTAAAAATGTTGCCTGTGGCTAGAGTCAAAAAGAGGAAATAATTGATGTTAAACGAAATACTACTAGGTGGCTTTACAGCTACAGTGGGTGGGTTTATAGGGTTTATCATCTCTAAAAAAATTACGAGTGCTAATTTTGATATTTATGTGGACAAAGCAAAAGCAAAAGCTGGTGCAATTGAAAACGAAGCTGAATTACTTTTAAAAAAGTCTCATTTAAAATCTCAAGAGATGGAGCTTGAAGCTATCAAGTATTATGAAAATGCTAAAGATAGAGCTAAAGCAGATCTTTCTCAAAGAGAAGATGATGTCCTACGAAAAGAGCAAATCTTTAAGAGATACAAACAAAATGAAGAGAATAGAATTCATGAAGAGAGTAGTCTTCTTAAAGTAAAAAGAATTGATTTAGAGAGAAATGAAAAATCGTTAAACTTACTTAAACAAAGATATGAAAGTAAGATAGATGAAGCAGTTCATACTATCGAGCATAGTGCGGGAATGACGCAAAATGAGGCTAAAGCGGTTTTACTCGAAAAAGTAGAAGAAAAATCGCGTGCTGATATAGCGCATGTAGTAAGAAAATGTGAGAATGAAGCAAGAGTAGAATCTAAAAAAAGAGCAAATTATATTTTGGCTCAAGCAACAAGTCGTTATGCGGGAGAGTTTGCTTCTGAGAGACTTACAAACATTGTGCATTTGGACAATGATGAGTTAAAAGGGCGTATTATTGGCAAAGAGGGTAGAAATATAAAAACCCTTGAAGCTATAATGGGCGTGGATATTATCATTGATGATACACCAAATGCTATTTTAGTAAGTAGTTTTAACCTTTATCGTCGTGCAATAGCTACGAAAACTTTGCAACTTCTGATTGAAGATGGAAGAATTCAACCAGCGAGGATTGAAGAGATTTTTGAAAAAGTCTCTGATGAGTTTGAAGCTTCAATACTCAGTGAAGGTGAAGAACTTATAGCGGATTTAAATATAGGTGTAATGCATCCAGAATTAGTTAAACTCATCGGACGACTGCGTTACCGTGCGAGTTATGGGCAAAATGCTCTTGCACACACACTGGAAGTGGCGCATTTGGCTGGAATGATGGCGGCTGAAATGGGTGGAGACCCGATTTTGGCAAAAAGAGCAGGGCTACTGCACGATATAGGAAAAGCTTTGACACATGACCAAGATGGAAATCATGTGGATTTAGGCGCTGAGATTTGTAACCGTTACAATGAGCATAGTGTCGTTATCAATGCAATCTATGCACATCACGGACATGAAGAGATACATTCTGTAGAGTGTGGAGCAGTTTGTGCAGCAGACGCTCTCTCTGCCGCAAGACCAGGTGCTAGACGCGAAGTTTTAGAGAGTTTTCTAAAGCGCGTAACTGAGATAGAAGAGATAGCTTCTCGCGCGATTGGCGTAAAACAAGCGTATGCCATTAATGCTGGAAGAGAAGTAAGAGTCATCGTCAATGCCACTTTAATAAATGACGATGAAGCTATTTTGATGGCAAAAGAGATAGCCAAAGAGATAGAAGAAAAAGTTCAATATCCTGGTGAAATAAAAGTGAATGTCATCCGCGAAAGCAGAACGGTGGTGTTTGCTAAATAGTTAAGAGTGTGGCATGTGGGAATTTCCACATGTGTCCGAACGAAGTGACAAATGCCCTTGGGGTGCCGAAGATATTTCTAAATACTTTCTCTCCAACACGCACTGAGTTTTTCTAAAAATTCCAACACGACAGAATCCTTACTTTCAAATGCGACCATCTCTTTTTTGGTTGTTTTAATAGCTTCTTGACACTCAAGTAGGATATTTTCATACTCTTTATTGGATAAATCACAACTCTGTTTTGCAAAATTTTTGTAACTTTTTTCTTTCCACCAAAGTTTTGCATCACTCATTTTCAGAGCAGGTATATCGTTTTTTATATAGATGGTTGTTGTAATGACATCATAAATAGGGGCTAAAAAACTATCTGTAAAATCATTTTCATAGAGGATTCCGTAGTTTTTAAGATGTCCATCTCCATTTTGAAGGAGGTGATTCATAACAAGTGCTTTAAAAAATATTTTAAGAGCCACATTTTTCTTTTGTGGGCTTATAATGTCCTTGATTACTCTCACGCACTCCTCATAACTTCCATCATATTTTTGCTCCGTACCTCGAGCGGTTAATACACACATATCTTCAAATCCAAGGTAAGTGCCATCTTCTTTTACATCAAATCTTTTCATAACAAACATAGACAAATCATCGCTTAAATAAAACTCTGGTGTTGGAAGATTTGCATTTTTTACGGCTCTCATGCAAAAGTATTCATTCAGCGCTAAATTTGGGTACTCTTTTTCCCACGACTTTATTATGTAGTGTTCAAACTTCATGGTCGTTTTGTTATGTGCAGATAGCAGGAGTTTAGGTTGTACACCTGAGACACCAGAGCGAATGGCAAATTTTTCTAGTAGCTCATCAAAAAGGTTTTGTTTAGAGGAATGAATAATATTGTCTAGTTCTAAAGCATCTTTGTCGTTGATGATTTTTTCAAATTTTACACGACCTAACATGTATGGACCGATAAGCCTGAGTAAGTTTATATCATCCATTGTTTGAATTTTTGCAAAATGATTTTTGATAGCTTCTTTTAAAACACCTTCTGGCATATTCATTTGAAAGATAGGATGGAGTTGTTTAGTAACCCAGCTTTCTCTTCTTATGGGCATGGTAAGACTTACAATATCTTTGGAGTCACTCAAATAATTAAAAATATATTTATCATCTTCTCTAGCTAATTCACCACTAAGCGTTTTGTTTGTATAGACTCCAAGTTTATCTTTCATTTTGTAACTCTTCTAATGTTTTTGGGCGACCTTTTTGGCGGATGGCAAATTCCGCTCCAAGCAGATTTAAAATAATTTCTACTTTTTTGATACCCACTTCATCCATAAAGCCATTTTCTATCTTAGAGAGAGTGCGTTTTGTGATACCAGAATACACTTGTAAATCACTCTGTGACCACTTTTTTTCTTTGCGTAAAAGTTTTATCTCTTTGCCTAGTTCTTCTAAAGTCAAAATCTATCCTAATATGAAATATATTTCTCATAATAAGCTTTTTATGCTTAAATGTGAATTATACTTCTTGTTTTTCTGGCATGTGGAAAATTTCCACATGCCAAACTTATACCAAATCTAACAAATTTCTACTCAAGTTACTCTCATTCATTTTTGCACTTTTAGCCAAATCTTCTATATCCGCACCACTTTTTTTGAGGCTATAAAACTGTGTTTCACCCAAAAGCAAGTAACTCCAAGTTTTAGCATCTCGTAAATCTCCATCAAGTGAATTTATTCGTCTTACAAAATCAAGTGTCGCTCTTTGCTTTTGCTTCACATTCACATCTTTTAAATCTTTGTCAGATTTTGTTTCTACCAAATAAATATCACTCGCAGTCTCAACCATAAAATCAGGATAATAACTCGCCATCAACCCATCATCTCTAAAATAAGTTATCGTTGCAAAGTCATGTTTAAACTCTAAAATTTTGATAAACTTTAAAACCTTGCTATCGGTATCTAAAAACTCTAAAAATGCTTTTTCAAATCCGCCTTTATTGGATGGATACGCTGTTTTTTTATAAATTGTTTTCTCCAAATCAAGTGCGTAATTTGCTCTCATGTTTAAACTGCTGATTTTTGAAAAATAGATTTTATTGACAATAGGTTTTATGGTAGTTGTAGAGTTTTGCATATCGTGAATAAGTCTTTGAATACCGTTTGTTATATGAGGCGTAATGTTTGCATTTTTGAGCATTAAAACACGCCAATTTTCATCCACAAAAGGATTGAAAGTTTGCGAAAAAAGTCTCTCTCTTATATATTTATCAAGTATGCCCAACAGTTGCGGTTGATAAATTTGCATTGAAGGCAAAGCACGATTATTTCCACGCATTTTTAACTGCCCCATTTTGTGCGTTAAAATCTCTAAAATCTTTTGCAAATATTCATTGTAACTATTGGCTATAAATAAATTTGCACTTATCGTATAGTCTCCAAAAGTTGTTTTTACAGTGAGTTCTTCAGAGTGAAAAACTTCTCCTTTGGTCGTCCATGATTTGAGTTGTTCCAAACTATGAAAAGTGTATGGTTCTAAATCTTCCACATGCCAAGATGGCGTATTTAACTCTTCCTCTTCATCCTTGATTATCTCCAAAAATGCCATGTCATATTCCGTAAAGTTCTCTTTCAAACCCACTTTTATCATGTCACCCGTTGAAGTTCCCTCTTTTGGTTCATTTTCATCAAAGCCAAACCCATCCTCAGGAAGTAAGTCAGCGTAAAATTGACTAAATGCTGGATGCTCGACAATGCTCAAAACATCTAAATAGGAACTAGGGCTAAGTTTTTGTTTGAGCACTCTCGCACGATTTTCATTTTTTTCCTCTTCAAACTCTCGTTCTCTAAACATCAAACGAAGTCCACGCCCGATAGTTTGTTCGAGTAAAATAGAGGATTGATTGGAGCGAAGCGGAACTATAACACAAACATTGCTGACATCAAATCCCTCTTTGAGCATTAAAACTGAAATAATAATTTTTGGATTTTCATAGGTGTCAATATTGAAAAGTTTTTGTTTAAGTCTATCCCACTCCTCTTTTGGAATCTCTCCATTTTTCTTTGAGTGAACGCCCATAAATTCATCCTCTTTTAGTCCAATTTCAACCAAAAACTCTTCCACAAAATGGACAACTTCTGTCTCTTCACACATGATAAGCATTTTTGGATGTTTGGAATTATCAAGCTTTGAAAAATCTTTTTCCAAAATTTTCAACTTTGTAAATCCCGCTTGAATCATCACTTTTTGACCGTCACTAAGTCCGAGAACTTTGTTTGTTCCCTCATCTCGAAGTGCTTTAAAATCAAGCTCTAAAGTTGAAAGCTCTTTTCGCTTATCAATCGTAATCATCTTTACTAAACCATCTTTTATGGCGGCATTTAAGTCAAAATCAATTATGACATGTGGAAAGTAGTGTTTGGTTCGTTTTTGTCCGCTTCCAGTTGTATCATAAGGCGTTGCGGAAAAATCTATCTGAACAAACTTTGCACCCTTATTTTTGGCGATAAAATTAAGAGATTTTTGCCACTCTACCTCTTGTATCTCTCCAGCAGATTTATTTTCGTGTATATGATGTGCTTCATCATTCATAATCACCAAATCATCAAGTCCCGCCAAATACTCTATTTCTCCACCGCTAAAATAGGCACTATCAAGTTGCTCTAAACTATTTCCAGCACTTATTCCTGGACGAGCGGGAAAAATGTCGGCTATCACTCCGCTTGGGTCTTCAAGTGGGCTTATCTCCTCTTTTTCTTCCTCTTTAGACATGAACAAGTGCCAATTTGAAATGGCTATAAATCCATCACTTGTCACTTTTTTGCCTATTTCATCTTTTTTGACGACACTGCTTTGTAAAAATGCTTTGATGGTTATCTCATATCTTTGCGGTAAAAAAAGCTCTCTGTTCTTGAAAATATCGCTTGTATTTACATCACGGCTTCCATCTTCTTGTGATTTTCCCATGTAGCTGTCAAGCAGTCTCTCATAAACGATTAATCCAGGGGCTATGAGTAAAAAGTTTTTGCTAAATCTTCCGCTTCTCTCTTTTTCAGCTCTTGCGTTAAGATATTGCCAAATAAATAGTGCATTCATAACCCAAGTTTTACCCGTTCCTGTTGCCATTTTCATGGCATATTTCGGCACTTTATATTTCTCTTTTGCTAAAAGTGTGTGATTAAATTTTGGAATGAGTTCTTTGTCACATTTTTCGTAAATTTCTAAAACGCTTTTGACTTTTAAAATCTCATGCAGATAAATCGTGTTTAAAATCGCACTCTTTTGCCCTCTATGAAAGTTTATTTCTCGTCCACTCGTATGCGGTTCACAAAACCAAAATTTGAGTAAATCCGCCGTAGTTGGAGTAACAAGATTTAAAAATGTATCATCATTCCACATGCCAAGCACTTTTTCACTTATGGTTTTTGCAAGTTGTAAAGGTATATCGCCCGTGAGCGTGTTTATGGGTGTTGCCATCTCACACCTCTACTTTTACAACAGATTCAAAGCCAAAAACATCTACCGCTTTTACGCTTACGGTGCGTTTTTCTTTATGTGTTACCATGATTTTTGCTTCATACACTACATGCAAAGGGTCATTATCGTTTGCAATATTTTCACGGTAATCTTGCCATTTACTTCTAAAAGTCACACCGTCAAAATCGGGGTCGATGCTCCAGTATTCTATGAGTGCCAACGGGTCATGCGCAAGTAGTTCTTGGAGGGATTTTTTGTCCGCTTCATCGAGTGGGATGTTGTCGGGTGAGAGTAAAATGTAGTTATCGAGGCGGATTGTTAGCTCTTCAAGTTCGCTGTCATACGCTTTTTTCTCAATTTGTTTTATGGTTAAGTATTGGAGTGAACTAAAACGAATCTTGCCACTCTCAACGAGTTTTTTGTAAGTTGCTTTGGATTTGAGTTTATCGAGTAAATCGGGTGGAATTACTAACACTTCAAGCTTAGTATCTGCCAAATCATTGATGGCACTGCTGATGTCATAGGCAAAATTCCATCCCAAAACGACCACTTTGTCCCAACCACCTAAGAAATTATCTCTGAGTTCTATCGCTTTTTTGAGTGTCGCTCTGCCCGTCATTTTGCTCGGGCTATCAATGTACACAAGCGTTTTTTTATCTTTAATGTAGCCCAAATTTTGTGGATGTTCGCTTCCAAAGCTCAAAGCTCCGCTTCCGCTCTCATCGACAAAAAGAGAGATGACAACTTGAGATAAATCGCCGATGCGTTTAAACATACGGCTACTCTCCAAAGCCTCTTTTTGATAATCGCCGATACTTTGGTAAAGAAAGGGTTTGACTTCATTGTCTATAAGCCGTTTGCGTTGCACCATGATAGAAGGTTTCCCGATGTCGGAGCTAATCCAGCGACGACCCAGTTTTTCAGCTACGGCGGCAGTTGTACCGCTTCCGCCGAAGAAGTCGGCTACTATGGAATTTTCGTTTGTAGATAAAGCAATAACTCTTTCTAAAAGCTTTTCAGGCTTCTGAGTTGCATAATTTAAAGATTCTTTTGCTTGTGAATTAATTACAAACACATCTTGCCACAAGCTATTTATTGGTTGCCCATCATATTCATCTAAAAACTTCTTTTCTTGTAATCGTTGCTTTTTATCAGACGGAAAGTATATTCTTCCATTATTATCAAGTGCTTCTAGTTTTTCTTTTATCATTCTCCATCCCTTTTCTGGAGGGTTATAACCTTTGTACTCATAAAGAAGATTCGGAGTAGGGTCACCAGGATTTGCCAACGGATAAGGCATCCACAATTTACCTTTATGAACACCGTCTATATCTTGTCTTGTAAATCTGTTTTTTATATAATCTTGTACATGAACTGAATCTTTTTCTCGAATTGGATTAAATATATAGTTTTCACTTTTAGTATATGCATATAAATAATCGTAAGCTGCACCAAGTTTCCTATTCTCAGCTGCATTACCAAATTTTCTTTTCCATACTATCTCATGTAAAAAGTTGCTTTTTCCAAATATTTCATCTAATAATATTTTGACATAGTGTCCTACATGCCAATCAAGATGAACTACTATCGTACCTTTTTCACTCAAAAGCTCACGCATCAAAACTAAACGGGGATAAATCATCTTAAGATACGAAACCGTCCCATCTTTCCATGTATCGGCATAGGCAAACTGCTCTATGACGGTTGGTTTTTGGTTGAGATTTATATTTGGAAGTGTGATTTTGGTGCGATAATCTGCTTTGCTATCAAAAGGCGGGTCGATGTAGATAAGGTCGATTTTACCTCGCATGGACTCTAATCCACTTGTAGGGTCACCCGCTAAAAGCCCCTGCATGACTAAAATATTATCGCCATAAATAAGGCGGTTTTTCCACTCACTCTCTTCGTCTATACTAGGCAATTGCCCACGATAAAGCCCACTAATATCTTTGGATGGCAAAACCAACTCATTGGTTTGAAGTGCTAAAGCATTTCCACTATTAATTCTCTCCAAAATTCTTTCAGCTTCTGCACGACCCTCTTTTACAATTTTAGGTAACTCTTCTATTAATGATAAAGACATTTATTAGCTCTTTTTTATGATTTTTCGATAAATATTTTTGATTTTATATGATTAAAGCAAAATATTTGCTTTTTTAGAATAAAAAGAGATATATATTTGCGAATTTGAGTAACAGAATTAATCATATAAAATTTTTTTATGAAATTAACTCAACAAGACATAGCAAGATTGCTAAATGTAACACCGATGACACTTAGAAACTGGCGAAAAGAGAAGCCGTATTTATACGAAATAGTTATGAAAGGCTTTGCGTTTGAAGAAGTGGTAAAAAAAGCTCAACAAAACGCCGATGAGCTAAAAGCTTTGGAAGAGCAGTTTAAAGGGAAGAGGTAGCCATATTATCTCATTCTATTGCAATCTATCATATTATTCAATCTTTTTATCTTTTGTTAGTATAATGTTTATACATTAAAACTTAAAAGTAGAATTGAAATGCTTGAAAATATATTTAAAATTTATTATATGGATAAATTAGAGCTACTATTCTGTGTAGTTAAGAGTAATTTTTTTGAAAGCATTTTATTATCAATGGTTGCTGCTCTCATTTTTCACTATATATTTGTAACAATTCCGTTAAATAAAAGAAAAAATAAGCTTAGACCTATTATTGAAACAGATATGAACTTAGTGTATGCTCAATTAAATTTTACTTTTGATTTAATTTTTAGGCATACTGAGAATGGACCGTCTTATTATCAAGATAAAATGAGAGGTGGTCAATTGACAAAAAAAGACTTTCATATTGCACTACAAAATAAAATACCTAGCAGAAGATATTTAAATGACAAAGAAATTAGTTCACATTTAATAATAATTGGGGATAAATTAAAAAACTATTTAACTAAAACAAATATTTTATTACAACATATTATTTCATTATATGACTATTGTTCTGATGATGAAATTTTACTATTAGGAAAAATTCGACAACAAATAGAAAAAATGCAACTTGATATAAGTCCAATGGATTTTGAAACAGATAATTTTTATCAACTATATTTACTTTATATTGAATTAATTACAACCATAATTTACACACATAAATTACCTAATAAGTCAAATTTTCAAAATAAAATAATTTGTTTTTATTTTAGTCAAAATTATAAACAATGTAAAAAAACCATTCAAGACTATAAAAAGAACTATCCAAATACTGATGGTGTCTTTTTAGATTTGTACCTTGCTAAATGTGAATTAAATTTAAAAAATAATCGAAAATTTGAAAAGTTAATATCTAATGTAATGAAGCAAAAACCTGAATTAATAGGACATAGGCGTATATATGATGAAATATTTGATATAAAAATAGTCAAAAACTTATTTGAAAAATATTATACTGATGAAGAAATAAAAAGATTAAAAGATACTTTAGAAATAGAACAAATTCAAAAAGAAAATTTTAAAAATCAAAATAAAAACTTATATAAATATTTTCACAATAAAGAATACTCGTTTGATAAATAATATTATTCTAAAGGAAGCAATAAATTGAATAAACAAAACCTAGCTAGTAATGCTTACAATTTTATAAATGAATCTATTCTAAATTCAGGCAAAGCTCAAAAAAAGCCTCTTTATTGGTCATTTGCAATTTTGCACTTAATACAAGGCTTAGAGCTACTTATAAAAGAAGTATTACGAATTGAGCATGAAATTTTAATCTATGAAAATATAGACAAACAGAAGAATACAGTTTCTTTATTACAAGGTTTAGAAAGATTAAAAAATATTGCAAATATAAATATTGACATTAAAGAGGAAAAGATTATAACAAGGGCAGTTGATTATAGAAATGCAATCACACATTTTGAATATGATTTCAATAAAGCTCAATTTAAAAATATTTATATAGAGCTTTTTGAATTCGTACATTATTTTCATTATAAACATTTAAAGAGTGAACTTCATAGTTTTATTGATAAAAATTTATACAAAAGAGAAGCAGAACTCTTAGCACAATTTAAGAATAATTCTATAATTTATCGAGGGTTAAAAATATATAAAGAATATCCATTTGAGCTTTTAGGGATTCAAAAATTCAATGCTATTATGACTATTATTGATGAAGAAGAACATTTTCTTGAAAGATATAAATATGGATTTGCTCCAAATGATAAACTTACTAAAAATGACAGCTGTGATGACTGCAATGTATTAAGAGGAGAATATCATTTAGAACATTGTGATTTAGAAGAGTGTCCTAAATGTGGAGGACAATTTTTAACATGTAAGTGTCCTAAAGATTTATATTCTATTTAAAAAATAAAATATGGTAAAAATTAAGGGACAGGTAATAATAACTTATGAATATAGAATATGACATAAACTTAGAGCTTAATTTGAAGCAACTTGAGCAAACTATTGAATATGCAAAATTTAGATGTATTCCAACATCTGAACTAATTCAAAAATTATCTGAATATGAAGCAGGTAATTTTGTATATGACTATATTGGAAGATTAAATGAAATAAAACTATCCAACGATGACTATATTTTGCTTATTTATTCTATAGATAAATTAATAAGTAAATACAAAAATTTGACTGCTAAGGATAAGACAAAATTTGAAAATTTTATTAGACGATTAATTGTGTATTTGCCGTCACATTTAACGCACAAATATTTTGATATTTTCATTAACTCTACAAGAAAAACTGGAAGAAAAATAGCATATAAATCTATATGTAATAATCTACTTACAAGAACTCAAATAAATTTACTTTTTGAACTTTATTTAGATAAAAAAGAGGAAGAGGCTCTTAAAGCAATTATTTATTCATCTGTAAGACTTGAATTAGAAAATATAATTCTTATTCTTGAAAAAACAGATAAAGAATATTGGAAAGCAAGATTAATAGAAAATTTTATAATCAATCAACAAGAAGAAGTTTCAAAAATACACACAATATATCCATTTGAATTCGTACACGCTGTAGGTAGAGTCGGCAATAAAAAATATATTAGTATGATTAAAGAGTTATTTGAAAAAAATAAAAATGATTTGGAGTTTTTATCAATTTATGCCTATGCACTTGGGAAACTTAGTGCAAAAAGTGAACTAGATAATCTTAGTAAATATATAGCTAGTAATTTTAAATATTGATAAAATTTAGGGATTTGACCTCTTTTTATAGCCAAAAAACTTAAAAATATTCTATAAAAATTTTTATAAAAAATCACACAAACCATATTTTCTTCGTTCCCTCTTTAGCTTCATCATGGATACTCTGCATACTTGAAACTACTTGCACCACTTTTTGAAGTAGTTTTGTTGTCTCTTTGTCATTTGTTTCTAGTTTTTCAAGCCTTTTGATCCAACTAAAACTAAATACGGCAACTCAAAATATTTTTATTAAAGAATGTTATAATCGCAGTATAAAAAGATTGATTAGAGGGGTGTTTTATGCATACAATAAAATTGAGTGTTTCAGATAACATATATGCACAGGTAGTTTCTCTGTTTCAAACATTTCCGTCGAATGAACTTAAATTTGTTGAAGATATTCCGTCTTTTGTAGTGAGTGATATAAATGAGGCAAAAAAAAGAGTTTTTGAAGCAGAAAAAAATGCCAAATATATAGACCATGATGCATTTAAAAAAGAGATAGAGAGTTATATGGATTCTTTATGAAAATAGTTTATGAAGAGTATTTTGTAAAATCACTTAAAAATATACTTAGCTATATAACTCTAGATAAAAAATCAGCTGCTAAAACCTTTAAATTAAAACTTATAACCCATATAGAGCAAATTCCAAATAATTCAAAAATGTATAAAAAATCATTTTATAGCAGTGATGAAACCTATAGAGATATGGTATTCCAAGGCTATACCATAACCTATAAAATTGAGCAAACAGAGATAAAATTTTTAGAAATTTTTAAATGGCAAGATAAATAGATAGTAGATTTAAAACCTTGGCATGTGGAAATAATTTTTTCTTTTTTGATACCAATTCTTGACAAACAAAACCGTCTGTAGTAAAATGTATCTACAATAAAGTACAAGGATATACATTATGAAAAAAGCGATTAACATCAGGCTTGAAGAATCACTGCTGAATGATTTGGATAGTTATGCTCAGGAGTTAGATAGAAGTCGAACTTATCTTATAGAAAAAGCGGTGAGTACTTATTTTGATACACTCGATGAGATGATTTCAGATAAAAGAATTGATGAAGTAAAAAAGGGAAGCGTAGAAGTTTTTTCACTTGAACAAGTTGCACAAAAGCTTGGCTTAAATAATGTTTAAAATCATAGTTGCAAAATATGCTTTAAAAGAGTTGCAAAAAATTGATAAAGAAAATCAGCAATCTATTTTTGACAAAATCAAAGAGTTGGAAAAGGGCATTTTTACTGGCGACAAAGCTCTAAAAGGTACACACAAAGGCAAGTTTAGAAAGCGTGCAGGAAACTATAGAATAATTTATTTAAAAGAAAACTATATTTTACTTATCACAGTTATCAGGATTGCGCATAGAAAAGAGGTTTATTAAAACTTAAAATTAAAGTAAATGTCATCCGTGAAAGGAGAACGGTGGTGTTTGCAAAATAGTTGAAAGCGTGGTACCCCAAGGGTATTTCCTCGCTTTGCTCACAGCACATGTGGAATTTTCCACATGCCACACATAATTACTAAATCACTCATGCGTTATAGTAACAACAACCGCGCCTCTTAAATCATTTAACTTATAATCTACTGCTTTATCGAGCGGATACACCCTTGTTATTTCTCTTTGTAAATCAATATCTTTAGAAACTTTGCCGTGGCATTCGAGACATGCGTTATCTGCAATCATGATAGGTTTGTAAAATTTATATGTTTTGTTTGCCACTTTTTCTACAAGATATTCTGGCATAGCGACATTAAGGTCTCGTAAAGATTCAAAGGATTCTAAGATTTTTGCTTCATTTTCTTTTGGTGCATTGGCTGGATTGCGGTTTTTTAGGCTTATTCGTTTTGAAGTTACGCCATGTGGAAGTTGGCTATTGACTTCACCTGTCAGTGCATAGGCTTTGTCGGAACAAAATTTGAGCGCACCCATAACATCGCCTTTTGACATGTGTTCTTTGAGGTTTTTTCCAAGCGTTTGGATGAGTAATTTTGAAGTGGACTCGCCAATTTCGATGGTTTTTTGTAGTTCTGTTTTTTGTAGTTCAGCAGGTGTTTCAACTTTTTCTTCTTTGGGTGCTGCAAGTAAGATTGAAGCACAGAGGCTTAGAAGTGTGATGGATTTGAGTAGTTTCATAGAGATTCTCCAAATTGATTTGGAAAATTATAGTGTATATTAAGTTAAGGCAAACTAATAAATATCTTCTATTTTATTTATAACCGAGTCATCATACGGATCCATATGGATGAGGATGTGCGTTTTTTTATGTTCAAATATCTTTTTTAATTTTGCCTCAACTCTATCAGAAATTAAATGTGCGTCATAGAGAGATATTTTAATATGAAAAACCGTATGAACTGTTATGAAGATATGAGAACCAGCTTCTCTAGTTTTTAAATCATGGTAAGTTGTAATCTCTGGTTCTTCTTCTATAACTTTTTGTATTTTTTGTATATCTTCTTCAGGTATAGCCGCATCAAGAAGCATCAAAACACCCTCTTTGATGATAGGAATAGAAGAGTAAATCATATAAAGTGCAATCCCAATACCTAAAATAGGGTCAATTAGTTGCTCTCCCGTGTAAGAGATAAGTGCGAGGGCTATAAGAATCGAGCCGTTTGAGAAAAGGTCAGTTTTATAGTGAAGTGCATCTGCTTTTATAACCATATTTTTTGTTTTTTTAGCGACATAATTTAAAAAGAAAACTAAACATGATGTAATGATAAAAGACGCTATCATAACCGTAACACTTTCGCTTATATGTTCCATAGGACTGTTGTGGACGAATTTTTGAAGCGCTTCATAGAGAACAAACAAAGCAGAAAAGGAGATTATTGTTCCTTCTACAACCGCAGCGAGAGGTTCTAGTTTGCTTCTTCCAAAATGAAATAACTCGTCAGGGTCTTTTTCCGCGTTGTTGAGTGCAAAGTAGTTAAAAAGTGAAACTGACAAATCTAAAAAAGAGTCAATTGCAGAGGCAAGAACTGCAATAGAACCGCTAAAAATTCCAACCGTCATTTTCATCAACACCAATACTCCAGCGACGGATGTTGATACAACGGTGGCTTTTTTTTCTAATCTCATACAATTTCCTAATACTATTTTTAGGATACAATTGTAGTCAAATTTACATAGATAAAGAATAAAATGAACTTAAATGAAATAAGAGAAGCTCGTCAAAAATGGATGAGTTGGAAAAATATTGCTCCACTTCGTGAGGCGCTTGACTCCTTGGCATGTGGAACTTGGCATGTGGAACTTGGTGATATCGTGAAGATAAGTGGTGACTCTGAAGATGAAGCACACATATATGAAGTTGCAAAACTTATGATGCCTTGGAGAAAAGGTCCTTTTGAGGTTTGTAACACTTTTATAGATACAGAGTGGAAGAGCAATATCAAATATAACCTTCTACGCAAACATTTTGATTTAAAAGACAAAAAAGTTGCCGATATAGGGTGTAACAATGGTTACTATCTTTTTAGAATGCAAGAGGATGCACCGAAATCTTTAGTTGGTTTTGACCCATCTGCACTCTACAAAACACAGTTTGATTTTATCAATCATTTTGTAAAAAGTGATATTGTGTATGAGCTTTTGGGCGTGGAGCATTTAGAGTTTTATGAAGAGAAGTTTGATGTTATTTTTTGTCTGGGGGTGCTTTACCATCGAAGTGACCCTGTGGCGATGCTCAAATCACTTTTTAAGGGCTTAGAAAATGGGGGCGAGGTAATCCTCGATACTTTTTATATTGAGGGCGAGGGCGAGATGTGTTTATGCCCTGAATCCTCCTACTCCAAGATACCAAATATTTACTTTGTACCAACGGTTGGAGCTTTAAAAAATTGGTGCAAGAGAGCGGGATTTGAGGGTTTTGAAGTTTTAGAGACTTCTGTAACCGATGCAAATGAGCAGAGAAAAACTTCGTGGATTGAGGGGCAATCGTTGGAAGATTTTTTAGATCCAAATGACTCTAGTAAAACAGTAGAGGGCTATCCAGCCCCTGCAAGAGTTTATGTAAAATTAACTAAGGATAAAAAATGAGTCAAAAGAATGAGATGCACGATGATTTAGAACTCGATGATTATAGAGAACATGAAGCGGGTAAGGTTTATTTGCAAACACATCAAAGAATTAATCAAGATTTATGTGGGGAAATTATAAAGCTAGAACAAGGATATGTTGAAATTTCACTCAGAACTACTGATGATATGGTTGCGGATGAAATTGGTTTGGTTCATGGTGGTTTTATATTTGGTGCAGCGGATTATGCTGCTATGGTTGCTGTAAATGAAAAAAATGTTGTTCTAGTCGGAAGTGATGTTCAATTCTTGTCGCCTGTAAAAGTCCGCGATATTGTGCATGTTATAGCTCGAGTTCGCCATAAAGAGGGAAGAAAAAGAAATGTTCATGTTGAAGCATTTGTTTTGGATATAAAAGTTTTTGAGGGAGAATTTAAAACTGTTATTACTGAAAGACATGTGTTAAAGCTTAACCTTCTTGACGCGAAAGAATCACAAGAAGATTAAGTAGGGTCATCTATTTTTTAGCAGTCAGTAAAAATATCCCGTAATTTTTTTCTGGCTTGTTGATTGTATTTATATGTTTAAACTTTATATCTTGAAATCCACATGCCGACACAATGCGGCATAACTCTTTTTCATCAAATCCAAAGTGAAAAACATCGCTATTGTCAGAGTGAAAAGTTCCATCTTCACTCTCTAAATCGGCGATAGCTATAAAACCATTTTCCTTTATATTTTTGTAGATAGTTGTAAAAAACTCTTCTAAATTTTCAATGTGGTGCAGAGTCATTGAGCTAATAATCCCATCAAACGATTGCGATAATGGCTCTTTGATAATGTCTTGACAAAAAGTTTCTATGTGAAGCTCTGGTCTGTTTTTTTCTATAAGTTTTTCTATCATGCTAGGCGATATATCAACACCGTAAACTTTTTTAGTAAGTTTTGCTATCTCAAAACCTAAAAGTCCAGTCCCAACACCAAAATCCATAATTTCCATCTCTTTTGTGAGAGGAATGGTCGCATGTATGGCATGTGCAATATTTTTTGCACCATCTACTCTCACGCTCTCTTCGTCCCAAGTTTGAGATTTTTCTTTAAAATGGTCTTTCATTTTTTTCCTTTATAAGCTGTTTATGAAATAATCTGCGTGTTGTTGTTCTTGTTTTATGGTCGTTGTTCCACCATGTCCAGGATAAATAATTTTATCAAAATCAAGCTTTTTAAACTTTTCTAAACTCTTTTTCATATCCTCAGGACTCGAGTAAGGAAAGTCAGTTCGCCCGATAGAACGATCAAAGATAAAGTCTCCACTAAACATTGCATTTCCTATCTCTATGGTAGAACACCCTTGACAATGCCCTGGAAAATGGCGAAATTTGACTTTCACACCATCAAAATCAAGTTCTGCATCTCCTTCAACTTCATAATCAGGTGTTGAAGGTGGCAAATCTGGCATCCAGCTACTATCACGAAGCATCATCACATCGCCTTTGGGCGTGTAAAGAGGGATTTTGAGTTTTTCTTGAAGTTCTGCATTGCTCCAAACATGGTCAAAATGTCCATGTGTGTTTAAAATAGCGACGGGATTTGTTACATTATTTATCACCCATTCTGTAGCATTGACACCAGGGTCGATGATGAAATCTTTGCCATCCACCGTGACAATGTAGCAGTTTGTCTGATAAACACCCATTGGTTGCACTTTTATCTTCATTTTAGCCCTTTTTTAGTGTGATTATATCTTATTTGGATTATCATATCTTTATGAATTTTTATCAAGAATTAGAGTTAATTTTAGAATTACAAAACCCAAAAGCTAAGATTAAAGCGTTTGAAACTTTTTATGATGCCTATAAAAAGGGGCATGTGGAATTTGAAAAAGCGTATAAAGCAAAAGAGTTTAGTGAGCCATCTTATAGTTCCACATGCCGCATTGTAAATCCTCAAGATGTTCCTAGAAGAAGCAACTTAACAACAAAAGAGGGGCAGATAATTTTGCTTCATGCCATTCTTCATATAGAGTATTCAGCGATTGATTTAGCTCTGGATGCTGCGTATAGATTTTCCCACATGCCGAAGCAGTATTACGATGATTGGTTGGAAGTAGCAGACGATGAAGTGAGACACTTTTTGATGTTAGAGAAGTTGCTCAATGAACTCGGTGCAGAGTATGGTGCTATCGAAGTGCATAACGCTCTTTTTGAAGCAAGTCAGCGAACGCAAACGTTGATAGAGAGAATGGCGGTTGTGCCAAGATACTTAGAAGCAAACGGACTAGACGCAACCCCGATGATACTCGAAAAACTAAAAAGACTTCCAAAAAATGAGATGCTAGAAAAACTTGCAGCTGCTCTAAAAATAATTTTGCACGAAGAGATAGAGCATGTAAAAAAAGGCGATATTTGGTTTAGTTGGGCATGTGGAACTCAGGGCAAAAGTACGGATATTTATTTTGAAATCATAGACAAATACTATCCGCAAGGTTTTCTAAGAGCTAGAAATTTAAATACACATGCCAGAAAAGAGGCGGGGTTTAGTTGTCAAGAGTTAAATTTTATGGCGAAGAGGGAAGTTTGCTAGAATTTACAAATAATTTTTTAAACCTTCATATTTAATTGTTACCAAACTTAGTTATAATATTTTTTGTTAAAGAATTTTAAAGGTTAGATAAAAAATATGAGTAAATACGGACAAATTTCAGATTATTTGCAACGATTTTTAGATGATGAAGTGAGAAAAACTGGTATCAATAAAGTTGTGATTGGTTTGAGTGGTGGGATTGATTCTGCTGTTGTGGCGGTTTTGGCTCATAAAGTTTTTGGTGATGACCTTTTATGTGTAAAAATGCCGTCGCATTACTCGTCTTTAAATTCACTTCATGATGCAGATGCGCTTTGTTCTGAGTTTGGGTTACGAGCAATCACGGCTTCGATAGAACCGATGCTTCGAGCCTATGAAGAGTTAAATCCTGATATGGATAACTTAAGAAGAGGAAACTTTTCTGCACGGATGCGAATGGCGACGCTATTTGATATTTCAGCTAGAGAAAATGCCCTTGTTTTAGGTACGAGTAACAAGAGTGAATTGATGCTCGGATATGGAACGCTTTATGGAGATTTGGCGAGTGCGTTGAACCCCATCGGCGATTTGTACAAGAGTGAAGTGTATGCGTTGGCGGAGTATCTCAACATCACAAAAAGCATCATCCACAAAGCTCCATCGGCGGATTTGTGGGATGGACAGAGTGATGAGGCAGATTTAGGTTACACTTATGCACAGCTTGATGAGGCGTTAAAACTTTATGTTGAAGAGCGATTAAGCAGAGATGAAATCATTGCAAAAGGTGTGGATGCTCAGATGTTTGATATGATTATAGAGAGAATTTTTCGTAATCAGTTTAAGCGAAAAATGCCACTGATTGCGAAGCTGACTTCAAGAACGATAAACCATGATTTTAACTATCCAAGAGATATTAGACTTTAAAAAAATAACTCGCTCCTAAGCTCCAGCTTGGGAGTGTATATTGCAAGTTGTAACTTTGTATGCATTCCCATCGAGGACGATGGGAACGAGAAAACGAGAGCAATAAAATAAAATTAAGGAGAAAAAAAGATGAATATTCCATTTTATAAATATGAGAGCGGACGCGAAGAACACTCAAATGTAAGTGATGTTTTAGACGGTGAGGATGCAAATCAAGTTGAAGAACTTGAAGAGGAATTTGCTTCGTATGTGGGTGCAAAATACGCTCTTTCAACTTCTCATGGAACTTCTGCTCTTCACTTAGCGATGTTAGCACTTGATTTAAAGCGAGGCGATAAAGTTCTTTGTTCTGTCAATGCGTATCCAAATGTGCCAGAAGTTGTGCGTCATTTTGATGCTGAACCTGTTTTTATAGATATTGACGCAACTAGTTACAACATAAATTTAGACCTTTTAGAAGCGTATTTGGAAGATAACCAAACGAAAAAACTCAAGGCGGTTATTGTCACGCACATGGCAGGAAATCCAGTTGATTTGGAGAGACTCTACTCTATCGCAAAAATTTATCATGTCAAAATTGTTGAAGATGCTTGTGATGCTTTGGGTGCTACATACAAGGGCAAAAAAATCGGTGCAACGGGTGCGGATATCACTTGTTTTAGCTTCTCATCGCACTTAAGACAAAATGTTTGTAACGGTGGAATGCTTGTTACAAACGACGCAGAAATTATCCAAAGAGCGAAACTTTTACATAACCATGGAATTGTAAAAGATGAAGACTCTCTTGAGTACATTTATGAGGTTGTGGATATTGGCAATGACTACTCAATGAGTCAGTTAAATGCAGCCTATATTCGTGCGCAAATAAAATCTCAAGATAAAAATATCGCAAGACAACAAGCAATAGCAAAAATGTACAATGAAGCCTTAGAATCGGTTCCTCACATAACCATACCAGACACTACAAACAAAGAACATCCCTTCTCTTTGTATATAATCAAAATAGATAAAAATCGTGATTCATTTGCAGTTGAGTTGAAAAATGCGCAAATTCATGCGGGACTTCACTATATTCCACTGCATCTTCTTGCATACTATAAAACCAAATATTCTCTGCGTGTGAATGATTTTCCCGTTGCACTCAGAAAATATCAACAAGTTTTATCCCTTCCAATTTATCCAAGTATGAGCGATGCGGAAGTGAAATATGTTTGTGAAAAAATCAAAAAGATAGCAAAAACAAGAGTCTGATTTTTGAAAAAAGCTTTCGTATTTTGGGTTGAAGAGTATTTCTACAACCCAAATCTATTGCAAAAAATAGTCTCTTTTTTGCTTCTTCCTCTGAGTTATTTCTACTGTTTCATCATGTATCTTCGCTTCAAAAGCAAAACACCTCAAGATTTTGGTATCGACATCATAAGTGTTGGAAACCTCACTGTGGGCGGAAGTGGTAAAACTCCACTCGTCACAGCCTTGGCATGTGGATATGAAAATGTTGCAATCATTTTGCGTGGATATGGCAGAGAGAGTCGTGGACTTTATGTTGTAAAAGATGGTCAAAATATTTTATGTGATGTGAGCGTGAGCGGAGATGAAGCGATGATTTACGCGCATAAAGTTCCACATGCCATAGTCATTGTGAGTGAAGAGAGAAAAGAGGGAATTTTAAAAGCCAAAGAGTTAGGTGCGAAGATAGTTTTTTTAGATGATGCGTACTCCAAACATGAGATAAAAAAATTTGATTTTCTCATAGAAGTGCGTAGTGAAAATAGCCGTTGTCTTCCATCAGGAGCCTACAGAGAGCGACTCTGGAGTCGAAAAAAAGCGGTTGTTTTGCAAGAGGGAATCGATTTTAAAAGAGCAGTGGAACTTAAAAATAAAAGTGCTAAAATGTCGCTTTTAACTGCCATAGCAAGACCTTCGAGACTCGATGCATTTTTGCCAGAAGTGGTGAGTAAAAATTATTTTGAAGACCATCACGCATTTTTAAAAGAAGAGTTGGTGGCAATTTTAGAGAGAGATAAATCAGATTCTCTTTTAGTAACTTACAAAGATTTCGTAAAAGTAGAGTCATTTCAGCTTCCCTTGTCGCTTTTAGACCTGCATGTGGAAGTGGAACAAAAAGTTTTTGATATTATAAATAAATATAGAGAGGCAAACAGTGCAAAAAAAGATTGAAACAGTAAAAACGCTCCTAGAAGCTTTACCATTTATAAAAGAGTTTAGAAATGAGATAGTTGTAATAAAGTACGGTGGTTCAGCGCAAGAATCTCCACAGCTCAAAGAGAAGTTCGCACAAGATATTTTACTTATGTATTTGGTGGGAATCAAGCCCGTTATCGTCCATGGTGGCGGCAGACAAATCAATGAAATGCTTGAAGCATTGAGCATCGAGAGCAAGTTTATCGACGGGCAAAGAGTCACTTCAAAAGAGGTTATGCGTATCGTTGAGATGGTTCTCAGTGGCGAAATAAACAAAGAAATCACTTCACTTTTGAATTCTCACGGTGCGAAAGCTATCGGAATCAGCGGAAAAGATGCACATTTTGTAACTGCAAAAGCCAAAGAGTTCGCAAAATGGGGACTTACAGGAAATATTACAAATGTAAAAGCGGAAGTTATTGCAAATCTTATCCATGAGAAATTTATCCCAGTTATCGCTCCAATTGCCGCTGGAGAAGAGATGGGACATCCTGGATACAACATCAACGCAGACCTTTGTGCTTCGTATGTTGCAAAAGCAATCGGTGCAAATAAGATTATATTTTTAACAGACACAGCAGGTGTTTTAGATAACGACAAAGTGCTTTTAGAAACACTCACAAAAGCCGAAGTTGAAGCACTCAAAGCCAACGGAACAATCCACGGCGGAATGGTACCAAAAGTCGATGCATGTTTAGAAGCAATTGAGGGCGGAGTTCAAAAAGCACATATCATCGATGGAAGAGTAGAGCACTCTATGCTGTTGGAGCTTTTCACATCTGCAGGAGTTGGAACGCAGATAGTGAAGTAATCAATAATTTTCGGGGATAAGGACAAAAAAAAAGGTCGAGGGGTAATTAATCCCTCGACCTTAGTTTGTCGCTCCATAGAACTTACAGAATAGATTTGCACTCACGATAAAATTCTAACTATTTCAAATAAACAAGTCAATGTGCCATTTTAAGTTCACACACTTAGAGAGATGCTATAATCTCAAAAATATAAATTAGGAACAATAATGTACGGAATATTTGAAGACGAAGATGATATATTTATGGGTTCACCAAAAAGTAAGTTTATGGATGTTGTGTTTAATGCAAATAATGACATTGTAAGGCAAGAGTTAGAAAATTTTATAGATAAAGTTGCGGCGATGGAGTTGATGCTATCACGGCATGTGGGAGATGATATTGAGAAAGAAGTAAGAAGATTTACAATTTCAAATCAGAGTGATGTCGATACAAAAGCTAAAAGTTTATATGTTGAGCTTATGGGCGCTGTTCTTTCTCAAAGTGAATAGTTGATATTTTGAAATTATTTTTACAAGTTATTTTGATTTTAGCAGTCAGTTTGAGTGCTACTTTTGCAGATGAATTTAGAGATGTACAAAAAATTTCTCTAAAAAAGGATGAGCAAAAGAAAATTCTTGTAAAATATGGCTCAGTTGAAAAAATTTTTAAATTTAGATGGACACTTTATCATAACGAAGGCTTAGTCCTGTTTCGTTCTTATGATAAAATTGTTGCACAAAATGTGCTTTATTTGAAAAATAAAAATAGAAGTTTTAGAGTTTTGTTAAAACCTAAAGCGAATGATTATGACTCTTCTTATATATTGGTTCAATTTAAAGAGTTTGATTATGTAACGCATACAGCTCTTTTTGAAATATATTTAGCTGACAAGAGCGAAGAAATAAATTTAAAATATTTAGAAAAATAGCCAAAGAGGGATGAATGCAAAGAGTTGAGCATGAAATAGAGAGATTGATACAAGAGATTGACTACGATGAAGTCAGTCGTCTTTTTGGTATGCTCAGCGGTGGCAAAAGACTTCGTGCAAAACTCATTTTAAAAATAGCACCAAACCATGAAAAAGCCCCACTTTTAGCTGCCATAGTAGAACTAATCCACGGAGCAAGTTTACTTCACGATGATGTTATAGACGAATCTCATATGAGAAGAGGTGTAGCCTCGGTCAATGCAACGGATGGAAGTAAAACCGCTGTTATGCTTGGTGATATTCTCTATTCCAAAGCTTTTAGTGAGCTTGTTGCGTTTGATAGAGAGATTGCAAAAGTTGTTTCATCTTCGGTCACGGCTCTCAGCAAAGGCGAAATGCAAGATGTGAAAATGGCAGAAGCGTTTAACAGCGATGAAGCTAAATATCTTGAAATGCTTTATCTCAAAACTGCAACGCTTATAGAAGCTGCTGCGATTGGGTCGGCTCTCTTAGCAGGAAAAGATGCACAAAAACATGGAATTTATGGACGAAATCTTGGGCTTTCTTTTCAGATAATTGATGATATCTTAGATATTACAGCGGACGAAAAAACACTTGGAAAACCTGCTATGAATGACTTTGTAGAGGGAAAATGCACACTTCCTTACATTTATCTTTATGAGGCTTTAGATTCCGAAGATAAGCAAAGATTGGTAAATGCACATGCCAAGCCACTCAGCCAAAATGATGGCATGTGGATAAAACAAAAAATGAGTGAATTTGCATGTGTAGAAAAATCATTTGCTCTTGCGACTAAACTTTCAAATGAGGCGATGCAAGTGATGCAAGACGATGAAGAATTAGTACAAATTTTACAAACTATGATAGAAAGAAGTTATTAATGCACTACTTAAATATAAGTTTCTCACACAAAAATTCTACACTGGAAATACGAGAAAAATTATCGTACCCAGATGATGCGCATCTCAAAGGATGTTTGACAAAGTTAAACAGTAGTGAATTTATCAATGAAGTTATATTGATTTCCACATGTAATAGAATGGAAGTTTTTTGCAGTTGCAGCGATATAGCAAAGGCAACCCAGCACATCTTTGAAATGCTGAACCAAAGGGCTGGAATCAGCATAGATGAGCTTGAGGGCAGAGCGGATATTTATGATGATAGCAGTGCGATTCATCATCTTTTTAGTGTTGCTTCTTCGCTCGATTCTATGGTTGTAGGCGAAACTCAAATCGCGGGTCAGCTCAAAGATGCGTTTAGGTTCTCTTATGATAGTGGATTTAGCGGTCAAAAACTCGCTCGTGCCATGCACAATGCTTTTAAATGTGCGGCAAAAGTAAGAAATGCAACAGATATTTCTTCTAAACCAGTCTCCATTGCAAGTGTTGCAGTTTCAAATCTCAAATCACTCGTACATGATTTACATGGTAAAAAAGCTTTAGTTATTGGTGTTGGAGAGATGTCTGAGATAACTGCAAAACATTTGATTTCAAATGGTGCTGATGTTTATATAATGAACAGAACCAAAGAAAAAGCTTTTACTCTAGCCGAAAGTTGTGGTGCAAAAGTACTTGATTTTGAAGAACTTCCACATGCCATAAATGAGTTTGAAATTCTTTTTACAGCCACCTCTGCACCTAAACCTATCATAACGGATGAAATTATAAAGTCTTGTGATTTTGAGAGATATTGGTTTGATATGGCACTTCCAAGAGATATTCATTGTACACATGGCGAGAAAATAAATCTTTATGCAATTGATGACTTAAAAACTATAGTAAGTGAAAATATTGGTATTCGTGAAGAGAGTGCGAGAGCAGCGCATGGAATTATTGGTCGTGCTGTTGTTGAGTTTTTTGAGTGGCTCAACACCTTAGATATTGAACCTATGATAAAAGAAATCTATCAAAAAGCTTCACTTGCAGCAGAAGCTGAGAGTAAAAGAGTGATGAAAAATGGGTATATTCCAAAAGAGTATGAGGCACAAGTGCATAAAATGTGTGAGCAAGTGTTAAAAAGATTTTTACACGATATGACTTATAAAATGCGAAGTGTCTCTTCCGAGTCAAAATCAGACATGATAACGGGAGCGTTGCAGTTTTTGGTTCAAAAAGATAATAATAAAAGTGTTTTAGATGAATATAAGTGCGAACGCATGTTAAAAGGACAAAAATGAGAAGAAGTAGAGCGTTTATACCAACAACAAAAGAAGCACCCTCAGATGCTTCATTAGCAAGTCATATTTACCTTTCCCGTGCGGGTTTTATCTCTCAAGTGGCAAGTGGACTTTATAGTTATATGCCTTTGGCAAAAAAAGTTATTAAAAAAATTGAAAATATTATCAATGAAGAGATGGCAAAAGCGGGTGCAGAGGAAGTGGAACTAAGCTTCGTAACTCCAGCAACTCTTTGGCAAGAGAGCGGACGCATCGAGAAGTTCGGAAAAGAGCTTTTGCGATTTCGTGATAGAAAAGAGAATCTTTTTGTTTTAGGGCCAACCCATGAAGAGATGATGGTGGATTTGGTTCGTAACCGTATTACGAGTTACAAACAGCTTCCAATCAATCTTTATCAGATAAAAACGAAGTTTCGTGATGAGGCAAGACCTAGGTTCGGACTTATGCGTGGTCGTGAATTTATCATGAAAGATGGCTATAGTTTTCATGCTTCTATAGAAGATATGGACAGAGAATTTGATGCGATGGAAGCGGCTTATAAAAAGATTTTAACAAGGCTTGGTCTTGATTTTAGAATCGTTGAAGCTGATAGCGGTGCAATCGGCGGAAGTGGCTCAAAAGAGCTTATGGTAATAGCTGGAAGTGGCGAAGATACTATCGCCGTTTGTAGTAAATGTGAGTATGGTGCAAATGTTGAAGCGGCAAAACGCTCAGGCAGGGCAAACATTCCAGAAGCTCCAGTAGCGGAATTTAACAAATTTAAAACACCAAATATAAAAACAATAGAAGACTTAGAAAACTTTTTTAAAGTCGATGGCTACTACACGATGAAGTGTGTTGCAAAAAGAGCTGTTTATGAAGAGGATAGCGAGATAGTACTTTTCTTTATAAGAGGATGCGACACGCTTCAAGAAGTCAAAGCGCAAAATGCGACAGGCGCTTTAGATATTGTAGATGTGAGTGAAGATGAGCTTCGTGAATTAGGTCTTATTGCAGGTTTTATCGGGCCACTCGACCAAGACAAAGCAAAACATGTGATAGACAATGATTTAAAAGATGCCAAAAGTATGATTTGTGGAGCAAATGAAGAGGATTATCACTTTGTAAATGTGGATATGTCAGTTTTAGGTCAAGCCTATTTTGCAGATATTGCAGCGGTAAATGAGGGAGATAGTTGTCCTTATTGTAATGGAAAACTCTCATTTACGAAAGGAATTGAAGTTGGGCATATTTTTAAATTAGGTACGACTTATTCGAGCGCACTCAAAGCAGAATTTTTAGATGAAAATGGAAAAGCGCAACCTTTTGTAATGGGAACTTACGGGATGGGTGTGAGCCGTCTTGTAGCCGCTGTGATAGAGCAACACCATGATGAAAAAGGGTGTATCTGGACAAAAGAGACAGCGCCTTATATGGTTAATATTATGATTTCAAACATTAAAGATGAAGCACAAAATGCTTTAGGTGAAGAGCTTTATGAAAAACTTCAAGCACGGCATGTGGAAGTAATACTCGATGATAGAAAAGAGCGATTTGGTTTTAAAATGAATGATGCCGAACTCATAGGTTTTCCATACACAATTATCATCGGAAAAGAGCTAGAAAATGGCTTAGTACAGATATTTGATAGAAAAACAAAAGAGAGTATCTCTGTAAATAAAGATGAAGTATTTGATGAAATTATGAGGCTTCTCTAAGATGCTTTACTTTTTAGTTTATCTTTTTTTAGAAGTATTGGTATCTGTTAGCATTTCATCAGCCATCGGTAGTGTGATGACTTTTCTTGAGATAGTTGGCAGTGCTGTTGTTGGTATAATGATACTTCTTAATTTTAGAAAAACTTTAGTTGAAAACATCACAGCAGTCGCTTATGATTGTATAGATTTAGAGCAGTTTCAAAGCCTAAATCTGTTTACAGTTTTTGGTGCTATTTTACTCATAATTCCTGGATTTTTAACAGATATTATCGGCGCATTGATGCAGTTTAGTGTTTTTACCGCTATGCTTGTTAACCGTTATAATGTAAAATCAGGAAATTGCAAAACAAATTTTGGACAAACTCATACAAAAAAGGATTCAAATGTTATTGATGTTGAAATTATTAGCGACAACGCTTCTATTAAATAGTTTACTTTTTGCAAGTTCGCAAAATAAAAGTGTCGAGAAGTTTTTAGAGGAGTCCTTTAAAAGCAATCCAAATATCATCTCATTAAAAGTAAGCGTGGTAGATAAAGTGGCTATTGAAGAGCTAAAAGGTTGGGATGCTGTTATAGTGAAAATAGATGCAACCGTTAAAGCGCAACCAGAAAATAAAAATATTAAACAAAAAATGATTTGGTTTACAAATGGAACTATCATTACTAAAGAGCTAACAGATATCAATACTGGAAATGATTTAAAAGATTTAGTTGCACCATCGTTTAAAGATGAGTACTATAAAAAAGAGAATCTTATCTATGGGAATGCAGATGCAAAACATAAAGTGGTAATTTTTTCTGACCCATTATGCCCATTTTGTAGAGATTTTGTTCCTAAAGCTATAGAAGAGATGAGAAAAGAACCTACTAAGTTTGCAGTTTATTATTTTCACTTTCCACTTGCTTCACTTCATCCCGCAGCGGTAGAACTCTCACTTGCTGCAGTTGCTGCTGAATTAAAGGGAAATAAAGATGTTGTACTGAATCTCTATAAGGTGGAAATAGATCCAAAAGAGAGAGAGATAAATAAAATACTGGCAGCATTTAACAAAGAGATGAAAACAGATATAAAAGAATCAGATTTAAAATCAGTTGCCGTTATGAATCAATTTAAACATGATGCGGAAATAGCTGAAGAGATGATGGTTCAAGGCACTCCAACGCTGTTTTTTGATGGTAAAATGGATAAAACAAAAAAGAAATATCAAAAGGCTAACTAAAAAATGAAAAAATTAATAATAGCAACACGGGGTTCACAACTTGCACTTTGGCAGTCGAATCATATAAAGGCAGTTTTAGAAGAGCAAAACCCAGGCTTAGAAGTAGAGTTGAATATTATCGTGACAACAGGAGATAAAATTATAGATAGACCACTCGCTGCTATTGGTGGAAAAGGTCTTTTTTTAAAAGAGTTAGAAGAGGCTATGCTTCGAGGTGAAGCGCAAATCGCTGTGCATTCACTCAAAGATGTTCCAACTGTCATGCCTGAGGGATTACTTTTAGCAGCAATTACAAAAAGACAAGATGTGCGAGATGCTCTTTTGTCTGAAAAATATGAAAATATAAACTCTTTGCCAAAAGGTGCTACTGTTGGTACATCTTCACTTCGTCGCCGTATGCAAATTGAAAAGATACGCCCAGATTTGAAGATTAAAGATTTAAGAGGAAATGTTGATACGAGAATCAGAAAGCTTAAAGAGGGCGAATTTGACGCTATTATCCTTGCAGCTGCAGGAATTAATAGACTTGGACTTCAAAAAAGTGTTCAATATTTTTATCCAATTTCACTTGATGAAATGATTCCATCTATGGGACAAGGTGCTTTAGGAATAGAAGCCGTGAATGACCCTGAAGTTTTAGCGATTGTTGCAAGATTAGAAGATGAGTCTAGCAGAATTGAGACGACAATCGAGAGAGATTTTGTGGATATGTTAAATGGTGGATGTCATGTTCCTATCGGTGTAAATGCGAGTGTTTTAGAAAATGGTACTGTGATTGTAAAAGCAGTTCTAGGGCTTCCAAATGGTACTAAGATTTTGGAAGATACGAAGATAGTTTCAGAAGAGAGTTATAAAACTATAGGAAGAGAAATAGCGCAAGAGTTTATAAACAAAGGTGCAAGAGAGTTACTTCTTGAAGCTGAAGCGATGATGGTGAATCACTAGAATGCAAAAAACTATAAAGCTGTTAAAAAAAGAGAACGAATTAAGAATTATAGAAGACGAGTTAGATATTTATCTTGAAATTCCGCATTTAGCGTATGCAGAAGTGAAAAAACAAGATGGTGGCAAAGCTCTTTTGTTTACTAATGTTGTAGATAAAAAGAGTGGTACAAAGTTTGAAGAGCCAGTTTTGATGAATGTTTTTGGTTCATACAAGCGATGTGAACTTCTTTTTGGAAGAAGTATTGAGTCCGTTGCAGATGAGATAACAAAACTTTTGCACATGAAACCACCTGTTGGTTTTAAAGATAAACTCTCCATGGCAAGTGAGCTTTTTTCTTTAAAAAATATATTTCCAAAACGCATGAAAGGCGAGGGTGCTTGTCAAAAAATCAAATATCTTGAAGATGAGATAGACCTTCACAAAATTCCAGTTTTAACAACTTGGGAACAAGATGGTGGTCCATTTATCACAATGGGGCAAGTTTATACGCAAAGTCTCGATGGTGCGTTAGTAAATCTTGGTATGTACAGACTTCAAGTGTATGATAAAAATCACTTAGGAATGCATTGGCAGATTCATAAAGATTCATCTCACTTTTATGACCAGTATCAAAAAGCAGGTAAAAAAATGCCTGTTTGTATTGCGATTGGTGGTGACCCACTTTATACTTGGTGTGCAACAGCACCGCTTCCTTATGGAGTAAATGAGCTTCTAATGTACGGGCTTATAAAAAAAGAACCAGCAAAACTTGTGAAGTCTCTTACAACACCACTTTATATTCCAGAAGATGTGGATTATGTAATAGAGGGTTGGGTTGATCCAAATGAGTTTAGAACTGAGGGTCCATTTGGTGACCATACGGGATATTACACCCTTAAAGAGTCCTATCCTTTTATGAAAGTAAGCGCGATTACAACGAAAAAAGAGAGAGTTTTTTTAGCAACAGTTGTTGGTAAACCGCCACTCGAAGATAAATATATGGGTTGGGCAACGGGGCGAATATTTTTGCCATTACTTAAAACAACTGCACCCGATTTGATTGATTACCACATGCCAGAAAATGGAGGTTTTCATAATCTCATTCTTGCAAAAATGCAACCACACTACAAAGGACATGCAAAACAGTTTATGCATGTATTTTGGGGTGCAGGACAGATGAGTTTTGTAAAACATGCAATCTTTTTAGATGAAAATGCTCCACGACTTGACAACTATAAAGCTCTTACAACTTATATACTCAACAGATTTAACCCAAAATCTATGTTTATTTCGGAAGGCATTTTAGATGCACTTGACCACTCTTCTCCTGAAACATTGGTAGGTGGAAAATTAGGTATCGATGCAACTGGTGCGTATAAAGTTGATCCTCCACAACTTTTAGGCGATGAAGAGTTGCTTCAAAAAGTAAAAGAGTTTATTCCTGATGCTGTAAATTTACAACAATATATGAGACATACAAATAATCCTATAACTGTAATCTCGTTAAATAAAACAAAAACAGTAAAAGAGTATTTTGATTTACTGATGTATTTAAGTACAAATATAAGAATAGTTGTGTTTGTAGATGAAGCTAAAAATGATGTATCGAACGCTTATATGCTTGTTTGGAGAGTTACAAACAACATTGATGCACAGAGAGATATTTTTTCCTCAGGTCTTATGGTAGGAATTGACGGAACTAAGAAAACGCCTCTCGATAAATATGCCAGAGAGTGGCCAGATGATGTTGATTGTACCCAGAGTGTTGTAGATTCACTGAAGCAAAGAAGTCTTTGGGATTTGGATGATACGCTTTATAAAGAGTATCAACTCTCATAGAATAAATATAGAAAATAATATTAAGGAAAAAACCATGAATAAAATGTGGTCAGGTCGTTTCTCAGGAAGTGCATCGAGTCTGTTAGATAATTTTAATGCCTCTATCATGTTTGATAGAAAACTCTATCGTGAAGATATAGAGGGTTCACTTGCACATGCCGCAATGCTAACTAAGCAAGGCATATTAACAACAGAAGAGTTCTCTCAAATCACTGAGGGATTGAATCAAGTGATGGGTGAAATAGAGTCAGGTGCGTTTGAGTGGAAAATTTCTGATGAAGATTTGCATATGGCGATTGAAAAGCGTTTAACCGCTATTATCGGCGATGCAGGGAAAAAACTTCATACGGCAAGAAGCAGAAATGACCAAGTTGCAGTTGATTTTCGTCGTTATGTTTTGCGTAAAAATTTAGAGATTGTAGATGCGATTAAACTTTTAATGGCTGAAGTTTTAGTGGTCGCTTCAAAGCACACAGATACGATTTTACCAGGGATGACACACTTGCAACATGCGCAACCGATAAACTTTGGTTTTCATTTGGGTGCGTATTTGTCCATGTTTAAAAGAGATATTGAGAGATTTGAGAGTTCGCATAAAAGAAACAATATTTCTCCTTTAGGATGTGCAGCACTCGCTGGAACTCCACACAACATTGACAGAAAAATGACCGCAGAACTTTTGGGTTTTGATGGTGTAAGTGTGAACTGTTTGGACACGGTAAGCGATAGAGATTTTGCCTTAGAAATTTTATTTAATATTGCAACGATGATGATGCATATTTCACGACTCAGTGAAGAACTTGTGATGTGGTCGAGTTATGAGTTTGGTTTTGTGGAGCTGAGCGATGAGTACTCTACGGGTTCTTCCATCATGCCACAAAAGAAAAATCCTGATGTTCCAGAACTTCTTCGCGGAAAAACTGGGCGTGTTTATGGTTCTTTGATGGGACTTCTAACCGTTATGAAAGGTCTTCCACTCGCTTATAACAAAGATACGCAAGAGGATAAAGAGGGTGTTTTTGACGCTGTTGAGACGGCTGAAATTTCTTTAGAGATACTCAAAGAAGCGATTAAAACTATGCAGATTAAACCTCATAACATGGAAAAAGCTTCTAAAATTGGGCATTTGAGTGCAACAGATTTGGCGGATTATTTGGTGCAAAAGTGCAATATTCCTTTTCGTGAAGCACACTTTATCACAGGTAAAGCGGTTGCAAAAAGTGAAGAGCTGAAAATAGATTTAAGTGATATAGAACTCTCATATCTTCAAGCAATTGACAGCAGAATAAGCGAAGATGTATTGCAGTTTTTATCTATCACAAACTCTATGAACGCTCGAACTTCAGAGGGTGGAACGGCGACACTTAGAACGCAAGAGCAACTAGAATATTTTAAAAAGTTTTTGGAGATATAAATATGAAAGTAACTGTTTCTCATCAAGATGGTATGAAATTTGAGGCGAAAACTGAGAAAAGTAGTTTCGTAATTGATTGCCCAGTAATCTCTCCTGTGGAGTATTTTTTAGCTGGAATTATTACATGTAGTGCAACTGACATGATTTTAATACCAAAAAATCAAGGCAAAACTGTAACTGATTTAGTCATAGATGGCGATGTTGTACGAAATGAAACACAGCCTAGAAAATTTAATACGCTTCATTTAACTTATAAATTCAACTCAGACGCAGATGATATAACAGCTGCAAGATGGGTTATGGCTTCACTCGAGACTTACTGCTCAACAATCAACACTATTCGTGATACAACCACTATTTCGTACACAATTCTTCATAATGGAAATACGATTCGTGAAAATGAGAAGATGATTTCTGGTGGTGGAACTCAAATAGATATGGGCGAAATAGAGAGCTGTCCTAGTTAAAAAGCTCTTAAAATTTTTTGCTTGGCATGTGGAAATATAATTCCACATGCCAAGATTTGCACATGCCAATTGTTTATTCCTCTTTTTACCTTCTTTTATCAAAAAACCATGACAAATTGCAATAGAATTAACATTTCTAAAATAAATTACCTATTATTTTAAAAAATAAGAAGGAAATAAGATGTTAGAGATGAGTGTGGTTTTGTTGGCATGTGGAATTTTGATGATGGTGGCTTATGAATTTTCATTTATGATACGAAGAGAGTGGGGCGAAAACCAGAAAAGCTTTTTTTAGGTTTTGCCCGATACAAGTGGATAAAAGTTTAAAAATGACCTTGTGGGTCTGCGTCACTAAAATGATCCCATTTGAGTTTTGCACCGCCTAAAACATGAAAGTGTAGATGATTTATCTCTTGTCCGCCATTTTCACCAATGTTTGTAATTACTCTATAACCACTTTCATTGAGTCTTGTTTCTTTGGCTATATTTTGAATAAAAGTTGTCATTCCTTGCATAAGTTCTGCGGGTACTTCATCAAAACTATCGACATGAATTTTAGGTATTGCTAAGATATGAAGAGGAGCTTTTGGGTTAATATCGTGAAAAGCGATGAAGTTTTCATCTTCTAAAATGATGTTTGAAGGTATCTCTTTTTTTACTATTTTACAAAATAAACACATGATTATTTCCTTGTTTTTAAGTAATTGTAGCATAGAAATTTCAATATAGTGCAGTTAATGAAGCTATATATAAATTATTTTTGACTATAATCACCCAATAAAATTTTATAGTTATGGAGACTCTATTTGAACGAGTGGTATGATGCAATAAAAGAGGCACAGAATGTTGAAAAGCTTGAAGAAATTCGCATTTCTGTCTTTGGTAAAAAAGGTGTTTTAGCAGAAGAATTTGCTAAGATGAAAAACGCCACGGATGATCAAAAAGCACAAATTGCAAAAGAGTTAAATACACATAAAAATGCTCTTATGAATGAGTTTAGTGCTAAAAAAATAATTTTACAAACTTTAGAATTACAAGAAGCTCTCAAAGCAGAATATATCGATGTTTCATTGTATGGCTCTAAAAGTCAAGCAGGTGCTCTTCACCCTGTTATGGAAACTATGGATAGAATTGTAGAATATTTTTCTGCGATGAATTTTGCTGTTAAAACTGGAAATATGGTAGAAGATGATTTTAATAATTTTGAAGCACTAAATTTACCAAAATATCATCCAGCAAGAGATATGCAAGACACTTTTTATTTCAAAGATGAAATGCTTCTAAGAACACATACTTCCCCAGTTCAAATTAGAACTATGATGAGTACAAAGCCGCCTATTCGTATGATAGCACCAGGGGCCGTTTTTCGTCGTGATTATGACTTGACGCATACTCCGATGTTTCATCAAGTTGAGGGATTATTAGTTGATGAAGAGGGTAAAGTCTCTTTTGCAAATTTAAAATATATATTGGAAGATTTTTTAAAGTATATGTTTGGGGATGTAAAAGTTCGTTTTCGTCCATCATTTTTTCCTTTTACTGAACCATCGGCAGAGGTTGATATTTCGTGTGTTTTTTGTAAAGGTGAGGGATGCCGCGTTTGTTCTAAAACAGGTTGGTTAGAGGTTTTAGGATGTGGAATAGTAGATCCAAATGTATTTGAAGCTGTGAAATATGAACATGTAAGTGGATATGCTTTTGGGCTTGGTGTTGAGAGATTTACGATGCTGATTCATCAAATTGGTGATCTTCGCTCTCTTTTTGAGGGTGATATTAAATTGTTGGAGCAGTTTCAATGATAGTTACAAGAACATGGTTAAATGAGTGGATAGATTTAAAAGGTATAACAACAGAAAATTTACTTGAAACGCTCAATTCTATTGGTTTAGAAGTTGATAGAGTGCAGCAGTATGCTATACCAAAAAGAATTATTTTTGGTAGGGTTTTAGAGTGCGTTAAACATCCAGATGCAGATAAACTTAATATTTGTCAGGTAGATTTAGGAACATGTATTCGTCAAATAGTTTGTGGCGCTTCAAATGTGAGAGCAGGGCTTGATGTTGTTGTTGCAACAATAGGTGCTGTAATGCCAAATGGTTTAGTGATTAAACCTGTAGTTCTCCGTGATGTTGCATCTGAGGGAATGATTTGTTCGGCGAGTGAAATAGGGCTTGAGAGCTTTGAAGATGGCATATTAGAGATTGACAGTAGTATTGGCGAGTATTTTTTAGGTCAAGAAGTTTCTGAAAATTCTATTTTAAACGATGTCCTGATAGAGATAGAACTGACTGCAAATAGAGGTGACTGTTTAAGCATACGAGGTGTTGCAAGAGACCTCAGTGCAGCATTTGATAGAGCCTTAAAAGAGTATAAACCAATTGATAATGAAAATAAAAAAGGAATTGGCAGAATATTAAATCTTTCTCATTCAAAAGAGTTAAATGTAAATCTGCGTTACAAGGCTTTTGACTTAAAAGAGTTACAACTTCCATTTTTAATGAAACTTAGATTAGCTCAGATACAAGAGACAAAAAAGAGTGCTATTGAATCTATTTTGTTATACGCAACGCATAGTGTTGGTGTGGTACTTCGAGCTTATAATTATGGTTACTTTTGTGATGGTAATGACATCATGGCAAAGCTCGAACTTCGTGAAGATGAAAATGGTTTTGCTTGTATTATGGGCAAAGAAAAAGCTTCAATTGTAGGAGTTATCCAAGAAGATTGTTCAAAAGTAACCTATGATGAAGGTACAGTTTTACTTGAAGCTAGTTATATTCAACCAGAAGTTATATCTAAAAAGATGGCGGAACATAAAGTAGAAGTTAGCACAATGTACTATAGAACTTCAAGAGGAAGTGAACCAGAGTTAAATTACGGGCTTACTTACTGTGTTAATTTAATAGAATCACACTCTAATTCATCCACTTTTAGTGGAAGTATTGATTATGGATATGCGCACAAAGATACGATTGTAAGTATTAGTAAACAAACTATCGATGATATTATTGGTGCAAATATAGAAAAAGTAAAAATAACAAAAATTTTTAAAAATTTAGGGTTTAATACTTCAAAATCTATAGCAGATGGTTTTATTATATCCGTTCCACATTTTCGTCATGATATTGTCAATAAGCAAGATATTGCAGAAGAGATAGTTCGTTTAGTTGGCATTGAGAACATCCCTTCAAAACCTTTTGAATTTAAAGAAAAAAATAGACTTAAAGATGATTACTTTGAGTATAAAAAAAGATCTATTTTTAGACATCGTGCAGCTGCAAATGGTTTTTTTGAGAGTGTTCATTTTGTTTTTGATGAAAAAAAAGTTCTTCATGAGTATGGCTTTGCTACAACTTTAGAAGAGTTAGAACTTTTAAATCCTATTGTAAATACGCTCGATACTTTAAGACCTACACTTTTAACAGGACTTTTAAAGGCAGCTTCACATAATGTAAAAAATGGATATTCGTCTGTGAAACTTTTTGAAATCGGTTCTGTGTTTTCTCCAACAAGAGAGGAATCACTTAAATTTTCAATTCTATTTTCTGGAGATAAAGAGCATCAAAAACTCTCCAATGCTGGTAAACCAGAGAAGGTAGATTTCGCTTATTTTACACAAAAAGTTTCTGATATTATTGGTGCATTTGAGCTTACTTCTTATGAGACAAAACACTCTCTTTCACATACTTTTCAGTCGGCTCAAGTTTTGATACAAGGCGAAGCAGTTGGGGAACTTTTTAGAGTGCATCCAAATGTAGAAAATAGTTATGATTTAGAAGTAACTTTTGTTTGTGAACTTGATTTTTCAAAGATTCCACATGCCCTCAAAAAAGCAAAAAAAACATCTAAATATCAAGCTTCTTATAGAGACTTAAGCCTTCTTATGCCTAAAAATATGAGTTATGAAAATGTAAAAGAAGTGATTGAAAAGAGCGCGAGTGAAGAGTTGATACATTTTTATCCAGTGGATAGATACAGTGATGAATCATTGGGCGAAAATATGAGTTTATCGATTCGTTTTATGCTTCAGTCAGTTGAAAAAACGCTTCAAGAAGAAGATATCACTTCATCAATGGATTCGATTTTAGAAGCACTTCATAAAGAGTTGGGAATTGGGCTTCGATGAGTAAAGTAGAAGTTTTTCCATGCTCTGAGTTTTCTCTTAAAATATCAGAAATAGCACCTGATAAATCTATTTCTCATCGCAGTGCAATGTTTAGTATGTTGGCATGTGGAATAAGTGAAATCACAAACTTTTTAAGAGCGGAAGATACGCTCAACACTTTAGAAATTGTAAAAAATTTAGGTGCTAAAGTTGAAGATGACGGCATTACGATAAAAATAAGTTCAGATGGCATAAAAGAGAGTTCAGAGATACTTGATTGTGGAAATTCTGGAACTGGAATGAGACTTTTTTGTGGACTTCTAAGTTCTGCAGAAGGACATTTCATCTTAACAGGTGATGAATACCTTCGTCGTCGTCCTATGAAAAGAGTTACTGCTCCCCTTCGTGATATCGGAGCAAAACTCGATGGTAGAAATGATGGAGATTTAGCACCGCTGAGTATTCGTGGAGCTTCACTTAAAGCATTTCATTATGAGAGCAAAATAGCTTCTGCACAAGTCAAAAGTGCCATGATTTTGGCGGCTCTTAGAGCGGATGGAATTTGTACTTATACAGAACCAGAACTCTCTCGTGACCATACAGAGCGAATGCTCAGCGGTATGGGTGCGGATATAAAAGTCGATGGCCTGAAAACTACAATAGCACCAATGAAAGAGCTTTTATCGCCTTTGATTATAAGAGTTCCCGCTGATCCATCGAGTGCATTTTTCTTTGCAGTGGCAGCCGCTATCACTCCACATGCCGAGATTGTTTTAGAAGGTGTCACGCTTAATGTCACTCGCATCGAAGCTTTTAAGGCGTTAGAGCGAATGGGTGCAAATATGAGTTATGAAATTACTGACAACAAATATGAGCCTATTGGAAATATTAGTGTTAAATATGCTCCTCTTCAAGCTATTACAGTCGAAGAGAATATTTCGTGGCTTATTGATGAACTTCCAGCTCTTTCCATTGCATTTGCATGTGCTGAGGGTGTAAGTGTAATTAAAAATGCTGAGGAACTTAGAGTCAAAGAGAGTGATAGAATTTCTACTGTTGTCAATGGACTTGTGGCATGTGGGATTGAAGTAGAAGAGTTTACAGATGGGTACAGTGTAAAAGGTGGCGTCCTGAAATCTGCTACTATTGATAGTCACGGTGACCATAGAATCGCTATGAGTTTTATCATTGCAGGACTTAGATGTGGTATGAAAGTAAGTGATATTGATTGTATCAACACCTCTTTTCCAAACTTTTTTGAACTGCTTCGTAAGATAACAAAAATAGAAATGTTATGAAAATAGAACTTGCTGAAAATTACGGTTTTTGCTTTGGTGTAAAAAGAGCTATAAAAATAGCAGAGGAAAATAAAAACTCTTCTACTTATGGGCCACTTATCCATAACTCAAAAGAGATAGAGAGACTTGAGAGAGATTTTAAAGTTGCTCTTACAGATGATTACAAAACTTTCAAATCTGGTGATAAAGCAGTTATTCGAACACATGGAATTCCTAAGAATGAGTTGGCAGAGCTAAAAAATAATCGTGTGGATGTTGTGGATGCAACTTGTCCTTATGTGACAAAACCACAACAAATTTGCCAAGAAATGAGCGAAGCTGGATACGATATTATTATTTTTGGAGATGAAGCACATCCAGAAATTAAGGGCGTTAAAAGCTATGCTATTCATGGTGCTCGAGTTGTTACTGCACCAAAAGAGTTAGAAAATTTAAAACTTAGTGAAAGAGTAGCTTTAGTTGCTCAAACAACAAGAAGAGTTGAAGATTATCTTGAAATTGCAAACTATCTTATCCCTCGCCATAAAGAAGTTCGAGTATTTAATACCATCTGTAATGCAACCTTTGAAAATCAAGAGGCAGTGAGAAAAATTTCTAAAAAAGCTGATATTATGATAATTATTGGCGGTAAAAACTCATCCAATACAAAGCAACTTTTTAGCATATCTAAAGATAATTGCCATGATAGTTATCATATCGAAGATGAAAATGATTTGGATTACTCTTGGTTTGTAAACAAAACATTTTGTGGCATCAGCGCTGGGGCATCTACGCCTGATTGGATTATACAAAATGTTGTTCATTCGATTCAAAATAACTGCTAAATTTTACCTTTCATAATTACAACTTTTTTATATTTATTAAAATATTTACATATAATTAATCTAAAAACAATCAATAATTAGATATAATCTCAGCAATTTTTATGTAACAGAGGATAGGTAATGGCGTTCGATAACGAATCATTTGAAGAAGAAGAAAATTTTGCGGAGATGTTTGCAGCTAGTGAAAAGCAGCAAGAAACTAGTCGTATTGTAGAGGGTGAGATAGTTGAAATCCAAGAGGATGAAAACAGAGCATTAGTTGGTGTAGGCGATAAGCTAGAAGGTATTTTAAGTCTTGATGAAATCCGTGGTGAAGACGGGACATTAAAATTTGCAACTGGCGATAAGATAAAAGTAATGGTTATGGGATACTACAATGAGCGTCCTAAAATTTCTTACAGAAAAGTTTTGGAGCAACAAAAAACTATAGATTTTATTGATGCACATAAAGATAATTTTGAAGAATTAATTATTGACGGTATCATCACAAAGAAAAATCGTGGTGGCTATGTTGTAGAAGCTGACGATGTTGCTTTCTTTATGCCTCGTTCATTAGCAGCATTTAAAGATACTGACGATGTTGTGGGTCGTAAAATTAAAGCTCAAGTTGTGAAAATAGATCCTGCAGAAAACTCAATTATAGTTTCTCGTCGTAAACTGTTCAACGAAGAGAGAAAAAAGAAAAAAGAAGTTATTGACCAGTTAATGGAAAGTGGCGCAATAGTTGAAGGTACTATCAAAAAAATCACTAGCTACGGAATGTTCGTAGATGTTGGTGGTGTTGATGGTTTAGTTCACTATAACGAAATCAGCTACAAAGGTCCAGTAAACCCATCAAAACTTTATAAAGATGGCGATGTAGTAATTGTTAAAGCTATTGGCTATGACAAAGACAAAAGACATCTTTCTTTATCTATAAAAGCTGTTCAGTCTGACCCATGGGCAGAAGTTGAGAGCGAACTTGATGAAGGCGATACAATTACAGTAACTGTTTCAAACATTGAAGCATACGGTGTGTTCGTTGATTTAGGAAATGATATTGAAGGTTTCTTACATATTTCTGAAATCACTTGGAATAAAAATGTTAAAAATCCAAATGACTATTTAACTGTTGGTCAAGAAATTGATGTTGAAGTTATAGAAATAAATTCTAAAACGCATAAACTTCGTGTTTCATTAAAAAGACTTTTAGCGAAGCCATTTGATGAATTTATGAAAAATCATAAAGAGGGTGATCTTGTAAAAGGGACTGTTACATCTTTAACTGATTTTGGTGCTTTTGTTCGTATTGATGGTGTTGAAGGTCTTTTACATAATCAAGATGTATCTTGGGACAAAAATGTAAAATGTAAAGATATCTTAAAATCTGGTGATGAAGTTGAAGTTAAAATTGCTAAAATCTCTTCAGAAGATCAAAAAATATCGTTAAATCGTAAAACATTATTAGAAAGCCCAATTGACAAGTTTGCTACTACACATACAATGAACTCTATCGTTACTGGTACTATTAGAGATATTAAAGACTTCGGTGTTTTTGTATTGCTAGAAGATGGTGTAGATGCACTTATCCGTGATGAAGACTTAGCACCTTTAGTAAAAGAAGAGTTAGAAATAGGTCAAAAAATCGAAGCTGCAATAGCTGTTATTGATACGCGTCGTGACCGTATTCGTTTATCTGTAAAAAAATTAGATTATATTAAAAATCAAGCTTTACTTGAAGAGATTAATGATAATCAGTCACACTCATTGGGTGACTTGATAAAAGATAAATTTAAGTAATCGTTATTATGCAAAAGATATTAAAATGGTTCGCTCCAGTCCTAGCACTCGGAGTTGCCGTTTTTATTGTCTTCTTTTTACTTTCTATAAACTCTTCAGAAGAACTTCATACTGATCCTTTGGTCTATAAAAGTGAAGTGATTCCAAAAGAGCAAGAAAAAGTTTGGTTAAATCATTTTTCTCAAGTTGAGAAATTGGGCTTTTTTTATCCTGTCAATGAAGTCTATATTCAAGTAGATTTGAATGAAAAATTAGTTAAAACAATCATATATAAATTATCCGCTTCTCTTTTGGATCCATATCAACTTTTTTGTTTAAAACAAGAGTTGAAGCAACATCAATTAAAGTATTATCTTCAAAAAGATAAAAGTGGTATAGAGTTACTTATTTATTCAAAAGATATTGATAAATTAAACTCTTTGATCAAAGTATTGAAAAATTATCAAATTTCGGCAACTATAAAGCCGTACAATGAGGAAGTATAATGAAAAAACATACAATTGTAGTTTGTGATCATATTCATGAAGCTGGGTTAGAGATGCTTCGTAATGATAAAAATATAAATTTTATTATGGCTGCTGATGAAGACAAAGTAAAATTATTAACAATTATCGAGTCAGCTGATGTGGCAATAACAAGAAGTTCAACGGATGTGGATGCTGCTTTTATAGCACATGCTAAAAATATGAAAGCGATTGTTCGTGCTGGTGTTGGTGTGGATAATGTTGATATCGAGGGTTGTTCAAAAGAGGGAATCATAGTTATGAATGTTCCTACAGCGAACACAATCGCTGCTGTTGAACTTACTATGGCGCACATGCTTTCATGCATGAGAATGTTTCCATATTCACACAATCATCTAAAACTTGAGAGAGTTTGGAAGAGAGAAAAGTGGTATGGCTATGAGATGATGGGCAAAAAACTGGGTGTTATTGGTTTTGGTAACATTGGTTCTCGTGTTGCAAAACGCGCGCAAGCATTTGAGATGGATATTGTTGCATACGACCCATACATTCACCCATCAAAAGTTACAGATTGCGATATGACCTACACTAAAAACTTTGAAGATATTTTAGCTTGTGATATTATTACAATTCATACGCCAAAAAATCAAGAAACTACAAATATGATTGATGAAGCGCAGATTGCAAAAATGAAAGATGGTGTCGTTCTTATCAACTGTGCGAGAGGTGGTCTTTACAATGAAAAAGCACTCTACAATGGTCTGAAATCTGGCAAAATCCGTTTTGCTGGTATAGATGTTTTTGATAAAGAACCAGCTATAAACAATCCTCTTCTTGATTTGGATAACATTACAGTATCTCCACATCTTGGTGCAAATACTTATGAATCTCAATACAACATTGGTACACAAGCTGCGCAAAATGCTATCGAAGCAGCAAAGGGTATCGCATATCCACATGCCATGAATTTACCAATTGACGAAAGTAAAATACCACCGTTTGTAAAACCATTTTTAGAGATGGGACAAAAAATCGGTTTCTTAGCTTCTCAGATAAATAAATCTCAAATCATAGCTGTGAAAGTAAGCGGGCAGGGTGAAATATCTAAGTATGTTGATTCACTCTCTACATTTGTTGCAGTTGGTGCAATGAGTGAAACAAGTGGTGATACTATCAACTATGTAAATGCTGAATTTATTGCAAAAGAAAAAGGCATTAAAATAGAGTCAGAAGCACTTAATGATTCATCAGTATTTAAAAATTTAATCACTGTAAAACTTACAACTTCTGAGGGTACGACAAGTATCTCTGCAACAATTTTTGATGACCATGTACACCGCATCGTTGCGATAGATGGTTTTGATATAGAAGTAGCACTTAAAGGCAACATGATACTGTTTAAAAATAGTGATGTACCAGGTGTTATCGGAAGTATCGGTTCAACACTCGCTAAACATAATGTAAACATAGCAGATTTCTCGTTAGCTAGAAATAATCAAGCACAGGCATTAGCGGTTATCCTTGTTGATAATACAGTTGATGATGAAACGCTCGAAGAACTCGCAAGTCTTGACGCTTGTTTGAGTGTGAATTACGCTCGTTTATAGTCCGCTTTTTTTCTTCGCAATGGCACTTATCGCCATTGCGAAATTCCCATTTCCACATGCCAACTTTCAGCTTTTTGTAAAATTTTTTGAATCGGTAATTCAACATTTTTGGCACATCACATGTTCTTAGAATTGGCGATGTTATTTTTATTGTTAGTTTTTTTACAAATAGTTGTATAATTTAATTTTTAACATCAAGGGTGATTATATATGAGCATAACAGTAGATAATGACATTAAAAAAGCAATAGAAAATGATGATTTAGTTTTTTTTGTTGGGGCAGGATTTTCAACTCCTTTAGGTTTTCCTAACTGGACAGATTTAATTATTGAAATATTAAATCAATTAGATAATAAATATAAACATTTTATTCCAATATTAGAAAATAAAGTGATGGATGAAATAGAAGTATTAGAAAAAATAAAAGCTCATAGACCAAAGATTTTTGCAGTTTTAAAAGAAAAATTGAGAATAATCGGAGATAAAAAAGATAAACTTGATGAACATAAAAAACTTTGGACTATTACAAATCAAATAATTACAACGAATTATGATAAAGCTTTGGATGAAGCAAAATGTGAGAATATTGCAGTTATTCCATATACAAATAAATTTGAAACTGCAAATCTCGAGAAAAATTATCTTTTTAAATTACATGGAGATATTGACAATTCGGCATTTTGTGTACTTTTTGAAGATGAGTACAAAAATTTGTACAGCAATGGTGACAACTCTCCAATATTTAAACTGAAAAATATACTTGATAATAAAACAGTTGTTTTTATAGGTTTTAGTTTAAGTGATAAGTATGTTAAAGAATATATATTTGAATTTATGAAAAATATTTTTAATGGGTTAAGAGATAAAAAAAACTTCATTATTACAACAAATAGCGATGACTTTTCAGAATATAATATAAAAAATATAACTCTTGGTAGTTATAGTGAGCTTCCTGCTTTTTTAAGTAAACTAGCAGAGATTAAAGCATCTAAAGAAAAAATTAATCAACCTACTAATCATATAAAACTAGTTGAACAGCCATCAGAAAGTATTAAAACAAAAGAAAAACTGCCATTCAATGTTCCTTTTGAATCCAAAGGAGTTAATGCCATAGGAATAGAAAAAAAACTAGAAGAAGTACATGGGATATTAACTAATTCTATTAAAACTAGAATAGGACAATCAGCCTCTTTTCAAGGCATGGGAGGATTAGGTAAAACTCAGCTGGCTGTTGAATATGCACATAAATATAAAGAACAATATCAAGGTATTGTCTGGTTAACAATAGACCTAGATATAGACGAACAGCTTCTAGAACTTGCAGAAAAATGTTTTTGGGTAGATAAAAATATTAATGCTGAAGTAAAACTCTCAATTGCAAAAGAAAGATATAACAATTTAACAAATACTCTTTTTATATTTGACAATGTTGATAATATAGATAAAGTTGAACAATATTTTATAAACTCCAATGACAATAAAATATTAATTACTAGCAGAAACTCTATACAAGGTTTCCAATCGATACCTTTAAATACTTTAGATGAAGAAAATTCTTTAAAACTGCTTATTGCTGAATCAAAACGAGAAATTGAAGGGAGTGAGCTAGTACATGCTAAAGAATTATGTACACTTTTAGAAGGCTTACCTTTAGCTTTAGAAATGGCTGGAGCTTTTGTTGGTCATTATAAATATAGTTGGGAACAATATTTAAAAAGTTTTAAAAGTAAAGGCATAGCATTTTTAGAAAAAAGTAAAATAAGGGGTTATACCCAACATGAAACTAATATTGCAAATACACTTTCTTTAAGTGATAATCTTTTAGAAGGCAATCCTGAATTAAGAGATATTATCTATCTTTTAGCTTGGGGAGCAGGTGAAGCAATAGATGAAAAACTAATATCTATTGAACTAGGAGTAGATGAAATTGATTTGATAGAACCGATTCAAATAGCATTAAATCTAAAATTTATTAAAAAGGGTGAAGAAGGTTATACTCTGCATCGTTTAGTTAAAAAAGTATGGATAGAGCAAGAAGAATTAAGTACCTCTTTTGCTGAAAAAGTTTCACAAAACTTGTCTATTTATATGAAAAGTATAAAAGATGAATTTTTAAAGTTAAGAGAATTAGATAAAGCTTCAATTCAAGCAAAAACTTGGGCTGGTCAGATTGATAATAAATATTTAAAAGCTATGCTGATTGATTATTCCGCCTATCCTAATTACTATAGAGGAAAATACAGTATAGCTTTAGATGAAATAAATAGTGTTTACAGCTTATTTGAAAATGAAAAAGATTCAGAAGCACATGCAGAACTTTTATCTAGTAAAGGTTCGATATTAAAAGCATTAGGAGATTCAAAAGAGGCAAAACCGTATTATGAAAAAGCCTTGGAGATGAATAAAAGGCTATATCTTGAGAGTGACCATCCAGATGTTGCCGCCTCTTTAAATAATGTAGGTATGGTATTAGAATCATTAGGAGATCCAAAAGAGGCAAAACCCTATTATGAAAAAGCCTTAGAGATAAGAAAAAGGTTATATCCTGAGAGTGATCATCCATCTATTGCCAGCTCTTTAAATAATTTAGGTGGGGTATTAGACTCATTAGGAGATCCAAAAGAGGCAAAACTGTATTATGAAAAAGCCTTGGAGATGAATAAAAGGTTATATCCTGAGAGTGACCACCCAGATATTGCCAGCTTTTTAAATAATATAGGTGTAGTATTAGATTCATTAAAAGATTTTAAAGGGGCAAAACCATATCATGAAGAAGCTTTGAAGATGAGAAAAAGGTTATATCCTGAGAGTGACCATCCAGATATTGCGAGCTCTTTAAATAATATGGGTGCAGTATTAGATTCATTAGGAAATTCAAAAGAGGCAAAACCATATTATGAAAAAGCCTTGGAGATGAATAAAAGGCTATATCCTGATATCGACCATCCAGATACTGCTGGCTCTTTAATTAATTTAGGTCTAATGACTAACAATATAGGATATCTTGAACAGGCATATAAAATGAGAGAAAAGTTATATGGTAAAAATAATAAAGATACTGTTTCTTCTTTATGTTCCTATGCAAGGAGACTTTGCTCAAATCCACTTAAAAAAAATGATGGTATAACTTTATTAAAAGAGTTCAAAAAAGAGCTAAGTGATGCTGTGCTTTTAAATAAAGTAAATGATGTATTGAAACAATTTGACTTAAATATTGGAAGAACAAAAACTAAAAGAAAAAAAATTAGATAAATATTAATTGGACACAAAGATTCATCCATGACATTACAGATGTATGCTAAGAATCGTATTTACACAATTTAAGAAATAGATAAGTTGAAGTTCCACATGCCATGGCATGTGGAAATAATTAGAAGAGATTACGGTTCGAAAACTGATACCGCTTTTTTCTCATGGAAGTTGAAGTGTCGCTCTAAGTCTGCATTGTATAAAAGTACAGGCACAATGATGAGTGATGAGATAACTGCGGCAACAGTTCCAAATATCAGTGAAACACCAAGCCCTCCAAAAACAGCATCTCCTGCTAAAAGAGTAGAAGCAAGAATGATTGCTGCTGCAGTTAAAAAGATAGGTTTAGCACGGGTTGCAGTTGCATAGGCGATAGCTTCTGCTTTAGCCATTCCTTTCTCATCCATAAGTGACTTTGTAAAGTCAATAAGAAGTAAAGAGTTACGAGAACTAATACCGATAAGTGCGATAAAACCGATAAGCGAAGTTGCAGTTAAAAAGAATGTGCCACTGACTAAAAGATCCATAATCCAGTGACCGACAATAACTCCAATGATGGAAAGGAAAGAACCAAGTAAGATAATCCCACTAAGCGTATAACTTTTATAGTAAATAACCATAAGTAAAAAGATAAGTACAAGTGCCGCTATAAATGCAGCTCCAAGCTCAACGAAAGTATCAAGTGTAACTTCCATCTCTCCATCCCAGATAATTTTATAGATAGAGCCATCCTTTTTATCAGTAAGTTCTAAATTAAATAATCCTATCTTTTTTATATCGTATGTATCGCTAAATGTATCAAGTATCACATTTCTAGCAGCCATGAGTGGATAGACTTGAGAAACCATGTCTGTTTCAGCCATAACATTTACCATTTTATGTAGATTTTTACTCATTATCATAGGATTAGATTTTTTAGGCAAAACTGTGACTAACTCATTTATAGGAATCATCATTCCCATTTGATTCATCAGTTTTAAAGCCGCAAGTTTTGATTTAACTGCTTCTATATCTTTGTTTGTAAACTTTTTAGACTCTTTGCTCAGAGAGAGGTAAATCGGAATCTGGTCATTATGAATGTCAGAGTTCTTAACCGCTATCTCCATTCCTTCAAAAGCGAGATAAAGTATGTCGTTGAGCTGTTTTATAGAGACACCAGAAGTGGATATTTTCGTAGTATTGCTATGAATTTCATAAGTATCATATATATCATCTTGCATAATATCTACATCAACAAGTCCCTTTGTATTTTTAAATACATCTGAAACTCTTGTTGCTAATTTTCTTATACTATCCGAATCATTACCATATATTTCAGCAACAATACCTGCTAAAACAGGAGGTCCAGCTGGTGGTTCTACAAAAGAGATAATTGTATTTGGATATAACTTTCCACATGCCGCAGTTATGGCTGGTCGCATTCTTTGCACCATAAAATAAGAGGGTTCAACTCTGTGGTGTTTATTTGTAAGATTTAAAACTATCTCAGCAACATTTTCGGAGTTTTTATACTGAGAACCTTTGATAAGTCCTGCAAAGTCAAGAGGAGCGCCCATTCCAAGAAATACTTCAATGTCACTCAGTTCCTCTTCTTTTTGCACAAAACCAACCACACAATCGCTTACTTCTTTTGTCTGTTCGATAGAACTTCCATTTGTTAAATCAATATAGATGGTAAATGTATCGTTGTTTTTCCCAGGAAGCATTTTTGCTAGAACCATTTGCGTAGGTGCTATCATAAGAATAGATAAAATAAAAGCTACAAGAGTTCCAATAAGAATAAGTTTTCTCTGCATAGAGCTTTGTATTCCATTTAAAATAATATTTTCAAATTTTTTAAACATTAGTGGCTTCCTTTTTCACTGAAGTCAGGTTTTTTAAGCATACGAACTGCTAAATACGGGGTAAAAATATAAGCAACAAAAAGTGAAGCAATAAGTGCAACAGGAACATTCGCTGGAATTGGTTTCATAAACTGACCCATCATTTGACCAACAAAAGCCATAGGAACCATAGTCATAATAATCGCAAGAGTCGCAATGTTCGTTGGTGGTCCAATCTCGTCTGTTGCTTTCACCATCAAATCATCCGCACTTTCATGTTGTGATTCGATAGAGTGGTAATGTCTGTGAATATTTTCGATTACAATAATCGCTGCATCCACTAAAAGCCCAAGTGAGAGTAAAAAAGCAAAAAGCGTAATACGGTTAATTGTCTGCCCAGTTAAGTACGCTATAAAAAGCGTAATCGCTAAAATGGCAGGAACTGTAAAAGTAACGATAAGAGATTCTCTCCATCCAAGTACAATTGCGAGTAAAATAGCAATGATGACGATGGATAAGAGTAGGTGAAATACAAGCTCATTTACCGCTTCATCTGCTTTGTGCCCATCATTTCTAGTAATGACATAGTTGATGCCATTTTGCGCCAACAGTTCTTTGTAAGACTCTAACTCTTGTTTTACAGCATTGGCAATAACAACCGCATTTGTACCTTGAAGTTTTGAAACCGTGAGTGTAACTTGCTCTTGAAGTGGTGCAAATTTACCATCTTCACCTTTGATACTAATAGAAGCCGTTTTAAAGTTTTGAATATCATACGAGTCTGTAACTTCCGCTACTTGGTTCAGATATATAGGTGAACCCATATACTCGGCAACGATGATATTTCCAACATCTTTTGAGCTTTCGATGGCATTTTTTACACCAACCATAATGATTTGATTGTCTTTAGTTCTGTTTTTTACCGCAGGAACACTGTAGGAGAGTGACTCTACAGCTTGAACAATTTGTCCCATAGATAAGTTATAGCCTGAGAGTTTATATAAATCAACTTCGATGTTAAACTGAGGCTTATGCCCAGCTTTTACCTCTGTCACAGCAACATTATCAAGTCCGTTAATTTGATGTTGAATTTTCTTTACTCTGTCGTAAAGTTCAGTATGCGTCATTTTCTCATTTTTAGAAAAAAATGCAACAGAGACAACGGGAATGTCAATGTCAATATCAAGTGGTTTGATGATAGGATTCATTGAACCTTTTGGGAACATACCTGAGTTTTGCATAATCTTGTCATACACTTTAAGATTTGAATCCTCTTTTTTCTCACCTATATAAAATGCGGCAGTAACGATACCAACATTGTCCATAGCTCTACCGTAGATATGCTCAACACCTTTTACTTCTTTGAGTTTTCGCTCGAGTGGATTGACTATAACTTTTTCAATTTCAGCAGCACTTGCCCCTGGAAGTGCAACGATAACAGTTGAGCCACTTACAACCATTTGCGGATTTTCCTCTCTTGGCATAATCATAAGTGCTAAATAACCAATTGATAATAAAAATATCCCCAACACTATAGTAAGAGGATTTCTCAAAAAGCCTTTTGCGAGTTTACCAGCAAAATCTGTTGGTTCATAAGGTTTAATATGTTTCATTTTTTATCAACCTTAGTCTATGTTTATCGTAGCATACATACCAGGATACACTGATTTACTTAATGTATCAAATGAAACTTTTATTTTAAATGTGTGTGTCATCGGGTTTGAATTTGGTATGATGGCTGTCACTGTACCAATTCCTTTGATGCCCAATGAAGGTATTTCAAAAGTTACTTTTTTGCCATGTTGGATAAGGCCTAAATTACTCTCTGCAATTTCTGCAGAAATTTTTAAGTCACTTAAATCAGATAAAACGATAGCTGGCATACCTGGCATCGCCATCTCTCCAACTTTAATATTTTTAGCAACAACAACACCATCATTAGGAGCAGTGATGTTTAAATAGCGATATTGGTTGTTCACTTCTTGGAGTCTTGCTTTGGCAATGGAAATCATATCCTGAAGGTTTTTGGCAGCGAGTTCCATATTTTCTACTTCATATTTTGAAACCATATCTTTGTCTAAAAGTCTTTTGTATCTATCAAGGTTTATTTTTACATTTGTATATTGATTTTCATACATCTGAAGGCTGAGCTCTGCTTGAGCTTTTCCAGCGTCGATTTCTCTTGAATCAATAGAGTAAAGAACCTGATTTTTACTTACTTTCTCACCATCCGATACATTCACACTCGTTACAAAGCCCATAAAACGGCTAGTAATCATCTTTTGGTTATCTGAGATAACACTTCCCGAAAGAGTAAGTGTTTCCGCCATAAGTGAAGCACTGAGTGCCGTTACTGTCAGTAGTTTTTTAATTATTGTCATTTTTTTCTCCATTTGCTAAATTTTCAAGTGCGAATATTCTTTCATTTCGTTTGTTATGTGCCTGTTGTAGTTGTAAAATCTTTTGAATCTGTTCAGATTGTTTGATGATAACATCACTCATTGAAGATAGTTTTTCTTTATATCTTCCCTCGTAGTTGCTGTAAATCTCATTTGCAAGGAGAAGTTCTTTTTCTAAAGATGCAATTTCAGAATTAGAAGTTTCTATTTCAGTTCTAATCTTAGCAACTTGAAGCGCAATCCCTTCTTTTGCAAGTTGCACTTGCGTAGTGGTTTTTAAATGTTCTATTCTTGATTTTTCAAGTTTCGCATTATCTATGCCACCGTTGAAAATATTCCATGATAATCTTGCTCCAACCGTATAAGCTTTGTGCATATCGGCATCACCTAAAAATGTGTTATCAGCGGTGGATGTTTCTGCAAAAGCTCCTATCATTGGATAGTAGGATGATTTTGAAACATCAACCATACTTTTTCTTATATCAAGACCCATAAGTGCTTTTTTGATGTCAAGATTGCTTTGGAGTATCTCTTCATTTGTTGAAGATGCCATTGAAACATCCGTAGTTGGAGTTGTAATATCACTTACTTTTTGGTTTACTAAAAAGCTAATGTAGTGATAAAGAAGTGCTTGATTTGATTTGATTTCATTGATAAGTCTTTGAACATTCCCTTTTTTGGCTTGAACTTCGAGTAAATCAACTTTTTTTGCATAACCAACTTCTATCATATTGGTTGTCATGTTTTCTAGCGTATTAATATTTCCTAAAATAGTATTGAGGTTTTTTTCAGAGTTTTTAAGAAGAGCCATATCGTAAAAACTTTTTCTTAATTGATAGATTTTTTCACTTACAACTTGATGTTTTTCTAAAGTTTTCATTTTTGTCATACTGTTCATAATATCTGTATAACTTGTGATTTGAAATCCTGTAAAAAGAGGAACTTCGTATTTTAATTTACTTTGAAAATAGTTTCTTGAGTCTGGGTAGTTTAAGTTACTTGGAGGTGTTGTGTAGGCACTCTCAGGTGGTACTCCTCCATTCATTCCCGTAGCAGTCATAAACTCTTTTGCTCCAAAATCTCCAAAAGTAGCTTCTCTGGAACTGAGCTTAAATCCAAAAACATTTCCTGCATCGTTGGAGTTTGCAAAGTCTTGAATAAATTCTAACTTACCCCAATGATTTCCTGAGGCTGTATCGATATCAGCTTTTGCGGATTCTACATCAAGCGAGGCAACCTTGATTTCTAAGTTTTTGGATTTTAAAATATTTATAGCTTCATCAAGTGTTAAAGCGCTCGGAGGTGAAAGTTCTGACGCAGTTAATGCTACTGCTATACATAATACACTCACTATTTTCTTCATTCGTTTTCCTCTGTTTAGAGTAATTTTTATTAAGCTTAGATTATAACATATATTTTATTTTTATATATATGACATACATCAAATTATATGTTAAGGAGGATATGAAGAAGAAATGTGTAACTAAAGTGTAATCGAGATGTTCTAAACTTTCAGCATCAAAAATAAAAGGAAGTTCATAAATGACACTTAGCAAAATCACAATCACTCTTTTGGCTGCGTCTGCTCTAGCAATATCTTTGAGTGCAAGAGATCAAATCAAAATCGTAGGTTCATCTACTGTTTATCCATTTTCATCTTCAGTTGCTGAAGAGTTAGGCGCTACTACAAAGTTTCCAACACCAGTAGTTGAATCAACTGGAACAGGTGGTGGTATGAAACTCTTTTGTGCTGGAAATGATATTAATACTCCAGATATTACAAATGCTAGTAGAAGAATGAAAGAGAGTGAGTTTAAGTTATGTGTAGAGAATGGTGTTACAGATATTACTGAAGCTACTATAGGTTTTGATGGTATTGCTATTGCTCAAGCAAAAGCAAATGCTCCTTTTAATGTAACAAAAAAACAGTTATTTCTAGCAGTTGCTGCTGAAGTTCCTTCAGTAGATGGTACAACACTTGTTGCAAATCCATACAAAAAATGGTCAGATATTGACGCTTCTTTACCAGCAAGAGAGATTACAGTTTATGGTCCTCCAAAGTCTAGTGGTACGAGAGATGCATTTGAAGAGATGGTTTTAAAGGCACTCACAGAGAAAATGGATGTTTATACTAACCTTTATAAAGCCGACAAAGAGAAAAATAAAGCTTATAAAGAGTACAGCACAATTAGAACAGATGGTGTATATGTAGAGAGTGGTGAAAATGACAATTTAATCGTTTCAAAACTTGACAAAAACAGAGCAGCATTTGGTGTTTTTGGATACTCATTTTTAGAAGAAAATGCAGATAAAGTTCAAGGCTCTAATGTAGATGGCATAGCTCCAACTCCAGATAATATCTCTAGCGGAAAATATCCTGTTTCTAGAAGTTTATTTTTCTATGTAAAAAATACACATGCAGCAGAAGTTAAATCATTGAATGATTATGTAACTTTATTTATGAATGAAAAAATGATTGGCAAAAAAGGAATTTTAGGCGAAATTGGACTCATTCCTCTTCCAGAGGCACAAAGAACAGCAGTTAGAGAATCAGTAGCTAAAAAAGAAAAAGTTACGCTTGAGAATTTAGCTAAAAAATAAATATTCAAAATGTTTGCAAAGATTACTTTGCAAACAAACCTCGCATAGATATTTTATTTTTTAGAAGATTTTTTAAATTTAGCTATAAAATGAAAACTCTCTCATCAAAAAGTACTTTCTCAACTTTTACATCATGGATTACTAAAATTATTACAAAGGATACTTTAAAAGTCCTTTTTAACTTCTCTTTAAAAGCATCAAACACCAATAACATCATGCATAGTATTATAACTTTATTTGTGTAGCTAAACAAATAATATACTTCCTACAAACCCAATAGTGCTTCGTCGTTCCCCTCATTGGCACATTATAAAGGACTGTCTCATTGCGAAAAAGAACGACGAAGCAATCTAGAAAAAGAGGTTATGCAAGAAGTCTAATAAAGTATTTCCACATGCCAAGGTATAGTTGTGGCAGATGTATACTTAATATCGTAAAAGAGAAAATGTAGGAGTTCATTTAGAAGGGATTTTAAACTTTATTACAGCCTTAGATAACCGTTTTTGATTGCAAAAGTAACATGGTATTAAATCAGTGTGTGTAATTTAAATATGAGGTAGTCGTTGTTAAAAGGAATATTTATATTTTTTGCTTAAAGGAGTAAAAACGCGGTAAAAGAGTGAAACATCTAGCCCCAATAAAGAGGGGCAAATGTAGTTATCCTCATCAAAGATGATGAGAATAAGAGAATAAATTAATCTTTTTTTGCTGCTTTTTCTACATCATGACCAGATGCAATTGCAGGAATCTCTTCCATTGCTTTCTTAACATTTTTCATATCTTCCATAAGTTCTGGATTAATTGGTTTTTTGTCTGTTCCGCCGTATAAAGCTAGAGTCATATCCATTGAGATTAAGTATCTTCTACCATCACCATACTCAACATAGAGTACACGACATGGCATGAACCCACCGTAATAACGAGAGTGATTTAACATTTTTTTAGCAATACTTAAAGAACAAAATTCAGCAATTCTTGCATGTACAACTTTGTCAGGTGTAGGGTTTTCTGCTTCTATAAGTCTGAACATATTTTTTTCACCAACAAATCTCATGTTGTAATCACCAGCTAATGCTTTCATGTCTTCAAAAATAGCATCTTCTGTTAGATCTTTATCAACAATCTCCCATTCTTTCATCATAGCCTGAGCTGGATCACCTGTTTCTGAAACTATATCCATCATTCCTGCATAAGCTTCTTGTGTTTCTGGCGAAAAGCCCATAAATTTCACACCCAATTTCATTGCAGTACAACCACTCATCATAAATGCAAGCATAAAAGCTGTAACACTCACCACTATTGTTTTTTTCATTTTATCTCCTACTTAATGTTTGTAGAATGCTATCATAATAAATATAAATATATTAAAAAAAAAGTGATAAAAATATAATAAATAACTCAATTGCGTAATTACATAACTTTTCTGATATAAATTGACGAAGTTGTAAAAGATATTTTGCTATTATTTGCAGAAGTACTTGTTTGTGGGGTTTAAAGAGTGTTTGCTTGGTTGCGGAAACAGGATTTGAACCTATGACCTTCGGGTTATGAGCCCGACGAGCTACCGAACTGCTCTATTCCGCGATGTTTTATAACAAAAATAATCTTATTGAGACTAAGTTTATCTGTGGATGGGGTGAAGGGATTCGAACCCCTGAATACTGGTACCAAAAACCAGTGCCTTACCGCTTGGCGACACCCCAACATTTTGAAGAGTAAAAAATTGGTTGCGGAAACAGGATTTGAACCTATGACCTTCGGGTTATGAGCCCGACGAGCTACCGAACTGCTCTATTCCGCGATATATTAAAAGCTACTTGTTCTTTTAATGGAGCGGAATTATAGGTTAAATATATCTCTTTGTCAAGTATTGTATGGTCAAATTTATAAATATAATTTGAACTCTTTTTAATTAAAATTTTTATATAATCGAAACCAAATTATTAAAAAGAGAATTTATGACACCTACACAAAGAGTATTAGAAGCTATTTCAGAGATTAAGAAAGGGAACATGGTCATCATGGTAGATGATGAAGACAGAGAAAATGAGGGGGATTTAGTCTATGCTTCAGCATTTTCTACACCTGCACATGTGAACTTTATGGCTACACATGCCAGAGGTTTAATCTGCGTTGCTATTAGCAAATTTATAGCAACGAGGCTAGAACTCAATCCTATGGTAAACTCAAACACATCTTCATATGAGACAGCTTTTACCGTTTCAGTGGATGCCAAAAATGCCTTAACTGGTATATCTGCGCATGAGAGAGATGAAACTATCAAAATTTTGGCAAACCCTATCAGCCATGCGACAGAGCTTGTAAAACCTGGGCATATTTTTCCTCTTATCGCAAAAGATGGTGGAACACTTGTGCGTACTGGACATACTGAGGGTTCAGTAGATTTGTGTCGTTTGGCGGGTTTGAGTGAGTCATCTGTAATCTGTGAAATCATTAAAGAAGATGGAACTATGGCAAGACGCGATGACTTAGATATTTTCGCTGATGTGCATAGTCTTAAAACTGTATTTATCTCAGATATCGTTGAATATCGCTTGGCAAATGAGAGATTAGTCAAAGAGACAGAAGTAAAAGAGATAGAGTTTTTTGGTGTGAAAGTAAGTCAGCACACCTTTTTAGACCATGATGGAGTGGAGCACACGGCTATAGTTTTTTACAAAGCTGGTGCAATTGCAAATGTTAGAGTTCATAATGTGATTTCTGATAAAGAGCTTCTTCTCAATCAAGTTAAATACAATAATTTAATCCATTCTATAGAGTATTTAAAGCAAAATAGCGGTGTTTTAGTGTTTATAAATAAACCAAATCATCAAGATAATGCGGCAATGAAAGAGTTTGGAATAGGGGCTCAGGTACTCAAATCTCTTGGTGTCTCTAAAATGAATCTTATTACTTCTATGAAACAGACAGATTTTGTAGGTTTGAGCGGATTTGGTTTAGAAGTAAATGAAGTGATAAATATCTAATATTTTTAGAGTTCCACATGCCAACATCTCTTTTGTGTTGGCATGTGGAACTATCCTAGCGTGTGTTCTATCAAAATTTTCAGACCGATTCCAATAAGTACAATACCTCCGAGTTTTTCCGCTTTATCTTCCAAGTAACTACCACCGCGAGAGCCTATAAAAACGCCGATGTAACTAAAAAGAAAAGTCACGATAGCTATAATTATCATAGAAATATATGGATTCATGTTGAGAAGATTAAGCGTAAAACCAGCTGCCATCGCGTCGATGCTTGTTGCAACTGCGAGAATAAGAAGCACTTTGTTTGTGATGTGTGTTATCTCATCTTCTGTATTTTCACCAAAACTCTCATAAAGCATTTTTCCGCCAATCGCACTCAGTAAAACAAAAGCCACCCAATGGTCAATCGACTCGATGATACTCCCCAAACCAAGACTCGCCAAGAAGCCAACCAGAGGCATCAAACCTTGAAAAAGACCAAAGAAAAGAGCAACTTTAAGAGCTAAAACTTTACTAAATTCTTTGTTTTTAACACCAAGCCCGATGGAGACAGCAAAGGCATCCATGCTCAGAGCAAAGGAGAGTAAAAAAACTTCTAACATATCTATTCCTAATTACACTTTTATTTTCGCAATACTATCAAAAAATAGATGTGAAACATAAAAAATGGAAGTCCAGATAGAAAAACTGCTATAATTTTCTCCTTGAGTTTGTGGAATTTAAATATTGGTAGAATATGAATTTAAACACTTTAATTGGCAACGAAACAAAAGCTTTAGTTTTCTCTCTCGTTGTTCATTTTTTACTGATAGGCACTTATCTTTTTTATTTTTATGAACAAAAAAAAGTGCCTCATGAACCTCTTTGTATCCCTATAAATCTTTTAGCGTATCAAGCCCCAACCCCAGTACAACCTGTGGTAGAAGCAAAAGAAGTTGTAGAATCTAAGCCAGAACCAAAAAAAATCGAAAAAGTTTTACCTATAAAAAAACCTGTAGAAAAACCTATGCAAAAGAGAGTAGAAAAACCAGTAGAAGAGCTTATAAAGTCAATTGAAAAAGAAAACATAGAAGAAATCGTCACCACACCATCTCCTATAAAAGAAGACAAAGTAGATAAGCAAAAGATGATTGTAGAACAAGAAAAAGAGTTTGTACAAACAAATTTTTCTATTATTCGAGATATGGCTTTAGCAAATTTAATTTATCCAAATACAGCTAGAAGAATGGGATGGAATGGTATTGTTGAAATAAAATTAGTGATAGATACGGATGGAAAACTTCTTGAAGCGATTGTAGTAAAATCTTCAGGTCGAGAGTTATTGGACAGTACGGCACTTGAATCGGTACTCTCTTTAAAAGATAAAGTTTTACCAAAACCTCAAGCAGTATCAACGATTATTTTACCAATAGCGTTTAGTTTAAAATAATTTCCACATGCCATATTGCAATCACTAGATACAGCATTATAGAGTATTGATAGAATTGCTGTGTAACATAGGTTGCAGACAGTACTCTAAAATCGTTCTATAATGCTATATATATAAACAAAAGGATTCAAAATGTGTTTCAATGCAGGAAAAGCTGATAGAATTGTTAGAGTAGTAGCGGGTTTAGGATTGATAGGTTTTGGTTTGTTTAGTGGCAACCTTATAGTAGCTGGGATAGGTGCAATTCCACTGATTACAGGATTGGCAGGATTTTGTCCTTTTTATCCAATTTTTAAAATAAACACTGGATGCGAAAAAAAGTAATTTACAAAAAAGCTCTTTGGTGTATAATACTTAAAAACTCCAAAGGGCTTTACTTTGAACTTAGATAATTACTCATTTTATAACTTACTCGATAGTACATCAAAAGAGTTTTTGGATGGGCATCTCAAATATGTAAAAGTTCCCAAAGATACGATACTTTTTTTTCAAGGTGATATTTGTGAGAGTATCTTATTTTTAATATCTGGAAAAGTGCGACTCTACATACAATCAAATGATGGAGATGAAATAACACTCTATCAACTGAGTGCTGGTGAACAGTGTATCGTTAATACCGCCTCAACAATCTCTCAAACAAACGCAATCGGTTCTGCTGTAACTATGACAGACATTGAAGGTTATCTTTTTGATGTTTCAAGTGTTAAAAAACTAGCACATATGAGCGATGCATACCAAAGTTTTCTTTTTTCTGTATATACTCTTCGCATGAATGATTTGGCACAGCTTGTAAATGATATTAAGTTTAAAAAACTTGATGAGAGAATTCTGCAATGGCTTGAAAATCAAAATGAAAAATTAATCAATACAACACACGAGAGCATAGCAAATGAACTTGGAAGTACAAGAGTTGTAATCAGCAGAGTTTTAAAAGAGCTTGAAAAAAGCGGTAGAGTTAAATTAACTCGAGGAGCTATTGAGTTAACTTATAACAAAGGTAGATTGAATGAATAATTTATTTAAATATGAAAATACAATTAGAATAAGTATCGGAATTGTTTTGATAACTATTGCCTCAAGTTTAAGTTTATGGTTGATTTTTCCTATCGGATTAGTGATGATTTATACAGGTGTCAGTAGTCATTGTCCAATATATGCTGCATTAAATATTAACGAAGAACAAGCTTTGGAAAATTACTATCTTTCACAGCTCCCTAAATACAATCCCGAGCCTATGTTTCTTTTTGACAAAGAGGGAAACCTTAAATTTACAAATATAGGCAATAGCAGCAGTTTAAAAGATAAAATTGACATCAAATCAGTATTAAACCCCCTAAAACCAGAAGAGTGCATATATAGTGAAATGAATCATTTGCAAAGCTATGAATCTGATGGGCAAAATTATATGGTTCATTTTAAATGTGTAAAAGATATTGATTCAATTTTGGCATATGCTTTTAATGCAACCGATTTAGTCAAGCTTCAAGATGAGATTATAAGCACCCAAAAAGAGATTGTTTATAAAATGGGTGAAATAGGGGAAACACGAAGCAAAGAAACAGGAAATCATGTTAAAAGAGTTGCCGAGTATTCATACCTTCTTGCAAAATTGTCAGGGTTTTCAGAAGAGGAAGCCGAACTTTTGAAAATGGCTTCTCCGATGCACGACATCGGAAAAGTAGGAATTCCCGACAGTGTACTGAAAAAACCAGGCAAATTGGATGAAGATGAATGGCAAATCATGAAAACACATGCGCAAATAGGCTTTGAACTTTTACAACATTCACAGAGACCGATACTCAAAGCAGCGTGTATTGTGGCGAATGAACATCATGAAAAGTGGGATGGAAGTGGATACCCAAATAGTAAAAGAGGAGAGGAAATTCATATTTATGGACGCATCACTGCTGTTGCTGATGTTTTTGATGCACTTGGAAGTGAACGAGTTTATAAAAAAGCATGGGAACTTGAACGAATTTTGGAGCTATTTAGTGAGCAAAGCAATAAACATTTTGACCCACGACTCATCGAACTGTTTTTTACAAATATAGATGCTTTTTTAACAATAAGAGAGCAGTATAAAGATTAAGAATAGAGCGTAAAGCCGACGATAATTTTTGAAAATCAGCTATAATAAATAAAAAAATAAGATAGAGAAAACATGAGAGAAATTTTTAACAGAGTGGAAGACAAAAGTCTTATTAATATAGAAGTTGATGTGGACGCGGGTGATTTTAAAGAGGATAACCCTTGGTTGTTTAGTGTTTTTATAAAATATGATGGCATAAGTCAAACAATCGATGGCTATGAAGAGTTTTTAGAGACAAAAGAGTCTCTCATCATAGCTCTTGAACATGAAGAAAAAGCGAAATATGTTGGAAGTAGAGTGGTCGATGGTTGGAGTGAATTTTATTTTTATGCACCTGAATCTAAAGAACTAAATGCTATCGTTGCAAAAGTTTTAACGCCTACAGATTACGCGTGTGAGAGTAATGTTGTTCGAGATACGAAATGGAGTTTTTATGAACTTCAACTCTCTCCAACAGAGATAGAGTCGCATCACATTCAAAGTGCGCAAATTCTATTTTTACTAGAAGAAGAAGGTGATGATAACACTATTGCTAGAGAAGTCGAGCATTATGCAGTGTTTGATACAAGTACGCAAAAAGAGAGATTTATAAAAAGTGCTATGGATATTGGCTTTACATTTAAAGATGACATTGCCAATGACGAGTATGAACACGGAGTGGCTTTAGTGAAAATCCACATGCCAACAGAAGAAGAGCTCAAAAAAGTTGTTGAAGAGTTGTATGCACTTATCAAAAAAGAGCATGGTTTTTATGAGGGTTGGAGTACAACTTTGGCAAATGATAATGATGATGACGAAGAAGAAAATATTTAAATAATGAGAAAAATATTTGCAATAACTGGATTTATAAACTATCTCATAGTCATTTTTTTAAATGCTTTTACAGATTTAGGGCATAAAATCATTATTCAAAACACTATTTTTAAAGTGTATGATGGGCAGATGCAGATAGTTTTAACTGCCATCGTAAATGCACTTATATTATTTCCTTTTATTATGATGTTCTCTCCCTCAGGTTTTTTAGCCGATAAATTTCCAAAAAATAAAATCATGGAATACGCTTCTATTTTTGCGATACTTATTACTCTTTTTATCACTCTATCCTACTATCAAGGGTGGTTTTATACAGCATTTGCTATGACTTTTTTGCTTGGAGTTCAAGCTGCTATTTATGGACCTGCAAAATATGGATATATAAAAGAGTTAGTCGGAAATGAGTTTATAAGTTCAGGAAATGGAGCAGTTCAAGCGGTTACAACAGTGGCTATTTTGGGTGGAATCATTTTTTATACTGTTTTGTTTGAGGGCTTATTAGATGATAGTTTTCAAACAAAAGAGGATATTTTGCAACTCATTGCTCCCCTTGGTTGGCTTTTAGTTTTAAGTTCGATTGTAGAGTGGTTTTTAACTTCAAAACTTCCAAATAAAATGCTACAAAAATCCCAGAAAAAATTTCAATTTGTTAGATATATGAAAGGTGCGTATCTAGTAAAAAATCTACAAATTATGAAAAGAAAAAAAGAAGTTTTTGAAGCCATTATAGCTCTGAGTCTCTTTTGGTCTATCTCTCAAGTTGTTTTAGCTGTGTTTGGCGAGTACGCAAAAAGTGAACTTGGAGTTACAAATACAATCTTTGTTCAAGGTGTTATGGCACTCGCTGGTATCGGTATCGTTATAGGTTCTATTATGGCAGCAAATCTTTCCAAACAGTATATAAATGTAGGTTTAGTTGTTGTAGGTTCAGTTGGAATCACTCTTTTGGTTTTTCTCATTCCTTTTGTAGCATCCATGAGTTTAATGGCTCTTATGTTCACACTTTTTGGAATTTTTGCAGGTTTACTCATGGTGCCACTCAACGCACAAATTCAATTTATCACACCAAGAGTTCATTTGGGAACGGTGTTAGCAGGAAATAATTTTGTACAAAATATTTTTATGTTTTCATTTTTAGTTCTAACAACCCTTTTTGCTTATTTTGGAATGAATGCAGAAATACTTTTTTATCTCATGTTTTTTGTGGGTTTGTATCTCTCGTTTATGCTTTATAAACGATACTCTGTTATGACTTTTTGGGCGCTCATCGAGCTTGTTTTTAGAATGAGACATAACTATAAATTTGTAGGTTTAGAAAATATTCCACATGCCAATGCCGTCTTACTTTTAGGAAATCATGTAAGCTGGATAGATTGGATTGTCTTACAGCTTGGCATCGATAGACGAATCAACTTTATGATGGATAAAGAGATATATAATTGGAAAGGTTTTCACACAATTTTTAAAAAAGGCGAAGTCATACCGCTCTCTCCAAAAGCTTTTAAAGATGCGTTTAAAGAGGCACATACTAGACTGAAAAAGGGTAAAATTGTTGCACTTTACCCTGAAGGTGAAATAGCGATGAGTTCAGAAATCGGTGTTTTTAACAGAGGTTATGAACTTATTCCAACTGATTATGAGGGTGTTATAATTCCATTTTTCATCGATGGAATTTTTGGAAGTGCTTTTTCAAAATATAAGCCGCAAATGAAGAAAAATTTCTTCGCAAGAAGAGAGATAACCGTTTATTTTGCTCCAGCAGTTTCAAAGGATACAAAAGCAGATGAACTACAAAAAATTATACAAAATATGAAGGAGAAATATGAAACTAAATAAACCAAAACATTCGTTATTTAGAAACGGAATGTACGCCGTAGAAGGCTTTATAGATATAACTAAAAATGAGACCTCGTTTAAATGGCAACTGCTTATGTTCTTTGTTATGGGTATTGTGGCGTGGAATTTGCCGATTAGTTTTGGGTATGCAAGTATTCTTTTTTTATCTCTTTTTATCCCTGTTTTAGCAGAGGTTACAAACAGTTCTATTGAGAGAGTTGTGGATTTGGTAACAACTGATTATCACATACTCGCAAAACAGGCAAAAGATGCTGGAGCAACTTTGGTTTTACTGAGTTTGATTTTAACAGCAGGTATTTGGATTACAGTTTTATTACAGGCATTTGAACTCGTTTAAATGTTTAAAAACAATAAATTAGTATAATACCGCAATTATTTTTTGGAGAAATTTTTTATGAAAACAACATTAATTATCGGCGCAGGTGGAGTGAGTAGAGTCGTAGTACATAAGTGTGTACAAAACGCAGATGTATTTGGCAAGATTGTATTGGCGAGTAGAAGCATAGGCAGATGTGAAATTATCAAAAGCGAACTTCCACATGCCAACATTGAGATAGCAACAGTCGATGCAGACAACACAGATGAAGTTATAAAACTTATCAACTTACATAAGCCAGATATCCTTATAAATGTGGCACTTCCATACCAAGATTTGACAATCATGGATGCGTGTATTGCAACGAAAACTCCGTATCTTGACACTGCAAATTATGAGCATCCAGATGAAGCGAAGTTTGAGTATAAACTTCAGTGGGAAAGAGACGCGAAGTTTAAAGAAGCTGGAATTATGGGGCTCTTAGGAAGCGGTTTTGATCCTGGGGCTACAAATGTATTTTGTGCTTATGCGCAAAAACACTACTTTGATGAGATTCATACTATCGACATTTTAGATTGTAATGCTGGTGACCATGGGTACGCTTTTGCTACGAACTTTAACCCTGAAATCAACCTAAGAGAAGTCTCTTCAAAAGGGCGTTATTGGGAAAATGGCAAGTGGATTGAGACTGAACCTATGGAAATTAAAATGGTTTGGGATTATCCTGAAGTGGGCGAAAAAGACTCTTATTTACTCTACCACGAAGAGATGGAGTCTTTGGTTTTAAACATCAAAGGGCTTAAAAGAATTCGATTTTTTATGACATTTGGGCAGAGCTATTTAACACACATGAAGTGTTTAGAAAATGTAGGAATGTTAGGCATTGAGCCGATTGAACACAAGGGAATGAAAATCGTTCCTATGGAGTTTTTAAAAACACTGCTTCCAGACCCAGCCTCTCTTGGTCCTCGTACGAAAGGAAAAACGAACATCGGTGTAGTTGTTGAGGGAATTAAAGATGGTAAAAAAAGAAAGATTTACATCTACCAAGTAAAAGACCATGAAGAGTGCTTTCGTGAAACAAACTCTCAAGGTGTTTCCTATACAACAGGTGTTCCTGCTATGATAGGTGCGAAACTTATGCTCAAAGGCATTTGGAGCGGAGTGGGAGTGTTCAACATGGAACAATTAGACCCTGATGCTTTTATGGAAGAGATGAACACACAAGGGCTTCCTTGGCAAGTAAAAGAGCTTTAAGTTCTTTTACAAAAGTATATTTTATTGATATTAAATTATTAGTTCGTTTTAGTGCGTAACATTAGCTAAAAGGATTCATGTGTTTTTTGCTATTTTAAATTTTGCACTCGCAGCTCTTATTGGTGTAGTTGGCATAATGACCTTACGCAAAGTAAGCACACCGCATGAAGTTATTTTTGCCTCTCTGCCACTCCTTTTTGCCATACACGAATTTACTCAAGGGTTTGTTTGGCTTGGAGTTTATGGTCTTATTGAGGCGAGAGCCTTAGAAATTGCCGAGTCAATTTATATTTTTTACGCTCAAGGTCTGTTGCAGTTTATCATTCCATTGGCAGTCTGGCTGATAGAACCAAAAGGTTTAAGAAAAAATTTAATTGCAATTCTTATGATTTTTGGCGCTTTACTCTCCATTTATACCATGTGGGGACTTTCTGTACAACCTACGACAGTTTCTCTAAAAGATGGATTACTCTATTATGTAAATCCTACAACAGACCATCACTGGGTTGCTTTTGTATATCTTTTGACAACTGGCGGCTCTTTGATTTTGAGTAAAAAGATTCCTATTCAACTTTTTGGATGGTTAAATATATTTGGAATAAATTTAGTTTATTGGTTTAAGCCTTATGCGCTTACTTCTCTTTGGTGTCTTTATGCTGCTGTTGTAAGTACCGTTTTATATTTATATTTTGTGAAACGGCGCATAGCATTTCTTGAACTGCTGAAGAAAAATGAAAACCAATGGGGCAGTCAATTTGAAGCGGAATTAAATAGACTTATAAAACATAGCCCTAAATTTCTGAGTAAAAATAGATAAAAAATTAGTAAAAAGAGTGATACTATGAACATAGATACTATACAAACTCCTTGTTATGTTTGCGAGGAGGAGCTTTTAGAAAACAATCTCAAACTCCTTGATTATGTGCAAAAAGAGAGCGGGGCGAAGATAATCTTGGCTCTTAAAGGCTTTGCCATGTGGAGTACATTTACTCTTGTGTCAAAGTACCTCAAAGGGTGTACTTCGAGCGGACTGCATGAAGCAAAATTGGCAAGAGAAGAGTTTTGTAAACACAATCCACATGCCGAAGTTCACACCTACTCTCCAGCTTTTAAAGAGGAAGATATAGACGAAATTGCACGCATCTCTGACCATATTGTTTTTAACTCGCCAAATCAGCTTTTTAAATTTAGAGAGAGAGTTAAAGAGATAAATCCACATGCCGAGCTTTCTCTAAGAATCAACCCTGAAGTCTCCTCTTCACCAAAAGATATCTACAATCCATGCGGAATTTATAGCCGCTTGGGTACGACACTTGCAAACTTTGATGAGAGAGTTTTAGAACATATCGACGGGCTTAACTTTCACGCACTTTGTGAGCAAAATGTGGACGCGCTTGAAGAGGTTTTGGTGGCTTTTGAAGAGAAATTTTCAAAATACTTTAAAGGCTTAAAATATATCAATTTTGGTGGTGGACATCACATAACTAAAAAAGGGTACGATGTCGAAAAACTCATTCGTCTCATTAAAGAGTTCAAAGTAAAATATGGTGTTGAAGTTTATTTAGAACCTGGTGAAGCGGTGGGTTGGCAGACAGGATTTTTAATCGCAACTGTTTTAGATGTTTTTGAAAATGGCATGAGCGTCGCTATTTTGGACACTTCCGCAGAAGCCCACATGCCAGATACTCTTGCTATGCCGTATCGTGCAGATGTGAGAGGAAGCGGTGAAGCAGGTGAAAAAAAATACACCTACCGTTTTGGTGGCAATACTTGTTTAGCAGGGGATATTATGGGGGATTACTCTTTTGATGCACCATTAAAAATCGGCGATAAAGTTATCTTTGAAGACCAAATCCATTACACTTTTGTGAAAAATACTACTTTTAATGGCATCAAACTCCCATCTTTAGCTATTTACAGAAAAGATGGAACGCTCGATGTTGTGAAAGAGTTTGGATATACAGATTACAGAGGGAGATTATCATGACATCAGTTGTCCGCCAAGTCCTTACACTTCCTGTTATCGTCATTGCGATGGGATATTTCGTCGATATTTATGATTTGATTCTGTTTGGTGTGGTGCGGGTTGCAAGTTTAACAGAACTAGGACTCGATAAAGAAGCTATAACTCTTTGGGGGTCAATAATCCTCAATGCGCAAATGTCTGGAATGCTTATTGGCGGAATTCTTTGGGGAATTTTAGGAGATAAAAAAGGGCGTTTGTCGGTGCTTTTTGCTTCTATTATCCTCTATTCAGTTGCAAATTTCCTGAATGCTTTTGTGACAAATGTCGAGCAGTACGCACTTCTTCGTTTTATAGCTGGAATTGGCTTGGCGGGAGAACTTGGTGCTGGAGTAACACTTGTTGCTGAAATTTTGCCAAAAGAGTTGCGTGGATACGGGGTTATGAGTATTGCCGCATTTGGTGTTTTAGGTGTAGTCGCTGCAAATCTTGTTACAGAACATTTCGCATGGCGTAATGCTTATATTATCGGAGGAGTGCTTGGCTTTATGCTTCTCATTCTCAGGTTTCGTGTGAAAGAGTCCGCGATGTTTGAGCATCAAACAAGTGATGATGTTAAACGGGGTCATTTCTTTGGACTTTTTACACATAAAAAACTTTTTGTCAAATATCTCAAAGCGATTGTAATCGGAATGCCTCTTTGGTATGTGGTTGGGGTTTTAGTCATGTTCTCACCTGAATTTGCAAAAGCTCTCGCTATTAGTGGAGATGTGACTGCAGGTCAGGCACTTATGTACTGTTATATTGGGCTTTCAATTGGCGATTTGGCGAGTGGATATCTTTCTCAACAGATGCAGAGTCGTAAACGCGCTTACACCATTTTTATGATTTTGTCAGTTCTTAGTGTGGTGTATTATTTTACACTCTCAGGTGCAACTGCCACATCTTTTTATAGTGCAATATTTTTACTTGGTGTGTTTTGTGGTTACTGGGCGCTCTTTATCACGATGGCGGCGGAACAGTTTGGGACAAATATCCGTGCAACAGTTGCAACCACAGTTCCAAATTTCGTTCGAGGTTCTGTAGTGCCGATTACCTCTAGTTTTATGCTTCTTAAAGGAAGTTTTGGGGTTTTAGGTTCTGCTGCGGTAGTGGGCTCAGTAGTATTTTTTATTGCCTTAACGGCACTCTATTTTACGCGTGAAACTTTTCATGAAGATTTGGATTATATCGAAGTATAATAGTTTAATTTTACGCTTATTTTAAAGTTTCTAAAGAGATAAGTTGGCATAATTGTGTAATCATTTAGTAACTTTTTGAAATGGTTTTATCATACTATTTCAATCCTATTTTTCATTGTAGGATTTCTGCTAATTGAAACTTTCTATCGCAGTATGTTTATTGACTGCTCAATATTAAATCTTAGGGTAACTACATGTCTATAATTTGGGATGCGCTCAACAATGTCAACACTATCACCATCGGTTTATTACTTTTATCGTTAGCTATTGCTCTCTTTTATGAGATGATTAACGGTTTTCATGATACTGCAAATGCAGTTGCAATGATTATATATACAAACTCTATGGAAGCAAAATATTCCGTTATTATGTCGGGAATAATGAACTTTTTAGGTGTTATTTTGGGTGGTATCGGGGTTGCTTATGTTATCGTCCATCTATTGCCGCTCGATATCATGGTCGCATCCAATCAAAATGAAACATTAATCATGATTTATTCTCTGTTAATTTCCGCAGTCATATGGAATTTTGGGACATGGTATTTTGGTTTGCCAGTTTCTAGTTCTCACTCGCTTATTGGCTCTCTTATCGGAGTTAGCACTGTATTTGGTGTTATGCAAGGTTTTGAGTTTTCGCAAAGTGTGAATTGGAAAGTATTGTATGGCGTATTAACAGCTTTAGCTCTTTCTCCTGTCGTAGGGTTTGGCTTTGCATTTTTAGTCATGAAAGGGACGAAAAAATTTATTCATAGCTCGAAATTTTACAAAACACCAGATAGTGAAGTCAAAAGAAAACGCCCAAATTTTTGGATGCGTATGGGAATTATTGCAACGGGTGCTGGTGTGAGTTTTGCACATGGTTCAAATGATGGGCAAAAAGGAATCGGTCTTATAATGATTATTCTCATCGGGATTTTGCCGACATATTATGCGCTCAATATGGATTCGCATCAATACAAAATCAAACAAACTCGTGAGAGTGCCGAAAATTTAGCAAAGTTTTATGCTGAAAATAACGAAGCCCTCAACAAACTCGTGAGTGAAAAACATCTTATAAGTGCGCTTAAAACAAAAAATACGATTGCAGAGTGTAATGTGAACCAAGTTTACGATACGACTTCATTAATTGCTACAAAACTTGATGGTATTAAATCCTATGCAGAACTTTCATCGCAAGATCGCTGGAGTGTTCACACTGCTATTTTATGTTCAGATAACTTTTTTGGTCAAGTAGAAAAAACATATTTGATAATAGACAAAGATAAATCGGATTACATAGCAACCCAACGAAAAACTATGCTTCAAGCAACTGAATATGTTCCTACTTGGGTAATTATAGCTGTTGCATTGGCACTCAGCATTGGAACGATGATAGGGTATAGAAGAATCGTCGTTACGATTGGTGAAAAAATAGGGTCTCAACCGATTAACTATATGCAAGCTACAGTTGCACAAGCAATGGCAATGATGACAATTCTTTTGGCAAACTTTGCCCACGCTCCAGTTAGTACAACACATATCGTTTCAAGTGCCGTTGCAGGATCTATGGTTGCAGAACCTGAAGGTGGTGTGCAAAAAAATATGGTAAAAACTATTTTACTCTCATGGATTTTTACCCTACCAGTAACCGCATTACTTAGTTCTGGAATTTATTATTGTCTTAGTTTTATCGTGAGATAAAGTGATTTTAGAATAGACTTGCATAGCCCTATAAACTATAGTGCATCTATAAACTGCTTGGCATGTGGAAATTTTCCACATGCCAAAATAAAGTGATAAATGTATCTTAAATTCTTCAAGTATCAAAATCCGCAAATTGTAAAGAAACTGTAAACACACAGTCAAACCCATCTTGACACTCTTCCTTTATACTTTTACTATCATAAAAAGTTTAAAGGAGTTTTACCATGAAAAAATTACTATTTGCTTCAATGTAACTTTTTTTTAATTTAACTACCTAATTTTAGAGTTCGTTTGACACCATGTACACTTTTTGATTCAATGAGTTCCAAAGATACCAGTTTCAAGAATAGTACAAATCGTCAAAAGTATTACAGCCCAAGAGATATTTTTAAAACATCATGAAGTAAAAAAGCTTTTATGGGGTGGGAATTTATGGACAAGTGGCTTTTACGTTACTACTGTTGGGCAATGTACGAGTGAAGAGACAAATAAGAACTTATGTTCGTGATCAAGGCAAATAATATAACAAGTTGCATTCAGAATCGTAAAAATACTACAAATCAAACCAAAGCTTCTTGAGAGAAAAAATATCATTCCAAGAATGCTTGAGAAAATCATAAAGTTTGTAGATAAATTTTATGATTTATAAGAGTAACATTTTTTAAAAATATTCTAACAAGAACAAAAATTGCAATAGCTTCATTAAAGATTTAAGATTACAAAAGTGAGGATTCTATGGCAAGAGATAGTTTAATCGGTGGGGCACTCTGGGAAGAGTATTCGCTAGAAGTACAAAAAAGAATGAATGAACCTACTAACATGGGCGAAATAACTGAAGCACAAAAGGGCGATAATGAACTTGTTATCGCGGATTTTGGTGCGGAGAGTTGTGGGGATGCCGTTCGTTTATATTGGCTCATCGACCCAAAAACTGACACTATCATAAGCAGTAAGTTTAAAAGTTTCGGTTGCGGTACTGCCATAGCATCCTCGGACATGATGGCGGAACTTTGTATGAGTAAAACTGTTGATGAAGCACTTAAAATCACAAACATCGATGTAGAAAAAGCTCTCCGTGATGAGCCAGACATTCCCGCAGTTCCAGGGCAAAAAATGCACTGTTCCGTTATGGCGTACGATGTTATCAAAAAAGCGGCTTCCATCTACAAAGGTGTGGATATGGAGAGTTTAGAGAATGAGTTTATCATCTGTGAATGTGCTAGAGTTTCTCAAGATACACTTATGGAAGTGATAAAACTCAACAAATTAACGACGATTGAAGAGATTATAGACTACACCAAAGCAGGTGGATTTTGTAAATCGTGTATCAAACCTGGTGGGCATGAGAGAAAAGATGTTTATCTAGTAGATTTGCTTTTAGAGGTCAAAGAAGCCAAAGAAGCAGAAGAGAAAAGCCGTAAAATCATCGAAGCAAAAGGCGATGGAACATTCCTCTCCATGGGACTTGTACAAAAAATCAAAGCCGTGGAATCGATTTTAGAAGAGTACATCCGTCCAACGCTCAAGGCAGATGGCGGGAATGTGGAACTCATGGATATTCAAGATAACAATGGTGTTTTTGATGTCCTTATAAAATATCAAGGTGAATGTATGAGTTGTTCAATGAACACAACGACAACACTCGCTGGTATAGAAGATATGCTTAAATTCAAACTCAAAGCACCATTGAAAGTGATTGTGACATAATGAACGCACATGCAACCAAAGAGGGAACTTTTGGTTATTTAAAGCAGTTTCCTAAATATAGCAAAGATTTTTACCGCTTCGATGGCGATGTTTTTGTCTCTTCGCTTGGACTTGGTACATTTCGCAAAGAGCCCTACCGTGAAGAGAATTATGTCGTCAATTACAAAGAATCTGTAAAAATGGCAATTTTAAATGGGATGAATCTCATTGATACGGCTATAAATTATCGTTACCAAATAAGTGAGCGAGAAATCGGTGAAGCATTGCAAGAGCTTTTTGATGAGGGAAAAGCTTCAAGAGAGCAGGTGGTTGTGACTTCAAAAGCTGGGTTTTTACCGCTTGACTTTCCCTTTCCTGAAAATCCGTACCAATGGATTGAAGAGAATGTTTTAAAGAGTGGACTTGCTACAAAAGAGGACATTATTGTTGATCAGCATTGTCTTGCTCCTGCGTATTTGCGTTGGAGTGTGGAGCAAAGTCTTCAAAACTTACAGCTCAAAACCATAGATATTCTATTTTTGCATAATCCTGAGATGCAACTCGGTTACATTGACTATAAAACACTCAAAAAACGAATCAAAAAAGCGTTTGAACTTTTTGAAAAATTGGTTGCAGAGGGCAAAATCCGCCACTATGGCATAGCATGTTGGAATGGATTTTTGTACGATGAGACGCATACGGAGTATCTTTCACTCAAAGATATGGTTGAAATTGCTCTTGAAGTTGGCGGTAAAAATCATCACTTTAAATACATTCAATCGCCCTATAACATCGCAAAATCGGATGCTTATAATTTCTCAAATCAAAAAGCTCCTGATGGAAAATACTATACGCTCATGCAGATGGTGCAAGGATACGGACTCAAAATGATGGCATCCTCTTCGCTTCTTCAGGCAAATATTTTTCAAAAGAAATTTGATGCAAGAGTAGGTGAGTTGCTGGGAACAAGTGAGCTCAATGATGTTGCTAGTGCCTTGCAATTTTCAAGAATGGGGAGTGTTGTGAGTGCTTTGTTTGGTGCGGTAAATCCTCGGCATGTGGAAGATAATTTGATGTTGGCATACATACCAAATACACCGCAAGAAAATATGAAACAACTCTTTGGTGCTAAAAATGCTGTATGACATTATTGTAGTTGGAAGTGGAATTTCAGGGCTTTATGCAGCACTTTATGCAAAAAAGTCTGGACAAAATGTAGCTATTCTTACTAAAGGAAATCCATTCCGTTCCAATTCAGCGGTTGCTTCGGGTGGAATCAATGCTGTTTTAAGCTTTACACAAAATGATTCTGTATCGCGACATGTCAAAGATACTGTGGACGGGGCAGATGGCTTGTCACATCTGAGAAATATTGAGGGTATGTGTAAAGAAGCCCCAAGCATTATTGCCGAACTTCGAGAGATGGGCGTGGCATTTGATGAAGATGAAAATGGCACTTTACACCAACGCCCCTTTGGCGGTTCATACGCAAACCGTACCTGTTATATAGCCGATAAAACAGGTGCGTCAATTGTGCAAACACTTTTTTTAAAGTGCCGTGATGAGGGTGTGCATATACTCTCAAATCATCAATTTCTCAATATTACAAAATACAAAGACAAACTCTCTGGCGTTACAGTTCTAAGACGACACAATTCGCAAGTAATAGCTCTGGCATGTAAATCTTTAGTTCTTGCTGGTGGCGGATACGCCGGGATTTTTCGTGGTCATAGCACAAATGCGCAAGAGAGTTCAGGTGATGTTATCGTGGCGGCTCTCAGAGCAAACATGCGTCTGAGCAACATGGAATTTGTTCAGTTTCATCCGACAACCTTGGCTCAAAGTGGAGCGTTGATTAGTGAAGCAGCACGGGGCGAGGGCGGATATTTGGTCGATGAAAACGGCGATAGATTTACAGACGAACTTCTAACCAGAGATAAACTCTCTCGTGAAATTTTAAATCACATCCTTAAAGGGCATAAAGTCTATTTGGATGTACGACATTTGGGCGAAAAAGTGATAGAAGAGAAGTTACCATCCGCTCGAAAACTCGCACTCGGCTCGGCTGGAATCGACCTTGTAACGGAGCTTTTAGAGATTACTCCCTCAGCGCATTACAGCATCGGTGGAATATGGACTAGAGAAGATACCTCCACCGACATGCCTTTTGTTTTTGCATGTGGAGAGTGTGCGGTTACAGGTGTGCATGGAGCAAATAGACTAGGAGGGAATTCGCTTCTTGAAGGAGCACATTTTGGGCGTGTAGCGGGGATAGAAGCGGCGAAAGTAGCCAAAAAAAGAGAGTTTCAGCCGATTGATTATGCGTATGTCAATAAAGAAATGCGTCGCGTAGAGAAGATACTTGGCGGCGAGAGCCTTTTTAATATGAACTCTATGCGTAGAAATTTAGGTGAGTCGCTTTTTCGCAATGCAGGTGTTTTTAGAGATGAAAACTCACTTTCCTCTGCCTTGGAATACACGCACTATTTGATGAAAAAACAGTACGGTATGCACTGTGTGAGCAAAGAGCTTCACAATAATGTCGAGCTCTCATCCATTCTGGAGTTTAAAAATGCAATGCTCATTGCAGAGACGATGATACTCTCTGCATTGGCACGAAAAGAGAGTAGGGGCGTACATTTTCGCAATGACTACCCAAATAAAAATGATAGTAAATTTAACAACGCATCTTTCATGGAGCAGTTAAGTCATCACTATTTTAGTGTTTCGTTTGATAGTGCAGTGCACAACAATATATGGCATAAATTTAAAAAAGTGTTTCATATTTAATAATAAAAGGATTACAAATGGCAACAATAATGTTAAGAGAAAACGACAAAGGGCAAGTACTTTTTTATCTTGCAAAAAGAGATATGGAAGAGATAATTGTGTCTCTTGAGTTTGACACAGATGAGAAATGGGGTGGAAATGTAAACCTCACAAATGGCGATGTTTGGTACATCGAACCAGCAGTTAAAAAACTGCCAGATGAGATTACAGCGAAGATTGTCTCACGCGGAGACCACTAGTTTTCCACATGCCAAGGAAATTATTTAAACCAATTTAACTGTTCTCTAAGTTCCACAACTTTGCCTACAACTATAAGTGCTGGAGTTGGCGCATCTTTGGCTTTTTCTACTATGTCTTTGAGTGTTCCAACGATTACACTTTGGTCTTTTGTTGTTCCTTTTGAGATAACGGCACATGGATAATTTTCATCTTTGCCGATTTCTATAAGTTTTTTAGCGATTTTTGGTAAGTTATGAAGTCCCATCAAAAAGATAATTGTGTCATCTGTTTTATAATTTTCCCATGGAATCTGCGTCTCTTTTTTGTTGGGTGATTCATGTGCGGTTACCACGCGGAATGAGACGGCTACACCGCGATGTGTGACAGGAATCCCTGCATAGGCTGGAACACTGATAGCGGAGGTAATCCCTGGAATGATTTCAAACTTCACGCCTCGCTCTTGCAAGTACGCAGCTTCTTCTCCTCCTCGTCCAAAAACAAAAGGGTCTCCGCCTTTGAGTCTTACGACATTTTCATATTTGAGTGCACATTGATAGATGGTTTCGTTTATGTCATCTTGTGGCATGATATGGCGACCATCTTCCTTGCCAACATAAATAAACTCACATCCGCTTTTTGCTTTTTCCAAAATATCTGGATTTGCAAGACGGTCGTAGATGATGACATCCGCCGCTTCAATAACTCTAAGTGCTTTGAGTGTCAAAAGCTCCATATCTCCAGGTCCTGCGCCCGTTAAGTAAACATTTGCCATTATTTTAATCCTTCATAAATAAAGATGCCTGATGGCTTTTGAATTTGAAATATCTCTTTGCTTAAATACCAATCTTTTGTGTCGATAACTGCAATTTTATTTGTATCATTTACAGATACATAGAGTTTTGATTTTTGGTTTGACCATCGCACATGGAGAACCTTTCCATCAAACTCAAAGCGTTTGAAAACTTTAAGTGTAGTTGTGTCGATGATTTCAATGACTGGAAACTTCTCGCCACTATAAGTGACCGCCATGTATTTATTATCAGGAGATAAAGTTGTAAATACTGGTAATCCCTCTGTTTCAATATTTTTTACAAAATTAAACTCAGAATCGTAAACTAAAACCTTGTTATCTCCAACTGCAGGAATAAAAACATAACCACCGCCGATGCTCCAAAATCCAAAATGTGGCACTTTAAGAACAGGCTTTTTGTCGCCTAGTAAAATTTGAATTTTTGAGTATTTCATAGTGTCTAAATTAAGAACACCAAAGTGCTCACTCTTAAAAAATCCAGTTATGAAATTGTTATCTTTTATCATCGCATCAAAAGGCATTGCACCGACATCTTCAAACTCTTTATAGATTTCAAAATCAGGAATTTTTTTACCCTCATTTTTATCACGAAGTACAGTGATTTTGTCGTTGTCCATTTGAGAAAAAACGAGATAATCTTTGTAGATTTTAATGCCAACATTTTTAGAACCTGTTACGATTGATTTTATCGGATTGAGGTCTCTGTCGAGTATATCTACACTTTTATTGTCATAATTTGCAACAGCAACATAATAATCACTCACTACAAAACCAATAGCACTTTTACTTGTTTTGTACTCTTTAAGTATCTTTTCACTCTCTGGGTCAAACTTTAAAACATAACCATCACGACTTATAACATAGCCATCTTTGTCATAAAATTTTACAACTCCATGATTCATATCTTTCATCCCTGTGATATGCGAACTTGGCAAATCTTTTTCTATTACCGCCAAAGAATTACTCTCTCGCTCGACTACAAATATCTTTTCTATGGCATGTGCATTTGTGAATAAAAAGAGTGCTAACGAAGCACTGAGTAGTAGTTTATTTTTCATAATGATTTGTTCCTTCTCTCTTCTTGGGTTAAATAACATGATGGGTCTTCACTCCACAAATCACCTGTGATTGCATAAGCACGAGCACGTGAACCACCGTTACAAATATCGATTTGTTCACACTCTTCGCAGATACCAGAGATTTTTCTAGGATGAATTCGCAGTTGGTCTAAAAGTTCACCACTTTTCCAAATACTGCCAAAATCATTTTCCATGATATTTCCAACGGTCAGTGGAAAAAATGGGTCAGGTCGCACAAAACCTTCGCTGTTGATGTTGAGAAGTTTTCGCCCCGCAGAATTACCGCCCCAAGCCACAAGTCGCTCTCGCATCGTCTCTTTTAACTCTGGATACTCCTCTGCAAATCTATTTAAAAAGAGAACCGCATCTTGTTCCATGTTGCCAGTTACAATTTCAATATCTCGACCAGTTTTGTAATACTCAAATGCTTTTTCTAAGATAAACGCAACCGCCACTCTTCTTTGTTCTTTGCTTAAATCCATTTTTAAATTATCTAAACCTCTTCCTGAATAAACGAGATGGGAGATGTAGATTTTTGGAATATTATGCTTCTCAACTAAATCAAATATATACTCTAATGAGCCGATAGTGTCCTTGGTCATAGTAAAACGAATGCCTACTTTTGCACCTGTTTCATTCGCTAAAAGTACCGCTTTGAGAGTTTCTTTAAATGCACCTTTGAGTCCACGAAAAAAGTCATGTGTTTCTTCATCGCCATCTATGCTAATTCCAACATAGTTAAATGTGTCAACGATGCGTTTTACATTGCTTTTTGTGAAGTAAAGTCCATTGCTTGAGAGGTAAGTAATCACTCCATTTTCTTTACAAAAATCGGCGATTTCAAAGAGGTCTTTTCTTGTGAGTGGTTCTCCGCCTGAGAAGATTATAAATTTTACGCCACTCGCTTTCATCTCTAAAATGGTTTTTTTTATTTGTTCTGTTGTAAGAGTATCAATTGCATCTAAGTCAGATTTTGAATAGCAGTGCAAACATGAAAGATTGCATCTGTTAGTAAAGTTCCAAATAGCAATAGAGCCATTCAAAACTCTCTCAGGTTTATTTTCAACAACTGAAGCGATTAAATTTGATAATCTAAACATTATTTGCCTTTATACGAGAGGATGTATTTTGTAACTGCATCTAACTCTTTATCATTTAATTGTAACTGTGTCATCGCACTTCGTTTGTAGCCAAAAGATTTGTACATCGCTTCTGGTTGAATTATGTACGCTTTTATCTCTTCTTGTGTTCGCTTTGAAGCTATTTCGCTAAAGGATGGACCAAATGCCATTGCACTTTGATGGTGACAACCCCAGCAATAAGTTTCAAATACTTTTTTTCCATCTAACTCCCCAGCTTCCATGAGAGAACAAAGAGCTAATAATACAATAACTTTTATTTTCATAATTCTTTCTTTGTTTATTAAATATATTTTTTACACCACTATAAGTTAAAACACACACTAGTATAAAAAAATCTCCCCCACAAGGAGGAGAAATTTTAGATTATGCACCTGGAATAGTTTGTCTATGCTCAATTGAGTAAGTAAATGTTGGTGTAGTTAAACCATCAATATACTTAACAAATTTACCTGTTGCAGATTCATAAACACCGATACGACCTGCATTCCACTCAGAAACCATAGTCCAATGACCGTGATTAGCTGGTTCAGCATGAAGTATTCTAGGAACAACTACAACACCCTTAGCATCTTTTACAGTAGGAACTTTCCATGAGAAAAGTTCTTTATGTGTTACTGGATGCGTAACCGTACCTTCGTCTGTTCCAACAGTAATAATTCTATCTAATTCAAGCGTTTGCTTGTTAATTAAATGGATTTGATTCCAGCTTTCTGCACCACCTAGAACATTATCTGCCCAAAGGAATGGAGTATGCTCACTCGTACCAATAAATAATCCACCACCAGAAGTTGGAATTTGACGAATAACATCAAAGTTATCATCCCAAATAGTTACTTGACCGAGGTTCATGTTCACAGTAGCGCCTAGTTGTTTTCCTAAATGCTCATTAAACCAAGAAGAACCTTGACCTGGGTGTGGCTTAGATGCTGGACCTGTATAAATTTTAGTAACTAAAGCTTTAGTTTTAAAATCCACTACGCCCACAACATCACTTCCTTGAGAAGCGATAAAGAGGTAACGACCAATTTCTTTACCTTCATTTAAGAAACCATCATGAAGAATTTTACCAATATTTGGAATATCTCCAACGATTGGAAAGTCTGGTTTAGAGTAATCTACGATATAAACATGTCCACCATCTTTAAGTGCAAATGCAATGTAAGGACCATATGGAGTATCAAAGATACCTGCTACACGAGATGAATTGATATTTCCATCTGGGTCGATTACACTTGAAGTTGGATATACTTTAAGTGGCTCTAATGTCATTGCATCCATTAAAACAGCACCACCTGGAACATAGTTACCAGCCATTAAGTATTTACCATCTGGAGAAACTGCAAGACCACGAGATTCACTACCAACTTGACACTCAGCAATTTTTTGTTGCCCTGGAGTATTTAAGTCGAACATTGTTACTAAACCTGAACGGGAAATTGAGTATGCATAACGAGGCTGACGCTTGTTTGTCACCGTAACATGCACTGCAAAACCAGCAGGGTGTTTAGATAAAATTTTACCTGTTGTACCATCTAAGAAAACAACTCTCGCTGCATCTCTTTCTGTTACAAACACGATATCTGTATTTTTCTTTACATCAGCTGGTTGTGCATATTTTGTAAAAAGTTCTGCTCTGTCATTCAGCTTTTTCCAGCCACCTTTCACAGCTTCCATTGTCAATTGATCTATTTTTTTGCCTTTAAAGTGTTGAAGATAATCAACCATTTTATCAGCATCAGCTTTGTTGAATTTCTCTTTAAAGCTAGGCATCGCTGTACCTGCACGACCATTTAAAATTGCTTCAGATAATGTATAAGCATTTTTCTTTTCAATCACACCTGGACGAAGATCTGAACCAACACCACCTTCATGGTTTGGACCGTGACACCCTTGACACTCTTTTTCAAATACTTTTTCAACATCCATTGCCGATGTATCACCAAATAGACCTGACGAAACTACTGCTAAAGCAGCAACTGATAGTACTAACTTATTAAATCTCATTTTATACTCTCCTATAAATTAAAGATTAAACGAACCCGAAGGTTCGTCGACTATTTCTCGTTTTCTAAACGCGCTTTTTCTTGTTTATAAATCCAAAACATTGGAAGTACAATCACAGAGTGAAGAAAAATTGTCAGAGTCAAAGGACCCTGATTTAACCAACCAAAAAAGCTTGGTACGATGTCTGTAAATGGTTCAAACATAATAAACCTCCTTATCTTGTATGTACAGCATTTTTGCCAGTACTTAAAAAGTCTTTAATTAAGAACAAGAAACCTAAGAATGTTACTGTTCCCATAATAAGTCTCCAGTCCATAGCTTGTAACATCCACATGCCACTGTGACCATCAAAGTATCCAGCCCATGTAGCACCCATTTGTGCACGAGTAACAATTACATCTACATAACCAGCGATTGTAAGTGATACTGTCATTCCCATAACACCACCTGTAATCATCCATGCAGCTGCAATTGATGACTTCGTATGTTTAAGAACTTTAATGCCATTTGAGCCTTGAATAGCAACATACATCATACCTATAAGGATAGTCGCATACGCACCAAAAAATGCTAAGTGACCGTGAGCTGATGTAAATTGTGTACCATGTGTATAAAGATTTACTTGTGGCAATGTATGGAAGAATCCCCAAACACCAGCACCTAAGAAGTTACCAAAAGCTTGAAGTATAAACCAAGTAAACGCAGGTTTATTAGTAATAACTGACACTTCTTCGCCTCTTTCTTGTGCTGCACCTTGTTGTTTACCCCAGTCATAAAGAACATGGATAAACATTGCAACAAGTGGTAATGGTTCGAGCGCACTAAATAATGCTCCGATTTCCCACCAGTATTCAGGTGTTCCAATCCAAAAGTAGTGGTGACCCATACCAAGTATGCCTGAACCAAATAGCATCGCTACTTCAATCCATAACCACATTTCAACTACTTGACGGTGTGCGCCAATCATAGTAATAAGACCATACGCTGCAATTGAACCAACAAATACTTCCCAAGTAGCTTCAACCCATAAGTGAATTACCCACCACCACCAAAATTGGTCAACAGAAATATTATCAGTAAAGAACATACCTGCAAGGTAAATACCAGCAAATGCTAACATGTCAGCCATAAGTACAGTTACAATTCCTGTTGGTTTACCTTTCATTCCTGTTGCATAAAGATTACCAATAAATCCAAGAACAACAACAACGATACCGATATCCGCCCAACGAGGTGCTTCTATATACTCACGACCCTCTGTAATGAACCAAATTGTTGTTTCATCAGCAGGTCCAACTTGAACAAGTAGATAAACAAGTACAACAACAACAATAGCTGCTGCAAATACAAAAAATAGTAATTTACCAATTTTGACACCAACTGTTTCAATTCCTGTTTCATCAGGTAAAAGCCAGTAAACAGAACCAATCATTGCAAATACCATCCATACAACAAGTGCATTAATGTGTAAAATTCTAGCAATAGAAAAATCTACTATCTCAAAAAGAAATCCTGGCATAACATACTGAATTGCTGCCACTAAACCAAAAAGTAGTTGAGCACCAAAAATAATAGCTGCAAAAGTAAAATACCATGTCGCTAGTTGTTTTGATTCCCATTTTAAATGATTACTTGCCATTGAGTGCTCCTTGAATTTTCCCGAAGTTTCTTGGGAAACCATTTGTATCTATTGATGACATATGTTTTAAGAAAGCAACCAATCCTTTAGCTTCTGCTGCTGTAATACCAAGATTTGGCATCATACGAGCATGTGTAGGATATTTTGATGGAAATTGTAAAAATTCAGCCATCGCTTCTTCTTTTGTATTTTTGCCAGTCATCGCTTGCATTGAACCAGTTGATTCCCATGCTGGGTCTAACCATGCTTTAGTTAAATCAGGCGCGTAATACGCTCCATTTCCAAGAAGTGTATGACAATCCATACAATTTTTAGCTTGTGAACCTAATTTACCAAGGTGTAATAATGCACCTGCTTCTTGTTCTGAGTAATCGTCTCTTCCAAAGAATTTTTCTTTTGCACCAATCACTGGAACTTCATGTCCACGCTTTGCGTCCATTTCATAAGTGATTTTATAGTTGATAACTGTAGGTCCTGGAACCCTTTTCGTTACACCATTTTTTAAATCTGCATCATTACCAATTGAAATTTGCCCTGTCGTATCAAATGTTAACCAAATTAATAACATCGCTGCAAACCCTGTAACCCACGCCGCTGATCGCTGCCAGAAGCGATTGTCAGTCCATACGGTTTTTTTTGCCACCCTATCCTCCTAAAAATTAGTTGAAAATATATACATCTTAATGTTCATTTTGTTCATGAACTTGATGTTGCATATAATAGACGGCATGTGGAAGCAATAAATAACCAATCATCGCTACCACTAAAGCTTTCGCTGTTAAGTCGCCTACATGCATCAAACTTCCCATTACATATAAACAATACGCTGTTAGTAACCAAAATATGTATGCCAAAGGCATAGCCCATTTTTTAAGTATTCCAACTTTGATTGCTGTATATATACCAACATAGAATCCTCCAAAAACTATTACAAGTGCAGAAGAGATAAAAATTGGTAAAAAATCATTTAACGCAATTTCTGAATTTGTCGCGAGAGTTTCTACCATTTTTTACTCCTTTACCTTGTGATAATATTTTAGAATCAACTGAAGTTTAGTAGTTTATTATGCTAAAGTAATTGACATTAATCAATTATTATAACTAATTATAAAGTTTTATATAATTTTTAGAGTCTGTGTAACAATTTGAAAAGAATCAACTTTTAATTCGCTTATTATAGAAGTAATGTAAATTTCTGTATAATCTCGCTCATAATAAATTTCAAGGTTTTTCGTGCAAAACATTCCACATATTCCAGTTCTACATACACAAGTCTTGAATGCTTTTAAAGAGATAAAAGAGGGCATAATAATTGACTGTACTATGGGATATGGCGGACATTCTTCTATGATACTTGAGGCAAATCCACATGCCAAGCTTATAGCAATTGACCAAGACCAAACAGCTATAGATTTTTCAACTTCAAGATTAGCAAAATTTGGCAATAGAGTAAATATAAGAAAAGGGCGTTTTTCTTCCGTTATCAAAGATATTTTACAAGAAGTAGATATTAAAGAGATCAAAGGCATTTTAGCCGATATCGGAGTTTCTTCTTTGCAGTTAGACCAAAAAGAGAGAGGATTTTCTTTCGAGAGCGACACTCTTGATATGCGAATGGACAAAGATGCACCATTAACTGCTTCTACAGTTGTAAATGAATATACAACGCAAGAGTTGGAGAGAGTGCTTTTAGAATACGGTGAACTTAGAAATTATAAAAAAATAGCTTCAGAAATAGTAAAAAATCGTCCTTTCACTTCCGCGAAACAATTAAGCGATGTAGTGAAATCCCACATGCCACATGGCAAGAAAATACATCCTGCAACGCTCCTTATGCAAGCAATTCGTATAGAAGTTAATAATGAACTAGGAGAGTTGCAATCACTTTTAAAAAGTATAGAAGATGCAAAATTTCCACATGCCATAGTAGCTATTATTTCTTTTCATTCGCTTGAAGATAGAATAGTAAAACAGGAGTTTAGTAAATGGAGTAAATCTTGTATTTGCCCAGATGATGCGATGCGATGTACATGTTCAAACAACCATAAACTTGGGAAAATAGTAACAAAAAAACCACTTATGGCAGAAAATGATGAGTTAAAAGAGAATCCACGAAGCAGAAGTGCGAAGATGAGAATCTTTCAAATGGATGTTTTATGAGTGAATACAAAAACGAAGCCATAGATGAACATCTCAACGCAAGTGTAACTGAAAGGGAAAGTGAAAAAACAGAACTTTTAAGTGAAGTTCGATATGTCATAAATCCAAGAAAAACGCTTAGTCTTGCATATTTTGTTTATATTTTATTGTCACTCACATTTGTTTCTATGTTTACTTTTCCAAAAATTTATATTCAGCAACAAATTTATTTTAAAAGCAGAGATATAGCAAAATTAAAAAGCGAATATGACACTTTAAAAGAGGAAAAAAGAGTCATCAGCACTTCAGTTGAATCTATAAAATTTCAAAATCAAATCCTCGATACACTTTTTTAACTTGAATTTGTAAAAATTGTATATTCAATAAAAAGTAATTTGAAAATCAGCGAAATGTAAGCTACTAATGAGTATAATTTCGCCCTACAAAGCAAAAGCTTTTTTAGCAAAGTGGGTTCTTAGCTCAGTTGGTTAGAGCCCTCCGCTCATAACGGAGTGGTCGAGTGTTCGAGTCACTCAGAACCCACCACTTTCAAACTTCCTACACAACGAACTTTTAATCATGTTTTTTTCTTCTGTTTCAACAAAAAATTTCAACAAATCATTATAGAACTGATAAGTTTTGCTAAATATTGCAAATCAGCACTTCTTGGTCACATTAATTCTAAATAGCTTTTTATAACGCCAATTCAAATAGTTTGCTACAGTACATGTAGTTTTTAAATCAAATAGAAATCGGTACTATAATGAAATATCTCAATATCGAAGGTAATATGGAGCTTGCTGATTATTGACTATGCTAATTCAAATAAGGTGTATGAATTATGATACAATCAGTCCTAAAATTAAAAAGAGTAAGAGATGAATTATATACCACCCTTTAAAGTCACTACAAAGATTATCGACTTAATTAGCCAGATAAGTTTGCATATTGGGAAGCTTGAAGCAATCGATTCATCATCTACTCTTCCAATGCTTCGAAAAGTTAATCAAATCAGGACAATTACTGGAACTCTTCAGATAGAGGGAAGTACTCTAGATGAAGAGAGAATTACTGCTCTTATTGAAGGTAAAAGAGTTTTAGGTAAAGTTGATGTCAAACGAACTGCTAAACTAGGCAGTCAATAAATCACAAAAAGTTATATTTTGATTTTTGAACCTTAAACTAATAAATTAGTTTTGCTAAACTTAAATTTCATTTTTGAAATAGGAGGTTTAGT
>JBAZSV010000004.1:0-388671 GCA_041662265.1 Sulfurimonas sp.
ATCGCTGATAATACTGCATCTTTCAGGTGTGGAAATGTAGGTCGCTGCCTAGTTCTCAAAGTTATAACCTCTTACTTCTACAATCAACTTTTTATCTTTAACTTACTCTTCCTTTTTATGAACTAATGTTTTATTTCTTTTTTATTTTTGGCATGTGGAAATTAATTAAGTATTTCGCTAATTCAAATATTGATCGCAATGCATAGCTAAATTAGTAAATGTTTAATAAACTTTTAACTTTCTAATTCTCACTATTTTATCAAATTGTGTTTCATAACTACACAAATGTGATTATATTATCACAAAATCAACACTTGGATATTTTTGATATTAATAATTATATATTCTTATATACTACGATTTTAACTCTACAATTATCTTTTTTTATTATCTAAACACACCGTATTTATTATAATTATCTTTTTATGGACGATAAATAAGAAAATTTGATACATTTGTTCTAAAATTTTTAAGATTATCTTTAAAGTAACTCCCCTATAATGCAGACATGATAAATAGTTACACTATTTGATAATTTACTTTTTAAGGAATAAAAATGAAAAAAACAATTAAGTTAGCAGTAGTAGCTGCATTAGCTTTAGGTGCAACGAGCGCGTTTGCAACAAATGGATCGAATATGATAGCAACAGGTGCTAAGGCGACTGGTATGGGTGGTGTTGGTATTGGTATGAGTCATGGTGCTGAGTCAGCACTTGTGAATCCTGCTTTGATAACTTCTGTTGAAGGAACAGAAATATCTTTTGGTGGTACTTTGTTTATGCCAAAAGTAGAAAATATTAATGATTTAACAGGCATAGGTTCTACAAATACTTCAAGTGTAAGTGAAGCTAAAATAAATGTTATCCCAGAAGTTTCTTTAGCTAGTAAAATAAATGAAAACTTTTACATGGGTGTTGGTATGTGGGGAACTGCTGGAATGGGTGTTGACTATCGTGATGCAGTAGCTACTAGTCAGATGAATATGGTAACTAATTTACAACTTATGCAGTTTGGTGTGCCATTAGCATATAAAATGAATAATTTTAGTGCCGCAATCACTCCAATTTTACAGTATGGTTCATTAGATATAAATTATGATGCAACTGCTATGGGTATGGGTAAAATAGGCTCAGGCGTAGCCCAAAGTTTGAAATTTGGTTATAACTTGGGTATTGCGTATGAGATTGCTAGTGTAACTCTTGGTGCTACTTATAAATCTCAAATAGATATGGAATACAATGGTGTATTAGCAAATGCAATGAATCCAATGGTTTCTGGATTGTCTGGTGGTGCAAATAGTTACACTAATGATTCACTTTCAACTCCAGCTGAAATGGGTGTAGGTATTAGTTATAAATTCAATGCAAATACGATTGCATTTGATTTTAAACAAATCAAATGGTCTGCTGCTAAAGGGTACCAAGATTTTGAGTGGGAAGACCAAAATGTATTTGCAGTAGGTTATCAGTACTCTGCTAAAACATGGGCTGCTCGTCTTGGGTATAACTACTCAAAAAGTCCAATAAGTGAGCAAACATATACTGGATTTAATTCAGCTGGTTTAGGTAGCGGTCTTGCGAACACATTTAACTTATTAGGTTTCCCTGGTGTAGTTCAATCTCATATGACAGTGGGTGGTTCATACAATCTAAGTGATAAAGCTTCTGTGGATTTAGCGTATGTTTATACTCCAGAAGTAAGTAATACTTACACAAATTTTTTGGGTGCAGACATCACAACAAAACACAGTCAAACAGCTCTAAGTGCTCAACTTAACTATAAATTCTAATCTTTAACTAGATTACTTTCCTCCTGTTTTGAATACCGTCTTTTGGCGGTATTCTATTTTTATACACAAATAAGCAATATTAAATCCACCATGTGAAAATTTATGTAAGTCATACCGTATTATGATACAATATCTGTCATTTAGAAATAAAATATAAGGGGAAAAAATGATAAACAAAGTTATACAATCTGTAGTAGCACTCTCTATTGTTACTACGATGGCTTTCGGTGCGCAAGGGGTTATGTTGAATGTTGTACCTGGAAATATTGAGGCACAGTACAACACTATGGTTAATGCAAAAATCAAGAGTATTGGTTTTGTTCTCTCTGATCCACATGTTAGAATTAATGATGCGTATGCAACTAAATATGGTTCAAAAACATTAGAAGATGGGAAACCAAATCCTAATTATGATCCAGCATGGAATAAGAACCTTGATTATCTTGGTTTCTTTTCTGTTTCAAATGATGTAAAAATCCGTGAATTACTTCTAAAAGCACCTGAACTTGGTGGTTTTTCTCCGTTTAATCTTCATATGTTTAAACCTGCAAATGAAAATAATTCTTATGTTGGACATGTTGTTCCTCAAACAATGTTGGATATCGTAGGCATCAAGGATGAGGCTCTAAGAAAAGAGTTTATCGCAACATTTCCTGAGTTAGATGCTATGGTTCAAAAAGAGATAGGCGGAGTTGCTAAAGTGAGTGAATACAAGTCACTTCCTGCTAAACCGATGATGCAATTTGAAATTACATTTGATAGACCTGCTGACCTCGGTGCATATTTAGATGAATTTCAAGAAAAATTTGAAGCTGCTTTTGAAAAAAACAAATATATTATTGCAGGATTTAAAAACTACAAAGAAGCTTATACGGATTTGAATTTAGAGTTTAGTAAATATGATGCGTATTTTACTTATTCTCTATGCCATTTTACTTTTTCATATAACATTTTCAACAAAGGTCGCCCAGATGCTGGTGCTTTTGCTCCTTGTTCAATGTATATGTATATAGCTAAAGATACAAATAAATTAGTAATTGGTATGCCTCGTCTTGCAAACTGGGCTTCAGTTTTACATATTGAAGATGCAACTATGCAAAAATCTATCACTGACCTTGATATAGAAATTACAAAAATAATGCTAAGTTTAGGAGCGAAAGAGCTATGAAAAAATTATTAAAATTTATTGCACTTGTTAGTTTGTTTGTATTTGGTGCTAGTGTTGTTTCTGCAGGAGATACAGGCTTAGAAGGCACAGAAGTGAGCGCATATCTTCAAGGGGCTTATGTAGATGTTACGACAGCAAAGACAAAACTTGCAGGTGCTGGTTTTGAAGTAATCGCAACTTATGCAAGTATTGAAAATGGAAATACAATTGTATTTACAAACGCAGCACTTAAAGCTGAGGGTGCTAAACCAAAAAGGGCTTTCGCTGCAGTTCTTCGTCTTTTTATAGATAACCAAGCCAAAACAATTAGCATAACTAATCCTATTTACTTTGGCAAAGCATATATGCAGGACGAATACAACCATAAAGTATTTAATGCGCAACTAGAAGCGATTAATAAAGCTTTTGCAGGTCTTACACCGTCTGCTGATAAGTTAAAATTTGATGATTTAGCAGGGTATCACTTTATGATTAGCAGACCTTATTATGAAGATACTATTGAATTGGCTAAGGGTTCAAATGCAGAATTGGCTACAAAAGCTAAAGGATTTCAAGATGGAAAAGGTTTGATTTTTGAACTAAAACTCTCTGATAAAAGTACACTTTTAGGATACCAACTCGATGATAAAACTAATCTGTTTGTAGGGAAAATAGGTAGAGCGAATGCTGCTATTTTACCTTATTGTGTGTCTATAGAAGATGGAGTTGTTACTATGCTTCATGGTGAATATTATCTTGCTTTAAGTTATCCATTGCTTGATATGGGAACATTTATGACTATCTCGAGTGTTCCAGGTGCAATCCAAAAAGATTTAGAAAAACCGTTTAATTAAGTGTCACAATTCCACATGCCATGGCATGTGGAAAGTTACCTCATGAGAGCTTCTCATCACGAGCAGCGATCATGATTTATATCATAATTGCTGCTCGCTCTCCCTCAACTATTTCACCGATTAGATAACCATCAGTTTTCGCTAAGATAGTTGCAACATTTGCCTCTTCAACAACTAAAATCATACCAACACCCATGTTAAATGCTCTGTACATTTCATCTATTTCCACATGCTGAGATATGAGTTCAAAGATTGGGAGAACTTTGATAGAGTCTTTTTTGATTTCTGCTTTTAAGTTTTCTGGAAGTACGCGTGGAAGGTTTTCTACTATACCACCACCCGTGATATGCGCCATTGCAATAATGTTCTCTTTTAATTCTTTGAACATTTTTACATAAATATTTGTAGGCTCAAGTAAAGTTTCTATGAGCGGTTTACCATTAAATTCATCGCTAAATTTCATGCCCATTTTCTCAAACAAAACTTTTCTAGCAAGTGAAAAACCATTTGAATGTAGCCCTGAACTTGGAAGTGCTATAAGTTTGTGACCTGCTCTTACAAGTGCAACTCTATCCATCTCAGCTTTCTCTGCAACGCCAACTGCAAAACCTGCTAAGTCATAATCGTCACTTGAATACATTCCTGGCATCTCAGCAGTTTCTCCACCAATGAGGGCACATTCTGCTCTTATACAGCCTTCTGCAATACCCGCGACAACACTCGTTGCAGTTTTTACATCGAGTTTTCCAGTTGCATAGTAGTCTAGGAAAAAAGAAGGTGTTCCGAAGTTACAAAGAAGGTCATTTACGCACATTGCAACTAAATCGATTCCAACTGTATTGTGTATTCCTGAATCAATTGCGAGTTTGAGTTTTGTTCCAACTCCGTCTGTCGCTGCTAACATGACTGGCTCTTTAAAGCCTTTTGGCAATTCAAATGCTCCAGCAAAAGAGCCTATTCCACCAAGTACACCAGGTATTTTCGTGGATTTAACTAAGGGTTTGATATTTTCTACAAAACTGTTACCAGCATCTATGTCAACGCCGGCATCTTTATAGCTGATTTGGCTCATAAAAGGCTCCATTTTAAAAGTGCGGAATTATATCTCATGTGAGTTGAGAGAAGTGTTAAGAAGGAGAGAGACTCTAAGAAAATAGAATAGGGCTGTTGCTGATGTATGTATTCCCAAGCTGGAGCTTGGGAATGAGAATTTTACTACGCTAAGACCGCTTGGGTCACTAAAGTTATTTTTACTTTGGCAAATCACACTTTTTACTGATGATGCAAAGTGGACAAAAGTCAGTTATACCCGCGATAAGAGGAGCAAATCCTAGAAAAAACCATGCCGCTCCATGCATCGCACCTAGTTGCACAACACCAGTTGCTATTAATGCTAAACCAACGATAATGCGAAAAACTCTACAAAAACTTCTTATATTATTAAAATTCATTTTAACCCTTTGGAAAAATCTTTCGTAAGTATAGCAATTTTATGTATAGTAGATTAACTAGAACTTAAATATATATGTTTTTTTTAAGCTTTTTAAAACTTATTAATACAAATATGCTAAAATCATTTTTAATTATATATGAGGAATTATAGAATGAAATCTTTTATTTATCCAGAAATGATGGTGCATGTCGCGTTATGTACCAATAAAAATCCACAAAATGTTTTAATCATTAGTGGTAATGCAGAATTTTTAAGCCATGAGATGGAAAAATATAGTGAAGTTAATACAAAAGTTATTGGTTGCACAATGGATGAACTTCGTGATGAACTAGATGGAACTTATGATGTAGTCATTAGCGAAATGTACGGAGATGCGGTTGTTTTGGCACATATTAACCGTATCTTAAAGCCAGATGGACAACTTGTTACAAACAACAAACCTTTGGAAGATGTAGAGTCTAACAAAGTTCTTATGGAAGAGTTAGCACACTATTTTAAAATCATTATGCCATACAACTTAGGAAATGATAACAGCGCGATTCTTGCTTCAAAAGAGTACCATCCAACAGCAGATATAATCCTTCAAAGAGCGGATATGCTTGATGACTTGAATTATTATAATACTGAGATACACCTTGCTGCTTTTGCAATGCCAAACTACATTCGTAAAGAGTATTTAGGAATCATTAAAAACTAATGGCATTTGCTTACGCTATTGCTTTGACTGGGGGAATCGCTACTGGAAAAAGTACGGTTGCTTCACTTCTAGCACTCAATGGTATGCGGGTTATTGATGCAGATACTATTTCCCATGAGATTTTAGATGCTTCTTCTTCTTGGGTAAAAGAGACTTTTGGTGAAGAGTTTGTTGAAGGTACGAAAGTAAATCGTGCAAAACTTGGAGCTTTGATTTTTTCAAATGAGAAAAAAAAGAAAATTTTAGAAGATTTTTTGCATCCTAAGATTAGAACCGAAATAGAAATACGAAGTGTGAAACAAGACAGTTTTAAATTTCCCTACCTCATAGATATTCCACTTTTTTTTGAAAAAAGCTCGTATGATATCAAGGAGAGCGTCGTTGTTTACACGCCAAGCGACATACAACTTGAGAGATTTATGAAAAGAAACGGCTACTCAAAAGAAGAATCGCTCAAAAGAATAAATTCTCAAATGCCAATTGATGAAAAGAAAAAAAGAGCGACTTGGATTATAGATAACTCTAAAGATTTAAAACATCTCCAAAAAGAGTGTGAAGCGTTCGTTGATACAATAAAAGCTAAATATTTGGAGAAAAAAAATGACGGTATCTAAATACAGTGCAAATGGAAATGACTTTGTGATTTTTCATACTTTTATTAAAAAAGATAGAAGTGACGAAGCAAAAAAACTTTGTCATAGACAAAATGGTGTTGGTGCAGATGGGCTTATAGTTTTAGTTCCACATGCCGAACAAGATTTTGAGTGGCAGTTTTATAACTCTGATGGAAGTGAAGCTGAGATGTGCGGAAATGGAAGCCGTGCATGTGCGCATTACGCATTTAGTAATTTCCTAGCACCTGCGAAAATGAGTTTTTTGACAATAGCGGGTGTTATAAATGCTGAGGTTGCGCCAATAACTGAGAATAGTGGATTGGTTTTGAGTGAACTTACTCCTCCAAAAATTTTGGATAAAAATATAAAGCATAATGGAAAAAATTGGTGGAAACTAGATACTGGAGTTCCGCATCTCGTTTACATTACCAACAATATTGAAGAGTTTGATTTGCAAGAGGCGAGAGAGCTTCGCTATAAATATAATGCAAATGTAAATATAGCTTTTGTGGATGGTAAAAATCTAAAAGTAAGAACTTATGAGCGCGGTGTTGAGGATGAAACCTTGGCATGTGGAACTGGAATGGCAGCGTGTTTTTACCGTGCATTTCAAGAGGGTTTAGTTTCAAATAAAATAGAAGTTTATCCAAGAAGTGGTGATACTCTTTACTTAGGAATGAATGAAAGAACGATTACATTTCAGGGTGAGGTGAAAAAGGTGTTTGTTACAGAGGTGTGATGATTTCCACATGCCAAGCTATTTATCCTTGATGATAGGGATATAAAAATGTATAGTTATCCTTTAGTAAAAGGATGAAAAATAAACTATTTGTCCTTGACAATAGGGATATAAAAATGTATAGTTATCCTTTAGTAAAAGGATGAAAAATGAAAAATATTTTTAAAAGAATTATGGTTGACTTTTTTGAGAGAGAAATAAAAAATATTTTCTCAAGAGTCTATGATATACCGCTCAATTCCAAAAAAATTGTGTCGCTTATTGGTGTGCGAAGAAGTGGCAAAAGCTTTATTTTGTTTGACATGATTAACACGCTTAGAAAAACAATACCAAAAGAAAATATCATTTATCTCAATTTTGAAGATGATAGATTGTTTCCCCTTGAATTAAAATCACTTGACTTTATTTTAGAAGCCTATTATGAGATTTATCCTCATAAAAGAGATGAAAAAATATATCTTTTTTTGGATGAAATTCAAGAAGTTGAAATGTGGGAACTTTATGTTAGAAGAATATATGATACTCTTAATATTCAAATATTTATAACAGGTTCAAGTGCAAAACTTCTCTCAAGTGAAATTGCTACAAGTTTGCGAGGAAGAACGATTACTTATGAGATATTTCCTTTTTCATTTAAAGAGTATTTGGAATATAAAAATATTGTGGTAAATATACATGCATCGAGTTCTCTAAGCTATATAAAAAATGCACTGGGAAGCTATTTGGTTGATGGTGGTTTTGCTGAAACCATTGATGAAGAGCCACAAATATCAAGAAAAATATTAAGTGATTACTTGGAACTGATAGTTTATAAAGATATAGTTGAGAGATATAATATAACCAATAGAAGCCTTCTAAAGCATCTCAATAAATACTGCTTTACAAATATAGCAACGCTTGTAAGTTTTACTAAACTTTACAATGACTTTAAGTCTCAGGGCTTTAAATTGAGTAAAGACACGATTTTTCAGTACCTCTCACATCTTGAAGACGCATACGCAATTTTTACACTTCCTATTTATAGAAACTCTATAAAAGAGGAGCAAAGAAATCCAAAAAAAATATATGCAGTTGATAGTGGATTTAAAAAAATATATGATTATGCAATAGGCGAAGATATGAGTAAACTCTATGAAAATACAGTTTATTTGCATCTTAGAAGAAAAACAAAAAACATATACTATTATAAACAAAAACAAGAGGTGGATTTTTATGCAAAACTTGAAGATAGAGAGATTCTTGTAAATGTCAGTTATGATATAAGCAATTTGCAAACAAGACAAAGAGAGATAAATGGCTTAGTTGAAGCAATGGAGTATTTAAATCTAAATGAGGCTTTTTTGGTCACACAAAGTGAAGAGAGCGTAGTGAGAGTTGAAGATAAAACAATTACTATTTTACCTCTTTATAAATATCTTTTGGATTCTTAACAAGTTCCACATGCCAAAGTGTTGGTACTCCAAAGGCATTTGCCACTTTGCTTTGGTGCATGTGGAAAAGTTTCCACATGCCAAGAAAAAAAGAGAGCTTAGAGTCCCGCAGCTTCCACAATTTTCGCTTGATGGTCTGTGATGAGCGGTTCGATGATTTCATCTAAAAGTCCACCTTGCATAATCTCAGCAAGTCTGTAAAGTGTCAGAGTTATTCTGTGGTCACTTATACGATTTTGTGGATAATTATAAGTTCGAATGCGTCCACTTCTATCACCTGTTCCTACTTGAGAAGCACGGTTTGCGCTATCTTTTGCTAGGGCTTCTTGCATTTCAAGGTCATAAAGTCTTGCTTTGAGAACTTTCATCGCTTTGTCTTTATTTTTATGTTGCGACTTTTGGTCTTGGTTGGTTACAACGATGCCTGTTGGCAAGTGTGTAATACGAACTGCAGAGTCAGTTGTATTAACACTTTGTCCACCACATCCGCTTGAACGCATAACATCAATTTTCAAATCATTTTCATTTATCTGAACTTCAACATCTTCAACTTCCGCCATAACCGCAACTGTGATTGCAGAAGTGTGAACACGCCCTTGAGATTCTGTCGCAGGAACTCTTTGTACGCGGTGTGTTCCACCTTCGTATTTCAACCTGCTATATACCTGATCACCTTTTATAAGAGCAATAACTTCTTTATAACCACCAGCATCGGATGGCGAAGTGCTCATAAGCTCAACACTCCAACCTTTGAGGTCAGCATAACGGACATACGCATCAAAAAGATTTCCAACAAAAATTGCAGCTTCATCTCCACCCGCACCAGCACGAAGTTCTACGATAATATTTCTATCATCATTTGGGTCTTTTGGTAGGAGTAAAAGTTTTATCTGCTCTTCTATCAAAGGAATTTTTGGTTCAAGCTCTTTTAACTCTTCCTTTGCCATATCAATCATTTCTGGGTCGCCAAGCATTGCTTTTGCATCTTTGATTTCATTGAGCGTATCTTTGTACTCATGCGCTTTTTCAACGATTTTTAAAAGTGAAGATTGTTCTTTGGAAAGAGCTGTCATTCGTTTAATGTCGGAGGTGATGTCAGGAGAACTTAGCAAGTTGCTAAGTTCATTATAACGATTGATAAACGGTGTAAGTTTATCGGCTAACATTAATTGTTAACCTTACAGTGCGTTTACAGATTTGTGAAGACGACTAACTTTTCTTGCTGCTGTAGATTTTTTTAAGATACCCTTGCTAACAAATTTGTGAATTTGTTGGTTCGCTAATTTAAATGCTGCTGTAGCTTCTTCTTTGTTACCTGCTTCAACTGCAGAATTAACACCTTTTACAATGTTCTTAAGACGAGTTCTGTAGAAACGATTTCGTTCTGCACGAACGATAGTCTGGCGAATTCTCTTAATTGATGACTTGTGATTTGCCATGTATGAGTCCTTCTCATGAAATTTAGTGCGGAATCTTAGCTTAAAGATAATTAAAATTAAGTTAAAGACAAGCTAAAATGTAAATATTTTCTCTTTACGCTTTTATTATGTTAAAATACAACACTTTAAAAAAATGGAAATAAATTATGAAATTATTTGGAACTGACGGTGTACGGGGCGAAGCAGGTTCTTTTTTAAGTGCAGAACTTGCAATGAAAGTTGCTATGGCGGCTGGGATATATTTTAAAAAGCACTCAACTACGAATAAGATTTTAATAGGCAAAGATACGAGAAGAAGTGGTTATATGATTGAAAATGCTATCGTGAGTGGTTTAACTGCGATTGGGTATGATGTAATCGAAATCGGTCCTATGCCTACTCCAGCTATTGCTTTTATCACTGAAAATATGCGTTGTGATGCTGGAATCATGATAAGTGCTTCGCATAACTCTTATGAAGATAATGGAATAAAATTTTTTGATGGGCATGGCGATAAACTCTCAAGTGATATCGAAAAGGAAATTGAAGCAATTTATGCAGATAATGAAGCACTTCAAAATGCTCAAGCTACTGCAAAAAATATAGGCAAAGCAAAAAGAATTGATGATGTTATTGGCAGATACATTGTTCAGTTGAAAAACTCATTTCCTAGAGAAATATCACTTAAAGATATGAGAATAGTCCTAGATACTGCAAATGGAGCAGGGTATAAAGTTGGTCCAACAGTTTTAGAAGAGCTTGGTGCGGATGTCATTGTACTTCACAATAAGCCAGATGGATTTAACATAAATGAGGCATGTGGAGCGTTACACACAAAAGACCTTTGTGAGGCGGTTTTGAAATATCGTGCAGATTTGGGAATTGCTCTTGATGGGGATGCGGATAGACTTGTGGTTGTGGATGAAAAAGGAGAGGTTGTGGATGGTGACCAGCTTTTAGGTGCTTTGGGTGCGTATATGAATAAACAAGGGGCTTTAAAAGGTGGCGGAATTGTTGCAACTGTTATGAGTAATCAAGCACTAGAGGATTACATGCACAACCAAGAATTAAAGCTGTTTCGTTCCGATGTTGGTGATAAAAATGTTTTAGAGGTTATGAAAAAAGAGAAAATTAACTTTGGAGGAGAACAAAGCGGTCATGTCATTATCAGTGATTATGCCAAAACTGGTGATGGGCTTGTGAGTGCTTTGCAAGTGTTAGCGTTGCTTATAAAAACAAAACAAAAAGCTTCTAAGGCTCTTCGACCGTTTAATCTATACCCTCAAAAACTTGTAAATATAAATATAAAAGCTAAAAAACCGCTGAGTACAATTGACGGATTAGATGCAAAGTTAAAAGAGTTAGATGGGAATAATATCCGTCATCTTATTCGCTATTCGGGCACAGAAAATAAATTGAGAATTTTATTGGAGTGTAGAGATTCTAAAACTATGAATTTCCACATGCCACTCTTGGTAGAATTTTTTGAAAAAGCTTTAAATGCTTAATCATACGCTTCGTCTGAGTGTTATTCTATTTCTAAGCCTTGTTGGAATATTTATCATAGACCAAAATATCAAGATGCTTTTTGTGGATGGTTTTCGTTATTACACAGATTGTATAGATTTGATTTTGGTTTACAACAAGGGTGTTGCATTTTCAATGCTCTCTTTTTTAGATGAATCTTTAAAATATATCCAACTTGTTATGGTAAGTGGAGTTTTATTTTATATAATTTATATGCAAAAAATTTGTTACGCTTTTCCTGCAGGGCTTATGTTAGGCGGTGCATTTTCAAATATATATGATAGATTTATTCACGGTGGCGTTGTTGATATGGTGTATTGGCATTGCGGATTTAATTTCGCGGTGTTTAATTTTGCTGATGTGATGATTGATGTTGCCGTTGCATGGATACTTTTGTTAAATTTTAGACCAAAATTGTGTAAAAGCTAATTAAAAGCACTTTTTTGGTAATATTGCCAAAAATAATAGTTAAAATACTAAAACTGAAAATTAAAGGAAATTGATGGAAATCAAATCAAATAAAATCAACAGTGCAAACGCTGAGATTAAAGCAACAATCTCAATGGATGAGGTGAATGCAAATGTGGATAAAATCGCAAAACACTTAACAAAAACTGCTAAAATAGCTGGTTTTCGTAAGGGTAAAGTTCCAGTAGCTACTGTTAAAAAACAGTATGGCGAAAAATTGGTTCAAGATGCTGAAGCTGAGGCTCTTCGTGATGTTTTAAGCAAAGGTTTAGAAGAGATGAGTATCTCTAATGATTCTTTGATAGGCGAACCAACAATTTCTCAGTTTGATAAAAGTGCTGATAAAATTGAAGTAACTGTTAAAGTTGCAATGCGTCCATTGATTGAAATGGGTGATTACGCAGCACTTGTGAAAGAGTTTGATAAACCAGCAATCAGCGATGATGCTATAAACGCAAGAATTAAAGAGTTAGCAGAAGCTCAAGCTCCTTTGGTTGATGTTGTAGAAGAGCGTAAATTGGTAGAAGGCGATACTGCTGTAATCGATTTTGAAGGTTCAGTAGATGGAAAACTTTTTGATGGTGGAACGGCAAAAGATTTCTCTCTTCGTTTAGGTTCAGGTCAATTTATCCCAGGTTTTGAAGACCAAGTTATTGGCATGAAAAAAGAGGATGAAGCAGTTGTTAAAGTAACTTTCCCTGAGAATTATGGCGGAAAAGAACTTGCTGGTAAAGATGCTGAGTTTAAAGTAAAAGTCAATGCTATTAAAACTAAAGAAGTTGTAACTATTGATGATGCGTTGGCTAAAAAAATGCTTCCAGGTGAAGAAGATGCAACACTAGAAACATTAAAAGCATTAGTAAAAACACAAATCGAAAATGAAGAGTTGTCAAAACTTTATAATGATGAGTTAAAACCTGCTCTTTTAGAGCTTTTTGTTGAGACTTTTATATTTGACCTTCCTGAGTTTGTTGTTGAGCAAGAGATAGATATGGCACTTAACAAAAAAGCTGGAACTATGAGCGAAGAGGAGATTCAAGAGCTTCGTGAGAGTGAAGAAAAACTGAGTGCTCTTCGTGAAACTTTCCGTGATGATGCAACAAGAAGTGTAAAAGCTACATTTATCATCGATGCATTAGCACAAGACCAAAAGGTAAAAGTACACGAGCAAGAAGTTATGCAAACTATCTACTATGAAGCAATGCAGATGGGTCAAGACCCTCAACAAGCATATGAACACTATAAAAAAGCTGGATATATTCCTGCTATTCAGATGTCAATGGTTGAAGACAGAGTTCTCTCAGGACTTCTTAACACAAAGATGAAAGAAGCGTAAGGATATGAGTTATATTCCTTATGTAGTAGAAAAAACAGGACGCGGAGAACGCTCTTATGATATCTACTCACGCCTTTTAAAAGATAGAATTGTAATGCTGAGTGGAGAAGTAAACGACTCTGTTGCTTCTTCGATAGTGGCACAGTTTTTATTTTTAGAAGCTGAAGATCCAGAAAAAGATATCTATTTTTACATAAACTCTCCTGGCGGGGTTGTGACTGCAGGAATGGCTATTTACGACACTATGAATTATATTCGTCCAAATGTTGCGACGATATGTATAGGTCAAGCTGCTTCGATGGGAGCTTTTTTGCTTTGTAGTGGACATAAAGGTAAAAGATATGCACTTCCACATGCCAGAATCATGATACATCAGCCACTAGGCGGTGCGAGAGGTCAGGCGACAGATATTGCAATTCAAGCAAAAGAAATTCTTCGTATGAAAGCAGAATTAAATGAAATTATTGCAAAAAATACTGGACAGAGTGTTGATACAGTAGAAAGAGATACAGACCGAGACAATTTTATGAGCGCACAAGAGGCTCTCGACTATGGCATGATTGATGAAGTTTTAGTAAAGAACGAAAAAGAGTAGGGGTACGCAATGTCAGGAGCACTAAGAAGTAGAAATCGTCGCGATATAAATGATGTAAGTTCATCTGATTCTACACTTAAAGATGAGCCTACGAGCGATGTGGAAGTGTATGCGAAAGAAGTTTTGCGTGCTCTTGTAGCTGATAATCTGCCACCTACTCCAAATAATTATTCACTCTACTTTGACAGACTTCTAGAAGAGAAAAGTGAACATATGCGTAAACAAATAGTTTCCATGTTGGAGCTTGATGAAGGGAATGATGACAAAACTATTGTGCTTGAACAGAGTTTAAAACAAGGGTTTTCTTCAGTAAAAAATATTTTAGGAATAACGGCTAGTTTATATAAAAATATGGCTTTAATGACTAAAATCCTTGATAAAAGAAAGGAAGAACTCGCAGAGAGTAGCGATAATCAAACCGTTGTAAATATAGTTTCTGTTTTAGAAGGTGATGTATCTAAACTCAATGAAATCTTAAAAAAACAAAGTTTTCAAATGAAAGAACTTTATGATGAAACAGCCGCTGTGGTTAAAAATGTAGAAAATGAAACTATCTTTGATAATCAGTTCGGAGTTTACAACAAGCGATATCTTTTAAGTAAAATTGCTCATGAAATAAGTTTGATAGAAAAATTTAAGCACAAAAGCTCTCTGATTATGATTGAGCTTGATCGTGAATTAAAAGCAAGTATAAAAAATGAAAAAGCAGTGATTTTAATGACGAGAACAATAGCAAGGCTTCTGCTTAAAACTTCAAGAAGAAGTGATATTGTTGCTCATTATGGTAATGGTGTTTTTTCTATGCTTTTAAAACATACAGATATAGAGAGTGCGAAAAGAGCAAGTGAAAGACTGTGTGAATTAGTATCAAACAGCAACTTTTTTCTAGGTGATCGCGAAATTCAGTTGAAAATTTCTATCGGAATTACAGACATAGATGCAAAGCTTTCTGTTGAAGAGATTGTTGTTTATGCAATGAGTGGAGTTGAAAAAGCATATACAAATCTAAATGTTGATTTTGCAGTTGTCTCAAGCAGTGGCGAAACCTCAAAAACACAAATATAATCCAATGCAGTTGAGTATAGTAGAATATCCAGATAAAAAACTTCGAGAAAAATCTCTCAAAGTCGAACAATTTGATGAAAATCTACATAAACTTTTAGACGCCATGTATCCACTTATGGTTGATACAAATGGAATAGGTCTTGCGGCAATTCAAGTAGCAGTTGCCAAACAAGTTCTGATTTTAAACATTCCAGATGAAGATGGTGAGCAGCCAAAAGAAAATCTTATAGAAATGATAAACCCAATTATTGTTCATAAAGAAGGTGAGACGGTTTATCAAGAGGGATGTTTAAGTGTTCCTAGTTTCTATGAAGAGATAATTCGATACGAGAGTGTTACGGTTAATTATCAAGATAGATATGGAAATACACAAACTATCGAAGCTGGGGAACTATTAAGTATTGCTATTCAGCATGAGATGGATCATTTAATGGGTATCTTATTTATAGATAGACTTTCCTACTCTCGTAGAAAAAAATTTGAGAAAGAATTTAAAAAAGTGCAAAAAGAGAAAAAAAACGCTTAAAAAAAGTGAGAGTACTTCTCACTCAAGCGTTTAGTTCTCCATAGGAACAGAAACGGTTGCGCCCTTGTCTTTTTGCTTCATACATTGCCATATCGGCATTTTGCAGTAACTCTTTGCTATCTATTGCATCTTTAGGATAGATGGCTACTCCAATACTAGCCGAGACAGTTACCATATTTCCATTTAAATCGAATGGCTGAGCAAATTTTTCAATGATTATCTGAGTAACTCTATAAGCATCTTCCACTGAGTCTATTTGTGGAAGTATAGCTGTAAATTCATCTCCACCCATTCGGGCGATTGTGTCAGATTCACGGACAGATTCACTGATGCGTTCTGTTGCTTTTATGAGGAGTAAATCCCCAAACTCATGACCTAAAGTGTCATTGATTTGTTTGAAATAATCTAGGTCGATAAAGAGAAGTGCAAGTGAGTTACTTGTGCGGTGCGCTATTTTTATCTCATGTTCGAGTCTATCATTAAAGAGTCTTCGGTTAGGTAATTTGGTTAACATATCATAATTTGCTTGTGTCCAAATAATTTCATCAGCCTGTTTTCGTTCGGTAATATCTGAAAAAATAGCGAGATACATTCGTTTAGAATCATCATCATTAAACACCACTTTTATAGAGAGCCACTCTGCATAATACTCACCATTCTTGCGTTTGTTCCATAACTCGCCTTCCCAAGAACCAAGAGTATTAAGGTCATTCCACATGTTCTCATAAAACTCTTTATTTTGTTTTCCTGAACTCAGTATGCTTGGTGGTTTTCCGATAACTTCATCGAGTGAATAGCCAGTAGTTGCTGTAAATGCTGGATTAACCGTGATGAAGCGATTATCTTGATCTGTTACGACAATGCCCTCACTTGCAGTTTCAAAAATTGTCGCAGATAGTTGTAAATCAGCTACATATTTGCGTATTTTTTTATGCGATAATCTTAACTCAAGATGCGCCATAACGCTATCTGCAAGAGTTTTTACCGCATCGAGTTGCTCTTGTACAATTTCTTTTGGTTGTGTATCAATGACGCATAATGTACCTAAATGAAATCCATTGGGAGTGACCAAAGGAACACCTGCATAAAAACGAATTTTAGGACCATCAGTGACTAAAGGATTGTCAAAAAAGCGTTCATCCAGTAACGCATCAGGTACAACCATAGCGACATCTTGTAAAATTGCATGTGCACAAAATGCAACATCTCGCGAAGTTTCCTTTGCGTCTATCCCTTTGATTGCCTTGAACCACTGTCTATTTTCATCCACTAAGCTAATCGCTGCGATAGGAGTTTGGCAAATGTATGTTGCGAGTTGCACCATACTTTCAAAGATAGCTTCTGGCTCAGTATCTAAAATACTGTATTTTCTAAGCTCGTTTAAGCGTTCTTGTTCATTATGTGGAAGAGGTGCAATTTTCATATTTATCGGTATCCAAGTAATATTTTTAAAGTTAAGACAATATTTCAAACTCTATGAAAGTAGTAATTCTTTAGAAGTATATTAGCAAACAATTAGATAGAAAATGTTTAAGCAATATGGATATTTTAAGCTAGGAATAGTATTTGCTATAGTTTTTTTAAAAATAAAGTGAGATACCATAAAAGGGTACTGTTTATGAGATATATGGTAGTCGCTCTCAAACCTGAAGCTCAAGCTTTTGTGGATAAATATAAACTTCAAAAGAGCAAATTAGGCGATTTTACTTTTTTTTCAAACCAAGAGACGAGGCTGATTTTAAGCGGTCTTGGCGTGAAAAATGCGATGTTTGCAACCCAAACGCTTATAGATTACTTCGATATCACGGATGATGATATTTATATCAATGTCGGTATTTGTGGAGCGAATAAAAAGTACCCAATCGGTACACTTATAGAAATTGGTGCAATCAACTATGAGAACAAAACTTATATACTGCATCCAGAGCTTGAAACAACTCTCACATGCCTAAACACGGAGCAAAAAGAAGAAAAATACGAGATAGTTGATATGGAGTCGTTTGGCTTTTACGAGGCTGTGATTCACTCTCCTGCTATCAAAAATATTTTTATTTTTAAAGTTGTTTCCGACCATTTTGAGCCAGAAAAAGTGACAAAAGATACAACGAAATCACTGGTTTTTAATGCAATAGATGCTATAAACAGTGTTATTCAAACAAAGGTTTCTTGATGAAATTTATTTTACTTTTTTTACTTCTTCTCAATGTCCATTTTCTCAGCGGAGATACTTTCTCAGTGGAAGATGAAAACCTTAAAAAAATGATAGGGCATATGCTCATCGTCGGTTTTGATGACGAAAAAATCGATGAAAATTCAAAGATTGTGCAACAGATAAACAAGTATGAACTCGGTGGAGTGATTTTATTTGACCGCTTTTATAATGATAGAAACAAAACTAAAAACATAAGTTCACCAGAGCAACTTCAAGAGCTCACAACGAAGCTAAAATCATTCGCAAAAAAACCGCTTTTTATCTCTATCGACCAAGAGGGAGGAAAAGTTGCACGACTCAAACCTTCGTATGGATTTAGTGAAATTCCATCGGCTTTGAATGTTTCAAAACTCTCACTTCCACATGCCAAAGAAACCTATGAAACTATGGCAAAGATGATAAATAAAAACGGTATAAACTGTAACTTCGCTCCCGTTGTAGATTTAGCAATAAATCCAAGAAACAGCGTTATTGTAGGACTTGAACGCTCGTATGGAAGTTCAAGTGAACAAGTGAGTAACTACGCAAAAGTTCTTATAGAAGCGCAAAAAAAAGAGGGAATTGTAAGTGTTCTTAAACACTTCCCAGGGCATGGTTCATCGCTTGGAGATTCGCATCAAGGTTTTGTAGATGTGACTGAGACTTGGAGCGAAAAAGAGCTCGAACCTTACCAAACGCTCATCAACTCAGGGCATGTGGAAATGATAATGACCGCGCATGTTTTTAACGCAAAACTCGATGAAAAATACCCAGCGACACTCTCTTTGAATGTAAACACAAAACTCTTACGAGAAAAAATGAATTATCAAGGTGTGATTGTGAGTGACGATTTACAAATGAAAGCAATTTCGGAAAAATTTTCTCTCAAAGAAACGGTAACGATGGCGATAAATGCGGGTGTGGATATGCTTCTTTTTGGAAATCAGCTTGGCTCTCAAGATTTGGATGCACTTGTTGAAACTATTTATGAAGAAGTGAAAAATGGTGCAATTGCACATGCCAGAATTTTGGAATCAAACAAACGAATTGCGTTGCTTCAAAAGAAGATAAATCTATGAATAGTGCTTTTTCATCCCTTGATTGGATAATCTTCGTTGCCTATTTTTTACTTCTTGGTGTCTCCTCTACAATTTTAAGCCGTACAAAAATCACCTCTACACGAGATTACTTCATCGGCTCAAACTCTATGCCGATGTTAGCAGTCGCTATCTCAGTTCTTACAACTTCTCAGTCCGCCGCAACTTTTTTAGGCGTTCCTGAATACTCATACGCTCACGATTTCACTTTTATAGGCTTTTACTTTTCAGGTTTATTTGCTGTTATTTTTGTCGCTTTTGTACTCGTTCCAAGATTTTATGAGATGAAGGCCGTAACAGTTTATGAACTTCTGCAAATACGCTACGGTGAGAGTGCCAAAAAACAGGCTGGAGTTATGTTTTTGGTGGGACGCGTTTTAGCGAGTGGAGCAAGACTTTACATAGGCTCTATTGCCATCAGCATGATTCTTTTTGGGGATATTCTCTTTGGGCATGTGGCTTTTTCTATCATCATCTTAATGCTCGGTTCTTTGGGTTACACCTACTTTGGCGGGATAAAATCTATCATTTTTAGCGATGTTATTCAAGGCGTGGTTTACATCGGAGCGGCGATTGCTGTGATGCTATTTCTCTTTAATTCTTTAGAGCATATTGATATTCTGGCGACGCTCCAAGAGCATAATAAACTGAAATTCATCGATATTTCCTTCGATGGAAAGTTCAATATTTTTGGGCTTTTAAGTGGCTGGTTACTTCTTAACATCGCTGCATTTGGGCTTGACCAAGATATGACACAAAGAGTTCTCTGTTGTAAAGATAAAAAAGAGGCGGCAAAGTCGCTTATTCTCTCCATTTTACTTACTATTCCCGTTGTTCTTGTCTTTTTGACTATCGGCGTTTTGCTCTATCTTTTTTATCTTCAAGGCGGAGTGAACCAAAATTTTGAGGGCGAAAAAATAACCATCTTTATGTACTATATTTTAAATGAGATGCCCGATGGTCTGCGTGCGATTGTCACAGTGGGGGCGATTGCTGTGACGCTTTCAAGCACAAACTCCGTGTTGGGTGCGATGGCTTCGGTTGCGGTTGAAGATATTTATAAGCCGTGGAAACTCCAAAAAGGCAAAGTTGAAGAGATGCACTTTGTACGAGCTTCAAGAGTTGCGGTGCTATTTTTTGCCCTTGCTCTTTCTCTCATGGCGATGGCGAGTTATTTTTGGCAGAGATACAGCGACCTCTCACTCATCAGTTTTGCACTTGGAGTGATGGCGTTTGCCTACACAGGACTTTTGGGTGTTTACTTTTCGGCAATTTTTACAAACCGAGGGAATGCTAAAACTGTTCCATTGGCTCTGTCTGCTGGATTTTTGAGCGTACTTGCTCTTCAACCCTACATATTTGGGATAAATATAGACTTCGCATGGCAGATGGTTATCGGTACAGTTGTTGCATTTGGCGTGATGCAGTCGGGAGCAAAAGATGTCTGAATTTTATATTGGTGTGATGAGCGGAACAAGTTTGGATGGAGTGGATGTTGTGCTTTGTGATATAGATAATTCCAAATGCCGACTTATTTCTTCATCAGAATATCCCTTTGATGCAGAGCTTAAAAAAGATATTTTACATGCAATCAACGCACCCATAACCCTTGAATTTATCGGTCATCTCGACACGCGTTTGGGTGAGCTTTATGCTCGAACAATTGCAACTTTTATAGAAGAAAAAAATATTTCTGTATCAGAGGTGAGAGCCATCGGACTCCACGGTCAAACGCTCTGGCATCAGCCAAACGGCGATGCACCTTTTTCGATGCAACTCGGCAATCCTAATGTTGTAACAGCAAAAACAGGTATCAGCGTTGTATGTGACTTTAGACGCAAAGATATCGCAAACGGTGGTCAGGGAGCACCTTTCGCCCCTGCATTTCACAAAGAAGTTTTTGGTTTACTTGGGCGAAAAACAGCGGTCGTAAATATCGGTGGAATGGCAAATATCACATTTTTAGAGGGCGAACTTCGAGGATTTGATACGGGGGTTGGCAATGTTTTGATGGATTATTGGATTCAAGAGTGCAAAAATCTGCCCTATGACAAAGATGGAAAATTTGCGGCATGTGGAAATATAAACGAGGAACTTTTGAATAGCTTTTTGAGTGATGATTATTTTCAAAAACTTCCTCCAAAAAGCACAGGAAGAGAGTATTTTAATGCAACTTGGCTCTCAACTCACATGCGCGGTGAGCGAATGCGAGGAAGTGCCCTTGGGGTGCCGATATTTCAAACTATCAGCGACGAAGATATCCAAAGAACACTCCTAGAACTCACCGCAAAAAGTATCGCAAATGAAGTTTTAAACACTCCAACAGATTTGCTCATAGTCTGCGGAGGTGGAGCAAAAAATAGCTTTTTAATGCAAAGATTACAAGAACTCTGTAAAATAGAAATAGCAAAAAGCGACGACTACGGAGTAAACAGCGACTTCCTAGAAGCGATGGCATTTGCATGGCTGGCATATAAAAGAGTGCATAATGAAAAAGTACAACTGAGCTCTGTGACAGGAGCTTTGAGAGATTCAGTTTTGGGCGGAGTTTATCTCTGATAGAGGATTTTTGATGGCAGAATTACTGAAAAATGTTTATACAAACGAGTATATACAAAATTTAGCTCTTAAAATAAAAGAGAACTATGAAAGTTTTGATGATAAAAGTTTTATTGATTCTATCTTTTATGGCATGTGGAATCAGTTGGAGCTTAAAGGGCGGATGCGGCATATCGCTTTAAAATTGGGCGAATTTTTACCCTTGCCGTATGAAGAACAACTAGCAATACTCAAGTCTGTTGCAAAAGATTTTCACTCCTTTGAAGCGATGTTTTTTCAGGACTTTGTGGAAGTGTTTGGACTTGATGATTTTGAAAACTCGATGTCTGCTTTGGAAGTTTTTACCATAGAATCGAGCAGTGAATTTGCTGTGCGACAATTTATTTTAAAATATGAAGAACAAACCATGGCACAAATGAAAATTTGGGCAAAAAGTCAAAATGAACATCTGCGAAGACTTGCATCTGAGGGGTGTCGTCCGAAACTTCCTTGGGCTGTTGCACTAGTAAAATTTAAAAAAAATCCTTCAAAAGTATTTGAAATAATAGAGCTTTTGAAAAATGACACAAGCCTTTATGTTAGAAAATCGGTAGCAAATAATTTGAATGATATTTCAAAAGACAACCCTGTTTTAGTTGAGGAATTTGTCAAAAATAATCTCGGTTTTTCAAAAGAGTTGGATTGGATTTGCAAACATGGCTCTCGAACTTTGTTAAAACGAGGGAACAAAACTATCTTAAAATTTTTTAATTTTGGAAAATCAGAGCATGTGGATGTCACAAATTTTAGACATGATGAGGTAGTCAATTTAGAGGATGTGCTTACTTTTTCATTTGAACTCAGAGCAAAAGAGCCAATCGGCAATGTAAGAGTTGAATATTTGATAGAGTATCTCAAGTCGAATAAAAATCATAATAAAAAAGTTTTTATGGTAAGTCAAAATGAGATAAAATCATTGTCAAAAAGTTTTTCGAAAAAACAGAGTTTTAAAAATATGACAACACGAAAACATTATTTTGGGAAACATTATATTTCCATTCTCATCAATGGAGAAGAAAAAGTAAGAAGCGAATTTTTACTGAAATTATAAAGGCTAAAAATGGGAAAACAATACAAAAGTTTAACAGACAATGATAGAGCGTTTATAAAAGTACAAAAACTATTTTATATCGCTAGTTGTTCAGGCAAAGAGGTAAATCTTTCACCAAAAGGGTATGACACTCTAAGAGTAATAGATGAAAATACTCTAGTTTTTTTAAGCTACCCTGGAAGTGGAAATCGTACTTATTCAGATGCTCTAAATGATGGTGAATTTACTCTTGTTTTTAATGCTTACGAAGGCGATGCAAAGATACTTAGACTTTTTTGTAAAGCACAAGCTATCGAATCTCAAAGTGAAAAATTTTATGAATATGTTGAGCTTTTTTCAGAAAAAGAGAGTATTGTAAGAGATTTTTTTGAGTTTAGTATCTATGCTGTGGAGTCTAGTTGTGGTGAATCTGTTCCATTTATGGAGTATAAAGGCGAGAGAAATGCACTAAGAGACTGGGCAATAAGTATGGATGAAAAGGGTAGTTTGAAAGAGTATAAAGAGAAGCGTTTTGTACCTGTTGATTTGAAGAGTATATAAATCTTAACTTGAAATTAGCAATTTTTGGATTGTGTCTGTCTTATCTTTGAGTTATACTTTTACAAAATTCAGTGAAGGGTTGTGAATGAGTGCTTCGTCTAATTTTGGTTTATCAGATAATTGTCTCATAGGCGTCACACCAAAAGAGTGGCGGGAAAAGGGTAAAGATGTTCGTATCACTTACGGTTACTCAGATACTCCTTTTGGCGAAGCTCTGATTGGCTTTACGGAGAAAGGAATCTGCTATTTGGGATTTATCGACAACAACAAAGAACTGATATTTGGTAGGTTTCAAGAGCTTTGGGAAAATGCAAACCTTCTTCATGATGATGACAAAGCGTATGAATATCTCGAAAATATTTTCATCAAAAACAAAAAATACAACCTCTTAGTAAAAGGTACAAACTTTCAAGTAAATGTTTGGAAGGCACTCTTAAATCTTCCAAACGGAGTGGTTGTAACGTACCAAGATATGGCGAATTTTATTGAAAAACCAAAAGCAGTCCGAGCTGTTGCAAGTGCCATAGGCAAAAATCAAGTAGGCTATCTCATTCCTTGTCATCGGGTCATCGCAAAAAGCGGAGCGATGAGCGGATACAGATGGGGCATTGAGCGAAAGAAGATTCTTATCGCCTATGAATCAATCAAAAAAGCTTAACCTTTCATTCTTAAACATAACTATTATTTCTATTTCTTAGAGTGTTCTTAATCCTATGGGTGCTATAAAATGTATGAAAATTCATTTATAGGAGGATTCTTATGAAACGAGTTATTAGTATATATAGCGATAATAAAAATAGTGTTCAATATTATGTCCGCAATACGATGGTGAGTTTTCATTCTACAGCAAATGATGAAAAAGATTTACATCGTATTTTCGATTTTGAAAAGGCTGCTGAAGTCATCTATTCTGTTAATGCCTCTTTTGTTCAGTCAACTCCGTCTATTGGCAGAAAGTATAGAGATGAAAATCGTAATGCAGCTGACAAATCATTTTATTTTAAATGGGTAAGTTTTGAGGAAGAAGCTGTTCATATTAGCAACCCGTATCTTCATCATGACACAGGATTGCCAACATTAACAGCCGTAAAACGCCATAATGATGGTTTTATCGTGGTAGATTTTGATTTACTTAAACTTCTTGAAGAGCTTCGTCTTATCGAGCATAACAGTGCTTTTGAGAAAGTAAATACTTATATCATGGGAGGAGGAGGGTTATTACTTGGAATCGTCTCTGTATTTTTAATACTTTATGGTGGATATATATTTTTCCACATGCTGATTTCGCAAAACTCAACGCAGGATGTGATGCATGAGATATTCACTTCAATCATTTCCATTACTATTGGACTAGCCATCTACGATTTGGCAAAAACCATTATAGAAAATGACATTCTTTTTAAAACATTTAATTATGGCAATGATTTGCAGAGTAAAACTTTAAGTAAATTCTTGACATCTATCATCATCGCTTTATCCATTGAGTCGTTGATGGCGGTATTTAAAATAGTATTAGATGATTACAGCAAACTTATCAATGCTTTTTATTTGGTCATCGGTGTTACATTGCTAATTGTTGGAACAGGCGTTTATAATTGGCTTTCTCGTCAGAGTAAATAGTGTTGGCATTTAAATATTTCCACATGCCAATAAGGTTACAATGTTGAAAATAAATATGTCATCTTTGACTGGAAAAGTATATGTATAAATTTAGTAAATGGTTACAAACAACAGCGTTCAAAAATCATAGCGTAGCAGTGGCTTCGGCGGATGCTAGTTTTCGGAAATATTATAGACTCTCTTTGGAAGATGAGACTGTTTTGTTGATGGATTCTTCGCTTGAGAAACACTCTTTAGCTCCGTTTTTAGATGTGACGGAGAGGCTTTTGAACTCTGGGGTCAATGCTCCGTTAGTGTTAGAAAAGAATATTGAAGAGGGGTTTTTAATACTCAAAGATTTTGGGAATGTTCACTATTTGAATGTTTTAAATGGGGAAAATTACACGACACTTTATAGAGATGCAATGGACACGATTGTGGCGATGCAAAGGGCGGAAGTCTCAGGATTACCACTTTATGACAAAAAATTTCTGCATGTGGAAATGGATTTGATGCAAGATTGGTATTTGGAGAAATTGCTCTCTCTTACACTTTCAGAAGCACAAAAAGAGCTGATTCAAACTTCACTTGACACTATTTCAAATGTTGTGCTAGAACAGCCTCAAGATGTTTTTGTGCATCGCGATTTTCACTCACGCAACATTATGATACCGCCTCAGGATACGATTGGTGTGATTGATTATCAGGATGCGATGAATGGGGCAATTACTTACGATTTGGTTTCGCTTTTGAAGGATTGTTACATCGAGTTTCCAAGGGATGAAATTGAAAAATTGGTCCTAGAATTTCGTGATAAAAAAGGGCTTCAAGTCGCGGATGCAACATTTATAAAATGGTTTGATTTTATGGGTTTGCAAAGACACATAAAAGTGCTTGGCATATTTTCTCGGCTTTTTTTGCGTGATGGTAAAGATGGCTATTTAAAAGATATTCCGCTTACTTTGAAGTATGTTCTGGATACCGCAAGTCGCTATGATGAGACAAAAGAGTTGGCGAAGTTTCTCAAAGAGGTTCAATGAAAGCGATGATTCTAGCGGCAGGTCGTGGGGAGCGAATGCGTCCACTTACAGACACACTTCCAAAACCACTCCTTGAAGTTCGTGGTAAACCTCTCATTGTTTGGCATGTGGAAAAATTAGCGGCATGTGGATTTAAAGAGATTATTATTAATATCGCACATTTAGGTTATAAAATTCCAGAATATCTCGGTGATGGAAGTTTATGGCATGTGGAAATAAAATACTCAGATGAACAACAAGAGGGTGGATTAGAGAGTGCTGGTGGGATTATCAAGGCACTTCCACTTTTAGGTGATGCACCTTTTTTGGTTGTGAATGGTGATATTTTTTGTGACTATGATTTTGATGTAAATTTTGAGTTGGGAGATAAACTAGCCCACCTCATTTTAGTGCCAAATCCTGAACATAATCCACATGGAGATTTTGGTTTGGATGGCTCTTTGGTGGTTAATGAAGCAGACACAAAACAGACCTTTTCTGGCATCGGTTACTATAATCCTAAAATTTTTGATAAAATGGAGTACGGCAAGTCTGCATTAGCTCCCTTACTACGCAAGACTATTGAAAAATCACAAGTGAGCGGTGCTTTATATCGTGGAATTTGGCATGATATTGGTACAGTAGAGAGACTCGAACTCATAAATAGGTAAAAGATATGATAAAAGTTGTGTTATTGCTACTATTGGTAACAACACAACTTTTTGCAGCTTCTAAAAATTGTGATATAGAAAATAAAACTTACAAAGAAATATGTCAAAAAGCCCTCAAAAATGGTGTTTCTTCTGCTTTCGCAAACGAATTTTTCCTCACAAATTTTAAAACAAAAAAAGCAGAGGAAACGACTATTGTTTATACACCTCAAAAGAATAAAAAAGTTGAAGATAAAAAAGTTAAAAAAGTGAAGAGCAAACCATCCAAACATAAAAGTGAACTAGGCCGCCATCTCGATGAGTACCAAGAAGTGTATGACCATGCTGAAAAAAAGTATGGCGTAAATCGTGAGATTGTTGCAGTAATTTTGATGCATGAGTCTAAGCTTGGAAAATTCAAACCCGCAACGAATCTTTTGAGTGTATTTAATACTATGGGAACAAAAAAAAGTACGAAGAAGAAGTCGATTTCAGAGGCTGGGAAAGAAAGAATGATAAATCTCATGCGTTATTGTTATAAAAAAGGAATTCCTGCAACAGAGTGCAACTTTCCAAGCTCCCATGCTGGAAATGTAGGAATCCCACAGTTTTTGCCAGAAAATTTTTGCTACATCGATGCGTATCAAGCTAAAGTGGGTGATTTAAACAAAATGGAAGATGCTATCGTATCAACAAGTAACTACCTAAATAAAAGAAGTTCGTTTAATAAGCTTATAGATTGGGATAAAATGCCAAATATAACAGAGGTTGAAAGGTCATGGAAGCAATTTAGTGCAACAAATAAAAATAGCTCTTTCGTGTATGAAAAGAGTGAAAAAAGCAACAGTGATTACAATTGTTTTAGATGTGAAACGGCTGAAGTAGCCTATTTGCAAGGGTATGTGAAAAAAATTATGGGCTACAATAACTCCTCGGATTATGCGCTTATGATTTTAACCTTGGCACAAAATGCACACAAGGAAATTAGTAAATAATTGCTTTTAAAGTATGCGCTTCTTGCGGAAGTAGAATTTTAAAATCATCGTATGCATTTGCAGATTCTATGCAGACAAATTCTTTGTAAGCCTCATTTTCCATTGCGCTCATTCTTTTGCATTTTTCAATCCATGGGTTCCATACAACGACCGAAGATGAACCTTCGTTTTGAATGGTAATTGTACGGTTTTTATCTGCTAATAAAATTGCATTATCCACCTCTTGATAGACACAATCCACCTCTTGAGTAAAAATAATATCGCCGTTTTGTTTACACTCTTTATTTGTTAATGCATCAAGATAGGGTTTGCCAGAGAGACCTTTGATGGCTATATTTGAAATATTTGATATCTGAAAATAGGTGTGAAGTGCTTGGGTAAGTTTAAAAGGCTTCTCATCAAGGTTCATTGTTGTGAGTTCCATTGTGAGTTTGTCGGAAATCGTAATTTTTAGTTCTAATTCAAATTTATAATTCCACATGCCAAGACTCTCTTGCGTGTCATTTAAAACAAGAGTGATTTGCGTGGTGTTGGCATCTATCTCCTCTGAATTTTCTAATTTCCACATGCCAAGCCTTGCAAAACCGTGTTGTGGTAAATCGGGGTTATTTACTCCAAAAGAGGGCCAACAGATGGGAACTCCGCCTCTGATTGCAGTGCCAATTTTAAAATCGCTTGTTTTGCTCAGCCATAAAAGAGGCTCTTCACTATTGCGTGCAAAATGAAAAATATGCGCTCCTTGAAGTGCGATATTTGCTTTTGCCGAGTCGTTTTTTATTTCTATATACTCAAAGCCATTTTCTAGCTCTTTTATCGTTACCATTTTATTTCCAAGAGTCTATTTTATGCCATTTCAGAGCATAGAAGAGGATAAAAATATAACAAACAACACCGATTAGATAGGAAGATTGCATGTCTCCACTCAACTGAGAAATGCGTCCAAAAAGAAGTGGAAGAAGCGCACCTCCAGCAATCGCCGTGATAAGTAGAGCACTTCCTTGCGCTGTATATTTTCCTAATCCTTCAAGTGCTAAAGGCCAGATACTCGGCCAAACAAGAGCATTTGCAAAACCAAGCAAGGCTATAAAAGTGACTGAATTTGGAAGTGTGCCAATAGAACTCCAACCCCAAAGGATTTCAGAGACGGTGTTACTTTCATTTGAACTAAATGCAACGCCTAGCAAAAATAAAATTCCCAGCATTGAAGAACCTATTAAAGCTATTTTTTGAGAGAGAAACTTAGGGATAAATAAAACCCCGACAATGTATCCAAAAACCATAAAAACCATAGTGTAGGAGGTCAGAGCCGTCGCATTCTCCATGCCTAAGCTTTGACCGTAAAGCCCTATCGTATCACCCGCAATAACCTCTATTCCCACATAAAAAAAGAGTGCAACAGCTCCCAAAACAACGCGTGGAAAATGAAATATGCTCTCCTTATCTTCGTGGTCATCATGATGAGAAAAATCAAGTTCAGGGAGGGATGAAAATTTCACTAAAACTATAAGTCCGCTTAAAACAACAGCCATAATTATATAAGGAAGTACCAATCTTTGTGCCAGAGCATCCACTTGTTCATAGGAGAGGTCGGCATAAAGTAAATTTGGAATATCGGAGAGAATAAAAGCTGTAAAAACGAGAGGAACAAATACTCCAGCGCCCTTATTTATAAGCCCCATGATGCTTATGCGCATCGCAGCACTCTCAATTGGTCCTATGAGAACAACATAGGGATTTGAAGCGGTTTGAAGAATTGTAAGCCCTGTTCCAAGCGTAAAAAGTGCGAGTAAAAAGAGTGTAAAGTTCGCTCCCAAAGCCGCAGGAATAAAGATAAGACTTCCGATGACCATGATGCCAAGACCAATCGCCATGGCATTTTTATAGCCTGTTTTTTCTAAAATAAAGGACATCGGAAAAGCCATAAAAGTGTAGGCGATGTAAAAAGCAAAGGTCACAAAAAGGGACTGAAATTCACTCAAATCACAGATAACTTTTAAAAAAGGGATAAGCGAACCATTGAGCCATGTAACAAAACCAAAGATAAAAAAAAGTGTGCCGATAATTATCATTGGCAAAATTGTTGTATGCTTTTTCAAATTAAACCCCTTGTAGATATTTTGCTACTGCATCTTCATCGTTTGTATGTGGGAGGATGATATCGGCGTATTTTTTTACCTCTTCTTGTGCATTTGCCACGGCTACCGCTATTTTTGCCAACTCAAACATTCCCAAATCATTAAAATTATCGCCAAAAACTGTAAGGTTTGAAAGCTCAAAATTGCTCTCTTGGCTCACGCTTAAAATGCCATGGGATTTATCTGCATTTTTATGAAGCACGGTTAAAAAGTAGCATCCAACATAGGCTTCTGGTGCTAAGATAAATTTTAAACTCTCGCCAAATATTTGTTTTAAATGTTTTTCAAGATTTCTTAGCAGTTGCTCTTCGCCCATATAAACTATTTTAAAATTATCATCCATTGCTCGGAGATTTTTACACTCTTTTAAATTATCATCTTTGGAATAGCGAGTTAAGACATTTTTTTGATGTTCATTTAAAATACTTGAATATAAAAAAGCTTCATTTAGATTTTGATCCGCCAAAGCTAAAACAAAAGGGTAAATTCCAAATTTCCCACCTTCATTTATGATGGTGTCAGCGACTTCTTTAGTGATAAATTTGGTGTCAATTATTTTTTTATCTATAGTTGCAATCAATGCGCCATCAAGAAGAATCATCGGGATATTGATGTGAATACCTTTTAAAAACTGTACTGTTTTTTTGTAAGTTCTAGCCGTTGCAACACTTACCAAGGCAGTGTCTGCTTTTGCATTCCAAATAGTTTTAGTATAATCGCTTAGAGATAAATCATTTCTCAAAAATGTATGGTCAAGGTCTGTGATATATATATTTTTCATAGAGAAAGTATAGCGAAAGTATAAGGATATGTGAATGGAAACAGCAGTAGTAACAGGAGCAAGTAGTGGCATCGGTAAAGCCATATCTTTGAGACTTTTATCTCTTGGATACAGAGTTATAGGTATCAGTAGAAGTGTCAAAAAAGAGGATTTCGAGAGTGAAAATTTTACTCCGCTTCAAGCAGATTTGTCCGATGAAGTTTCAACACTCTTGGCATGTGGAACTCTACAAAAAGAGAGTATCCACATGCTGATAAACTGTGCTGGATTTGGTCGGTTTGAACCGCATGAGGAGCTAAGTACAAGAATTATCTCCGATATGACTTTTTTAAATCTTACAGCACCGATGCTTCTTACAAATGCACTTCTTAGAGATTTAAAGCAAAATAATGGTTATCTCATAAACATAAACTCCATAGAAGCGATAAGAGCGAGTAAATTTGCTGGTGTTTATAGTGCTACAAAAGCGGGTTTAAAAGCCTTTAGCAATGCACTTTTTGAGGAGACTAGAAAAAGTGGATTGAGTATAACAAATATAAATCCTGATATGACACAGAGTGATTTTTATAAAGAGTTGAGGTTTGAACCAAGCGAAAATGAGGATGAAAGACTTTTGGCTTCAGACATAGCAGATGCGGTGGAACATATTTTAAGAATGAGAAAAGGTGCAGTTGTAACCGACTACACCCTAAGAAGTTTGAATTTTGGTATTTCTAAAAAAAAGTTATGACATCATGTCAAATGAAAGAGATGTAGGGATATCAGTTGAGCGCAAGAACCCTAAGTTTTTTTTTATGAGTTTCATAGAGTGCGCTGTTTCATCTTTTAAACCACTTACTAACTTTTTAGCTTCTTCTAAAAGATAAACTGCCTCTTCTATCTCTTTTTCATCCTTAAGCTGAGGAATGTTATCCAACAGCTTATCTAAAGAGTTTGTATCTTTTTCTATGATAGCAATTTTGAGCTTAGTTAGCCACATTTGTAGTATCTCTCCATGCATCTAAAAGAACTTTAAATACATTGCTTACTTCATCCAGTTTAGACATATCATTTTTAAATCCAGCAGTTGTTAAGAGTTGAATTTGATAATTATAAAGACCATCTAAATACTTAGCAACTTTGCCATGGGACATATCCAAAATGGCAATCAACTCCGTAATTATGGCAATAGAACGATTTGTCCAATAGACTCTTTTTTCGACATCTCTGTCTTTGATTGCTTTTTTTGCCTGAGCATTAAAACGAAGCACACCTTCATATAACATCTCTATAAGTTTCGCTGGAGATTCTATTCCAACATTGTTTTGTGCATAAATATTATGAGCTGTACTACCATACATATTAGACCCTTTTTTATTGTTTTCGTTTAATTCATTCATGTAAAGTATATCGGTACATCCGCTATTTTCTTTAACTTTTTTGACTCAAAGCCTAGTTATTTGAATTACTAGTCGTCGTCATTTGCTTAAACATAGATGATGCAGAATTAATTTTACTAATCATTGCATCATAAGCGGTATATTGTTTTTTCATTATCTCATACTTAGCATCCAATCTTTCAGTGGCAATAGTTTTTTTCTCGTTTAAAGAAGTTATGCTTTCGGAGAGAGCATCATCTACTTGTGCTAGTCCACCACCTGATTTAGAAAATGCATTAACTATGTCATAAAAGCCAGTGAACGCACCAGTTAAAGAAACAACACTTAAATCACTTTTTGTAAAGTCACCACCCGTAAAAAAAGCTTTAACATTCGTAGGATTTGCATCTAATTGTGTGTTTAACATAGTTTTATTGATAGTCATTTTTCCATCTCTATCAACACTAAAGCCATAGTCCTCCATGCTTCCAACGCCACCTGCAACACTTGAAATCATATCTTCAATAGCACTTTTCATGCTTTTTATGCTACTGTCTGCGGAAAAAATACCCCGAGTTTTACTCTCTGTACTTGGTTTTGTTTGTTTGTCCATTTCAGTAATTATTGAGTTGTATTTTTCAACGAAACTGTCAATCTTAGTCGTAAGATCTGTACGGTCTTGCGTAACACTTACATCTGATACGCCCGATGCTTTTAGTTTGATTTTATATCCAGTTACTAAATCATCTACTTGATTACTGCTACGAATCACAGCAACCCCATTAAAGGTAAAATTAGCATCTATTCCTGTCTGAATTGGAGCTACTCCTGTAGTTAAACGCGTATCAAGAGCTGGTGCATTGTTATCAGTCATCGTAATATTTTGCGTTGATCCAGTATCAACAGAACTAAGAATTAAACGAAAATCTGCAGTACCTATTTGAGCAATTGTAGCATTTACTTTAGTACCCGCTGCTTCGTTAATAAGGGTTTTTAGACCGTCTAAAGTCGTAGTTGCATCATAATTAATTGTGTAATCTGTACCTGCTATATTTAGTTTCATAGAACCTGCACCAGTTGCGATAGTATCTGTTTTGGCAGTAAAAGAGCCCGACTGTTCTATCTGTTTTGTAGCTAAGTTACCTACATTTAAAGTAAATGCTTGAATGTCACTATTCTCAGCCGCTGTAACCTCAACAGATGTTCCAGTAACAGAAGCAGCTCTACTGTTAAACAGAGTAGCACTTTTTAACTCATTAATGCTGTCATTAAAATTTTTCATACTTGCTTGTATAACGTCTAAACTACTTTGTTTATCGCTATTATTTGCTATTTCCAGTGTTATTGGCTGAATTCTTTGTGACTCATCAGCTTTTCTTAATTGGTCTAAAACATCCTGGGTTAAAATACTTGATCCCGTACCTAATGAACTGATACCCATAATAAATCCTTTTTTAAATAATCTTACACTCTTTTAATTTCTATGTACAAGTTAAATCGACTAATTATTATTATTTTTAAGTAAATCCTATAAAAAATATAATGGTACTATTTTTGCTATTCTTATCCCAAATAAGAATCAGGAATCCAGATGCTAAATGGTAAAAATATACTCATAACTGGTGGAACAGGTAGCTTTGGAAAGCAGTTTGTTCGCACCATTTTAAAAAGATATAAACCAAACAAAATTATTATCTATTCCAGAGATGAACTGAAGCAGTTTGAGATGGCTCAAAAGTTCGACGACTCCTGTATGAGGTATTTTATAGGTGATGTTAGAGATTTGCCACGACTTCAAAAAGCGATGAGTGGAGTCGATTTTGTTGTTCATGCGGCGGCTTTAAAACATGTTCCTATCGCTGAATATAATCCCATGGAATGCATAAAAACAAATGTTATGGGTGCTCAGAATGTGATTGATGCATGTATTGCAAATAGTGTGAAATATACCATAGCTCTCTCAACAGATAAAGCGGCTGCACCTGCGAATTTGTATGGTGCATCTAAACTTGTTTCAGACAAACTTTTTGTGGCAGCAAACAACCTCACAGGTGGGCATGAAATAAAATTTAGTGTAGTACGATATGGGAATGTTTTAGGCTCTCGCGGTTCCGTAATCCCATTTTTTGAAAAACTTATGCACGAGGGTGCAACTTCACTCCCAATCACAGAGCCAAACATGACAAGATTTTGGATAACGCTTCAAGATGGCGTTGACTTTGTACTGAAAAATTTTGAGAGAATGCAAGGCGGAGAGATATTTGTTCCAAAAATTCCATCTATGAAAATGACAGAAATTGCAAAAGCAATAGCTCCACACCTTCCGCAAGAAGTTATAGGAATCCGTCCTGGAGAAAAACTGCATGAAATTATGTGCCCTCTTGATGATTCACATATTACGCTGGAGTTTAATGACCACTTTGTTATAAAGCCAAGCATTACATTCAGTTCCCCAATAGATTACACAACTAATACTTTAAATGAAAAAGGCAAAAGCGTTGCAAGAGGTTTTGAATACAATTCAAAAGATAATACAATTTGGCTTACTCATGAAGAGTTACTTATAAAAATAGAGCAGACTAAAGAAGATGAGAGATAGATGACACGGCTTGATTACTCTATTCAGTGCATAGAAGAGGATGATATAAATGGAGTTATAGAAGTTTTAAAAAGTCCTTTTTTAACGCAGGGTAAAAAAGTAGAAGAGTTTGAAAAAGCTCTTTGTGACTATACGGGTGCGAAACATGCCATTTCGTTTAACTCTGCAACTTCGGCTCTTTTTGGTGCATACCTGGCATGTGGAATCAGCGAATATGATGAAATCATTACAACTCCAATAAGTTTTGTAGCCACTTCTAACATGTTTGTAGCTTTAGGTGCAAAGCCTGTTTGGTGTGATGTAAAAGTAGATGGAAATATAGATGAAGCGTTGATTGAAGAACTTATAACTCCAAAAACAAAAGCTATTGTCCCTGTTGATTTTGCAGGAAAACCTATTGAAATAGAGACAATCAAATTTTTAGCAAAAAAACATAATCTTCTTTTGATTCAAGACGCATCTCATGCTCTTGGCTCAAGTGTGAATGGTAAAAAGATAGGGTCGTTTGCTGATATGACTATTTTTAGTTTTCATGCAATTAAGCCGATTACAACAAGCGAAGGCGGAGCAGTTCTCACAGATAATGATGAATATGCTACGAAACTAAGACTTATTCGTTCCCATGGTATGAAAAAAAAAGAACTTTGGAACTCAGACATGGTAAGCCTTGGATATAACTTTCGCATGACAGAAATGGCTGCTTCGCTCGGTGTAACCCAAATGAAAAAATTGGATAGTTTTATAAAACGAAGAAATGAGATTGCAACTTATTATGATGAAAGGTTTAAAAATGAGAAATTATTTTTAACTCAAAAGATTCCACATGCCAACATCTCTTCAAGACATCTTTATCCGATTATTTTAAATTCAAAATTGCACTGCGTTAAGGAAGATATTTTCAAAGATTTACAAGCGCATCAACTTGGTGTGCAAGTTCATTATAAGCCAATTTATAAAAACAGTTTTTATAAAGAAAAATTCGGAGAGGTTGCCTTGGATGTGGCAAATATTTTTTACCTTTCAGAAATTTCTATTCCTTGTCATCAACAAATGAGCCTAGATGATGCAAAATATGTAGCAGATACTCTCTTGAATATCATAAAAAAATATGCACAAAGAGAGTGTAGTTTTTGATGGATGTCCAAAAGTTTCTTGCACTTGCAACACAATATTATAAGGAAGAAGATTTTACAAATGCTCAGCAAACTTACCTTCAGGTTATAGAATTAAATCCTTCTAATGCAGTAGCATATACAAATCTTGCTACATGTTTTTTTGTCCAAAATCTTCTCAGTGAAGCAACGGAGTGTTATCTCGTTGCCAATCAAGTAGATCCCAATTACATTCAAGCAATCTACAACTATGCACATTTACTCCTTTTGCAAAAAAAGTATGCGGAGGGGTTTGTTTACTACCGTACGCGTTACCATGAACAGATTCGTGGAAACAAACTCGGTGGGGTGGCGTATCCGCCTACGCAACTTCAAGGAAATGAAAATTTAAGAGGAAAAACACTTTATATAAGCCATGAACAAGGATTTGGAGATACTATAAATTTTATCCGTTATCTTCCTCTGTTTGAAGAAACAGGAGCAAAACTTCTGGTGTATGTGCCTGAGTCGATGCATAAACTTTTTGCACTGAGTTATCCTAATGTTGTGTTTATTGTGCCAGAAAATGACATCTCTTTTGATTACAATACTCCACTTTTAGAAGCACCCTATCTTTTTGGCACTACTTATGAGAATATCCCTTTTGGTGAAAAATATCTGCATGTTGATGCGAAGGATTTGCAGAATTTTCGCACAAAGCATGACTTGAACAAAAGTAATGTGTTAAAAATTGGATTTAACTATCAAGGTTCGCAAGGGGTTGATGCTGTAAAAAATCGCTCTATTGAACTCTCACTAATGCTTGAGTATCTAGGGAAAATTCCACATGCCGAGCTTTATTGTCTTCAGTATGAGCGAAGCGAAGCGGATGATATTCTTTTAGAAAAAGAGGGTATTATAAACTTAGGAATGGAGATTCAAGATTTTTATGATACAGCACTTATGATTGAGAGTATGGATGTAATTGTTAGTATTGATACCTCCTTTTTGCATCTTGCAGGAGCATTAGGCAAGAAGAGCTTTGCACTTTTAAAATACCATCCCGATTGGCGGTGGGGATTAGGAGATGAACAGACGAACTGGTATAAAAATTTCACACTTATCCGCCAGAGTAAACCGCATGATTGGAGAGGTGTGTTGGAGTCTGTTGTTCAAAGGATAGCACATGGCTAATGCAGTAGCAATCATTCCAGCCAGAGGCGGAAGTAAACGGATTCCAAAAAAAAATATAAAAGATTTTTTTGGCAAACCACTCATAGCATACACCATCGAAGTTGCTTTAAAATCAAAACTTTTTGAAAAAGTAATTGTTTCAACAGATGATGAAGAGATAGCAAAGATTGCAAAAGAGTATGGTGCAGAAGTTCCATTTATGAGACCAAAAGAGTTGTCAGATGACTTTACTGGCACAACAGATGTCGTCAATCATACAGTTGATTATCTTGAGAGTTTAGGTGAAAGATGTGAATATATTTGTACTCTCTATGCAACAGCACCACTTCTTCAAGAACAATATCTCAAACAAGGGTATGAAAAACTAAAAAATTCCGATGCAGTGAATGCTTTTTCTTGTACTTCAATGCCATTTCCTATTCAAAGAACATTTAAACTGAGTCAAGATGGAAGATGTGAGATGTTTACACCAGAGTATTACCATACACGAAGTCAAGATTTAGAAGAAGCGTATCAAGATGCAGGACAATTCTATTGGACAAATAGGGCAAGACAAAAAGAGAGTGACAACGGTGTTATGTTTAGTCAAATCAGCATTCCCATCATCCTTCCTAGATATCTCGTACAAGATATCGATACACTTGAGGATTGGACTAGGGCTGAATATATGTATGAAACTATTATGAGAACAAGCAAAATATGAATATGATATTGTTCAGAGCAGACTCATCATTACAAATAGGCACAGGTCACATCATGCGTGATTTAGTTCTAGCTTCGCAACTTCAAAAAGAGTTTCCACATGCCAAGATAGTTTTTGCCACGCAGAATTTAGAGGGCAATATAAATTATAAAATAACCGAAGCAGGATATGAAATCATTACTCTAAATTCACATGCCATAGAAGAGCTTTTAGAAGTTATAAAAGCTTGGCACCCCGAGGGTATTTGTCGCTCCGCTCGGGTACATATGAAAATGTTAGTGATTGACCATTATAGTATTGATGCAGAGTATGAAAAAGAGTTAAAAGATAAAAATCCAATGATGAAAATTTTAAGTTTTGATGATACTTATGAAAAACATTTTTGCGATATTTTATTAAATCACAACATTTCAGCTAATGCAAATAAATATAAAAACTTGGTGCCAACAAACTGTGAACTGAGATGTGGAATGAAATATACACTTTTAAGAGATGAGTTTTATGAATCAAAACGAAGAAGTAAAAAGAAAAACTCCAAACGCAACATACTCATAGCTATGGGTGGAACAGATAATGCGGATAACAACATAAAAATCTTAGAAGTTTTAAAAAAAATTAAAAATATAAAGGTGCGTTTAGTCACCACAACCGCAAATAAAAATCTCAAAAAACTTCAAAATTACACACGAAATAAAAAATGGGTGCAACTCCATATTAACACAAACAAAATAGCAAAATGGATGGCAGAAGCTGATTTTGGTATTATTACACCAAGTGTAACCGCTAATGAAGCTTATTTTATGAAGCTTCCATTTATAGTAATTAAAATTGCTTCTAATCAAGACGATATGTACTCATATCTTAAGCGAATGAGATACAAAGCGCTCTATAAGTTTAATGCTTATGGACTCAAAAAAGTTATAAAATCTTATTTTCTTTAAAAAAGGGGTAGTGGATTGAAATTAGCACTTATGCAACCAACTTTTAATCCGTGGCTTGGATATTTTGATTTGATTGATTATGTTGATACTTTTGTTTTTTTTGATACTGTACAACTCAATCAGCAAAGTTGGCAGACAAGAAATAAATTGAAAATCAATAATGGAGAATATGTGTTTTCCATACCTATTCAAAAAAACAGATCTAAAACAGAACTTTTTATAAAAGATGCAATGATAGATTTTCGAAAGTTTGATTTTAGAGAGAAGCTATTGAAAACATTGGAGCAAAATTATAAAAAATCAAAATACTTTAACGAGGTTCACCCCTTTATAAAAGAGCTTATTTTTTATGAAACAAATTATCTGAGCCAGTATAGTATAAATATAATTACAAAAATTGTAAAACAATTAGCTCTAAATACAAATATTTTAATTTTATCTGAGACACAATATAAGGATTCTTTGCATAAAGGTGATTTAGTTTTAGATATATGTAAATATTTCAATGCAAATGATTATATCTCTCCACTTGGTTCAAAAGAGTACCTAGAAAATAAAAAAAATGATTTCTTAAAGAATCAGATTACTCTTTATTATCAACATTATTATCACCCTCAATATGAACAGCAAGGGAACTCTTTTATCCCTTATATGGGAATTTTTGATTTACTCTATAATTGCGGCTTTGATAAAGATAAAATTGTGTGTGGCAGAGAATATAAAAAAGGATGATAAAGTGAATATCGTACAAATTAAAGGTAATAAATATCCAGATGAGTATTTTGTAAAATTTTTTTTCAAAAATATGCTGCAAGAAAAAAAGAATTTAAAAGTTTTAGAATTTGGATGTGGTAATGGCTCTAACCTAATGCTGCCCTATGCTTATGGTAATGAAGTTATAGGAGTTGACTGTAATGCACAATTGATTAGGGATGCAAATTTTAATTTTAATTTTTTCAAAGGAAGTGGTTTTACATTTTATACCCAAGATATGAGAAGTATCGCAAAAACACTCAGAAATCTACAAGCAGATCTTTTTATTTTGCCTTCAGTCATTTATTATATCAGTCAAGAAGATTTTATTGTATTTCTAAAAAATATTATTCAAAATAATAACCTTAACAAAAATATCCCATTTTATATTCGTGTAAGAAGCACAAAAGATTTTAGATATGGCTTGGGAACAGAAATAGCACCAAACAGATATCAAATGCCAATACAAAGCATGACAGGCGAATCATCTGCTGAAATTGAATTTTATACTGAATCTGAAATAATTGCTATCTTAAAAAGCGAATTAAATCTTAGAGAGTATAAAATATTTCATTTAGATAATCAAAATGAGCACAATGGATACATCGTTTTAAACTCAGATATTGTTGTTTGGGGTACAATAAATTGAAATTTTACAAAAAAGGGAACGAAATATGAAAATAGGAAATTTTGATTTTACAAAAAATGGTACATATATTATTGCTGAACTCTCAGCGAATCATAATGGAAGTTTACAAGTAGCCCTTGAAACAATTAAAGCAGCAAAAGAGTGTGGAGCAGATGCGATTAAACTTCAAACTTACACAGCAGATACCTTGACTCTCAATTCCACAAAAGAGGATTTTATGGTTGGAGGAGGAACATTATGGGATGGGAAAAGTTTATATGAGCTTTATCAAGAAGCCTACACTCCATGGGAATGGCATCAAGAGTTATTTGATTATGCCAGAAAAATCGGCATAGATATTTTTTCATCTCCATTTGATAAAACAGCGGTTGATTTTTTAGAGCAGTTTAACCCATCAGCTTACAAGATAGCTTCGTTTGAAATAACAGACTATGAGTTTATCAGATATACAGCTTCAAAGATGAAACCTATGATTATTTCTACGGGAATTGCTACCATCCATGAAATTCAAGATGTAGTTGATATTTGTAGAAATGAGGGGAATGATGCAATTATACTTTTAAAATGTACTAGTAGTTATCCAGCCCCAATTGAAGAAGCAAATCTAAACACTATACCAAATTTAGCTCAAACTTTTGGAGTCATATCTGGATTCTCAGATCATACCTTAGGTTCAACAGCACCAGTTGTAGCAGTAGTTCTTGGAGCCAAAGTAATTGAAAAACACTTTATACTTGATAAATCAATCGGTGGAGTAGATTCAGATTTTTCTATGGATAAACAGGAATTTACACAGATGGTTCAAGCTATTAGAGATACTCAAAAGCTTCTTGGCAAAGTAGATTACAGCATTAATGAAAAAACTAAAAAAAACCGTCGCTTCTCAAGAAGCCTTTATATCTCAGCCGATATACAAAAAGGTGAACCATTTACAAAAGAGAATGTAAGAAGTGTCAGACCTGGATATGGTTTACATCCAAAGTATTTAAAAGAAGTTTTAAATGCCAAAGCCACCCAAAACCTTTCATTTGCTACTCCGCTCAAGTGGCAGTATATAGACTACAATTAAGGACAAATCCACATGCTAGATGATTCAGAAGATATTGCAGTTTTAACATTTCATAAAAATATAGCGTATTTTGCAAGAGAGCATAATCCTATCTACAACAAACTTTTAGCATTTGATACTGGTATTGAAAATAAGTTATATAAAAATAGATATGAACTTATTATCAAAAATGATTATTTCGATGTAGTAGAGTTGTTATCTGGAAAGTACCTTTATGGCTCAAGCAGTAGTGAGTACGGTTTATTGGCTGCAAAAAGTATAAATCTTAAAAGAGATTCTAATGTATTTGAAACATTTAAAAGATTACCTATAGAAGTAGAATCTGAGCATTTTAGAGATATTGCACCAATCTTGAAGTATATAAAAACGAATACTCTTTCTTCTTCAGATATGAGTAGTATTAAAAAATTTATATTTTTTGGTGCTGGTCTTGGAACACATATAATTGAGATAGATAAAAAAATTAATGCCGATATATATCTTATAATTGAGGATGATATAGAGCTTTTCAAACTCTCACTTTACAGTACGCCATATTATGCTCTGGCGCTTCATTGTGAGCTTCTTTTTTCTGTTTTTGATACCCATGACGATTTCAAGCCAATAGCAGATAAATTTTTGAATACCAAGTTTTATTTTAATCATTATATAAAATATTTTCAGACACTCAATCATAATGAAGAGAAATTAAAAGAGTTTCATTTAAGAGTCATTTCGCAATCACAAAATGTATTTTTTTATAAAGATATATTGACTCAATATCTAAAACCTATAGAATATATACAAAATAACTTTAAGTTCTTGAATCTGTTAGAGTCCTACGCAAATACTTCGCTCGATACGAAACCAGTCATTATGCTGGCTGCTGGACCATCTTTACAGGCGAATATAGAGTGGATAAAACTTTATAAGGATAAATTTATAATAGTTGCACTATCTTCAGTGCTAAGTATATTAGAAAAAGCGAATATTACACCCGATATAGTAACCCATATGGATGCTTTTGAAGCAAGTGCAGATTATTTTAAGCGACTAAATTCTCTTGAATTTTTAAAAAATACTCTGTTTTTATTTTCTGCTAGAATGGATGAGTGGATTATTAATCATCTCAAAAAAGAGCATATATTTTTCTATGAAAATGGTACTTCATATAAGCAAAATATTGGAAATTTATCTGCTGCGTGTATTGGCTCTACAACATACCTTATATTACTCGCTCTTGGAGTAAAAGAGTTATATTTACTTGGATTGAACTTAGCAATTGATGCTACAACGGGTTCAACGCACTCTAGTGAACATATTTTTAATGAAAAACTAGATATACAATCTGTAGATAGTCACAATGATATCATGGAGTTTAAAAAATCAGTTGTAAAAACTGCTGGGAATTTTCAAAAAGAGGTTTTTACTAATCCTGAGTATTTACTTTCAATAGATTCAATAAATGCATCATCAGTAGGCTTTAAGAAAAGTTTTCAAAATGTTTATAATCTAAATGATGGTGCTTTTTTTTATAATACCATTCCAACAATGATAGAGAGTGTTGATGTGAATTCTTTTGATACAATAGATAAAATGAGTTTGTCCAATGAGCTAAAAAGTGCTTTTACAGAGAGTTGTTCATCATCCATGACTCAAGGTGAGTTGAATCTTTTGCGAGATAAATTGAATCACGCTCTAGGTTTAAAAGAAAAAGTACTTGCGCAGCAGAGCTATTGTTTTAGTACATATAATGAATTTTTAGGTTCATTGGTACTGCTTTTTTCCAGATTAACCAATGAGACATCCACTGCTGGTTATGATATATCACTTATTTTACAAGAGTATTTTAAATTTATTTTTACTTTTATATTTGATTTTTTCAATACCAAAGAGTTGACGCATTTGAATGAACATGCTACTAGAATGAATGAATTGTTGTGCGAAGCATTACTTAGAATTTTGGATGAATATATAAATAAGTTAGATGAAAGCTCTGCATTCAATCTGAGCTAATGCATAACTCTCAATCGTGCCTATATCTCTATGATAAACGCTATTGAGATATGTATTTATTTTCCCCATATATCTTGGTAAAACATCAAGACTGAAATCAACATCTTTTTTATCAAGTGTTTTCATAAACTCTATAACACTTGGTTCACAAATATAAACAGCCCCGTTTGCAAGGTTGGATGGCGGATTTTTTACTTTTTCATGGAACTCTTGAACCACACCAAAGTCATCTACTTTTACAATTCCACATGCCGAGGGGTTGTCACTTTCAAATAACATCATGGTAATTCCACATGCCAGGTTTCTTGTGGCATGTGCATTTATAAACGCCCCAAAATCACAAAATGAAAGATTATCCGCATGAACAAGCATAAATGGTTCATCATTAAAAAATGTTCTGTTTGCTAAGAGTGTTCCACCTGTATTTAAAAGTTCTTCTTCATAAACCAAAGTGACTTTATCGGCATGTGGACTTTGTTTTATGAACTCTTCTACTTGTTCGCTCAGATAGGAAGTATTTATCAAAAACTCAGTCACTCCTGCTTTGCTCAAATTTTCAAGCCAATACTCTAAAAGTGGTTTGCCGTTGATTGGAACGAGACATTTTGGGATGGTATTTGTGATAGGGCAAAGTCTCGTTCCAAGCCCCGCGGCTAAAAGCAGAGCTTTCACTTACTCTAGCTCTTTTAAAAGTTCCGCTTTTTTTATAGGCACATTGCCTACGCGACTTATTTGTATCGCGGAAGCGAGTGAACCTAAATAAGCACTCTGCCAAATATCTGCTCCAACACAAAGAGCCATTGCACCACATGTAAGAAGCGAATCTCCCGCACCGCTCACATCTTTTACAACACTTCCTAAAGCATTTACATTGTCTGTTAAAAGTTCATTCTTGGAGTTATTATATATCATCAAGCCCTCAGCTCCGAGCGTTGTAAAGATATACTTGGCATGTGTATTTTCTGCTAGTTTATTGGAAAGAACAACGAGACCTGATTTAAAATCATTAAGTGAAAGCCTAATTTCTCTCTCTGTTGGTGTCACTAACGACATGTTTTTGAATTTTGCTATATCTCCCACTTGCGAGGAGCTTTGAGAGTCTGCCGCCATGAGGATGCCATTTTTAACGCCTAACTTAGTGATGCTATTTATCAAAGTATTTGTCAAAACACCATAACTAAAATCAGAAAAAAGTATCAAATCAATATCAGCGATTGAGTCTTGAATTTTCTTTAAAATGGTAGTTTCAATATCTTTGCTAATGCCATGTTGTTTGAGATGATTCACACGAAGAAGGGTTTTTTCTTTTGCACGAAATCGCTGTTTGAGTGTTGTTGGTCTTGTTGTATCCGTGCATAAAGAGACATCAATTCCTAACTTATCTAAGCCATCTTGTACATAACTTTTATTTTCATCCTCGCCCACAACAGAGATAAATTTCACCTTTGCACCAAGTGTTGCAGCGTGACTAGCAACTATGGCCGCACCGCCTATAAACTTGTTATTTGCAAGTGGAGTAACAACGATGGTTGGGTCTTCTTGGCTCATACCTAGGGCTTCACAAGTAATATATTCATCCACAATGGTATCACCGATTACAAGAACACTCAAATTAGAGAATTTATCAACAATACTCTTTAAATCACTCAGTTTGAACGCATGTCTTGCCAAATATTTTGAGTTATGTTTCACATTATAATTGGATGCAAAAAACTCCTCTCGTAGTAAATCCATAGAGGAAAATCCAATCTCTCCAGAACTAAAAAGAAGTTTTCCGCCATAACTTTCAATCACTTCAAGTTCTGGATTTTCCTCATTTTCATGTTCTTTTCCTTTTACAACGATATCTGGCTTATGATTTTTTATGTATTCTATCGCCGAAGTATCCAAAATAAAAGCTTCATCCACATAACTCGTAGCTTTGATAGATTCTAATCGTACCTCTTGGTTGATACCCTTGTTTGAAGAGAGTAAGTCGCTATTTATACCTACTGTGAGGTGATTACCACTCTCTTTAGCAAATTTCAAAAATCTTAAATGCCCTGGATGCAGAATGTTAAAATCACCGCTTACAAATACTTTTTTCATGAGCTATAACTTCTATCCCAAATATCACAACCACGGCATATATCATACTGATTTCTATTTTTATTTATCTGGCATTCTCTTACATCATTAAATTTACTGTTTTGCCAAATCTCTTGAATACTGTTTTGTGAAAAATCACCCATGAAATTTTTTGTATTGTAATCAGCCGCACAAATTCCTACTTTGCCATCACTATGAATTGCCATAGAAGAAAAGGGTGAAGTGCATGGCTTATCAGCGTAAAATCTCACTTTATCTTCATCTTCTCCAAGTTGATTTCCCCAGTTGTGCATGGGCATAGTATAAGCCTTATCATGTTCTGAAATTTTTTCATTCCAAAACTTTAACCAAGACTCTTTTTGGGATATATTTTGTGGCAGTTCAACCATTCTCACCGTCACCATAGATAGAGGATTTATTTCATTTCTGAGCTTAATATATTCGAGAGTATTTTTCATAACTTTCTCAAAATCTAATTTCACTCGAATACTTTCAAACATCTCTTTATGAATAGAGTCAATGGAGAACATAATCTCATCAATTCCAGCTTCTAAAACCTCTCTTGCTAGCTTTTCATTTAGGTTTTGCCCATTGCTGACAAATCTTACTTTTTTTATTCCGACATCTTTGAGTTTTTTCACTTTCGATGCAATCTTTTTATCTAAGGTCGGTTCACCATCTCTATTGAGACAGATAATCTCTATCCAATCACTAAATTTTGAAACTTCTTCAACAAATTTCTCAAATAACGCATCACTCATTATTTGAGAATCATTCCCTGTCCACTCATTGATAGTACACATAATACATCTTGCATTACATGCATTTACTGTTTCTATTTCAAAATACTTTGGGAAAATTAGAGCTTCATCAAGAGTAGTTACATTTAATCTTTTAGTTAATTGTTGCGATATTTCAGAGTTACTAGGCATCATATTCCTCTTTTACCATACTTATATAAAAAGTACCTCTACCAAAAGCCTCTTTAAAATTTTGATATTTATTTGAGACAGCATCCACGCTGTACTCGCTATTTTTTATTAAACTTCCAATCTCTCTGATGCTATCATAGATTACACTATTTTCTTGGTTGAGACTGATAAGATTGGTACAAATCTTATCCAAAGTAGTAGCGATATTTGCGTTTGTCTCTTTATCTTTTATGACTGAATCTTCTATCTGTGAAAATAGTTTCTTACAAAGAGCAATCAATTCATTGTTGTCATCCGCTTTGCGTTCTTTAAAGATAGCCTGATAGTGAAGTAAATTATGTCTTTTTTCATTAAACTGTTCTATAAAATAGTTATTAAATTCAATACTACTCATAGGAATTTCTTTATACCATCTGTACTCTGTAAATATGTTAGGGGAGGAGTTATAAAAAGTATATTCTTTGTTAAAAAATTCTATACACTCCTTAAAAGAAAAATTGTAGTTAAAATGCATTGTTCCCATCAAATTGTCTGCACACCAATCTCTTTTAAATCTGCTCATTCCTTTTAATGTATCTAAATGTGAGCTAAAAGCCGCCTCATATATATCTAATTTCTCATCAAAAGTATTCTCTTTGCTTACTAGCTTGGATGCAATATAGTGTCTTAAAATTTCAAATAAATAGGAAATCTCATCTATACATGTTAATATCATTATTCCATTAGGATTGAGCAAATCATTAAATTTTTTTAGTACTTCTTCTTTGTTATGAAGCCCCGGTATCATTCCCTCGCATATCAATATATCGTACTTGGAACTGGTTTGAAAATCTTCTAACATGCAATTATGTATAGAGATATTTTTTCTATCTACTTTATACTCAGAAAAAATTTTATTTATATCTTCAATCGCATATTGGTTTGGCTCAACTAAATCATACTGTGCTAATCCAAAACTTTGTGTCACTAAGGGATTATATCCACCGCCCGGTCCAACCTCTAACACCTTTTTATCCCTAAAAAACATAGGAGCTAAACCCAATGTTTTATACAAAGAGCTTCTTCTACTAAAGTGTTGTTTTATATTGCTTATATCTTGTTTGACTGGTGTTATTTGGTTGCTTATATAGTGATCCAAAAATTGATTCATCTTTTCCCTTTATCTATTTATTGAGTTAGTTTAATAGTATTTATATTTTTGAAGTTTCTTGCTACTGCTTCTTGCCATAGCAAAGATAAACCACCATCTATCAGTATGTTCTGACCTGTTACAAACTTAGACTTCTTAGAAAGTAAATAGAGAATTAATTCTGCTATATTTTTAGATTTAAGGAGTTTCTTCTGAGGGCTTACAGATTTATATAAGTCATACAAATCATGATTTTTTTTGTAAAAATCTCTGTTTTCATCTTTAAGGGTTGTACTTGGGGAGACCATATTGACTCTCACGCCTTTGTTAGCAAAAGATACAGCATAGTAATTCATCAATCCAACTAAAGCACTTTTAGCTATATGATAATCTACGGCTTGTTCAGTAGCGACAAATTTTGAAGCAATTGAACCAATAAGAACAATACTTTTTAAACCTTTTTGTGAGAAAGAATCTCTTAAAGCTTCAATAATTATTTTCGTCGATTCCACGCTTACTGATAACTCTTCTCTTAAACTGCGTTTTTTGTCATCTAGTGGTCGGTATTTTTGGCAAAATAACAAACTATCTATTTTGTAGTCTAAATTTTTTATAGAATTTATAGTTGTTCGTATAGCTTCATTTGATAATAAATCTGTTTGAAAATGTAAAATATTTTCAGATTTTATATCAATATTGGTTCTGGATATTAGCAATACTCTATTTGTTTTCTTTTGTATAACTTGCTTGATAAATTCTCTACCGATACCTTTACTCCCGCCAACCACCACAAAGCACTTCATAACTAACCAACTACTCTATAGGTTGGTAATGGAATGATAAATTTACCGCCATTATCAAGAAATCTCTGATGTTGCGACATTATAATATCTGCAAATCTCCAAGCAAATATTACAATATAGTCAGGTTTATTTTCATAAATAATATCAGATGCAACTACTGGTATATGAAAATTTGGGCTATATCTTCCTATCTTTATAACATTATCATCTATTATATAATCAAAGTATTTACTGATTCCAAAGTGATGTAAGAGCGTAGTTGTAGTGTTGGATGCACCGTATCCATAAACTGTTTTTCCCTCATCAACTATACTTTGTAATGCTTCGAGCATAAGATTTTTTTGTATGTTTATCTTATTCATGTAGCTTGTAAATATCTGTGGTTCATAAAGATTTCTTGAACTTTCTGTATTCATAATTTCTAAAACATTTGGACTCACTTCTTGATTCTTGTTATGCTCCACAAAACACTTCAATGAACCGCCTTTTGTTTCAACTATTTCGGCATCCACAATTTTAAGACCATTTTTTTCAAATAAATATTGAAGAGGTTTGAGTCCAAAATAGGATAAATGCTCATGATAAATCGTGTCAAACACCATGTTATCTATGAGATGAAGTATGTATGAAGTCTCCATGACAAAAACTCCATCCTCTGCTAGTAAAGTTTTAATCCCTTTTACTACATCATTAATGGTATCTATATTTGCCATCATATTGTTGGAGTTGATTATTTTTGCTTTGCCGTATTTGTTCACTATCTCTTTTGCACTCTCTGAAGTAAAAAAGATTGGTAAAGTTTCTATGCCCATGGATGTTGCTTCTTTTGCTATGGCAACTGCAGGGTCAATTCCTAAAACTTTCATGCCTAAGTTTTGATAACCGCTTAAAAGAGAGCCTATATTACTTCCAATATCTACAATAAAACTCTCTTTCTCTATGTCATATTTATTAATTATGCTTGATGCAGAATCTAAGAAATGCTGAGGTAACCCCACAGATGTAGTTGTTTTATAGAGATAATCAATATAAATATCCTCTGGATGGACAATTGTTAAGAGTTGTGCCAATCCACATGCCGAACATAGAAATACATCCATTTCAAATAGCTCTTGAGTGAGGTTAAGTTGTTCTTTTGAGATATAACTATCAGCAACTGGTGATGGATTTAACTCAAGCACTTTTGTCAATTTTTCACTTGAACATATCCTACATTTACTATTTTTATAACTACCCATATTTTCTCCTAGTAATCATTCGCATCAAGTTTAATCATAGACCCAGTGAGTGCTAAAGAGTTTACTCTCATTAACAATAAAACATACTCTGCTATATCAATCGGCATTAAAAATCTTTTAAGGGGCTGTTGCGATTTGACATGATTATATCTCTCTGGCTCACTCTTTTTTTTTCTATCCCAATCACTTCCGGCATGTGCAACAATCCCTGCTTGTACACCACATATTAAGATACCTTTGTCTGCGTAAAAACCAGATATATTTTTAACATATGTATCAATGAGGCTTTTTGATAAAACATAACATGGGGAGGCTTTTGCGTGTAAAGATGCAGTTGAACCAATATAGATAATTTTTGAAAGATTAGAGGAGGAAGTATCCACTAAAGCATTATTTATCTTTACTGATAGAGAAAAGTTTAAGTTTATGCTTTTGTTTAAAATATCTATATCTATGGGGTGCTTATCCCTGTCTAGCTTCGCACCTACATTGTGAATAACAGAATCAATATTTTCTAAATTTGATAAAAAATTGTCGAGTTCATCGTCGTTTTGGAAATCTATTTTTACAAATTTATGTTCTACTTTATCATTTAAAATCTTTTTTGCTTCGCTCAGTGCTACCTCATCTCTTCCTGTAACAATTACAGAAAATCCTGCATACGACAAAATCTTTGCAATTTCTAAGCCTAATCCTTTCGTAGAGCCTGTTACAAGTATGTACCCCATCTTAAACAAATCCTAAATGTTCAACACCTAAATAATCAAGTATCATCTTATTTTTATCATTTGCAACACAGTGATTGTGACAGTGGCATGAAGGGTTAATTTTAAAGAATTTATTTTTGTCATTAAACCAAAAATCTTTAAAACTTGTATCTTTAATACTGCCCACCAACCCATTTTCTAAGTTATAAGCTTTATCTTGACATGGATATATATTCAAATCAGCCCCTATCACAGGTAAGATTTGAGAGTATGGACACCATGTGTACTCTTTTGCAAACTTGTCTTCAAGCAGATGGTAGCTGTCAAATACTTCAAAACTTTTATCTTCTAGTTCGTCTTTGACTTTTTGAGCTAATTCTTTTGCTTTTTCATAAAATGGCTCATGATATTTATTGTTCTCATTTCCATCATTTGCAACTACACATCCTGATAGTTTTATACTATCGATTCCAATCGATTTCATAAGCTCACAAAATTTATAAATCTCATTATAATTTGTAGCATCTATAATAAAGCTCACTCCAAAATTACAACTTCTATTTGGCAAATTTGCGAAATTTTTCATGTTTTCTAAGAGCTTTGAAAATTCTCCAACTTTGACATCTCTTGCCTTTGCATAACTTGCATCATCATATCCGTCAATGGACACTCTCAGCCAAGTTGCATTGTAGGCAAAAAGTTCTGCAATCTCACCGTTTAATCTACTGCCGTTTGTTAAAGATGCAAATGCAATATTGTTTTCAATCACTTTTTTTATCGTTTGTGTAAAGTATTTGTATGTAAAAGGCTCACCACCACCACTAAAAGTAATAGCCTTTACTCCCATATCTTTACAATCATCTAAAATTTCTATCATCTTGGCATGTGGAATAAAATCTCTCTCCACCATATCTTGACCAAGTTGAAGATAATCTACCTTATAGGCACAATACCAACAGTTATGATTACACACATTTGTCGGTTTTATCCTTATATGTATCGGTGCTTTTACAACATCTATCTCCTTTGGCAAACTATCTAATTTGTCTTGATAATGAAATATTTTTAAACTCGAATATTTACTTGCCATCTTCACTCCTTATTCAAAATATATAAATTCATAATCGCCACTATAGTTCCATTCGCCATAAAGCCAAGTCCATTCATCGGGACTGAAAAAACTCTCACAAGTAAGAGCCCAACACTCTAAATTAAAAAGTTCCTCATCATTTCTGTAGGATTCAACCATAATGAACTTTTCTTTAGCGACTCTTTGCATCTCTTGAACTGCTTTTTTCAAATCAAATATCTTTAGATTATGTAGAGTTCCCAGCGATATTACCAAATCAAATTCATTATCGGCATAGTCATATTTATCTTGAGCTTTATGTATATATAACTTATCTTTTATCTCATCTTTAGCATTTTGTATAGCATAAGAAGAGATGTCAAAACCAGCAATTGTAATACGAGGTAATAGTTGTTTCATCTCATATAATAAAAATGCTTTTCCGCAACCAACATCTAAAACTTTTGATTCATTTGTTAAATTGTACTCGGCGATTAAATCCTTTGCTATCTCTTTCCATCTTCCATCATACTTGTAGCCACCATAACCAAAGCGTCTATCTCCATCCCAATAATCATAACCGTACTCTTTTGATTTTATCATACAGTTGATTTTGTCATCAACCACTCTATCTATATATTTTCTTGATGTTTTTTTGTGAAGTTTGTTAAACAGATAGATCTCTTTAGACATTTGTAACCTTTGATAGAATCGATTGCGAATCTATATGCAACTCTTTTCTTAGATAATCGCAATTACCTATTTTATGGATGTAGTGATTCTCTATAGCTATTTTTTTGATTTTTACAACAATACTGTTCTCCATCGCAAAATCACTTAAAATTGAGCCCAATCCACCCTCTTTAAAATGTTCTTCAACTACATAAACTATCTCATATTTATTTAATATTTTATTTATTTCATCGTTGTCTAATGGTGCTATCATAGGCAAAGATATAATACTTACATCCTCTAAATTCTCACTTGCCCTTAAGACCTCATCCACAATAGAACCGTGAAATAGAATAGCTTTCTTTGAACCTGTTTTGAGATATATCGGTTTTGTTATATCTATATTTTCATCAAATATTTTTGGTTCGCCACTTCTGCTTATTCGTATATATGTTGGATTTTTACTCTCTATCGCATATGCCACTGCTTTTTTTACTTGCACAGGGTCACTTGGGGAGATAATATTTAAATTCGGCATTGTTTTTGCCAGAGTTATATCTTCTATACTGTAATGTGTCATACCTGCAGGGGCATAAGTTATACCTGAGCCAATACCTATCAGAATAACAGGCAATTCATGATAACAAATATCTAATCTTACCTGTTCATAACAACGCATCAAAACAAATGGGATGATGTTATAGTAAAAAACTTTATGCCCACTAAGCGCCATCCCACTTGCCAGACCAATAGTGGCTTGTTCATTAATACCTGGATTTATATATTGAGATTGCAACTCTTTTTGAAAATCATCCCAAACTCCAAAACCTGCATCACCCGCGATTAAAAAGCCATCATTATTTTCTTTACAGTAACTGTATATTTCCTTTGCAACTGTATTTCTCATATATTTTTCTCCAGCTCTTTTGTTCCCTCAGACAAAAATTCATCGGTAACAATAAAGTAATGCCATTTCATCTCATCTTCCATAAATGAGACACCTTTGCCTTTTGTTGTATCACAAATTATCATCTTTGGTTTATCACTTTTTGTATTAATAGCATTTTGTATCTCATCTAAATTGTGCCCATCAACTCTATAAACATCCCAATTAAAACTTCTGAACTTCTCATCAATTGGCTCAAAAGAGACCAACTCACTCGGTCTTCCATAGCCTTGAAGATTATTTCTATCTATAAATACTGTTAAATTATCAAGCCCCATTTTAGGAGCAAGCATTGCAGCTTCCCAAATAGAACCCTCTTGTGTTTCACCATCCCCCATCAAAACATAAACTTTGCTATCTAAATTTTTTAATTTTTTAGAATATGCGAAACCTAACGCCTGAGGTAAGCCATGTCCTAAGCTTCCACTTGAGACTTCTATAGCTTTATTTGTGTTTTTATCTAAGTGCGCTGGTAGTGCACCACCATTTTGATAATAACTAAAAAAATCTTCTTTAGATAAATAGTTTTTCTCATATAAAGTAGCATAAAGCGCCATAGCACCGTGCCCTTTACTCAGTATAAATATATCTCTATTTTCATCTTCAAATGATGGAATATTTAAAGTATCAAAATATAAAACAGTTAAAATATCTACACACGATAAAGCTGTTCCACTGTGTGGTCCCCTAGAGCTATGTGCTATTTTTAAAATATTTTTTCGTATATTATTTGCTTTTTCTTTTAACATTTACTTCTCCCCTAAACACTCAAACCAATCTTTTGTAGCTTCTTTTATGCTATCTTCATCCCAAATGGGAGCTTCTCGCCACTGCTCTATATTCTCAAGCATTATCTTTACACCATCAGGAAATTTCACTTTTGGAGTCCAGCCAAGCATCTTTTTTATTTTGCTTATATCCGCATAAGTGCTATCAGGTTCTCCTGGTCTTTTTGGTATATAAACTCTCTCACCGCCGAGTAAATCGACCAAATAATTAATACTGTAAGTATTATCACTTCCAACATTGAAAATTTCTTGTGTAATGTCGCTTTGACTCGCTCTATAACACGCATCTACTATGTCAGTTACATAAGTAAAATCTCTTGTTTGCGTACCGTCTCCGACGATTGTGAGAGGTTTATTGTTGAGAAGTTGCGCTAAAAAGACACCAAATACTGCGCCATAAGTTCCGCTTGTTCTGTGTCTCACACCATAAACATTAAAAAATCGCATTGAAATCACAGGCATGTTATAAACCTGTCCCCAGTGCATAACATACTGCTCACCCACAGTTTTTGTATGGGCATAAGGGTATTCTGGTTTGATTGGACTTATCTCTGGTGTTGGATAAATTTCTGGAATTCCATAACATGAGCTAGAAGCTGCATAAACAAACTTTTTAAGATTTTTACTTTTTTTAGCGGCTTCTAAAACTCTAATAGTCCCATCCACATTTGCTTTATGATATTTGAGAGGATTGTTGATAGAAGGAACTATGTCGGCAAGTGCGGCGTAATGAAAAACAAAATCCGCATCTTCAAAATAAGAATCTAAATCTACTTCATAGTCGCCAATATCCACATGCCAAAATGCAACTTTACCTTTATGATGTGCAATATTTTCTAGCCGTCCATTTGCAAGGTTATCAATAACCACCACTTCATAGTCGTTCGCAACCAACAAATCCACCATATGAGAGCCAATAAACCCAGCTCCGCCTGTAACTATTGCTTTTTGTTTTTTCACTTACATCTCTCTTTATAATTTATTTCATGCTGAAATTTTCTATATAAACTACTCATCAATTTCCTCTTCCAAAAGGTTTTGTAATTCCTCTTTATTTGGAAGTATCGTTAAATATTTACTCGCAAAAATTTGAGTGTTCTCTTTTGGAAGAGTCATCTCTACAAGTGCCTTGCTTTTATCTTTACAAAGAATAATCCCTATGGTTTGATTTTCGTCGTCTGTTTTTTCAACTCTATCAAAATAGTTTACATACATCATCATCTGCCCAATATCTTGATGTTTTAGCTCTCCAATTTTCAAATCTACCACTACAAAACATTTTAAAAAACGATTGTAAAACACCAAATCAACAGCAAAATGTTTCTCATCTATGGTGATTCTTTTTTGACGAGCTACAAATGTAAAACCTTTGCCAAGTTCTAGTAAAAAGTGTTCTAATTTATCTATGAGTTTTTGTTCTAGTTCACTTTCGCTATAACTTTTTAATATTGGCAAACCTACAAACTCCAAAATATAGGGGTCTTTTATCATATCTTTTGGAGATGCGATTATTTGCCCTTTTTGTGAAAGTTCTTCTGCTTTTGATTTGTCGTAACTCAGTTTTATCCTCTCAAAAAAACCGCTATTAAATTGTCTTTTGAGTTCTCTTAAAGTCCAGCTATTTTGCACGGCTTCTATTTCGTAAAAGTTTCTTTCGTCTTCATTACTTACTCTCGTGAGAAATATATAGTGTGACCAGCTAAGAGCAAATTTCCGAGACGCTGTCTCCGATTTTGAATATGTCACATAAAACTTTCGCATATTTTCTAAATTATCTACCGAAAAACCTTTACCAAACTCTTTTGTAAGTTCAGCTGAGAGAATTTTTATAAGCCCTTTTCCATATTCTGCTCTTTGGTTTCCATTTTGTTCTTCTTCTATAATTCTTCTGCCTATCTGCCAATAAGTTTCCGTCATAGTTGTATTAATAGTTTGATAAACTCTATTTCTCGCATCTTGAAGGAGAGTTTTTATTTCAGTGTATAAAGTGTTGTTTTTTTGAATATTGTTCATCTTGAACTTCTTTTTATATTTATCATACTTTAAAATACCATTGTGGAAAATCTGATTGAGTTAAAAAATAATTTACTCTTTCCTTCCTCATATAAAATTATCATGCTCTTGCGGATTTTTTAGTCGGAAGAGATAACGGTTAACTTCATCCATTCTGCAATTGACTCTGCAGTTTTTTATGTCTAACTCATTTTGTACATAGTTATACGAAGCTTCTCTTTTATCACTTTCCCAAATTTCACTGAAACTATTATCATAAATATTTCCGTAGCAAAATTCCTCTTTTCCAAGATAGGCACTGCATCCAAACACCTTGCCATCAGCTGCGATGTAACCCCAAAAAAATGGTGTGGCATGGCATGTGGAATAGGGTTGTTTTTTCTCGACATACTTTTTCATTGTGTTTGCACGAAATACTACGCTGAACTTCTCATCAGATATTGCATTTAACGCATCTTCTAAATGAAGCATCGTGCTGTAATCTATATCTTCATACTTGTGTGTCTCACTTGAGAGATGCTGAGAATAAGGTTTGATTACCAAATAATCCACACCCATCTCTTTACAAGTTTGAGCCAAAATCTTTGCCTCATCTTTGTTTTCAGGAAGCAGTAACATCTGCACACCAACCGTGCATTTCAAGTTATTTTTTTTTCTATATTCCAAAGCATATTTAAGATTACTCATCACTCGCTCAAAATCTATCTCTTTAGTTCGGTGGATTTCGGCATAACTTTTCGCTGTTCCCGCATTTAAACTCACTTTAATCCATGAACAATTTTCAATACATCGCTCAATATTTTTTTTGTTTAATGGAACAAAATTCGTTGTTAAAGATGTGTCAATCCCAACACTACTGCAATGTTCAACAATGAGATCTAAATCTTTAAAAAGAAGCGGTTCACCCTCTCCTGCAAACATAACACTTTTAACACCATGCTCTGCCATATTTGTTAAAGTATCTTTTAAAACATTAAATTCTAAGCCAATATTTTCATAGCCCATATAGTCTAAGGCACAAAAAGTACAGCGATGGTTACACCCGCCATAAGGCGATATCTCTACATAAACGGGATAAATTTTCTTTAACTTTTGCCAATCATTTTCGGCTTCAAACCACTTAGCTACACGCGTTGGATGGAGAATTAATTTATGAGAGTCTATATTAAATTTATCTGACATGTATATTATCTTCCTACTATCTTTTAATCAATTTGACTTAAAATTGTATTTATAAAACTATCGTAACTGAAATAGTCCAATATCTTTTTTGTTCTATACTGCTTAGGTTCTATCTTGTTGTTTAAAATATAATCTAACTCTTCTTTAGTTTTAAAATAGAGACATTCATCATCCCATGTTTCATCTTCATCAGAAATATCTCTTGAGTCATATATAACAGGAATGGCTCCACTATAAATTATTTCTCCTAATCTTTGGGTGTTAATAACTTGACCAGAAGCTGCTAAAACATATTTAGCACTATTATACAAAGCATTTAAATCTTCTCTTTCTACTTTACCTTTATATTTTGACATTACTTGCTCGTTATTACTGTTTTCCCATTTATAGCCGTATATTTCAACTTTTTCTTTTTCGTTGTGGCTCAACCAATCTACACTCATGTTTCTTATGTAACTTTGCTGTACATAATTTATAAAATTCAACTCTTCTGGCATAGTGAGATTATAATTATTGTAAATTGACCTTATGCGTTCTTTTGATAATGAAAGACCCTTTTCAATAAGTAGTATAAATTCATTGTTAATATAGTCTGGTATATAGCTTCCGTAATCAGCTGGGTAAAAGCTACCCACAAAAATAATTTTATCTTCTCTTTTAACTTTATCATTTAAAAAAAACTCTTTTGGGTTAATAGGAAATACTTGCTGCTTAAATATTTTTTTTTCATCAACGCCTTTTTTTAATAGTCTCTGAGTAAAAATAGTTTGATAGGAAAATATGTAATCTCTCTCCCTAATATGCATCATTGAATTACCCATAAGATGATCCATAGGGTCTTGAAACCATATAAAATTAAAAACATCTTCACTTAAAAAACCATTGTTTAAGTGATTGATATTTATTGTTACATGTGGTTTGAACTCATATATTTTTTTAAAACATGCAACATCTTCTGTACCTCTATATAAATCAAATAACACTTCATATCCCATATCTTTGAATATATCTGCTATATTTTTTGAAATGAATTGCATTACTGTCGTCTGACTGTTTGCCATTAAATAAAATCTTAATGGCTCACTAAAATCAAGCTTTAAACTTTTTAATTGGCTTATATATTGTGAATTAATTTGAGTTCTATATTCTCTTGCTTGTTCCATTGTCATATTAAAATGAGTTAAAATTTGTATTTGAACTTGATAAGAGATGTCCAATCCTGTAAAGTTTATTTGTGATGGAATTCTATCTCTTCCATACACTAATCCTTCGAGTAGATTATCTATTGGTAAATGAAAAAGATTTGGCAAATCACTCTCTATTTTTTCACCATCATAATAACAAGCTTGTAAGTTATAACCAACTTCACCGCCCCATCTATTTTGTTCACTAGCAACTCGTAGAGCCTCTTTGGAATCTAAAAAATATATATCTTCGTACATTCTGCTTCTTTATAGTCGATTTAATATTCATATTTAAATTAATGAAGTAAAATACAACATATAGACTTAAAGGTGCTTAAAATGCGAGAGTTCGTCAAAAAATACACACAAAAACTTATAACTTTACTTAATAATATTGATGCGGATGCTGTTGTTCAAATAATAGAAGCTCTTGAAAAAACAAAAGGTAAAATTTACATTATAGGCAATGGTGGAAGTGCGGCAACTGCTTCACATATGGTGAATGATTTAGGTATAGGATTAAAAAGAAGAGGTATAAGAAGTTTTGATGTAGAGAGTTTAAATGACAATACTCCTGTATGTACAGCGATAGCAAATGACATAGGTTATAATAAGATTTTTTCAATGCAACTCAAAGATAGAATATCATCGAATGATATTTTGATTGCAATATCGTGTAGCGGTAATTCAAAAAATATTCTAAAAGCTGTGAAGTATGCAAAAAAACAAGGCAGCACAATTATAGGGGCAACTGGATTTGATGGTGGAAAATTGAAAAAAAAATCAGATATAAACTTTCATATCCCAACCCAAAACAATGAATACGGATTAGTAGAAGATATGCATATGATTTTAGACCATATTATCTACAGCTATTATATAGAACAAGCTAAATGAATATACTCAAACTCATCGGAAGAGAAAAAGAGCTATTTAATGAAGATATGAAGCAACATGAGTTAAAACTAGCTGAGATAGTTGCAAAATCATCTTTTTTAGTTATAGGTGGAGCTGGAAGCATTGGTCAAGCTGTAGTCAAGGAAATCTTTAAACGCTCTCCAAAAAAACTTCATGTTGTAGATATCAGTGAAAACAATATGGTTGAGCTTGTACGGGATATTAGAAGTAGTTTTGGCTATATAGACGGTGATTTTAAAACATTTGCACTTGATGTTGGCTCTATTGAATACGATGCTTTTATTCAAGCGGATGGCAAATATGATTATGTGCTCAATCTTTCGGCACTCAAGCATGTAAGAAGCGAGGAAGACCCTTTTACACTCATGAGAATGATTGATGTAAATATTTTCAACACTGACAAAACAATCGCTCAATCTATTCAAAAAAGAGTAAAAAAATATTTTTGTGTTTCAACAGATAAAGCCGCGAATCCTGTAAATATGATGGGAGCGAGTAAACGAATCATGGAGATGTTTTTGATGTGTCGCAGTAAATATATTCAAATTTCTACTGCAAGATTTGCAAATGTCGCTTTTTCTGATGGCTCCCTTCTTCATGGATTTAACAAAAGAATCGAAAAAAAACAGCCTATTGTTGCACCAAATGATGTAAAACGCTACTTTGTTACACCAGAGGAGAGCGGAGAGCTTTGTCTTATGAGTTGTATTTTTGGAGAGAACCGCGACATTTTTTTTCCAAAACTCAGTGAAGCATTACACTTAATCTCTTTTGCAGATATAGCCGTGAAATATTTAAAAGAGTTAGGTTATGAACCCTATATTTGCAAGGATGAAGAGGAGGCGAGAAGACTGGTTCACACACTTCCACATGCCAAGATGTGGCCTTGCCTTTTCACTTCAAGTGATACAACGGGAGAAAAAGATTTTGAAGAGTTTTTTACCGAGAATGAACCTCTTGATATGGAAAAATTTGAGAATTTAGGTGTTATTAAAAATGAGCCGCTTTATGATGAGGTAAAATTAAACTCTTTTATTGAAAGTATAAATCTGTTCAAACAAAAATTATCATGGTCTAAAGAGGATATTGTGAATGAATTTTTAAAACTTATTCCAGATTTCAACTATAAAGACGCAGGGAAATATCTTGATTCAAAAATGTAAAATTATCGTTGAATTTATACAAACTCTGTATAAAACTAAAGAGTTTATCCCTCTGCATGAACCACAGTTTTTTGGTAATGAAAAAAAGTATCTCAATGAAGTGATTGATTCAACTTTTATATCGAGTGTTGGAAAGTTTGTGAATCAGTTTGAAGAGATGGTAGCGGAGTTTGTTGGTTCCAAATATGCCGTTGCAACCTCAAATGGAACTTCAGCACTTCATATTGCTCTTAAACTTATTGGTGTGGATGAAAATTCAGAAGTGATAACGCAACCGCTCACTTTTGTAGCGACTGCAAATGCTATTAGCTACTGCAATGCAAAACCAATATTTGTAGATGTAGATAGAGATACTATGGGACTCTCTCCGACGAAATTAAAAGAGTTTTTAGAAGAGTTTACAACAAAAGATAAAGATGGACTTTGTATAAATAAAACTACAAAAAAAGTAATAAAAGCGTGTGTGCCAATGCACACATTTGGGCATCCATGCAAAATTGATGCGATAGTTGCTATTTGCACCGAATATAATATAGCAGTAGTTGAAGATGCTGCAGAATCACTCGGTAGCTACTATAAAAATCAGCATACGGGAACTTTTGGAAAACTAGGAATATTCTCATTTAATGGGAATAAAATTATTACATCTGGTGGAGGTGGTATGATTGTCACCGATGATGCACTGTTGGCAAAAAGAGCAAAGCACTTAACTACAACAGCCAAAATACCACATTCATACGAATATATACACGACGAAATCGCTTATAACTACAGACTTACAAATTTAGCAGCCGCAGTTGGTGTTGCACAAATGGAAAATATAGAGATATATATAAAAAAGCAGCGAGAATTGGCAAATCAGTATCAAAGTTTTTTTCAAAGTGACGATGTAAGGTTTATAATGGAACCTAAAGATTGTACTTCGAACTATTGGCTAAACGCTTTGGTGTTTAAAGACAAGAATGAGAGAGATATCTTTTTAAAATATACGAATGAGAACAATGTTATGACGCGTCCAATTTGGAGATTAATGAATAAATTGGACATCTATAAAGATGCTCAGCATAGTGATTTGTCAAATTCATTGTGGCTTGAAGAGAGAGTCGTAAACATTTCAAGCAGCATACTAAAATAAGGGTAAAAAATGAGAGTTCTACTAATAACATATGATAATGAGTCACTGATTCAATGGTTTCCACAGGGAACAGCGTATATAGCCGCAATACTTCTAAAACATGGTCATGAAGTTGAAATATATGAACAAGATATTCATCACTACCCAGAATCGCACTTAATTCAAAAACTTGATAACGAAAAGTATGATATCGTTGGACTTAGCTTTATAGGTGGCTATTATGAGTACAAAAAAGCTATTAAAATATCTGACGCAATCAATCAATCAAAACAGAAACCATTTTATATTATAGGCGGTTTTGGTCCGACACCTGCACCAGCGTATTTTTTAAAAAAGCTACGAGCAGATGCCCTTGTTATGGGAGAAGGAGAGGTAACAGTTATTGAACTCTTAGATTTCATAAAAGAAAAAAAAGATTTCAAAGATATTCTTGGACTAGCCTATAGAATAGAAGATAAGGTATTTGTAAACTCTTCAAGACCTCTTATTGAAGATGTTGACACTATACCGATGCCAGCATACCATCTTTTTAATATAGAGCATTACAGACTGATGAGATTACCAGGATGTTCTAAAACTGATTTCATTATGCCAGTTTTAAGTGGCAGAGGGTGTACTTTTACATGTAACTTCTGTTATAGAATGGATAAAGGGTTTAGAGGAAGGAGTAATGAATCGATTATAGAAGAGATTAAATATCTAAAAGAGAATCATGGAATTACCTACATAGGTTTTACTGACGAATTACTTATGTCTTCTATAAGCCGAACTATGAGTCTGTCTCAAGCTATTATAGATGCAAAATTAGATATTAAATGGGACTGTAATGGTCGTCTCAATTATGCAAAACCAAAAGTGCTAAAACTGATGAAAGCGGCAGGCTGTGTCTTTATAAACTATGGAATTGAAGCGTATGATGACCAAATACTTAAAAATATGGATAAAGTGCTTACAACCAAGCAGATTGAAGAGGGTATAGTTGCTACATTAAAAGAGGAAATCAGCCCAGGGTATAACATCATTTTTGGAAATATTGATGAAACGAAAGAGACACTTATAAAGGGCGTGGAATTTTTACTAAAGTATGACGATGGCGCTCAAATGAGAACTATTAGACCAGTCACTCCTTATCCTGGCTCACCACTCTATCATCTTGCCATTGAGAAGGGCATGATAAAAGACATAGAAGATTTTTACGAAAATAAACATTTAAACTCAGATCTTTTAACATGTAACTTTACAAAATTGAGTGATGATGAATTTTATGAAGCATTACTAGAAGCAAATGAAATACTCCTTGATAACTACCACGAAAGGACAAAAAAGAATATCAGAAAGCAGTTAGAAGATTTATACATCAAACATGATGCATCTTTTAGAGGGTTTAGACAAAGTTAATTATCATGTATATAATTGAAAAAAAACAGACTAAAATTGATAATTTTAAAATGAATACTTATTATTTCAGCAGTGCTCGGGACTCTTTTGAATATATTTTAAAAGAAAAATTAAAAGAGAAAAAAATTTTAATTCCAGCCTATATTGGTTTCAGTACAAATGAGGGGTCTGGTATTTTTGATCCTATCAAAAAGAGTGGCGTTGCATATGAGTTTTATAAACTCTCAAAAAACTTGGAAATAGAAAAAGAGTACTTGTTTAAATTAATCGATGCAAATCCAAATAATATACTACTCTTGGTACACTATTTTGGTTTTCTTGATAGCAATATTGAGGAGATTAAAGCCTATGCAAAAAAGAAAAATATGGTCATCATCGAAGATTGTGCACATGCCTTTTTTACTTTTTTTAAAAAGCCAATCATTGACTCAGATTACTATCTTTTCTCTTTACATAAAATGTTTCCACATGCCAACGGAGGAATGCTCATCTCTAAAAATCCGATAAATGTACAAGAGAGTTTGAGTATAAATCCATTTGAATATAATCTTTATGAAATATCAAATAGAAGAGTTCAAAACTACAACTATTTAAAAGATAAATTAAAAGTTTTTGATAAGGTAACCCTCTTAAAACCTCTGTTAAAAGATGCAATTCCACAAACCCTGCCGATAGTATTGCCAAGTGAGAAACTACGAGACCACTTATATTTTAAACTCAATGCCTTAGGATTTGGTGTGGTGAGTTTGTACCATGAACTTATTGGGGAAGTCACTCTTGAAGAGCATGAAAATGAATTTTATCTCTCCCAACATATACTTAATTTGCCTGTGCATCAAGATATCTCATTTGAAGATATAGATAAAATGGTTGAATCTTTAGGAGTGTGTATAGATGAATAGTAAAAAATTTGTTGATAAAAACTTAGATTATTGGGAAGAAGTTTTTTCTAATGGGGAGTGGGGAAAATATCCTCCCATTGAATTAGTAAGATTTATTGCAAGAAATTTTTACCATTTTTCGGATAGAAAAAGTATTAAAATACTCGAGCTTGGTTCTGGTCCTGGCCCTAATCTTTGGTACATGGCAAGAGAAGGTTTTTCTGTTTATGGGATTGAGGGGAGTAAAACGGCATGTGAAAGTGCATATAAGCGTTTAGAATCTGAAAATCTTCACAATAATATAGGTGAGATTAAAACAGGTGACTACTTTGAAAAATTAGATGAATTTCCAGACAACTATTTTGATGCAATTATTGATGTTGAATCACTTTATTGTAATCCATTTGAGCGAACAAAAGAGATAGTTTATAAATCGTTTAGTAAACTAAAAAGCGGTGGCAAAATGTTTAGTATGACTTTTGCTAATAAAGAGTGGCTGAGTGAGAGTGAAGATGTAGCATATCACGCAATTAATAATGCTGAAGTTCGAGGCTATTTTCGATATACAACAAGAGAAGATATTGATACAATTTATAAAAATGATTTGAATAGAATTGATAAAATAGAGATGTTAGAACTTCATGGAAGCAGTGAAGAAAGCAGAAAAGAGTGGTTGATAGAGCTTACCAAGATATGAGCATAGAGGTATTGAGTCCAACGGATTTAAAATGGAATTATTATCTGAATCAATTTCCATCAGATTTACGAGATCCCTACTTTAGAGCCGAATATTATGAGTTAGAAACTCAAAAGGCACAATGTTTTGTCTATGCAGAAGATGAAAACATATTTTTTTACCCTTTTATAAAAACTAAGATAAATGAGTTAGGATACCAGTTAAATCAAAACTACTATGATATTCAGGGTGCCTATGGATATAACGGTGCTCTAATAAAAGACGGTACAAATCAAGAGTTCATACAAAAAGCTCGAAAAGAGTTTGTAAAATATTGTAAAGATGAAAACATCATCGCAGAGTTTACGAGATTTAATCCCTTGTATGAAAATCATAAATATTTTGTGGATATGAATATTTTATCTGTAAATCAAAATATCATTGTAGATTTAACTACAGAAGATATTTGGATGAACTCTTATGAACACTCCACTAGAAAAAATGTAAAAAAGGCGATAAGAAACAATCTTCAATACAAGATTATAGATGCCAAAGAGATGAGTGCATCCGATGTAAAAATATTTTATGATATCTATTGTACTACTATGGAAAGAAATCATGCAGATGATGAATATTTTTTTAGTATGGAATATTTTCTTTCGATAAAAGAGAAGCTCATTCATAATGCACTGTTTATTTTTATCTCTAAAGATGCGTTGGTGATATCCGTAGAATTAGTATTGTTTAATAGTCATGTAGCTTATTCATTTTTGGGTGGTACGCTTGAGAAATACTTTGAGTACCGTCCTAATGATTATCTCAAACATATTTTGATAGAAACGCTGCAACAAAGAGGATTGAAATTTTTTGTCCTTGGTGGAGGCGTAAACTTGAATGACGGGATTTTTAAATATAAAAGAAACTTTTCAAAAAATGGTGTTTATAACTTTTATATTGGCAAATCCATTTATAATGAGGAAATATATAACGCTATTATTAAGCAATGGGCAAAAAAAGTCGATTTGAGTACACAAGAAAAATATAACAACTATCTACTAAAATATCACTATGGAGCGATAGTATGAGCGTGTTCATTATAGCTGAAGCTGGGGTCAATCATAATGGCGATATAAATTTAGCTAAAGAGTTGATTGATGTTGCAGTGGCATGTGGAGTGGACGCAGTGAAGTTTCAAACTTTTAGTGCAGAACTCAGCATTGCAAAACATACACAAAAAGCAGAGTACCAAAAAGTAAGCAGTGGTGACGATGAAACGCAATTTGATATGGTGAAAAAACTCGAACTTACATATGATGAGTTTAGGGAACTAAAGCACTATTGTGATGCAAAAAATATACTTTTTCTATCGACTCCAGATGAAATTGAGAGTGCAGATTTTTTATCTGAGTTACAAGATATTTTTAAAATAGGCTCTGCTGAAATTACGAATTTACCACTTTTAAGACATATCGGTGCTTTAAGAAAAAAAATAGTTTTATCTACTGGCATGGCAACTATGGATGAAATAGGTAAGGCAATTGAAGTTTTAATACACTCTGGCACAAATCGTTCTGATATTACATTGCTTCATGCTACTACAGAATATCCTACGCCCATGGAAGATGTCAACTTAAAAGCGATGATGAGTATTGGTTCTGCATTTGAAGTGGATTATGGATACAGTGACCATACACAAGGGATAGAAGTAGCTGTTGCAGCTGTTGCATTGGGAGCAAAAATCATTGAAAAACATTTTACCTTAGACAAATCTATGTCAGGTCCTGATCATCAAGCTTCTTTAAATCCACAAGAGTTAGCAGAAATGGTAAAAGCAATTAGAAATATAGAAGTTGCACTCGGAAATGGAATGAAAACACCTACAAAAAATGAGTTAAAAAATATAAGTGTTTGTAGAAAGTCTATTGTCGCAAAAACGAAGATTTCTAAAGGGGATGTTTTTTCTACTCAAAATTTAACAATTAAAAAACCTGGAGATGGTCTGAGTCCTATGCTTTGGGATACTCTGATAAATAAAATATCAGATAAAGATTATGACCAAGATGAGCAGATTACATTATGAAAAAAATATGTGTAGTTACTGCTACAAGAGCAGAATATGGCTCTCTTTATTGGATAATGAAAGAGATAGAAAATGATGATGCGCTAGAACTACAGCTCATTGTGACAGGTACACATCTGTCTCCTGAGTTTGGGTTAACCTATAAAGAGATAGAAAAAGATTTTAAAATAGATAAAAAAATTGAAATACTTTTATCTTCAGACAGTGCAATTGGTTTATCAAAAGCAATGGGATTAGTGCAAATATCATTTGCCGAGGCTTATTCAGAATTAAATCCAGACATTGTTATTATCTTGGGTGATAGGTATGAAATGTTGAGTGCAGCTTCATGTGCAATGATATTGGGAATACCAATTATGCATCTTGCTGGTGGGGAACGAACAGAAGGTGCTTTTGATGAATCTATTCGACATGCCATCACAAAACTTTCTCATATCCATTGTGCTACAACAGAGGAGTATAAAAATCGTATTATTCAACTTGGTGAAAATCCAGCCAATGTGTTTAATGTTGGCGGTTTTGGAATAGACAATATTCTAAGATTAAAATTACTTAGTAAAAAAGAGTTTGAAGAGTCTATTAATTTTACACTCAATAAAAAAAATATTTTACTTACTTTTCATCCAGTTACTCTTGAAAAATTTTCTGCCAAGGAGCAATTTCAAGCTATTTTGGACGCGATAGATGAACTAGAAAATACAAATATCATTATGACAAAAGCCAATAGCGATACGAATGGTAGAGTTATCAATGCAATGTGTGAAGAATATGCTTCTAAAAATCCACACAAAGCTGTTGTATTTGCTTCTCTAGGACAACTTCGCTATATTAGTGCATTGCGGCATGTGGATGCAGTTGTCGGCAATAGCTCTAGCGGATTGGCAGAAGTTCCAAGCTTCAAAATAGGAACTATAAATATAGGAACAAGACAGCAAGGAAGATTACAAGCAAAGAGTGTCATTAATTGTGAACCAATGAAAGAGAGTATATTAAAAGCATTTAAAAAGTTATACAGTCATGACTTTCAAGAGAGTTTAAAAAATGTAGAAAATCCCTATGGCAGCGAAATGGCCAGTAAAAAGGTAGTTACTATCCTAAAAAATAGTAATCTGCAAAATATTATAATAAAAAATTTTTATGACATTAAACTTTAGTTTATAGGAAAAGCAGTATGAAAAATATAGATAACATATTATTAAAACCAACTTCGACAATTAAAGAAGCACTTAAAGTAATAGAAGGTGGATCCAAAAAGATTGCACTGGTTGTTGATAATGATAAGAAATTACTCGGCACATTAACGGATGGAGATATAAGAAGAGCTCTTCTCAACAATCTCTCTTTAAATGACTTTGTAGAATCTATTATTTTTAAAACTCCTGTAACTTGCAAAGAAAACTACAATAGAGAAGAAATTTTAGAATTATCGTTAAAAAACAAACTCTATCAAATTCCAATTCTTGATGAGAGTGGAAAACTTATAGATATTATTGAAGTAAATGAGCTTTTAAAACCAAAAAGTAAACAAAACAGAGTTGTATTGATGGCAGGTGGATTTGGTACTAGGCTCAGACCTTTGACAGAGCATACTCCAAAGCCGATGCTTCATGTTGGAAATAAACCAATACTTGAAACAATAATAAATAATTTCAAGAAATATGGCTTTACAAATATAATAATAAGCGTAAGCTATAAAGCTAAGATTATAGAAGATTACTTCAAAGATGGAAAAGAGTTTGGCGTAGATATTGAATATATCCATGAAGATAAGCGAATGGGAACAGCGGGTGCTTTGAGTCTCATACGAGATACTTTAGATGATACTTTTTTTGTTATGAATGGAGACTTGCTTACAAATATAAACTTTGAAAATATGCTTGAGTATCATATGAGTAACAATTCTAAAGCAACAATGGGAGTGAGAGAGTACGACTTTCAGGTACCTTACGGTGTTGTAGATATAAAAGATAATAAAATACTTAGCATAACAGAAAAGCCGATACATAGCTTTTATGTCAGTGCTGGTATTTATATATTAGAACCTGAGGTACTAGAATTGATACCAGAAAATCAGTTTTATGATATGCCAACACTCTTTGAAGAGATAATTAACAAAAACTTACAGAGTGTCCCTTTCCCTATAAGTGAATATTGGTTAGATATAGGACAAATTGATGAGTTTAAGAAGGCAAACAGTGATTATCATGAAGTATTTTAAATCATGAAAGTATTGATTATTGGTTATGGCTCAATTGGAAAAAGACACTATGAGGTGTTGTCTCATTTTAAAGAGATAGAAACTATTGATATAGTGACAAAACAAGAGTTATGTAATCAAAAAACTTTTCTTTCATTAGATGCAGTTGATGTACTGGATAGTTATGATTATATTGTTATATCTTCTGAAACCAATAAACATTATGAGCAATTATCCTATCTCGAAAAACATGTAAAAAATAAGATAATTTTTTGTGAAAAACCTCTCTTTGAAACAGATAGAACTCTTGATATAGAAAATAATACAGTGCATGTTGGTTATGTTTTAAGATTTCATCCTCTTTTACAAAGATTAAAAGAGCTTCTTAAAAATGAAACCATCTTATCTGCAACTGCCAATTGTGGACAATATTTGCCAATATGGAGACCAAATACGGATTATACAAAGTCATACAGTGCAAAAAAAGATCAAGGTGGCGGTGTTTTGCTTGATTTAAGTCATGAGATAGATTATGTAGAATGGCTTTTTGGGCATCTTATAGATGTCAAAAGCTATCAAAAAAAGATATCTGATTTAGAAATAGATTCTGATGATTTTACTACACTTATCGGAGTTACAGATACAAATGTGGTGGTAAATATAGCAGTTGATTACATTAGTAAAATAACACATAGAACACTCCATGTAAATACTATCGAAAATAGTTATACTTTAGACTTCATTAATGCAACTCTCAAACAAAGTAATAAAAATTCATTAGAGCAAATATATAGCTTTTCAAACCTAAAAAAAAATCATCTTTTTGAGAGAATGCATAAATCTATTCTTGAACAAGAAAATATTTGTTGTAACTATACTCAAGCAAAAAATGTTATGCAAACCATAAAAAAAGTACAGGATCAAAGATGAAAGTATTATGTACAATTTGTGCCAGAGGCGGTTCAAAAGGTGTTAAAAATAAAAATATCAGGGTTATCAATTCCAAGCCACTGATAGCTTATACTATAGAACAAGCAAAAGAGAGTAATCTCTTTGAGCATATAGTAGTGAGTACCGATTCTGAAGCAATAGCAGATATATCAAAAGAATACGGAGCAGAAATTTTCTTTAAAAGAGATGAAAGAATGGCAAGTGATACAGCTGGAAAGCTAGAAGTTATTAGAGATGCTTTCATAAAAAGTGAAGAGCATTATAATGAGAAATTTGACTATTTAATAGATTTAGATGCTACAGCACCACTGAGAAATGTTCAAGATATTATCAACTCTTTTAAACAATTTTTAGAATCTGACAATGATAATCTTATTACTGCCATGCCAAGCAGGAGGAGTCCCTATTTCAATTTAATAGAACAAGATGAAAATGGAAAAGTGTTTGTATCAAAAAATTTAAATGAAAAAATACTCAGAAGACAAGATTCTCCTAAAACTTATGATATGAATGCGTCAATATATATTTGGAAGAGGGATACAATACTTAGGCAGGACTCTGTATTTTTAGAAAAAACTGGTTTATACATTATGCCAGAGGAGAGATCCATTGACATAGATAGTGAATTAGATTTTAAATTTGTAGAGTTTATTATGAGAGAAAACGATGCTAAAAAATAAAGTAGTAGTAGTAACAGGCGGAGCTGGACTTATTGGCAAAGAGTTTGTAAAAACAATTGTTGAACAAAATGGTATAGCAATTATTGTAGATATTAATAAAACGCTAGGAGAAGAGACAAGAAAAACTCTATCACAAGAGTTGGGAACTAATAACATTGACTTTATAGAGCTCGATATTACTTCAAAGAATTCCTTGCAATATTGTATTAAATATTTAGATGAAAAATATGGCAGAATAGATGCCTTAGTAAATAATGCGTATCCAAGAAATAAAAACTTTGGACGAGATGTTTTTGATATTGAGTATGATGACTTTTGTGAAAATCTAAATATGAATTTAGGCGGATATTTTCTCGCAACACAACAATTTAGTCAATATTTTTATAAGCAGGGCTATGGAAATATTATTGTTATGGCATCTATATATGGAGTGACTGCGCCAAGGTTTGAAATATACAAAGATACAAATATGACAAATGCCATAGAGTACGCAGCTATAAAAGGTGGTTTACTTCATCTTATAAAATATTTTGCAAAATATTTTAAAGGCAAAAATATTCGTATCAATGCAATCAGTCCTGGTGGGATACTAGATAAACAACCTGAAACATTTTTAGAAGCGTATAAAAGTAATTGTTTAAATAAAGGAATGCTAGATACAGACGATTTAAAAGGAACATTAATCTATCTGCTTAGTGAAATGAGTAAATATGTAAATGGGCAAAACATCATTGTAGATGATGGATGGTGCTTATAATAAAATTGAATTAAAGGTTAATAGAATGCAAGATATAGAAGAAAAAGCGTATGAGATTTATCTAAAAAATATAGAATATTTTAACAAAGAACAAAAAGATGTATCAAAATTATTAACCATATTTGACAAGGCATTAAACAGTGGAGAGTATTTACCCACTCTTGATTTGGAATATAAAGATGGTTATTTTGATGTAAAAAATTTAGATTCCAACCAATACTTATATGGGGGAGATTCAAATAAATTATCCACTAAGCTAACAAAAAAAGTAGACTCAAGTAAAGACCACCAAACTTTTGAGGGGGCACCTTTATATAATATACCTGATGAACTTCTTAATAATCCTCCAGAAGATTTTAAAGTTGTTGAAGGGGTACTTCACATAATGAAGTATTATGCAATGAATACAAATAGTCACACCAACATGATAGATATAGATAAATTTATAGTTATTGGAACTGGTTTAGGTATGCATATTTCAATGATTGATGAAAAAATATCTCCAAAACAGTATATCATCATAGAAGATAATTTGGAACTCTTCAAATTGTCGCTATTTACTACGGAATATTACAAACTAGCTCAAAGAGCAAAGTTGTACTTTTCAATTGCTGATGACGAAAATGCTTTTATTCAAACAATGAATGCGTTTCTTGAAAATCAGTTTTTCTATAATAGATATCTTAAATACATCAAATTTCCAACGCATACAGAAGATAAAATAAAACAGATACAAAATGCTTTAATTACACAACCTTATATCTTTTTTCCATATAAAGCAACGCTCTTTAAATATATGAAACCTCTAGAGTATATGAATGACGGGTACAATTTACTCAATGTTGGGGGTGATTTTAGTAACTCTGTTTTCAAAGATAAACCTATGTTGGTACTTGCTGCTGGACCATCACTTATTGACAATATAGAGTGGTTAAAAAGCAACCATCATAAATTTATAATCGTAGCCATCTCGACTATATTAAATACTTTACATAAGCACAATGTCAAACCAGATATAGTCACCCAACTTGATGGGGGAGATACATCATTGAAGTTTTATGAGGATGTAATAGAAGATGGTTTTCTAAGTGATGCTGCTATGATATTTGGGTCAAATATTCCTGTGAAAGTGCGAAGTATGTTTAAAAAAGAGCAGATATATTATTTTGATGAAGGGGAAAACTATGTAAGCAATTATACTGCATTAACAAGCCCTTGTATAGGTTCAGTAAGTCTTATTCTATCTCTGCTCTTAAATGCTAAAGAATTATACTTATTAGGAATAAATTTAGCAGTAGACCAAGAAACAGGACAATCTCATTCAGCAGATTATATGTATGGATATCAAGCTGATACAGAGAACAAAGACAAGCTATCTAATGTTATGGAAAACACAAAGAATCTTTTTCAAGTTCGTGGTAATTTTCGGGAAACTGTATATACAAATGCTATCATGCATGCTTCTGTTCAGTCATTATATAGGAATATGCCTATTGTAAAAAAAGAGTATCAAAAAGTTTATAACCTGAATGATGGTTCTTATATTACTCAGGCAATTCCAAAAAAAGTAAAAGATATAGATATAAGTCTGTTTGAAGATATTGACAAAAATAAACTCGCAATGTCTATAAAAGAAGATTTAAAAAAGAATTCTATAACTCAACTAAATGATAAAGATATTGCATCAATAAGATTAAGACTTGCAGATGCAAAAGAGACATATGAAGAAATAAAGAATTACTCAAATACCATATCTTATTCAAATAAGGAACAATATTTATATGACTTGTTAGGTGTAGTATCCTATATATTACATAAGCAGGGGAATGAATCTATTAATTTAACTGCTGTTTATTTGTCATTTTTTAAATATTCGTTGACGGCTATACTTGACTTTTTCAACACAAAGAATTTAAAAAATGCAAAAAGACATATCAAAAGATTTGATATATTAATGCAAAAAGAAATGTTTAGTATTGCAGATATCTATATAAAAGGTTTAGAAGAGTTTTTAAAAGAGAGATGCTAAAGCCATATTTTTTATAAAAAAAATATAACTTTAGACTGTGATTTATTTATTGTAATAATTTTAACACATTCTGTTGTACAGCATTTGCTTGACTCATGGCATAAGAACCAGACTGCGCTAAAATATTGTGTTTTGCGAATTTTGCACTCTCTGCAGCAAAGTCAACATCACGAATATTTGATTCAGCTGCTTCAATATTTACTTGAGTAACTGATATATTTCTAATCGTTGATTCAAGTTTATTTTGTGCAGCACCCATCGTAGCGCGCAATCCATCCACAGCTTGAATTGCTGTGTCCATATAACTAATAGTAAGCTCTGCTGATATTTGAGTCCCTACAGTAATTGCAGGAGCCGATTGACCAGCTAGTTTTGCTACATCCGCTGAACCAAAAGCAATAGTTTGCGTTTCATTATTGTATGCGCCAACATGGAATATAAAGGTACCAGTACCTAGTGAACCAGATGCACCAGTTAAAAGAGTAGTTCCATTAAATTTAGTATTCTTTGCAATATCACTCGCTTCAGCTAAAAGAGATTGAACCTCTTGTGATATATAACCTCTTGAAGTAGCATCTTGTGTATCATTCGATGCCTGAGTAGCAAGAACACGAACTCTTTTCATAATATTGCCATACTCTTCCATAGCGCCATCTGCTGTTTGAATCATACCAATACCGTCATTCGCATTTTTAATCGCCTGACCTAGACCTTGAGACTGAGCTGAGAGTTTATTTGCAATTGCTAAACCTGCTGAATCATCCGCTGCTTTGTTAATTCTAAGACCTGAACTTAGTGACTGAAGACTTTTATCAAGTCCAACATTGTTCATTGTAGCTTGCATGTGTGCATTCATTGCACCAATATTTGTGTTTATTCTAAATCCCAATTTAAATCCTTCCTATGGATAGTTAATGAGTATTAGCAAAAAATATTCCAAGTTTAAATCGTAGGTTAAAAAAAGAATGGAGGAGATAGAGAAATGCCAAAGAGAAGAACCTCTTCGGCATGTGGAAAGAAAAAGTCAGTTACTCAACTATTGTAATAATCTCATAACATTTTGTTGCACAGCATTCGCTTGACTCATGGCATAAGAACCAGACTGCGCTAAAATGTTGTGTTTTGCAAAATTTGCACTTTCTGCTGCGAAGTCAACATCTCTGATATTTGATTCTGCTGCTGTAATATTTACTTGAGTAACTGAAATATTTCTTACTGTACTCTCTAATTTGTTTTGAGCAGCACCCATTGTAGCACGTAATCCATCTACTGCTTGAATCGCTGTGTCCATAAAAGTAATAGTATCTTCTGCTTTACTTTGTGTTGTAACAAGAAGTCCAGCAGCTGAAGTGCTAGCCATAGCAGTAACATTTGCAGAACTAAAGTCAATAGACTGAGTCTCATTATTATAAGCACCAACATGAAATTTAAATACACCAGCAGTAGAACCCGATGTACCTGCTAAAAGATTTTGCCCATTAAATTTAGTGTTTTTTACAATATCACTTGCTTCCGCTAAAAGAGCCTGAACCTCGTTAGAGATATATCCTCTTGAAGTAGCATCTTGTGTATCATTTGATGCTTGAGTAGCAAGAACACGAACTCTTTTCATAATATTGCCATACTCTTCCATAGCGCCATCTGCTGTTTGAATCATACCAATACCGTCATTCGCATTTTTAATCGCTTGACCTAGACCTTGAGACTGAGCTGAGAGTTTATTTGCAATTGCTAAACCTGCTGAATCATCCGCTGCTTTGTTAATTCTAAGACCTGAACTTAGTGATTGAAGACTATTATCAAGTCCAACATTGTTCATTGTAGCTTGCATGTGTGCATTCATTGCACCAACATTCGTATTTATTCTAAATCCCATTTTAAATCCTTTTTTTGGTAGAGCCTTTCGCTCTAGTTAATTTTATCCAGCTTCCTTGCTGAGTAGTAACTACATCGTCAGTTAAAAAAATAACTTTAACTATTGTAACGAAAAAATGCCAAAGAGAAAATCTCTTCAGCATGTAGAAATTAAAAACCTTTTATCTTAGGACTATTGTAATAGTCTTAAAACATTTTGTTGCACAGCATTCGCTTGACTCATGGCATAAGAACCAGACTGCGCTAAAATGTTGCGTTTTGCAAAATTTGCACTCTCTGCTGCAAAGTCAACATCTCTAATGTTTGATTCTGCTGCTGTAATATTTACTTGAGTTACAGAAATATTTCTTATTGTACTTTCTAGTTTGTTTTGAGCAGCACCCATTGTCGCACGCAATCCATCTACCGCTTGAATTGCTGTGTCCATTCTAGTAATTGTTGTTTCTGCATCAGTTTGACTACTTACAAGAAGCCCACCAGCCGAGAAACCAGCTAGTTTTTCTACATCTGCTGAACCAAAAGCCATAGTTTGTGTTTCATTATTGTATGCGCCAACATGAAATACAAAGGAACCAGTACCTAGTGAACCAGATGCACCAGTTAAAAGAGTAGTTCCATTAAATTTAGTTTTTGCTGCAATATCACTCGCTTCAGCTAAAAGAGATTGGACCTCTTTAGATATATAACCTCTTGAAGTAGCATCTTGTGTATCATTGGCAGCTTGAGTAGCAAGAACACGAACTCTTTTCATAATATTGCCATACTCTTCCATAGCGCCATCTGCTGTTTGAATCATACCAATACCGTCATTCGCATTTTTAATCGCTTGACCTAGACCTTGAGACTGAGCTGAGAGTTTATTTGCAATTGCTAAACCTGCTGAATCATCCGCTGCTTTGTTAATTCTAAGACCTGAACTTAGTGATTGAAGACTATTATCAAGTCCAACATTGTTCATTGTAGCTTGCATGTGTGCATTCATTGCACCAACATTCGTATTTATTCTAAATCCCATTTTAAATCCTTTTTTTGGTAGAGCCTTTCGCTCTAGTTAATTTTATCCAGCTTCCTTGCTGAGTAGTAACTACATCGTCAGTTAAAAAAATAACTTTAACTATTGTAACGAAAAAATGCCAAAGAGAAAATCTCTTCAGCATGTAGAAATTAAAAACCTTTTATCTTAGGACTATTGTAATAGTCTTAAAACATTTTGTTGCACAGCATTCGCTTGACTCATGGCATAAGAACCAGACTGCGCTAAAATGTTGCGTTTTGCAAAATTTGCACTCTCTGCTGCAAAGTCAACATCTCTAATGTTTGATTCTGCTGCTGTAATATTTACTTGAGTTACAGAAATATTTCTTATTGTACTTTCTAGTTTGTTTTGAGCAGCACCCATTGTAGCACGCAATCCATCTACATTTTGAATAGCTGTGTCCATATTTGTTATGGTAAGTTCTGCTGACGCTTGAGTTCCTACAGTAAGAGCTGTTGCAGCAGTAGCCATTGCTACTAAACTAGCTGAACTAAAATCAATAGTTTGTGTTTCAGCGTTATACGCACCAACATGGAATACAAATGCACCACCTGTACCCGAACCAGATGTACCTGTCAAAAGTTTAATCCCATTAAATTTAGTATTAAGAGCAATATCACTTGCTTCGGCTAAAAGCGATTGAACTTCTTGCGATATATAACCTCTTGAAGTAGCATCTTGTGTATCATTCGATGCTTGAGTAGCAAGAACACGAATTCTTTTCATGATATTGCCATACTCCGCCATAGCACCATCAGCAGTTTGGATAAGACCAATACCGTCATTTGCATTTTTAATTGCTTGACCTAGACCTTGAGACTGAGCTGAGAGTTTATTTGCAATTGCTAAACCTGCTGAATCATCCGCTGCTTTGTTGATTCTAAGACCTGAACTTAGTGACTGAAGACTTTTATCAAGTCCAACATTGTTCATTGTAGCTTGCATGTGTGCATTCATTGCACCGATGTTTGTATTTATTCTAAATCCCATCTCAAATCCTTTTTGGGCAAGAGCCTTTCGCTCTCATTTTTTCAGTTTACTAACATCCCTGTTAATTGCAACTAGTATCGGTCTTAAAAATTATAACTTTAATTAATCTTCAACTTTAAATGAAATTATTTCTATATTTAAACTTTTTCGATACACTTCCAAAATTGAAAACAACTATACTGTATATATAGGAAAACTATTTGAACTTAATTATTGTCGAATCACCCGCTAAAGCTCGGACTATTAAAAACTTTTTAGGTAAAGATTATGAGGTTATTGCTTCTAAGGGACACATCAGAGATTTACCAAAATCTCGTTTTGGAATCACAGTGGATGAAAATAATCAACTTATTCCAGCATACAGCGTGGCAAAAGAGAATGCTGCTACGGTCAAAGAGATAACTGCTTTAGCCAAAAAATGTGACACCATTTATATCGCGACCGATGAGGATCGTGAGGGAGAGGCGATTGGTTGGCATATTGCACATGCCATAAAGAAAAATCCTGAGGAACTTCCCCGTATTGTTTTTCATGAGATTACAAAAACTGCGATAAATCATGCACTTGAGAATGCAAGAAAAATAGATATGGACATGGTAAATGCACAACAAGCGCGTCGTTTGCTTGACCGTGTTGTGGGTTATAAACTCTCTCCACTTCTTAGTTCAAAAATCCAAAAAGGTCTCTCAGGTGGGCGTGTTCAGTCTTCGACTCTTAAACTTGTAGTTGATAGAGAAAGAGAGATAAGAGCGTTTATTCCTCAAGAGTTTTGGACGATTGACACACTCTTTAACAAAGATATAGAAGCAAGTTTAGTTGTGCATCAAGGGGATAAACTCTCAAAACTCTCTATAGAAAATAAAAAAGAAGCAACTTCTATAGTTGAGAGCGTAAAAAATGATTCATTTATCATCGAAGCTATTGAGACAAAACAGAGAAAAAGCGCAACGCTTCCACCGTTTATGACTTCAACTTTACAACAAACTGCCTCAAGTAAACTAGGATTTACTCCTAAAAAAACCATGATGGTCGCGCAAGTTCTTTATGAGGGTGTAAAAACTCCTGATGGAACTTCGGGTGTGATTACTTACATGAGAACCGATTCACTCAACTTAGCAAATGAAGCGGTCGAGGCTGTGAGAGAAGCTATCCTTAAAAGATTTGGTGCAAAATATCTCCCCGATGAGCCAAAAGTTTATAACAAAAAGTCAAAAGGCGCACAAGAGGCGCACGAAGCTATCCGTCCTACGATGCTTGAATTTACACCTGAGATTGCACAAAAGTTTTTAAAAGGTGATGAGATTAAACTCTACACGCTTATATATGAAAGATTTATGGCATGTCAGATGAATGATGCACTTTTTGAGCAACAAAGCATTATCTTAAAAGGTACAAACAACGAGTACAAAGTCAGTGGAAGAAAACTCCTTTTTGATGGTTTTTATGCACTTACAGCAACAGAAGATAAAGATAAACTTCTTCCAACACTTACAGAAGGTGAAAAAATAGACCTTCAAAGCATCAAACCAGAGCAACATTTTACAGAGCCACCAGCGAGATATTCTGAAGCATCTTTGATTAAAAAGTTAGAGTCTGAGGGCGTTGGAAGACCTTCAACTTATGCTCCAACTGTGGCAACTTTGAGTAGTCGTACTTATGTTTCTATCGAGAAAAAGCAGATTATTCCTACTGAAATGGCTTTTACCGTTACAGAAATTTTAGAGAAAAACTTTGCAAACATTGTAGATATCTCTTTTACTGCGAACATGGAAGAGAAGCTAGATGAAGTTGCAGAGGGGCATGTGGATTGGCAAAAGCTTTTAAGTGATTTTTACTTTCCTTTTTTAGAGCAAGTGGATGAAGCGAAAGATAAAATAGTTTCATTAAAACTAGCACAACCTCTTGGAAAAAATTGTCCGCAATGTGGTTCAGAACTACTTCTTCGCTCAGGGAGATTTGGAAATTTTGTCGCTTGTAGCGGTTTTCCAAAGTGTAAATACACAGAACAAGTGGATGAAGATGGAAATAAAGTAGAAGCCAAAGTTGAGACGAGTGACGAGAAGTGTGACAAATGCGGTAAAGATATGATTATAAAAAGTGGCAGAAATGGTAAATTTTTGGCATGTAGCGGGTATCCTGAGTGTAAAAATACAAAAAGTGTGGAGAAACAAGAGAGTAAAACTTCAGAGATTCCATGTCCTGATTGTGGTGGCAAACTTCTTTGGAAACAGTCATTTCGAGGTTCATTTTGGGGATGTGAAGCGTATCCTAAATGTAAATTTATCTCTAAATTTGAACCAAGCACCATAAAATGTAAAGAAAAAGGGTGTTCGGGTGTTTTAGCAGAGCGCGTGTATAGAAATAAAGAAGTGTTTGAGTGCGTAAAGTGTAAAGTACGAACTCCAAAAGAAGAGATAAAGTAAACTTAAAATGAAAATCGGCATCCTATCAGACACACATAAAAAAGTAAAACGAGCCTCAAAAGCTCTTGATATGCTCATAGAAAATGGTGCTGAATTTATCGTGCATGCGGGAGATATTGTAGCTCCAGAGGTCTTAGAACTTCTCAAAAATAGCACCAAAAAATATGTCGCTGTGTATGGAAATAACGATGCACATTTGGTTGAGCATCATGAAGCGTACAATCTTGTCCAAGAGCCTTACTATTTTAAGTTAGCCCAGACGAATTTTAAACTTATGCACCTCCCTTTTTACATGACTCCTGATGCGGACATAGTCATATATGGGCATACGCATATTTTTTCATCTGAATTTATCAACGGGACTCTTTTTCTAAATCCTGGAGAGAGTTGTGCAAGAGATAAAAACATCTCTGAATGTGTTATGCTTGAGATACAAGAAGATACTTTTTTGGTAACTTACTACAAAAGAAAGAGAAAAACGGATACTTTTGAAGCACAAGAGTTTTCGTATGCGAGGATTAAGTCATGAGTGGGAAAATTTTTTTATGTTCTATTTGTAATATAAATAGCGGAACATGCAACGAAGATTGTAAATTTTGTTCTCAGAGTGTGCGATACAAAGCTGACATCGTACGCTATAAAAAAAAGCCAATCGATGCAATTTTAAAAGAGGCGATTACTGCGAGAGATAACGGTGCTTTAGGTTTTTGTTTAGTGACCGCTGACAAAGGTTTAAACGACAAAACACTTGAGTTCGTCTGCTCCGTTGCACATGCCGTACAAAAAGTTGCTCCTGAACTTAGACTCATCGCATGTAATGGAACTGCAACGCTTGAGCAACTTTTGGTTTTAAAAAGTGCTGGAATAAAAGCATACAACCATAACCTAGAAACTTCAAAAGAGTTTTACGAAGAGATTTGTACAACACACCCTTGGAGTGAGCGATACGAGACTTGTGAGAATGTAAACAAGGCGGGTATGGTTCTTATATCTGGCGGTATTTTTGGACTTGGGGAAACGCAAGAAGATAGAATCTCGATGTTACAATCCCTCCATTCTCTTAACCCTACATCTGTTCCAATAAATTTTTATCATCACAACGAAGCATTAGAGTTACAGCCAAATTCTTTAACTGTGGACGAAGCATTACACCTCATAAAACTCACAAGAGAGATGATTCCACATGCCGAAAGAATTATGGTTGCAGGTGGAAGAGAACTCATGTTTGGTACAAGACAAGCAGAGATTTTTGCACATGGCGCGAACTCTATCGTTATCGGAAATTATCTCACAACAAATGGAAGAGAGATGAGTAAAGATTTGGAAATGTTAGAATTATTGGGTTTTGAAGTAGCTAAAAAAGTACAATAAAATCTCGTTTCTAGTTTCCACATGCCAAACTCTTTAACTTAACTCTTTGTCTATTTCTTGAGACTTTTGAGTCTTTGTTGTGGACTAGACATAAATAAGCTCTTTTTTGATTTGTTCAATCAACTCTTTGTTACTTGAATTTAAAGATACTAAATCAACTTTTTTATGAAAAACTTTCTCTAACTCTTTTTTTATAGCATCGATGCGAAGAAGTTTAGAAAATCCATCATTATATTTTTCACTAAACTTTTGATGCTCCAAACTATAGGCTAAATCAATATCGCTAAACTGATTGTCAGTACCTCTAGCACACGAGCCAAAAATACCAACAATGCTAAAACCCTCCTTTGAATAGAGCTTTTTGTATTTTGAGAGAGTTTCTACAACAGTTTCTAAGTTCATCAAAAGCCTTAGGTTTAAAAATTTATTGTTAAAAAATTATACCATAAGCAAATCTATAATTTCTTAGAAAGACTTGGTTGTTAATGTGGTCTGTAAGTTAAGCTTAATAAATCCACATGCCAAGTACTTCTCAAAAACCACTCTTTTATCTCAAATAAAACCCCCAATTTCACCCACAAATAAAAAAAAACAAATTAAGCCAAAACATATATATATAATCTGATTTCCTGCTTAAAGAAGTGGGGTAATTTTATTGTAAGGTGGTTGAATGATGTATGAAAAGTTTGAAGCAGACCAAGTTTTCTTAGGGATGCAGTTTGAGGTTATAGGTAGTGCTGACAAGGATGGAAGAAAATGATAAAAATATTGGCAGTTTTAATTTTTATATCTTCTGGTGTTTTTGCAGATACTCTTGAAACTATGAATCGTTACATTAAGGAAGCAAAAACTCCGTTGAGTAAGCAGATGCTCATATGTGAAAGGGATGCTGATGTTAATCTTAAAAATGCGGACGCAAAGGAGTGCTTAAAAGCTGCAGATATGCTTTTGGCTTTAAAAGGAAAAAAGTTAGATGACTATGAATCAAGCTTTCCTGTGAGTGTTGAAAGAATGGCTTCTGGATACTTTAAGAATGCAGGAGGGATTTATGAAGCTCAAGGAGATTATAAAAATGCAATTATTATGTATGAAAAAGCAGCGGAACAGAATAATTCAACTGCTTTGAATAATCTTGGAATTTTATATGCCAATGGAGAAGGTGTTCCTAAAAATTATACAAAAGCATATCAATATTGGAAAGAAGCATCAGCTTTAGGAAATAAAAATGCTGAACAAGCTTTACAAGCTCTTTGTTCAAAAAATTCTTCGGCGTGTAAATAAAATGAAAAAAATATTTGTAGTTTTAATTTTTATAACTTCTAGTGTATTTGCAATTAGTCCTGAAGAGAATATAGAAGCTTCAAAAGAAGATAAGTTTCTGTGGTTAAAGCAGCGCATAAAATGTGAAATAGTAGTAAAGACTGGAAATGGAGATGCAAAAGAGTGTATAAAATCTGCAGATATGATTTTGGCTTTAAAAGGAAAAAAATTGGATGCTAATGATATTCCTAAAAATATTGAGGAAAAAGCTGCTGAATCTTTTCACAATGCAGGAGTGATTTATACTGATCGTCTAGATTATAAAAATGCAATTATTATGTATGAAAAAGCTGCGAAACTGAAACTTCCATCTGCTTTGAATAATCTTGGATATATATATGCTCATGGGCTAGGTGTTCCTGAAAATTATACAAAAGCATTCAAATATTGGAAAGAAGCATCAGCTCTAGGAAATGAAAATGCCCAACAAAGTTTACAAGCTCTTTGTTCAAAAAACTCTTGGGCGTGTAAATAAAATGAAAAAGATTATTTTAACCCTAGCATGTTTAACCATAAGTCTATTCGCCGCAGAAGAGAGCGGTAAATATTATGTAGGTTTCAACAGCGGTGTTGTAAACTCCATGGACGATGGCTACTTCGGTGGCAGTGAAGATTTGTCCAATGTTGTTGGTAATAGCGGTATAAGAAATGAGATAGAACTCGGCTTTAAAAAAGATTTTAACAACAGAAATGATTTATACTCAAATGTATTTCTTTACGCTTGGCAAAACGATGCAAGTAAAAACGCAGAACTAGGTTTTGGTCTGGGTGGTAAACTTGGATGGAAATCTGATAATAACTCTCTTACCTTTGGAGCGAAAGGCGGTATAGGAACACAAAGAACGAGTGGCGATACCTTTACAACCAACACAAGTTATACAAATGTCTCCTATGCCACACTCGGTGCGCAAGGATTGCCACAAACAGCAGTTTTTATAGAAAATACAGAAGTGATTGAGATGGGTTTACTTTTAGGTTACGCTTACCAACTCACTTCAAACATTAGTTTTAATGCAGGTGTAGAGTATATCTACTCAAACTACCAATTTGCATATCACATACCATCGGGAAATGTCACTTTAAGTGGTGTCACACAAGATACACTCTACTTTAATGCTGGGTTGAAATACTCTTTTTAGGTATTTTTCGGAGGCGATGGCTCGCCTTCGCTCAAGTGATGTTATAAAAGGTAGTAACTTCCAAGTATTCTCCTACCTCTAGCGCGCCATCAGTTCCAAAGAAAATAAAGAAATAAATAATTAAAAAGACCCACAGGGCAAAAGGAAGTTATATGAAAAAAGTTTTAAGTTTAGTTGCAACAGTTGCAGTTTTAGGAAGTTCGGTGTTTGCTATGGATAAATCATTGTATGTTGGTGGGCAAAGTGTTACACTTAACAAGAACCAAGGTGTTGTCGGCGTAGTTGGTTACCATGCAGATGGTAGATGGGATAATGGCTTTCTTCTTGGTGTCTCAGGAGAAATGGGCGGTGGACAGATAAAATTTGATAACACGATTGTTGATGCAACCGCTACAACTCCAACTACAGATATCACAACGCTTGTACTTGGAACTGACCTTAAAATCGGTTACACTTTGCTAAAAAAGCTTGATATTTATGCCACTGGCGGATTTGTTTTGCAATCACTTGAAAATGACACTGGATATGGTCTTGGTTTTGGTGGAGGTGTATCGTACACTTTTACAGAAAAATGGAATGTAAGAGCAGAATACAAATCGTACTCCATGACAACAACTGCGAGTGGTGGCAATGCTTCGTATGATTACGCTACAACTGGTTTGAGTGTGGGGTATCGCTTTTAATTTCCACATGCCAAGATATAAATACAATCTTCCCTCATTCCATCCTCTTTCGAGGGTGGAATAAATACTCAAACTAAAAACCTGCTATAATAACTAAAAGGAGAGAAGATGCCTCGTTCAGTTTTACTACAACTTGTCCGTGATTCTATTCATGAAGTTTTTGAAGCGCAGAGAACTATTGATAAACAAGTTCTTTTGGCGGAGCATCCTCTTTTAAATGAAAAAATAACAACAACAGTAAATATTTATCTAAAAAATGAGTTACGAGGTTCTTGTTCCTCTGATAATACTTCAAAAACTTTACTCGAAGATATTATTTATAATGCTAAAAAGTCGGCTTTTGAAGATAAAAATTTTAAACCTATTACAACTTCAGAGTATTTAAGCTCTGAAATAGAACTTATTCTTAACACACCTGATGGCGTGATAAGCCAAAAAGATCCAGCTATTTTAAAGCACTAATCTTCTTTACTTCCACCTTGAATAAAACATGCTATCGCATATCCATGATTAAGCCCTAACGCGATACTTCCACCACTCTCTTGCGTAATATCTCCAGCTACAAAAAGACCTTCAATGTTCGTTTGATAATTATCATCATGGACAGGTTTTCCATTCTCCTCTTCTATGCCAGAACTTGCCAAAAATGAGCTTGGAGTTGTACCGCCTATAGCGTAAATAACTCTATCAAAAACTTCGGCTTCTCTTTCGTTAAACATCACTTTTACTTTGCCATCATTTTCTTCTAAATCATCAATATTAACACCTAAAATAGCTCTGACTTCGCCATTGTTTATAACATCTGCAATATTTTTCTGATTTGTTGGATTTGCTCTCTCAAAAGTTTCTCGTCTGTAACAAATAGAAACACTATTTTTATCAGCTAAATCAACTGCATATTCAATCGCACTATCTCCGCCACCTACAACTAGAACTTTTTCATCCCCAATACAGCTATCAAGAGTAAAACCTACTCTGTTTTTAATGCTGAGCGGGATTTTATAGCTTGGTTTATTTGGTTTACCCATTCTGCCTATAGTGACGACCACATGTTTTGCTTTTATGCTTTTTCCTGCCATAAAAACTTCAAAACAGTTGTCTAATTTTTTAATGCTTTGCACTTCAACATGCGTCTGCAACTCCACAGAATGATGCGTTAAAATCTCATCAAAGAAGTCGAGCGTTGTCTCTTTTGTTCCATCCACAAAATAAATTCTTCCATCAAGTTCAACTTTTTGACCCTTCCAATCTTTATCAACTCGTTTGTTGTCTTTATAATATTTTCTTATTGTAGAATTATGATTTCCCTCTTTTTCTAGCAAAATAATATCTCTTATTCCTTGTAAATAGCCTTCAATGGCGGTCGCTATTCCAGCAGGTCCAGCTCCTATAATGGCTAGTTCATATAAATGACTCATATCAGCTCCTCATGCTAAAAGAAAAATTTTATCATAATTTATCATTATTATATTATACTACCAGAATGTATTATGTAATTAAAAAACAAACAGACAAACCGCTATCATGTTTTATAGGGTTTATGGTTCCTAAATATATAGCTTCAAAGAACAGTGACAATGTTATTTTTGAGTTTACACGAGATGGTAAAGTTCAAAGAAAATGGGTAAAAAAAGAGGAGATAGTTTTACTTACTGACGATGAAGATTTTTTTATGAAAACTATGAAGCAATTTAAAAATGTAGAAGAGACACAACAAAAACTTGTTGATGAAGCTAGACACCAGTTGGATGCTACTGTTGAAGCGTTTACGGAAGCTATAAATTCTGAAATAAATGAATTTAATGAGATTAGAAATTCGAGTGATGTTCCATGTATTTTAAAGGATTTGTAAAAGCTTTAAAATAAGTCTCTTTTATGACAAATTTTTTGCAAAATTCATCATAACTTCCCCCTTCGAGGTTTTATGACAAATTTTTTGCAAAATTCATCATAACTTCCCTCTTCGAGGTTTTATGACAAATTTTTTGCAAAATTCATCATAAACTTTTGAAGTTTTGGAACTATGACAGCTTGGCAGTATCCTTGTGATGGGTTACGCTGAAAATAGTTTTGATGATAATTCTCTGCTGGATACACTTCGCCTAATCTACTCACTTCTGTAACAATTGTATCTGGATAATTTTTTTGCGCTTTAGCTATTGCACCTAAAATGACATCTTTTTGTGCATCATTTTCATAATATATTACCGAACGATATTGTGAACCTTTGTCCGCGCCCTGTTGGTTAAGAGTGGTTGGATTGTGAATGGCAAAAAAGATATCTAAAAGTTCTTCGCGTGAGACAACATCCCCGTCAAACCCTATATCTACTATCTCGGCATGTCCGCTGACCCCTGTACAAACGCCCTCATATGTGGGATTTGCTCTTGTTCCTCCTGTGTAACCACTTAGGGCGGAGATAACACCTTTTACATTGGAATAAACAGCTTCGACACACCAAAAACAACCGCCACCTAAAACTAATCTCTCTTTTTTCATCGTAAATAATTCCTAAAATTATAAATTGTGTCCAATTATTACACAAAAGTCTTCTGATAATTCGTCTTAAACTCTTTAAATTTAAAAATTAAGAAAACTTATAAGATTAATACTATAGAGTATATTCTTCATTAAAGTTAAAATATAAAAATTAGAATAAAAGTATTAGGAGAGCTCATGAAAACAACGAAAAAAATCATTTTATGTGTAAGTGCTATTGCGTTATTTGATGTAAACTTAGTCGCTAATGAAATGGATACAGTAAAAAAAGAAGAAAATATAGTAACTATTACTATGCCAAAAGTACCTGATGCACCCAAAGTAGAAGCACTTGTTCCAAAAGTTGTAGTTGTAGAAAATGGAAGTACTAAATCAAATCAAACTACACAAGAGTTGCTAAAAAAAGAAGAAGTTATTTTTAGCGACCATGTAGCACCCGAACGCTATGCTAAAAAAAATGCAACTGCTAAAAAAGTCGAGGTTGGAGATATTGATGGCGGAAGAGTATCGGCTTATTTACACGCACCTCTTCTTTCTGTAGAGCAAGTCAAAGAGAAACTAGAAAAAGCTGGTTTCAGTGTTTTAGCAGAGTATAAAATCGAAGAAAAAGGTGAAATTATCTCTCTTGTTTTTAGTGATAAAGCGATGCAAGAGAATGCTTCTAAAAAAAATAGAGGATTTGCAAGTACGCTCAGAATAACCGTTGATACACAAAATAATTTAGTAAATATCTCAAATCCTATTTATGTGATGAGAGCTTTTATGCAAGAAGAGTATGATGCTAAACTGGCAGAAGATATGCTAAAACGCATACGAGACAATTTTGAGGGTCTTAAAAACTCGGAAGAAACAGTAAAATATTCAGTGCTGGAACACTTCCAATTTATGGAAAATATGCCATTTTATAAAGATATGCAAATCATAGCAACAGGAACAAATGACGAGTTACTCGCTAAAGCAAAAAAATCTAATAAGATAGTTTATGAGCAACAACTCAGCAACGGTGCAGTTATGATTGGTGTTGAACTAGACAAAAGAACGAGTAAATTTGTGAAGAAAATAGGGTATCTTAACAGTGGATTGCTTCCATATCCGATTTTAATCGAAAATGGTGAAGCTAAAATCTTAGAGCCAAGATTTTACATATCTGTTATGTACCCAATGTTAAAAATGTCTGAATTTATGACAATCGCTACCATTCCAGGAGCGATAACAGCGGATTGTGATAAAGTATTTCGTTAATCCACATGCCGTTTTAGAAGTTCCTTATACATTTTTTGCATAAGAGGAACTTCTAAATTTTCTCTTTTTGCCTCACGCACAATGTATCCGCTCAAAGTTTTTAACTCATCTCTTTTTTTATTTGTAAAATCTAAGTGCATAGAGGTATCCGCTTCAAAGGGTAAATTTTTAGCAATATTTAAAGATTTCTCAATCTCATCATAAATATTGACACCTTTGGCATGTGCAACTTCAGCTATCTCTGATAAAAGTGTTTTAACTTCATTCGAGTGATTTTCGTAAACAAAACCAATAGTGTTGTCATAAAAAGCCGTAGCCGTGGCAAATGCGGAGATGAATATATACTTTTTCCAAATAGCTGTTTTTATGTCATCTTCAACTTTAGCACGAAGAGAGGCGCTATCAAAGAGCGTTTTTAAAATCTTACTCTCTTCTTCCAAACCACCAAAAACAAGAGCAAAAACTGCACCTTTTTTTCGCACAACACCCGCCTCTTGAAGATGTGAAAGTATATAAACACAAGCGTCCAAAACTCTGCACTCACTCAGTACTCGTAGCTCATCCCCATGTTCCACACCGTTTGCAAGACTTAAAATGATTGTATCTGAATCCACATGCCGACTTATCGCCTCATAAGACTCCATCAAATCATAACTCTTGACACAAAAAAGGACAATGTCGAAGTAACCCTCCGCATCTTTGAGCTCTTTTGCTTGAAGTTCCACATGCCAAGAATTTATTTCTCCTGAGTTATCTTCTTCTATGATTTGTAAACCATCGTTTTGAATTTTTTTAAGATGCGCACCTCTTGCAAAACCTACCACCTCATGAGAAGTTTTTGCCAAATGTGCCGCAATGTATCCGCCAACTCCGCCAAGACCAACAACTGCTATCCTCATCTTTTGCTCCTTGCCCTTTTATCTATGGAAGTATTATATAATACATTTTATTTTCTTAGCTCAAGGTTTGCGTGTGCCACGAATCGACAACAAAACATTTTACGAAGCATCGATAAAAAAGTTTGGCATCACACCTGAGGGGCTTCAATGGAATTCAGAGCTTTTTCAGACGATGCGGTTTGGAGTGATTCTCGATATGTTGCCAGAGGATTTAGAGCATTTTTCGCTTTGTGATGCTGGATGCGGATTTGGCGATTTTTACCTTTTTATGAGAAAAAATTCGAAAAAAAGTAAAAAATATATCGGTATAGATTCCCTTGAAATCATGTGCAAAATCGCAAAAGAAAAAACAGAGTGTGAGATACTTCAAGCCGATATTTGCAAAGAAGCACTTCCACATGCCGACTTTTATATCTGCAGTGGAGCGATGAATATTTTGAGTGCTTACGAGACGCACCTCTTTATAAGAAACTGTTTTTTGGCATGTGGAAGCGGTTTTATTTTTAACATACTTCACGGAGACGATGTGAGCCAAACCTACAACTATATTTCCACATGCCAGATAGAGGGCATCGCAAAAGAGCTAGGCGTGAGAGAAATCCGCTATGCAAATGAGTATATAAAAAACGATATCACAGTAGGATTTTTCAAATAATGTGTGCGATTTTTGGGATAATCGGCGAATACAACGAAGCAAAAGCCAAACATGCACTCTCACTTTTGGTACACCGTGGAGAGGATTTTTGCGGAATTGAGCAGAGAGAAAATCTTTTTTTCGCACATCAGAGACTCAGTATTTTAGACACAGGAGCGAGGTCGCATCAACCGCTCAAACATGAGAAAATTTTGCTCTCTTTTAATGGCGAGATTTATAATTTCAGAGAGCTAAAAAAAGAGCTAGATTTTGATTTTAAAACAGAAAGTGATAGCGAAGTCATCATCGCGGCGTATCTCAAATGGGGCGTAGATTTCGTCAATCATCTGCGTGGAATGTTCGCTATCGCCTTGCTCGATGGTGAAACGCTTTATCTTTTTCGTGATAGGCTGGGTAAAAAACCTCTCTTTTATTTGGAGGGGAAGAGTTTTATTTTTGCCTCAGAAATCAAAGGATTGACACCATTTTTAGAGAAACATGAACTGAATGAAGACGCACTTATGAGTTATCTCAGTTTCCTAGCCCCAACTCCGCCACACACCTTTTTTAAAGGCATCAAAAAGTTGGCATGTGGAGAGTATTTAACGCTTAAAAATTCTCATGTGGAAGTTAAGAGATATTTCGATTTGCTAGACACACCGCCCAACATCATCACAGATAGAGATGAAGCAATCCACTCACTTGAGAATCTTCTCGAAGAGTCTATCAACCTGCGATTAAACGCCGATGTGCCGATGGCTTCGCTCCTCTCAGGCGGGATTGATAGTGCAACTCTGAATTACTATGCAAAACAAAAAGGGGTCAATCTTCACACCTACACTATCGGTTATGAAGGGTTTTCAAAATATGATGAGAGGCAAAATGCTCTGCAAAGTGCAGAATTTTTGGGTCTCAACAACACGCAAGTTGCAATCAATCAAGAGGATTTTATCTCCGTCTGTGGAACTGTTCTCGACACGCTCGATGAACCGCTCAATGACCCTGCCGCCATTCCGCTTTATCTTTTATTTGGACAGATTAAAAAAGATGGGTACAAAGTGGTTTTGAGTGGAGAGGGAAGCGATGAACTCTTTTTGGGGTATCGCCAATATTTTGAGTATCTCGATATCGAAAAAGCTTCGACTTTGGCACACAAAAACTGGCTCAAAAAGTATTTTCATGGAAACTTTTCTATGAACCGTGAGTGGGAGTGGTACAAACGCATTTTTGATCAGACGCTTCTTTTTCGCACCTCAGGCGATAAATTTACAGATTTGCAAAAAAATAACCTGATGCGCAGAAATGTAAAAGACAATGAATCCCTAAAATATCTCAAGCCTTACCGTGAGAGATTTGAAGCTTCAGCGCACTCGGATGAGAGCATCTGGTACTCTTATATAGATTTAAACCTCTTCCAAGCAGAGCATTTTTTAACAAAACTCGACCGCGTAAGTATGGCACAAGGTATTGAATCTCGTACCCCATTTTTAGACCATAAGTTGGCATGTGGAATCTTTAGCATTGACCCAAAACTTCGTTATGAAGATGGCGTAACCAAGGCACTTTTAAAAGAGATTATGAAAGATAAACTCGATGAGAAAATTTTAAAAAGAAAGAAAAAAGGGTTCTCAAATCCCTACATGGAATATCTCATAAACTCAAAACAAATCGACCTTATAAAAGAGGTAAATCAACAAACGGGCATGTTCAAATCAAAAGAGTTGGACGAGTATATAAATACCGCTTCAAGGGGAAGTTTCAAACAGCATGTTTGGGGGCTTTATGTCCTCTCTGTTTGGCTGAAGAAGTGGATGTTATAAGATTTGAAACCATCCGCTTTAACTCGCCTCTAATGTGCTCCTCTTTTATTATAGCTATAGTAAAATTGAAGTAAAATTTATAAATTTATTTGATACAATTGAAACATCTACCAAAAGCAAAATAAAAAGGAAAAAAATGATAAGTGCAAAAGAGCTAAGAATACAGGCTTCTTCGTTGAATATTTTATATGCTGAGGATGAGGCGATACTACGGGATAGTATGCAGAGCAGTCTTAGCAAACTCTTTAAAAATAGTTTTGTCGCAACAAATGGCAGTGAAGCTTATGAAGTTTTTAAAAATGAGGATATTGATATTATTATGACAGATATTAATATGCCTATAATGAGCGGGGTAGAGCTTATACAAGCTGTTCAAAAGCATACAAATAAAGAGCCTATCATTGTTGTTCTCTCAGCTCATAATGAGTCAAAATTACTTACAGGACTTATTAATTTAGGGATAAATTATTTTTTAAATAAACCGCTTGACAAACAATTTATGATAAACACTCTCTATAAAGCATGTAAAATAATTAATGACAAAAAACTTCTTCTTGATTATGAAATAAAACTTCATGAAGAGCTGGAAGCGATGAAGAGAAAGAACAAGATACTTGAACAAAAACTCAATCAACTTGCTGTTCAAACAAATAAAAATATACAAATAGATATAGAAGAGAAAAAAGAAGAAAAAACAAGTACAGATGACTATTTCTCTTCGATTACGATAGACGATAAGGAAGAGCTTCAAGATTTATCTGCAGAGCTTGAAAACTATATAACGGTCATGTTTAAAAATGAAAAGTTAAATGAAGACTATCTTTCTAAATTGTCCAATGTGTATAAAAAGTATGCTTCCATTCTCAAAGCATATCCTGAATTTTTTGAGCTTTCTACATACTTATATGAACTCAGTGATATTATTTTAAGACTTGAGCAAAAATTTATGAAAAATATTTCTCAAACAGGTATCTATTTTGAGTCACTTCAACTCACGCTGGAAAACTATAGACAGAATGTATGGAACAAAAAGGCAAAAGACCCGAAGTTTTATAATGCCTCTTTACGAAATGATATTCAATTAGTCATAGACTTTTTAGAAGATAAGGAAGCCCAAGAGAATGAGATAGAGTTTTTTTAAAAGGATATTTCATGAGTCTAAAAAATACCCTTCTAAACTCAAGTAAACGAGTTGGTGCCACTCACGGTTTGCTTGGGATAGTGATAGTTATAAATATGCTTTTTTTTACAACAGATGAAATCTCTCTTTTGGTTCAAGGAGCTTTATTAGTAGTTCTTTGGATTCATAATAAAGATTTTGAAATTATGAAAAAGAATACAAAATATTCGCAACAGCAGTTAAAAGCGGATAAGGATATATTTAATAGGAACTTAATAGTTTCAGAGTCTGATTTAAAAGGTTTTATCACTTACGCTAATCCAAAATTCTGTCACATTACAGGTTATACAAAAGAAGAGCTCATTGGTAAATCTCATAATATATTAAGAGACCCTAATACACCAGCATCTTTTTATCAAGAGCTTTGGAACACCATAGAAAATAAAAAAACTTTTCATGCGAAGTTTAAAAATATTAACAAAGATGGAACTCCCTATTGGGTAGATACTTCCATTACTCCTATTATTGTTAACTCCAAAGTTGTTGGATATAGAGCTATAAGACTTGATATTACGGAGCAGATTCTCGCAAAAGAGGGTCTAAAACATGAGATAGATGAAAAAGAAGATTTATTAAAAAAACAAAATATGCGTTTTGAGTTTGCTATAAACTCATCCAGAGATGGTTTTTGGGATTATGATTTAGTAAATCTAGAGTTTTATCTTAGCAGTGGTTGGAAAAAAAGACTTGGATTTAGTGATGATGAAAAGTTAAGCTATTTAGATTATCTCTCATTAATTCCTGATACAAATAGGTTTGAGCACCATGCAGCGATGCAGGATGTTATAGAAGAGTATCCAGAAAAGCTCGAGTTTGTTCACTTTAGAATTAGTTATCCGCTGATTACCAAAAGTGGAGAAAAAATTATTATTGATGATGTTGGAGATGCTTTTTTTGATGAAAATGGTAGTTTGATAAGGATAACAGGTTTTCATAGAGATATAACAGACCATGAAAGACAGGCAAAAATAATTGAGTCTCAAAACAGACTTGCTGCAATGGGCGAAATGATTAGCAATATTGCCCATCAATGGCGTCAGCCAATCGCTGCTATAAATAATGTACTCAATGATGTTGAATTTGATATAGAACTTGAAGATTTAATACAAATTAATAGTGAAAAATTTTTAGAGACATCAAGCAAGATTAAAGGGTACACGAACTATTTAAGCCAAACTATAGATGATTTTAGAAAGATATCAAGTGATGACAAAGTTAAAACAACTTTTTACATAGAAACTGTACTTGAAGAAGCCAAAAAAATTGTTCAAAGTAGCTATGAAGAGCAAAAAATTAAGCTTCAATTTCTTATGCTTGGAGAAAATAATTATGAACATATTGGCTATAAACGAGAGCTCATTCAAGTTATTATTAACATACTCAATAATGCAAAAGATGTTTCTGTAGAAAAGAAAATAGTAGATTCTAAAGTTTTGGTAAGTGTGCTTCAGCATGAGGGTGATACGACAATTATTATCCATGATAATGCGGGAGGAATCCCAGAACAAATTATAGAGAAAATTTTTGAACCATACTTTACAACGAAGCATGAGAGTATAGGAACGGGGATAGGTCTATATATGAGTAGAAAAATAATAGTTGATTATTTTAATGGTTCACTCTGTGTAGAAAATGAAAATAATGGAGCAAAGTTTATTATTACTATTCCTAAAGAGGTATAAATCGATTAATGACTCAAAGGGCGAAGCCAATTTTTTATCTTTTGCAACAAAAAAAAGTTTTAAGCAACATGTTTTTTTGGGGGAATTTATGTCCTTTCTGTTTGGCTGAAGAAGTGGATGCTGTAGAAAAAAAGGGATTTTAGTGTATAATCGCGCAATTTTATACGAAGAGAAACGCCTATGGATATTAGAGAAGAATTTTTAAAATTTTTTGAATCAAAAAACCACGATAGAATAACAAGTGCTCCGCTTGTTCCAGATGATGCAACTTTGCTTTTTAACAACGCAGGAATGGTGCCTTTTAAGTCTATATTTACGGGTGAAATTCCAGTTCCAGAGAATCCTCGAGCAACCTCTTGTCAGACTTGTATCCGTGCGGGTGGAAAGCATAATGACTTAGAAAATGTCGGACACACGGCAAGACATCACACTTTTTTTGAGATGCTTGGGAACTTTAGTTTTGGGAATTACTTTAAAGAAGAAGCGATTGATTACGCTTGGGAATTTATTACTGAGGTTCTGAAATTTCCAGTTGAAAAACTTTGGGTTACGGTGCATGAGAGTGACGACGAAGCGGAAAATCTTTGGCTCAAACATGTAAGCAAAGAGAGAATTATGCGTCTGGGTGATGCAGACAATTTCTGGCAAATGGGCGACACAGGACCTTGCGGACCGTGTAGTGAAATCTTTTTTGACCAAGGTGCGGAAGCTTTTTCTGGTGCTGAGGATTATATGGGAGGCGAGGGCGACAGATTTTTAGAGATTTGGAATCTTGTGTTTATGCAGTATGAACGAAGTGCGGATGGCACTCTCACGCCTCTTCCAAAACCTTCTATCGACACAGGTATGGGTTTAGAGAGAGTTGTGGCAATCAGTGAAGGCGTGACAAGCAACTACGGTTCATCACTTTTTATGCCAATCATACAGCATGTGGAAAAACTCATAGGCAAAGAGTATGTTTACGCAACTGGTGCATCTTTTCGTGTTATCGCCGACCATATCCGAACGGCACTTTTTCTTTTAGCTCAGGGTACAAATTTCTCAAACGAAGGACGCGGTTATGTTCTTCGCCGTATTCTTCGTCGTGGTGTTCGTCATGGATATTTACTTGGATTTAGCGAACCGTTTATGTACAAACTTGTGGACGATGTTGTCGCAATTATGGGCAAAGAGTATGATTATTTAGTACAAAAAGCGGAAATTGTTAAAGAGCAAATCGAACTTGAAGAGGCGAGATTTTTTAAGACTATTGAGTCTGGAATAGAACTTTTTAATGAAGAGCTAAAAACTATGAAAGACAAGGTGAATGGCGAAGCCAGAGAAGGTGCCCTGGGGTATATTTTTAGTGGCGAGGTTGCTTTTAAACTTTATGATACTTTTGGTTTTCCACTTGATTTGACAGAAGATATGTTAAAAGAGAAAAATCTAGGACTCGATAGTGCGAAGTTTGATGCGCTTATGTTGGAACAGAGAACGCGTGCAAAAGCGGCTTGGAAGGGGAGTGGAGACGACGCTGTTCATGGAGATTTTAAACAGCTTTTAGAGAGATTTGGTGAGAACACTTTTATCGGTTATGAGCACACAGAACATTCGGTTGAGGTTTTGGCACTTTTAGATGAAAATTATCACAATGTTGAGAAGTTGTCTGAGGGAATGAATGGTTGGGTGCTTTTAGATATTACCCCATTTTATGCTCAAAGCGGTGGACAGTGTGGTGATAGCGGTACACTAGAATTTTTAGCAAAAGTACAAGATACTAAAAAATTCTTCGGTTTAAATATGTCCCAAATCTCTGTAATAAAAGAGATAAAAGTAGGAAATGTTGTTGAAGCTATTGTGGATATAAGCAGAAATGAAATCACAAAACACCACTCTGCAACACACCTTTTACATGCAGTACTTTTTGATGTTTTGGGAGAGCATATTTCTCAAGCGGGTTCACTTGTAGAAGCGGATAGACTTCGATTTGACTTCTCTCATCCTAAAGCACTTACACATGCCGAACTTGTTGCAATTGAGACAAAAGTAAATCATGAAATTTCAAGGGGTTTGCAAGCTAAAACAGAAGTTATGAACATAGAAGAAGCTAAAAAAAGCGGTGCAAAAGCGCAGTTTGGCGAGAAATATGGCGATGAAGTACGCGTTGTAAGTTTTGCAGATACCAGTGTTGAATTTTGTGGTGGTGTGCATGTGGAAAATACAGCAAATATTGGTTCTTTTATCATCACAAAAGAGAGTGGTGTAAGTGCTGGTGTTCGCCGTATTGAAGCGGTTTGCGGATATGCTGCGTATCAATATTTTGCTCAGCAGAGAATGCTTGTCCAACAGGTTCAATCGGATGTGAAAAACTTAGATATTCTGGCAGGTATTGCAAGACTGAAATCAAATGTAAAAGAGTTAAAAGAGGAACTTCAAGAGGCGCAACACTCTGCAAAAGTAGAGATAAAAGCAAACTTAATTAACGGTGTTCCAGTTATCGTGGATGAACTTGCAACGGGTGATATCAAAGAAAAAATTGATGAACTTAAAAACCAAAATGAGTCACTTTGCGTGATGCTTTTTCAAGTAAAAGGCGATAAAGTGATGATGGCGGCGGGTGTAAAAGGCTCAAATGCATCTGCAGGAGAGTGGATAAAAAACATCGCTCCTATTCTTGGTGGCGGCGGTGGCGGTCGTCCTGACTTTGCACAAGCGGGTGGAAAAGATGCAACAAAACTCGAAGAAGCAAAAGAAAAAGCACTCAAGTACATTACTGAGGTTCTTGGTTAATGCAAGAAATATTTGCGCAGTATAAAACAATCATTATCTTTTTACATGTCCTTAGTGCTGCGGTTTGGGTTGGCGGAATGATTGCTTTGCGTTATGCCGCACATCCTTCATTTATGGAGATAGAATCACCTCATAAACGACTTGAGAGAATTGCTGATGCACTTAAAAGATTGTTTTGTATCGTTGCTCCTTTTACGATTATCTTACTTGTAACAGCTGTTTTTATGATAAAAGGATATAGCATTTCAAGTAGTGAATTTGCACTCTTTGGATATGCAAAAGAGGGCATCTGGACGCTGATGTTTATCAATCTTACCGTGATGATTTTAAGAAGAAACAGAGCGGTAAAACTTCTCAATAGGGGCGATATGGTTGGTGCGAAGTTTTCGCTCGAACTCATCGGAAAATTTATGGTTCCAGTAAATATAGTTCTTGGTGTTATCGCAATTTTTCTAGGTACATTTCTCTCCAATAGTTTTTAGACTTTGAATATGATTCGATTAGCCTCATCTTCCCAAACTCGGGCAATGCTTTTACAAGAGTTTGGCATCCCTTTTTTACAGCAAAGTGTTGATTTTGATGAAGAGAGCATTATTTCCACATGCCCCAAAAATTTTGTTTATCAAGCAACACTTGGAAAATACGAGACAAATTTAAAAGCTTTTGGTTATCAAGAGTATCCGCTTTTAGTTGCCGACACAGTTGTAACTTCGCAAGGTCAAATCCTCAGAAAAGCAAAGTGTGAGAGTGATGCGCGAAACATCTTGATGACGCAAAGTGGCAATGTTACCAGCATTCTAACCTGCATGATTTACCAAAGTCCTAAACTTAAACTCATCGATATCTCTGCAACGGACTATATTTTTCATGCGTTTGATATGGATGATTTGGAGAGTTATCTTAAAAGCGGCGAGTGGCGAGGCAAAGCTGGGGCTTGTATGGTTGAAGGCTTTTGTAAACGCTACATCAAAGAGGTTCGAGGGTTTGAAAGTACCGCGATGGGTCTGAGTGTAGAAGTGCTTCAAAGGTTTATGTAGTGCTGTATGAGAAGGAGTTAAAAGCTCTTAAAAAGGCGGGAAGATACAGAACAAGAGAAATCGTAAATAACGACATTTTAGATTTTGCTTCTAATGATTATCTGGGTCTTTCGCATAAAAAAGAGCTTCACACTTCCACATGCCAAACACTCTCAGAACTTCCACTTCACAGTTCCAAAGCTTCACTTTTAGTCAATGGTTACCATCAAATCCATCAAGATTTTGAGAGAGCTTTGTGTGAGGCAAATGGTTTTGAAGATGGAGTGATTTTAGGGAGTGGATTTAATGCAAACATTGCACTCATTGAGTCGCTTGTTAGAAAAGGTGATGTTCTTTTTATGGATGAAAAGTACCATGCTTCAGGGGTTTTAGCTTCCAACCTTCGGCATGTGGAAGTTCATTTTTTTACACATAATGATATGAATGAACTCAAAAATCTTTTTGTAAGATTTCCACATGCCAAGAGAAAGATTGTTGCCGTTGAGGGAATTTACTCTATGGATGGAGATATTTTAAATCCAGAGGTTTTTGAGATTTGCAAGAGAGAAGACACGGTTTTGATTGTAGATGAAGCGCATAGTAGCGGAGTTATCGGCGATAATTTGATGGGCGTTTATGACTATTACAATATAAAAATCCAGCCTAACCATATAAAAATGGGAACTTTGGGAAAAGCGTATGGGAGTTTTGGGGCGTTTATTTTGGCTTCAGAACATATCATAGAGTATCTGATAAACCGTGCAAAACCCATCATTTACGCAACTTCTCTTTCTCTTTATGACACGCTTTTGGCGTACAACTCTTTGAAATATATACTTCAAAACAGAGATGTCTTAAAAGCAGAAATAGAACTTCGTCAAAGAGTAGTTTATGAAGAGTTGGGAATAAAAACCGACGCGCTTATAGTTCCTATTTTGATAGATGACAACAAAAAAGTGATAGATATAAAAAATGAGTTAAAGAGAGATGGCTTTGCAGTTGGAGCGATAAGGCAACCAACCGTTACAAAAGCTATCATCAGAGTTATAGCAAGATTGGGTCAAAGTAGTGATGAGTTGAGGCTTTTGTGTCAAAAAATTTCTGCTATTATGATAAAATAAGCAATGAAAATCTCAAAACTCCATATTACCCACAAAGAAAAAACTTTAGTGGATATAAACTTTGAAATAGTCTCATCTTTGGCACTTGTAGGGCAGAGTGGAAGCGGTAAAAGTTTAACGCTCAAAGCACTTTTGGGAATGTTGCCAAGCAGTATGGAGTTAGAGTTAAAAGTAGAGAGTGATTTTGAATTAAAAGCAGGGGAAACGCTCTCTTTTGTACCTCAAAATCCTTTTACAGCACTATCGCCTCTTACAAAAATAGGAAAACAGTTTTTTTCAAAGTCAGCAAATGTGAAAGAACTTTTCGAAAAAGTCGGTTTAAATTTGGAACTTTTAGAGAGATTTCCACCCGAACTCTCAGGCGGACAGCTTCAAAGAGTGATAATTGCTATGGCGTTAGAATCCAAACCAAAGCTATTGTTGCTTGATGAACCGACAACCGCGCTTGATGCAACAACGAGAACTTTGATTTTGAATCTCTTGAAAAAGTTAAGTTATGAATTTGATTTTAAAATTTTATTTGTTACACATGATATGATTTCTGCATCGGATTTGTGTGAAAATATTTGCGTCATAAAAGATGGAAACATAGTTGAGAGTGGTGCTATGCAGAGTGTTTTACAAAATCCACATGCCGAGTACACAAAAACATTAATAGAAGCAAATTTTGCAAATAGGGAATTTAGAAAATGAAAAAACAAATATTTTTTACAGTTTTGATACTAGGACTTTTGTCTCCTTTTATAGTTTTAGGTTATTATTTAAAAGTATTTGATTACGATATAACGACTTTGGTCAATTATAACCCTGCAAAAACTACGAAAATATATGATAAAAATGGCGAAAAAATAGCAAATATTTTTGATGAAAAACATAGATATTATGCTTCTTTTAACGAAATACCTCCAAGAGTTGTTGAAGCTCTTTTATCCATAGAAGATACAACATTTTTTGAACATTCGGGTGTGAATTTTGATGCTATTTTTCGTGCTATTGTCAAAGATGTTGAAGCAGGAAAAATGGTTGAGGGTGCGAGTACGATTACGCAACAACTTGTGAAAAATATACTTTTAACGAGAGAGAAAAAAATATCTCGAAAAGTAAAAGAGCTTATTTACTCTGTAATTTTAGAAACGACTCTGACAAAAGAGGAAATTTTAGAAAGATATTTGAATGAGATATATTTTGGACACTCTTACTATGGTGTAAAAACAGCTGCAGATGGCTATTTTCATAAAGAGCTTAATGATTTGACTTTAAAAGAAATAGCTATTTTAGTAGGGCTTCCAAAAGCTCCAAGCACTTACGCACCGACAAGAAATTATGAAATATCTATGGGTAGAGCAAACCGTGTTGTCTCAAGAATGTACTCTTTAGGCTGGATTGATGAAAATACATATAAAAAAGCAATAGCAGAAAATCCAAAAGTGTATGATGATACGCTTACGCAAAATGTAGCACCTTTTGTATCGGATGAAGTTATGCGTCGAGTTGCAGAACTTGGTATTACAGATGTAAAAACAGGTGGATATAAAATATATACAACTATTGATTTAAGGCTTCAAGAAGCTGGGCAAGAGTCACTTAAATTTGCTTACAATGAATCTGTAAAAAGAATAGAAGGGTACAAAAATAATGCTATAAATTTAGCAAAAAAGAGAAATGTAAAACCAGATTTATCTGAATACAATACCTCTGTTTTAAATGGGGCATTAGTAAGTGTTGACCCTAAAAATGGGGATATTTTGGCTTTAGTTGGAAGTGTTGATTATCAGGCAAATTCATTTAATCGTGCCACGCAGGGTAAACGCCAACCAGGTTCGTCTTTTAAACCATTTATTTATCAAGTAGCCCTAGATTTGGGTTACTCTGGTGCGACCGAGCTAGTGGATATTGCAAAAACATATACTTACCATATCAATGGAGAAAAACAGATATGGCAGCCTAGCAATTATGCTAACAGTTATAAAGGAATTGTGAGTTTAAGAGAAGCTCTTGTTCACTCCAATAATCTTGCAACAATTAATCTTGTAAATGAGATAGGGCTTGGCACACTTTTAAAAGAGCTGAAAAAATTTGGCATACAAAATGTTCCACAAGATATGTCTATATCTCTTGGAACGCTCTCTTTGTCGCCCTTAGAACTTGCTCAGTTTTATACTTCTTTTGCAAATAGTGGAGTACAAACAGAAACAAGATTAATTACTTCGATAGAAAAAGATGGAAATAATATTTATCAAAAAGAAGACAAAACACGCGTTATTACAACTCCTGCTCAGGCGTATCTTATGACAAGTATATTAAAAGATGTAGTTGAGCGAGGAACGGGTGGTAAAGCAAAAGTGGCTGGTTTAGAGATAGCTGGAAAAACAGGAACTACAAATAATAATGTCGATGGCTGGTTCGCTGGATTTTCACCAAGTATTGAGACAATAGTTTGGTTTGGAAATGATGATAACACGCCTATGTTTCACACTGAAACAGGTGGTACAATCGCCGCTCCTGCTTTTTCTAGGTTTTATGCAAGTGTGCTTAAATATTACCCTCAAGTACCAAGAACATTTAGTGTGCCAGAGGGAATTACAACAGTAGATGTTGGCGCTCAAAAAGAAAACTTTAGTGATGTTTCAAAACCACCTCGCACCGAAGCAAAATCAGACCCACAGCAAGAGCTGTTGTTCTGATTTAAAGAGTAGATTTTATTTGATTGTAGAGAGCGTATCTATCGCCGAGGACTTTAATATCAGTAATTTTTTCATTCCTGATAGTAAAAAAAGAAGCGCCTGAGTAGTTTATTCTATTTTCAGTAGGCTCATACTCAAAAAGTTTGCCTTTATGTGTTCCAGAATAGGATACATAAACGGCAACTTGAGAGTTTTCCCCTACCACGATTTCAGTTGCATGATAGAGATTTGGAAAAGCAGTTAAAATTGTATCTGCATACTTTTTAAATTCCTCTATTCCAACAGTTTCAATTCCTAAAGAACCGCGAAAACGAAGGTTTTCACTAAAAATAGTTTCAGCTTTACTAAAATCATGTAAATTCCACATGTCGTAGTATTTAGCGACAAGTTGTTTGTTTGTTATCAAGGTTAATCCTCATAAAATTTAGATTTGTTTGGGAATTTCTGAATATATCCAAACGCATCATCATCGTCTTCATAATCGTCTTCAAACTGATTTTCAAATATTTTATCATATCCTAATTTTACTAGTTCGTCGTCTATCTCATCTGTGTCAATACCATTTTGTTTGCTAAACTCTACTAAATATTCAATATCTTGATCCATTACACAGCCTATCTCTAGTGCAAGTCGAAGCTCTTGAAGTGTCATTTTCTACCTCTGTAAATTTTTCTATATTTGAATAAAATTATACTAATAATTTAAATTATTTTTGCTAAAACAAATCTTAATAATTGGGCTATTTTATGAGTCACATGTCGTTAAAAATTATTCATTTATAAAGCTACAAATCTTTTCAAACTCTGCATTTTTTTTCAAAATCATCAAAAGACATAGGCTTGTAGTAGTAATATCCTTGTATAAAATCTATACCGTTATTTTGTAAGAATTCAAGTTCTTCCTTCGTTTCAACACCCTCTGCTAAAACTTCCATGTCGAGACCTTTTGCTAAAGCGATAATTGCTTTGATTATGGTTTGATTTTTAGGCTCATCTGTTATATTTCTGATAAAAGATTGGTCTATTTTTAGCTTATCTATTGGCAGGTTTTTTAAGTAGGACATAGAAGAGTATCCTGTACCAAAATCGTCTATAGATATATGAAAATCTCTCTCTTTTAGTTTGTTTAGGAGGATAATCATTCCATCAGGATTTTCGAGTATGGAACTTTCTGTTATTTCTAGTTCTATGAGCGATGGACTACACCCTGTTTTTTGTATTGTGTTTTCCAGTACAGATAAAAAGTCAGGATGTATGAGCTGACGCGCAGATACATTCACTGCGATGCGTCCATCTAATAATTTTGCATCATTCAACTTTTTCGCCAGTACAAAACTCTCTTTTAAAACAAATGCACCGATTTCAAGGATAAGCCCCATCTCCTCTGCAATAGGGATAAAAACTCCAGGTGGGATTGTTGCCTCTACTCCAAACCAGCGAATCAGTGCTTCAGCACCTATAATTTTTTCGTTGTATGGATTGATTTGTGGTTGAAAGAACATTGTTAACTCATTATTTAAAAGAGCTTTTTTTAGATTTGTAGCAATTTTTGTTTTATGAAGAGCTTTTTGTGTCAAAGATGCGGTATAAAAGCTAAATGTATTTTTACCCATTTTTTTTGCATTATACATGGCTGCATCGGCTTGTTGCATTAACCTTTCATGTGTTTGAGAATCCTCAGGATACATTGCTATTCCAACACTAGCGGTTACATAAACATCAATTTCATCAATCTTAAATGGATGATTGAACATATCAATAAGTGTATTCATATATCTATTGATTATATCTTTTTCATTTTTACACTCAACGACTATAACAAATTCATCTCCTCCCGTTCTCACTATAAATGCTTCTTGTGGAAATATCTTTTGTAATACTATTGCGACCATGATAAGTAATTTATCCCCAAATAGGTGTCCATATGAGTCATTTATCTCTTTAAATCCATCCAAATCAAGAAGCATAAACGCAAATGAACTTTGTTCTAAATACTGCATTTGCATATATTCAATCAAACTAAGTTTATTTGGAAGATTTGTCAAAGTGTCATGGTGTGCTAAGTGTTCGAATCGTTCTTTTTCCATTATCAATTTATTTTGGTCTGCTTGTTGTTTGGATATATCTATAAATGTTATAACTGAGCCTAAAGATATATCCTCTTTGATAATTGGAGAAACGGTTATAAATACAGGAAAGATAGAACCATCTTTTCGGATGAATTGCTCTTCAAGGTTGGTGGAAACTCCAGAGGTTACAGCTATTTGGATAGGGCAGGTGTCAATATTATTTATACTATGAAAGATGGCATGTGGATTTTTGCCTAAGATATCGCCTTCGGTTAGGTTTAAAAGAGTTAATCCAGCATTATTGATATAAGTACATCTGTTATATGTATCGACTGCATAAACACCTTCTGCTAAGTTGTCAAAAATAGTTTTATGTTTTAAAAGCTTAATTTCATTGCTCTTTCGTTCTGTTATATCTCTTGCAGATGCATAAATATAATCTTTATTTCCTATTATTATACCTTTTGCAAATATTTCAACATCGAAAATTGTTCCATCTTTTCTGGTATGTTTTGTTTCAAAAATAGCAGGATGTTCTACAACCTCTTGCATCATAGCATCTATTTTTGTTGGGTCAAAATTGTGATCCCAATCATAAACACTCAGTGTAGATATCTCTTTTTTAGAGTAACCAAGCATATTTGCAAATGAGTTACTAAATAAAAAAAGATTTCCATCTAAATCATGCACATGAATGCCATCACTTGCAGTTTCCAAGATTGTTTCTATCTGTTTCGCTTGTTTATTTATATGTAACATTTGATTGCGATAGAGAATTGCCATCAAAACTCCACCAAGTGCAAGAAAAAGGAGTAAGAACACAATTTCCAATACATAAGTATCTATAATCTCTTTAAGACTCATTTGTGTCTGTTCAAATGGGTAAACATGATATTTTTGCATCAGTTCTCTTGTAGATTTGTACGATAATGCAGTGCTAAATTCATGGTATTCTAAACTTGTGTTCGAGTGAACCTGATAGAGTGCTGTTGTAACTGCTTTTACTGTTTGTATATTTGGTTTTAATGTTGCCAAAACAGCCCACTCTGGATAAAGAGGAGTTGAATGTACATAAGGGTAATTATCATTTTCTATTTTATTTATAATTCTAAGTTCATCAGGTTTAAGTTTGCCATTTTCAATCATCTCTTCAATATAACCTGTTCTAAAAAAACCAACATCTGCTTCATTTTTTTGCAAACTCTCTACAACTCTGTCCATAGGTTGTTTTGTATAAAGCATTTTGCAATCTTTTGTTATATCGATGCCAACATTATGAAAAACTTCTCTTTGTGCAAGCATAACAGCAAAACCATCATGATGCGTTGTAGCTATAGTTTTGCCAATAATATCTTGTAAGGTGTAGATATTTTTATTTGAGCTAAGCGTTGCAATAACACCACCATAACTGTTAAGATGAAACTTTGCATCTTTCGTCTGACGGACGAGTGATGCTATATTGGTTGCACCATATTTTGTTTCTAACGCAACATAAGCACTCGGATGAACAATCGCAAAATCAAATTCGCCTTCGGCAAGTTTTTTGATAAGTTCGTTTTCTGGATAGGAAGTTATATTAAAATCATATTGTGGCGCAAATTTATGGAGTTCTTCTCCAAGGGGAAGCCAAATTTCTTGATTTTCTGCGATAGGGCGAAAGGAAAGAATGCCGATATTTACGGTGTGAGTATTTTGAGTAGAGGAAGCGTGTAAAGCAAAAGTTGATAGAAAAATTATATATAAAAGATATTTCAAAATTCACCTTTTTATTTTTAAATTTGGTGATTTTATCATAGATATATAAAATCTAAATTTTTATCTTTCAAATCCACATGCCATGAATTTTATCTATCATGGTACAAATATTATAAAGTATTATAAGACCTATCTCCTGCGTCTCCAAGACCTGGAATTATATACTTATCATCATTTAATTTTTCATCAATTTGAGCAATGTAAATGGCAACATCTGGATGGGCTGATTGCACTGCTTTAAGCCCCTCAGGTGAGCCTATAATATTGAGAGCAATTATTTTTAAAGGATTTCTGCTTTTGATAAGCTCGAGTGCGTCTATCATTGAACCACCTGTTGCAAGCATGGGATCAACTAAAAGGATTATTTTTCCCGTACAATCAGGAAGCCTGTCATAGTAAAGTACGCTTTTGTGTGTTATCTCATCTCTTTTCATCGCTAAAAATCCAGCTGTAACATTTGGCAAAAGTTCCATCACGCTCTCAAGCATCGGCATTCCTGCTCTTAAAACAGTTACAACAATTATATTTTCTTCATCCAGTGCATCAAAACTAGCTTCACCTTGCCATGAAGTTATCGTTTTTTGTTTGAGCGGGAACTCTTTGAGTGCTTCATAAACAAGCTGTTTTGTAAGTTCTGCAACTGTATGTCTAAAACGAATTGCATCACTTTTCTGCTCTCTTAAATGGGTTATTAAAGTTTTTGTAACGGGGTTTGAAAGTTCATAAATCATTTTTTACCTCAATACTATTGTTGCTTTAAAAGCACATATATGTGAGACAAAGCATAGCATAAACTCTATTTAATGTGTTAAAATCCCATCCTCAAAAGGATAAAAAGTTGATGACTCTTGTAAAAAAATATGCGCCTAAAACGATGAACTACTCCTATCTTTTAATTCTTTCAATGTTTTTATGGGGCGGTGGTTGGAGTGCTTTAAAAATTCTGACACAGGATTTGAGCGTAGAAGTCATTGTTTTTTGGCGATTTTTTATTATGAGTCTCTCTTTTTTACCTATACTTTATTTTTTGAAAACACCTATTATTGTGAGCAAATCAAGTATTAAGTATATCTTTGGAAGCTCATTTTTCAATATTACTTTTATGGTATTCTCATTTTTGGGAATTAAATATGGATATGCAGGAAGTGGTGGCGTTATCATAACGATTCTCAGTCCTCTTATGACTTTTTTACTTGTCGCAATTATTTTTCAAAAAAGATTGGCAAATATACAGTATTTTGGACTTATCATTGGAATATTCGGCGGTGCTGTGATGCTTGAGCTCAATAATTTGGAACTTTTTTTAAACAGCTCAAGTCTCTATTTTTTACTTTGTGCTCTTGTTTGGGCAGCATTGACACTTCTTTCTCAGCACTCACAAAAGCACATCCATCCCATTCATTACAGCTTTCTCATCTCTGTTGTCTCTACTATTGTTGCATTTATCTATGCCTTTGGTTCTGATTTGTTTATCGTATTTCATCAAGATTTCCATTTTTGGATTGCTCTCATCTATCTTGCTGTTTTGGGACAAACTGTCGCAACAACTATCTTTTTTATGGCATCTGGAAAACTTGGAAGTGAAAAAACAAGCTCTTTTATGTTTTTAGTTCCTGTATTTGCTCTTTTTATTGCTTGGTTTTTATTGGATGAGCCTTTGCAACTTCATATCGTTTTTGGCGGGGCTATCAGTATGGTTGCAGTTCTTTTTATAAATAAAAAAACAATATAATATTATTAGCTATAATACGATATATAAAATAATTGTATAGTAGTTGTGAGGTTTCGTATGAAAAAAATATTGATTTTGGGTGGAGGTTTTGCAGGAGTAGATGCTGCAATACATTTAAAAAAATTAAACTATGTTGTAACATTAGTGAGTGAAAGAGATTATTTTTTTATTTATCCTACTTCAATTTGGGTTCCAACAAGAGAGAGCGAATTTAGTGATGTGTGCATAAATTTAAAAGAGCTTCAAGAAGCACATGGCTTTGAACTTATAGTAGATTCTGTTGTAAAGATTAGCGCAAAAGAGAGTTCTATTACACTTAAAAGTGGGACTATTTTAAAAGAGTATGATTATTTGATAGTTGCTATGGGTGCATCAAAAATGAAACATAAGGGTCTTGAACATACTCTTTCTATCTGTGGTGTTCCAGAACAATCACTTCTTATACGAGATAAACTTGATGCGCTTATAGCAAAGGGAAGCGGTAAAATTTGTTTTGGTTTTGGTGGAAATCCACATGACACTTCTGCTGTGCGTGGTGGTCCAGGATTTGAGTTACTTTTTAATGTGCATCATCTTTTAAAGAAAAAAGGGATTCGACAAAATTTTGATTTAACTTTTTTTGCACCTATGGCGGAACCTGGAAAAAGAATGGGACCAAAGGCTATGCTTTTGATGAAGGAATACTTTTCAAGAATAAATATAAAAGCACACTATGGCAAAAAAATTAAAGATTTTGAAATAGAAGCAATTGTTTTTGAAGATGACACAAAGTTAGCGTCTGATTTTACGATGTTTATTCCTGCAGGAGATGGGCATGATGTCATTAAAAATTCAGATTTGCCACTCAACGCAGCAGGTTTTATCAAGATAGATGACACTTGTAATGTAGTGTTTGAAAATGCTGATATGGGCGAGAGTGAAACGACAAACGCTTTTGTGCTACCAACAAATATTTATGCAATCGGAGATAGCGCTGCGATTGAAGGGTATGACTGGATAGCAAAACAGGGGCATGTAGCGGAAGTTATGGCAAAAAATATTGCACATAATATACATGAAAAAGAAAATGGCAGTTCAAATTTCAAAGGCTATAAGAAACATCTTAATATAGTATGCGTTATGGATAGTGGAGATGGTGCTGCCTTTGTTTACAGAGATGACAATAAAGCTTTCATGTTACCTCTTCCTATCATTGGTCACTGGCTTAAAAAGGGTTGGGGAGTTTATTGCAGATATTCAAAGTTAGGAAAAATTCCTAGAATTCCAGGGATGTAAAAAAATTCATTATCTATGGCATGTGGAAATTTCCACATGCCATGTTCTATAAAAATTCTATTGAATTTTAGTATCTATCTCATTTGTTAAGTCAACATAAATTTTAGCGTACATTCCTGGAAAAATCGTATCGTGTTTTTTCTCAAAATGAATGCGTATTTTAAATGTATGCGCCATAGGATTTGCACTTGGCACGATTGCTTTTATGTAGCCAGAAGTTTTATATCCAAGTGAGGGGATTTTTACATCAACCACTTTATTTCTTCTTACATATTTAAGATCAGACTCTGCAACTTCTGCTTCTATCTCGAGATGATCCATATCGACTATAATCATAGTAAGCATCCCTGGAGCAACCATGTCGCCGACACGGATTTTTTTATCGACTAAGATACCATCATTTGGAGCTTTTACCTTTAAATATCCTGCAATGGTTGCAAACTGTTTTGTTTTTTCGGATGCTTGTTTTACTAAAACTTGTGCTGATTCTAATGAAGCGGAGGCACTGTCCGTATTTTGTTTGAGGTCATCCATATTAAAGCCGAATTTCTCTTTAGAGTAGAGTTTTCTGTCTCTCTCTAACTCCCTTTTTTCTTTTTTAGCACCATTAAATTTAGTTTGATATACTTCAAGCATGAGTTTCGCCTGTTCTAAGGCTAAATCAGCTTGACTTTCAAGTATATCAAATTCAGCAGATTCCATTTCAAACAATACATCTTCTCTTTTAACCATATCACCAACTTCAAAATTGATTTTTTTGATATATCCCATATATCTTGCAGGAATCATTTTTTGGTTGTTAGAAATAACTGTACCTGTCAGAACTAAGTCTGTTGCGTAGAGTGAACTAAGTGAGATTAAGAAAAGTATTATGTATTTCATACTTCTCCTTTTTACCAGTGTCTTATTTCTCTATGACATTTCATACACTGACCCATTATTTTAGTATATGCCTGAGCAGCTTGAGCAGAATCTCCACTTTTAAATCTTTGTAAAATAGTTAATGCTTTTTCATTTATGTTCTTAACAATTTTATTTGTCATTTGAATTTTTACATTCATATATTTAGCCATTGCATCTTTGTCTTCTTCTTCTTCCATAGGAGGTTTCACTTTTGCAATCGCTGCTGAGAGTGATGTTACCCCTGTTGAAACAGTCTCATAGTTATTATAAAAAAAACCACTTTGAATTGTATTCATAGCTTCTGCCATGTCATGCATATCATTGATTCTATCTTCTTTTGTGTATGTATTAGCGAAAGAAAGGCTTCCTACTAGTGCGAGTGCTAAAACTATTTTCTTCATTTAACTTATTTCCCTTTTTATCAAATTTGGAACATTGTACCTAAAAAGAGTATAAAAATATTCAAGATGATTTAAAAAAAAATAATATTTGAAGCAAGTGTGATATATGAAAACATTATAAGTGGTTATTAGAAATATTTATTAACATTCAGTTTTTATTTAGCTTCAAGGAGTTATAGTTTTCTCAACTCAAAAAAGAAAAAGGGAAAACATGAAGAAGAAATTAGTGATAAGTACAATAGCAGCAATCGCAATGGCAACAAGTTTATCTGCGGATTTTAGTTTTGGTGATATGTTTAAAGATATGAAAGATGGTGTGACTTCTATGAGTCATGATGCTAAAGATGCTGTTAAATCTGGTGTTGATGGCGGTGTCGAAGTTTCTAAAAGTGGTGAGAGAACTGTAACAAGTGTAAGTCGTGATGCTAAAGATTCGGCAGTAAAAGCTTCTGATGATCTTAAAACAGCTGAAGTTGCTACAGTTAAAAGTGGTTCTGATACTACGACAGGTATTAGTAGAGATATGAGAGATAGTACAATTGAAGTTGCTGAAGATTCTAAAGATTCTGTTTCTAATACTACTAGAGATTTTAAAGATAGTTCATCAATGGCTACTAAAGACTTTAAAGATAGCACAATCTCTGTTTCAAATAACATGAATAATTCTGCAAACACAATGTCAAATAATGCGAATGATTCAACTAAAACAATCTCTAATAACATTAATGATTCAACTAAAACTGCATCGAATAATGTAAATGATTCTACTAAGACAATCTCTAATAACATCAATGATTCAGCAAAAACTGCATCAAACAATGTAAATGATTCAACAAAAACAATCTCTAATAACATTAATGATTCAACTAAAACTGCATCAAACAATGTAAATGATTCAACTAAGTCAATTTCTGCAAACTTAAATGACTCAACGAACACACTTACAAATAATGTAAATGATTCAACGAGAACAGTATCTAATAATGTTAACGATAGCACAAAAAATATCTCTAACAATATTAATGATTCATCTAAAACTGCAACGAACAATGCAAATGATTCAACGAAAAATATCTCTAACAACATTAATGATTCATCTAAAACTGCAACGAACAATGCGAATGATTCAACGAAAAACATCTCTAACAACATCAATGATTCATCTAAAACTGCATCAAACAATGCAAATGATTCAACGAAAACAATCTCTAACAACATCAATGATTCATCTAAAACTGCAACGAACAATGCAAATGACAGCACAAGATCAATCTCTAACAATATGAATGATTCAGCTAAAACTGCATCAAACAATGCAAACGATAGCACAAAAACTATCTCTAATAATGTTAATGATTCAACGAAAACAATCTCTAACAATGCTAACGATTCAAGTAAAACTGCATCAAACAATGCAAACGATAGCACAAAAACAATCTCTAGCAATGTAAATGATTCAACGAAAACTGTATCAAATAATGCTAACGATTCAACTAAGTCAGTTTCTCAAAACATCAACTCTGATGACTACAAAGACTACTTAAAATTAAAAGCAAAATACGAAAACAATAAAATCTAATTTTGCTTTCTGAGGAAACAGCAGACTTAAGATGTGCTGTTTCCCCTTCTCAATACAATAAGCCAAAAGAATTTTCGATATACTTCCAAAAAAATCATAAAGAGTTTATTTGCGTCTTCCTAAAGGTTTTGGTAAAAACTATTTTACCCTCAGAGCAATTACCGCTACAACAAACCAAATAACGCTGAGTGCAAATGCATCTCGTGTGCAACATTTCCACATGCTACATATTTGCTCAGATGAACTTGAAGCATTAGATGAAGAGGAAGAACTCTCAGCCACTCTTTGCCCACTCGAGCTCTCTTTTAAACCTTGCCATTGTAATTGTTATTTTTTAAAAAAAACACGAAAAATCCTCAAACTTTGTCCCAATCAGAATTACTTTTTAAACTATTTTAAATCACTCAACAACTCCATCTCTCCACCATTTATTTCCACATGCCGTGATAGTACAATCAAATAAAAAAATACAACAAGGAAAAATATGAAAACAACAATCAAACTCTCACTCATTTCAGTTGCCCTGCTAAGCCAAATTCATGCAGAGGAAGTTATAAATTTAAAACCTTTAACTATCACTTCAACTGCTATCCAGACAGATGAGTTAAAATCAACCGATGCCATAGAAGTTTACACAAGCGAAGATATAGAAAAAGCGCATGTGCAAAATGTGTATGAGTTTTTAAACTCACAAACTTCGGTTACAACTATGCCCTCGTACGGAAATCCATTTTCTCAGCTTATAGATATCCATGGTTATGGTGCAAGTAGTGGAAATCAAAACATAGTCATCACTATCAACGGTCGTAAATTAAACAATATTGATGGCGTTTCTCAGTTGCTCTCGAGCATATCACCCGCTTCTGTAAGTCGCATAGAAATTATAAAATCAGGTGGAATTGTAACAGCTGGAGATGGTGCAAATGGCGGAGTTATCAATATCACGACCAAAAAAAATAACGATAAAGAAGTTACCTTTTATGGCGGAACTTATGGCGTTTTGGATGGTTCTTTTTATTTTGGTCACAGTGATGAGAAAATCTCAATCAGTGCCAGTGGTGAAGCACAAAAAAGTTCAGGAAGCCGTGCGATAGATAGTAATGACAACAAAGATGAGAACAAATTATCAACAGGAACATTTGCTTTATCTTACGCACAAACAAAAGAGTTAGAACTTCGTTTAGGTGCATCTTTTGCAAGAACAGATGTTCTTTATGCAAGTTATTTGACTGAAGAAGAGTATAAAAGCAATCCTTTGCAGAAAAGCAATAGTTTTTTTCCATCCACGCATCAGCTTTTTGATACAGATGCTATTAGTGCTGGAAGTACCTATAAAATCAGTGATGATTTGAGTCTGAAAATAGATGGAAATCATGAAAATAAAAAATCTTTATATGTTTTGAGCGACCCATCGTACTACAATTATAACTCTGCAAAAATTTCACTTGATTATGTAAGAGAAATGGCTTCCCTTTCTCTTGGATATGATGGATTTTATGGAGATAGAAAAGCTTCAAGCAACACTACGACAAAAAACAATAATGCTGGATTTTTGATGAGTGAATTATATCTAGGTGAGAACACAATCAAAGCTGGATACCGTTTTGAAGATGTAGGATACAGATACAATGACGCGAGTAAAGATTTAAATCAAAATGAAATTCTCCATGGTGCAGAACTTGGATACAACCATGCACTGAGCCAAGAGAGTTCACTTTTTGTAAACTATGCGCATTCGTATCAAGCTCCAAATATTGATACATTTTTTAAGACAGATTACTCAAATTGGCCGATTATAACTTCTAGTTTTGATGGACTTATAAAGTCGATGCAAGCCAATAATTACACGCTAGGCTATAACAATATAAATGCGAAGAATAAATTTAAAGCATCGGTTTATTTCATTGATTTGAGGGATGAAATCTATCTCCACATGCCAGACTATAAAAACACAAACATAAATAAATCCCATAAATACGGTCTTGATGTTTATGATAAATATCTTATTTCTGACATGTGGAATGTTGCGCTCAATTATAATTTTGTTCAAGCAATTATAGATGAAGAAAAAGAGGGCGGAGATAATTATGCAGGAAATAAGCTTCCTGGTGTTTCAGACCACAACGCAAAAGCAACGCTGAGTTATTTGCCAACTCCACATGCCACAATAGCACTTACACAAAATTATCGCTCAGAGGCGTATGCAGCAAATGACTTCAACAATAACTTTTCACAAAAGCAAGATGCCTACATGACAACGGATATTTCAGCAACTTATGCGAAAGATACTTATGAAGTTTTTGCTAAAATAAACAATCTTTTTAACCAAAGTAACGGCATGTGGATACAAGATAATGCAATTTATCCTATGAACTTTACAACAACCGCAATCGCAGGGTTAAAACTAAAATACTAAGGAAATTTATGAGTATAAAAACACTTTTTTTAGCACTGCTTTTTATACTCAGTCTTGAAGCAAATGAGAGGATTATCTCTCTAAGCCCATCCATCACAGAAATAGTGTATGCACTTGGAATTGGCGAGAATCTCGTTGGTACAAGTGAATACTCTCTTTATCCAAATGAAGCGCAAAAAGTGCCGATTGTTGGAGGAAGCAATAACCCAAATATAGAAAAAATTATCTTTCTTTCTCCTACTCTTGTCGTGGGGCAAACTTTTAGCATAGATACACTTGAGAAATTAAAAAAGTTTCATATAAAATCGTTGATGCTTAATCTTCAAACAATTGAAAATATAAAAAGTTCAATTCTCAAACTCTCAAAAGAAACCAACACATTCCCACATGCCAAAGTATTGGTACAAAAGATAGACAATGCCTTGCAAGAGGCTCCAAAAAGTAAAAATCCACATGCCGTACTCATCGTATTTGGTCTGCATGAAGATTTGCGAAGCGGGATTTATGTTGCAGGAAATGAGATATTTTTTAACGATATTATCTTGGCATGTGGAAATACAAATGCGTACTCAGATAAAACAACGGAGCAACCAGTTTTGAGCTACGAAAATATCATTGCTCTGAATCCTGACCAAATAATTATCCTCCATTCTCACGCAACCGAGGCAAATGTGGATGTACAAAAAGCACTCCAAGCATGGTATAAACTCCCAACGAACGCTTCAAAAAATGGCAAAATTTCTATTGTAGATGAAGATTATCTTCATATTGCATCGCATAGAGTAGCACTTACTATTGAGAGACTTTGCAAGGAAATGAATAAATGATTGAGTTCAAATCCTTGGCATGTGGATATGGTGCAAAAGAAATTTTAAAAGGCGTTTCACTGCAAATCAACACACATTTAACTATTTTAGGTGCAAATGGTTCTGGCAAAAGTACTTTGGCGCGTGCTATTTGTGGTTTGATTGAATATGAGGGTGAAATAGAGATAAATGCGCACAATTTTAGAGAATTATCACGCATCGACAGAGCAAAAACTCTTTCCTATATTCCAACAAAACTAGAAATTTATGACCAATATATTACGGTATATGAATTTGTACTTTTAGGGCGATTTGCTTATAAAAAAAGTTATTTTGATTACTCTTTGGAAGATAAAAACAGAACCAAGCAAACACTAAAATTCTTAAAAATTGAACATTTAAGTGAACATACTTTAAGCTCTCTAAGTTCAGGGGAACAGCAACTCACTCTTATCGCCCAAGCACTTGCACAAGAGAGTAAAATCATCATTTTTGATGAGCCAACTGCAAACCTTGACCCACATAACTCCAAAATAATTGCAGAGCATATCAAAGCTCTTAAAGAGCAACACCAAATTATTTTAATAACGCATGATTTGCATCTTGCCTGTTTTGTGGGTTCGCCTATTGCCTTTATAAAAGAGGGTGCTTTAACACTTTATGGAGATGATTTTTTTGAAGATGCAAATTTAGAGAGACTTTATGGAGTTGCTTTTAGTTCCATGGTGGTTCAGTATGTTTAAGTTCGGTATGCGCCGTGAGCGTAAGCGAGGAAGTACTCTTGGGGTGTGGATTTTACTTTGTGCTATTTTAGTTGTTTCCCCATTTATAGGTGCTGTGCAACTCAGTTTAACCGATATATTGACCCAAAATCATCTCAGTTCGCTCATCTTTTTTGACCTTCGTTTGCCACGCGTTGTTTTTGCATTTTGCGCTGGAATCATACTCGCTTTGAGTGGACTTTTGTTTCAAACTCTTTTTCGCAATGCGCTTATGACTCCCTACACTTTAGGTATCTCAAGCGGTGCTGTTTTAGGTGCTGGGATTGCCATCAAACTTGGACTTGGAACTTTGGTTTTTGGTATAACCGCTGTGAGTTTTTTCGGGTTTTTAGGCGCAATTTTTACAGTTTTACTTTTACTCTATTTGGCAAAATTTCTTAAAAACGCACAACATGAATCTCTTTTGCTTTTGGGAATTGCGCTTTCACTTTTTTATACCTCTGCACTTTTGATTGTTTTTTATCTGGGAAGTGCTATGCAAAACGATATTCTCATCCGATTTACAATGGGGTCGCTCTCTATTATCGGTTGGCAGAATCCAATCATTCTTTTTATTATTGCACTCATTTTAACGCTCAGCATGTATCTTTATCGTTTTGAATTGCAACTTTTAGGTATCTCCGATGAGGGTGCTACGCTCAGGGGCGTGGATGTAAAAAAAGTGATGCTCCTACTTCTCGTCGTAGCATCTTTTGCGATTGGTACACTTGTTAGTATTAGCGGTCCAATAGGCTTTGTTGGCTTAATCGTTCCTCACATAGTTACAAAACTTTATCCATCCACCATAAACAAACGCATCCTAAAAACAGCACTTTTTGGAGGCTTTTTTTTAGTGTTTTGTGACACGCTCTCACGCGCTATCAACACACAAAGTGAACTTCCTATCGGGATAATCACAGCGCTCATCGGTGCTCCATTTTTTATCTATCTTATCATCAACAGAGGTACAAAATGAGTTACAAATCGTGGTTTGATTCTCATGCACAAAAACATAAAAAGATTGTGGATAAACTTTTAGCTTGTGAAAATACAAAAGAAGAAATCATAAAATATTTTGAGTTTGAAAATATGCTAAAAGAAGAGCCAGATTTTTGTCCACTCTACCGTGAAAATAAAAAATGCCATGAAATAGAGTATCTCAACTGCTATTTATGCGCTTGTCCAAACTTTCGTTTTAGTGATGAAGGAGTGGAAAAAGTAGAAGAAAAAACAAAATACAGTTTTTGTGCCATCCACTCAAAAGAGGGAAAAGCTGGAGTGTATGGCGATGCAATCCATCAAGATTGCTCAAACTGCACAGTTCCACATGCCAAGAGCTATGTGGAAAAATATTTTGATTTGGATTGGAAAAAGATTATGAAGGATTCGCCTATTCACTCTTAAATCTATTGTACTTTACGGATGAGTACATCGAAATTACTATAAAAGCGATACCTATAAAACCTGTAACAACTTCTGGTATATGAAATTTTATACTTAAAAGCATGATGATGGATAAAGCGCCAATAGCGTAATGTGCGCCATGTTCAAGGAAAACATATTCACCTAAAGTGCCTTTTTCTACGAGATAAATAGTCATAGATCGCACGAACATCGCTCCTATTCCTAAGCCAATCATGATAACAACAATATCTTTTGTTATAGCAAACGCTCCGATGACACCATCAAAAGAGAAAGACGCATCTAAAACTTCTAAATATAAAAATCCACCAATACTCCCTTTTTTAACCAAATCGCCCACATCCACACTTTGTTCTTCTGTTTCTAGTATTTTTCCGATTAAGTCAACACCTGTATAGATGAGAATACCCCAAATACCAGATGTTAAAACAACGAGTTTATTGGCATCGTCCACCAAAGTTAAAGCTGCCATGAGAGCAGATAAAGCAATAAAAATAGAAATCGCATTGATTTTCCCAAGTAGTCCTAATTGTTGCTCAACTTTACCTAACCAATGCAACTCTTTTTCTTCATCTAAAAGAAAGTTAAGAAAAACGAGCATTAAAAACATACTTCCAAAAGCAGAGACTTCCGCATGATGCGAAGTTAATTTCAAAGAGTACTCTTCAGGTGCGTTTATTGCAAGAGTCCAAACTTCGAGTATTCCCATGTCGGCTGTTTGTGCCACTATGACTAACGGAAATAAAAGTCTCATTCCAAAAACAGCAACCAACATACCTACTGTTAAAAAGAGTGTTCTCCAATATTTGTCCCAATTTTTTAGGATGGAAGCATTTACAACCGCATTATCAAATGAAAGTGAAACTTCCATGACTGCTAAAATGAGAGCTAACCAAACCATGCTTATTGCCAGAGATAAACCTCCACCACTATATCCCCACCAAGCAGCACAAGCAAGTGCCACCACAGAAAAAATCAAAGAAAATCTAAAGTGTTCCATAAGTATCCATTTATGTAATTTGAAGGTGGATTGTAGCATTTTTTGTATGTAATTCCACATGCCATAAGTAAAAAATATTGACTTTCATTTTACAATAGAGTACTATTTGCGGCTTAACATTTCTTAATAGAAAAAATTATTTATTTAGGATTCATTATGAATACTTCAACGCTTCAAAATATTGCACTTTTAAATCTTTGGCAGGTTATTATATTTGTTTTAAGTTTTCCCGTTGCGATTTATGTTTTTGGTTTTTCAATGTATGTTGTAGCGCTTACGATAGTGCATATTTCTCTAGCTTTGTATCTTCGTTCACAACTTTTAATAGCTAAACATGCGATTGAAGAGCTTACACAAACGATTACGAGAGCATCTGCTGGAGATTTTGAAGTTATTGCACCGATTATTGGTAAAGGCGAAATAAAAACACTCTCTATCGAGTTTAACTCACTTCTTTCACAAGTTACATACTACATATGTGAGACAAAAAAAGCGGTTACTATTGCTGGTGACCCTACGAAAACTTATTATGCGAAAAGTGATAATCTCAATCCTACTCTGGTAAGTGCAATAGAAAATATAAATGAATCTGTAAAAGTCATTGAAAAAGGGTATGTTTTACAAGTTCGTGGTGATTTTACTGAAAAGCTTCATGATTTAGGTGGGGGAATTGCTCAAGGTTTGCAAGTTATTCAAAATAATTTGATTTACAATTCACAAGAGGTAGAAAAGATATCTAAAATGTCTCAAAGTACATCAGATGAGGCAACCAAGAGTATGGATTCTATGGAAAATGTTACTGAACTTTTCCGTGATTTGATTGAAAAAATCGATGCAACACATCAAAATATAAATTCACTCACAGATCGTTCAAATGAAATCTCTACTATCGCTGGAATGATTAAAGATATCGCAGAACAAACAAACTTACTTGCACTCAATGCAGCAATTGAAGCAGCACGAGCGGGTGAACATGGACGCGGATTTGCGGTTGTTGCAGATGAAGTTCGTAAACTAGCAGAGAGAACACAAAAAGCGACACAAGAAATATCTATCACTATTTCAACACTCCAACAAGAGACACAAGACATACAACAAAACTCTGAAACGATGTCAAATATTGCCCAAAATGCGACATACACTATTGATGAATTTGCGCATACACTTGAAAATTTTCAAGTCAATGCAAAAGAGTCTGCTGAATATGCGCTTTATATTCGTAGTTCATTATTTATGGTTTTAGTAAAAATAGACCATATTTTGTTTAAATCAAATGCGTATTCGGCAGTGATTGCAGAAAAAAAAGAAACAGAGTTTTCTAATCATACAAATTGTCGTCTTGGTAAATGGTATCTTGGTGTTGGAAAAGAACATTATGGACATACAAATGGCTATAAACTTATTGATGTTCCACATGCCAAAGTTCACGATAGTGTGCTCAAAAATGCTGATTTTGTTAAAAAAGGTACAGCAATGAACCCAACAAATGAAAAAGCAATTATTGATAACTTTAAAGAGATGGAAGCGGAGAGTGAAAAACTTTTTGCTATTCTTGATGGAATTACTCAAGAGTTGATACCATCTTCAAGTAAAAAATAGAAAAATTAACTGTAAATTTTAAATTTCACTTTTTATTTGTGTGATATAATATGTGAAAATGAAGAGGAGGATGTTATGGATATTACTCGATATACTTTCCAATCGCCTTATGCTAATCAGGTTCAAATTGGTAAACTTGATACTAGTTCTATTAAAGGTGATTCTGAGCTTCCAAAAAGTACAAATGAGTCGCTCAAAAATGCTGAGAATTTTAAAGCTACACAAATAAAAGAGGTTGCTCCAAAAGTGAGCTCTGACCCAGCATTAGATACTTACGCCTAAGCTGTCCAAAATAGCTTAGGTGCGCGTTGTGATGTCTATCCCGCGTTCTTTTAGTTTGTAGCCTATTGCAACAATTTTATTTTTCCATGTTTCTGATTGAAGGAAGCCTTCGTAACTATCGAGTTCTTTGTCTAAAACTTTGACGGCGATGGCGTCCATTGTTTGAAGGGCGATTTCTAATTCTGACTCTAAATCTTCTACTGTTTCTTTCATAATTTTCCTTTTATTTCTTCTAAAATCCATATCCACTCGCCAAATCCACTCGCACTGTTGATGTGCCCAGCATTTTCTAAAACTTTCATCTCTACGCCAAGTAAACTTTGTAAATCTTTCGCTTCTTCCACGCTCATGTATGGGTCATTTGTAGATGTTATAAGCAAAATTTCTTTGGCATGTGGATTTGTTGGCACACGCACAGGAAAAAAGCTTTGAAGCTCTACAATATCACAGTTTAGGCTAGGTGGAGCAACAAGATAAAGTTTAGAAACTTCATCAAAATTTTCTTCATTGCACATATGAAACCAAAGAGTATTTGCGAGAGAGTGACAGATGACTATGTCTGGTTTAAAATCTTGCAAATGATTTTTTAACTCTTGTTTCCACATGCCAAGCTTTGGAGTGTCGAAAGAGCTAAATTTTAAAAAACTAACAGTTCCATAATCTTTTGCAATTTCTGCTGCTAACCAACTTTGCCAGTGCGGAAAATTACTTCCACCCCAGCCATGAAGAATTGAAATTTTTGGGTTACTTAGAGTGATGGGTAGCCTTTAATTGATTTGCAATATTATACAAACTTTTTTTTAAGATTAATATTTTAAATGAGAAATCTATTTATGCGCTAACTCTCTATGTGTATCAGAATGCTCAATTTCACTTTTTACATCTTCAACCAATTGATTTTCCAACCTTATATCATACTCAGAATACAACATTTTAAGCAGCCGTTCCTCTAAGTAACATTTTTTTTCAGCCGATGTATGGTATCCAATACTAGCATAAAGAATGGACAAAAATTTGTTATATTTAAATTGAAAATATGAAAAGTTTTTAAAAATATTGTACGCAAGAGGGGACTTTGAAAAAAAAACTATTTCAGGGTAAAAAACCCTAAAATAAAAGAGAAGAGATTATTTTACTGCTGCCATTGCTGCGTCGTAGTTTGGCTCTTCAGTGATTTCTGGAACGATTTCTTTGTAAGTTACAACACCATCCGCGTCAACAACAAAGATTGCTCTACAAGTTACACCAGCAAGAACTGAACCGCCAAGTAAAACACCATACGCGTTTGCGAAATCTTTGTTTCTAAAGTCTGAAGTAACAGTCAATTTGTCAATTCCCTCAGCTGCACAAAATCTGCCAGATGCAAATGGTAAATCTAAAGAAACGATAGTAGCTTTTACACCTTCTAAAGAAGCAACTTTAGCGTTGAAGTTACGAGTTTCAGTTGCACATACGCCTGTGTCAAGTGAAGGAACAACGATTATTAATTGTTTTACGCCCTGAGCGCCACCCACTACTACATCACCTAAACCAGCTGAATTTACAACTGTAACTTCTGGTGCTTTATCACCAACATTTACCTCATTTCCTAATAATTCTACTTCTGTACCTTTGAATTTTGTAGTTGCCATTTTAGCTTCCTATTTTTGATTTAATTTATTTTACCAAAAAGACATCTCTTTTAAAAGATGTCTTTTTGTTTGTTGCGGGAAGTATATTTTAAATCGGGTAATTTTACTCTTAGTTAGAAAGAGGAAGTTCTTATATAAGTTTTTATTAAGATTTATAGATGACTTCTGGGCGAAATGTCTAAAGCTTCAAGTGAACTAAACATCTTTTGATTGTACATTTCAACGGCTACTCTGCCAATCATTGCAGCATTGTCTGAGCAGTATTTAAGTTCGCTCAAATGCAAAGATGCGGCATGTGGCTTGAGTAATATTTCTATTTGAGAACGCAAATAAAGATTAGCACTTGCACCGCCGACAATCGCAAACCTTTTGGGTGGATTTGTTTGGAAATATTTTTTAAGTTTATGGATAATATGTGCAGTTGCAATATGCTCAAATGAAGCTGCGATATCTTTATAATCTTCCTCCGTGCCTTTCTCAACAGCAAGTCTAACCGCATTTTTAAGTCCAGAGTAGGAAAAAGCAAGTTTAGGAGTTTGCATCAAAGGAATGGTAAAGTTGTACTTTTTTCTATCGCCATCCATTGCTAACTTTTCAATCAATGGTCCTCCAGGATAGCCAAGTCCCATCATCTTCGCAACCTTGTCAAAACTCTCACCAAAACTGTCATCCATACTTTTTGCAACAGTCGTGATTTTACTTAAACTCTCTACTTCCATCACTTGCGTGTGACCGCCTGAAACAAGCAAAACTGTGAGCGGAAATTGTGCCTCTTTTTCTATGAAAAGAGAGTAAATATGCCCGATGAGGTGATTGACTCCGATGAGAGGAATACCCAGTGCAACCGAGATAGCTTTTGCCATCGTTACGCCCTCGATGAGCGTCACAGCAAGTCCAGGAGAAGAGGTAACGGCAACCGCTTTTAATTTCCCAAAATAGGGTTTGCACTCTTCTAAGATTTTTGGCAATGCCTCAGCGTGAAGTCTGGCAGCGAGTTCAGGAACGACACCGCCATAGACTGAGTGTTCTAGCTCTTGAGATATTTTTTTGTGAAACAAAAGTCGGCATGTGGAAATCTCTGTGATTGAAATTGCGCTGTCGTCACAACTGCTTTCAATGGATAAAATCATTTACTCAATCTCACAAATTCCCTTACTTCTCTGTCTATCAAAAAGACATCTTCCACATTTCTTGGCATGTGGATAAATTTTTCATAGGCATTTAAAATGTTCCGAGGTATATCCATAAACCCTATCTCTTTGTTGATAAACTTCTCAATTGCTGCTTCGTTTGCGGCATTTATAATTACGCCTCTCTCAGGGCTTTTGAGAAGTTCCTCTTTTATCTGCCAAATCGGATATCGCTCAGTTTGTATCTCACGAAATTCCAAAGAGCCTACTTTGAGCAAATCCACATGCCCTAGTATATTTTCATTCATTGTAGCATCCAAAGCATAAGCGATTGGGAGTTGCATGTTGGCATGTGCAAAGTGTGCGGTGGTTGAACCATCTTTGAAATCTATAAGTGCGTGGATGAGTGATTTTGTTTCAATGATTGCGTCGTATTTTCCTTCGCCAAAAAGCCATCTTGCTTCGAGGAGTTCAAACATTTTGTTGACCATTGTGGCACTATCGATAGTGATTTTTTGTCCCATCGACCAGTTTGGATGTTTTTGTGTGTCCGCCAAAGTTGCACCCTCAAGTCGTTTGATATCCCAGTCACGAAATGCTCCGCCACTTGCGGTGATAATCATTTTTGCAACGGGTCTGTTTTGCATCAGATACCAAAGACCGAAATGCTCACTATCTATGGGTTGGATTTTACTTGTGTCGATAAAACTTCCACATGCCACAAGAGACTCTTTGTTTGCTAACGCAACTCTTTTTCCACATGCCAAGGCTGTAAGAGTTGGACGAAGACCCAAAAAGCCGACAAGAGCGTTTACAACGAGTTCAGAGCTAGAGTCTTCTATGACTTTTAAAATCGCTTCTTCGCCGAAAAAAACATTTGGATGATTTACTTTTTTGATATCTTCTTGTCGTGCGACGACAACGGTTTTTGGGGAGTGAGTTAAAATTTGAGTATTTAAAAGATCGATGTTATTTCCAGCAACCAAAACTTCAACAGAGATGTTGAACTTTTTGGCAACTTCAAGTGTATTTACTCCGATAGAACCCGTTGAGCCTAAAAGTATCAAACTACACTAAACCTCGTAGGAGTACAAGCATCATAATAGAACCAAAAAGATAGCCGTCGATGCGGTCAAGAACACCGCCATGCCCTGGAAGTAAATCTCCACTATCTTTTACACCAGCTTTTCGTTTAAGGGAACTCTCAAATAAATCACCAAAAATAGAACTAATTGCAACCATAAAAGAGATGATGACTGACACGCCCAAGTCAACAATAGTAACACCGATAAACATTCCACTCATAGTTGCAACAAAAACACCACCTACAACACCTTCTAAAGTTTTGTTTGGGCTAGTTTCGCTAAAAGGTGTTTTTCCTATGCTTTTTCCAACTACATACGCTCCAACATCCGTCATGGCAACAACCACTACAAGCCATAACAGTGACTCGATGCCGTATTCTTGGTACATCGTAAATGTAAAAAGTATCCCTGCAGTTGGGTAGATAAAAGGAAAAAAGTTTTTCCACTCTAAATCTTTGTTAAAAGCAACAGCACTCGCATATGCAAGACCAGCAAGGACAAATAAATCATCCCCATAAGGATAGATTAAAGTTAAAAGCCATAACCCCGCAGCGTATGTCAAAAGTGAGTCATTTTCAACTTCAAATAATTTTGCAGCTTCTCTAAAGGCTAAAATATAAATAGCCCCCATAGTAAACCACATTAAATAAAAATTATCAATAAACCCTATCAGTAAAACAGTACCAGCAAGAGCTAAACCAGTTGTTATTCTCTCTCTATTGCTCTCAAATATACTCATTACATTTCCTCTAAATAATCTAGCGCGAATTATACCTTATCACACTTTAATATCTAATCTATGTTCAGAAAAATTAATTTCATCCTCTTGAGGTTTTTGTTCTTTTTTTTTATTTCTTTTATTCTCTTGGTCGGCTTCATTTTTTTCATGTTCTTTATCGGAATCCACTTCAGAGTTGCCCTCAGCGGGACGCACTTCTAAAACTTTTTCATCTTTTGCATTTACAGCAGCCTGTGCAGCGACATTTTGGAGGTCAAAACGGTTATGTTGATTTGCTTGTACACTTGATACTGTAGCGGTTTGTTGATTGACATAAATAGTATTTCCAATAGCACCTACTGCCACGACAAACTCCTTTTAGTTGCGAGTATCTACTTCAATCGTGCTGTATTTGTTATAAAGCACATTCGCACCACTTTGAATAGTAATTTCTCTTCGTGGGGTATAATCGACCAAAAACCTATCTTTTTCAAACATTGTAAAATCAACACACAATCTTGCAGCACTTTCTATGATATGCATAGGTACATTTTGTTTGTCAGTTGTGATGATTACATGCGCCGATGGACGCTCTCTCATGTGAAGCCAAATATCTTTAGCTCTTGCGTTTTTAAGGAGCTCCACATTGCCTTTTTCATTTTTTCCTAGCTGAACTTTATATCCCTCAACCCAAAAAGTTTCTATGGAATCGTTGATTTTTACTTTTTTATTTTGAACTTTTTTTGGAAAAAGAAGCTCCACTTTTGCTACATCTTTTGCCTCTTCAATCGTGTTGATAAAAAGTTTCAGATGTTCCATTTTTGAACTCAGAGAGCCTCTTTCGATATGCAGATTTTTAACTTTTTGTTTGGCTTTTTTACTTTGAGCAAAGAGCGCATTTGACATCATCGCAACAGACGAATAAGTTTTTGCAAGTTCAATAAAAACTTTGTTTCCATCATAATCATCAAGTTCTAAACTTTTTGCGTAGGGTTTTATTTTGTGCATATTTGATAAGACGAGATTTCCGTTGTGTTGGCTCGTTTGTGCTTCATTTTTTAAACTCTCTTCATCTTCAAGAGCGTGAAATAACTTTTGAACTTTTTTGAGTTTTTTATTTAAAAGAGTAAACTTTTGTTTTTTGAGCGATGCAAGTTTTTGGTTTTGCTCTTTTTCATGTTGTGCATATAAAAACTGTTCAATATCTTCGAGCGGATACTCTTTTGCTTCAAACGGCGCATTGGGAACATTTAAAAGTTTCTGACCCACTCTGACTTCACGAAAAGAGGAGAACAAATCCACATGCCGAAGTGCTTCAAGGACAACTTCGTTTTCATCTAAGAGAATTACATTTGTATATTTTCCAGTAAATTCAAACTGTAAAATCGTAGTTTCTTGTTTGTACGCGGATGTTACGCTTGTTGTAAATCTGACAATTTTGTCATCATTTAAAAGTGAAACATCTAAAATATTTGCACGATTAAATCGTTTTGCCAAAAGTACATCAAAAGGAGCATTATAAACTTTTGAACGCGTGTAAGATGGGCATTTAAACATAGTCGCGTTTGAGCGTTGCATCTCAAAATAAACAGCATCGTCTTTGTCAAAAGAGATTTTAACTATGGTGTCAGAAACTCTATAAATCGCAGATATTTTTGTGAATTTTTTAAGATAAGTAATGATTTGTTTTAAGTGTGATAATTTCATAAGAGGATTGTAGCACAGATAAAACAACTATTGTCTTTGGATTTTGATGGTTTAAAAAAATAATATTCTCAGGAAATAATATTCTAAAAGATGTTATGTAAACTTTTTATCCACTGCCTTTTTTTACTCAAATTTATTTTTAAAGCCAAGTATATTTAAACTTTATTTAACAACTTAATTAACAAAATATACTACCGCCTATGTTATACTACTCTCTAGTAAGTTATTATAAAAAATAATAAAAGGAGTCTGTTATGTATGAAGGAATGGGATTAGGTTGGTTTGGAATGGGACTAAGTTGGATTGTACCGTTTATTGTGGCTTATTTTGCCTTTTATATTTTCTATGCTCAAAAAGATAAAGAGGAGTCTGCCAGAGATATCCTCGATAGAAGATATGCTAATGGTGAGATTGATGATGAAGAGTACAAAACAAAAAGAGATGCCTTAGGAAAATAAGGAGTTTATTATGAAAATTGCAGAAAACAAAATTTGTAAAGATGCGAGTTGCAATATTGGGCATAGTTTTTATACCTGTCCAATGCATCCTGAAATTCAACAAAACCATTTAGGTACATGCCCTAAATGTGGAATGGCTTTAGAAAAAGTGATAAAAGTGGTTTCAGCAATTAGTAAAAAATATACCTGTCCTATGCACCCTGACATTATAAAAGATAAAGCTGGTAGTTGCCCAAAATGCGGAATGGCACTTGAACCGATTATGGTCGAAGCTGATGAAGACAATAGTGAATTAGAGGATATGAAAAAACGCTTCTGGATTAGCACAGCTCTTACTCTGCCTCTTTTTATCGTAGCGATGATAAACGATTTATCTCCACATTTTTTGCCCTCTGACATCACAATGAAAAGTATCCAATGGTTTTTATTTATCTTCTCTTCTCCTGTAGTTCTTTGGGGTGGATGGTCTTTTTTTGTAAGAGGTTACAACTCCGTTAGAACATGGAATCTCAATATGTTTACACTTATCTCCATAGGTGTAGCAACGGCATGGATTTATAGCATGGTGGCACTTTTGTTGCCTGAAATTTTTCCCGCACTTATGCAAACAAAAGAGGGTATGGTTCATGTCTATTTTGAGACAGCGGCAGTTATTGTCACCTTGGTACTTTTGGGACAGGTTCTGGAGCTTAATGCCCGTAGTAAAACAAACGATGCCATTCAAACTCTTCTTAACCTTGCGCCAAAACAAGCACACCGCATAGATGAAGAGGGAAATGAGAAAGAGATAGCGCTTGAAGATGTAAAAGTTGGAGATAAACTAAGAATCAAACCAGGAGAAAAAGTTCCTGTTGATGGCATAGTGATTGAGGGCAAAAGTAATATTGACGAGTCGATGATTACGGGCGAACCGATTGTAATTTCAAAATCAAAAGATGATAAACTCATCGGTGCAACTCTCAATAAAAACGGTACTCTTATTATGTATGCAGAGCGTGTAGGAAGTGATACTATGCTCTCACAAATCGTTGAGATGGTAGCGTCCGCTGCGCGCTCCCGCGCTCCGATTCAACAACTCGCGGACACTGTGTCTGGCTATTTTGTACCAGCTGTTGTGGCATCTGCAATATTTGCTTTTTTTGGTTGGTACTTTTTTGGACCTGAACCTCGTCTGGCTTATGCTATAGTTGCCGCTGTTTCGGTACTGATTATTGCTTGTCCTTGTGCTTTGGGTTTAGCAACTCCGATTTCCATTATGGTGGGAACGGGTCGTGCGGCACTCTCTGGTATTTTGATAAAAAATGCACAAACTTTGGAGATGATGGAAAAAGTAACTACTTTGGTGGTAGATAAAACAGGAACACTCACACAAGGAAAACCTAAAGTCACAACTCTCATAACAGCGGAAGGTTTTGATGAAAATGAGGTTCTTAAATACGGTGCAAGTTTGGAAAAAGCGAGTGAGCATCCGCTTGCAGAAGCAGTGCTTGAATATGCAAAAGAAAAAGATGTGTCACTTACAAAAGTCAGTGACTTTAACTCTGTTACAGGAAAAGGTATTGAGGGTAAAATAGAAAACAAAAAAATTGTTTTGGGAAGTGACACATATCTTGAGAATTTAGATATCAAAACTGCGGAACTTATCACTCAAGCAGACGAACTACGCAAAGAGGGGAAAACAGTTGTTTTTATGGCTATTGACTCTCAACTTAGTTCTATTATTTGCATAGAAGACCCTCTAAAAGAGAGTTCACTAGAAGCGATTAAAATACTGAAAAGTGAAGGTATTCATATTGTAATGCTAAGCGGCGATAACGAACAGAGTGCAAATGCAGTAGCAAAAAAATTAGGTATTGATGAAGTGTATGCAAATGTTATGCCAGAGGACAAAGCTGTAGTTATTAAAAAACTTCAAGATGTAGGGGCTATTGTGGCAATGGCTGGTGATGGTATAAACGATGCACCTGCTCTTGCTTCGGCAGATGTAGGCATTGCTATGGGAACAGGTACAGATGTTGCCATAGAGAGTGCAGGAATTACTCTGGTAAAGGGTGATTTACTCGGCATTGTAAAGGTAAGAAAACTGAGTCGTGCGACAATGAACAACATCAGACAAAATCTCTTTTTTGCTTTTATTTATAACAGTGCGGGTGTTCCGATTGCCGCAGGTTTGCTCTATCCATTTTTTGGAATATTGCTCTCACCTATTATCGCCGCAACTGCTATGAGTTTTAGTTCTGTATCGGTCATACTAAATGCACTTCGTTTAAAAAATATAAAAATATAGTTTTCTCAATGCCAATGAAAATAAACGCTGATATCTTAGAATGTGGAACTCACATCTCCGTAAATTTTTATATAAATGATATTTAGCTACAATCTCACATGGCAAATAAACATAAAAAAAATACAAAAATAAATCAAAAAATCAAAAAATATTTCGATAATGATCCTTTTGATGTTGGTATTGAAAGAGTAAGTACTGAGACATTGAGTGAGCTTTGTCACTATCTTGGGATTTATGATATTGAGCACAATAAAAAGGTTCTTTTAAAAACGATAAGGGCGTTTTGGAGTGAGGCGGATAGTGACTTTCGTCAAGAGATTTTAAACTTTTTTAATGCAAATGGAATTATCTATTTTTCAACAACTCCAAAAGAACCAAACACAGATAGAAGTGAAAAAATAGAGAGTATTTTAAAAGAGTTAAATGTAACTCCAGAGGAAGCCGCTCTGCTTTTTGATGCTTTTATGGAAGTAAGAAGTAAAAAAATTACCGTTGAAAAGGTGGAGTCAAAACTCGTTCATATTCGCTATGAGATGAAAAAAGAGGAGTTGCAAAAGAGACTCGATGGAGTTTTTGATTTTAATGATATTTTAGAGTTTAACGCTTCTCTAAAATATACGCTTTACGAGCAAAGTTTCCATAAAATACTTACTTTAAATACAAAACCGTATGATTCTAACTATTTGAATGAGACTCCAATTGAGACTCTTGTGACTCAGATTAGTGCCGATAAAGAAGCGATTGTTGCACAAAAACAAAAAAGTATAGATGCGTTCTTAGCAAATATAAAAAATCCTCATCCTTACCTCAATCACGAACAGATTATAAACGCATTTCGCGCAGCTCCGCCAAAATCAAAACTCAAATATCCTACACTCAAACAAGAAGTTTTAAAAGAGATTATTGGACAAAATAGAGAAGTTTTAGAGATAGACCCACATGCCGAAGAAGTATTGCTCAAAGTCCAAGAGCAATACACGCTTCCATATTCAGAAATAGTGATTTCGTATATTTTAGAAGTGCATATAGAGATAAATACTCTTTTAGAAAACATTTGGTTAGCGCAAGAACTTCATTTGGATGAAGAGATAAAAAATGCAAAAAAAGAGCATGAAGAGCATTTTAGAGAGTCGTTAAAATCGCTTGTTGATGAGTGTGGAAGTTATGCAACGCTTCTACATTTTACAGAGGAACAACTTTATAAAAAAGTGTATGAGTTTTTAGTGGGATTGATGTCAAAATCATTAACTATTAGTTCTAAAATAGCTCGAAAAACTATCAAAACTTTTATGTTCAGCATCCATGAACAGCTTATAAAAAAACAGCGTCAAGCACTTCTCGCTCGAACCATACGAGATTTTAAAAACCTCTTTCCTATGGCTAGGCAGATGAGAAGAAAACTCATTCTTCACATCGGTCCGACAAATAGTGGAAAGACTTATCAAGCGATGCAAAGGCTTCAAAATGCTGACACGGGTTACTATCTTGCACCTCTGAGACTTCTCGCACTTGAGGGGTATGAAACACTTAAAGAAAACGGAATCGAGAGTTCACTCATCACAGGAGAGGAACAGCTTTTAAACGAAGATGCGACACATATAAGTTCTACGATAGAGATGTTGAACTTTGAAGTGGATGTGGATGTTTGTGTTATCGATGAGGTGCAGATGATAGATGACCGTGACCGTGGCTGGGCATGGGCAAATGCAATCATCGGCGCACCTGCAAAAGAGATTATTATGACTGGTTCGCCAAATGTAAAGGAAGCTATTATCGCTTTAGCTGAGTATTTGGGTGAAGAGCTTGAAATCATAAATTTTGAGAGAAAAAATCCTCTCAGACTTTTGGATGAACCGACAAATGTTAGAGATGTAAAGGAAGCAACGGCGATTATTGCTTTTACGAGAAAAGATGTGCTAAAACTCAAACAAAATTTCTCAAAACATTTTAAAGTAAGTGTTGTGTATGGAAATCTCTCCCCTGAAGTGAGACGCGAAGAGGCAAGAAGATTTAGAGAAAAAGAGACGCAGATACTTATAGCAACCGATGCTATTGCTATGGGGATGAATTTACCGATTCAAACCATACTTTTTTCTAAAGCAGATAAGTTTGATGGCATAAGTCAGAGAAACTTACAGCCCTCAGAAGTGCATCAAATTTCAGGTCGGGCAGGGCGATTTGGGTTACATGAAGAGGGATTTGTCGGCGCACTTAATAGTGAAGTTTTGAGTATGGTGAAAAAGAATTTTCATAAAGAAGCAAAAAAAATCACTGTACCTTTTAGGGTTATGGCAAATTTAGAGCATATTAAATTGGTCAGTACTATTCTTGAAGAGAGATCACTTAAAGAAGTACTGAGATTTTTTGTTGAAAATATGGAGTTTAGTGGACCTTTTCATGCTTCAAACTTGGATGATATGGTAGAAGCTGCGATAATTGTTGATAGATATGACTTAGATATTGCTACAAAATACCACCTCGCCTGTGCGCCTCTTACTCTGAAATCGCCTTATATTTTAAGTGCTTTTGAGAGCTACATAGTATCATTAGAGCAAAAAATGCCTGTTGTGTATGTTCCGCCAATACTCTCTGGGAGTTTTGCTCAAACAGCAGAAGAACTTTTACAAGCAGAAGATATGGTAAAAGAAATTTCACTTTATTTGTGGTTGAGTTATAGATTTAAAGAGTACTTTTTAGATGCAGAGAGAGCAAGAAAATCACGCCATATTTTAAATAAATTTATAGAAGAGTCTCTGCAACAAAGTCATTTTGTGCCAAGATGCAGAATGTGTCAAGCAGCTCTACCGCTTAACTCAAAATATAGTATTTGTCAGACATGTTTTAAAAAACACTACACAACCCAAAAAGGGCACAGAGCTAATCATAGAAGATAGGATTAGCTTTTGATAATGTTACGCACTAAATGAGCAAAGCCCATTTAGTGACTAGCTTTTAAATTCGTCAATAGTTGATTGAAGTGAACTTGCTACATGTACAAGTTTTTGTAAATCATTTTGAATATGTTCTACACTCGACCCATTCTTAGTAGAGAGAGCGTCTATTTTTGCAATATCATCTATAATTTCTTGTATATCTTTAGACATTTTCAAACTATCTTCTTTAGATTTTGTTGCTACTTGCGTAGAGAGATGCATAGCGTTTGAAGTTAAATGGATTTTATCTTCAACTTCATTTGAGATATTTGTAAGATTTTCTATATTTTTAGCATTCTCTTGCATTTTATCACTTACATCATTGATTGATTGAACAATGGTACTTACACTCATATCTATCTCTGCTAAGCTCTTTTGTGTTCTCTCAGCAAGTTTACGAACTTCGTCTGCCACAACCGCAAATCCTCTTCCATGTTCTCCAGCTCTTGCTGCTTCTATCGCAGCATTGAGTGCCAATAGGTTTGTTTGTTCGGCAATGTCTTTGATAACATTAAGAACATCTTTTACCTGGTCAGCATCATGTTTAAGACCAGAGAGTTGTGAAGAGAGTTCGCATTCAATTTCAACAAATGAACTTACTTCACTGCTGAGTGCTGAAAGTGAATGTCTTGCAGTATCAAGTTCACTATTTGCTTCTTGAATTGTTTTCTGTGTCTGTTCAGTTGCCCCTATGCTCTCTCTGAGAAGACCTTTTATAGCCTCACCTTTTTGAGTTGTTTCTCCAACTATTTTTTGTTCTTTTTGAGTACTTTCTCCAATAAGGTGACTAGAGCGTTCTATTTCAGAAGCGATGGATGAATTTTGCTGTCCTAAGGATTTTACTTCATTAACAGTTGCTTGAATCATCTCTATAAATTTATTTACCTCTTTTGCTGCATCACCAAATTCACTTCCATCTTTATCTGCTAATCGTTTTGTTAAATCTTTATCTCCGCCCACAAGCTCTGATATACGATTTTTTAAGTTGCTTAGAGGATTGAAAATTTCTTTCATAAAAAATATACTAGCAAGAATAGAAAAAGCAATAAAAGCAATAACAAGTGTTATAAAAAGTGCTTTTTGTGTAAAGGAAATTTCATCATCATTTTTATCAAGAGAAATGACCAAGTCCATTACCCCAAGAACATATCCTTCTTTTGCATTGTAGTGACAAGAGAGGCATTTTGCTTCTGCAACCATAGGCTTGAGCATTCTTATGGAGTGGTGACCTTTTTCTTTTGTTTCTATCACTTTTTGGGTATTTGTATTGAGTATTTCTAACATCAATGCATCTGTTGTGAGTGGGTGACTTGGCTCATAAACTTCTAAAACAGCTTGAGATTTTACGATTTCAAGAGAGTCTATTCCATCGATAGCACGAGCAGCTTTAAAAGTGTCTTGAACACCTGCAGGGTCACCCATCATCATGCTTCCAGTCATTGTTTGAAAGATAGATTGGCTGAGTACATTTAAAGATTGTTGTGTCGCTTTATTGGATAAGTCATTCAATGTTGAAGATATATAAAAAGTACTCCCAAAAATTCCTAAAATACTTAAGGCAATTACCGAAACTACAACTTTCGATTTTACTGTTTGAAACATAATCATTCCTAATTTTAAAACTTATAAAAATATTATATCAAAATACTCTTCTGAATATATTACATTTGATAGAGAATGTATTCAATTTGTTCCAAGATAGCATCTCTATCTAAATTGTTGGCATGTGCAAATGCTAGTGCAGCTCCTGCTCCAACGCCATCTTTAGCATCTGCTTCATCATATTTATGAAGCACAGGAATGGACGCTTTTTTGAATGAAAATGGAGTATAGACGGCATGTGGAATAAAACTAAGAAGTGAGAGAATATGTGCTATATCTGAATTTTTATTTTGTGTCACCCAAGCAGTTGTTGCGAGTGTTATGTTTTTGTCTTTTACTCTCATAAACACATCTTCTCTTAATTTGTCTGCTACGAGTAAACAAACTGCCATTTGTAAACCGCCCCCTAAAACAACATGAAATCTTCTTGAAGCTTCAAGTAAAAATCCAGCACAAAATATCAGCATATTATCACTTACCATTGAAAGTTTTTCTATATTTGTCATATCAGAGTTTAAAAGAGAAAGGGTCTGCGACACGGTTTCATCTTCTACATTTGAAGAAAAATCATCTTTGCAATCATACCCAAGCGCGAGTGCAGTTGCCATAGCTGTTGTAATTCCACATGCCATGCCCTCAGCTAAAATAAGATAATTTCCCTTGAGTTCATAACTTTTTCCAAAATCCATACCTTTGCAAAAAACATCGCGTACATCAATTTTAGCACCTTCGCTGATTGAGCCTGAGGGAAGTAAGCCAAAGTTATGGCATGTGGAATGTTTGGGAATCACATCTAATCCGAGGTTTAAAATTTCTATTGTACTAAAAGGAGCGAGATTGTGAACGGCTCTTGTTATGAGTGCTGGGCTTGGAAGGTCTGTTAGAGTTTGAGACAACTCTTTTAAAGAAAAAAGTTTTTCATTTGTTATAAACTCTGCATCAAGCGTTGGGGTAAGATTTATATCGTTACTATGATTTGTTTTTGTAACAGATGCCGCGAGTAAAAAATCTGCTTTGCCATGTGGAAGTGAATCTTTTTCATTTGTAAAAATGTTCAATGTTTGCATGGTCTCTTCTTTTTTGTTAAAATATTTTGTAATTTAATTTTTTTTGGCTACAATTCCGTTGCTCTTCTTTAGACCTGTGCAATGGCAGTTCGAGATACTGTGTCAGGGTAGGAATACAGCAGCACACCTTGAACTGTTATGTGCCGCAGGTATCTGGAGAAGAGTCTTTTTAAGACAATGCATTTGCTAAATTTCCGCGTTGAAATGAAGTGAATTTTCGTCATTTACCTTAGTAAACTCCTCAAATTAACTTCATTACGCCTTGAACTTTAACAAAATCAGTTGTCTTAATCAAATAAATCTATTCAAAATTATACGCTAGAAATATATTTAAAAAATCTTAATCTTCTCTATATTTTGAAATTCCACATGCCTGATTTGGTTTTGGTGGATTATTTTTTAAGTATGTTAAATCTTCGAGCGTTTGCGTTAAAACTCTTTTTTGTTGGAGTATTGGAAGCATCAAATTATCTTTTTCATTGAGAGGAATACTCCAATCTAAAAGAATACCCTCAACCTCTTTATCTAACTCTGCAAGTGCGTTTTCTATGTGTTTAATTGATTTCATAAAGCTATTGTAGCAAAAATTTACAATAATTTAGATATAATCCCGCCCTCTATATATGAGAATTTTACAAAGGAGTTATCGATGCCAAAAATGAAATCTGTTAAAGGCGCTGTAAAGCGTTTTAAAGTTAAGAAAAATGGTACTGTTAAGCGTGGAACTGCGTTTAGAAGCCATATTTTGACTAAACAAGATGCAGGCACTCGTCGTAAGCAAAATGCACCTAAAGTGATTGCTAAAGTTGATGAGAAAAATGTAAAGGCTATGATTAACTAGTTGTTATTTTCAGCTCGGCTGGGAATCTAGGAAATCGTAAATCTCCAATTATTTAATTGGGCAAGACCACGCAAACGGTGGCACCTTGAACACAAAAAGTGTATCTGGGTAAAGAAAAAGGAAAAATATGCCAAGAGTAAAAACAGGTGTTGTTCGTAGAAGAAGACACAAAAAGATATTAAAATTAGCAAAAGGTTTTTACAGCGGTCGCCGTAAACATTTCCGTAAAGCTAAAGAGCAAATTGAACGCTCATACTATTATGCATTCCGTGACCGTAAGCAAAATAAACGCGAATTCCGTAAATTATGGATTGTTCGTATAAATGCAGCGGCTCGTTTAAATGGAATGAACTATTCAACTTTCATCAACGGACTTCACAAGTCTGGCATCGAACTTGACCGTAAAATTCTTGCTGATATGGCGATGAATGACGCAGCAGCATTTACTGCAGTTGCAGAAGCATCAAAAGCAGCACTTAGCAAATAAGTCTCAGACCTTCGGGTCTTGACTTTGCTAAATCTTATTTATATATAAAACAGTATTCCCTTTAGCATTATAATAAATTCCTTGTGATAATTGTCGTGAGACAAAAACACCCCTGCCATTAAAATTATGTGAATTTCTAAAGATTTTACTTAAAATCTGTGTATCAAATCCATCCCCTTCATCACAAATTTTGGTTATTATATATGTGGATGAATTATAATTTACTTTATGAAGAGCTACCGTTATCTTCTTTGTACACCCTTTCTCTTTATTTTGTAGAGTCTCAAAGTATGTGTCATTCTCTAAAAGTTGATGTTTTGTTTGAGTATTAATATTTAAGTTCCCATGTTCATAAGCATTCATAAATAGTTCAGTAAATACAACTCCAGCACTATAAATACTTTTTGCATTATCTGTTAAGTTGTTCCACTCTTCTGTGTACCACTCATTTGCAATGTCATTATTTTTTAATGCAGTTTCAAATCTTCTTGATGCAACAAGATTATGAGTGCATGATGTTTTATTGATAAAAATAAAAGTAATATCATCTTCTTGCGCTGTAATTTTGCTAAATATTTTATTGGTAAAATCTTCTTTTGTAAACGAATCTAGGAAATCTTCTTCAATAAATGATGCGTAAACATTCTGAGAATCTATAGTGGATGACTCACTTAAGCCGTCACTGTAAAATAAAAATTTTCTTATATCTGATGTACTAGCTTCTGAAATAGTAAAACTTTCTTGGTATTTGCTTATCGGAGGATTATTGGATTTTAATCGAATGATTTCATGATTCATAGTTTGCATCAGTAGTGCTGGCATAGCAAATTTAGCATAATGCATAACATTTTCATCTGTATTTAAAAGTATATAATCAACAGATAAAGATTCTTCCTCTAGCAAGATAGGTCTTATATACTCTATAGATTCACTAATGAGATAATGTAGGTCAAAACTGTTGCTTTTGAGTGTTTTATCTATAATATGATTGATGTAGGATGTTATAAGCATCGAAGTAAGAGAAGCAGAAACACCTTTTCCCATTCCATCCACAATGAGATAAAATGTAGTGTTATCATCTATCTTTCTTAGCGAATACGCATCACCACTGAGAATATCTAATGGTTTATATAAAAAATCTACCAAGGAAGTACATTTAGCTTGAATCATTTGATAATAGTAGTCATTTCTTAAGATATTTAACTCTTTTTGAAATGCTAAATCTTGTTGATACAAGCTATATTCTGCATTTTCTTTTAATATCAACTTCTCTGACATAAAGTTTTATACTTTAAATTTATGAAGTGTATTATGCAAATTTTCTGAATCTTTACAGAGTGTCATTGCAGTATTTTCTACAGAAATCCTAAGTGCAGTGTTTTGAGAAGAAATTTGTATAACTTCGTCCATATCAGCAATAAGCTCTTTAGTTTTTGTTGCTATGTATGTACTTTGGTGCATAACATCTGTTGATTTTTCTCTTGTTACAGAGAGGTTGTCTTTTGTTTCTTGTGAAGAGTAAATCAGCTCTTGTGCTGAATCTGCAATATGACGCATATTGTCTGATACTTGATTTGTTTCTCCAGAAATCTCTATAACATTCTGTGTAATAAGATTTACATTTGCACTGATTTCACTTAAACTTTTTTGTGTTCTCTCTGCAAGTTTGCGAACTTCATCTGCTACAACTGCAAAGCCTCGTCCATGCTCTCCAGCTCGGGCTGCTTCAATCGCAGCATTGAGTGCTAGTAAATTTGTTTGGTCTGCAATGTCAGAGATGATACTTAAAACATCTTTTATATTTTTTGCTTGTTCGGTTAGGGATGAAACTTTTTGAGATAATTCTTCTTGTTGGTGTGTCCCCATTTCTATAGCGTGAACAACGGAATCTAATTTATTTACAAACCCATCTAAAACATTAAAAGTTTTATCTAAGTCTTCAGTTACGGTAATAGAAGACTCTTCAACATTGTCTAATCTCTCTCCAACTTCAGAAACTAAAGTATTTATATTTGTGATTTTAGCATCTGTAAGTTTACCGTTGCGTGTCAGTTCACTTACTACTTCATTGAGTTTTTGGCTCTCTGATGAGGTAGAAGACCCAACTGCGATGGCTTCGTGAACGCTCTGTTTAAATGCGACTATCATGACATGCAATGCTCTGGAAATTTGTGATATTTCATCTTTTCCTGGAACAATGATATCACATGTTAAGTCAAGCGCACTCGAAACACATTCGATTTTTTCTAAGCTCGTATGAACGCTTTTATTTACGCCTCTGCTGATAAATAGAATGATGATAAAAATTAAAACAGTAAATAGAGTATAGCTTGAAAGTGTTACTACTGTTTCAAATTGTGAACTCGATTTTAGCTCTGCAAGTAAGATAGAATTTTGTTTAGAGATTTCATCATCCACTTCTTTGAGGATGTTTATTTTTTGTGAAATTGTTTTAAACCAAGTGACACTCTCAATCCCAAAACCACCTGTTGCAGCTTTAGTTTTTGCTATTTCTCTCATATTATTTACTTCCGCAAAAGATGAGTCATTTATTTTATTTTTGTAAAAAGCTTTCACACTTTCATTTGCCATAGCTAAAGATGCATCAAGATAACTATCTTGTTCAGCTACGATAGTTATCCATTTCGCAAACATTCCATCGCCAAATTTGTCAGCCGCAAAAGTACCGCTTAGTATGGCTCTCTCAATTCCTGCTCTTTCTTTAGCTTTTAAAAAATTCGTATATGTATTGAGTGCTTTTACGAGTTCTTGTGTGTTTGCTAGTTTTGCGGTTAAAGATACGATATTTAAAATCTTTTTATTCATGTTTGTGTAGTAAGCTACGGCATCTTTAGCATTGATGCTCAGAGAACTTACTTGTTTACGAACGCTATCTACTTGACTCATATCGGATTTAAAAGCGGATAATTCTGATTTGAATTCATCTGGAAATGTGTTTAAATCAAGGCTTGCTAGATATGCATCTAACTCTTTATTTTTACTTGTAGTTAAAACTAACTGCTTAGGTAAAATATCAGTAAATTCTTGCCCTTTTGAACCAATAAAACCAGCACTTGCTCCTCTTTCTTTTTGTGTTTCATGAATGAGAAGACTAAGTTTTTGAGAGAGAACATTGAGTTTTTCAGCTTGAATTATAAAAGCCCTATCTCTCATAGCCTTATTTATATTGAGTCCAATAATAATCAATGAAAAGGCTAAAACCATAGCCATAATGACATTTAATTTATATTTTATAGTCATAATTAAACCTTTTTGAGGTTAAAAACAGATGTAAGATTTAAATCATTTAAAAGATCATAAAGTTGTCTATCACCAACATTTACTTGAACACTTATGTTGTCTTTTAATATAAGTTTGTTAAAGTAACCTATTACTGCGGATGTAAGAGAAAGAGAATTCACTATATCTACAATTATGTTTCGATGATTAGCAACTACACCATCTACGCTGTTTTTTATAGTTTGAAAGTCACCGATACTTTTGATATTCCCTTCTATCGTGATCTTATTTGAGCTTGTAGATATATTCATACTATAAATTCCACCTTTTAATTTATTTCAGGACTATATTATCGAAATTTTGTCATTTTTTTCTTGATCTATGTTAAGAGTCATCAACAATGATATTAATCCACTCTTTCATTTTTCTTTCATAGCCTATATTTTTGAGCTGAACAAACTTAAGAGGTTTTGAGAGATACTGCTGTTTTACATAACCGCCAAAATCATGTGGATATAAATAATTTTTATGGTTGTTTGTTATGTTTTTTGGAATTTCTAGCATTATTCCATCATTTACTGCTTGAAGTGCGGAGTTTATTGCCAGATATGCTGCGTTTGATTTTGGAGAGGCACACAAGTAGATAACGGCTTGAGCCAAGATAATTCTTGCCTCAGGATAGCCGATTTTTGAAACGCTTGTTAAGCACGAAGTACAAAGAGTAAGCGCTTGTGGGTTTGCGTTTCCTACATCTTCACTTGCAAGTATGACAAGTCTTCTTGCGATAAAATCTGCACTCTCTCCGCCGTCAATGAGTCTTGCCAAATAGTAAATACTTGCATCCATGTCTGAGCCACGGATGGACTTTATCATCGCACTTGCTAAATCATAATGAACACCCGCTTCACTACTTCCTGCACTGAGCGCATTTGGTCTGAGTGATTTTAAGAGCTCAAGCGTTATATGCGATGCTATATTTGAAGCAAACTCTAAAAGCTTTAACATCGCCCGTGCATCGCCTCCACTACTTGCAACAATGTACTCTTTTGCATCCTCATCTAAAGTGATTGCACCATTTCCACATGCCAAGCTTAGAAGATTTTTTAATGCTTCATTTGTTATATATTTAATCTCAAAAAGCATAGAGCGCGAACGGATAGCTGAGGTGAGGGAAAAGAAAGGATTTTCTGTTGAAGCGCCTATGACTAGAACAGAGTTATTTTCCATAACTGGAAGTAAAGCTTCTTGCTGATTTTTTGCTAAACGATGTACTTCATCTATAAAAATAAGAGGTTTTTCTAAAGTATTTTTGTATTGGTCGAAGATTTTTCTTAAGTTTTCGATTTTAATAGAAGTGGCGTTGAACTCATAAAAGGGAAGTTTCATCGTTTGAGCAATAACTCTAGCAAGAGATGTTTTTCCACACCCCGCTGGTCCATAAAAAAAGCTGTGTCCTAAAACACCCTTTTCACAAAGAACCCGAAGAGGAGCATTCTTTGAAGCGAGATGCTCTTGAGAAATTATCTCATCAAAGTTTTTAGGTCGTAGAAGTTGTGTAAAATCTGGCAAATTGAATTAACCAGCAATAACTTGTATGTAAACTTCTCTCTCTTGTCTTGGTCCATCAAACTCACCAAAAAAGACACCTTGCCACTTACCTATGAGAGGTTTTGCATTGACAACAGGAATACTCACAGAGTTACCCATGCGAGAGCTCTTAAGATGTGCTGCAGCATTTTCACCTTTGTGGAGGTATTTGCCATCGAGTGGTATAACACGGTTGAGTGCATCGAGCAAATCACGGCGAAGTGCAGGGTCTTGGTTTTCAAACATAAAAATACTTGCCGTTGTATGCGGTGTAAAAACGACACAAATACCATCTTTTATACCAGAAGTAATAACCGCCTCATTCACTTCATTACTTATATCCATAAGTTGTGTTTTGTGGCTTGTTGGAAACTTCAGTGTTTTCATTATTTTATTCCTCTCTCTTTAGCTTTTTTATTTTCTGCTTTCATAAATGTGAACAGCGCGGAATATTCGCTTCTTGTTAAAAATCTTGTTTTACCTGTTGGAAGATTATTTAACTCAACTTCTGCAAAACTCACGCGTTTGAGGTCTGCAACTTCTGCACCAAAGTGAGCGAAAAATCTTCTGATTTCACGGTTTTGACCCTCAGCGATTGCTATTTTTAAAACAGAGTAATTATGTTCATTTTTTTGGATTTTATAGCCTAAAAACGGTGCAAAAGTCATAGAAGTAACCGTGCTATGTGAGTGTCCTCCAGCGGTTGCATCTTCTAGCTCTAAACCATTTTGCATCGCTCCTTCCATCTCATTTGTAACTGGACCTTTGATTTTTACCTTATAAACTCTTTGTAAATTTGAAGTCATAAGCGCAGTTGCAATTTTTGAAGCATCTGTTAAAAGTAAAACGCCCTCCGTTGCATAGTCAAGTCTTCCAACTGGAACAAAGTGTTTATACTGTTTGTCGAGTGTATCGTAAATCGTTCTTCTGCCTTTTGGGTCACTTTTTGTTACAAGTTCCCCTTTTGGTTTGTTGTAAACGATAACTGTGTATTTGTCTATAGGAGTTACAGGCTTTCCGCTTATGTAAACCACATCTTTTTTTTCATCTACTTGTGTTGCTGGGTTGTCTTGTATTTCACCATTGACTCTTACGAAACCATTTTGTACAGCAGTGTCTGCTTCGCGTCTTGAGTAGCTCGAATTGTGAGCAATATATTTGTTTAATCGCATCATTATGATATGCCTTTTTCGATTAAAGTGTGAATATGAAGCACACCTTTTATCTTTTTATTTTTATCTGTAATTACTAAAAGTTGTATTTTTTTCTCTTCAATGAGAACAAGTGCCTCACTTGCTAACATGTTTTCATCTTCACATGTCATTGGGCTGAGCGTTGCGTACTCTAAAACATTTGCTTCAAGTGAAAAATTATCTCTTAAAAGCGCACGACGAATGTCGCCATCACTTACAAGTGCTATGAGTTTGTCTTGTTCATCAGTCACTAAAACCGTACCAAGTCTGCCTTCGCTAATCTTTATAATCGCATCTTTGACTTTTGTCTCTTTTGAAACAATAGGCAAATTTTCAGTTTTCATTAAGTTACTTACTTTTACAAACAGTTTTTTGCCTAAAGCTCCACCTGGATGAAACGATGCAAAATCACTCTTTTTAAAGTTTTTTGCTCGCATGAGACAGACTGCAAGTGCATCCCCAAGGGCGAGTGTTAAAGTCGTTGAACTCGTGGGTGCGATGTCAAGTGGACATGCCTCTTTTTCAACAACTACATTGATAACTAAATCGCTAAATTTTCCAAGTGTAGAATTTGTATCTTTTGTCATACCGATAATCGGTGTTCCAAAGCGTTTAATATGAGGCAAAATAGAGCTAAGTTCTTCACTTTCACCGCTGTAGCTGATAGCAATCACGGCATCTTCTTTACTTATCATGCCCAAATCGCCATGAAGCGCTTCTGTGGGATGAAGAAAAAAGCTAGGTGTTCCAGTAGAAGCAAAAGTAGCTGCCATTTTTGCACCAATAAGTCCGCTTTTTCCTACGCCAGTCACGATGAGCTTCCCTTTACATGAGAGTATTAATTCCACGGCATGTGCAAAAACATCATTCATATTTTTTGATGCTTCTAGCAGAGCTGACGCTTCAATGTTAAGGGTTTCTTGTGCAATTTCTTTGTAATTCATAGCGTAATTATACCCGTTTTCGCTTCATATTTGTCGTTAGATGTAATATATACTTAAGTGAGAGAATTTTACTTTTAGAGGAGTAATTTAAAAAAGTGTCGCTTCTAGTGCTTTGAGTTTATAACTTTTTCTGTGTATTTCGCAATATCCGTACTTTTTTATAAGTTCCACATGCCGAGTTGTGCCATAACCTTTGTGTTTTTCAAACTCGTACTCGGGATATATTTTTGACATGGCAACTATGTCTCTGTCATGGGTTACTTTTGCTAAAATGGAAGCGGCACTGACTTCTGCAACTTTCCCATCGGCTTTTACCATCGTCTCTAAACCTTTGACACCAAAGGTAGTGTTTCCATCAAAAAGATAATTTCCACATGCCAAGCTTTTCATAATTTCTTCAAGTCCTCGTTTTAGGCATGTGGAAATTCCATGGGTGTCTATCTCCAGCGCAGAAAATTTTACGATGTGGTACTGAGAATTTTTGATAATAAGTTCGTAAAGAAATTCTCTCTTTTTTTCACTTAGTTTTTTTGAATCATTTAAGCCTTCGATAAAAGAGCCTAAAATGCAACCAGCTATAACTAAATCACCAGCAAGAGGACCTCTTCCAGCTTCATCTATTCCGCAGAGCATAGTTTATCTTTTTGGATAGGTTTTGGTAGATAGATTTCAAAAAGTGCACCATTTTCGTGGTTTGTAGGAATTATTTTTCCACCATGGTCTTTGATGATGCGTTTTGCGACATTGAGACCTATGCCCATTCCACCTTCTTCTTTAGAACTTTGAAACGGGTCAAAAATTTTAGATAAAATATCTTCATTTATTCCACCACCGTTATCTTTAAATCTGAGAACAATAAATTCAAATTCACTTTCAATGGTTATTTCAAGTAGTCTTGAATTAAAATCATCTTTATGTTTGAGTGCATCAAGCGCATTATTTATAATGATAATGAAAACCTGTTCGATTCTTTGTTTTTGAAAATCGGCTATAAAATTAAATTTTTCTTTATACATTCCTATAAAAAAAGGTTCATTCTGAATGCGTATTTGAGATATTTGTTTTGCTTTGTTATAAGAGAGTGTGAGTGCAGTTATTAAAGAAGCGTAAACATTATTTGGTTTAGAAATCTCTTTTGTTTGCGATGCCATTTCCCGCATAGATTCTACAATACTGGCAATTCTGTTTACACCCTCTAACGCAATTTTGCTGTCATCTGCTAGGTAATCTTTTTGTTCAATACTATCATCTAGGTTATTTATATCTTGTATCATTAGTTCTAAATTACCTCTAATGTAGGTGAGGGGAGTATTTATTTCGTGTGTTATTCCTGCTGCCATTCTCCCTATAATGGAAAACTTTTCTTCAAGAAGATTTTTCTTCACTTCCTCATCGATGCGCTTTTTTAGATATTGCTCGTTGTGATATAAATCTGTTATATCCTGTCTCAAAGCGATATATTCCTGTATGGTATCTTCTTCATTTAAGATGGGAACGATAACTGAATATTCGTAATATGTCTCGCCATTTTTTTTAAGATTTTTGACTCTTCCTTGCCATACTTTTTTATTTATTATAGTTTTCCACATGTCTAAATAAGTTTTTGATTTGGTATCAGGATGTTTAACAAGACTGTGTTTTTGCCCTACAAGTTCCTCTCTTGAATACCCCGACATTTTGCAAAATGCGTCATTTACATAGGTTATTACGCCTAGTGTATCTGTTTTACTCACAGAAGCACTTACATCTATCGCACCTTTGTACTCTTCCAAAAGTTTATGTTCACTTTTGAATTCTTTTTGTAACAAAATACGACTAATATATTTATTTAAAATCATCTCAAGTCTGACAAGAGAGATAGGCTTAAATAAATAGCCATCTATTCCTATATCAACAGCCGCTTCTGTTACCTCTTTTTCAAATAAAGAGGTGATTAAGAGTATAGGAATATTTGCATCTATAGCTTTAATTTCTTTGGACATTTCAAGTCCATCCATAATAGGCATTCTTAAATCAGTAAGTATGATATCTGGTTTATGCTCATGGTACTTTTTCAAGCCTTCTTCGCCATTTTGAGCTACCACAACATTTTTAAAGGATTGCTTTTTTAAAAAATTTGCTAATTCAATTCGTATGGTTTCATCGTCTTCAACGAAAAGAATAGAGAGCTCTTTTGAATGCATATCTTACTTTTTCAAAACTTCTTCGATTTTTTTACTCAGAGTACTTAAAGAAGGAAAAGGTTTCATTATATAGTCATTAGCCCCATATCTGTGAGCATTGAGAACTTTATCAAGAGTAGAGTAGGCAGTCATCATAAGCACTTTAATATTTGGGTTTTTTTCTAAAAGTCTTGGAAGTACCTCCAGACCATTCATTTGTGGCATCATAATATCTAAGAGCACGATGTCTGTCTCTTTTGGAAGTGAAGAGATAGCAGTTATGGGATTATCGAAGGTTAAAACTTTATAGCCCTCACGAGTAAGATATTTTTCTAATAAGAGTAATATATCGTTTTCATCATCTATGATAACTATTGTTTCTAGTTTTGTATTCATAATTACTTTCCTTTGTGGAATAAATATTTTGCAGCTTGGTGCATTACTTCATTAGCTCTCTCTTCTACGAGTGCATCAAGATATTTAAATACATCACCACTCGCAACTTCTATAGCACGAATTCTCTGTTCTATAATCTCTTTAGAACATAAGATTTTTTCACCACCGCATTCATTCGCCAGTAGATTTGCCTGTTCATGCACTATGGCATGTGGACTTTCAAGTTTAGGATAAGAAGGCATCTTAGAAAAATTTTCTTTGCCTACACCATGACCGTACCATTGTCCTAAACGACACTCATTATGAGAGGAAGCTTTAAAGTTATGTTCTTCACCAAAAATCAATGCATACACATTATGCTTATAGATAACATGGTCAATTTTTGCTAAAGATGTAAAGATTTTATTGCTTATGTGCTCAACTTCATATTGACTACGAGAAGCGTTTGCCTCAAAGGATTGAATTTTTATATTTAAATCTTCTATTTTTTCTTTCGTATCAACAACAAGTGTATTGACACTTCCTGTATTTGCTTCGGCTTGGTCCGTCTCTTGTTGCATTGCTTTTACAACCAAAGATATCTCTTTTGTAGCTGTTGCAGTTTTTTCAGCAAGTTTACGGACTTCATCAGCTACAACCGCAAAGCCTCGTCCATGCTCACCGGCTCTTGCTGCTTCAATCGCAGCATTTAAAGCGAGTAAATTTGTTTGGTCTGCAATGCCTTGAATGAGAGAGATAACGGTAGATATTTCACTACTTCTTTGATTTAAAGAGCGCATACCATGCATGTTTTCTTCCATGTGTTCACTCAATTTATCCATCGCGTCAGCTGATTGTTCTATGAGGACTAAGCCGTCTTTAGATTCACTTGCAATTGCAGTTGATTCACTTTTCATAACTTTGAGTTCATCTAACATTTGTGAAAATGTTTTTTGTGTGTCAGTTAAAGCCATAGTTATAGCTTTTTGGTGAAGACTTAAAATACTGCTATCACGAGTATCTCTCATATCTGTTTTTATAATTCTATAAAGTGTTGCACCATTTTTAAGTTTGCGTGAGACGCTCTTGCCTGTGCAATGATTTAACTCAATAACGCTATTGCCTTTTTTTAGTTCTGTTGCGAGCATTTGAGGATCTTCTATAGTTGAAGAAGCTTTCTCATTTTGAAATAAAAATTCCCCTTTACTATCAAGAACAACTAGCATCTCTTCCTGAGAAAAACTTGCTGTTTCTTTATAAAATTCTACCTCATTCTGAAGAGAAGCAATTTTCTCTTCTAGCTCTTTTATCTTATTGTTGTCATTTTTATTTGAAAAAAACATGAAACAAAATCCTTCTTTAGATATTTTGCTTATTGTAGCAAAAAACATTCTGATTTTGGTTTTTTATTTGTAATATTTTTAATCAGTCTCCTAAAGCCCATATATCAAATGGAATCATCTCTATTTTAGAAAGCGGATGTGATACTTTTGCTTCGCGGTTCATTGTAATCATTGTAATTTTTTTTACTTGATAGCTAAATATAAATCCTTCAATTTGTTCAATTTTCTTAAAAAGTGATCTTTCATCCGTAAAAGGCATACACAGAATTACTTCCTCGGCATGTGGAATATAAAAATCTATACCATCATCGTAATAGCATTCTCTATTTGACTTGAGTAATTCTAAGTAAATCATATTTTCAAAAAGTCGTCCGAAATGTTTATCAATAGTGAGTGCAGTTTTTAAAGAGATATCGCAGAGATAAAGTTTTTTAATGGCTTTTGGATGGTTAATCTTCTCTAAAAGATGGATGTATTTTTTAGCAACCAAATTTTCGTAGGATTTGTAGAGTTTGTCCTTAGATATCTTTCTACTATTTTTAAGTCTTTCATAAACGCTAAAAGGAGAAACTTTTTGTGACATCATTTTTGCACAAAAGCAGAGTATGTCAAATTCCATTACATCAAGTGCATATTTGAGTGTTTTTTGTATGTATATATTTCTCTCATCTGAATTTACTTTATGCATAGACGGAAGTCCACCGAGTTTAAAGAAATGATTCAGTGCACTTGAATCATATTTATGTTCGTATGCTAAGAACTCCTCATAATCTAATGGATAGAGTGTAAGCGTTTCTAAAAAATCTATTTCATAATGAATTTGTGAAGTGATGATAAGTTGAGAAACATTTGCAAACTTTATCGTGTCGGTATAATTATCAAGTACAAGTACATCAATTTTATTTTCTATACAAAAAGTTGGAAGATTTTTGTTTAATGCATCGATATTAATTCTAATGTCGTTACAATCAATGTAAAGATAGGTATTTTTTTTTAGTGACAAAAGGTAACTTTTTATGAGTTTTGTTTTCCCACTTTGCGTAATTCCATTGATTTGGTAGCTTTTTTCTTCAATAAAAACTTTTCTATAATGAAACTTTTCTAAATATATATCTGTTTTGTAAAATTCTTCAAGTAAAACTTCCATAATATCTTCCTAAAAATATTTTTCATATTCTAACATTTCCTTTATAAAAGGAAGTATATTTTAATATATTTCATATTTTATGCCCTAAAACCTTGAATATAGATATGAATCTTGCTACAATTCGCGTCCCTTAAAATAGTTAGGCTAGACCTGACGAGTTCTTTAGAAGGAAAAACATGGAAAAAATTCGTTTAAAATTAAAAGCTTACGATCACCGCGTTCTTGACAGATCCGTTGCATCAATAGTTGAGGCTGTAAAGCGTACAGGCGCGGTAATTCGTGGTCCAATACCTTTGCCAACAAAGATTCGTAAATATACGGTATTAAAATCTCCACACATTAACAAAAGTTCTCGTGAGCAGTTTGAAATTCGTATGCACGCTAGAGTTATCGACATTATATCTGCTACGCCAGAAACAGTTGATTCTCTAATGAAACTAGATCTTGCACCTGAAGTGGATGTTGAAGTCCGCTCTATGGATAAGTAAGGAGAGGGTCATGGAATATATTGTTGAAAAAATAGGTATGAGCCGTACAATCACAGTTCCTAGTAAAGCTGTTACTCTTTTAAGAGTATTAGATGCTAAGGTATGTGAAGTGAACGAAGGTACTGCGATTGTAGCTTACAATAGTGGTAAAAGAATCAATAAAGCAATTGAAGGTCAGCAGAAAAAATATACACTTTCTTCTGAATTTAATCGTTTTGCTACAATGGATGTAGCAAATAGCGAAGCTGGTGATTTAGATTTAACTCCATTAATCGAAGCAAAAGTAGTTCAAGCGTCTTTTAATACAAAAGGTCGCGGTTTTACTGGTGCTATGAAGCGTTGGAATTTTAGTGGTGGTCCTGCGGAACATGGTCATAGATTTGGTCGTAGAACAGGTTCAATTGGTAATGCTGAGTGGCCAGGTCGTGTAATGAAGGGTAAAAAAATGCCTGGACAATACGGTAACACAAAAAATAGTGTTAAAAATGAAATAATCTCTTACGATGCTGAGAATAAAATCTTAGTTGTAGCTGGTTCTGTTTCAGGTGCTAATGGTGCTTTAGGTCGTTTAAAGGTAGCTAGATAATGAGTGCAATTATTCTAAATGAAAAAATGCAAAGAGCTTCTGAATTAGCTCTACCAGAAAGTTTTGCAGGAATTAATCCTCATAACTTATACTTGTATGTTAAGTCAGCTCAGGCAGCACAGCGTGCTAATAGTGCAACTGCTTTAACTCGTGCAGGCGTAAGAGGCGGTGGTAAAAAACCATGGGCTCAAAAAGGTGGCGGGCGTGCTCGTGCAGGTTCTCGTCGTTCTCCTGTTTTTGTTGGTGGTGGTCAAGCATTTGGTCCAAACAACAACCGTAACTATGATCAAAAAGTAAATAAAAAGCAAAAAAAACTTGCTTTACACTTTGCTTTGAATGAGCATGCACAAAATGGCACGCTTTTCATAATGGATAGCATTGAAATTGCATCAGGTAAAACTAAAGATGCATATGCAATGTTTAAACAACTTAACCAAAGAGATGTACTTTTAGTTAAGTCTATTTTAGATGAACCAACATATTTAGCGTTTGAAAATATCGCTGCTTCTTATGTAATAGAATCTAATGAATTAAACGCTTTCTTAGCTGCTAATTATCGTTCAATCGTGATCGAAAGAGCAGTATGGGAAAGTCTTGTGAGCGAGGCTAAATAATGGCAGATATTACAGATATAAAGTCAATAATATATACAGAGAAGACTCTTGCTATGCAAGAAGACGGTGTAATCGTTGTTCAAACTTCTCCTCGTATGACAAAAATGGGTCTTAAAGAGGTTTTTCGTGAGTATTTTGGAATTATTCCAACAAATATTAACTCACTTAATCAAAGCGGAAAAACAAAAAAATTCCGTGGTGTGGCTGGTAAACAAAATAACTTTAAAAAGTTTTATGTTAAATTACCTGAAGGTGCACAAATAGAAAGTTTGGCGGTTTAATATGGCAATAAAATCTTATAAACCAACAACTCCAAGTCGTCGTTTTTACACTAATGTTGAAAATTCTGATATTACTGCAAAAGCAAGTGTTCGTTCGTTATTAATTAAACTACCAGCTCATGCAGGTCGTAATAATAATGGTCGTATTACTTCTCGCCATAAACAAGCGGGTGCTAAAAAACTTTACCGTATCATAGATTTCAAAAGAAATAAGTTTGATATCCCTGGTACAGTTGCAGCTATCGAGTATGATCCATACCGTAACTGTCGTATAGCACTTATCAGCTATGTTGATGGTGACAAAAGATATATACTTCAACCAAAGGGTTTAAATGTTGGTGATGTTATATCTTCTGCTGAATCTGGCTTAGATGTTAAGCCTGGTAATGCTATGAAACTAAAGAGTATCCCAGTTGGTACAGTTGTTCATAATATTGAGTTAAAAGTTGGCAAGGGTGGACAAATGGTTCGTTCTGCTGGTACTTCAGCTCAAATTATGGGTCGTGATGGAAAATATGTTTCACTTCGTATGCCATCTTCTGAAATGCGTTTAGTTTTAGGTGAGTGTTTAGCTACTGTTGGAACTGTTGGAAACGAAGAGTATATCAATATAGTTATCGCGAAAGCTGGTCGTTCTCGTCATATGGGTATTCGTCCTCAGACTCGTGGTTCTGCAATGAATCCTGTTGATCACCCGCATGGTGGTGGTGAAGGTAAAACGAACTCAGGTCGTCATCCAGTTACTCCATGGGGTAAACCAACGAAGGGCGCTAAAACTCGTCACAAGAAAGCTAGTGATAAACTTATTATTACTCGCCGTAAACCAAATGCTAAAAGGGTAGGTTAATAATGGCTCGTTCAGTAAAAAAAGGTCCATTTGTAGATGATCACTTGATGAAAAAAGTTATTGAAGCTAAGGCTGACAATAACAAAAAACCTATTAAAACATGGTCTCGTAGAAGTGTTGTTCTACCTGATATGGTTGGTTTAACATTCAATGTTCATAATGGTCGCCAATTTGTTCCTGTATATGTTACAGAGAATCACATTGGTTATAAATTAGGTGAATTCGCACCAACTCGTACATTCAAGGGCCATAAAGGTTCTGTACAGAAAAAGGTAGGTTAATCATGGCTAGAGCATTATTAAAATTTATCCGTGTTTCACCTATCAAATCTCGTCTTATTGCAAGAGAGATTCAAGGTATGAATGCTGAAAAAGCATTAGCAGCTTTAGAATTTACTCCAAATAAGGCAGCAAAAATTATTGCTAAAGTACTTGCATCAGCAGTTGCTAATAGTGGTAATGAAGCAGAAGATTGTGTTGTTACATCGTGCCGTGTTGACAATGGTCCAGTACTTAAGAGATTTCGTCCAAGAGCTCGTGGTATGGCATCAGGAATCAGAAAGCCGACAGCACATATATTAGTAGAAGTAGAGGGTAAATAATATGGGTCAAAAAGTTAATCCTATTGGTTTACGTCTTGGTATCAACAGAAATTGGGAAAGCCGTTGGTTTCCTAATTTTAAAACTGCACCAGCAGCTTTAGGTGAAGATCACAAGATTCGTACATATCTAAAAAAAGAACTTTACTATGCTGGTGTTGCTAACATCATTATAGAAAGAACAGTTAAGAGACTTCGCGTAACTATTGTTGCTGCTCGTCCTGGTATCATTATCGGTAAAAAAGGTGCAGACATTGAGAAGATTAAAACTTCTCTTCAAAATCTTATAGGTAAAGATGTATCTGTAAATATTAAAGAAGAGAAAAAAGCTCAAACTTCAGCACAACTTGTTGCTGAAAATGTAGCTACTCAACTTGAGCGTCGTGTAGCATTTCGTCGTGCTATGAAAAAAGTTATGCAAGGTGCGCAACGCTCTGGTGCTAAAGGTATTAAAGTTTCTGTTTCTGGTCGTTTAGGTGGAGCAGAGATGGCTCGTACTGAATGGTATTTAGAAGGTCGTGTTCCACTTCATACTTTACGTGCTAAAATCGATTATGGTTTTGCTGAAGCGCATACTACTTATGGTTGTATTGGTGTAAAGGTATGGATATTTAAAGGTGAAGTGCTTACTAAGGGTATCCCTGCAGAAGCAAAAGAAGAAAATACAAATAAAGAGACGCGTCGTCCGAAGCGTGCTCCTAGACGCGATAGCGCAAAGGCTGAATAATCATGTTGATGCCAAAAAGAACGAAATATCGTAAAGTTATGAAAGGGCGTAACCGTGGTTATGCTCGTAGTGGCTATAAGTTAGCTTTTGGTGACATTGCTTTTAAAGCTGTAGAAGCAGGTCGTATCAATTCTCGTCAGATTGAATCGGCTCGTATTACTGCAACTCGTCACATAAAAAGAAATGGTAAGATTTGGATTCGTGTATTCCCAGCTAAACCATTAACTGCAAAACCTCTTGAAACTCGTATGGGTAAGGGTAAGGGTTCAGTTGATCAATGGGTAATGAACATTAAACCAGGTCGTATAATTTTTGAAATGGCTGGTGTACCAGAAGAACTTGCTCGTGAAGCATTAACTCTTGCAATGCACAAGTTGCCATTCAAAACGAAAATAATCACTGCGGAGATGAACAATGAAATATTCTGATTTAGCAGATAAAAATTCAGCTGAACTTCAAGCTATGCTTAAAGCAAAAAAGACTGAACTTTTTACTTTAAAAATTAAACAAAAGATGATGCAATTGACTAACACTAATGAATTAAGTGTTGCAAAAAAAGACATTGCTAGAATCAATACTGCACTTACTGCAGTATCAAACTAGGGGCTGATGATGACACATAAGCGTGAAATTCAAGGTAGTGTAGTTAAAATTGCAGGCGATAAAACAGTATCTTTACTGGTAGAGCGTCGTGTAATGCACCCTCGTTACCATAAAGTTGTAAAGCGTTTCAAAAAGTACTTAGTACATGATGAACGAAATGAAGTAAAAGTTGGAGACCAGATTATAGCAATCGAATGTCGTCCACTTTCTAAGACTAAATCTTTTAGACTTAAAACAGTTGTATCAGGAGCAGAATAATGATACAAGGTTTTACCCGTTTAAATGTAGCTGATAATACAGGTGCAAAAGAGATTATGTGTATTAAGGTACTTGGAGGTTCTAAGCGTCGCTACGCTACTGTTGGCGATGTTATTATCGCTTCTGTAAAAAAAGCGGCTCCAACTTCTAAAGTTAAAAAAGGTAAAGTAGTAAAAGCTGTTATCGTTAGAACAAGAAAAGAGATTCAGCGTGAAAACGGTTCTCTTATTCGTTTTGATGACAATGCAGCTGTTATACTTGATGACAAAAGAGAGCCTATCGGTACTCGTATCTTCGGACCTGTTGGTCGTGAAGTTCGTTACGCTGGATTTATGAAGATTGTATCTCTTGCGCCGGAGGTTGTTTAATGGCAAAGTTTAATTTCAAAAAAGGCGATACTGTAGAAATTATCGCTGGAGATGATCGTGGAACGAAGGCAACTGTTTTAGCAGTTATGCCTAAGAAAAACAAGGTTATCGTAGAGGGTTGTAAAATAGCTAAAAAAGCTATTAAGCCAACTGAAGATAACACTAAAGGTGGCTTTTTAAATAAAGAAATGCCTATAGATGTTTCAAATGTACGAAAAGTGGAGGCATAATTAGATGGCTCGTTTTAAAGAAAAATATTTAGGTTTAAAATCTGAGTTACAAGCTGAATTAGGAATTAAAAATCCTATGCAAGTTCCTTCATTTGATAAGATAGTAATATCTGTTGGTGCTGGTTTTGCTATGAAAGATAACAAACTTATAAAAAACATTGAAGATACTATTACTGCTATTGCTGGTCAAAAAGCAAGTACTGTAATAGCTAAAAAATCTGTTGCAGGTTTTAAAGTTCGTGAAGGTATGCCAGTTGGTATCCGTGTTACACTTCGTGGTGAAAACATGTACAACTTTTTAGACCGTTTGATTTCTATTGCACTTCCTCGTGTAAAAGATTTCCGTGGTGTTCCTAGAAATGGTTTTGATGGTCGTGGTAATTACAACTTTGGATTACAAGAACAATTGATTTTTCCAGAGATTAGTTATGATTCAATCATGCAAATTCATGGTATGAATATTACAGTTGTTACAACTGCTGATTCTGATAAGGCTGGATTTGCTCTTTTAGAGAAAATGGGTATGCCTTTTACTAAAGGGAGCAACTAATGGCTAAAAAGTCAATGATCGCTAAGGCGGCACGAACTCCAAAATTTACAGTTCGTGGTTATACTCGTTGTCAGATTTGTGGTCGTCCACACTCTGTTATTCGTGATTTTGGTATCTGTCGTGTTTGCTTTAGAAAAATGGCAAATGAGGGATTAATCCCAGGCGTTAGAAAGTCAAGCTGGTAGGCACAAGCCTTTCACCTGAAACTCCTAATTGTTAACAAGGAAAATAAATGATAAATGATTTAGTATCGGATGCTTTAACTCGCGTTCGTAATGCTGGTATGAGAAGATTACCTGTTACTACTTTAGTTCACTCTAAGAGTGTTGAAGCAGTAGCTAATATCTTAGTGGACAAAGGTTACCTTGAAAGTTGTAATGTTGTAGAAGATGGCATTAAAAAAACTATAAAAGTTGTACTTAAATACAATGAACAAGGTAAAACTGTAATTAATGAACTTAAAAGAGTTTCTAAGCCTGGTCGTCGTGTTTACAAAGGTAAAGAAGAAATTAAGCGTTTTAAAAATGGTTATGGAACAATTATAGTAAGTACATCACATGGCGTACTACCAAATGACAAAGCATATGAGCTTGGCATTGGTGGTGAAGTTATGTGTACGGTTTGGTAGGGAGATAGCATGTCAAGAATTGGAAAATTGCCAGTAGAATGTACTGCTGATGTTAATGTTAGTTCAAATGGAAATGTTATAACTTTTGCTAAAGGTAGCAATAGTGTTGATTTAGATACAAAAGGAAATGTTGCTTTTACAATTGATGGAAGCACTTTAACTTTTAGCACTTTGTCAGATGCAAAAACTCATAGAGCTTTTTGGGGTACATACCGTGCATTATCTGCAAATATAGTAACTGGTTTGATTACTGGTTATACAAAACAATTAGAAATTAATGGTGTTGGTTACCGCGCTGCAGTAAATGGCAATGTGCTTAACTTACAACTAGGTTTTTCACACGATATTAATTTTGAATTGCCAGAAAGTATGGAAGCTACTGTAGAGAAAAATGTTATTACGATTAAAAGTCATGACAAACAAGCTCTTGGTCAAGTTGCTGCTAAAATTCGTTCTTTCCGTCCACCAGAGCCTTACAAAGGTAAAGGTGTTAAATACATGGAAGAGCATATCGCGCGTAAAGCCGGTAAAACTTCTAAGAAATAAGGGGGAAGTATAAATGAATGCTAAAGTATTAAAAAGCAAAGTTGCTAATCGCTTAAAGCGTAAGCGTCGTATTCGTGCAAAAATATCTGGTTGTGCTTCACTTCCTCGTGTTTCTGTATTTCGTTCAAATCGTTATATAAGTGTACAAGCTATTGATGATGTAACTGCTACAACTGTAGCTGCTCTTCACTCAAAGTCAACTGGTCATAAATCAAACAGAGAAGGTGCAGCTGCACTAGGTGTTGCATTTGCTGCTACGCTTAAAGCTGCTAATATTTCTGAAATAGTATTTGACCGTAATGGTTACCAATATCACGGCGTAATTGCTGCATTTGGTGACGCACTTCGTGCTAACGAAATTAAGTTCTAGGGGCCAAGATGGAAATCAATAGAGATGAATTTGAAGAATCAATTGTAAATATTGGTCGTGTAACTAAAGTTGTAAAAGGTGGTCGCCGTTTTCGTTTTACTGCACTTATAGTTGTAGGTAACAAAAAAGGTACTGTTGGATATGGTGTTGGTAAAGCTAAAGAAGTTCCAGATGCTATTCGTAAAGCTGTTGATAATGCTTTTAAAAATTTAACAACTGTTAAAATTAAAGGTTCAACAATAGCACATGATATTGAGCATAAATATAACGCTAGTCGCGTTTTATTAAAGCCAGCATCTGAGGGTACTGGTGTTATCTCTGGTGGAGCTGCGCGTCATGTACTTGAGCTTGCCGGTGTTAAAGATATACTTACCAAATCAATTGGTTCTAACAATCCAAACACACTCGTGCGTGCTACAATTGAAGCACTGTCTCGTATAAAAGGATAGAAAATGGGTATTGAAAATTTAACACCTGCTGAGGGTTCGACATCTTCTCGTAAAAGAGTAGGTCGTGGACAAGGTTCTGGTATGGGTAAGACTTCTACTCGTGGTGGAAAAGGTCAAACTGCTCGTTCTGGTAGTTCAAGAAAAAGAAACTTTGAAGGTGGACAAACTCCACTTGCAAGAAGATTGCCAAAAATTGGATTTACTTCTCGTGTTGTAAAACCTTATGTAATCAATGTTGAAAAAATTGGTGCTGTAGCTGAGTTAGCTGAAATTACTATGGAATCAATTCGTAGTGTTCATAAAATCAGTGCTATGGTTACTAAAGTTAAATTAGTTGGTGCTACTGCGAAAGATTTAGCATCAAAAATTAAAGACGAAAACATTACTACAACTGGTAACTAGTCGTGAATAAAAATCTGGTTAATAAGATACTTATTACAATAGGGTTTTTATTTATCTATCGCCTACTGGCATATGTGCCAGTTCCAGGCGTAGATACTACTGTTATAGCTTCATTCTTCAATTCACATCAATCAGATGCTCTAGGCTTATTTAATATGTTTAGTGGTAATGCTATTGAGCGACTTTCTATTATATCACTTGGAATTATGCCTTATATCACTGCTTCAATTATTATGGAGCTTTTAGCTGCTACATTTCCTACTTTAGGGCAAATGAAAAAAGAACGTGATGGTATGGTTAAGTATATGCAAATTATTCGTTATGCGACTATTGTAATTACTATAATTCAAGCAATTGGGGTAAGTGTTGGACTTCAAAGTTTAACAGGACCAAGTGGAAATAGCGCAATATTGGCTGATCACAATACATTTATTTTACTTTCTGCTGTTTCAATGTTAGCAGGAACTATGTTATTAATGTGGATAGGTGAGCAAATCACACAGAGCGGAATTGGTAATGGTATTTCACTTATTATCTTTGCTGGTATAGTTTCAGCAATTCCAAATGCTATAGGTCAAACTGTAACTATGGTAAACACTGGTGCTATGAACTTTCTTACTGTAATTGCTATATTAGCTCTTATCCTAGGTACTATTGCAGTGATAATTTATGTTGAATTGGGTGAGCGTCGTGTTCCTATTACTTATGCTAAGAAGACTATGATGCAAAACCAAAACAAAAGAGTAATGAACTATATTCCTATAAAAGTAAACTTAGCTGGTGTTATTCCAGTTATATTTGCTAGTGCTATATTAATGTTTCCTATGACAGTATTATCGAGTAGTACTAATCCTACTATTCAAGGTATTGCTGACTTTTTGCATCCAAATAGCTACTTTTTTAACTTTCTGACATTTGTTTTTGTTGTATTTTTTGCATTCTTTTATGCATCAATTACATTCAATGCAAAAGATATATCTGATAATTTAAAAAGACAAGGCGGATTTATTCCAGGTATTCGTACTGGTGAAGCTACAAAAGATTTCTTAAATGAAACTGCTAGTAGATTAACTTTTACGGGTGCTCTTTACCTTGGTCTTGTTGCAACACTGCCATTTATGATTATTAAAGGAATGGGTGTTCCATTCTTTTTTGGTGGAACAGCAGTTTTAATTGTTGTTCAAGTTGCACTTGACACGATGAGAAAAATAGAAGCTCAGATATATATGAGTAAATATGAAACATTAAGTGCGGTTGGTCTATAAAAATGGCGATTGCGCTTAGAAAAAATGATGAAATCCAAAAACTAAGAGCTGCTAACAAAATTGTTGGCGGTGCTTTAGAACTTCTTCGTGTAAACACAAAAGTAGGAGTCTCTTTAAAAGAACTTGATGCTATGGCTGAGAATTATATTCTAAGTCAAGGTGCGAAGCCCTCTTTTAAAGGTCTTTATGGCTTTCCTAATGCTGTTTGTACTTCACTCAATCAAGTCATTATTCATGGCATTCCAACTGATTATAAACTCAAAGAAGGTGATGTTATAGGTTATGACATCGGAACTGAACTGGGTGGATATTTTGGTGATGCTGCTATAACAGTAGCAGTTGGAAAAATAAGTCAAGAAGATGAAGATTTAATTGCATGTGCTAAAGACACCCTTTATTATGCAATAGGTGAAATCAAAGAAGGCATGAGATTTAAAGAGCTTTCTTTATTAATGGAAAAATTTATTAAGTCTCGTGGTTTTGTTCCACTTCATAGTTTTTGCGGACATGGAATAGGAAAAAAACCTCATGAAGAGCCAGAAATACCAAATTATTTAGATGGAAAAGATGCTAAAGCAGGTCCAAAGATTAAGAACGGAATGGTTTTTTGTCTTGAACCAATGATTTGTCAAAAAGATTCCAAACCAATTATTTTAGAAAATAAGTGGGATGTTGTTAGTGCCGATGGTTTGCGCGGTTCACACTATGAGCATACTGTTGCAGTTATCAACGGTAAAGCTGAAATTTTATCTCTTGCATAGAGAAGTAAGGAATATATAATGGCTAAATCGGATGTTATCGAAGTTGATGGCAAGATTATAGAGGCTTTACCTAATGCAACATTTCGTGTTGAATTAGAAAATAAACATATTATTTTATGTCATATAGCAGGAAAAATGCGTATGCATTATATTAAAATATTACCAGGTGACCGTGTTAAACTTGAGCTAACACCGTATAGTCTTGATAAGGGACGAATCACTTATCGTTATAAATAAAAAGAGGCTTATCTCCTCTTTTTTATTTAAAATGCTTCTTTGTTTCTAAATTCTGATATTTCTGTCTCAACCATTTCGTTAATCATAATCGTAAATAATTCTGATATCAAATTTGGAGAGAGTCCAAGTTCTATAGCTTGATGACGCGCTTTTTGTAAAATAAACTCTATCCTATCTTCAGCTTTAACTTCTTCAACACTATTCTTAAACTTTGCAACATGGCGTATAAGCTGCATTCTCTCAGCTATGATATCGACAAGCTTTGTGTCGAGTATATCTATGTCTTGTCTTACTTCTTCTAACGAGTTATAAACTTTCATATTCATTCCTTTGTTGCTTGTGCTAAATATGTATATTAGCAAAAAATAGATACAACTCCGTTAACACTTTTGTAACAAATGAGATATATAATGCAACTACGATTCTCCTTGTATGGTCTTTTACCTCATTCATAAAGAGCATATTCTATTATCTCAGCTTTCGCTGAGATTTTTTATCAAAAATTATATAAATTTCAACTTATTCCCAGTCAAGTAATCTTTGTTGACCTTCAAGACCTCTAATATGTGTGACATCTTGGCTTACTTCTATTACCCCTTTGTATGCACCATCGTCATCTCTAATAGCGAAGTATCTGATGTGAATAAACTTCCCTTTAAATGTTATCCAAAATTCCGCTTCATCTCTTCTTCCGGCTTTAAATTCTCTGAGTATCAATAAAACTTGATCAACACTTTTAGGTGGATGACAAAACTTTACTTCTCTACCGATAATTCCAGCACTTCTTGGAAATACTCTGTTGTCTCCACGGTTATAAAATAGGACAATATCGTTTTCATCCACATAAGTGATATCAACAGGCATAAATTTAAGAAGCCAGTTAATCTGATCAGGAAGCAAAAACCCCTCATCAAGCTTGATTCTATCATCAAGAGAGAAAGGGAGTTTTCTTTTTTTTGTATCTTGACTTGGATGTATATAGTCTTGTTCACTTACGGCAGGAAAAGCAGGAGGTGCTTCATCAAACATCCAGCCTATCTCTTCATCACCACCTCTCATCTCTTCCCAATCATCACTACTTAGCATACTAAAAGCTCTTGGTAAAAGTCTTCCCTCTTCAACTTGTAAAATATGCTCTAAACTTTCAAAAACTCGGTGTAAATTTTGACTTATACTGAGTATATTTTGAGATTTTATAGCACCATGTACAGCTTTAATTTCATCTCTGATTTGATCATGAAAGGCCCACATATTTTGACTTGGACTTGTCCAACCATATTTTTCTAGGTAAGGGAAAAGTTGATTCTCTTTTCTGGCAAAATGTTTTTCAACAAGACAAAGTTTTGAGAAGAGTTTTGTAAACTCTTCACTCTTTTCTTCTATATTTATGCTGTTTATTTTAAATATTAACTCTCTGATTAATCGATTTTCATCCAGATAAACTTTTACTGGATGACCTTCTGGTAGGCTTGAAGATGACCTTTGACCTAAAAATTCACTCATTGTATTCCTTTATAATAATGAGGAATTATATGCTTTTTATGTTTTTATATTTTGATTTAAAGCAATATGAATGAATTTTTTAATTTGTTAGTTTGGTTTGATTAATTTCTTTATATCTTTGGTAACATGTGCAAAAGGAATGTTCTGAACACCGATTTTTACACCATTTTCATCATGAACCATCACATCAAGTGACATTGCAGTTGGATAAAAACGGATAACTTTATAAGACATTTTATTCATTGTAAACGCTATACTTTTCTCTGAAAGTTCCACACTTTTCTTTTTTATTGCCATTTTTTAGCCTTTTATATATATTCCAGTATCTTTAACTTCTATCTTGCCAGCGTCTTGCAAAGCTGTGAGTGAGCGTTTAAACTCTTTTTTACTCAAGCCAAAAACACCTCTAATGAGTTCTGGGTCACTTTTATAGTTGTATGGCATGATTCCATTATTTTCTTGCAGTAAATCAAGAACGATATCGCCTGTGCCAGAACTCTTTTTCGTTCCAGATTTTCGTAAACTCAGGTCAATATTTCCATCTTTTCTAATAGTCTTTACGAAAGCTGTTTTTGTGTCACCTAACGCAATATTTTCAAATATTTCATTATGGTAAATTAGCCCTTCATATTTATCTTCAACCAAACACTTAAATCCAAGCGGAGTTTTAGCAATGATGATGATTTTGACTTCTTTATTTGGAGTAAGACCTTTGACGCGTTTTTCAAAAATATCGCCGATTTTTTCAGTTCCTACAAGGCGGTGCGTTCGCTCATCGTAAACTACTTTGAGAAATCTTTTATCGCCCACTTTGAAAGGTGTTTTTTGAAACATATTTGGAACCATTAAATCTTTTAAAAGCCCCCAGTTTACAAATGCACCAAAAGGAGCAACATCGACAACTTCAAAAAGTGCAAACTCATCAAGCATGGCATGTGGCTTTAAATTTGTAGCGATGAGTCTGTCTTCTGAGTCCGTGTATAAAAATACTTCAAGCAAGTCATCTTCCATCATCGTATCCGTTACATACGCTTGTGGCAAAAGTACATCATTTCCATCGAGTGCCATTAAAAATATGCCATGCGGAGTGTGTCTGTCAACGCGTAAGCAGTTGATGAGTCCTAATTCTAAATATTCGTTTTGTTTCATTGTGTTTCCTTGTAATTCCGTCTATCTTAAAAATTCTAAGATTTGTGAGATAGAAGTATATCTGTTTTGGCATGTGGAAATGGTTAAGAACTATAATTAAATCCTTAAAATTTTATGTATGTGAAAGCACTAAGAATACAAAAAGCACTTTACGGTAGTATGCCAAAAAATATAAAAGGATAGTAAAATGTTTAAAATAGTAATAGAAAAAGAATGTGGTTGTTTCAAAAAAAGTGATTTAAAAAATAATCTTGAAATGGTATCAAAAGATGAAGCACTTACAAAGTCAATTGAGATGAGAGATTATATGAATGATGAATTTTGTGGCAAACATCAGTTTAAAGTTCAAGAAGCTGGAAATAATTTTGTAATTGCTATGAGTGATGCAACGAGTAACGGATGTTGTGGCGGTGGATGTGGTTCTCATTAATTGTTAGTAAATTAAATTCAAATTACTAGGTACATTTCACAATAAATTATATAAGCAAATAAAGATAAGATTAATATTTAAGATTAGTTTAGATATTATTAAACTAATACATTATAAGGTGGAGAAATGAAGAAATTAGTACTTAGTTTGAGTATATTAGTTAGTTTAGGCTTACAGGCAAACGATATAGGCTCAAATATGAAAATGATGAGAGATGGCTTATTGGAAGTTCAGGATGGGTTTTTATATAATAATAAAGCTACTGTTGTAAGTGGTATTGCAAAGATAGAAACATCAAATGAGATGTTCCATGATAAAAAATCTGTTGAAGCAACTTTACCTGCTGATAAGAAAAAACTTGTTGGCGTTACTCTTTTAAGTGCGCAACACCTAAAAACAGATTTACAGTCAATGAGTGAGTATCTTACTCAAGGAAATATGCTTGAAGCTGCATCAATTTATTCGGATGTTATTCGTGATTGTACTCGCTGTCATGCGATTGTAAGAGGCTGGTAGTTAAGTTTTCTTTAGATATAACGGTTAAAAATTAACCGTTATATCTCTCTAAATATTTTGTATCGAAGTTATTTGATATAAAATCTTCATTTTCCATCATTTTCAAGTGAAATGGTATCGTAGTTTTTATACCCGTTACAGTAAATTCACTTAAAGCTCTGTGCATTCTTGCAATCGCTTCCTCTCTAGTTTTACCATAAACAATAAGTTTTCCAATCATAGAATCATAAATCATAGGTACAATATATCCAGCATGTGCGTGAGAATCTATACGAACATCTTTTCCACCTGGTGCAATCCAAGAGTTGATTTTACCAGGACAAGGTAAAAATTTGATTGGGTCTTCCGCTGTGATACGACACTCAATCGAGTGACCTTTGAGTGTGATAGTATCTTGCGCTGGAAGTTTTTTACCTTCGGCGATTTCAATCATCATTTTCACAAGGTCTAAATCACTTACCATTTCAGATACAGTATGTTCAACTTGAAGTCTAGTATTCATTTCCATAAAGTAAAAATCTAGGTTCGCATCGAGTAGATATTCAAATGTACCAGCACCTTCATACTTTATAAATTTTGTAGCACGAACAGCTGAAGCCCAAAGCTTTTCTCTTACCTCTTGTGTGAGTACAACAGCAGGAGACTCTTCTATAAGCTTTTGGTGTCGGCGTTGCATAGAACAATCTCTCTCACCTATGTGAAGAACATTTCCATGTGCATCTGCCATGATTTGAACTTCAATATGGCGAGGATTTTTTATGAATTTTTCCATATAAATAGTGCCATCGCCAAATGCAGTTATAGCTTCACTCTCAGCTGCAAGAAATGCATTTTCTAAGTAACTCTCTTCTTCTACAACGCGCATACCGCGACCGCCACCACCTTGAGCAGCTTTAAGAATTACTGGGTAACCAACTTCTGCAGCTCTTTTTTTAGCATCGGCTATATCACTAATCGCACCATCACTTCCTGGAACTACGGGAACACCCGCAGCAACCATGACATCTTTAGCTTTTGATTTATCACTCATTAAAACCATAACTTCTGGAGTTGGTCCAATGAATTTTATATTATGATGCGTACAAATTTCAACAAAGTGCTGATTTTCACTTAGAAAACCATATCCTGGGAAAATTGCATCACAGTGACTAATCTCAGCAGCGGAAATAATCGCAGGAATGTTTAGGTAACTTTTACTACTTGGACCATCGCCGATACAAATAGCTGCATCCGCTAGTTTTAGATACTCACTTCCCTTGTCAGCTATTGAATAAACTGCAACAGCCTCTTTTCCCATTTCTTTAATTGTTCTTATTGCACGAAGAGCAATTTCTCCGCGATTAGCAACTAAAATTCTATTGATTTCTCGCATAAATTTATATCTTTTCTACTATAAAAAGTGGCATATCGTATTCAACTGCTTGACCATTTGAAGCAAGAATTTTAAGGATTTTACAATCAAAGTCAGCTTCAAGTTCATTCATGATTTTCATAGCTTCTAAAATAGCAACTACTTGACCTTTTTTCACTGTATCACCGACTTTTACAAATTCTGGAGAATCTGGAGATGGAGATGAATAGTATGTTCCTACCATTGGAGAAAGAATAGCATCTCCACTGATTTCAACTGGAGCTGATGATGTAACCGCTATGTGTGCTACTGGAGCTGAAGCAATAGGAGCTGGTGCAAAAACTGGTGCTGTTACTAAGCCTGTAGCCTTTTCAAGTTCAATCGAAAAAGCTTCTTGCTTGATTTTTAATTTAGAAAGACCGCTTTCATCGAAATCACGAATGAGTGCTTTAATCTGTTTTGTATCCATGGGTGAGACTCCAAAATATGTATAATTTTGCGATATAATACCATAAAATTGATAATAATTATGTTTTAGGAAATTGCAAGATGGGCTCAAAAGTAGAGAAAAGTAAATATGTTAAATGATCAAAATTTTATAAATATTGCTACTGAAATAGCAAGTGCTTCTAAGTGTGTATCAAAGCAAGTGGGTGCTGTTATTGTAAAAAATGGGCGCATTCTTAGTACAGGTTACAACGGCACTCCAGCAGGGTTTATGAATTGTTGTGATTATTGGGATAATCAATATACAACTGAGCATCATGAATGGTCAAAAACATACGAAATTCATGCTGAGATGAATGCAATTATTTGGGCGGCAAGAGAAGGAATTTCTATTGATGGTGCTACGATATATGTAACTTTAGAACCGTGTAGTGAATGTAGCAAAAATCTTATTGCAAGTGGTATTAAAAGAATTGTATATGCAAAACCATACGAACATACACACTCTGACACGATTTCAAAATTTATTCAAGATAATGGTGTGAGTATTGAGCAACTTTTATAGTAAAGGCTTTTTAAATGAGTAAATATTCGAGTGCTTATTCTAAATTAGCACATTTTGGCAGAGAATTGTTAAGTAAAAGTTCTTTGATGGAGGGGTTACCTCTCATATCTAAGTATGTAAAAGATGTTATTGGTGCACAAAGATGTTCAATATTTATCTATGATGCGCAAAAGAGCGAACTTTGGACGACTTTAGCGGATGGAGTGGAAAAAATTGTGGTTGCATCCGACAAGGGTATAGTTGGTTATACGATAAAAATTAAAGAGGCAGTGATAGAAAATGAGGCATATTCAAATCCACATTTTTTGTCTGATATAGATAAAGAAACAGGCTATCAAACAAAAAATATTGTAACTTGTCCTATCTTTGATTCACAAAAAAATATTTTAGGTGTTTTACAATTACTTAATAAAGAGAGTAATTTTGATACAGAAGATGTTAAATTTATGATTTTTTTCTCTCATTACATAAGTGGATTTTTAGAATTGGCAAATCTTTATGAAAAAGAAGATGCAAAAAGTAAATCAATCATTTAATTACTTTGTGCAAGTGCTGCAAAATCAATTTCTTTCTTTTCTTGAGCGTTGGCATGTGGATTGCTACTAAAAATAAAATTTCTTTTGAATGTATATCTTTTCATAACATGATAGACAAGGCTTTTTAAGCAGTTCACAGTAACCTTGATAGTCCATCCCATCTTAGACCTTTCTTGAAAATATATATATAATAATTGCAGTAAAAGTCAACTTAATGAAAACTACTATACAATAAGGCTATTATTGTTGTAGAGATAAAAGAGGTGTTTGTTGAAAATTTTGATTGTAGATGACTCAAAACTAGCTCGGATGGGTGTAATAAAGAGTCTTAAAGAGATAGAGCCGAGTGCTGAGCTGTTTCAAGCAGCCAATGGTCTTGAAGCCGTTGCAATTTTTAAGGCTGAGAGTCCGAGAGTTGTTTTTTTAGATTTGACGATGCCTGTCATGGATGGATATGAAGCATTAAAACAAATTATAGCAATAGATGCAGATGCTCAGGTAATAGTCATTAGTGCAGATATTCAAAATGAAGCGAAACAGAGGGTTCTAAAAGCTGGTGCTAAAAATATGTACCCAAAACCCATTAACGAAGAGAAGATGTTACAAATTTTTCAACAAGATTTATTGATATAAAAGGTTATGCAGTTGAGTAAAGAATTTAATGAAGACCAGATAGACGCACTAAAAGAGTTTATGAATGTATCTATTGGTGCGGCAACTGCAAATTTAGCAGATCTTTTGGGTGCATTTGCAACGATGCATATTCCTAAAATTGAAATTTGTGAAAGTTCTGAGCTTATATCACGAGTAAAATTAGAGATAGACTCTCAGTCGTTGTATTATGTTACAAAACAGCTCTTTACTGGAAAGTTTGGTGGAGAGTGTATGTTTATTATGAGTGACGCCTCTGCAGAAAATCTCGGTGAACATCTTTATGGTCTTACTCGACCCTCTAAAGATGATATCAATGATGCGGTCATAGAATTAACAAATATATTGAGTTCAACGATTGTAAGTCGCCTAACTCGTGAGCTTGGGACGGAAGTGCAATTTTTTGTGCCATCATCTCAGCTTGTGGATGCTAATTCAATTATAGACATAAAAGATGTGAATCACTACTCAAAAATTATTATAATCAGCACTATTTTAGAATTTAAAGACCAAAAAATTTATGGTAGTATTTACATACTTACAAAAGATGAAGCAATTGAGAGATTAAAAATTTTGATAGACAAAAAAATAGAAGAGATTTATGGATGATAGAATTAAAATATCCTGATGTCTTGCTAGACTCGCTTGAAAATGGGCATATGATTATTGATAAAAATTTTACAGTTCTTTATTGGAATCGATGGCTCGCAATCAATACTCAAATATCAAAAATTGAAATTATAGGCAAAAATTTACAAGAGTTTTATCCAGATTTAAATTATACAGTTCTTCTTAGAAAGATAAGAACTGCGCTCACTCTTCAAACCCCATCTTTTTATGATACCAGTAGTAACACAAAGTTCATTACCATAAATCGAAATAAAGTTACCACTTCTGCATTAGCATTTATGCAACAGCAAGTTACTATCTCTCCTTGCTTGAACAATCCAACGAGTGTAATGATTTCTATCTATGATATAAGTGAACTCTATGAAACAAAACTTTCACTCAATAAAGAAATAGCTAAAGTAAATAAACTCAATGATAAATTAGAAGCTGACCAAGAGATAATAGATAAGAATATTATGACAATGAAAACAACATTAAATGGGACAATTATTGATGCGAGTACACTTTTTTGTGACTTTTTTGAGTTTACTAAAGAAGAGCTTATAGGTCAAAATGCCTCAAAATTTAAGAGTGGTGAAGTTTCAGATGCCACTTATAAAGAGCTTTGGAAAACAATAGAAAGTAAAAAAACTTGGAGTGGAGAAGTAAAAAATAAAACTGCAAGTGGCGGAGCAAAATGGGTTCAATCAAGAATAACGCCTATTTTAGATGAAAATGGTGAGCTTTTTGAATTTAATGCTGTTTATCATGATATTACAAATGAAAAACTTCTTGCAGAACTCTATATCACTGATTCATTGACTAAACTTTATAATCGTGCGCATTTTGATGAGGTTATAGGTTCTATAACGAAACATCAAAGAAAAGCAGAAACGGATTTTGTTTTAGTTATGACAGACATCGACCATTTTAAATCTATAAATGATAACTATGGACATCAAGTTGGAGATGAAGCCCTTATATCTGTAGCAAATACACTCAAAAACTCGTTAAGAGAGAATGATTTAATCGCAAGATGGGGCGGTGAAGAGTTCGTAATTATGCTTAAAAATGTAAGTGTTGATGAAGCAAAAATCATAATAGAAAAAGTAAGAATCAATGTACAAAACACGAAAGTAGTAGAAAAAATTGATGTAACGGCTTCTTTTGGTCTTACAAAATATAACATCGGCGAAGACCCACATAAAACTTTTAAAAGAGTGGATGATGCACTTTATGAAGCAAAAAAAAGTGGACGAAATAGGATTGTTGTAAAATAATCAAATTTCCACATGCCACTATTCCCACATGTCAGACCTTATTTGCACATGCCACAACTTCCACATGCCAACAGCTTACTTTTTATAGAGCATGTAAAACAGACTCTTGTATCTATTCGTAACACTAAATTGCTTTTTTACCTTGCTCGTGTTTCTTTTTGCAACAGTTAAAAGAGTAGTTAATTGATTGTTAGATAAAATCCTTTTTGTAAATAAAACAAATATTGGAGAATTAAAATATGGCTACATTCGAACAAGAAAGTCTGGATTATCATAAGGCTCGTGATAAATTTGACACGAATGGCAAGATCGGAACACTTATCACAAAACCATGTGATACTGTTGCAGAATTGGCTATGGCGTACAGCCCTGGTGTTGCATTCCCATGTCTTGAAATAGAAAAAGATATCGATAAAGCGTATGACTACACAAACAAAGGAAACTTGGTTGCTGTTATTTCTGACGGTACTGCTGTTCTTGGTTTAGGTGACATCGGTCACTTGGCTGGTAAGCCTGTTATGGAAGGAAAATGTGTTCTTTTCAAATCATTTGCACATGTTGATGCGATTGATATTGAAATAAATTCTAAAGATATAGAAGTAATTATTGCTACAGTTGCAGCTATTGCAGACACTTTTGGTGGTATAAATTTAGAAGATATCGGAGCACCAAAATGTTTCGAAATTGAAGATAGACTTAAAGAAATCTGTAATATTCCTGTTTTTCACGATGACCAACACGGAACAGCGGTTATTACAACTGCGGGTTTGATTAACGCACTTGAGATGTCTGGCAAAAAAGCGGAAGATTTGAAAGTAACTGTAATCGGTGCAGGTGCAAGCGGTATCGCATGTGCAAAAATGTACAAATTACTAGGCGTTAAAAACATCACAATGTTAGATTCAAAAGGTGTTATTCACTCTGGAAGAACTGACTTAAATGCACAAAAGTTAGAGTTTGCTTTTGAAACAGCTGACCGTACTCCAGAAGATGCAGCAAAAAATGCAGATATGATTTTGGGTCTCTCAGGTCCTGAGCAAATTACGCAAGACATGGTTCGCTCAATGGCGGCAAATCCAATTATTTTTGCATGTGCAAATCCAACTCCAGAAATTATGCCTGACCTTGCAAAAGCAGTTCGTGATGACTTAATCATCGGAACAGGTAGAAGTGATTTTGCTAACCAAGTAAACAATGTTTTAGGTTTCCCTTTCATTTTCCGTGGTGCATTAGATGTGAGAGCAACTAAAATCACAGAAAATATGAAAATGGCAGCATCTCGCGCTCTAGCAGCATTAGCAAAAGAGTCAGTGCCTGATTATGTAGCAAAAGCACACAATCGTACTGACATGTCATACGGAAAAGAGTATATTATCCCATCTCCATTTGACAAAAGACTTCTTGTATGGGTTTCTTCAGCAGTAGCTCAAGCAGCGGTTGAAGATGGTGTTGCGCGTCTAAAAGATTTTAATCTTGAAGCGTATAAAGCTAAACTTCAAGAGATGGCTGATAACAGCTAATTTCATTTTAATTCGATAGCTCCTTTTTGCTATCGAATTTAGTTTCTACAATTCTTCTCAATCACCTCAAAATTTCACTCTAATCATCATTAAATTATATATACTTAAGTATATAAGGCGTACCATTTCGTTCTCGTTCGTTAAACTGCTAAAAATAAGGAATTTACACTGCAAACAGAAGATGTCAAAATAATTTTTATAAGCTTTGTTACTCTCGTTTTTGTTGGTGCATTGCTACTCATGCTGCCATTTGCACATAATGGTGATTTACGATTTGTAGATGCCATTTTTACAGCTACATCTGCGGTTTGTGTAACAGGACTTATCGTTAAAGATACTCCAGTTGATTTTACAGGTTTTGGACATGTTATTATTCTTGCTCTGATACAAATCGGCGGTATCGGCTATATGACAGCGGTTACTTTTATGGCTATTATGCGAGGGAAAAGGCTTACTTATCGCGACCGTTTAATTCTCAAAGAATCACTCAACTATCCAGGAATGAGCGGAATTTTTCGCTTTTTAAAAATCGTTTTTGCTAGTATTATTTTCATAGAGCTTACGGGTACAATTATCTTGGCACTACGATTTTGGGCTGATATGCCACTTTTGGATGCTTTATGGTATGGTTTATTTCACTCTGTTTCTGCATTTAATAACGCTGGTTTTTCACTCTTTAGTACAAATCTAATGGATTATCGTGGTGATGCAGTTATAAATTTCACAATTCCATGGCTTATTATTATTGGAGGGTTGGGATATTTGGTTTTATTGGAGCTTTATAACTATCGCAAACAATCACTCACACGCCTCTCTACGCACACTAAAATTGTACTCTGGACGACAGCATTTATGATACTTGCTGGGATGGCAATCATTCTTTCATTAGAGTGGAGTAATCCAAATTCTCTAGGAAGTATGAGTACATATGAAAAAATTCTCTCTGCGTGGTTTGCATCAGTAAATTATCGTACTGCAGGATTTAATACCATAGATTTTGCAACTTTTAATGACTCGGATTTATTTTTTGGTACTATTTTTATGATGACTGGTGGTAGTCCTGGTGGAACAGCTGGTGGTGTTAAAACTACGGTTATTGCACTTGCAGTCATAGGAGTTTGGTTTACGCTTCGTGGTCAAAACAATCCTCATATTTTTCGTAGAAGTTTGAACCCATATCAAATTAACAAAGCGTATGCTACGATTTTTGTTGCATCTTTTTATGTACTTGTTTCGACGGTTATTTTAAATGAGAGTGAGCATCTTCACTTTGTTCGTACACTTTTTGAAACTTGTTCGGCATTTGCTACGGTGGGTGTTTCAACTGGAAATGGTGGCGTTCTCAGTTACAGTGCGTTATTTAGTGATGTAGGAAAAGTAAATATTATCTTGTTGATGTTGATGGGGCGAATTGGTGTTTTTGCCTTTACTATCGTTATTGTCGGAAAAGCGGTGCAAAGCCGTATTAAATATGCAGAAGGAAAGGTTATTATATGACATATGTAGTTATTGGATTAGGAAAATTTGGGTTTCATGTGGCTCAAGGACTTGCACAGCAAGGTGAGGCCGTTATTGCAATAGATAATGATGAGGAGAAAATTCGTAACATCAATGAATTTGTTCAAGATGCTATTATGCTTGATTCGACCGATCCAAAGGCATTGCGTGAAGCAGGAATTGCAGATGCTGAAGTAGCAATTGTAAGTATTGGGGAGCATTTAGAGTCGAGCATATTAACTATTATGGCACTCAAAGAGGTAGGTATTGAAACAATCATCGCAAAGGCTATCACGCAAGTTCATGGTCAGATTCTCTCAAAACTTGGTGCTGCAAAAGTAATTTATCCTGAAATGGAATCGGCTAAAAAATTGGTTAAAAAAATGGTTGCCAATATGAATTATGAAACTATCGACCTTTCTATTACGATGAAGATTGCAAAAATGACTGTACCTGATTTTTGGATTGGAACATCTATTTTATCTTCTAGTTTTGAAAAAGATTATGAAGTTAAACCCATTGCCTATAAACATCATGGCGAATGGCATACATCTTTTGAGAAAGATGATATTCTTGAAAAAGGGGATTTGCTTGTTGTTCTTGGCAACAGTAATCATGTTGCAGCTTTAAGTAAAAAAGTATAGAGAGCTTACGCTCTTTTGTGCAGTAATTTCTTAGAGTGTGACTTCATCACGCTCTAATGGCATTTGAAGTGGTTGGCTAAAATAGTACCCTTGCGCATATGTCACGCCAATATCTCTCAGCAGTAGCGCAGATTCTTTCGTCTCTACAAACTCAGCGACACACTCCATTCCCATGCCATGAGAAAATTGATGAATACTTTTTAGCATGTGGAGTTTTCTCTCATTTGTTGTTATTTCGCTCACTATCGAGCCATCTATTTTTACGATGTCGATATCTAAGTCTGAAAAATAGGAGAAGTTTGAATAGCCTGAGCCAAAATCATCAATAAGAATTTTTGAGCCAAATTTATGGAGCGTTTGTATAAATTCCTGAACCCTATCTATATCCGCTAAATGTTCTACCTCTAAGAGTTCTATGTCTATTCTTGAACAGACAAGAGGGTGATTTTTTAAGCTCTCATATAAAATATCTGTTATCTCATCATCCAAGATATCCACCATTGATATATTAATGCTAAATCTATATTTTGGAAATTGTTCTGCTACTTTGATTGTTTTTGCAATCATTATTTTAGTAATTTCATAATAATAAGGAGTTTTTTTTGAAATATCTAAAAATTTAAAAGGCGCTAAAAAAGTTCCATTGAGAAGTTGTAATCTTACTAAAGCTTCATATTTTTCTATTTTTAATGTTTTTAGATTGATGATTGGCTGAAAAAATGGAATGATTCTATCATCTGCAAGAGCACTTTTAATTAGCTCTAAAGTCTCCATATTTTCTTGTACGCTTTTTTTGAGATTTAAGCTCTCTTTATACTCGATTACATGGTTTTTTTGCTCTTTTTTTATCAGTTTGAGAGCTAAATCTGCATTTTCTAAAATAGGCGTTATACAATTACTTGCAATACTCACGGTAAGATAGAGTCTTAATTTTTCAATACTAAAAAGATGATTAGCAATATTTTTTTCTAATTCTAGCCCTATATCAAATGCAATTTTTTTATCAATATCTTCAAACAAAATTCCAAATTCATCCGCTCCAAGACGATAAATTTTGCACTCAGGCATATCTGTAATTCGTAGCAATAATTTTAAAAACTTAGCTAAATCTTGTAGAAGTATATTGCCTACATTATTTCCATAAATATCATTGTAATGTTTAAATCCATCAATATTGATAACTAAAATATGAGGAAAATCAGACTTGTTTAAATCATTTTCAAGCACTTTTCTATTGTATAAGCCAGTGAGCATATCGTATGTATTTGAGTATTCGAGAGACTCTTTTGTTTTTTGGAGTTTTTTAGTTTCTTTTTGATATTTAGTAAATAAAAGTATGATTATCAAAAATGATATAAGAAAAATTGTAAAAATTATAGATGCAAAGATATCGAGTGCGTGAAAATCATTTAAAGCTGTGTTAGAAAAATCTTCTTTTATTTTTTGAATGGATGTAAGCACATGATCATCGAGTGCTTGTTTCGTTGTTTGGATATACAGTGGATATTTAGTTGTTAAAAAAGTGGCGTGTTGATTGAATCGTATTACAAACTCTTGCGTTTTGAGATTAAGTGAATCAAACTGTAAAACAACCTCAAGATTTTTGAGATAATCCAAATCTTGCATTTTTAGAGTGTCATGAAATCGTTTGACGATTTGATTTGCTTTTAAAAATAAATTCTCATCTTCTCTAGTTAAAGTTGTTGCACTTTCCACATGCCGAGTTAAAAATAAAAGTGAGTTTTTAATGGCTGCATTAAGCATAACATATTTCTCAATAATATTAGAATTGAGTTGCATCTGTGCCTTTAAATGAACGAGATTTTCCTTTGTTGTTTTGTAATTTTTATTTTTCAATAGAGTTGAATTTTCTAAAAAAGTGTATTCATCTTGTAATTTTTGTTCGATTTGTGAAATTTCATCTTGATTTTGGTACGCGAACAGAGAGTTTTTCAAAATATGATAGGTTAAATCAGATTGTGTATTTTCTAGTTTGTTGATAGCGATTAAAAATTCTCTGTGGTTTTGTGTAAAATCTCTTTGTACGATATAGAAATAAATTGCAATAATTGAGGAAATTATTCCAACTGAAAAAACTAAGTATATCAGTCTGTGGAGTTTCACTTTTTCTCCAATATTTTAGGAATTTCACCCTCGAGAGTACGAAAAAATGCTATTACTTTTTCAATGTCACTATTTGAGAGCTTTTGTCCTAGATTATATCTTGACATAGCCATAACCGCTTCTCTGAGTGTTTTAGCACTCCCATCATGAAAATAGGGTGCAGTCAAAGTTATATTTCTAAGTGTTGGCACTTTAAATACATTTTTATTCGCTTCTTCTTTTATTATGTCAGCTCTGTCTGGATAATGGGTGTTGGATTCATACTCTTCAAATGTGCCCATTTTTTGAAAAGAGTTTGAACCAATATTGACGCCATTATGGCATGTAATACATCCTGCTTGTTTAAAAATAATGTATCCCTTTTTTTCCTCTTCACTTAACTCTATTTCATTTCGTAAAAATTTATCAAATTTAGCGTTAGGCGTTGTGAGTGCATTTTCAAACGCAACAATCGCATCTAAGACCAAAGCATAAGATATCTTTGACACATCATAAGCATCTTTAAATTTCTCTTTATATATTTGAGAAGCATTGACTCGCTCTTCTATCATTTTTGGATTCATATTGTGTTCGGCTGGGTTGTTAATCGGACCATCTGCTTGGTCATGTAAGTTGTTCGCTCTTCCGTTCCAAAATTGTTTGAAATTATATTTTGCATTTAAAACGGTTGGAGCTTGGATATTGCCTTTTTTGCCTTCAAACCCCTCTGAAACTACCCGTGAATCCGCACCACCATGGTAAACATCGTGGCAACTTACACATGCCGTAGAGTTGTCTTTTGATAAAAGTGTGTCAAAAAAAAGCTCTTTTCCAAGTTCTGCTTTTTTTATATCTGCAATGCTCTCAATCGGAATCGGCGCTATTGGCTCTTGTGCGTAACACAAGAGAGTAATAAAAAAAAGTGAACAAAATTTAATCATAAATTTATTCTAACAATCAAAGTCTAAATATTTGCTTTGCGGTAAAACTTTTTTAAGCCAAGTTTAGCTTTTGTATCTAAACGATACGAAATGTACTCTAAATATTCCAGAATGTCTTTTGGTGCGATGTTTGTTCTTGTTGACGCCTGTTTGAGCATGTATTGAGGTATTTTAATTGTTTGTTTTAAAAAGTTTGTTTGAATTTTTTTATATATTCTTTCATCTTTATGAAAGCAAAGTAGAGCAAAAACAAAGGGAAGGTTGTATCTGATATTCCATTCTTTTGCTAAATCCACATGCGGTTTATTTTGTAAGTAATAGCGCAAAGCTTTATCGCCAATAAGCACTTCGCCTTTTACATTTAAAATACGGGCTAAAATATTGGATGTTGCTGAATCTGTATCGACTACATTCTCGGCATGTGGAATCACGAGAACACTTCGCACCTCTTTTTTAGCGATGATGCCCAAATCCACATGCCGATGTTTTTTTGCTTTTATGCTTGAAATAAAAGCTGCATCCACCTTGCGAGATAAAAATTTTTGATTTATTTTTGAGGGTACGCCTTTATTGTAGTTCATGCTCATACTTTGCTGTGCGCTTGAGGTAAATCGTTTCATAAAAACATGAAAAGGTAAAAGATTGAGATACTCTATTTTTGCAAAAATCAAAAGATTACTCCAATATTTTTTGTTGAAATTATACATCGATTACCTTATTTTGATATAATCGCCCTCATAAATAGAGCATTAGGAGTCATTTTGGTACGAGTAGAATTTTTAGGACCAATCCAAAAAGCACCGCTAGAATTACAGATAACAAATTTGAGTGAATTGGCAGAAGTTCTGCAAAAAGAGAGTGAACTTGCAGAGTGGCTTAAAAACTCGGCAGTTGCGGTAAATGACATGCTCGTGAGTTCCCTTGATGTCGCGTTAAAAGATGGAGATAAAGTTTCTTTACTTCCACCCGTTTGTGGAGGTTGAGAAGTGCTTTGTCTTTACGATGGTGCGTTGAGAGTACCAAAAATATTAGAAGATTGGTACGCTGAGGAAGCTAAAAGCAACTACGGAGCGTACATTCCTTTTGTGGGAACTGTACGAGAAGAAGATGGCATTGATGGGCTGAGTTTTGACATCTATGAGCCTATTTTAGAGAGTTGGTTTAAGGCTTGGCAAGAAAAAGCAACAGAAAAAGGTGCAATCATAAAAATGGCGCACTCTCGTGGCGATGTTATGTTGCATGAGTCTTCCTACATAGCTGCAGTTTTTTCTCCAAAGCGTCGCGTCGCGCTCGAGTTTATTGATGCGTTTGTGGAAGATTTTAAAGCCTCTGCACCGATATGGAAGTATGATTTAAAAAATGGTGAGAGAATTTATGCACTCAGTCGCTCAACTCCAATCCAAGGTAGCGGAATTTTAGGAGAACAAAAGTGAATTTACTCTCATACGAAACAAGTAGTACCATGTTAGATTTGCTTAGCACTGGAGTATTAAGAAGTGAAAATGTTCCACTCAGTGCATCTTTAGGAAGAGTTTTAGCAGAGGACATCATCGCACAGTACAACGACCCACAATTTCCTACTGCTTCTATGGACGGCTACGCGATTATCTCCTCCGACCAAGATTTAGAATCTATCAAAATCTTAGGAAGTAATCCCGCTGGAAATGATGAACAAAGAGTTGTTTCCTCAGGCGAGTGTATTAAAACTTTTACAGGTTCGAAGATGCCACAAGGGAGCAATACGCTCATTCAAATAGAAAATGTGCGTGTTGAAGATGGACATATTATCATCGAAAAAAGAGTTGGAAAAGGCGCATCGGTTCGTCAAATAGGCGAGGGCTACAAAGCGGACGATGTTTTAATCAAAAAAGGGACAAAAATAGGTTTCGCGCAAATAGGCGTTTTGGCTGGACTGAATTGTGTTATGGTTAAAGTTGCAGTGCGCCCTCGCGTAGGGGTTATCGCAACGGGAAGTGAGATTTTAGATTTGGGCGTACAGAGTGATAATCCTGCGCAAATCAGAAGCTCAAATAACTACACCTTAGCAGCACTTTTTGAACAGGCTGGTGCAGAGGTGCTTCAGCTTGGCGTCGTTGGGGATGACAAACATGCCATCATGCAGACCTTCCAAAACGCTCTTTTGTCGGTTGATATTTTGGTAAGCACTGGCGGTGTGAGTGTTGGAGATTATGACTTTGTAAAAGACATTGTTCCCCGCCTTGGAGCTGAGATAGTTTTTAAAGGTGTTGCCATTAAGCCAGGGAGACATATTTTAGTAGCAAGTCAGGGTGATAAATTTATCTTTTCACTTCCTGGCTTTGCTTACTCTTCAACTGTCACAGCCATACTTTACACGCTTCCACTGATTGCAAAAATGTTAGGTAAAGAGAAACCGTACAAAACCATAGAAGCAAAACTTGCCGAAAACTTTGAAAAAAGAAGCAACTTAACAGAGTTTACTGCGTGTAATGTAGTTGTAGAAGATGGCGAATATTTTGTAAATTTTGAAGGTAAAAAAGTTGGAAGTTCTGCCATCCTTACAAATCTTTTGGATGGAAGTGCCTTGATGGTAAGCGGAGAAGAAGATAGAGATTTAGAGCAAGGCACTTTTGTAAATGTTATTTTGTTAGATAGTTTCTAAAAACTTTTTCAATTTCCACATGCCAACAGCTTGGCATGTGGAGTTAAATCTTACTTCCAAATAGTAATACCTTCGCATATCTCGCACCCCAAACTAAAAACAGAATGAGCCATGCGGTGAAAGAGATATCAAACAAAAAGTTTAGTCCCCATCCAAAGGCTACATTTACGCTATACAAAGCTCTTAAAAGCACAACTACTTGAATGAACCAGAAGAGAGTTGTGGCAATTTTGTCGGCATGTGGACTTTGTCCTGAATGTCCGAGTGTTACGCGTGTTCCAAAGCCAAGGAGCACTGTTGTGACAAAACCAATAGCGATGAGGTGTATGTTTAAAAAGTATAAATTAGTGTGCGAAAAGAGTTCTACGCTCAGGCTTATTGCAGATAAAAAGAACCCTAGAGGAAGCCAAAACAGAGCTAAATGAAGCACCCATAAAATCGCTGGTGATTTGAATGGTGTGAGTTTCCATCTTAAAAACTCTTTTAACATGTATGCGCCAAGTAAAATATCTATGATGATTTCAACTACTGTAATGCCAAGCGTACTCGAAAGAGATTTTAAGAGAAACAGAGCAAAAACAACTTTTATAAACTGCTCATTTTTTGCCGCGTGAGAGTGAGAGAAAAAGGGAATCATTCTTTGTGCGACACTAAAACCTAAAAAAACTAAATAGAGATAAAAAGAGATATTTACAGCTGTGCTAAACAAGTGAGATTCTACTTCCACATGCCGAGCTATTTCAACAACTATAAAAAGAAAATGTCCTAAAAGACCAAAGTACTGCGCTATTAAAATCCAAAATGGGTCTTCTTTTACAGGCATAAAACCAGTTTTATAAATCTCTTTAAGCTTTAAAACGATAAATATTTGTGAGATAAAAAGAAGTGCCATTCCTGCAATCAAAAGAGAGTGATTTATAAATGAACCTACTGAAAAAAGTAACGCACCCAGAGTGTTTGCATAGAAAATATTTGTATAAAATTTTTTAGGTATTACTTCAGATTGGCAAAATCTTGGAAAAGTTGTAAATAAAAAGCCCGTAAAAACATTTGTAAAAACGATAAAAATAAGGGAGTAAACATGAAAGTTTACACTCCACATGTTCAGCCAAATAACTCCTTTGTAGCTTAGAGCAAAAATTAACATCATCAAGATGGAAGTTGCAACGCCGAGTATAAAAAAAGGTTGATGCGGTTGTGATAAAAAGTAATTTTCCTTTTTTTCTTGTTCGTAAAATTTCATTTATAGTTTCCTAGATTAAATAATTTATGCCGATTTTTTTACAGTATGCACCGAGCATTGCGTGTTCAAAATCATTGTTTGTTGCGTATTCATAACCAAATGCCTCTTTCCACATGCCATGTTCTTCCATGCATAGATACAAAAATACATCCTTGTGCCAAGATGAAAAACTCTCATATGCATGTTTGAACATCGCAAGTTTTGTGGCATGTGGATAGGAACTTTTTCCACTTGCATCGGCATGTGGAATCTGCGTGATTTTAGTTTTAAACTCTCGCTCACGAAGTTTTTTTATAACGGGTTTTATAAAAGTGAGTGTTCCAAAACTCACCAGCGCAACCTCGCTAGGGTCGAATTTTAGTAGGAGTTGCTTATAAACTTGTTGATACTCATCAAGATAGTTTTCGTACTCGACAATCGGATGAAAGTGAAAACCAACTTTTACACCTTTGTCTGCTAAGGCTCTTGCGGCATTTATGCGTTTATCAAGGGAGGCTGTGAGGTGTTCTTCATTTTCTATGATGGTTGGAGTGTTGAGTGACCATGTGCAAAATATATTTTTAGGAACATCATTTTGCAAAAAATATTTGATGTTGTCGGACTTTGTTTTGAACTCCAAAATGACATGTGGATTCTCTCGTGCAAAAAGAAAAAGAGCATCCAAAATGCCTTCACGATTTCCCCACATAAGCGAGTCTGAACTCTGCCCAGTTCCGATGTGGTAGGATCTGTTTTTATCGAGGTTGAGGTTTCTGAGTTTTTCGGCAAAACTACTGTCAAAAGTAATGGTGTTTTGTTTATAAAAACTTTGAATGGAGCAGTAAGAACAATCAAATCCACAACTCTCCACAGCGTCAAGGGTGAGAAGATTACAGCATCTTGTTTTTTCACTCGCCACAGGACAAAGTCCCAAACCAAACCCCTCTTTTTGCACCGTTGTAAATGAGTATTTTTGTTCCGTAGGGATATTTTTAAGTTCAAAATTTTTATAGGAGTTGGGAGCATTGCGTATCGCTTCGTACGCTTTTTTGAGCCTAGTAAAAACTACTTTTTTCTGTTCATGTTCAGGAAATATTTCGATGATACTTTTTTCATTCCACATGCCAAGGTCTCTTGCCATATCGATAATCTGTTTGAGTTCTTGATGAGAAAATTTCAGCCTATGCGCATTTTCTTTTATAAACTCTTGTTCGGCATGTGGAAGTTTACTAAAAAGAGTATTTTCTACGGAAGTGTTAAATTTATCGGTGTATGAATTCATGGGCGAATTTTAGCAGAATTGGGGGCTGTTTGGAAGTATGGATTTTTCTCTTGATTGTAAAAATCCATCTCGTCATTGCGAGTCGGAGTGAAGCAATCTATTGCGTAAGAGCAGTTTTTACATAAAGAATATCTCTTAAACCCGAGATTGCTTCGTTCCTCGCAATGACGAACGAATTGTTTTTCTTCTAGCTCCTAAGCTCCAGCTTGGGAGTTTGTATTGCAGATTGTAGTTCTTGTATGCATTCCCATCGGAGACGATGGGAACGAGAATGACGGTCATGTGCCAAGGAGGAACGACGAAGCAATCTAGGGTTATGCAAGAAGTCTAATATTTTCAATAACAGTTATAAAAAACTCTTTCGACCAAAGTTCTATCTCTCTTAAATCTTTGATAAAAGGCTGAACATCATTTTTTGCTTTTGCGATATCCAAAGTTTCCACCCTTTTTAAAAGCAAAATTTTTAAATTTTCTTGCGTCAAAGTTTGAGGAATTTCTATAGCATTCTCTTGCAAATATTTGCAACTTTGACTTAGTCTTGCTTGTAAATGGTGTAAATCAAGCTCTGCATCATTAGCGACATACCAAACCAAATCATACCAATCTCGCCCTTTTGGTCTTGTACTCCAAGCTCTACAAAGAATAGCGTGCATTTTCCCAGCATAGAGTGATTGCAATGTAAAAGTATTGATTGAAAATGGTCTTGGACTGAGTCGAATTACCTTTTCAGTCTGAAAGTTTAGTGGTGGATTTGTATCCACTTCCAATTTAATTTTTACCGTTTGGTTTTTGTGGAGTTTATTTATAATATCTTTTGGGGCATTAATATTTAAAAGGTGCTCGATTGTATTTCCTTTTATAAATGCTGATGCTATAGCACTTGTGGAGGTTTTCTCTTTTATTTCGATACTTACATCAAAGCCAAATGATTTTAAAGTGGCGATGATGGCTTCTTCGTAGGGTTTTAAGTCAAAATTTGGATTTGATTCATGAAGCGAAAAATCCAAGTCCTCCGAAAATCTTGGGAGATTATGTAAAATTCTAAGTGCTGTTCCGCCATAAAAAGAAGCATATTTAAAAAATCCTGCATCATACAAACCTAAAAGAACTATCTCTTGGAGTATTTCCCTGAGTGCATCGTAGCTACTATTTGCATTTGACAAATCATACTTTTGGAGCATTTTAAGAAGTGCTGGATGTGTCATAAAAGTTTCCCTTTTTCTAAAATTGTGGCTAATGTTTTGAGGTTTTTTGATTTGTATGCGGTTGCAATTTGAGCTATGAGAGTGCTATCTAAATTTTGTGAAATATCAAGTCTTAAATCATATTTGAGATACTCACGCATCGTACTTTGGGTGAGTGTACCGATGCCTCTATCGTATCGTATTTTGTCACATAAAGCTTTTTCAGGTGTGGCTATAAATCTTCCACCATCCTTATCATCATAAATCCAATCAACTCCCAAAGAGTAAGCTTGTAGTGGTATTTTTTTGTAGCTAAATCTTCCAATTGGAGTGTCAAAAAGCTTTTCATTTTTACTTGTCGCTGATGTTATCTCATTTACTCTCTCAGGTATCATTCCGTAGTAACTCAAAGCCCAATCAAACGACACATAAGAGGGTGCATAAAGCATATTAGCTACACTTATTAGGTCTATTGGTCTAGTGAGATATGGTTTTGAAAAGGTATAAAAACCTTTTTTGAGCCTCATTAACTCGCCGTTTTTTACAAGATTTGATATTTTTTCATTGACATTGCTGAGCGATTTTTCAAGAAGTGAATATATCATCTCATGTGAAAATGCAGATAATGGCAAAGCATTTCTTAATTCTATTGTTTTCATGGGGTTAATTATAGCATATAGTTTATTATATTATATAGATAATCCAGTTTTTTCATATTCTATATATATTAATAATAGTTTTTTTTATTTGCTATTACCAACAAAACCTATGCGCATTTTCTTTTATAAACTCTTGTTCGGCATGTGGAAGTTTACTGAAAAGAGTATTTTCTATGGAGTTATTAAATTTATCTGTGTATGAATTCATGGGCGAATTTTAGCAAAAATATTTTATCTACGATAGATAAAAGTACCCCAAATGTATTTTGTCTTTGACATTTATAGCTTTTGTTGTAGAATACATCCAATAAAATATTGTTAAAATTTTTAGTTTTCATAAAAAATCATGCTACAAAAGGATAAAAATGAATTTTTTCTTACTCATGACTTTATTTTGTACATCTCTTCTTTTCGGGGCGGATGACAATGTTGGCGGTATGTTGCAAAACTTACGAAAAAAAAGTGAATTACATAATGAAACCAAAGAGGAAAATGCGGGATTTGTAACAATCTACTCTCGGGAAGATTTAGATCGTATGCAAGCTTATACATTAAAAGATATATTAAAATCAATCCCATTTGTAACCTATCAAGAGGGTTTAGTGGGTACTCCTGCTATTGCTAATGTGGGTAGTGCTCTTAATTATATGCCAAATACAAGGTTATATATAGATAACCACGAAGTGAGTTCCACCTACTTTGGGAGTGCTTTTTATATATATGGCGATATGAAGTTGGGTTTTGTAGATCACATTGAGGTTTATCAAGGTGGAAATGGCTTAGAGTTTGGCATTGAATCCTCTTTAAGAACCATACGAGTTTATACTAAAACACCTCATAGAGAAAATAACACACAAGCAAAAATTTTAGCAGACAATAGAGGATCGCTCTCTGAACATATTTACAGTGGTCAAGAAATTGATGATGTAGAATATGGTGTTTATGTCAGTGGTAATAAAAACAATAGAGAAGATTTTAATAATAATGGCAGTGACCTTTCAAAAGATACAAAAAAAACTCATGTTTTAATGACTTTAAAAACGAAAGGTTTTAGTCTTCTGACAAGTCGTTATGACTCCTTGCAAGATGGTTTTGCTGGATATGGAGTAAATAGCACACCAAAGGGTACGAATGAGATAGATAAGTATCATCAATTTCTATACGCTTCTTATGATATTTTTGATAATCTCACTGCGTATGCAAGTATTGACGACTCAATGACAGCAATGAATTTTTATGAGTCAAATGGTTATAACAAAGGATTAAGTAGTTCGCTTGATGTGAGATGGAAAGAAAATATTTACAAAGCTGGAGTAAAAGGAAGTAAAGTAGTCGCGTCAAATAATTTTAAATACGGGTATGAATATGCTGAAAAAACATTAAAACCAGAGGTGTCTGAATATGAAAACTTAAACACTTTGAATGTTAAAGGACCGACACGCATAAATTTAAATTCTATATATTTAGAGGATAGTTTTAAAATTACAGAAGCGAGTACGCTCACTGGAACTGCAAAGCTTGATTATTTTAGTAATAATTATAAGAACGAAGAGAAAATCGAACCAGTGTTTAGGTTGGGATATACATACAATTTTGACGAAGATTATAAAGCTAAAATTTCTTACAATCATACATACATTAGCCCATCGCTTTTTTATACAACAACCTACTCAGGAAAAACACAAATCAATCCAGAAATTCTTCCATCACGCTATGACGGACTCTCAACGGAACTTACTAGAACAAGTAACAATACCCAAGTAAAACTAGGAGTAATTCACCTTGAGCTTGAGGATGATATATATTATAACTCTATTGCAAAGCACTATGATAATATTGACATGAAAACAAAATCAACAAATTTATATTTAGAGTTTAAATATAGTTTTGATTTGTTTAATTCATTTGATTTTAATATTTACAGAGGCTTTAATTCGGAAGAGTTGCAATACAGTTCTGATAGAGGTGCAACAATAAGGCTTTTAAATAAATACAATAAGTTTAACTTTTTTAATGAGATTACTTATCGTTCGGGTTATACGAGTGTAGAAAATATTCAAATTGATGCTGGATTTGATTATAGCTTAGGTGCTTCTTATAAGGTTAATAAAAAATTATCTTTTGATATCAAGGGAGAAAATATATTTAATACAGCGAGCCAAACCCCTATTTCTGGGTTAGGAAGCGTTGGTAGTATAGATAAAACATTTATATTTGGGATGGAATATCTATTTTGAGATTTTTAGTTTTATTGTTTTTTTTCTCATCGTTATTATTTAGTTCTGAAATCGATAAAATAGAGTCTAGAATTCTTATGAGTATGCTCAATGCCGTGAGTAATCATAAGGGTTTTTCTATTTATACGAACAATCAAAAGTTGAAAAATATATTACCTGCAGAACAAATTATTTTTGTAGAAAATTGTACGAGTGCAGATCTTGCCATTTTAGAAAAATCTAAAATAGAAGAAAATTGCAGTAATGTATCTATTATAACTTTAGAGTATGATTTATTGAAAAAATATCCAAACAGTATAGGGTCATTTTTTTGGCAAAAAGGCAGACCAAATATCATTTTTATAAAATCTAGGTTGAAAAATCAAAATATAATCCTTGATAGGGCATTCGATGAATTTGTAGAAGAAAATATATGGTAAAGAATTTTCACTATTGGCTCTATGTCACGGGTATTATTAGCATTCTGTCTATGATACTTTACTTGTATGTTTCGTTTTCTAAAAAAGAGAATGAGATGAAAGAAAATATTATTTTTAATAAGCTTGAAACAATCCAAATACAGCATGAAAAAATAGAAAATTGGCTAGAGGAAGAGTGTAAAGAGAATCAAAACATACAAGAATGTATTTTGATGCATCCAGAGAAATCGAAAATGTTAAATACCATGTTGTACATGACCATCAATCAAGATATAAGTTACTCATTTTTGGTTTTTAAAGATGAAAACAGTCGTTATCGATTTTTAGCGGATGGAGCATCAGAACCTGCAAGAATCATGCAAAAAATTGATACAGATAATAAAAAAGTTTGGGATGAAGCTTACTCATCAGTGGAAGGTACTCTTATATCTTCAAATAAACAGACGGATGGATTATGGTTGACATATTTATCTCCGTTTATGGAAAATAACCAAACATATATGATGTTAGTGACAGATTTTTCAATATCTTTAGATAATAAAATTAAAAATACTATTTCACCTATTAAAGAGATACTCTTATATATTCTTGGTATTACTATTGTTATATTTATTATTGGTATATTTCAAACTATAATGTACTTCATCGCGCGAAAAGAAAGTTTTACAGATCCACTGACTGGACTCAATAACAGAAATTATTTAAGGAAAGTCATTGACAGTAGGTTTCCTTATGAAAAATATGATATTGCTATAGTTGATATAGATTTTTTTAAAAAAATTAATGATCAATATGGACATGATATAGGAGATATAGTTTTAAAAGAAATTTCAAATATATTTAAAAAAATTATAGGTAAAGATGACTTTATTTTCAGATATGGAGGTGAAGAGTTTTTATTTTTATTTCAAAAAAATAACTCAGAAAAACTTCTTAAAGAACTAATGTATAAAGTCCGTGAACATGTAATAAATATTAATAATCAAACTATTAAATTTACTATTTCAGTAGGTGTCAATAAAAATTTACATAGATGCAAACATTTTACAGATATGGTTAAAACAGCAGATGTGGCACTTTATAATGCTAAAAGAAGTGGACGAGATAAGATTGTTCATTACTCTGAAGAGATAAATGATGAGAAGCAAAGTAGTTTCCAAGCAGTGCAATCAGCAATAGATGAGAATAGAGTTTTTTGTGAATATCAAGCAATTATTGACATATCCTCTGATAGTGTATTTAAGTATGAAGCTCTTGTAAGAATTAAAGATATAAATGGAACAACCTTGTATCCAAACTCTTTTCTTGAGATAATCAAAGATACAAATATATATACAGATTTAACAAAACGAGTAATTGATATATCCATTAGTAAATTTTTAGATTTAAATGTTCATAAATTTAGTATAAATTTAGGACTTCAAGATTTTAATAATCCAGAAATTGTGAATTATATATTGAAAGTTATTGAAAAATATCCTAAGTTGATTGATTTAATGAGCATAGAGGTATTAGAATATGACAAAGTTGATGATGAAATATCTTGTATTGCTATGGTTAAATTATTGCAAGATAAGGGTCTCAAAATTGCTTTAGATGATTTTGGAAGTGGATATGCTAACTTTTCTACGATACTCTCGTATAACTTTGACTTTATAAAGATTGATGGAAGCATCATTAGAAAAGTAATAGAAGATGATAAAGCTGTAAAAATGGTTCAATCAATCATGGCTTTTGCACAAGCACATAACATTACAGTTATATGTGAGTTCGTTTATTCACAAGAAGTATATGAAGTCTTAAAATCAATTGGTGTTGCATATATGCAAGGGTATTATCTATCAAAACCAAGCCAAGATTTAGAGAGAAAATTATAATTTTTTAATCTTTAAAATTTTTTGTGATACAATCCAAAATATTTTACAATACACATTTATCGGAGTAATTATGAAAAAAGTTTTATTCTTTCTATTTTTTAGCGCCATCTCTTTAGTTGCGTTTGAGACAACAAATATACAACTTTTGTATGGTGAAAATTTTAAGGGTGATGCTTTTATTTATGACACGATTGACGGCAAAAAAACGACAGTTACTTTTGAGCATTTTAGAACTTTTTCGTATGGAGATTTCTACATGTTTGTAGATATGATGGATGGAAAAAAGTTTGATGGCACGGAGCAAGATGTATATACAGAAATAGCACCTCGTTTTTCCTTGTCTAAAATTTCAGGAAGTGACCTTTCCTCAGGGATTTTAAAAGATATATTTGTTGCAACACAAATCAATAAAGGCAAAGGTTATGTTGCCTATCTTGGAGGTGCTGGAGCAGATTTTGAGATTCCAGGGTTTAATGTATTTTCACTCAACCTCTACTATAAATCAGAAAATATCGAAAATGATTCGTTTCAATTTACACCTGTTTATAGTACAAAAGAGTTTTATGGCGTACATTTTGAAGGATTTGTGGATGTAACTTCCAGAGACATTAGCACACAAAATCAGCTACTTTATAACTTAGATGCACTTTTGGGGATGAAAGAAAAAGTCTATTTAGGTGTGGAATGGATTTTTTATAACTACGACCACAATAGAGTTCGGGCGAATACTTCTGTAACGCAGGTCATGGCAAAGTATCAATTTTAAAAAATTTACACTAAAAATATTGCAAATCGTCATCTTTTTTTACTCTATTTAATATTTATACTACTATTTTAGAAAAAGAGAAAAAGATGACTTTAGGCAAATGTCCTTTTTGTAGTGATGGTACTATCGAAGTAAGAGATAAAGAAGTACGAGGAAAAAAAGTAAAACTTTATGCTTGTTCCAATGCCTCATGGCAAACTGAGGATGGTGAGTTTTTTGAGTTAACAAAAAGTTCCACATGCCACTTTAAAATCTGGCAAAATGCTCTTGCAAAATATGGAAAGTGGCTTTCTTACAAAGAAGTGAGAGAATTACTTGAAAAAGAAACCTTAGAAGTTGAGTTACTGAGTAAAAAATATGGCACAAAAATACATTACAATAAGTATATAACACTCAGCCAAGAGTATGGAGTGAGTGTTATTTGGGATTGATGTGGATATATTTTGCTTAAATAGCAATAAAATAAACAAAAGTATCCTCACTTAATAAAAAATTTACATTTATTTGTGTACAATCCACATCCGCTTTGCTGTTTTAACATAAAAGTTGAGTGTTTTTATCTGTATATTTATATATAGTTAAAAGTATTGGTATGTTTAAAACTACCTAAATGCAGCAAGCGAAAAGTTAAAATAGGAGCTTTCAATGAAAGTGCGTGCTTCAGTTAAGAAGATGTGTGACGATTGTATAGTTGTCAAAAGAAAAGGCATTGTAAGAGTAATCTGCAAAGTTAAAAAACATAAACAGAGACAAGGATAACCATGGCTCGTATATCAGGTGTTGATTTACCAAAGAAAAAGAGAATAGAATATGGTCTAACATATGTCTATGGGATTGGTCTTCATGCTTCTCGTCTAATTTTAGACGCTACAGGTATTGACTATAACAAAAGAGTTTATGAATTAAACGAAGATGAAGTAGCATCTATTACAAACGAAATCCGTGCTAACCATATGGTAGAGGGTGATCTTCGTAAAAAAGTTGCTATGGATATTAAGGCACTTATGGATTTAGGTTCATATAGAGGTCTTCGTCACCGTCGTGGTCTTCCATGCCGTGGTCAAAAAACTAAGACAAATGCGCGTACTCGTAAAGGTAAACGCAAAACTGTCGGCGCAGCATAAGGATTAGCAGATGGCAAAGAGAAAAGCTGTAAGAAAAAAAGTAATAAAAAAGAATATTGCTCGTGGTGTTGTACATATTTCTGCATCATTTAACAATACACTTGTAACTATTACAGATGAAATGGGTAACTTGATTGCTTGGAGTTCTGCTGGTAGCCTTGGTTTTAAAGGTTCAAAAAAATCTACTCCATTCGCTGCTCAAGCGGCTGTAGAAGATGCAGTAGCAAAAGCTAAAGTACATGGTATAAAAGAACTTGGTATTAGAGTTCAAGGTCCTGGTTCAGGTCGTGAGACTGCAACTAAGGCAGTAGGTGGAATTGAGGGTATTCGTGTTACATTCATGAAAGATGTTACTCCATTACCACACAACGGTTGTCGCGCACCTAAGCGTCGTAGAGTTTAAGGAGATTACTGATGGCAAGATATAGAGGTCCAGTAGAAAAAATCGAAAGAAGATTTGGAGTAAGCCTTAACCTTAAAGGTGAGCGTCGTTTAGCAGGTAAATCTGCATTAGATAAGCGTCCTTATGCTCCTGGTCAACATGGTCAGCGTCGTAAGAAAGTGTCTGAGTACGGTTTACAGTTAAATGAAAAACAAAAAGCAAAATTCATGTATGGTGTTTCTGAAAAACAATTCCGTGCATTATTCGTTGAAGCGAAGCGTCGTGATGGAAATACAGGTACAAACCTTGTTACATTAATTGAGCAAAGACTTGATAATGTTGTTTACAGAATGGGATTTGCATCGACTCGTCGTTTTGCTCGTCAACTTGTAACACATGGTCACTTTTTAGTAAATGGCAAAAAAGTTAATATCCCTTCTTACCGTGTTACACCAGGTCAGAAGATAGAAGTTCGTGAAGCTAGCAAAAAGAATGTTCAAATTGTTCGTGCAATTGAATTAACTAACCAAACAGGTTTAGCTCCATGGGTTGATATTGACGCTGAAAAAGTATTTGGTATCTTTACTCGTTTACCAGAGCGTGAAGAAGTTATTATTCCAGTTGAAGAACGCTTAATCGTTGAACTTTACTCGAAATAATCATTATATAAGGGCGTTTGAGAATGAAGAAAATTAAAACTACTCCGCTTGCTCCTCAAGAGTTTGAGGTAGAACAACTTAGTGATAATGAAGCTAATATAATTGCATTTCCATTTGAAACTGGATTTGCAATCTCTTTAGCTCATCCACTTCGCCGCTTTTTATTGAGTAGCTCAGTTGGTTACGCACCAATAGCTATTAAAATTGAAGGTGCTAAACATGAGTTTGACTCTGTTCGTGGTATGCTTGAAGATATTTCAGACTTTATATTAAATCTTAAAGAGATTCGCTTTAAATTAACTGGTGGCATAACAGAGACTGAGATAAGTTATAGTTTTGCTGGTCCTTGTGTAATTAAAGGTTCTGATCTTTCTAATGATGAAGTAGAAGTTATGACATCAGAAGCTCCATTAGCAACATTAAATGAAGATTCAACTCTTAACTTTAAACTTAAGATTGCTCAAGGTATCGGTTATGTACCGAGTGAAGAAACTTATGATGTATTAGAAGATGGATATATAGCACTTGATGCATATTTCACTCCTGTTCGTAGTGCAACTTATAAAATTGAAAATGTACTTGTTGAAGACAATCCTAACTTTGAGAGAGTGATTATAAATATTAAAACTGATGGACAAATTTCTCCATTAGATGCATTTAGAAATTCTTTAGAAGTTATGTATGCGCAACTTGCAGTTTTTAATAGTGAGATTAGTATCAAAGCTCCAAAAACAATAGAGCGTGCGGAAGAGAATCCTGATCTTAAGAAGTTAACAACAAATATTGACAGTTTAGGATTAAGCGCTCGTAGTTTTAACTGCCTTGATCGCTCAGAAATTAAACTGATAGGTGAAATAGTATTGATGAGTATTAATGACTTAAAAAATGTTAAGAACCTAGGTAAAAAATCATATGATGAGATTGTAGATAAAGTGCAAGAATTTGGTTTTGCAGTTGGCGCTGATCTTTCAGATGATGTCGTTATAGCATTAAAAAAGAAAATAGAAGCTAAAGAAGCTTAATAAGAGGAATTACAGATGAGACATCGTCATGGATACCGTAAACTAGGTCGTACAAGCTCACACCGTGCAGCTTTACTTAAAAACCTAAGTATTTCGTTAATCGAACATGGTAAAATTGAAACAACTATTGAAAAAGCAAAAGAACTTCGTTCTTATGTTGAAAAACTTATCACTATTGCTGGTAAGAATGATTCTAACGCTCACAAAGCAGTTTTTGCAGCGCTTCAAAGTAAAGAAGCAACAAAAACTTTAGTGAATGAAATAGCACCTAAGTATGTTGATCGTCCAGGTGGCTATACAAGAATAAACAGAACTAGAATTCGCCGTGGTGATGCTACTACTATGGCATTTATTGAATTAGTATAATTTAATAAACCTTTTTTGGGCTTTTGCCCAAAATCTTCAAAAACTCCAAATTTATTTCCACATGACATGCTTCAAAATACAACTTTAAAACTTCATATACAAGAGATTATTGCACACGAATATTGAAATAAATAAGCTAATTATTATTTTTAGGACATGTTAAGCGTTTTTGTCCTATTTTATGTTTACTAAATGATTAGTAATAATAAAGGAAAATTTTATGATTCCATTTTCTGATGAAGAATTAATGACACCAGTGCGAAATGTAATAGACAAAGTTCGCCCATCTTTGGCTCTTGATGGTGGTGATATAGTTTTTATAACTGTTAAAAATTCAAATGTATATGTACAACTCAAAGGGGCATGCATAGGATGCTCAAGCAGTGGTAATACACTTAAATATGGAGTAGAAAGACAACTTCGTATGGATATACATCCAGAACTTAGCGTAATAAATGTACCTATTGGCATGGAAAACGATATTGATAATTTATAAAATAAGTGATAAAAAATATGAGTAACATCAGTAAATATAAAAAATTAACACAAGCTAAAGAGAGTTTCTCCAAAGCGGACTTTAAAAATGCACTTGAGCAATTTGCGTCTGTTTTGCAAACTTTTCCAAACTCAAAAGAGGCGTACAATGGTGTTATTCTCTCTGAGATGGCTATGAGTGGTGAAAGCGGTGCAGAAGCCCTTTTTGATTATTATGAAATGCTAAAAGAGGAAGATACGGAACAAGCGGATGAAATTATGGGTGATATTCTTCAAAATATAGATGGAACACTTGAGCGATTAAGCGAAGTATTTGCAATGCCACTTCGTGATAGATTAGAGTATGAGGATGGAATCCTTTACGAAGATTTTAAAAATATTATAGATAGTGGTGAAGGTTTTAGAGAAACTTTTGAAAATATTATGTTTTCAACACGTGTTATAATCACTAAAAAAGAGGATTTTATAGATTTTTTAGACAACTTAATTGAAAATGGGTTTTCTGAAATGGCACTCTCTTATTTAGAAAATGCTTTAAGTGCCTATTCTAGTGATGAGTCACTTAGTAAACTCCTTAAAAAATTAGTTAAAAAAGGCAAAAATAGTGAAAATTGAACTGCCTAATCAAGAATTTTTGTATGTAACTGAAAATTCTGGTGAGTGCGACAAAGATACAGCCTTTGTCCTAACGACTCAAAATGAAAAGTATCTTCAAAACGCGAAAGATAATAGCGCACATTCAATTATAAAAATAGAAGATATTGCAGAACTTTTTGGAGTAAATAAGATTAAAATTGTAGGCATTACAGGTACAAATGGAAAAACAACAACTGCAAGTGCAATGTACTCATTTTTACTTGATTTAGGCTACAAAGTGGCTATGCAAGGAACGCGTGGTTTTTTTATGAATGATACAATTGTCGAAGGTAAATCTTTGACAACTCCAAGCGTATTAAATACTTATAAACATATTTATCAAGCAGTAGAAGCAGGATGTAACTTTTTTATCATGGAAGTAAGTTCACATGCCATAGTTCAAAAAAGAGTTGAAGGGCTTCCCTTTGAGTTAAAAATACTTACAAATATAACAAGAGATCATCTTGATTTTCATAAAACTATTGAAGAATATATTGCAGTTAAAAATAGCTTTTTTCAAGATGATGGCAAAAAACTTATAAATAAAGATGAACCTCGTGCCTCATTTAAAATAAAAAATACTTTCACCTATGGAATTGAAAATCCAGCTACATATAGACTTATGGCGTATTCGCTTAATGAAGCTTCGAGTGGAATTATTCAACATTTTCAAGAGATAGTTCCTTTTACTGCATCTTTACATGGTTTTTTTAATCTTTATAATTTAATGGCAGCTATTGGTGCTGTTCATATTTTAAGTGGTAAAACATTAGAAGAAGTTGCAGCCGTTGTAGATAATTTCGCAGGTGTGAGTGGAAGAATGGAACAAGTGAGTGAATCTCCAAATGTTATCGTTGATTTTGCACATACTCCAGATGGAATGCAACAAGTTTTAAATGCACTCAAAGAGAAAGAACTCTTAGTTGTTTTTGGAGCGGGTGGAGATAGAGATAAAGAAAAAAGACCTCTTATGGGCAGAGTAGCTGCAAGTTTGGCAAAAAAAATATATGTCACAAGCGATAATCCAAGACACGAAGATCCAGAACTCATTATAGAAGATATTCTAAGAGGCATCGAAGATAAAAGTAGCACGATTGTTGAGCTTAACAGAAGAAAAGCTATTGCTATGGCGCTCAGTGATCAAGAAGAGTCTCAAGTAGTTGTTATTTTAGGCAAAGGCGATGAAGCGTATCAGATTATCTATGATGAAAAGTTTCCATTTGATGATAGAGAAGTTGTTAGAGAACTCTTAAATATATAAACTTATTGATATATATGAGTTTGTATATTTTATTTTTTGCTATAATTGCGACAAAAATTTTAAGGATTATTATTTATGGGAATCCCTCAACCAGCATTTTATATATTTAAATGTGAACAATCGGCTCCTCCAGGTATGCCAAAACCTTCGTGTGTTACACCACAAACACAGGACTTATTTCAATATTTAGCTCAAAAGCTAATGCAAGATGGAATAATGGGAACGGTGCAACCAATCCGTACAGCATGTTTAAACCGTTGTAATGCAGGACCTGTTATGCTAGTTGAACCTGGACATACTATGTATGTTGGACTTACTAAAGAGAAAATAGATAGAATAATTACAGAGCATATTATTGGTGGTGTAGTCGTTGAAGAGTTTGTTATAAGTTCAGAACTGTGGGATGCTCCTATATCTCCGTGCGATATGCAAAAGCAGATGGGTAGATAAGATGTTAATAGAAATGCTTTATAGCAAGATTCATCGTGCTACTGTAACGGATGCCAATCTCAATTATGTTGGTTCTATTACTATAGATGAGGAGCTTTTAGAAGCTTCTAAGATGAGAGTTGGACAAAAAGTTGAGATATTGAATGTCAATAATGGTGAGCGATTTTCAACTTATGTGATTTTAGGCGAGAGAGGTAAAAGAGACATTTGTCTCAATGGTGCAGCTGCTAGAAAAGTTCACAAAGGCGATAAAGTTATTATTGTTGCCTACGCAACTTATGATGAAAAAGAGCTTGAGAGTTATAAGCCAAAAGTTGTTATATTAGATGATGATAACAATATAGATTATATAGCAGAAAGCATCTAACAGATGTTTGGCAATCTTGGCAACCTTAACGAAATGAGCAAAATGCTTGAAGGTATGCAAGAAAATGCAGCAAAACTTCAAGCTGAGTTAGAATCGAAAACTTTTAGTGTTAAAAGTGGCGGAGGTGTAGTCGAAGTTTCCATAAACGGAAAAGGTGAAGTGATAGATTTAACTATTGATGATTCACTTTTAAGCGATAAAGAATCACTTCAAATTTTGCTTATTGGTGCAGTAAATGATGCTTACAAAATGGTGCAACAAAATCAACAAAATAGTGCCATAAATCTCTTTGGAGTAAAGTAAATGCTTCGTCTTTTTATAATTTTTAACCTTCTTTTTTTTAATGCACTCGCATGTGATGGCGGATATGACTCTTGTAAGCAAAAAGTAATAGATTCAAATACAACGCATGGTCAAACTCTTGAAATTCCCGTAGAAAACAACAAAAGACTCATTTACTCAGCAAAAACGCCAGAGTGTAAAATACTCAAAAGCGACCCATTTTTAGGGCTCTATCTCGTAGAAGATTACTCAGATTTTGAATATCCTTTTACAATAAACATGCTTGAACCATCAGGAATTGCAGCTATAAATGAGAATTCCGCAAAAGAGGGAAAAATTGTTAAAAGACAAGTAGGTCTCAGCCAGTTAGCAGTTTTTGATACGCATGTCTCCTCTCCTCGCATACTTACAAATAGTTGTTGTTCTCTTGAGGGAATTGTAACTCCAAAAGGTATCATAGAAAAAGAGTATATAGAAAGATTTTTGAGAGTTGAAGATACAAGTTATGCGGACATAGGCATCAATCTAAAAGACCAAAAAGGTGCTGTAATAGTCTCAGAACTTACTTCTTCTATAAAAAATAATCCCTTTAAAAAAGATGATGTCGTAATGTCTATTGATGGCAAAAAAGTAGAAAATAGTGCAACTACGATGAGAGAAATACTTTTTGATACAATTGGTACTAAACATAGTTTGATGATTAAAAGAGGCTCTAAACTTATGACAATAGAAGTTGAGAGTCAAAAAAAAGAGATGCAAGTTGTTAAAGAGACAAAACCAGTTATAGCTCCAACTATAAAAAAAGTTGAAGAAAATGTGCAAACAAATGGACTTCAATTTGATAAAAATTTAAAAATTACTAAAATTGATGAACAAGGTAAAAAATATGGATTAAAACTTGGAGATAAACTTCTTCAAATTGATGGCATAAAAATTACAAATCAACAAGAGCTAACAAAAAATCTTTCTAGTTTGAAAAATAATGCAAATTTACTCTTTGAGAGAAATGACTTTCAGTTTTTTGTGAATGTAAATTAGATAAAATTCCACATGCAAAAGTTTGAGAATTTTTTATTAGAAAATTTACCAATGTCAAAGAGTATCCATCCAACCTATGAGAAAGCTCTACATCAGATGCTTATCGCTGGTGGAAAAAGATTTCGTCCCGCACTTTTACTTGGTGTTGTAAACTCTTACAATCCTCTTTTAGAAGAGGGTGCGATGCACGCTGCTTTGGCGATTGAACTTCTCCATACCTATTCACTTATTCACGACGATTTACCTGCTATGGATGACTCGCCACTCAGAAGAGGAAACCCTACTTTACACATGGCGTTTGACGAAGTAACTGCGATACTCGTAGGTGACGCTCTTAACACATACTCTTTTGAAGTTTTAAGTCATGCACCTTTTTCTGATTACACAAGAGTTCAGCTTATCAGAGAGTTAGCAAGTAACGGCGGACTTAACGGTATGGTTTTAGGTCAAGCTATGGATTGTTATTTTGAAAATAAGCCACTCTCCATCGAAGATGTTCGAGTTCTTCATACAAATAAAACAGCAAAACTTATAGCGGCTTCACTTAAAATGGGAGCAATTATAGTTGGTCGTGAGGAGTTAGGAGAGAAATTATATGATTTTGGAATCAAACTTGGTCTTTTATTTCAAATTCAAGATGATATTTTAGATGTGACACAAAGTTCTGAAGAAGCAGGAAAACTTACAAATAATGATGAAGATAAAAATAGTTTCGTCACTCTTTTAGGACTTCCACAGACAATAAGTGAAGCTAATATCTTAGCGGATGAACTTACAAAAGAACTCAATTGTTTTGATGAGAACTTAAAAAATGAGCTTTCAGAACTTTTAACAAAATATATAAACAGACATAAAATCTGACACGAAAGTGTCAAGCTTCAGTGCCTCAGCGGCTAGCGAAGCAAATGGACTTGTTCATTTGCGGAACAAATAAATGGAGGGTTCCTTCATTTTATGAAATAAAATTAAGGAAACAAAATGCGTCAAAAAATGGCAAACACAATAAGGTTCTTAGCAACAGATATGGTTCAAGCGGCAAACTCTGGACATCCAGGCGCACCAATGGGTTTAGCAGATGTAGCAGTAGTTTTAAGCGAACATTTAAACCATAACCCAAAAAATCCATTTTGGCTCAACCGCGATAGATTGGTGTTTTCAGGCGGACATGCGACAGGACTTATTTACTCACTCTACTATCTTTGGGGATACGGTTTAGAGATAAATGACCTCAAAAACTTCCGTCAGTTAGACTCTAAAACTCCAGGGCATCCAGAGTTTGGTCACACGGCAGGTATTGAGATTACTACTGGACCTTTAGGTCAAGGTATCGCAAATGCTGTTGGTTTTGCAATGGCTTCAAAATTTGTGGGTGCGCAAGTGAACTCTGAAATGGCAGAACTTATAGACCATAAAGTTTATTGCTTATGTGGCGATGGCGACTTGGAAGAGGGCATTAGCTATGAAGCGTGTTCAATCGCAGGACATAACAAACTTGACAATTTAATCTTTATTTATGATTCAAACCGCATTACTATTGAAGGTTCAACAGATTTAAGCATAAGTGAAAATATCCGTGGTAGGTTTGAGTCTCAAGGGTGGGAAGTGCTTGAGTGTGACGGTCATAATTTTAATGAAATTGATGTTTGTATAAGAACTGCAAAAGCGAACTCTAAACCAACGATTATTATTGCAAATACGACGATTGCAAAAGGTGCTTGTAAATTAGAAGGTTCACATCATGCGCATGGTGCGCCTCTTGGAGCTGACACTATTGCAGAGGCAAAGACGGCATGTGGATTTGATGCTACAAAATCATTTCATGTAGATGAAGATGTTTTAGTGCGTTTTAGATGTGCAATAGAAGAGGGCGATTTTCTGGAGCGAGAGTGGATTCACAGACAAAAAACGCTTCCGTTGATGGAGCAAAATGAGGCGCTTGACGCACTTCAAAATCCTGATTTTTCTCGTATTATCTATCCGATTTTTGACAAAGCAGATGCGACAAGAAATACAAATGGCAAAATCATGAACGCAATCGCAAAAGCTCTTCCAAGCTTTTTAGGCGGAAGTGCAGATTTAAGTCCATCGAACAAAACTGAATTAGTCGATATGGGTGTCTATCCAAAAGGGAGAAATATCTACTTTGGTATCCGTGAACATGCTATGGCTTCCATCGTAAATGCGATGGCTCTTTATGGTCCACTTATGCCTTTTTCTGCGACTTTTTTTGTTTTCTCAGATTACCTCAAACCAGCTGCAAGAATTGCGGCTTTGACAGGAATTCAGCAGTTCTTTATCTGGACACATGATAGCATCGGTGTTGGCGAAGATGGACCAACGCACCAGCCAATTGAGCATTTAAGCCAATTTCGTGCCTTACCAAATTTCTATGTATGGAGACCAGCCGATGGTGTTGAAAATATTGAAGCTTGGAAAACAGCATTGCAAATGCGTAAATCTCCATCTGCTTTTGTGTGTTCAAGACAAAATCTTGCATTGCTTCCACATGCCGTAGTTGGCGAAGCTAAAAATGGTGGATATTTACTCTCTCGTGATGAAAATGCAACCATAACTTTGATGGCGTCAGGAAGTGAAGTTGAACTCGCTCTTAAAGTAAAAGAGGCACTTAATACAAAAGGAATAAAAGCAAATGTTGTTTCCGTTCCTTGTTTCGACCTTTTTATAGAACAAGATAAAGCATACATCGATTCTATCATCAAAAGTGACACGAAAAAAGTAGCTATCGAAGCTGCAAGAGGTTTAGAGTGGTACAGATTTGCAGATGAAGTTATTGGTATGGATACATTTGGCGCATCCGCACCAGCAGAAAAACTTTTTGAAAAATTTGGTTTTTCAGTAGAGAGTATTTTAGAAAAAATTCTTTAATATTTTTCATTTCCACATGCCATGGCATGTGGAAATATTTTAAAAGAGATTAGAACTTGAAGTCAAGATTTGTATAAACATATCTTCCTGGTTCGTTAAGAAGCATAGTGTTTACTCCTGCACTAAGAAGTGTTAAATCAACATAAGTATTTGACTGTGCGTACGCTTCATCTAAAATATTATTGACACCAAGAGTAAAATCAAAGTTTTTGCTCACCGCATGTTTTACTTTCATATTTAAAATTCCCCACGCACCTAATTCTTGTTCACCGTTGTTGAAGTCATAACTGCTCCATTTGTCAGAGAGTTGTGTTTCAATAGTAGCGATTGAGTTATTTGCATACTCATAATTCGCTGCTAATCTTCCACGAAGAGGTGCCATATCTGCTAAGTCTTTGTCTGTATTTGTTGCAGAAATCGCTTTGTCTTTTTGACCTTTTTTATAAGAAACACTAGCGTCAAGAGTTAAAGCATCAGTTGCATAAAGAGAACCGCTTAACTCAGCTCCATAGACTGTTGCATCGATATTTTTAAAGTTGTTTGTAGTAACATTTTTGTCGTAAACGATATAATCGTTCAGCTTTGAGTAAAATGTTTTAACTTTAAATTTCATCAACTCATTATTTAACTCATACCCTAAATCGACTTCTTGGTTTGTTGTTTGGTTTAAGTTTGGAGTTCCTGTTAAAGCATTCCCTGCATTATTTAGTATGTATAATTCTCTAGCATCTGGAACACGAGAAGCTTGTCCGATACCTATGAAAACTTTACTTGTTTTGTCTAAGTTGTATGCTGTTATCACATTTGCATTTAGAGCGTTGTAGTCATTATCTTGTAATGCAACATTATCTGGTGTTATGTTTGTAGAATCATATCTAGCACCTAGTGTTAGATCTACGGCACCAAAAGATTTGTCAAGCTTAGCAAAAAGTGCTTTGTTATTTGTCTCTGTATGCGTTAAACTGACAGAGTGAACACCTTCGACACCTGTCGCAGTAGCTGTACTAAATTTTTCTCCTTCCCATGTTCTTTTACTGCCATCAAGTCCAACTAAAAGCTTATTTCCTAGTATATCAAAACTGTTTTTGAGTTTTACACCTTGCATAGTTGTTTGGAGTTGATTTGTCATGTAGTTTGCTACACCAGAATTTCTATATCTCGTATCCATCGGATGGTCAACATCTGAATAATAATATTGTAAATTAATATCCTTGTAAAAGTCACTCATATTTTTTATATCATACGCAACACTGTAAATATTCGAATAATCAAATGCCGCATCCATAGGAGTTCCTGCATACAAAACATCATCACTTCTATTTTTTGTGACGCCCAGTTGAAGCTCTTGGTCGTCTGTAACCGTTACAAATGCTTTCGCCATTAAGCTTTTCTTTTTATATGCTAGTTCATTTTTATAAGTTGCTTGGTACTGATTTGCAAGTGGAGCCTTGTTTGCAGTTTGCTCTGCTAAAGTGTCGCCATTTCCATCAACATACTGGTTACTCGATTCACTTGAACCACTTACCAAAACTCTTACAAGGTCATTTCCGCCACTCATCGTAGCACCCACTTTTGTATAGTTGAAGCTTCCATAACCAAAGTTCACTTCGCCATGTCCTTCTTTTGAAGGTGCTTTTGTAGTGATTTTAAGTCCGCCACTCATAGTTCCAAAAGTCTCAACATCGTAAGGTCCTTCGATAACTTCAACTTCTTCGATTTGACTCGCCAAGATGTGAGAAACTGGTGGATCCATTCTGTTTGGACATGCGCCACAGATTTTTGTTCCATCGACTTCTACAGAGATATTATCTCGTTTTTGACCACGAATAAAGATGTCATTTGCAATACCGCTACGACGACTCATGTCGATACTCGGAACACTTGAACTAAGTGCTTGAGCTAAATCTGCAGAAGTTTTTGCGTTTTGGCTTACCTGTGTTACCACTGTAGATTCTACACTGATTGGTGCAAGTTGCACCTCGGTTGCATATATGGATGCTACCGCTATTAAAGAGAGAGGAATAAATTTTTTCATTTTTTGCCTTTTTTTAGATAGTGTCAGCATAATATAAAAGTAGTGTTACAAAAGTGTTAAGATAATTTAAAAAATTTGCTAAAATTTCAAAATGAGTAAAATAGAAAAAACAAAAAGATTGGTTTTAGTAGTTTTAGGTTTTGGCTTATCCGCATATTTGATGTACAGCGGAGTAGCTATTTTAAGTCAGGAAGATACAAATAGTACGAAGAGTAAAAATTAACCGAGATTTAAAAAACTTTTTAGTAATTTTTAATGCTTGTTGAACATTCGCCATGATAATAGTAGAGCAACTTGTATGACTTGAATAGGCATTATATAATTTATTGTAAAGTTTATTTTATATATACTCCTATCTTTATAATAAAAGGGTGCAGACATGATTTATGGTAATTATACTATTCATGTAGTTGATGACAGTAAGCTTATACTTCTCAGTTTACAAAAAGTATTGGAAGCTCAAGGTTATAATGTTGTCTATTCAATGAATGGAAAAGATGCTTTAGAAGCGATTTATAATCATAAACCTTCGTTAATAATTCTTGATGTAGAAATGCCAATTATGGATGGTTATACAACCATTCGACTCTTAAAAGAGAGTCCAGATACAGCATATATTCCTGTTATTTTTCATACATCATTAATGGAACCTGATGTAATTAGGCGTTTATTTGAACTTGGTGCATCTGATTATATAGCTAAGCCATTTATAGTGGAAGAACTTTTAGCAAGGGTTCTAAAAGAGATTAAAAATATAGATTTGCAAAATCTTCTTAAAGAAAAAATGTCTAAACTTGCAAAAGCAGTTTCTCAAGATACGCTCACAAAAACTTTTAATAGAACCTATATGACTTCAGTCATTAATAAAAGAATGCACTTGCTTGAAAAAGAGGATAGGAATATTTTTTCATTAATTTATATTGATATTGATGATTTTAATAAGTTTAACACAATGAATGGCTTTAAAAAATCAGACCATGCGTTGCATAAATTCTCAAAAGCTGTACAAATGAGTCTTAGAGACAGTGATATTTTGTCACGATGGGAAGCAGATAAATTTTTAGTGCTTTTACCTAAATTATCAAAAATACGACTTCGTCAAATTGCGAATGATATCATCTCGAATGTTGCAAAGACTTCTTTCTCATCCACTATCGGCCTTAGTTGTTCTATCGCTATGACAGAAATTATTACCGTTGATAATATGGCTAACATTATAAAAAAGCTTGAAAATAAAATGGTAGAATCTAAAAAAATAAGAAGTGGAACTATTCTAATGATAGAATAGTTTTAAAACTTATTTCGGCATTCTTATTGTTTGTATGTCTGCACTTATACGAAGTCTGGCAAAATAATCGCTTAGAACCTGCTCTCTTTTTTGAGACATGAGGTGATTTGCAATTTCATCTTTTATATTCTCTAAACTACTATCCTTGGCATATTTTGTCTCTTTAATATAAAAGCTAATAAAACCATTCTTTGCATCTGGAATAACTTGTGTAAACTGATTTTTAGGTGTATTTTCAAGTAAAGATGCTAATTCAGGTGCTAATTTGTCGTATGGTAAATCTTGTTCACTTCTTTGGATTTCTAATGAACTAAGCATTGGATTGTTTCTTATCTCTTCAAGCTTCGCTCTATTTTTTGACTCATAAATAACAACTAAAAAAGAACTTGGATGTACAAAACTATCTTTATGTAACTTGTAATACTCTTGTATCTCAGAATCGCTTGGTTGCGCCATTTGTGCATAAGCGATAGCCGCATAAAGTTTTTGACTTAAAAGTTTTTGCTTTACAGTCTCTTTTATTTCTGCTGAACTTAAACCATTAGAATTTCTAACAGCCTCATAAAATTCATTGATGCTTAATTTATTTCTTGCTGCAGTTTTTTTTATATCTTCATAAACTTCTTCGCTGCTCACATCAATATTTCTCTCTTTTGTCTCTACAAGTTCAAGTTTTTTACGAATTAAAATATCGGATGCCATTTTTGCATCTACTTTAGATGTTTGCATCTCTTTTTTGATATCGAGCATAGAAATAGCTTCACCCTTTACAACGATAGCTATTCCGCCGACTATCTCAGCACTTAAAGATGCAACACAGACAAGACTTAAAAAGATTTTATACATAATTCATTCACTTTATAAAAATTTAGATGCCTATTTTACCCATCTTTAACAAAGATTTGCCTAAAATTCGGCAATTATTTATAAAGGTTTTTCATGATTGTTACTCGCTTCGCTCCAAGTCCTACGGGCTATCTTCATATTGGTGGTCTTAGAACTGCTCTTCTTTCTTACCTTTGGGCTAAAAAAAACAATGGAAAGTTTTTTCTTCGTATCGAAGATACTGACAAGGCAAGAAATTCTGTAGAAGCTGCAGAAGCAATTGTGAAAGCGTTTGATTGGCTAGGACTGAGTTATGATGGCGAAGTTATTTACCAATCAAGTAGAGATGAAATCTACGCCAAGTACATCAAACAACTTCTTGATGAGGGCAAAGCGTACTACTGCTACATGAGTAAAGAGGAACTGAGTGAACTTAGAGAAACACAAATGGCGGCAAAAGAGCGAACGATGTACAATGGAAAATACCGTGATTTTAACGGCACTCCACCAGAAGGAATCGAACCTGCTATTCGTATCAAAGCACCTCAAAATGGAACTATAACGGTAAAAGACAGAGTGAAAGGCGATGTTGTTTTTAATGCTGTTGATATTTTAGATGATTTTGTTATTGCAAGAGCGGACGGAAGCCCGACTTATAATTTTGTTGTTGCCGTTGATGATGCGCTTATGGGCGTAAATGAGGTTATTCGTGGCGATGACCACCTCTCAAATACACCAAAGCAGATAGTTGTTTATGAGGCTCTTGGATTTTCTATACCAAACTTCTATCATGTTCCTATGATTCACAACCATGAGGGGAAAAAACTAAGCAAACGCGATGGTGCAACGGATGTAATGGAATATAAAGAGATGGGTTACACTCCTGCGGCACTTTTGAACTTTTTGGTTCGTTTGGGCTGGAGTCACGGGGATCAAGAGATATTTTCAATGGATGAGATGAAAGAGCTTTTTGATCCAAAAGATATCAACAAATCAGCTTCGATTTACAACACGGAAAAGCTTGATTGGCTTAATGCGCATTACATTAAGAACACTCCTAATGCTGAACTTGCAGAGCTTTTAAGAGGGTATGATTTAGTTCTCACTTCACACGATAAAAAAGAGATACTTTTGGATGTTATCAAAGAGAGAGCAAAAACTCTTAAAGAACTTGCAGAACTTGCAAAAGAAGTTCTCAACACTCCAACTTCTTATGATGAAAAAGCTGTTCACAAAGTGTTTAAAGAGAATGCTATTGAAGTTTTAAATGCTTTTGGAGCAAAACTTACAAAAGCAGAGGAACTTCATCTGCCTAGTGATTATCACCATATAATGGAAGAAGTAGTCCATGAGATGGGAATCGGTTTTGGAAAAATCGGTCAGCCTCTTCGCATCGCACTTTTGGGAAAACTCTCAGGTCCTGGACTGGATAGCGTTATGGCGATTATCGGCAAAAATGAAACTTTACTTAGAATTGCACAGGCGATAACTGCACACGCATAACACGCTCTTATGCAAGAGATATATTCAACTATTTTTTAGATAAATTCAGAATTATCTCTGCATATTCGTTTATATTTGCTAGTACTATATCAACAAGTTTTGGTTCAAAGTGTTTACCTTTTTCCTCTTGAAGGAAGGAAATTACCTTATCAACAGACCAAATATCTTTATATACACGCCTAGAAAGTAAAGCATCCATTACATCAACGATAGCCACAATACGGGCAAAAATAGTTATTTCATCCCCTTTTAACCCCAGTGGGTATCCTGTTCCATCATATTTTTCATGATGTTCATATGCGATACTTGCAGCAACTTGTAAAACCTCTCTATTGGAGTGTCTTAACATTTCATGTCCTAAAGTAGGATGTGCTTTCATTAAAGTAAACTCTTCTTTAGTTAATTGTCCTGGTTTATTTAAAATAGCATCGGCAATTCCTATTTTCCCAATATCATGAAGAGACGATGCAAACTCAATAAGTTTTACTTGTTGTTTGTTCAAACCGTATGCTTTAGCAATCAATGTACTGATTATAGCAACACGCTGTGTATGGCGTTTTGTCTCAGGTGACCTAATTTCTTCTATCTGCCCCATCGCAAGGAGTGTTTCTTTAAGTGTTAATTCTATCTCTTCATTAAGCATTTTAAGTTGCTTATTTTTATTTTGGAGTTCTTTTTCTTTTTCTATAACATTGTGATTAAATTTATTCACATTCTGTACCATATCTTCAAACTCTTGACTTTCATAGTTTTCGCTATTAATATCTTGGTGTGATACATAAGCGTTTTCCCCATCATAAATTATTCTTGAAAGTGGTTGACGGACATGGTGTTCAATGACATGGAACATATTAAGTATTATGATTAAGGCAAAAAATAGGAGTACAGCAGCAATGATATAATTATTTTTAAAAACAAAGTTTTGATACAAACCCATATCCATAATAATATTTACAGCACCTAAAACTTCACCATCCTTGACATAATGACATTGCAAACAATTTAAACTTCCTTTAGAGTTTGCAATATAAGGAATAATCGCTTCAACAGTACTATTTTTATCTTTCCACTGAAAGTAGGCTTCTTTTTTATCTATAATTTTTCGAAGAGTATCATCTAGTTTTTTTTCAAATGATTTAGATTCACCAAACTGTTTACGCACAGCATCCGCACGAATAATTTTAATAGATTTAATATCATATACAGAAGATATCTCTTCCAAAAAATAATCTCGCTTATCCATAATTCCAGCTTTCATATGGGATGTCAGTCCAGCTTGAATTATTTCTGAAACAGAAAGAACCTCATTTTCAACAATAAACTGAAAAAAACTTCGATAACTTAACGCAATAATGAAAATAATTACAAGAATAGAGAGAAGAAATACTTGTAATAAACGGGTGAGTGCAATTTTTTTTATACTCTGTTTTTTCATTGTGTATCCATCAAATAAATTATTGAGTAGTATAAAAATGTTTACTAAAAAGAAAGCTTAAGTGTATCAATAAATAAAATTTCCACATGTGCTGTGAGCAAAGCGAGGAAATGCCCTTGGGGTGCCAAGAGTTATTTCACCTCGATATTAAAAACTTCATCCAACAAAATCAACAACTCATTTTTAGCAGAACCTGCAAAACTGTTTTTCAAAAAGTAATTTATTCCTTTTCCTGCATGTTGCACGAGAGGAATAATTTTTATGCCTGTTATCTCAGACATAAAATGCGATTTATCGCCTTCTTCATAGGCGTGAAGCAAAATAGAACGAGAAAAATTGTTGAGAATGTGGTAGTAAATATGCAAAAATTCTACCTCTAAAACTTCAAGTCCATAAAGATGCGTAGCGATTTTCCACTCATGTGAAGCGATTGGGCGTACTTTTTCTGGCTTCACATTGATGCCAATTTCCTCTTTGACCTCCCGTACAAGTGCATCTAAAAGGCTCTCACCCTCATCCACAGTTCCGCCAGGAAAACCCATGCGACCATCCCATCTGTCTATCATGATAATCGCTGGACATCGCATACTTTTGATATCATCATTAAAATATTTCCATGGCGATATTTCATTGACATAAATAACCAAAAAAACAGCATTTTTTTTGTCTCTGTAGTGGTCGCCAAATTCTACTCTTTTCATATCACTCAAAGTTGCTCTTTATAAAAAATTTGTAGAATTTTACATTAAAAAAAGGCTCTTTACTCCTAGCAAAGATATAATATCGTTATGAATACGAATCCAATCACACTCAAAACCATACTCAAACTTATTTTAGAGAACAAACCAGCGCTTATTTATGGGCAAATAGTCACGCTACTAGCGATACTCGTGAGTATTCCTGTTCCGTTAATGCTTCCAATTATGGTCGATGAAATTCTTTTGCATAAGCCCTCCTATTTTGTAAATAGCATCAACTTTTTTGTGGGCGAAACAACTGCTTTTTACTACATTGCTCTGGTTACATTCGCAGTTATTTTTTTACGATTAATCTACTATTTTCTTGGTGTCATTATCACAAAAATTTTTACAAAAATCTCAAAATATGTCACTTTTATGATACGAAAAAGACTGATTGAACATCTGAAAATAGCCTCTATGAACGAGTATGAAACGCTTGGCAGCGGTGCAATAACTTCAAATCTCATCACGGATGTCAATACGCTTGATAGTTTTATTATCACAGGTGTGAGCCGTTTTGTATCTTCTGTTTTAACCCTTGTTGGGGTTGGCATTGTGATGATTATGATTGACCCAATTTTAGGGATTTTGATACTGATTGTGCAACCGCTTATTATGCTTATCAGTAAAAAAATGTCAGCAACTGTGGGTCGTTTAAAAAAAGAGGAAAACGAAGCGATTGAGAAGTTTCAAAATGATGTGGGCGAAACTCTTGAGCTTTTTGGGCAGATTAAAGCGAGTAACAAGGAAAACTACTTTTTTTCTCAGGCGATAATTCACGCACAAGAGATTCAAAGAAGTTCAAACGAGTTTGGATATAAAAGTATCGCTTATGAAAAACTCTCCTACACAATCTTTTTGATTATGTTTGAAATTATCCGTGCGGCTGGACTTCTTTTAGTCGCGTACAGTGACCTGAGCATAGGTATGATGTTTGCGATGTTTGGTTACATCTGGTTTATTATGACGCCCGTTCAAGATATACTTTCTATTCAGTACAGCTACGCTTCTGCCATGAATGCACTCAAGAGAATAAATAAAATCCTTTCACTCAAAACAGAACACACGGGAGAGAAAACTCTCACAGTTCGGCATGTGGATATCTCTCTAAAAAATTTAAGTTTTTTTTATAATGAGGGTAAAAATATACTTGAAGATATTTCTATGGATATAAAATCAGGCTCTAAAATCGCACTCATTGGAGCAAGTGGAAGTGGTAAAACGACTCTGGCACAAGTGATTTCAGGCTTTTATGAAAAAACGAACGGTTCGTCCACTTACAACGACATCGACATAGAGGTTTTAGACAAAAGCTCACTTAGGACAAGAATATTTCTAGTTTTACAGATGCCAATACTCTTTAACTCTACGCTTAGATTTAATATCACAATGGGCGATGAAGCAATTAGCGATGCACAAATTTATGAAGCCCTAAACATCGCGCAACTAAGTGAAATGGTAGAAGCAATGGAAAATAGACTTGACACCATAGTCGGTCGCCATGGAATCAGGCTCTCAGGCGGACAAAGACAACGCCTAAGCATCGCTCGAATGATTATCGCCAATCCGAGTGTTGTGATATTTGACGAGTCCACTTCAGCGCTCGATGTTCACACAGAAGCAAAACTTTTTAAAGCCATTACTCCACTTCTCAAAGATAAAACTGTAATAACCATAGCCCATAGATTAAGCACGGTAAAAAATGCAGATATGATTTATGTACTCGATGGCGGCAAAATCGTTCAAAGAGGAACACATGCGCAGTTAGAAGATGCGCAAGGACACTATATGGAGTTTATTAAAAAGCAGTTGATTTAGTTTTTCATTCTTGGTTCTTGGCATGTGGAAATAAACTTTCCACATGCCAAAAGTTGATTGATTTTGTGATTTAATCAAGATTTTTTATTAGCATTTTCTCTTCTTCCAATGAAAGGTAACGCCACTGACCGCTTTCGATGTTGAGTTTAAAACTCCCAATGCTAATTCGGGTCAAGTTTAAGACCTTTAATGGCGTCCCAAATTTTGGGTCTTTTAGCGCCCCAAAAAGCCGACGGATATGCCGATTCTTTCCCTCGTCAATTATTACTCTGAGTTTTGTTTTCGCGCCACCAGTGCTTATCTTTTCGACTTCAAGAGCCCTTAGTAAACCGTGCGGGCTTTGCACTCCCCTCAAAGACTGTGCAATATGTTCGTCTGTTACATGGCCTCTGACCCAGATCTCATATACCTTAATGCAATTCCCAGGTTTAGTCAACGCGTCGCCGATTTTACCGTTGGTTGTGAACAGCAGAAGCCCTTTAGATTCTAAATCAAGGCGTCCAATTGGCATCCATCCCTCATGAAAAACCCAATCAGGCAAAAGATCATAAACTGTTTTTCGCCCAAGTTCATCAGACCGTGTGACCACATAACCCTTAGGCTTATTGAGTGCTAAGAGTTTTTTCGAATAGGGCGCTGTTTCATTCATATTGGCGATAGATTAGTTTAAATGCTTATTTTCTTTTGTAAGAAGATGAAGTACCACTACAAAAGCGACTGAACCAAAAAATGTATTAAACATCACAAGTGCGAAAACAGTTAAAAACAGAGCCACAAGAGAGATTATTTTTTTGTTTAAAAGTAGAGCAACTCCTGCACTTATCATTGCAACATAACCTAATATTTGAAGATATACATACATAGCAAGAGAATTTCTCAGCCTACAAATTATAGAGTCTAAAGATGTACTACAAGCCACTTCAAAATAACTGTTTCTTAAAATTCCATAGCGAATAGCAACAAAAAAAGCAGAAAAAAGAAGTATGATAAGTGCAAGATTTTTAAGTTCACTATATGCTATTTTTTTACTGCCTTTATATAAAATAGAGGCAAATCCTAATGCGATGACAATCCACATGTTTGAAAAAAGGTTGAGAAATCCTTCGTTTACTAAAATAGTTATTGATGAAAGCAGAAGAATTATAAAAGATGCTTTTTCAAATTTCCCAAAGTCTAAACGCTCAAACGCCCCTCTATAAAGCCACAAATAAGAGATAATAGAAATAGTAAAAACATAAACCTCAAAATTTCTATATCTTCCCTCAAGTGCAAGTGTAATCGTTGTGATGAGAACAAAAACCAAAGAGAGATAAAATGAGAGCATCAGAGATGCATCCATACTCAATACTTTTTGCTTTAAAATCGTACCTATACTTACAATATTTGGCTTTTTCTCATGTGCGATGTGATAAAGCACAGCGGAGTACATAAACAGATTTGTAAGACTTACAAGAACTGCCCAAACAAGTTCTACACTTGTTCGCACTGTGACATAATACTGCTCCATTTGAAGCATAAATAGTATAGCAAAAAGAGTGTTCACAACACCAAACAAGAAGATATTTTTAGTTTGAATTTTTCTATTTTTCAACATCAAAGAGAATGCTAAAACAAGAAAAATCGAGCCAAGAGCTAAAGGTTTATAGTTTGGAAAGTTTGAAACATCCCCGCTGAAAACATGTTTATCCATTCTATCCTTATCAAAAAGTCCCCAAAAGCCGCCCACTGCACCTTCACTCACTCTTTTCCAAGGTTGGTCAAACGCTTCTATGATGTTGTAATTCCACCCTTTTTCCTCAGCTAATTTTACAAAGTCTCTGATATAAATTGCTTGGTTTATTTTACTAGGAAGTGCATCTTCACGCATTCTGCCCTCTGAAGGCCAACCTGTTTCACCTATTACAATATTTTTATCTTTGAGTTTTACTTCAACTTCTTCTCTTATATTTCGCACATGTTCTATCGCACTCGTTATGCTCATCGTGTCATCTTCCCAATAAGGCAAAATGTGAATTGTTGCAAAATCTGTAACCTTTTGTATCTCAGGATTTCTAAGCCAAAACTCCCAAACATCTGCGTAAGTAACTTGAATATTTGGAAGTGCTTTTTTTACATCTTTGATATAACCAGCCAACACTGCATCCGTAACCTCTCCGCGAAGAAGCGTTTCATTTCCAACAATCACTGCTTTTACTATATCTTGATTTTCTGTTGCAAGTTTGATGAGAGCTTTTAACTCTATCTCCGTTAAGGTTTTGTCACTACTGACCCAACCGCCCATAAACATTTTCATGCCTTTTTCTCTTGCAATCTTTGGAACAGATTCCAACCCCATAACTGAGTAGGTTCGGATACAATCTGTATATTTTGAAAGAAGAGTTAAATCTTCTCTTACTTGACTTTCAGAAATGATCATTCCCTCTGCAAATAAAAACGGAGACTGGTCTTTTGAAAATGGTGCATACGAGACGCATTGAAGTTTTGAAATAGAGTTTTTGCTATCTTTTAAGATAAGAACCTCTCCAGCTAAGTACCAAAATAGTGCTACGACTGTTACACCCGTCAAAATTGCGAATATTTTTTTTATCATTATTTCCACCTCTTGTAAAACGCTTTAAAATTATAAATGGAATAATACTCAAATTTTTGTGTTAAATATACTAACCAACAAGAACTATTAACTAAAACTAGCTACTTTTGTTAATGATATAGTAAATTTGTTGTACAATAAATAGATATTAAATTAGGTTGTAAAATTATGAACAATTGTGAGAAAGCACTTGTCTATTTCTTATTTGAGGGGTGCTGTAATGCCATTTAAGCTAAATAGTAAAATGGTCATCGCCTTGGTAATTTACATTAGTTGGATTTTCTATTACTCGACTTCTAACTACCTTGATAGAAAAAATAATCTTATGGATGAATTTGACAGACAACTTGTGAATGCTGCTGTAACTCTTCCCATAATACTAAAACAAGATTTTCACAAACAAGAGATGAATCAGGAGAGTGTTACAAGTAGCGAAGATGAAGAGAATAGAAATCGTCTCTCTCAACTTGCTGAGGCAATTAAGATAAAATATATCTATTCACTCATTCAAAAAAATAACAAAATACTTTTCACGGTTTCAAGCGCTACTCAAGAGGAACTTCGTACTAAAGAAAATATCTCTTACTATTTTTCTGAGTACAATGATGCACCTCCACAGATAAAAACTGCCTTTGACACAAATCATATTGAATTTGCAGAATATACCGACAAATGGGGTCATTTTCGCAGTGTATTTATCCCTCTTCAAACTAAAGAGGGTTTCCAATATCTCTCTTGTGCAGATATTGAGATAAGTCATATAGAGGCAATATTGAGGGATGCTCTTTTAAAAAATATAGTGCAATCTTTCTTCTTTTTACTTTTCATAGTGCCTTTCATTTTCGCTTATAATTGGCAAATTCTATTCTCTAATAAATCACTGCAAAGAGCAAAAGAGGAGATTGAAGTTGCTAACGATAAGTTACAAGAGCAGCGAAATATTCTCGAAATGACCGTAAAAGAACGCACTGAGGAGTTAGAAAAAATAAATAACAAACTCAAAGTACTAAGTAACATTGACTCGCTTACTAATGTTGCCAATCGCCGTGCTTATAATGAACGCCTTGGGATAGAAGTTGAAGCGGCAAAAAGAGCAAATTCATTTTTGGCACTGCTTCTAATAGATATTGATTTTTTTAAACTCTATAATGATAATTATGGTCACTCCGAAGGAGATATAATTCTTTGTCAAGTAGCGGAATCTATAGCTCAATCACTCCCTAGAAGTATTGATTTTGTTGCTCGTTTTGGTGGAGAAGAGTTTCTTGTTTTACTTCCTCACACCGATCTAAAAGGAGCTTACTCTGTTGCTGAGCGTATTCAAAGCAATATAAAATCGCTTGGTATTGTACACAAGTATGCAGGAGATATGAATATTTTAACTGTAAGTATTGGCTGCACTTCACTCAGTGGAAATGACCTTAATGCTACTGATTTATTTAAACAAGCAGACACAGCACTTTATATGGCTAAGAAAAAAGGAAGACATAGAATTGAAGTTTTTGACAAGAAACCTATCATAGATTAGCCAATAAAAAAGCCAAAATCATTGATAATTTAAGATGAATTAGTTTATGAAGTATTGTAATATAGGTGTTTAAAGAGAGTTGATGGTGCGGATGAGAAGACTCGAACTTCCACACCTTGCGGCACCAGATCCTAAGTCTGGCGTGTATACCAATTTCACCACATCCGCGCACGCATATTGTAAGTTTTTTATGTCTCTTCAGACATTACAATAAAGTAAAGTGGTACGCCCTAATGGATTCGAACCATTGGCCTATGCCTTAGAAGGGCATTGCTCTATCCAGCTGAGCTAAGGACGCATATTTCAACCAGTTTAACCTGATTAATTTTTGATTTTGCAAAAAAATCAAAGCTTTAGTGACCAAGCGTCTAGCTAAGATAAATGGACTTTGTTCATTTATCGTTCAAATAAGTGGTACGCCCGATAGGATTCGAACCTATAACCCTCGGAGCCGAAATCCGAAACTCTATCCAGTTGAGCCACGAACGCTACTGTATTTATTATTTTATTTATATTTTAATTTTATGGGGTGGGATGCGGGGCTCGAACCCGTGACCCCCGGCACCACAAACCAGTGCTCTAACCAACTGAGCTAATCCCACCATATATAAAATACAAAAGTTTAAAATTTAAAAGTGGTCGGGGTGAAAGGACTCGAACCTTCGGCCCCCTGGTCCCAAACCAGGTACTCTAACCATACTGAGCTACACCCCGACCTACACAAAAACCTGCTACAAGTAGCTGATTAATGAGGCGAAATTATAGTCAATTCCTTTCATAATGTCAATACTATTTTGTAAATTCTTTTATATATTTTTATTTTTTTGTATAATAGCCTCAATTAAATAGGAGTTTTATAAAATGAATGATGTAAAACAGAGATGCGAAAAACTTTTAATTCAAGAAGGAATAGACATAAATTCAGAGATAGATTTTGATGTAAATGGAAAAGTGCATACGCTTAGTTTTCTCTACATTATTGAAACTTTTATGCTCTCCTCTGATGCGTCACAACTTGTTTTTTTAGCAGCCTTAGAAAAAGCACTCGATGCAAAAGATATGGGAATTGACAGATTTTTTGAGGGGATGGGGCAGCTTCTGCTCATGACACATTTATCAGACAAAATGTAGCAACAGTGGCATGTGGAAATCATTTCCACATGCCAACTTTTTCAAAAGAAATCGTTTTTAAAACTGTATCATTCCATCGATTGGAGAAGATGCAGTCGCATACGGTCGCTTTGGAATTCTTCCTGAGAGGTAGCTCATGCGTCCCGCGATTACTGCATGTTTCATAGCTTCAGCCATTATCATTGGGTTTTGTGCACAGGCGATTGCCGTGTTTGTTAAAACTCCATGCGCTCCAAGTTCCATCGCATACGCCGCATCACTTGCACAGCCGATTCCCGCATCTACGATGACAGGAACACTTACAGCTTCACGGATGAAAACGATGTTGTACGGGTTTTGAATTCCTAAACCACTTCCAATAGGTGCTGCTAAAGGCATAATAGCATGTGCTCCAGCGTCTTCGAGGCGTTTTGCCATAATCGGGTCATCCGAAGTGTACGCCATGATTGTGAAGCCTTCTTTAGCCAAGATAGCACATGCTTTGATAGTTTCTAAAACATCAGGATAAAGCGTTTTTTGCGTGTCGCCGATAACTTCGAGTTTTATCAAATCGATTCCCGTCGCTTCACGCGTGAGACGAAAAGTTGTTATCGCCTCTTCAGCGGTTGTACATCCTGCTGAGTTTGGCAGAAACTTTACATTTGTGCCTTTAAATGTATCACGAAGATTCTCTTGGTCTGGATTTGTAATGTTGAGACGGCGCACAGCTACTGTGATAAGCTCACTTCCCGAAGCAAGTGTTGCCAACTTTGTTGTCTCAAAATCTTTATATTTTCCACTTCCAACGATGAGACGAGAACCTAATTCATATTTTCCGATTTTTAAAATGTTATCCATCTATTATTTCCTTTATTTATAATGTTTCTCTCGTTCCAAAGCTCCAGCTTTGGAATGCATACAGGACTTTATGCGCCGAAAGTATGCATTCCCAAGGAGACCTTGGGAACGAGAAAAACAACTTTTTATAACTTTGCAATGCCGTCAATCAAATCATAAGGCGTGAGTGAAAAATCTGCACCCTTATATCCACATGCCAACTTTGCATGCGCGAGCGAGCCATTTTTGGCAGCTTCGAGCGGAGTGTATCCTTGCGCTAAAAGTGAGCCAATTAAACCACTTAAAACATCGCCGCTTCCGCCTTTTGCCAGAATTTGTGTGCCATGTGGATTTATAAAAAATTCATTTGCACATGCCACAATCACATTTGCACCTTTGAGTAAAAGCGTGGCATGTGGAAATTTTTGAGTAAACAATTCTACATATTTAAAACGATTTTTTTGCAAAGCTTCTACACTTATATCTGCGAGTTCAGTACGCTTTAAAAGTGCCACAAACTCTTTGGCATGTGGCGTTAAAACAACATTTTTTCTTTTTAAAATTTCTGTGAGTATCGGCATGTGGAAAATATCTGCATCGGCTATGAGCGGAAGATTATTATCCAAAAACTTCGCCATTTCAATATCGCTAAATTCATCTCCTAAACCCATTCCACATGCCAAAGCGGTTGTAGTTTGAGGGAGTTCATGTGAATACATTATAGTATGGGGAACTTGCACTTCTTCATAACCCACAAGTGTCACCAACCCAGCTCCGAACCTAAACGCAGCCTCCGCACTCATAATACTCGCCCCCGATTTATTTCCACAAGCAAGAGCCAAATGTCCAAAACTTCCCTTATGAGAATCTTTTTTGGTTCTTGTTGGAAGTTTCAAATCTTCCAAATCAAGCAGATTCCAAGAGCTTTGTGTCTCATAAATAGTTCGTGAGACACCTAAGTCTATTACTTCAATTTTTCCCACAAACTCTTTTGCCGCGTCAAGAAACATTCGTTTTTTCAAAGCACCCATACTCAGCGTTACATCCGCTGCAAAGCACTCAGAAACACATTCGCCATTTTGTTTTAAGCCAGAGGGAATATCACACGCGATTTTAAAAGCTTTTATGGAATTGAACTTTTGCATTATACTATTTAACGCATCATCAAACGCGCCATCAAAGCCAGTCCCAACAACTGCATCGACTAAAACATCACACTCCACAAGCTCTGTACAAACTTTTACACCGACACTTTTAGCTCTTTTGTCTTGTAAAATCGCCATCTCTGACTTTGGCTCTTTGACATAAAAAAGTGAAACGGCATAATCGCCATGCAAAATTCTTCCACATGCTAAGCCATCTGCGCCGTTATTTCCACTTCCACATGCCAAGATAATTTTTGAGCCTTTGACAAAATTTTTACGGATAAACTCCGCCAAACCACGCGCGGCATTTTCCATCAAAATATCTTCGCTGAGTGCAAATTTTTCGTAGCATCTTTTGTCTAGGGATGCTACTTCATCAAAGAGTTTTTGCATAATTATTTTTTAGTGTACTCATCAATCGTAACTAAATTACTTATGATATTATTGAAAAGAAGTGTTCGGTGCGCCGCTCTGTACTGATGAAAAAAGTTATTTTTCTTCAATGTTTTGAGTTGCGCAGTATTGTAATACTCTAAGTTAGAGCATTTTCCAAGATATAAAAATGTAAATAACAGTTTCACTTGTGGATTTTCAAAAATTTCATGAGGTTGTGCCAAAAATGTGAGACCGTATTTTTTGAGATTTAAAAATCCAAGCATATAAAGTAAAAAATCCTCAAATTTTGTATAAAAACCATCCAAATTTTTAATATCGTGAAAAAAGTAATAGTAGTTATCCAAAAGCCCTTGCGTTTGAAGTGTTTGCGTAAGTTTACTTGTGATATCTCTTTTGTTTGAAAAATAACGAGGGTCAACTGCCATGTAAATATGTTTTTTGTCCGCTATTAACTTCGCTAACTCTCCTTGAAATGCATCACTTTCATCAAATCGTATATAATTAAAATACTCATTTTTATATCTCTCTTCAATCTCATCCACATTTGAATCAGCAAAATCCACATAAAGTGTTGCAACATTATTGTCTATTGCATAGTTTCTAATTTTACATGCGAGGTTCGTTTTACCTGCACCTTCTTCTGCTAAAATGAGCGTATTATATTTTAGTGCTCGCTCTTGAAGTTTTAACGCATTTATACTACTCTCAAATTTTCCTATAACATCTCTCATAATTTTCTCCGAAAAAATTTTAATAGTGATTATATCTTATAATGCTTTTAAGTCCATTGTGGATTTTAGCTCGCTCTTAAATAGCCGATATTTTTCTTGTGAACAGCGATATCAAGCATCAATAAAAGAGCTTCTTTGTTGCTTTTGGCGTAAGTTTTGATTATATTGGTTGGTTTTTTATGGTGTGCAGAGCCGTACTCTTTTTGGATTAAAAAATCTCCAAAAAGAGTAGGATAAATATTGATTTTGTAGTAACTAACTCTATCTTTTACACATTTGAGTAAAATCATAACTTTCTCGCTCTCTTTAATATAATGTAAAGATTAGCAAGAACTATTCCTAATTACTCAAAAAAATCGCTTAATTCGGCTGCTTACCAGCACCTTTTTTTGGTTTACATGCAACTAATTGCTCTTTTGTTGTAGCAGCATTTGCGCACTCTTGAACAGCTTTAAGCTTTGCCATTCTTTTGTCTATATTAGAGTTTAATTTAGCTTTCATATCTTCTAAACTCATGTTTTGACCAGCTCCCTTACCTTGTTGTCCCGCAGCTGGAGGAGGTGGAGGGGGAGTTTGTGTAGCAACTTCTGCAGCATAAATAACAGAAGTAATCATAGCTGTTGTAAGCAATGCCATAAGACTTTTTTTCATTTGTAATCCTTTTTTTAGTTTGAAAAATTGTACTCCAAATTTGGTAACTAACACACTAGAATAAACTAAAATTATTAGTTATACCAAATGCAATAAACTTTTAAAAGCAATTAATAAAATAAGTTGAGAGTATCTTCGAACCTAAATAATCTCCACACCCTTCGCAAAATTCATCGTCACACAGTGAAGTGAACCGTGTTGACGCACTAAAACAGAACAGTCTACTCCGACAATATCTCGGCTAACAAAAGTTTTTCTAAAAATCTCTAAGGCTTCTTCGTCTTGAGAAACGCCATAAGTCGGTACAATTACTGCACCATTTACGATAAGAAAGTTCGCATAAGTTGCTGGAAGTCGTTCATCATCGTAGAACATTGCATCGGTCATCGGAAGTGCTACAAGTCTAAAACCATGTGAAATTTCAAGCTCTTTCAGTTCTTCTTCCATTAGTTTTAACTCTTTGTAATGCTCATCATTTGTATCTTCGCACTTCACATACATGATAGTTTTTTCATCACAAAATCTGGCTAAGGTATCGATGTGTGAATCGGTGTCATCTCCCGCCAAATAGCCGTGATTTAAGTATAAAATCTCAGTTGCACCGAGGTAAGCGGAGAGTTTTTGTGTGATTTGAATGGAGTCGAGCGTGTGATTTCTATTTTTATTTAAAACACACTCTGAAGTTGTTAAAACTACTCCAGACCCGTTACTCTCAACGCCTCCGCCTTCTAAAATAAAGTCGTAACTTTCCATCTTTGCTGTGTAATGGTTTGCGATGGTTTTGCTCATTTCATTGTCTAAATGTGCATCAAATTTCCCACCCCAGCCAGTGAAAATGAAGTCAAGAAGTTTCACTTCACCATCCTCTTCAACACATAAAACAGAGCTGTCTCTCGCCCAAGTGTCGTTGGTTTGATACGCAACAAAGTATAAATTATCGTTGGTTTCAAAACGACTTTTGACACTCGCCACATCATCACAAACGACTAAACACTTTTGGTATGGAATGATTGCGTTAATGATATTTACAAATGTCTCCTGTGCCTCATCCAAATATTCCACCCAATCACTCTTGGCATGTGGAAAGATAATTTGTGTAAAACTTTGCTCTTCAAACTCTGCGATAAATCGTCTTTTCATTCGTAATGCTCCCACATTCTGTAAATTTTTACTGTTTTTTCATCTTCAAATATTTCATATACTAATCTGTGTTGTTTGTTAATTCTACGACTCACTAAACCGCTCATCGCTCTGTCATTTTTGATTAATCTTATTTGGCTAATAGCAAAAAGTGTTCTTTAAATGCAACAAGTTTATTATTTAATTCATAGACTTTATCATACCTTCGATAAATCCAATTTCTTCATCTGTCAAACTATATTTTTTATACAATTGTTTATCAATATCTTCGATTGATAAGTTCCAATCAATGTCTGAATCTGAATTGAAATTTTGAAGAGGAATAAATTTATATGTTTTTGAAGTAGCATCTTGACTAGCTTTACCTACGCTATGCTGAAATCTAGTAAATTTTGTAGTCAAGTATTTACAAAGATTTGAGGCAGATAATTCATTTAATCCTAAATTTGCCCCTACAACTATATAAGACTCTGTACAAATTGTATTTGGAGTACCTATAAATGTATTGAGGTTATCATCATTTAATTCTGTTCCTATATTGTTTGCTCGTGGAGTAAAGACTTTGTAGTTGTCAATCCATGCTGTATTTTTTGTGATTTCACTTCTTTTCAAATAGCCTATTTGTTTCCCCTTTCCATAGCAAATAACAGAATTTTTTAGACCTTTTTTATTGTTTCTAAATTTTTCATCTTTAACTATATTTGCATCTAAATTGAAAGGTCTTCTCGATGATATATGATTTTCAAATGATTCAAATTTTGGATGAGATTTGATTTTTTTGAGAATTTCGACAGCGATACTGTGACGAATCAATATATCAGAATCTTCAGTTTTTAAACTACGAGTATTGAGTTCTGGTGTTAAATCATCTTTATATGTAAATACTTTAGTTGAGTTATTTGTATTATCATAGTTTTTATCCCGAAGAAAATAGCAGATACCGCCTCTTAGATTAATATCTTGAAAAATTATTTCAGGTTTTAAAAAATCATGCAACTGTGAGATATGAATGTCATTTAACATTTGATCTCTAAACTCATCTAAGCCTTTTCCACCTGCATACCATCTAGTAGGCATAATCATTGATATATGACTAGGATTGAGTTCTTTAGCAATACCAACAAATTCATTATAAATAGGTTTAGCACTAGCCTGTGCTCCTCCATCACTTTGCTGATAGGGAGGATTGCCAATAATTGTATCAAACTTCATACTATTTCCATTAATTTTTATTTGTTCTTCCATGATAAATTTATTTTCTCCGATTAGGTCATAGGATGTGTAGTTTTTTTCAATATGATTTATATCAAGTTCAAGTAAGCTATATACTTTTCTTGTAAATTCATAAGCTATTTTAGATGTAGGAATAGAGTAAAAATTATTAGCCTTATCTTTGCCATATTTTTTATAAACAGCATAAACAAACTCACCTTGTTTAGATGCAATATCAAGAAACATGGTTGCGTTATCGATGGCTTCTGAAGGTAAAATATTTATAATCCTATCGGTTACAATCTCAGGAGTTACAATTTCAGCATCAGATAAACGACTAAATTTTTTCATTGCATTACTTGCTCTTTGCATTGGCGTTATAGATGTATCGCTTGCTAATGAGTTGATATTATGAATTTTGTAATCTAATTCACTTAGTATAAATGGATTGAAGTGCTGTAGAGATAATTTGAGTATATCCATGTTTAGATTTGCATTTGTAGCAATCCGCTGATTATCTTCATTTTTTTCAATTTGATTGATAATTTCTTCGAGAGATTTGACTCTTGAATCTGTCAAAAATGCAAAGAATAAAATTCTTGCATAATACATAGCAATTTGCCCTTTATAATCTATATCATCATTATCAGAAGCTTTAGATTTTTTTTCTGTTTCATCGTTAGACCCTTTATTGTCTAGAGTATCTTCTACATCAAACTCATCACCGTCACCTTCTGAGGGTTCAATTTCCAAACCTTTTCTTGAGCCAATTTTAGCCTGTTTTTCAATTTCGGCTTTGATTTCAGCAATTTCTAGCAAAGACAAATCAATAGATATCGTTGTTGCTTCATCAAATACACTTCTGTCACTTGAATATTTTCTCACTGCATCTAAAATATCAGTTGGCGTTATTTGAACAATTTTGTTGTTATTTAAAACTATGATAGGAGAAATTTCTAGTTCTTTTTTGATTCTCTCTTCCAATTTACTATTACCGTTAGACTCTGTATTGACATTGTATATTTGAGATTTTTGTTCTTGAATTTGAAACATTCTGTTTGGATTAAAATCAACTAGCAAGGTTTGTGGCTTCATATTGTATTTAACTTCATCTCCACTAGGTTCTTTATAAGTTTTTATATATTGATTTTGAAGACGAAAAATTGCTTGATCATACTCTTGGGGTGATGAAGTATCTTTGAAGTAGAGCATAGTATCCCACTGTGGCACTGTGCTACCTGTAAGCATCTTGTTTACTGTTAAAGTGATGGTTTTTATATTGTCACTTTCACATTTTTGAATTTGAGATTGTACAGATTGAGTATTTGTATATGTTCTATCATTATCAACGCCAGAAATATTAATAATTTCATATGAGCTTAGATTTTTAAATGTGTTTGACTTTATTAATGCTTCCAAAGCATCGCACGAGGCACGATAAGGTAGAACACAAACAATGTGACGACACATTTTTCCTTCTTTTATTTTGTCATAATCTAAAAAACTTAATAAATCTTCATCGCTCTCAGAGCCATCTATTACATTTAATAAATCAGTAATTTCTTTCTCATATTTAAACTTTTTATGAAGATTCTTTTCTTTGTTTTTAATTATAGACTCTGGTTTAAATAATTCTGAAAAAGCATAGGTAACGCCATTCTTTTTCATCTCATCCATTTTTTTACGAGAAGATTTATTAGGATTAAAAGCAAATCGAATCATTTTTGGGAATCCATAATATGGATTGTTCCACTCTTTTTCCTCATCTTTATTGAGATTTTCATTATCCCATTTTTCTTGATCTTCTGCTATATCTGAAAATTGATAAAATGCAATTATGTCATCATTTGTAAACTCACTATTCATTAAAATTCTATAGGGTGTACCTGAGAGGTGAATACGAATTTTGGCATTAAGAACTTTGACAGTTTTATCTAATTCATCGATACTATTGTCATTTAGTTTAAGTTCATTTTTTAATTCTGTAGAAGTCAAATTATTATCTTTTAAAATCTTTCCATATTCTGTTGCTCTTGCACCAAAATGTGTTTCATCAATCAGTAATAAGTCAATTCGATTATCAAAAATTTCTTTGTGTTTTGATTTTATCGTATCACCCTGAAGGTCTTGTAAAGTAAGGAATAAAACTATTTTGTCTTCTGAAGCAATGCTCTCAGATAATATGGTTTCGCTTTCTAAAAGAGAATTACTGTCTAAAAAACTGTATCCTTCAAATTTCATATGACTTTCTACCGTTTTTTTCCACTCCTCTTTCACATCAGCTTTTGCAGAAACTACAATCACAGATTTTGCATCCATCTCAACAGCACAGCACATAGAAGTAAAAGACTTACCAAACCGCATAACAGCATACATTAATAAATTGGTTCTGCCCTTGTGAATAGCTTCTTTAAACTTCGTAATAGTTTCTTGTTGATTAGGTCTTAGTTCATAATTAAACTCTCGATTATAAGTATGGGTAATAGGGATATGACTTTCATCAAATTTATAATATTGGTATTTGGACTGATTACTTTGGTGACAATTCTTTATATCTTCAATTGCATCTTTCAAATCATTTTCAGTAGCATTCTTAAAAAACTCTTTTGAAAAATATGGTATATTATCTATTGTATCAGGTGTTAAACGGGCTCTTTTTTTATCGTTTTCTAAAAAATAATGTACCGCATAATCTCTAAAAAAAATATTCTCATCAACTTTTGCTATTGTCTCAAATTTTTTTTCTAAGTTAGGGAAATACTTTCTCCACTCATTTAATCTCATTTCAAGTGGGCGATATGTGTCACCAACTTTAAGATAATTTGGGATAGTTTGCGTTGTAAATGCATAAATGCGAGGTTCAACTCTACCAATAATAATACCATTTAAAATTTCTATATCTATTTTTGTAATTTTTGACATATTTTTAAGTATCCTGCTTTTGAATTAAATCTACAAATTTTTGCTCAGCACCTTGCTTTGTTCTAGTCCAATCCATTATTAAACAATATATACCGTTGTGTAATTTAATATCATTTGCTATACAACCTTTACACTTAATAACTATTTTTGTAGAGTCATCAAATAAATCTTTTGTTTCTTCAACACTAGAAGTACAACTCTTTGGAACTACCCCTTTTAACCCATCCATTTGCCAAATATTCCAAGAAATTATATTTGCTATTTTTTGTATATCTGTAAGCTTTGGTTCAGCATTGAATTTTTCAAAATAATTTTCAATAAATGTATAAAGAAGTGATTCCCTTGCCAACAATAAGCTATCTCCGTGAAATTCATAGCCATAAGTACTTTTATAAGCACATTCTGCATTATTTAGCCAACTTTTTTTAGTTTTTATATTCTCACTGACAATGCGGAGTTTTCTGTCTAAAATCCCAATTCTATTGACTACAGGAATATATTCTCCTGTAGTAGTATCATACCTGCTAGTTAAATATGGTGCTTCTCCACATGTTATTTCAAGTCGAATATTTTTTACATAATCTTTCCAATTTTTACCTTTTGGAAAATCAATCTTCAATGGATTTACTTTCCATGATACGATACCATTATTATTAACAACTCGTTCATTGAAAATATTCTCTTTAGCAAACCAAGAATTATCAATAGAATTAATTTGTTCATTACAAACCCAAGAAGGTGTGTAAACTTCTGCCATTTCTTTGACTCTTGTCTTTTGAAGTTCTTTATTTTTCAACACCCTAGGCATTATTATTGTACTGTTTGAACCAGTGATTAATTCAGGATTAATTGGAGATGAAAATTGGTAAGCATCGCCAAGGTGTTGATAATTATCTGTAGCCCAAAAAATATTTTGCTTAGTTGTTTGATCACGCAAAAGAATGTCTAATACTTTTGGATATTTTTTTAAAATATCATCTTCAATAATATCAACTTCTTTTGACATTTCTTTTATTTTCCTTTAGTACTATGAAGTTTTGATAGCTACTATGATTATATATATCGCTTCTCAGATATTCATATTCTGGTGGATATTGAAGCGGATTTTTTTGGATAATCTCAAGAAGTTTCATAGTTTTTGGTTTCAAGCCACTCGAAGAGAGCTTTTTGGCATCTTTTTGTGCTTGAGACATAAAGATTAATTGATACATTACCACTCTAGTTTATCGAGTGTTACACCATTTGCAATAGGTTCAGCTCTGGCTTCTTGGATGCATTTTACAACTCCATCTATGCTTCGTAAATACTCATCATCACTTATATATTTGGATTGGTCTAAAATTTTGACTTCATTTTTTGAAAAATGGCTGAGTAGCCAAACAAACTTATCGTAAGTGCTATCTTCTACTTGTAAAGTGACTGTTTGCATTACAAATCCTTTTTTTATATTCTTGTTTTGTTTTTTTATTCTTGTTCATAAGGAATATTTTTACCTTTGCAATATTGAATAATCTCTTCCTCTTTTTCGTAAACTGAATCACACTTCCCACCCAATTCATTGAGAGAATTATCTAAATGTCTATCTTCTGCGTTTAATATTTTCTCAATCTGTTCGATAAAATCTTTGTATTTTGTATTGATATGACAAAGTTTGTCTATAGTTTGATAATCTAAATCTCTATAAGAGGATGAAAAAAGAACTTCGCTTTCAAATGGATTAGCATGTAATTTTATTACACCTATTCCAAATGCCTTATTAAGGCGTTCGATTTCTTCTTTGAGATGGTCATCTATTTCAAAGGCTACCAAGTACCCTCTATTAGCCCAACTTGAATTAGATACCGCCTGAAAATAACATTTTTTTAGTTCAGTATCAGAGTTTATCTCTTTTTTTAGTTCATATGAAATGATTTCGCAGGAGTCTTTTTTTTCAAGAGTTTTTAGAAGCTTAACACTTATCTCACTTTTCAGCTTTACAAATTTTACTCCAACAACATCAGGATGTGCCCATTTTTGAGTATCATCCTTACTGTTTTTGGATTCTTCATGGAGAATAGTTTTTGCAAAAATGCCTTTGCTTTTGAGATAACTTACAAATAGTGGGTGTAAATCTCGTTCTGAAAAATCAACATTACTATTTTTTTTAACTTCAATTTTTTCTTCTGTGAGAGTCTCAATGATGTTGTTAAGAATTTCATTCTTTGTTAAATAGTAATAATATGAGCGACCTTTTTTAGTTCTTCCAACTCGCGTGTCATTTTTTCTGATGAAATCACCAAGAAGTGCTGATACAGTTGCATCAGGTGTTGATCCATCAAAAGAATATATGTTATTTTGTAAAATATATTTTGTAATGTCTTGCGAAATGGATGGTTCACCTATCTCTTCAAGCGTTTTTAAGAGTGCGTCTTTAACCGTCATTGAATGCTTCCCTACTATTTTATATCTGTATAAGTGTCAATTGAAATCATAAGTCTAGAAATTATGATTTGTAGTTTTCTAAATGATAATGTATCATAAAAGTCAGATAAACCACGATTAATCTTTTGGTATAATTCGCCTATGGCTAAAATAATTCTCAATAAAAATAATTTTTTTAATAATCTCGACATTATCGCTAAGCAAACCAAAAGTATAGATAAAATTGCGGTGGTTTTGAAAGATAATGCGTATGGACATGGTTTGGCGCTCATGGCGACTTTGGCGAAAGAGTATGGTGTGAAAAGGGCGGTTGTTCAGACTGAGGATGAAGCGAAACAAATCGAAGAATTTTTTGATTATGTTTTGGCTCTCAATGCAATTCCAAGCGTAAAAAGTGACAAAATTCGTTACACGATAAACGATTTAAACTCAATAGTAAAGTTTCCACATGCCACAAAAGTTGAGCTTAAAGTAGATACTGGAATGCACCGCAATGGCGTGTCAATGAGCCAACTTGAAGAGGCGTTTGCGAAAATAAAAGAGCAGGGGCTGATTTTGGAGGGCATCTTTACGCATCATCGAAGTGCGGATGAACTGAGTAGCGAATGGTTCTGGCAAAAAGAGAATTTCAAAAAAGTAAAAGAAGAAGCAAAAAGCTTGGCATGTGGATATGGTTTTGGCGCACTGCGATTTCACTCCTCAAACTCCGCCGCACTTTTTCGGCATGTGGAATTTGATGAAGATATGGCAAGAGTCGGGGTTGCGGCGTATGGATGTATGAATCTTCCACATGCCATAAATATTCAAGGTTTGAAACCTGTATTATCTCTTTATGCAAATAAAATATCTTCGAGAGAGCTAAAAGTAGGTGAAAAAGTGGGCTATGGCGGAACATACACGGCGGAGGAAAATTGTGTTGTGAGCAACTACGATTTTGGATATGGCGATGGATTTTTAAGAGTTTGCTCTAACAATTACACAACTCCACATGCCAAGAAATTGGTCGGTCGCATCTCGATGGACAACAGCTCATTTTTATCGGATGAAGAGGAAATTTTGATTTTTGATGATGCCCGTGAAATGGCAAAATCTGCAAAAACGATAAGTTACGAAGTTTTGACTTCCCTCAAACCTACAATCAAAAGAGAGATAGTTTAAGGGAGAACTCTTCTTGTTTGAAGATATTTACTCTTCCAGTAAGGGTCATTCAGCTGTGAAATCTTTACACCCTCAGAGGTAGAGGCATGTAAAAACTTCTCTTTGTCTATCATAATCCCAGAATGTCTTGTTTTGGAATCTACTTTAAAGAAGACTAAATCACCCTCTTTGCAAGAATTTCTTGGTACTTCATAGCCTATATGTGCTTGTTCCACTGAAGTTCTAGGTATCTTAATCCCAAAAGCATCTTGATATACTTGTTGAACGAGAGAGGAACAATCTGTTCCTTGAAGCGTTTGCCCCCCATATTGGTAGGGAGTTTCACACCATTTGTCATACTCTTGATAAAGAGCTTTTGAGACCCAACTGTTCTCTTTTTTTGGTTCAAAAACAGGTTCAGGTTTAGGTGCAGTTGTCACAGTTTTAGTAGAACACCCAGCAAAAATAAAAAGGGCGAGAATGAGAAAGAGTATATTTTTTAGCATGTTAAGAGTTTATCTTTATAACTGCATTTGAAAAAATTACGCCATCTACTCCTAGCAAAGCCATAGTTTCTATCTCACTTTCATCTGTTATGCGAACTAAAATTTTTGCATCAAAAAGGTACTCATTCGCAATTGTTTGTGCATCATTTGCCAATTCACGCGGTACTAAAATATAAGAAGCATGGAGAGACGAAGCATAGATAATTTCTGTAATACTCATTGCACCAAGAGCAAATGCTATGTGATTAATGGATAAGTGGTCGATAATGTCTAAGTTCTCTTCACTAAATTCTATGTAAAGAGTAGAAGATGAAGGCGAATTTTTTATGGCATCAATGTCCGATATATGGTAAAAAGAGTTGCTTTTTATAAATCTATGTCCAAAAATATACATTATGCTTTTCCTATACATTCGTTTGAACAGTAATATTTATTGCCATGCAGGATAGCTTCATCGATTTGTGTATAAACTCCACATGCCGAACATGCAACCATTTCATTTATATCTGACTTGTCACTTTTTTTGAGTGGTTTCTTTTTAAAGAAGACGAAATAAACTATCACGATAACCGCAATAATCAGTAAAATTTTGAGTGTCATAAATTAATTTCCCTCTATGAGTAAATAGTGTCTATTTTTGGCTTTTATAACTTTATGTTTGAGTGTTTCATTCACTTCGTCATAAACTTTTTCACCTTTATAAAAAAGAAGTTGAGAATTCGCATCACGAAAACCTTCACTTAGTTTTAGCAGCATCGCGGTGTCTGTAACGGCTCTTGAAGTGATGAGTTCAAAGATTTCTTTTGGCATATCTTCAACTCTTTTTTTGACAACAGTGACATTTTTAAGACCTAAATCACCTTTTATAAATTGCAAAAAACTAGCTCTTTTGGCAAGTGGCTCTACAAGAGTGACTTGTGTATCTGGGAGTGCAAAAGCCAAAATCATACCAGGAAATCCTGCCCCTGTTCCTATGTCTAAAAGATTTTTAATCTTTGGTAAAAAGCTGATAGGAAAAACAGCATCATATATAAAATTATCTATAGTTTTTTCATCTTTTGCACCTGTTAAATTATGGATTTTATTCCATTTAAAAAGGTGTTCTTTGTACTTTTGAATATTATAAAAAAAATCCTCTGGTAACTCTATTTTATCGTGAATAAGTGTCTCTTTTAAGTTCAATTCATATCCTGTAGTATTTTTGTGATTTCTTCTGCTGGCATTGGTCGATAGTAAAAATAACCTTGTATGCTCGAACATCCATTTTCAACTAAAAAGTCTCTTTGTTCTTGTGTTTCAACGCCTTCTGCAATGAGTTTTAAGTTTAAACTTTTTGCAAGTGCGATAATAGCCTTTGTGATTGCAACATCATCTTCATCTTCTGGTATATCTCGTACAAAAGATTGGTCGATTTTGAGTTTATCAAGTGGAAATTTTTTTAAATAGGCTAAAGAGGAATAGCCCGTGCCAAAGTCATCGATGGCAAGTTCTATTCCAATATCGCTAATTTGTTTTAACTTTTTTATGGAAGCATCGGGATTATTCATAACCTGACTTTCTGTAACTTCTAGTTCAAGCCACTCAGGTTGGAATCCTAAAAAGTGCATACTTGCTTGAAGTGTCTGTATGAAATCATCTTCAGCGAGTTGTTTCATAGCAAGGTTAAGCGATAAAATACCAGGATTTAAGCCATCTTTATACCAGAGAGCGAATTGATGCATTGCTTGTTTCATAACGATGCGGTCAATTTCTATAATGAGACCACTCTCCTCAGCTATGGGAATAAATTTACCAGGAGGAACTAATCCGATTTCAGGAAATTGCCATCGCACAAGAGCTTCCATCCCTGTGATTTTTCCATTGAGTGCATTCACCTGAGGTTGGAAATAGACTATAAACTGCTCTTCTCTAATCGCAATTCGTAAATCTCTTTCCATACGAACTCTCTCAAAAGCCCGTGCCGTCATGTCTGCTGAGTAGTATTGGAAATTATCTCTTCCCTCATCTTTGGCTTTGTACATTGCTGTATCTGCATACTTTATTAAATCTTCTTCATTTTGTGAATCCGTAGGATAGAGACTAATTCCTATGCTTGAGGAGATAAAGAGTGTATGACCATCAATATTTAAAGGCTCTTTTATGGTTTCAGTAATTTTTTGTGCAACAGTCGAAGCGGATTGAAGATTTTTTATATCTTTAAGAATGATTGTAAATTCATCTCCTCCAAGTCTCGCCAAAGTATCTTCAGCCCTTAGTGCACCTTGAAGTCTGTTTGCAGCTTCTATCAGTACTTTATCGCCTACATGATGTCCCAAAGTATCATTGATTTTTTTAAATTGGTCAAGGTCTATAAAAAAAAGAGCAAATTGTTCTTTATTTCTTGAAGAGGAGATAACTGTTTGCGTTAATCTATCTTTAAAAAGTGTTCTATTTGGAAGATTTGTAAGTGTATCATGGTTTGCTTGATGCGAGAGTATTCGAGCTTGTTTTTCGAGAAGCATTTGTGCCTCTTTTCTATCCGTAATATCTTGAGAATAGCCCACTATTCCCGAAAAATTTCCATTACCATCTTTTACACTACTTAAAGATATGTCGCATAAAACGGTTGTTCTATCTTTTTTTATAAGATAGGCTTCCATATCGTAATCATTTTCTTCTGCTAATATTTTAGCAAGAGAATCAAACGAGTAACAATTTTTATCGTAATAAATTTTTACTATATTTTGACCTAGTATTTCTTCTTCAGTGTAGCCAAGTAAATTTTCACTCCCTTTGTTGTAGCTAATGATTCTTCCCTTTAAATCTGTTGAGATTACAGATTCATGAATATGTTCTAAAATTTTTGATTGTTGTTGATGCTGGAGTTCAAGCTTTATTTGTTCTGATATATCTGTGCTAAAGATGATATAAGCGTCTTTATTGTGATATTTTTTAGTGTAAAGATAGGATTGCGCATGATAAGTAGTTCCATCTTTTCTTTTATGAATAGTTCTGTGGAGCATACCTTTGTTATTGTTGTTACTATTATTTAAAAAATTAATTTTGTCTATTGTAAGCTCAGGGTTAATATCAAAAATATTGATTTGGAACATCTCTTTTTTTGTGTAACCCAAAGCGCTACATGCACCTTTGTTGACATAAAGATAAGTAAGTGTATTAAAATCTACGATATATATTTCATTGAGTGCAAATTCTATAATGTCTGAAAGTTCTTTGGAATAATCTTCAGCAGATATCTCAGTACTTAGCATCGTAAATCCCCTTAATTTTTTAAAAAAAATGTCCCATTTCTTCTTTTTTTGTATTTATATATTCTTTATTATATTTGTTTGATTCCATTATAATAGGTATTCTCTCAACTATTTCAATATTACTAATCGAATTTACCTTGTCAGGGTTATTTGTGAGCAGTTTTATTTTACTTATATTGAAATGATGTAAAATAAAAGTAACCATCTCATAAGTTCTCTCATCTGCACGAAATCCTAGCTGATGGTTTGCTTCTATTGTGTTATACCCCTTGTCTTGGAGAGCATACGCATTGATTTTGTTCAAAAGACCAATGTTGCGCCCCTCTTGTCGGAGGTAAATTACCATGCCATTTGTAGCAGCTGCTAAGCTCAGAGCATACTCGAGTTGGTCTCTGCAGTCGCACTTCAAGCTTCCTATCGCATCGCCTGTTAAACACTCTGAGTGTACGCGAACTATTGGAATCTCGTCAAGATTGTCTGTGTAAACTACTAAGTGTTCTTTTGCACCCTCTTTGAAGGCTTTGACTTTAAAATTACCAAATCTTGTTGGTAAATTTGCTATTTGAGAAATTTCTATATTCATTAATTTAATCTTTAAAACGGTAAAATATTTTCAATAAAAAAATATTATAGCAAAAAAAAGGTTCAAAATGTTTCAAAGATTTCGTAGAACTCGTTTAAATAAACATCTTCGTGCATTAGTGCGTGAAACGAGTGTAAGTGTGAATGACTTTATCTATCCTCTTTTTATTCGGAGTGGTAAGGGAATTAAGACAGAAATAGCTTCAATGCCGGGTGTTTTTCAGATGAGTATTGATGAAGTTTTAAAAGAGTGTGCAGAGCTGAAATCTCTTGGGATTTACTCTATTTTACTTTTTGGAATTCCTGATGTAAAAGACTCCATAGGTTCTGATTCTTTGTGTGAACATGGAATTATTGCTTCAAGTATCCGTGCTATCAAAGAGGCACATCCTGATATGTTTGTAGTTACTGACTTATGTTTTTGCGAATATACAGACCATGGTCATTGCGGAATTATTGATATGAAATCAGAGAGTGTCAATAACGACGCAACACTTGATATTTCAGGACAACAAGCGGTCATCCATGCAAAAGCTGGAGCAGATATGATTGCACCATCAGGAATGATGGATGGGATTATAGAGACGCTCAGAACTGCGCTGGACGAAGCAGGATTTGAGAACTTACCGATTATGAGCTACTCAACCAAATTTGCTTCGGGCTATTATGGACCATTTCGTGATGTAGCAGAATCTGCTCCAAGTTTTGGTGACAGAGCCTCATACCAGATGGATCCTGCAAACCGTCGTGAAGCTATTAGTGAAAGCATTTCAGACGAGATGCAAGGTGCAGATATTTTGATGGTAAAACCAGCTCTTGCCTACCTTGACATTGTGAGAGAGATAAAAGATAACACTTCACTTCCGATGGCGGTTTACAATGTAAGCGGAGAGTATGCGATGCTTAAACTTGCACAAAAACATAATTTGATTGATTATGAAAGAGTGATGATGGAAAATATGATTGCTTTTAAAAGAGCAGGGGCGGATATAATTATCTCCTATCACGCAAAAGAAGTAGCAAAACTACTTCAAGGCAAGTAGTTTTTGTTACTTTAAAGAAAACTATATTAAAATCAACAATAAATTATTTACAGGAAAAGAATTTGAGACATTTTTTAACACTGAAAGATTTTACAAAAGAGGAGATTTTAGAGATTATTACTCTAGGTCTTGAGATAAAAAAAGATTTAAAAGCGGGCATTTATAAAGAACAACTCAAAAATCAGACTTTGGCAATGATATTTGAAAAAAGCTCAACAAGAACAAGAGTGAGTTTTGAGGTTGGGATGTATCAGCTTGGCGGACATGCACTGTTTCTCTCCAATCGTGATATTCATTTAGGTCGCGGTGAACCTGTTAAGGACACTTCTCGTGTTATTTCGAGCATGTGTGATATGGTAATGATACGCACTTTTGAGCAGTCGATGATAGAAGAGTTCGCAAAATACTCTAAAGTTCCTGTTATTAATGGCTTAACTGACTCGTACCATCCTGTGCAACTCTTAGCGGATTATATGACGATGGTGGAGTATGGCGTGGCTGAAAATGCAATAGTTGCATACATAGGCGATGGAAATAATATGACACACTCATGGATGATGTTGGCTGCAAAGTTAGGTTTTGAGCTTAGAATTGCAACTCCAAAAGGGTATGAAGTCGATGGCAAAATTCTCGAAGAAGCTCTTAAAATGGCTAAAGAGAGCGGTGCAGTTATAAAAGTCTCCAACGACCCAAAAGAGGCAGTACATGGGGCTACAATCGTAACAACTGATACTTGGGCTTCTATGGGACAAGAAGGAGAAAAAGAGCAAAGAGTCAAAGCCTTTCAAGGGTATATGGTAGATGATTTGATGATGTGTTTGGCTCAAAAAAATGCGAAGTTTTTGCACTGTCTTCCAGCGTATCGTGGGCAAGAGGTTTCCGCTGAGGTTTTAGAGAGCCATTGTGAAATAGTTTTTAATGAAGCAGAAAATAGACTTCATGCGCAAAAAGGGTTAATGGTTTGGCTGAGCAACCATAAATGACACTTTTTGATGCACTCATCCTTGGAACACTTGAGGGTTTGACAGAATTTTTACCTATTTCAAGTACGGGACATCTCATTCTCGCTTCGCATCTTTTGGGAATTGAACAAACAGTCGCACACAAAACTTTTGAGGTTGTTATCCAGCTTGGAAGTATTTTGGCAGTTCTATTTTTGTTCGCACAAAGGCTTCTTACCAACAAAACGCTCTGGATTAAAATCACAGTTGCCTTCTTGCCTACAGCGATTTTCGGCTTTTTGTTTTATAAAACTATCAAGTCCCTTTTTGGGATAGAAACAGTTTCTATCATGCTTGTTATAGGTGGTATCGCATTTTTGGTCTTGGAGTATTTTAGAAGAGACCATGATGAGAGCAAAAACAAAAGTGTGGATGATTTGAGCATCAAAGAATCTCTTATGATAGGACTTTTTCAAAGTCTCTCCATGGTTCCAGGCACAAGTCGTTCAGGGGCTACAATGATAGGCGGACTTTTTGCAGGTCTCTCTCGTAAAAGTGCGGCAGAGTTCTCTTTTTTACTCGCAATTCCTACGATGTTTGCAGCAACGGCGTATGATTTATATAAAAACAGAGCAACGATGATAGTCGATGATTATACACTCTTGGCATGTGGATTTGTGACTGCTTTTGTGGTTGCATTTTTTACAGTCAAAGCCATGATGAAGTTTCTCACAACGCATACCTTTGTAGTTTTTGGGGTTTATAGGATTGTAGTCGGGCTTGTTTTTTGGTTTTTTTTGGTTTAGTTTGTGATATGAGTTCCACCTCGGGAGAGGTGGAACTAGAAAACTTAATCTAACTATTTAGTAACTTATCCCCGTTACTCTTCGTATTTTTTCTATCATCGGCATTGCCGCTTTTTTAGCTTTGATACTTCCCATTTTTAAAATCTCTCTTACTTCGCTTTGATTTGCTTGAAAATACTCTCTTTTTTCTCTAAAATCTCCAAAATATTCCCACATGACATCTGCAAGGTAGAGTTTGAAGTGTCCATGACCTTCGCCACCTTTTTTGTATCGCTCTTGAAGTTCTAAAAGTTCGTTTTCATTTAAAAAAAGTTTTGCCATATTGTAAACATTGCAGTTAAGAAACTCTTTTGCTTCTTCAAGGGGTGTATTGTCTGTCACAATTTTTTTGATGGTTTTTAGTTGTGCTTTTTCTTCACCGAAAATATTGACAGTATTTCCATAACTTTTTGACATCTTTTGCCCGTCAGTTCCTGGGACTGTTGCCACATGTTCTTCGACTTTAAATTCTGGTATTTTTAAGACATCGCCGTATTGATTGTTGAACTTTATGGCGATATCTCTTGCGATTTCCACATGCTGAATTTGGTCTTTACCAACTGGTACTATGTCTGGTGAAAAAAGTAAAATATCTGCCGCCATAAGTACAGGATAGGAGAAAAGCGAATGATTAGTTGCAAAACCTCTAGCAGTTTTGTCTTTGTAACTGTGTGCTCTTTCAAGCAGTCCCATGGGTGTAAAAGAGGAGAGAACCCAGTAGAGTTCTAATACCTCTTTCACATCAGACTGAACCCAAAATGTTGATTTGTTTGGGTCTATGCCAAGGGAGAGAAAATCGGTTGCTGTTTGCATAGTAAGCTCTGCTAATCTTTGCCCATCATTTACACTTGTTTGTGCATGATAGTTTGCTATAAAAGCGAAAGTTTCACTGCTCTTTTGAGCTTCTACCATCTGTTTTATCGAACCAAAATAGTTTCCTATATGTAAATCGCCTGAGGGTTGAATCCCTGTTAAAAGTCTCATAAAATTTTCCTGATTTTTTTGTGGTATTATACCAAATCAACTTAGCTAAATGACATTTTCAGCTTTATTTTGTTATCATCAACCATTAAAATATTTGGCATGTGGAATGCTGATAAAAAGGATTCGTTATGAATGTAAAAATTCACGCAAAAGGTGTAACTCTTCATGAAAATGCAAAAGCTCATATAGAAGCAGCAGTTGAGGGGTTTAGAAAATATCAGTTGGAAATAACAACTGTAAATGTAAATGTGGCTACCGAGAAAAAAGGTGTTGCGATAGAATTTGATATTCATATTGCGCATGCGCAGCCAGTTGTTATTAGCCAAGGTGATAGTGATTTAGACACTGCGATTGATTTAGCGATAGAGAGAGCTTCAAAAGCACTTCGTCGTTTACATGATAAAGTAGTGGATAAACATGCTATTTCTGTAAAAGATTTAGAAACAGTAGAGGTATAAAAATATGAAAAAAATAATTCTCTCTTCTTTGTTGGTTCTCTCAACTCTTGCATCTGCAAATGATGGTGATTACAGTCTGCGTCTTTCAGGCGGAAGTGCATCTGCGAGTGATTTTGATAGACTTTTTACATTCCAAGGTTTTAACACAAGCCCTTATGAAACTAAAACTTACGGTCTTACGGGTGGATATAGAATTTATAAAGATATAGGTGGTTTGCCTTTTGATTTGTATGCGAACGGTGGTTTAAATTATTACGATGAAAATGGCTACCAAGATAACTTTTTTGGTGCAGATGTCTATGTAAAAGTTGTTTATAAACTCAATGCTTTTTCAAATGAGTTTAGGATTGGTTTGGCAGAAGGTATGTCCTATGTTGGTGCAATTCCACATACAGAGATGCAAGAAGCTATCCTAGAAAAGGATGCGCATTCAAATTTACTCAATTATATGGAACTCACATTTGACTTTGATATAGGAAAATTAGCTAGAGTGAAAAGTATGGAAAATCTCTATTTAGGTTACTTGATAAAGCATCGCTCAGGTATGTATGGCGTTTACAATAATGTAAAAGATGGCGGTTCAAACTATAACTGTGCATATATTGAGAAGAAATTCTAAATAATGCTGTATAACTGGATTGTTTGGTTTCATCTTTTATCTTTAATCTCTTGGTTTGCAGTCCTTTTTTACTTACCAAGACTTTTTGTTTACCATGCAGAAAACAAAGACAATACGGGGTTTGTAGAAGTAATCAAAGTTATGGAATTTAAAATCTATCAGTATATCGGTGTTCCTGCTATGTGGGCAACGGTGCTGAGTGGGGTGGCTTTAATATTTTTATCCACTGCACATTATAATGGAGTAAATCTACTCTCAACAGGTGGATGGCTTCATACTAAAATTCTTTTTGTAGTATTTTTGATGGCTTATTTTTTCTCTTTAGGAGTTTTTAGAAAAAAACTTTTAGAAGATAAATGTATGAAAAGTGGAAAGTTTTTTCGTTTTTATAATGAAGTTCCGACATTGCTTTTGATGGTGATTGTTGCTATGGTAATAATTAGACCTTTTTAATTCTTTATCGGCATGTGGAAATAAATCCACATGTGCCCGAACGAAGTGACAACTAGCCTAACGGGCGTTAGACCATGTGAGCAACTAAATTGCGAATCGGTATGCCCTTGGGTGCCAAGCTTAATTTACTTCTCGCTTCTTTTTTTTGCCTTAAACAAAACAGGTGTTCCAGTAAAATTAAATGCTTCTCTTAATTTATTTGTTAAATATCTTCTGTAAGTAAAGTGAAGACCTTTCGGTTTATTCATAACTATTGCTATCTTTGGTGGTCTTGATTCGTACTGCGTAGCGTAGTAAATTCGGATAACCTGCCCATGCATACTTGGAAGTTGGTGGCGTCTAAGTGCTTTTTCCATAGCTTCGTTGAGTTTCGAAGTTGTAATTCTTTGAGAGTAGTTGTCGTTAATCTCTAAAATCATATCATGGAGTTTTTCAACTCTTTGGTGTGTGCTTGCAGAGAGTGTGATGATGGGTGCATACGCTAAAAACTTAAATCTATCTCGTACTTCTCTAATGATTTTATCGTAATCATCTCTTGCTGCTATATCCCATTTGTTTAAAACGATGATACATGCAAGTCTGTTTTTATCAACAAGACCAGCGATTTTTTCATCCAAATCCAAAAATGGCTGACTCGCATCTAAAACTACAAGTGCCATATTTGCACTATCAAGCATCTCAGTTGTTCGCATAAGAGCAAACTTTTCAATGCCTGTAATTTTTCCTCTTCTTCTAATCCCCGCAGTATCTACGAATGTAAGTTGTTTGCCTTTATACTCGATGCTTTCATCAATCGGGTCGATTGTAGTTCCTGCAACATCACTCACAACGGAACGGTCTTCTTTTAAAAGAGCGTTTAGGAGTGAGCTTTTTCCAACATTTACACGACCGATAATTGCGATTTTGATGTGATTTACATCATTCTCATCAAACTCTTTTATGCGGTCGTTTTGTGCAAAAATAGAGTCTTCTTCGATATCTTCTATCTCTTCTTCATCTGTATAGTAAAAGCCATCGTCCTCTTCATCTATCGCATCATCTTCACCAAAGAAATCGTACTCTTCGTCTTCATCCATTGCTTTTTCATTTAACTCTTTGCTACTCTCATTTTCTTCTTCTTGAATAATATCGCTATCAGGAATAAGTGCATAAAGCCAATCAAAAAGTGCGCTCACACCTCTGTTATGAGAGACAGAGATACCAAAAATAGCATCCGTTCCAAACTCATAAAAATCCCAAAGTTTCTCTTTCATCTTGTCATTATCTATTTTGTTTACGACAAGGGCTACATCTTTGCCTAGCGTTTGAAGCTCATAAAAAAGTTTTTTATCTTCATCTTCTGGCAAACCTTTTCCGTCCACCATAAATAAAATGATGTCCGCTTTGTATGCGGCTCTAAGTGACATCTCTTTGATTTTATCAAAAAGTTCGCATCCTTTGTCTAGTCCGCCCGTATCTAAAAGCTCCACTTCTTTGTTGATGATAATGGCATTTCTTCTTTTTACATCTCTGGTTGTTCCCGCTTGTTCAGAGGTAATTGCATCTCTTTTTTTAAGAAGTCTGTTGAACAGAGAACTTTTGCCGACATTAGGGCGACCGATAATAGCGATTTTTTTCATGTGAAACCTTGTAGTGTAGTTATATAGTTTTAAGAAGTGTGTTTAATAAAATATATTTGAAGTGAAATTATATCCAAATAATCGTGCGAGAGGAGAGCCCTCAAAAAAGAGGGCTTAGGAAGTTAGTTTGAAGGGAACTCTTTTTCGAGACTTTCTAAAGCTTGTTGGGATTGAAATTGTTGCCAGAGTGCATCATCTTTTTTAAAGCTTGAACGAACAGCATTTTTAACTTCGCTATTTACTGCAGATTCTGGAACTGCAACTAGCATATATAAAGCACCTGATGGAGCATTCCACATGTCAACAGCTTTGGAATTTTGCAAGTCAATCTTTGCAACTTGTTTAGAGACAGAAGTTGAAACTGCATCGACTGTTTCTTGACTTCCATTTCCAGTTGCTCTTGTGAAAACTTCTACTTTGTCTTTGACTAAAGTATTGATTTGTTGTGCTAAGTCTGAACGACCGTTTGCTAAGGCAACACGGCGCATATGACCCATTCCAGCTGCACTGTTTGGAGCAATCCCGACACCAGCATACGCAGATTTTACATTGGGGATACAAGTCCATTGCGGAGCATCCACGCCCTCTTGTTTACATTTGAAATCAGAATCTTGCTGATACTCGATTGTTGTTGGACTTGGCTTGTCGCCACACCCTAAAAACACCAGAGAAATGAAGCCAGTCAAGAGAACGGATGAGAGCGTTTTAATCATTTTAAATCCTTTAAAATATTTTGGGAATGGTAGCATAAATTTAAATAATTGATATAATTCAATCCATGAAATATTACGCTTATGAAAATTTTAAAAATGACACAAATGATTTAATCAATCAAGTAAAAGGTTTCCAACCACAGGCAATTGTAGCAATTGCTAGAGGTGGATTAACAGTTGCACATGCCATGGCTGAGGGCTTAGATATTAGAGATGTCCAAAGCATCCGAACTGAACTTTATGATACGACGCAAAAACGCGATGCATTAACCATTTTTGGCGAGTGTAAATTTGGTGCTATCAAAAGAGTTTTGGTTGTTGATGATATTTCAGATAGCGGAGATACACTCAAAGCGGTTATGAATTACTTGGCATGTGGATTTAGTGAAATCGAGTTTAAGTCAGCTACACTTTTTTATAAAAAAACATCGGTTTATGAACCAGATTTTTGGGTAAATGAGGCAGATGATTGGATAGATTTTTTTTGGGAAAGTGATTTTAAGAGCTAATGTTATTGCGATGTGATAACTCTGTTTCGTCCACTGTGTTTCGCAGTATATAAAAGGGTATCTGCCCTTTTAAGCAAAGAGTCTAAATCTTCATTTTCTTTATAATCTACTACACCAAAACTAGCTGTAACTTTTAAATCGATAGAGCTATGAATACTATCTTCTATTTTGAGTCGAAGTTTTTCAGCAATATCTTTTGATGTTTGTGTATTATTTTTTGAAATAAATATTAAAAATTCTTCACCGCCACAACGAATCAGTGCATCATTATTCCTGATAGATTTTTGAAGCAAAGATGCTACAGAGATAAGAACTTCATCTCCAATACTGTGTCCATGCATATCATTTACTTTTTTAAAATGATCTATGTCCAGCATTACAATAGAAAATTGTTCTTTGTATGCTTTAAACCTGGAAGTGAGGTGTGTAAAGGTGTCTTGCGCACCAAATCTATTAAGTGCACCTGTAAGAGGGTCTTGAATATTTCGTAATTCGCTTTGGTTAAGCTCTCTTTTGAGTGTTGTCGTATGTAAAGTTTGAGATTTAAAATATTTAAGGAGATTACTTAGTTGAAATTGCCAATAATCGTGCGTAAAAATTGAAATAACATTAAAACTTGAGACACTTGATGCCAAGCTTTGAATATTTTCTAGAGTTGAAATGATAATGATAGGTGTTTGTGTATTTTCATAATCTTGATTTATGATGTCTAAGAGTTCAATTATTTCAAGTTCGCCAATGTCAGTATGAACAACTATAACATCTGCTTGATTATCCATCAAATATTCTAAAGTGCTCATTTTACCAGTTGTATGAATATGCTTCATATCAAGGTCGTTGCAAATAATGCCAATCATTCCACTTGTAAGTGAAGAAGTATCAACATTTAAAATTTTATATTGATTCATTATTTGCAATTTATTTTAACCTTTTTTAAAGCGGTAAAAAATATTTTAACATATTTTATCTAGAATTATTCTTTTTTGGCTTTTTTTATCATCTCATACGCTTGATTTATTTCTTGTGTTTTTGCAGTCGCTTCTTTCATGTAATCATCACTTTTGCCCTGTGACTTTATGATATCTGGATGGTACTGTTTTATGAGGCTTCTGTACGCTTTTTTTATAGTGTCTAAATCATCATTTTCATTGACACCCAAAAGTTTATAAGCCTCAGAAATATTTGCTTTTGGATGCAAATTTTTTATCATTTGCTCAAATTGATCGAAAATTCCGTGGTACGCTTTTGGGTCAAACTCAAAAGCTTCTGCAATTACTTGTAAAACTTCTTCTTCATTTTTACTCACTTCACCATCAATAAATGCGAGTTGAATTAAAAACCCCATAAATTGATGTTGTTTTGCTGTATCTCTTTTTATGGTTTGGGCTAAAGTTTGTGCTACTTCTTGGAGGTTATCAAAGCGCTCTTTTTGTTCGTTAAAAATCTCTTTTAAGATATCTTTTGTTTTATGCGGTTCTGGAAAAACTGCAGAGATGTCATCAAACATTATGCCCACAAGTTCAGCCTCAAGCGCATCTACCTTTCCATCTGCTTTTGCCACTTTTGCAACGAGAGCTACAAAAAGACCAAGCTCACTCTTTTGCAGTGCCTCTTTTGAGACTGAAAAGTTTTTAAATGCCTCTTTGGAGTAGTCCGTATATTTTGAGTAGCTTTTAAAAATATAGTAAAAAACTGCTCCTAAAATTGCGAATAAAATAATATTTCCCATGTTGTTCCTTTTGTTTTTTGTCGAATTTTTAGAGATTATACAACACTAAAATGAATGGGTATAATTGCGTTCATGAAACAGATAAAAGAACTTAACCTCGGCGTCAAATATATGCTTATCTCCTCCTTTTTGTTTGCACTTATGGCGGCTTTTGCGAAGCTTTCGAGTGAGCATATGAGCTCACTTGAAGTTGTCTTTTTTAGGAATATTTTTGGTGTTGTCATTATCGGTTTTGCCATTTGGAAATCGCCTCTCAAAAATGTTGGTGGCAGACCATTTTTACTCTTTTTTCGCGGATTTATGGGCTTTGTATCACTTCTTGCCTACTTTTATAATGTAGCGCATATTAGCCTTGGCGATGCAGCAACTTATTCAAAAACAGCACCTATCTTTACGGCAATTTTTGCATGGGCTTTTTTAAAAGAGAAGCTCACTCTAAGCTCTTGGTTTGCAGTAATTGTAGGCTTTGGAGGCATACTTTTAATCACACAGCCAAGTGGATTAGGGTTTAGCAAGTATGATATTTTGGGCATTTTTAGCGGAATTGGTGCGGCACTCGCTTACACTTCTGTACGAGAGCTAAAAAATTATTATGACACGAGAGCGATTGTTATGTCGTTTATGCTCATTGGTACTTTAGCACCGATTTTTTTGCTTCTTATTTCTCCCTATTTCCACATGCCAGAACTCGATTTTATGCTGGGCGAATTTGTGATGCCAGAGGGAATCGTTTGGTTTTATGTGAGCGGAATGGGGATTTTGGCGACACTCTCTCAATACTACATGACAAAGGCGTATGGCGAAACAAAAGCGGGAATTGTGGGTGCTGTGAGTTACACAAACATAGTTTTTGCAATACTTGTCGGTCTTTTTTTAGGGGATGCACTTCCTACTTTTATTACGGCATGTGGAATTTCTTTGATAGTTTTTGCGGGGATAATTGTAGCAAAGCAGAAGTGAAATAACCTTCGTTTAAAACCAATATGCTATAATCATTTTCTATTTTTATCTACCCTACTTAGGCTTTAGGCCACGAGGGTATCGGCATTTAGTGCCAGAAAGGCAAATGGAATGATATTATTAGCTGGTCCTTGCGTTATCGAGAGTGAAGAGAATATTTTTAAAATCGCGCAATCTCTGGAAATTTACCAAAATGACCCGACGATTGATTTTTATTTTAAATCGAGTTTTGACAAAGCAAACAGAACATCGTTAGAGAGTTTTCGCGGTTTAGGTCTTGAAGAAGGACTGAGAATTTTAGAAAAAGTTAAAAATGATTTTGGTTATAAAGTGGTTACCGATGTGCATGAATCACACCAAGTGCCAAGTGTGGCTGAAGTTGTAGATATGCTTCAAATCCCTGCATTTTTGTGCCGTCAAACAGATTTGCTTGTGGCATGTGCAAAAACTACCAAAGAGGTAAATATCAAAAAAGGGCAGTTTATCAATCCGCCTGATATGAAATATTCTGTAGCAAAAGTGCTTCAAACGCGTGGATGCAATGAAGTGAGTTATGAAAACTCCAAAAAGTATGGCGTATTTTTGTGTGAGCGAGGCTCTTCGTTTGGCTATGGAAATATAGTTGTTGATATGCGTTCTTTGGTCATTATGCGAGAGTTCGCACCAACGATTTTTGATGCGACACACTCCGTTCAAATGCCTGGAGCTTTGGGTGGAAAAACAGGTGGAGACAGTTCTATGGTGCCTTACTTGGCAAGTGCGGCTGCGGCAGTTGGAGTGGATGGTTTCTTTTTTGAAACGCACTTTGACCCAAGCATTGCTCTGAGTGATGGTCCAAATATGATAAAATTAGACGCACTCGAAGCTCTTGTTGCTAAGATTAAAAAAATTCAGGAGATTTAAAAATGCTTACTTTAACTATTGAAGATAAAAATGTTGAAAATATATTTTTAAACGAATTTCATAGCAATAAAGAGAAGTTTTTTGAGTTTATCAAACTTAGTTTTGATAGTAGTAAAATAAAAAATGAAACTTATGATGAAGATTGGTCTTATTTGGAAGATGATTTTGATGAAGGAATTGCCTCGGGAATGTGCGAACAATCCCATGATGAAATTTTTGATGAGCTATTAAAAAAATATGCTAAAAATTAGATATACAAAAAGAGCTAAAAATGATTTGGATTGTATTTTTGCAAATATATTCCAAGATAAACAACATATTGCTGTTGAGTATATTTATAAAATAAGAGAGTTTATTAGTCTTTTGCAAAGCAACCCATTAATGGGAATTGAGTGTAAATACAAAGGCTTTAATAGAGATTGTAGAGTGCTGATTTTTGACAATCATTTAATACAATATAAAGTTTTTGATGATTATGTTAGTATTATTAGAATTAGAAATTCAAAACAAAATTTAAGGAGAAAATAAATGAAGTTAATAGAAGGCAAATTAAAAGTAATCAATGGCAAAAAAATCGCTATTGTGAGTACGAGATGGAATCACTTTATAGTGGATAGACTTGTTGAGGGTGCAAAAGATGCATTTTCTCGTCATGGTGGCAATGCGGAGGATATTGTTCATGTTTTGGCACCTGGGGCATTTGAGCTTCCTATGGTTATTGATCAGCTTCTTGCAAGTGGCAAATATGACGGGATTTGTGCTTTGGGAGCAGTTATTCGTGGTTCAACTCCGCACTTTGATTATGTTTCAGCAGAGGCTACTAAGGGCATTTCAATGATGAGTCTTAAGTACCAAAAACCTGTCTCTTTTGGACTTTTAACAACGGATACAATTGAACAAGCAATCGAGAGAGCGGGAACAAAGGCTGGAAACAAAGGCTTTGAAGCGATGACTGTTGTTATAGAGATGTTAGATCTTTACGAAAATATAAAGTAGCGATAAAATCGCGTGGGCTTCCTGCCGAAGGAAACTCAGCGTTAGCGTAGCTATCGGAATTACTTCCGATAGCGTTATAAAAAGTGAAGGGTTTCCTTCATTTTATAAAATAAAATTAAGGAATTTAATTTGGCAACAAGACAACAAGCGAGAATGGCGGTAGTAAGCCTTTTATATGCCTTTGATTTGGGGAATGGAAACATTGCCGAGCATACAGATGAGATTTTAGAAGAGAAAAAAATCCGTAACAAACAAAAAGATTTTGCTCTCACGCTTTATGAAGGTGTGATGCAACATCTTGAACCTGTAGATAAAGCAATCATTGAACACTTAAAAGAGTGGGATTTTGAGAGACTTGGAGCTATCGAGAGAGCAACGCTGAGACTTGCGTGTTATGAAATACTTTTTGGTGAGCTTGATTCGGCTGTGGTTATCAATGAAGCGGTTGAGATTACAAAAGCTTTTGGAACAGAACAGTCACCTAAATTTATTAACGGTGTTCTTGACGCAATTTCAAAAGATAAACAAGCGCAATAATGATAAAAACACCGTTATTTTTTATATTTTTGTTTTTCTCGACACTGCTTTTTTCTTCCAACACTTGTGTCGATTGTCATAAAGAGACACAAAAAATTCGTGATGAATCTTCGGGTATGATGAAAGCAATTTTAGAACTTTCACAAAAAGCTGGGCATGTGGGAAATGATTGTATCGTTTGCCATGGCGGTAATCCTGAAGCTACAAAAAAAGAAAAAGCACACTCTGGAACTCCTCAGTATTTTAAAACTAACAAAGGTCCAAAAGAGTTTTATCCTCTTCCATCCAACCACGAAGTGAATAAAAATACATGTGGAATATGTCACGAAAATCAAGTTTCTTCGCAAAAAAATTCACTTATGATGAGCAACCAAGAAACAATTGGGGAAACATTAAAAGCGTTTGGAGTCAAAAGTGACACTCCGTATGGCATAGGAATGCATAAAACAGAAAATCTTCATGAAAGAATCGGAGCAGATGCGTACCAAAAATATATGGAGAAACTTCAAACGCAAGAGCCACAAGCATTTGTGAAAGAGATAAACAAACTTCCATCCCCCGCAACTGCAAAAGAAATTCAAAAAGAGCCATCTTTGGCAGCATTTGCATATCTAAATCAAGAAAATAGTTCTCAAAAAATGGGCTGTGCAACATGTCATTTACCAAAAAATAAAAAGGGACACTTGGTTCACACTATTCAATCTTCAAGAGAGACGAAAGTAAAAGTAGATGACAAAGAGTATTCAGGAGTTTCCGTTGAGACATGTGCATCGTGCCATAATCGTGAAAAAAGTATAGCGACTTCGTATCAAGGTCTCATAGAGAGCCCATCTTCACAAAAATATATTCACATGCAAGAAGATATCCACTTTAAAAAAGGGATGTTGTGTCAAGATTGCCACACTTCAAACGATTTGCATGGAGATGGTTTTTTAAGTGGCGCAAGTGCCACTGCTGTGGAGGTTGAGTGTCAGGATTGTCATGGAACAACTGAATCCTATCCGTGGGAATTGCCACTTGGATATAGCGATGAGTTTAACACAACTGTTGCAAAAGGCAAAGCAAGAGGTATCGCAACAACGGTGGCGGAGTATCTCAAACAGGGAAGTGTTGAAGAAGTAAAAGAGGGTTATCTTTTAAGTGCAAGAGGAAATCCACTTCCACATGCCATAAAAGAGGGCAATAAAATTTCTTTACACCTAGCAAATGGCAAAAATATAGAACTTTCCCCTTTGAAAGAGTTAAAAAAAGAAAAAAAGTTATCTCAAAAAGCACTTCTTGCAATGGATGAGATAAATGTGCATACACAAAAAATGGAGTGTTACACATGCCATGCATCTTGGGTAAAACAAGATTATGGTACACATCTCAAAATGGATTATTCTGACAAAAGTTCAGCTACTCCAAAAGTGACGCAAACAAAAGCTTTTATGCGTTGGGAAGAGCCGACGCTTATGCAAAATGCAGAGGGAAGAATCAGTCCGAGTGTGCCAAAATATTTAACAGATATAACAGTAATTAGTAAAGATTTAAGTGTTGCTATTCAAACTCCAGATGCCGAAGATATGCTAGCAATTCAGCCTCATACAATGCAAAAAGAAGCAAGAAGCTGTGAGAGTTGTCATACAACTTCCAAAGCAATGGATATGAAAATAAGCGGATTGCGAGTCAGTCAAGCCCCAGAAAAATCTTTAGATGTAAACACAACACAAACAAATGCGTTTAAGTTCTTCGCACCACTTTCACAAGAACAACGAGATAAACTTGACCGTAGTGGTGCATGTATTTCTTGTCATCAAGATATTCCAAAAGGAAATTTGGCTATTTCTGCAATGAGCCATATGGCTAAAATGGCAGATATAAATATAGACAACGACATGCATAAAACAATCATAAATAAAGCTCTAAAAATTGGAGTTTGGGCTCAAGTTTTAGGTGGAATTTTTGTTGTAATGCTTATGTTGTTAGGAATATATATTACTTTTTTTAAAAAACAGCCAAAAAATCCAAGAAATGAAGGGTGGAAATAGTTGGAGATGCAAAGAGTAACTAAAGAAGAAGCACTTTATCTTATAAAAAACGCTGACCTCAAAGAGTTAGGTCGTATGGCGAGTGCAAGAAAAAGAGAACTCCATCCAAAAGGAATTACTACATTTGTGGTTGATAGAAATATTAACTATACAAATATTTGCTGGGTGGATTGCAAGTTTTGTGCATTTTACAGGCATGAAAAAGATGCAGATGCCTATGTTCTTACTTATGATGAGATAGATGCAAAAATAGATGAACTTTTAGAAATTGGCGGAACACAAATCCTTTTTCAAGGTGGAGTACATCCAAAGCTGAAAATTGAGTGGTATGAGGATTTGGTAGCACATATCCATACAAAATATCCGCACATTACTATTCATGGATTTTCTTCGATTGAGATTGATTTCATTGCAAAAGTTTCGCATATCAGTGTTGAAGAGGTGTTAATTCGTCTCAAAGCCAAAGGTCTTGCGTCTATCCCAGGGGCTGGAGCGGAAATTTTGAGTGATAAAGTTCGAGATATAATTGCACCTAAAAAAATAGACTCCGAAGTTTGGGTGGACATCCACAGAAAAGCGCATAAGCTCGACATAAAATCAACCGCAACAATGATGTACGGTACGATTGAGAGCGATGAAGATATTGTGGAACATTTTGACATGATTAGAAAACTTCAAGATGAAACAGGGGGTTTTCGTGCTTTCATTATGTGGAGTTTTCAAGGACAAAATACAGAGCTTTTAAGACTTATTCCAGAGATGGAAAAACCCTCTTCAAACCGTTACTTAAGACTTTTAGCCGTTGCAAGATTGTATCTTGATAATGTGCCAAATATTCAAAGTTCATGGGTCACTCAAGGGGCGTACATCGGGCAGATGGCTCTTCGTTTTGGAGCGAATGATTTAGGCTCAACTATGATGGAAGAAAATGTTGTAAGCAGTGCTGGAGCTGCTTATTCCATGGCAAAAGAGGAGATGGTACAACTCATACAAGATATTGGCGAAACACCAGCGGTCAGGAATACGGCGTATGAGATTTTGGAGATATTTGAATGAAATATATATTTACACTTTTACTATTAGGACAGATAATCATGGCAACAACTATAGAATATATTGAGACAAACACATCAAAAGTACCTGTGATTTACGAAAGCGATACAAGACTTCCTCTTGTAACAATGCAGTTTTCGTTTACAAATAGTGGAAGTGTGACGGATACTAAAAAAGCTGGACTTGCAAAATTTAGTTCAAAAGTAATGAGTGAAGGTACAAAAACACTCGGAAGTGCTGCTTTTGCAGAAGCGTTGGAAGCCAAAGCTATTCACATATCTGCTTCAAGCGGAAGTGAAACTTTTGTTGTAGAGATGAGCTGTTTAAAAGAGGAGTTTGATGAGGCATTAGGATATTTTGATGCTCTTTTAAAAGACCCAAATTTTAGTGATGAAACAATAAATAAAGTAAAAACGATGACTTTAGGATCTCTAAGTTCTAAAGAAAATGACTTTGATTACATAGCATCCAATGAGTTAAAAGCTATTTTGTTTGAGGGAACTGTTTTAGGACAACCATCCTCTGGAACAATAGAGAGCGTAAAAACAATTGAGCTGAGCGATGTGGAGGAGTTTGTAAAATCGAACCTTGTGAGGGAAAAACTTATCGTTGTTATTGGTGGAGATATTGATATTGTAAGTGCAAAAACGAAAATAGAAAAAATAATAGAAGCTATGCCAAAAGGTACTTCAAGTGAAGTAAAAAATTATAAAGTGACAAATGAGCCTAAAGAAAAAGTCGTAAAAAAAGAGACAGAACAGGCGTATATTTATTTTGGTTCACCTTATAACATAGAAGAAAATTCATCTGAACTTTATAAAGCAAAAGTGGCTACATTTATACTTGGAACAGGTGGTTTTGGTTCTCGTTTGATGGAAGAGATACGCGTCAAAAGAGGACTTGCATACTCTGCGTATGGAAGAATGGATGTGAGCAAATCGAGCAGTTATTTTAATGGCTATCTTCAAACAAAACTCGATGCGCTTGATGTTGCTAAAAAAACTGTGAATGAAGTTATAGCTGAGTTTGTAAAAAATGGTGTAACAGAAGATGAGCTAAAACAGACGAAAAAGTTTTTGCTTGGAAGTGAACCACTCAGAGTTGAGACGATGAGTCAAAGACTTAACCGTACTTTTATGGAGTTTTACAAAGGTCAAGAACTAGGATATTCTCTTAAAGAGTTAGAGATGATTAGAACGCTTAAACTTGAAGATTTGAATGCGTTTATAAAATCACATACAGAGATTAATAACTTAAGTTATGCGATAGTTACTAAATAATCATTGCAATTTGTCATATTTTGTGAGGTAGTCTGAATTTCCTAGTAGAATTGTAGCGTTCCCACCGATTACTCGATGGGACAAAATTACCGATAGAAGGCTAAGATGAAATATCTTAACCATATCCTTAGGATTTTAACTCTTATTTACATAATAGTTAAGCTCATTAAGGAGTTGAGTTAGAGGTTCACCCCTCTAACTTCACTCGGTAATTATAACACAAAAAGGAAAATTATGGAAAATGTAGCCGATGTAGTTTTAACTTTGATAGTTGTTGTTATGGTTTTTATGATTGGTAATTTGCACCAAAGAGTGAAAAAATTAGAAGAGAGTTCAGAGCAATAGTTATGAGTTTGACTAAAGAGCAAGAACTCAAGTTTAAAAAATTAAACATCCACACATGGAGCGAACTTGCTCTGCTTATTCCACAAACTTACGAAGATTTTAGAGTGCAAGATAAACTCCAAATCCACATGCCACAACTCATCGATGCAACTGTTGAATCAGTACATCGTTCACCAAATTCCATTCAAATAACTTTTTTTGCGCACAATTTTGGATACACCATAACAGGCGTTCTATTTCGTCCAAAGCCCTATATGTTACATCAGTTTAAGGTTGGAGAGCGAGATTATTATCATGGTCTCATTGAGTGTAAAATGGGGCAATGCACGATGAATATGCCTAAAAAAATAACGACTATTGGTGCAATAATTCCAAAATATAAAACAGCTCTGCGCAGTGATGTAATGTATCGTTTTGTTCAAAGTAATTTGACAAAAGAGAATTTAAAAAGTGAAGGTTTGAGTGAAAAAGTGATAGATGAGGTTTTAAAACTTCATTTTCCAACAGAAGAAATTTTGCGATTTCAAGAATTGTCTTCTGAAGCCGTAAATGCTTTAAAGCATGTGGAACTTTTTGTTTATATGAAACTTTTAGCGGGAAAAAGAAGATACTTTGATGGTATGGCATGTGGAAATGAAAACTATAAGGATTGGGCATCTACCCTTCCATTTACTCTGACAAATGAACAGATAAAGACAATCGAAGATATAAAAAACGATTTTTCAAAAAGTGTTGCAGCTAAAAGAATGATAGTCGGCGATGTTGGCTGTGGGAAAACTATGGTTATTTTGGCGTCAGCAGTTATGATGTTCCCTCATCGCTCTATCCTTATGGCACCGACCACTATTCTTGCAAACCAGCTATTTGAAGAGGCTCAAAAGTTTATTCCACATGCCAAGATTATTTTGGTTACCAATAAAACAAAAAAAATAAATTTAGATGCATTTGATTTTATTATTGGTACACACGCACTGCTTTATAGAGAACTACCAATAGCTGGACTTGTTATGGTAGATGAGCAACATCGCTTTGGAACTCAGCAGAGAAATATGCTTGAAAAATTAGTAAGCAGTGGTGAAAAGAAGCCCCATTTTTTGCAGTTTTCAGCTACTCCTATTCCAAGAACTCAGGCTATGATAGAGACTGCGCATATCGATGTGAGCCTTATTACGACGACACCTTTTGAGAAAAATATTACAAGTAGCGTGATTCACAAAAGCGATTTTAAAGATTTGCTTGAACATATAAAAAATGAAGTCGCTAAAAATAATCAAGTGCTTCTTGTTTATCCGCTTGTTGAGCAAAGTGAAGCAATAGAGTACCAAAGCATCGAAGAAGCGCGTGGATATTGGGAAAAGAGTTTTGAAAATGTTTTCGTAACACATGGAGGCGACAAAGAAAAAGAGGAAGTACTTTTAGAATTTCGCCAAAAAGGGAGTATCTTGATTGCGACAACGGTTGTTGAAGTCGGTATTTCTTTGCCACGACTTAGCACGGTTGTGATTGTTGGAGCTGAACGGTTAGGGCTTTCAACGCTTCATCAGTTGCGAGGAAGAGTGAGTAGAACAGGGTTAAAAGGGTTCTGCTTTTTATACACAAACCAAAATAGTTCAAAAAGACTTGATGAATTTATACATACGACAAGTGGTTTTGACATAGCAAATATGGATTTAAAGTACAGAAAAAGCGGAGATTTACTTAAAGGCACAAATCAAAGCGGAAGTCAGTTTAAGTGGGTGGATTTGGCGGAAGATGCGGAAATAGTTAAGAGTGTAAAAGAGGAATTAAAGATTATTTGACTTCCACATGCCAAGAACGGCATGTGGAAAGTGAAGAAATGGCTATTAATAAAGTCCGAATTTTCCATCATTTCTTTTATAAAGAACACGCGTTTTACCTTCGTTATCTAGGAAAATATCGAAAAGTTTACCGCTTTCTTTTAAGTCTTGAAGAACATCTTCAACCTCACGAGGTTTGTAGAGTTCAAGTTCAACTGGCACGATTTTATCTTCTAAAGCTTCTTCAGCTTCTTTTATATCAATATGGCTATTTGCTTCACTTTTTGCAGTGTTGAGACCATCTTTATGGTGTCCTGTTTCACGCTCATGCATACGACGCATAGCTTTTTGCGCTCTGCTTGTTGCTAAGTCGATAGCTGCGTATAAATCATCATCATTTTGTTTGATAATGATAGAATTTTTGTGTGCAAGATTAATAACGAACTCAACGCATGAGTGCTCTTTACCTTTTTTTGTTTGAGCAGTTGCAATAACATTTACAGAAATAATATCCATATGGAATTTGCTAAGTGTATCGATAGATGTGTTCATATGAGCTTTGATAGCATCTGTAAGCTCTAAATGTCTTCCTGTTAGAGAAATATTCATTGTGTAATCCTTTTAATTGTTTGTATTTTAATTATAACATTAAAAAGTGTATAACGATTTATAGAACTACAATTTTTGAATACTTCTTCTAAAATATGTGATAGGTTCACTTGTTAGATTGGTGTCATTTACCGATACAGTGATGTCCATTAGGACTGAACCGTTTTGTTCTGGGGTCGTGACATTTGTGTAAAAAGTACCTCCATTTGTTAAGCATGGAGCATTGGAATCGTAGATATATCTGAGTGATATGTTAATATCGTAAAAAGTATCTTGCGTAAAATTGAGACCAAGAGTAGTTTCATCTGTACAAGGAGGATTTTGTGAAATTTGCAAAAGTGCATATTCCGCCGCACTTTGTGAAAGTAAAACAGCTTGTTCATAAAGATATAAATCAGTTGTTTTTTTGCTTGTTTCAGCCGTCATAGCCAAAGAAAGAGCCATAATAGTAGCAATAATAACAATGACGCCAATCGCCATTATCATCGCAAAACCACTTTTTTTTCTTAGTAAATAGTTTTTTCTTTGCATAATGAATAATCTCCATGTTCATCTTTTAATAAGTTACTTTTTGTACAAACTTGAATTTTTACAAGTGAACCAATAGCCATAAATTGAAAAGTGCTTACATTTTCCATAATTGTTGTTGATTTTGTAGCATTTCCATCTGCTTTAAGTAAGTAAGTATCGCCATTCCAAGGTTGATAATCGTAATGTAAAACTAACTTACCCATACTTGTGTTGGCATCATAATTTTCCATTACTACAGCATACGCTGTCCATGCAAGTTTATAATATTCATAAATTTCACTAAAATTTCCATCTGTGGATGTAAATTGAGTAGGTTGTCCAGCGACATCGATTATAGGGTGCATGGTTCGATTTTGGTCTGTAATTGCACCACTCCAGCCATAACCACTTACTATATCACTACTTGAGCCAACAAAATAAAGAGCGGATGCGTTGATATCTGTATCTCCGACGACTGTATAGTTAGCCAAAATTTTAATAAGTTCATCTATTTTAGTTGTATTAGTTTCTGGCGATGATAGGGTGGTTTTAGAACTTGCATCTATATCAATAACTCCGCTCCAGTTTGGAAGATTTGGCGTTGCATCAGAATTGCCGCGAAAGCCATCAAAATCAGCTCCTATCCACTCTAAAACATCGTAGTCAGTACCACTTGCACTTCCCAAAGCCAAAAAAGAATTATCTGAAGTTTTTCTTGCAATAATCGAATCTTTTATACGGTCTTGAAGTCTGATAGAGATAAATTCAACTGCTGTAGCACTACTTCCTTGAAGAGTGTTGTTTACATTAGTGAAGATAAAACCTTTGTACGCTTGAGCCAAAAACTCAACTCCGAATTTACCAATAATCCCCATGATAACTATAACAAAAATGAGTTCAAGCATAGTAAAAGCGCTACGAAACTTCATTAAAAGCTCCTTTTATAGTAGTCAATTTCGCCGATGTTGGCACTGTATGTATTGAGAAGAGTAACCGTGTTTCCACTTGTATCTGAGATAGTAACTGTGACTTTTTTCATATTTTTAGTTGCTGCTGTTGTTGGATTTACTATGGTTTGATCACCAAAATCTGCATAAGTTACATTTGTTGTGCTTCTGTAATTTTTTTTATAACCACTGCTTGTTCCAGCCGTCCCAGTAAAGATGGTAACCGCAGTTGTATTTATGTTATCATCAATGTCATCTAAAATGCTATCAGAACCTAAACTACCTGTTGGTGTTGGTGCTGATGCGTTATTGTCCAAACATCTTCTATGCAGTGGCTGACTTACATGACCCAATCTAAGTTTTGTAGTTGTGTCGCAATCATTAGACGATGTCCATACAACTTTTGCAAGATTATCACTATTTTCAGTAGAATTTGCATCCCAATGATACGAAACAACCTGATTTAACTCAGCAGACGCTGCAAAAATAGCCTCTTGAACAAGATTGCCCTCAACACCTTTGGAAATCGCTTGATTCATCATAGGAAGTGAAATCATTGAAATACCAATAATTACAATAGCAAAAATAAGTTCTATGAGCGTAAAAGCTGATTTACTTGGTATTCCAAGGGCATTTGTCGCTTTGCTCGGGCACATGAGGATATAGCTCAAAACCCCAAGATTATTTGTCGCCTTACTTCGTGGCATGTGGATATATTTTACCACATGGTTCTCCTATTTGTTTTGTCAGTTCCACTTTTGATTGTTGTCGTATTGGTTTCATGTTTACCTGACCAGTTGCTATCAGCTCCCTCAAACTCAACTTCAAACTCATTTTTTGTAGCTGTTGGAAGGTATTTGTTATAAATGAGCCAAATTGAGGCATTGTTTTCCATTGTTGCTTTGTATGGATTCCCTTTTGAACCATCATAAGCAATAACAACTGAATCTTGATGATTTCCTGTTGGAGCTGTTGTCACAGTGATTAAAGAGTTGTTTTTTTGCATTACTGTTCCTGCTACTCCAGCTACGCTTGTATGATTTGCGTTAATAAACCATCTTGGGTCATCTGTAATATTGGAATTGGTGCCATTTGGAAGAAGTGTTTTATTTCCATTCGTATCACAATATGCTTCGTAGTAGAGTGAAACATTTCCATCATTTTCATTAAATCTATGTCTTGGCGCGTGGGTACGACCATAGATAAAAGTTGCATTTTTATCTAAGACTTGATTTCCTTGTGCAGTATCGCTGTCTGTATAGTTAATATTATGTATATTTAGCATTAATGGGTTGGCTGCAAAAGTTTGATTTCTATCAAAATTTATAAGGTATTTAACAGTTGCTGTTCCGTTGGTATCGTTGGTAAATTGAGTCTTAACCATATTCAGGATATAAGTTGTAGCTGCTGACAATGGCACACTTCCATTGATGTCATGTAAACTATCATACCACAGAAGCTTTGTTAAACTACCTGCAGGAGTAATGTTTAATGCATTGTTAAGAGTTGCAGTAATATTTCCATCTTTGGCATAGCACTGGGATGTGTAGTTAGAGAGATTTGCATCACTTTCTCCTTGGGCTGTTATATTCATATCCAGAGAAGCTGACATATTTCTACTTAATGTGTCATTATGCTCTTTAAAATTTGAAAAATAGGTAAATCCATTACCAGCATTTGTCAGATTCCCTTCTATGAAAAAATGATCTGGTATAACTTTGATTTGTTGTTGATAAGGGGTTATAAGTCGCGTTGTATCTGGGGTGTCATCTGCATCAATGAGAGCAAATTCTGAGCCTATTTTTTCATAGATTGATACATTAAAATCACCTACATTGCTGAGTGCATAGTTGCCAGTCACTAAGCCATTAACGAAAGTAATATTTGGAACAAAATGGATAGAAGAAACCGCACAAATTTTATTGCTATCGCTGATATTTAGGTCAACAGCAAATGATGCATTGACTGTCTCATTGTAATCCGTAGTTCCTGTTCCTGTATATTTATTGGCTTTAAAAGTAATAGAGCTATTTTGCTCAGCTATAAAAATTTGGTTTGCTGTGATAGTGCTATTAAACTCATTTGGGCGACTAGCGAAGTTATCTGTAGAGCACACTGCCGCACCCGCTCCTCCTGCCAAACATTGATAACAACCAAAGTCATTATCGTATGGAGGACTTGGATGTCCGCTAGCTGCATAACTACTCGATTCACATGCAGGTCTTGCACCTCCGAGGCATGCAGTAACAAGATTTGGAAATACTTGTGCTAATTTGCTGTTTGAGTTAAGACACTGAGGAACTCCTTGGAGTACAGCCTGAGTATTGCTGTTAGAACAACTAAATGCGGCATCTAGAAATTCTTGATTCCAATTGATGAAATTCATCATAATTTTTTTATTTTTACTCGCAACTGTTTCTGTCAAATTGTTACTCACATGAGCAGAGTCATTGTTGTTAAATGTGACATACGAATCTCTTGGTTTGGATGCAATTGCTACAAGTCTATCTGCTTCAGGCAAGGCACATACAGTACTCTCAACAGCGAACAAATAAACGCGGTTATTTTCAATCCCTGTATAAGGAGCCAACTCTCCATTAGTACTAAGTGAGACAATATTAATTTGGTAAGGCTTATTGACAACTTTTGTTGTAATGGAACGGTTGTCATCAGCTTGAGGTATCGATGTCTCACGAGCATCAAATCCTATAGCTGCTATATTATCGTTTGGTGTTACCCCAAATGTATTGTTAAAATCTTCACATTTAACTAACTCTCCTTCATATCTGAAGCCTATTGTTGGCATTGTATATGCGATTTGGTATGAGATAGAGGTGTTTCCATCAAAATCAGCAGTTGTGTTATAATCAAATAGTGCCGTTTGGCTATTATTAAAATCTCCACCTTGGTTATAGGTTGCACCCGTTCCAGCATGAAGAGAAAAAAGACTAAGTGGAGTGCTATAATCGAACACATCCGCAGCACCTAAAGCATCTGTGACAGAAGTTGTTGCGTTTAGCATTTTATCTGCGGTTGTTGCTCCTGTTGGATTTAATTTATAGCCTGTTGAACCATCTGTATAAGGCATCGTACTATCAAATGTGCGGTAAAGCATAACTTTTTGTGCTGGTTCATTCATATCATTTTTTAATAATACTTTTGCCTTGATAGCACTCCCTTTTGCAACAAGAGCTCCATTTGTAAGCAAGCCGTTTGCATCATAAAGATTTTCATAGTAGCACATGCGAGGATGATAAACTTCTGTTGAAAAAGCAAGCATCGAAGGATAAAAATAATCATAAGGGGAGGCAGTTGAAAGTGAAAAAATTATAGAACTTTGGCTATGTGAAAGAAGATTTAATCCAGATGTTCCAATTTGATAGGTTTTTATATCGATACCCTGATTATTGCTTAGAGAAGGTGTTCGTGAGCCTGTTGCAACTATGCTTGAATCAAAGGCATTACCAACTGTCCCCAAGCTGGTTGTTCCAACTTTAAAACTATCACCGGTGCGGTATTTATCACCTTCTGCAACAAATATTGAGACTTCAGAATCTATTGTTCCAGATGTTGGAGTATAAAAATTATTTACAGTAATATTGGCACTACTTGATGCATCAGTACCCGTGATTCGCTGCCACCCATCGTACACAGAAACACTTTTTAGAGGTAGAGTGGAATCTTCATATATTATTACCAATGACCATGCACCATATTTACCGATAACGGAGTCACCTCCAACTAAAGTATCTGTTGTGACAGGGACATTGGCAACGGTAAAGACTCCATCTTTCCAGCTGTTTGAAGTTAAGATATTTGTCACATCAATAAAAGCTGAATAATTATTATAATTTATTGAGTTTGTAGTTACATACGAATTATGGTTGATGACCGTTGGGGACCCTGCAGAGACATACGCACTGCTCCCATTTTTAATTTTTACATCCATTGACGATAAACTTGCAGCATCTGTTTGTCTAACGACTGATTGTAAATATAATCCAGCCCATTTGATTTTAGCATTAGAAGATGTTATGACTTGTGCACTTGTTGCATTGATATAACTATCTGGTTTATAACTACACAAATAGAGAGCTTGATTATCAGTGTTTGCTTGATCAGTTAAAAATGTTCCATTGGTATATGCACTACAATAATTGGCGTAAGTTTTACCTCCGCTTAGACTTTGCGTTGTCGGTGGGACAACAATAGTATTCCCAACTGTTACCATATCTCCAAATAAAACCGTCTGTTTACGAAGACAAAAATTTCGCTCAGCATTTACAAGTCCAGTATCTGTACATGCCGAACCTATGCTTATGTTCAGTGTAGCTGTTGCTGTGGCACCATGACTATCACTGAGAGTATAAGTGTAATGATCTGTTTCTCCCGTAAAATATCCAGGTGTGTAAGTGTAACTTCCATTGGCATTGATAACAAGTGCCCCATAGCTAAGTGTATAAGTACCTGCATTTAAGACAGTAAGTGTATCGTTATCAAGGTCAGTATCATTTGAGAGTACATTTCCGCTTATAGCGGTGTGTGAAGCTGTGGAAACAGAATCATTTGTTCCAACTGGAAGGCGGTTGAGAGTTACTGTTGCTGAAGAGGTACTGGTTGTCAAATTTGCATCAGTTACAGTGGCTGTATTTACAAATGTTACAGTTCCAGATGTGCTGGATGTAGGTGCAGTCACATTGAGAGTTAAAGTGGATGAAGCTCCTGCGGCTAACTGACTCATAGCACATGTCAAAACAACGGGAGAGCCCACACTGGAACATGTCCATCCTGAGCCACTACTACTAATATATCCCATTCCCGAGGGAAGAGTATCTGCTATCGTAACACCTGTTGAGTTTGTTGCAGCACTGTTTGTTGTGGTAAGCGTATAAGACATTGCTGTAGATTGATTGACTAAAGTAGCAGAAGCTGTTTTTGTTAGGTTTAATAATGGAGTATCGTCATTCGTAATCGTCCCTGTAGCTATTGCCGTCGTAATGGTTGCATTTGTCGCAGAAGAGAGCGTTAGCGTATAGGTTTCATTATTTTCTACTACAGTATCGCCAATAATAGGAACATTGATAGTTTGTGTTAATGTTGTTGTTCCTGATGCAAATGTTAGTGTTCCTGATGTTGCAGTAAAATCTGTTCCTGATGTTGCTGGATTTGTTCCAGAACCCGCTGTTGCATAATTTACTGTTACTGTATTTGTTGGTGTTGCACTGAGAGTTACTGTATATGCGGCATTTGTTGTTCCACTATTTCCCTCTGTTGTGCTAAGTGTTGTTGGTGAAATTGCTAGTGAAGGTGTAACTAGAACACCACTAATTTGGATATTGTCAATATAAATATCTTCTGCATTTGCATTCGTATTTGGTGTGATTGTGATTGTCGTACTACCGCTTCCATTGAGAGTAGCTGAAAAAGTTTTTGTCTCAGTTCCATCAATAGTATCATTTAGAAATACGAGAGTACCATCAACTCTTATTTCTAAATAATCAGTACTTTCCCAAGTATCTATTTCTATTGCATCGAGTGAAAAATCCACAGTTTGATTCTCATACCCTACAAAAGTGAAAGTTTTTGATGCTGTATCGTCTCTGTCTATGCGTAACTTACCAGACTCTTGCGTTACATTTGTCCCACCCCAGCTATCAGTAGTTGAATCAAAAGTATCGGTATCAAGAGTTACAGCAGAAAGTAACGATCCAAATATATGTAAAAGTAGTAAAAATAAAAAAAGATTAAAAAATTTCATAACCACACCTTTGTGATAAACTTACTGTATTATATATCATTATAGTGGCATGTGGACTTAATAGTTGCAAAAAAGCGTTTAACATAGTTAAAGCAGAGAGAGTTGGAATTAATTTCCACATGCCATGGCATGTGGAAATCTACTTATGTAAAAAGGAAGAAATCTTCTCTGCTACGCCATATTCTTTTGATTCACTGAGTATGATTTGAGCGGCTTTGTGATTGTCTGTGTTAAAAACAAGAGGACCTACGAAGTTAATTATCGAGTCTTCTATAGGTGTTTGAATAAGAACAATATTGAAAATAAGAAGGTTTGAATTTTCATCAATCCCCAGTATATCTTTAGTACTCGTTGGAACTTCAAAGTCATACGCTCTTAACACAAAAGGGTCGATGAGGGTAAAAGATATATGCTCGTTATCAACAGCCCTCATTCTCATAAAAATGCTATCTATCTTTTCTAAATTTACTTGCTTTAAATCTTCAAAGCCTAAAATAGGAACACTTATTTCAAATATCATAGGAAACCTCTGCTAAAAATTGGATAATTGTATCATTTTAAGCATAAAACATACCCACTTTAATGAGATATATAACTCTTTTTGATAGAATAAGAAACTATTTTAATTGGGATAATAATATTATGAAATTTAAAACAAAACTTGCGATGATGGTATTCGTTTCTGCTCTATTTTTTGGTGGTTGTACAAAAGATGTTGAAGAGTATAATAAACCCGCAGATTATTGGTATTCAAAGCTTGTTGAAGCTGTTTCGAATGATAATTTAGAAAAAGCTGATGACTATTATAGTTCACTTCAAGGTGAGCATGTGGGTTCTGTACTTTTGCCAGAAGCTACGATGATTTTGGCTATCGCCCATATGCGTTATGAAGAGTATCTTTTAAGTGAGCATTTTTTAAATGAATATGTAACACGTTATGCAAATCCTAACGAGAAAGAGTTTGCAGAGTTTTCTAAAATCAAATCAAAATATATGGCATTACCAAATCCAAGGCGTGACCAAGTTCTTATAAATGATGCGATTGATGAGTGTGAAAAGTTTAGAAGTAGTTATCCTCGTTCTATGTATTATGGGATAGTGGATACTATGCTTACAAATTTATACATGGCAGATTCGTCATTAAATGAATCTATTTCAGATTTATATACAAGACTTGATAAGCCAAAAAGTGCAAAATACTATAAAAATATTAAGCCACAACCATGGATAAAATGGGAAGAGGTGGATAAAGAAACTATTCCTTGGTATCGTGAATGGTTTGAGGGTGATGGTGGAGAGAGTTGGTATGGTTTTATGATTCCTGATACAAGAAGTGTCGTTTCAAGAAACTCTTCAAGTGACACTGAAGATGAAAAATCAGGGAAGTAAGAATGAAGCTTAGTAATTATGGAAAGTTTCCAGCTGATATCCCTGTTATAGCGGAGGATGACATTTTTTTGTATCCTTTTATGATTTCTCCACTTTTTTTAAGTGATGAGAGTAACATAGAAGCCGCAACAAAAGCAATTGAAGATAATACTTTAGTCATCGTATGCTCCACAAAACCTTCACACGAGGGTGAGAGAAAATTTGATTCACTTTATAATGCTGGTGTTGTTGGCTCAATTATGCGCAAAGTTGCCCTTCCTGATGGACGCGTAAAAGTTCTTTTTCAAGGACTAGCGAGAGCAAAAATGGCGTATGAAACACAAGCGCATCCACTTTTTGCACATGTGGAAATTTTAGAAGCTACAAATCTCAGCTCATTAAAAATAGATGCTATCTTAGAAATAGTCCGTGAAAAAGTGAGAACGCTCTCAAGTGTAAGCAACTATTTTCCACCTGATTTACTAAGAACTATAGAAGAAAATCATGATCATAATCGTATTATTGATTTGATATGCAGTACGATAAAGCTAAAAAAAGAACAAGCCTACAAATTATTTATTGAGACAGATACGGAAAATAGGTTTTTACTTCTTATTGATTATCTTATAGAAGAGATTGAAGCAAATAAGCTTCAAAAAGAGATTCGTTCAAAAGTTCACACGCATATAGAAAAAGTAAATAAAGAGTATTTTCTAAAAGAGCAGTTAAAACAGATTCAAAAAGAGTTGGGTGCAGATACAGCCAGAGAAGATGAGCTGGATGAATACAGAAAAAAACTTGAAGCTAAAAAAGAGAAGATGGGCAAAGATGCTTATAAAGAGATTAGTAAGCAGATAGAGAGATTTTCACGAATGCATCCTGATTCTTCAGATGCTTCTATGACGCAAACTTATCTTGATTGGGTTTTAGAGATTCCTTTTGGAGATAAGTCGAAAAAGGCTTTGAAAATTTCTGATGTTGAGACACAGCTAGATAAAGACCATTTTTCATTGGTAAAAGCAAAAAAAAGAATTGTTGAATATTTCGCAGTTAAAGAGCTTTTAGAGTTGCGAGGCATTGGAAATGAGCAGACAGCAGGAGCAATTTTGTGTTTTTATGGACCTCCAGGGGTTGGTAAAACTTCACTTGCAAACTCAATTGCAACTGCTTTAAAAAGACCACTTGTGCGTATTGCTCTTGGTGGACTTGAGGATGTGAATGAGCTTAGAGGACACAGAAGGACTTATGTTGGAGCGATGCCAGGGCGTATAACGCAAGGGCTCATTGATGCTAAAAAAATGAATCCTGTAATAGTTTTGGATGAGATAGATAAAGTGAGTCGTTCACAAAGAGGCGACCCAACTGCTGCTCTTTTGGAGATTTTAGACCCTGAGCAAAATAAAGAGTTTAGAGATTATTATTTGAATTTCAACATTGATTTGAGTAATGTTATTTTTATCGCAACTGCAAATGATATTGGAAATATTCCAACTGCACTTCGTGATAGAATGGAGTTTATTTCCGTAAGTTCTTATACACCTCAAGAAAAATTTGAGATAGCAAAAAGATATTTGATTCCTCAAGAGTTAAAAAAACATGGACTTAAAAATTCTGAAGTGAGTATCTCTCAGCCTGCATTAAAAGAACTTATCCATAGTTATACGCGTGAAGCGGGTGTGAGAAATTTGCGTCGCCGTATAGCTGATATGTGCAGAAAAGTTGCTAAAGATATACTTCAAAATCCAAAACTTGAAAAAGTAACAGTGAGCTTGAAAAATTTAAAAGAGTTTTTTGATAAAAGTGTATTTGAGATAGAAAAAACAGATAAAATTCCAGTGGTTGGAGTTGTCCATGGACTTGCTTGGACAGCGGTTGGTGGCGATGTTTTAAAAATAGAGAGTATTCGTATCAAAGGCAAGGGAGATTTACAACTCACAGGAAGCCTTGGCGATGTTATGAAAGAATCAGCAAGAATTGCCATGAGTGTTGTAAAGACATTGATTGATACTAAAAAGTTAAAAATTTCTGCTGAGAATATTCCTCTTACGGTAGAAGAAACAAAAGCAAATACAGTAATAGACGCAAGTCAAGTGTACAAAAGATATGATTTGCACATTCATGTTCCAGATGGTGCAACACCAAAAGACGGTCCAAGTGCTGGAATAGCTATGGTAAGTGTTATTGCGTCTATTCTGAGCTCACAAAAGATTCGTTCAGAAATCGCTATGACGGGTGAAGTGTCTTTGAGTGGAGATGTTTTACCTATCGGAGGGCTGAAAGAAAAACTTATCGCTGCTCATAAAGCTGGCATGAGCAAAGTTTTAATTCCTGCAAAAAATTATGAAAGAGATTTGGATGATATTCCAAAAGAGGTTAAAGACTCTTTGGAGATTATTGGTGTTTCAAGAATAGAAGAGGTTTTAAAACAGATTCTTGTGTAAAAATTTTGTTATTTCCCGCATTTATGCGGGGCTGTAACATCAGAGTATAACTGCAGCTATTTTATTTATAAGATCATCTTTTCTGATTGGCTTCATTAAAAACCCATTCGCACCATATTCAAGTGCTTCACTTTTTTTAGTTTCATCTGTTGTTAAAACTATGATGGGCAGTTGGTGAAGATTATCATCTGCACGAACGACTTTTAACATCTCTATACCACCCATAATGGGCATAATAATATCCAAAAGTATTAAGTCAATGTCATCTCTATTTTTGAGTTCACCTATGGCATCAGAGCCATTTCTTGCTTCTATCACTTCTTTTACAAAATCACATTTCATTAGCATTGATTTTAACAGTTTTAAGTTTATCATATCATCATCAACGGCTAAAACTACTAAATCATTTCTTAACATCAATTGCCTTTAATAAATTTTTCAAATAGTATTCTAAGCGACTCTCTATTTACGATTTTATTGATTATTTCATCAACATAAGAGGCATCATCGGAATTAAAATCAGCCGTTGGATTGCTAATGAGAATAAGCTTTGTGGTAAGGTCTCTATTTTCACTGGATTCTTTGATCTCTTTAGAAAAATCGGATACTTTAATATTTTCTAACTCTTTATCAAATAAAATAATTTTATAACTAAACTCTTTTATAAGTGCCTCAAGTTCCTCTTTTGTATTGGCAACATCGTATGTATAACCTAAAGATTTTAGTATTTGAATATAAAGTTTTGCTTCAAAAGAGTTTTTCTTTGCCATAAGAATATCTGCTTTATATTTTTGTTTTACCTCTTCAATGATTGGCTCTTGGATTTTTTCTTGAACAGGAACTTTTCCTTGAACTAATTCCTCTATAACTTTTATTGGTTTAGTATGAAAACTCTCTTCAGTCATAATTTCAATATCATCAAAGTTTACATCATCATCTTCTTCTTCTTCTTCTTTATCAATCGTAATTGCAAGAGGTTTAAAAACTTCTTTTATGAGGGCATGTGGAATTATTTTTGGTTCTTCTTTTAGAGGAGTTTTAGCTTCAATATCTTCTACAATAAAATCAGATAAAAAGTGATTGAGAAGAGATATGATATCTTTTCGAATTAAAGGTTTTGTTGTGTATTCATCGAGTCCAGCAGCTAAAAACTTATCTCTATCACCTTTGAGCGCATTGGCAGTGAGTGCGATAATAGGGATGTGAGGTTGATTGTAATCTTCTTCGTACTCTATAATCTCTTTCGTCGCTTCAACACCATCAAGATATGGCATCTGAATATCCATAAATATTAAATCAAAATTTCCATCTTTTCTTTTTTGGAATGCTTCAAGACCATTGTTTGCAATAGTGATTGTTAAACCTAAATCTTCAAGTGTTCGTTTGATTAGTTTTTGATTAATGATATTGTCTTCAGCAACTAAAACATTTGCTTTAAATTTGGATGTTTCAGCATTAAATACTTTTTGAACAGCTTCCTCTTCTTGTTCTATTTTTTTCTCAGGTGTATTTTGCTTTTTAAAATTTGAAAGAATATTTCTAATTTTTGAGCTATTGAGAGGTTCATAAAGTGTTTTAAATATATTGAGATTTAAGGAATCTATTTTTTTCATATTTGAAGATTTTGTCAACAAAATAAGTTTTTGAGGAAGTGATGTATAAACAGAAAGCATATCCTCAGGGCAGTATTCATAATCAATAAAGATTAAATCATAACTTGAGTGCTTTTGAAGTGTTATCAACTCATCCATATCTTTGAACTTCGTGTATTCTACTTCAAAAAAGTCTAAATATTCATCAAGATAAACTTCTTGTTTTTTCAATTTATGAGTATCTGTTAAGATGAGAGCTTTGATATGTGAAAAATTTAATTTTGGTATTTCTTCAGTGAGTGTAACCTCTTTAAAATCAATACTAAAAAAGAAAGTTGTTCCCTTACCTAAATCACTGTGAAGGTCGAGTTGCCCACCCATGAGTTCAACAAATTTACTAGAAATTGTAAGCCCAAGACCTGTTCCTCCATATTTACGAGTTATAGAAGTGTCAGCCTGTGTAAATGCTTCAAATATTTTAGACATTTGTTCGTTGGTGACACCAATACCACTATCTTGCACTTCAAATTTAATAGTTATTACCCCAGCATAAGAAGCAACTTTTCTTATATTTACATTGATAGTACCTTTTGCACTTGTAAATTTCACAGCATTGGAGAGTAGATTAATGAGAATTTCTTTAATCTTAGTTGGGTCACCTTTAAGAGGAGTATTTAGTTCAGGGTCTATAAAACATCCTAAATCAATATGTTTTTCACTCGCTCGAACTGTATAAACTTCTACAGCACTTTCAAACTCTTCAATCGGATTAAAGATAATTTCTTCAATTTCAAGTTTGTTACTTTCAATTTTTGAAAGGTCAAGGATATTGTTGATTATTTCGAGAAGATTTTCAGAACTTTTTTCAATAATATCAACAAACTCAAGTTGTTCTTCTTTGAGCCCAGTATCTTTGAGGAGTTCAGTAAAACCTACAATCCCATTGAGTGGTGTCCTGATTTCATGGGACATATTTGCCAAAAACATAGATTTTGCTTCACTTGCTTCTTGCGCAGCTTCTTTATCTGCCCTTGTTCGTGAAATAATAGTTTCAAGCAGTTTATACGCCTCGGCTGTTCCATCAGTTGTGTTGAGATTTACGTCTGAGCTATGACCATAGCTCTCTTTTGTATCTTCTGCAACTCTTCTGAGTACACTCTCAAGATAGAGTATATTTTTGGCAATTTCATTCGATAAAAGGAAGCCAAGAATTGCCAAAACAATAGAAGTAAACCATGCAATTAAAGAGATTATAAAAAGTTCTAAGGCTGTTTTTTGAATATCTTGAGCTCTTTTGTCTATTGCTGCGATAAGTTTTTCTTGCGCTTTGGCAACACTGTTTATTTTTTGAGATAATTGCGAATACCAGATATTTGTAGCTACTGTATAGTTGCCAATATACGCTGAAGCCAAAATAGTTGCTCTATTGTTGTCTATTGTATTTAAAAGGTCAATTGTGGCTTTATCTTTTAAAACTAAATCAAGCTCTTTGGTTAAAGATGCATTTTGCATAGTTTCATATTTCGCAATGTCAGTTTTAGAAATAAAAGAGAGCCAAAAATTTAATTTTTTACTATCAAGCTCATCGGATGAAGCCAATACATTTGAGATAAAATCCCGTTCATTTGCTGTAAATTCTTCTGTTTTTATCATTGACAGATAAAGAGAAAATAACTCATTTATCTCTCCATCCGTTTGATTTTTAGAAATTTCTTCTACTTGAAAAGTTGTATCTTGTATTATTTTTGTGTAAACATCTTCAAATAAAGTTTTAAATGTTGCTTGACGCTTATCAACTAAAATTCTTGTTTTGTTAATTTCATCTTTTGAATTTTGAGTAAGTGACACCATTCTTGAATCAACAATTTTTCTCTGTTCATCTAACGATTTAAGCACAGAAGCAGAATTGTTTTTGATGGATATAATACTTAAACCTCTTTCATTGGATATACTTCTTGCAAGTTCATTTAAGTTTTTATTTTTGCTTAAATTATTTTGAAGCAATCCAGCCGCACTATAGTTTTTATAAGAATCATATACATGATAACTCGCGATTGAAAATACAATAAATATTGGTACTAAACTTATTAGTCTTAATCTATTTTTTAGTCCTATCTGCATCTTTTAGCTCTCTATCTTTGAAATTTTTGAAATCAATAAATCGATTTGTTGTAAAGCTTCTTTTGCCACTTCTAAATCCTGTGTATTCATTATGGTTTCTAAATCAATGTTTAAATCATCCACACGCATATTATCGCACATGCCTTTGAGTTTGATAGCATTTGCTCTGATTAAAATTGGGTTATTTGATTCTATAGCAGAGTGAATGGCGTTTGCAAGTGCTTTGCCCTCACTAATGTAGTCATCAAAAAGTTCATTAAAACTTTCATCATCTAAACCTATTTCATTCGCCGCCAACTTTTTATTGTAAGAAATTACAATCTCTTTTGCTTTTTGTTGAGGTTCTTCTTTTGGAAGTTCTATCTCTTCTACTACAAGCACTATTGGTTCTTCTTTTGTAGGCGTTATAGTTTCTTCTGCAAGTATTATTGGCGCTTCTTTTGAAAGTTCTACTTTTTCTTCCTCTACAGTTTCAACTTTTAAGTTTTGTTCCTCTGGCAACTCTGGAATATCTATCTTTATAGGAATTGTAATTCCATCTTTATCCTCTTCTTCTATATCAATAAAAATATTGGTGAAGTTTGGCTGCATTTGCATCATTTCATCACTATCTTCTGACTCTTCTTTTATCTGCACAACTTCTTTTATTGGTAAGACTTCTTTATTTTCATCTTTAAAACTAAGAACCAAATCATCTTCATCATCTTCAAGTACTATCTGCTGTAAAGGCTTTTTCTTGAAAAATGTGTCCATCTTATCATCTTTAAAATCAAGAATTAAATCATCTTCACTTTTTATTGGAGAGGTTAATTGCTCCCCTTTCTTCGAGATTTCTGTTATTTTTAGAACTTCCACTGTTTTTGGAACTGGTTTTATAATATTTTGTTCTATCAATATTTTTTCGCCAGAGAGTTTAGAAATAATTTTATAAAATAGGTCTAAATTTGATTTTACTTCACTTACACTTGCTGAACTGTTTATGGTTGTTAAAACTTCGTGAGCGTCTTCTATCCTCAGGTTAGCTGCAACACCTTTGAGTTTATGCGAGAGTGATTTTATATTATTTATATCACCATTTTCATAGGCGTTATAAAGTCCATCTTTAAACTCTTTTGCTTGAACTATGAAATCTTCAATAAATTCTTCGATTAAATCTACTGGTAAACCTAATTCATTTGAAGCTACCTGTGGGTCATAAATGTAACCATTGTCAAATACACTCTCATGTATTTGTACTACTTCTTGCACAGGCTCTTTTTCAATTTCATCACCTTCCATCTCTATATTGAGTGGTGCATCCATGTTTAAAAGCTCGTCAATTTCAGTAGGAATATCTTGAATTTTTATTTCTTGTGTTTCTTTTACAATAGGTGTTTCTTTTACTAAAATAGGTTCTGGTACTAAAATAGGCTCTATCTTTACAATCGGTTCTATTTTTATAACTGGTTCTATCTTAACTTCATCAACAATTACTTGTTTGGTTTCTGCTTTAGCTTCTATTATTGTAACTGGTTTTTCAGGTTCGATTTTTTCAATAACAGGAGTTTTTATTTGAGGAGTTATAACTTTTATTTCTTCAGTGCTTCCAAGATTTTTTAAGTTTTGCAGAGTGATTAAGTATGCTTTTGAAGATGGTTGCTCTTTTAAATAGAGAGTTTTAATATCTAAAGTACATTGAAAATTTTTAAATTTTGTTTTAATAATTGCTTTTGGATTTTCAGATGAATCGGCGGTGGTAACAAAGTCTATCCAGTGAACATGTTTAAAGTTATGTACAAATCCAGGTTCTTTAACGAAAAAATCAGCGAAATCATCCACTTCTGCTTGAAGCTCTGATAAGTCAGCAAAGCCAAACATTTCCAAATCTTGTGCATCAATTCCTATAAATTCTTTTTGGTGGTTATAAATTAACATATACTTTCCCTACACTTGTTCGGCAATTATGTTTTTGTAAATCTCTTCATTTTCTTGTATGTCTTTGAGAGTTGCAGGTTTTCTTGCCGCGATATAGCCTGTAAGTTGTCCATTATTATAAATAGGTAAAATTTCTGTATCCACCCAATAGTAGCGTCCATCACTACGCAAGTTTTTTATGATTCCAGTCCAAGTTTGTCCACTTGAAATTGTTTCCCATAATTTAGTAAATATTTTTTTTGGCATATCAGGATGTCTGATAATATTGTGACTTTTGCCAATTAACTCACTTGCTTTATATCCAGATACTTCACAAAACTTTCTATTTGCAAAAGTTATGACGCCCTTTAGATCTGTTTGACTAATGATAATGCTACCATCAAAGATATACTCTTCATTTACAGGTGTAACTACACTCATTTAAAAAAACCCTTATATTCAAAATAACATAAATTATATAATCTGATAAATATATCATAATAGAGTAAAAATCAAACTTAGTTATAAATTTTTTTGATTGTTTTCGCATCATTTACGTTTAAAATAGGGGTTATATCATCGATACTTAAATTTTTTAGTGCTTCAAATGTTCCAAAATGATTGAGGAGTTTTTTGACTTTTGCTTCTGAAATTCCATGTAAATTTAGGAGCTTACTTTCATGGTCAAGTTTGAGTTTGGTTTTTTTATGAAATCCTATGGCACATCGATGTGCTTCATCTCTAAGATTTTGCACCCATTGAAGTCTTTTATCACTACTTTTTAACTCAAAACTTCTCTCTTCTGTGTGTAAAATATCGTTTGCTTTGCCCTTTGCACGGTGCGATTTCGCATCGATTTTTTCTTTAGAAATGGCGATAACATCGATAAAAACACCCTGTGAATCTATGATTTCACATGCCAATTTCAAAAGCGTTGTTCCACCATCTATTATCCACAAATCAGGAGGCGAATTTTTTGAAAAACTCTCCACTCTTCTTCCTAGTGTTTCCCTCATTTGGGCATATTCATCTTTGGCTTCAAGATGATAGGTTCTATAACTTTTTTTATCAAACTGCCCATTTTCATACACCGCCATCGCCCCAACAGTTGCAACTCCTGCCATGTGGGAATTGTCAAAAATTTCAACTCTCAAAGGTACTCTTTGCAGAGATAAAAGCTCTTTTAACTCTTGTAAAACTGGATTGTTCTCTTTTTTGGTATCATTTTTTAAAAGCTCATTTGCATTTAAAATTGCCAAATCTATAAGATGTTTTTTATCGCCTCGAATAGGTACTTTTATCACGGCAGTTTTTTCAAAAACAGTGCTTAAATGCTCCCCAATAATTTCTAAAGATTCAAACTTTTTTGCGACTAAAATTGGTGCGATTATCGGTGGTTTTTCATTCGCATAAAACTCCATAAGAACTCTTTGGTAAAACTCATCCTCATCGTACCCATCGTTGATTTGAATAAAGTCATGTGAAGAGGAGATAATCTTTCCGCTTCTCATAAATATTCGCACCACAACCGCTCTCGTTTGGCTGTTTTGAACAACAAAAATATCGTAGTTTTCATCACTTGCAAAGTCTATTTCGCTTTTTATCTCGGAGCGGGAGATTCGCTCACATCTATCACGAAGCTCCGCCGCCTCTTCAAAACGTAACTCCTCAGCATAAAACTCCATCTTTTCTTGGAGCGTTTTTATGAGAAATTTTTTGTTTACGATTAACTCTTTTGCAAGGTCAAGTTCTGCTTTGTACTTGGCATGTGGAACTACAAGTTCGCAGGGAGCAAAACACTTCTCTATTTGATAATAAAGACACGATTTTTTTGATTTTAAACAGCTCTTTTTTTGGACAAGTTTACATACTTCATAGATGGAGTCTAAAATATCTCTAGCTCCAACAGAATATGGGCCAAAATAGGTAATGTCGGAGCTTTTAATTACCTTCCTTGTTATCTCAAATCGTGGAAATTCTACGGAGTTATCGATATAAATGTAGGGATAAGTTTTATCATCACGAAGCAGAATATTGTACTTTGGATGAAGCTGTTTGATGAGTGAATTTTCTAAGATAAGTGCGTCATGTTCGGAATTTACAACGATGTAGTTGAGCGAGATAGTTTGTTGTATCATCTTTGTAATTCGCACGGAGAGGTTAGAATTTGCTCCCAAAAGAGGTGTGAAAACAAAGTAACTTTTTACGCGTTTATAGAGATTTTTTGCTTTTCCAACATAAAGAAGATGCCCATCTTTGTCAAAGTACTGATAAATTCCCGCGGCATGTGGAAGTTGCTTAATTGTCTCTTCGAGCGTCATTTCATAGCTTTTATAATATCTTGAATGCTTTTAACAAGGGTATTTAACTTTTCATCGTCTATAGTGACACTAAAATTTCCCGTCGCTCTTTCACGGTATTTCATCTCTTTTTTTTGCTCTTCAACCGCTTGTTTTATCGGTGTATGTGTAACAAAGGCTTTGATGTCATTGATGAGAGTCTCTTTGCACTCCTCTGGCATGTGGAACTTTAAAGCACTTTTAATACTTTGTATATTATTATCGAATTCTTGTTTACCAGCGGGATGTGAGAGAACGAAAAAAAGTGTATCATTTTTGATGTATGCAAATTTTATCATTCTCTGCAAGGCAGGTATAAAAACAGACTCGATTCTTTTGATACATTTGTATTTTGAGAGTTTAGAAAATTGAGGTTTATTTTGAATAGAATTAATAATTTGACTAGCATTTTTCATCTGGCAATTATAGCATCGTTTTTGTTAAGTTTGAATGGCTGTGGATATAAAAAAGCACCTTACTATTTAGAAGAAGCTCCAAAAGCGGATGAGAATGTAAAGTTTACAATTAAACAGCCATCGAGTGATGCAAATCAAACGGTACAAATAAAATGATGCAGTACGATGTAATCATTGTAGGTGCAGGAGTCGCTGGACTTTATGCAGCACTGAAACTTCCCAAAGATAAAAAAGTTCTCATTATTAACAAAAGGGAAACTTTTAAGTGCAACAGTTTTTATGCGCAAGGCGGTGTGGCTTTGGCAGTAGATACTGAAGATATTCCAGCACATATCAAAGATACGCTTGAAGCAGGTTCTGGGCTTTGTTGTGAAAATGCTGTCGATGTTTTGAGTAAAAATTCACGAGCCGTTATTGATGATTTAATTGCGCGTGGATTTAAGTTTGACTCGGATAAAGATGGAAAATTGCTCTACACAAAAGAAGCCGCCCACTCAAGAGAGAGGATTTTACACGCTGGTGGTGATGCAACAGGCAGATATATGCATCTTTTTTTACTTGAACAGAATCCACATGCCATGCTCAGCGATGCCAGAGTGGTTGATTTACTTATTAAAGAGGGCGAGTGTTACGGTGTGAGTGTGCTTGACCATAGAGAGCGAAGAAATATCTATGCAAAAGATGTGATTATTGCGAGTGGCGGAGTTGGTTCGCTTTTTGAATTTCACACCAATGCGCCGTGTATAAGTGCTGATTTACAAGGGTTATGTGTTTTAAAAGGCATAGAGTTAGAGCGAATGGAGATGTTGCAGTTTCATCCGACTGTATTTGTTGATAGTAACAATGCCCAAAAAATGTTACTTACAGAAGCTTTAAGAGGTGAGGGTGCGACTATAGAAGATGAGAGTGGACGAAGATTTTTGTTTGATTATGATGTGCGGGGAGAACTTGCTTCACGCGATATTGTGAGTAAAGCTATTTATGAACATAGTAAAAAAACAGGAATGAAAATATATTTGTCACTTAAAAATTTTGACCATCTTTATTTCACACAAAGATTTCCAAATATTTATAAAAATTTACAAATTTTAGGTTTTGATGTACCACGCGAAAGAGTGCCTATTTCTCCCGCTTTTCATTATGCGATAGGGGGAATTAAGACCGATTTACATGCAAGAGTTCCGAGTGTAAAATCTCTTTATGCCATCGGTGAAGTTGCATCTACAAAAGTGCACGGTGCAAACAGACTTGCTTCAAATTCACTTTTGGAAGGGTTGGTTTTTGCGAAAGAGGCGGTTGAAGATATTTTGGAAAATCCACATGCCAAAGAGTTTATAGAATTTCCCGTTGGTGATGAGGTTATGAGCCTTAAAGAGGATAAAGAAAAAAAGAATTTACTTCGTAAAATCATGTGGGAAAATGTCTCCATAGTACGAACAAAAAAAGGTTTAAACAGAGCGTTGGAGCAAATAAATATTATGCTCAGTGAAAAAATTGGCAAACTGTTAAAGTTCCGTCTTCTTACAGCGAAAGAGATTGTACTCGCAGCACTTGAACGAGAGGAGTCAATCGGAGTGCATTATATAACTTCTGATTGATCTTTTTTCTCATGATACTCAGCAGAGAGTTTGAGTAAAAATGGAACGCTGAGGTTGAGGATGAAAGCACTTAGAGAGATTAAAAGTAAATCACTACTAGAGATGAGTTTCATAGAGAGTGCTGCCATAGCAACCAAAAAAGTTACCTCGGCGCGTCCTTGCATCGCAATCCCGATGAGGGATGCTGAACGCCATGGAAGCTTGTTGATATAGTGTGCAGTGAGAGAAGCAGCGATAAATTGTGCTACAAATAGGACAACTGCTAAAAGAAAGGCATTCGAGAGAACACTGAGAAGAAGTGAAAAACTCTCTATTTCCATTTGCAATCCGATGCTGATAAAAAAGATTGGAGCGAAAAAATAGAGGGTTAAAAAACGAAATTTCTCCATTGCGTCGTGAAAAAGTCTGTCTCCATTATTTTTATTTTTAAAATGGTCTTTATTGATAATCAACCCCATAAAATAGGCTCCCAATGCAACACTCGTAGCAAAATACTCAGCAATAAATGAGCCGACAAAAGCTAAAAAAATCATAAAAACAATAGCCGCATTTATCTCCTGTTTGCCTAGAAAATGAATAGCTCCTGCATGAGAATAGATGCTATTTTTAGTTTTAGTAATTAAGGTGAGTAACTTACCATCTTCTTTAAGGGATGCTGTCGGGTTAAAAATAAAAAAGAGATAAGCGATAAGTGCCATAACGGTACTAAAAAAGAGAAAATTTGAGAGAGGTTTTATAGCCAAAGAGCCGATGGTTTCAAGCGAAATTCCAGCAGAAGATGAAGCTTGTAATGAAACAAGAATTCCTCCTAAAATACCCCATAAAATGAGAGAAAGTACATCATCCGTGAGTGCAGCTGCGACAATAATCGGTTGCAGTTTTGCTTTAGCACCAAAAGAGAGTGTATTGAGAGTTAAAAATGCGATTCCGATGGAGGTTGGAGAAAATGCCATAGCAAATACGATGGATTTAATCATGTCCCCAGAGAGGGTGTATTCTGTCAAATAGATTATGCTAAAAGGTAAAATTACACCAGCTACGGCAATTTTCCATCCTTTTTTAATCCCCTCAGTAAACCCTTCGAGGTTTTCTTCTAAACCAAGATAAAAAAATAAAAAAATCGTTCCAATAAAAGCAAAGGTCTCAATTGTTGCAGAATGGGGAGAAAGGAGGTGTAGGTTAACCGCTACAAGTCCTCCGATGAGGTAAAAAAGGACATCTGCAATCCCTGTTTTCTTGGATGCCCAAAGAGATGCGATAATAATAATGAGCAGATAAAGCAAGACAAGCGTAGTAATCATTTCCATAACAAAAAGCCTTATTGAATTTTCATGGATTATGACTTAAATAGGTTTATATTATCCTTTGTTTCGCTTCTTTTGTATTCAAAAAATAGATTCTTAATTTATTTTATTGTATCCTTTTGCTATTAAAAGGATGCAATCCTTCTTAACGCCATTTTCGGCACTACAAAACACTTTTAAAGGCACTCAAATGACAAATGTTAGTATCATAGTTTTAGATTTTGGTTCTCAATACACGCAACTTATAGCTCGTCGTCTTCGTGAAGATAAAATTTATTGCGAAATTCTTCCTTACCATGTCAGCGTAGAAGAGATAAAAGCTAAAAATCCAAAAGGCGTTATCCTCAGCGGTGGTCCATCTTCTGTTTATAATAAAGATGCGTATGTAGTAGATCAGGGTGTATATGCACTTGGTATCCCAGTTCTTGGAATCTGCTACGGTATGCAAAGAATTGCAGTTGATTTTGGTGGAAGCGTTGTTCGTTCAAACCACCATGAGTATGGAAAAGCAGAACTTACAATCAACAATGTGGATGGCAAGTGCTCTCCTCTTTTAGCAGATTGTGATGATGGACGCATTGTTTGGATGAGCCACAGCGATAAAGTAGATGTCCTTCCAGAGGGTTTTTCACCTATCGCAACTTCAGCAAATTCGCCTTATGCAGCAATATCCAATGAAGAAAAACGCATTTATGCAATGCAGTATCACCCAGAAGTGCAACACTCAGAAGAGGGTTATTTGATGCTTCGTAACTTTGCAAAAAATATTTGTGGTGTAACGGAGAAGTGGAAAATGGAACACTTCTTAAAAGAGCAGATTAAAAGCATTCGTGAAAAAGTAGGCACTGGAAAAGTTCTTTGTGGACTCAGCGGTGGCGTGGATAGCTCTGTTGTTGCGGCTATGCTTTATGAAGCGATTGGTGACCAGCTTGTTCCAGTGTTTGTGGACAACGGACTTTTAAGAAAAGATGAGAGAGAACAAGTGGAAGAGGTTTTTAAAATCAACCTTAAAGTGCCTCTTATTACCATTGATGCGAGAGAGAGTTTTTTGAGTAAGTTGGCTGGTGTGAGTGATCCTGAAACAAAAAGAAAAATCATCGGGCACACTTTTATAGAAGAGTTTGAAAAAGAGGCGAAAAAACATGACGGCATCAAGTTTTTGGCGCAAGGAACACTTTACCCTGATGTTATCGAATCTATCAGCGTAAATGGTCCTTCAGAAGTTATAAAATCGCACCACAATGTGGGTGGTTTACCTGATTGGATGGATTTTCAGTTAATTGAGCCTTTGCGTGAACTTTTTAAAGATGAAGTCCGTAAAATAGGGCTTGAACTTGGTCTTCCAGAGAGCATGATTAACCGTCATCCATTCCCTGGCCCAGGACTTGCAATTCGTATCATGGGCGATGTCAATCAGCCAGATTTAGACCTTTTACGCGAGGCGGATGTGATTTTACTTGATGAGTTAAAAGCAAGTGGATACTACACAAAAACTTGGCAGGCATTTGTGGTTTTACTTAATGTAAAATCAGTCGGTGTCATGGGCGATAATCGTACTTACGACAACACAGTTTGTGTACGCGTAGTCGAAGCGGTGGATGGGATGACAGCAACATTTGCACATCTTCCACATGACTTGTTGGAGAGAATTTCAAGAAGAATTATTAATGAAGTGGATGGAATTAACCGCGTTGTTTACGACATCAGCTCTAAGCCACCTGCAACAATTGAGTGGGAATAATTTTATAAATTAATGTTACTCACTAAAACGAACGCGTCCGTTTTAGTGGCAGGGACAGATATCCCTACAACCCCCTGAAGCTGCGAAAAACTTTGTTTTTCGAGAATTACAAGGAGTGATTTCCACATGCCAAAACCAATCTATCTTTTTTCAATCTCCGCACATCCACATGCCATAAGTATCAATTCTTTGGATATCCAATTTTTAAAACCTGCTATAGATTTTTCTCAATATGATTATTTGATTATCACTTCAAAACAAGCGAGTGAAGCACTCAAGCAATACGATACAAAAGAGTATATCCACATGCCAGCCTTGTGCGTTTCAAAGCAAAGTGCATTGGCGTATGAGGAGCTTGGTGGTAGGGTTTTAGATATTGGCGGTGGGTATGGCGACAACTTAGCGAGTAAAATAAAAGAGTTTCCAAAAGAGACAAAATGGCTCTATTTACGAGCGAAAATAGTTGCTTCTGACTTTGTATCCACATGCCAAGAAGAGGGCTACAAAATAGATGAAATCATAGTGTATGAGAGTGGATGTTCAAAAGATTTATGGCATGTGGAAGTGCAAGAGGATGCAGTTTTAATCTTTACTTCACCATCAAGTGTAGAGTGTTTTTTAAAAAATCACATTATATTTCCACATGCCAAGGTTGTAATCATAGGCAAAACAACAGCTTCTGCTTTACCAAAAGGGATAAATTATATTCTTTCCGATGAAACAACCATCCAAAGTTGCATAGATATAGCTTTAAAATTATAGAAAAAAGAAAAATCAAGTATCATTTTTGTATAATAAGTGTAATAGTCTGGGTAGTTCGAGATATCGCAATATGAGGGTTCTACATATTCAAATTGTGAACTAGTAGAGCTTTAGTGTGTCGGTGCTTTCGTTTGAGGTATGTTCATTCAGCCGAGAAACTGCCGCCGTTATAAAGTTCTCGCTTCACACAAATACGGCTTTTTAGAACCGAGCCAATGGCGAGACGGCTACCTGGGCTATTAAAATATCTCTTTGATATATTTTGGTGTGTCAAATAGATATTTTTAAAAATTTTATGGAGATGTGAATGAAGATTTTGATACTAGGAAGTGGTGGCAGAGAGTATTCTATCGCTCTTGCGATTTTGAGTGAAGGTAGGGGGCATGAACTTTTTTTTATGCCAGGAAATGGTGCGACTTCCTCTTTGGGAACAAACTTAGCTATTAAAGATTATAATTTACTTGCAGATTTTGCGAAAGAAAATAACATTGAACTTACAATTGTAGGACCTGAAGGTCCGCTTGTGGATGGAGTTGTTGATATTTTTAAGGCAAAGGGACTTTCTATTTTTGGACCATCCAAAGAAGCGGCACAACTCGAAGGCTCAAAAGTCTATATGAAAAACTTTTTGGCAAAATATAACATCCCAACTGCACGCTATATTGAAACAGATTCTATCGAAGATGCTTTTAACTTTACAAACACGCTCACCGCTCCAATCGTTGTAAAAGCAGATGGACTTTGTGGTGGAAAGGGCGTAATCATCGCTCAAAATCATGATGAAGCAAAAATTGCTATAAGCGAAATGCTTAGTGGAAAAAGCTTCGGAGAGGCAGGACTTAAAGTAGTCGTAGAAGAGTTTTTAGATGGCTATGAACTCTCTATGTTTGCGGTTTGTGATGGAGAAGATTATATACTTCTTCCAGCTGCACAAGATCATAAAAGATTATTAGACAACGACCAAGGACCAAACACTGGGGGAATGGGTGCGTATGCTCCAACGCCTTTGGTGGATGAAGTTTTGTACCAAAAAGTGAGAGAAAGAATCATTCGTCCAACACTTGATGGTATGAAAAAAGAGGGTGCTCCTTTTGAGGGCGTACTTTTCATAGGCATTATGGTTGTCAAAGGAGAACCGATTACTTTAGAATTTAATGTCCGTTTTGGTGACCCTGAGTGTGAGATTTTGATGCCACTTATGACTTCAAGTGTGAGCGACATGTTTTACAAAGCTGCAACGAATAATCTTGCGGAGATAAAAGTAGAGTTCTCAAAGCAATTTGCTGTGGGTGTTGTTATGGCAAGTGAAAACTATCCATACTCGAATGCAACTCCAGCGGAAATCATTGTCGATGAAGTGCATCACGAAGAGATAGAGAAATATACGCATATCTCTTATGCAGGTGTGAGTCAAGAAGATGGAAAACTTTATGCAGATGGTGGACGCGTTCTTGTCTGTGTTGGACTTGGAGACACTATTAAACAAGCAAGAGATAGAGCTTACATGCGTTGCGGTCAAGTCCACTTTGCTGGTAAAAAACTTCGTACAGACATAGCGTATCAGGCACTCTAAGCAATGAATGAAGAGATAGAAAATATTCTTCATCGTGAAGGTATTACATTAGCGGACATTAAAAGAAGAGCTATGGCTTTTTTTATAGATGAGACGCTCCTCTCTTTTTTACTTATATTTGCTTTGTGGGACTCATTTGCAGCCGCTAAAAATGTGGAAGAAGTCATTTTATTGACAAATACTTTTATCTTAGAATATATGACAATGAAAATAGTGTATCAAGCTTTTTTTACTATGCAATACGGTGCAACACTCGGGAAAATAGTAATGAAAATAAGAGTGATAGAGATAAAAACACTTCGTACGCCGAATGTGCTTAGTGCGCTCAATCGGGCAATATTTCGTATTATCAGTGAAACATTTTTTTATCTAGGCTTTTTATGGGGGATGTTAGATCCTTCGCGTCAAACTCTCCATGATAAAACAGCAAAAACTTTGGTAGTCAATGCTTAAGTTACTTTCTCTTTTTATTTTCCTTTTTTCCTTTGCACATGCCGATGCTGAGGTGGAAATATTTGCTGCTTTTATGGATTCACAAGATAACATAGTGAACGCTTCAGGTGATGTGGTTGTTGTCTATCAGGATTACCATCTTAGTGCGAAAAGTGCAATATACAATAGAACCAGTGGAGATTTGGAGCTTTTTGACAATATCCGTGCGACAAAAGGTCAAGAATATCAGCTTTTAGGTGATTATGCAAAATTAAATATTGCGAAAAAAGAGAAAAGTTTTAAACCATTTTTTATGCTTGAAAAAAAATCACAAGTTTGGCTCAGCGCGGATGATGGATTTATTCAAGATAAAGATCTCGATATAAAATCAGGTTCTATGAGTGGATGTAATCCAAACAGTCCTCTTTGGACGATGGAATTTAGTGCATCTGATTATAATTCAGACAAAAAATGGCTTAATCTTTACAATACTGTAGTTTATATTTATGATATTCCAGTGTTATATACTCCTTATATTGGGTTTTCGTTAGATACTTCGCGAAGAACAGGACTTTTAATTCCCGCTTTTGGACTCTCTGATCAAGAGGGTTTTTACTATCAGCAACCTTTTTATATAGCTGAACAAAATTGGTGGGATTTAGAGTTAAGACCTCAGGTAAGAACAAACCGTGGTTATGGTGGATATGCAACTTATAGATTTAAAGATAGTGCTACTTCTGGGGGAGAACTCCGAGGGGGCTATTTTAAAGAGAACGATAATTATTTTTTAGCAAATGATTTAGCAAATAGTACGCACTATGGTTTCAATCTTAAATATGAAAATAGTGATGTTCTAAATCAGTGGTTGGATTTGAATCTTGATGGACAATCTGGATTATATACGGATATCAACAGTATGAATGATGTTGATTATATTAACCTCTCGAGTAATGATACTATTAGTACTATCACTACTACACAAGTTCTGTCTCGTATAAACATGTTTTATAATACGGATAATAATTATTTTGGTACATACTTTAAATATTATCAAGATTTAACGAAGCAGAGCAATGAAAATACTCCACAAATGTTACCAACACTTCAATATCACAACTACTTAGATACATTATTACAAGATCATCTTTTATATAGTATAGATATGCACAGCAGTAACATATATCGGTATGTAAATAAAAAAGTAGTTCAAACAGATGTGAATGTTCCAGTGACTCTTCAAACATCAGTGCTGGATGAGTATTTAAATCTTTCCTATAAAACTACTTTATATGCAGAGCATTCAAGCTTTTCTGGTGAAGAGAAGATACCAACAGATGCAGAATACAAAGATGGATATTTAACTAAAAATTATAATGTCGTAGCTCTTTCAACTGAACTTACAAAGGCCTATGAAGAGTTTACACATGTCGTAAGTTTTGGTTCGAATTATGGTTTTGCTGGTGGCGAAAAAAGAGCTGGTTTTTATGATTATAATCAAGAATTTTGTTCTGATTTGATAAATCAAAGTGATCCAAGATGTGAATTCTACAGAATTTCGCAGATGGAAGATGTTCTAAAATTTGATTTTTCTCAGTACATTTATGATTCGTTAGGAAGTCAAATAGTATATCACAAACTCTCACAAGCTGTTTATTACAAAGAATTTGGTACGCAAACAGGAGAACTTGAAAATGAACTAAGTTATCAAATAACAAAGAATTGGAATTATTATAATGATTCATTTTACAATTATGATGAAGATTCATTTTCCAAGCTCTCTAATCAAGTTTCCTATAGTATAAATAGTTTTACATTCTCTTTAGGTCATTTATACAGAGATACATTTTTGCATACACAAGAGGATTATACACCCTATGCAAGTTATATGACATCAAATGCTAGTTATGCTTACGATACACACTACTCATACCATGCTGATTATGCTTATGACCTTGAGAAAAGTTTAAAGAAAAAAGCGGAGATAGGTTTTATATATAGAAAACGATGTTGGGATTTTGGAGTGAGGTATATTGAAAATAATAGGCCAGTACTCTCAAAAACAGGAGTAGCAGAAAACTCTATTTACGATAGATATATATATTTTACAATGGCTTTAAAGCCATTAATGTCCTCTGGGCGCGGTTCTTCTGAATTTGGTTTGAGTTTGCCTAATGGTTTTTAGGGAGTTGTGATGTGTGAGAGTTTATTTTGAGCATAGCTTAAAATTTTAGAATTAATGAAAAATCTTGGGTATAGTAAAAAAATATTAGATTTAAACCAACAAGGAGAATAAGTTGAAATATGATGTAAATTTAGAGTTAGAAAATAGAGTTGAAGAGTACTCGTTTGGTGCTGTTGCAAAACAAGCAAATGGTGCTGCGTGGGTAAAATCAGGGAATACAGTTATTTTAGCAACAGTTGTTATAGATGAAACAGAAATCGTAAAAGATGATTTTTTGCCACTAACAGTGCAGTATATAGAAAAATCATACGCTTCTGGAAAAATTCCAGGTGGATTTTTTAAAAGAGAGACAAAACCAAGTGATTTTGAAACTTTAACATCTCGCATAGTTGATAGGTCTCTTCGTCCACTTTTTCCAAAAGGTTTTGGACACCCAACTCAAATCACAATTCTTGTTTTTAGTGCCGATAAAGAGTCAGATTTACAAATTTTGGCACTTAATGCGGCTTCTGCTGCACTTTATATCTCTGACATAGACATAAACAGTTCTGTTTGTGCAGTGAGAGCGGCTAAAATTGAAGGAGCTTTAGTTTTAAATCCTACGCTTTCACAGCTAAAAAATTCTACACTAGATTTATATCTCTCTGGAACAAAAAATGACCTTCTTATGATTGAAATGCGTTCACTTGGCGGTGAGCACGTGGAAATAAGTGATGCTTTTATAGACCCTATGTTGGACCCAACTATGGCAACTGCTTTTATTCCTTCCCATGTCTCGAACGCAATACCTGAAGAAGAGTTAATAGAAATTTTACAAAAAACACAAGAAGCTCTTTTTGCTTGTAATACAAAATATGAAGAAACATTTGCTCCTTATAAAAAAGAAACATCAAAAATAGAATATAAAGCGCATTCTATTAATGAAGAGATGGTAAAGTATGTGAGAGAAATCCACATGCCAGATATCAAAGCCGCAATGAATCAAATGGCAAAATCAGAGCGTTCTACAGCACTCAGACAACTTCGAAAGAAAATTCTTTTAGTAGAAGAGCATTGGGATGAGTTAGAGCTAAAAGATGCAATTGAAAAGCTAAAAAAAGAGCAGGTAAGAGGACAGATTTTAAATGAAAGAGTTCGTGCGGATGGTAGAAGTTTAACAGAAATCAGACCAATTTCTATCAGTACAAATGTTCTTCCAAGCGCACATGCATCTTGCCTTTTTACAAGAGGTCAAACACAAGCTTTAGTTGTTCTAACTATGGGTGGGGCTAAAGATGGGCAAATGTTTGAGAATCTTACAGATGATGGCACTCAAAACGAAAACTTCATGGTTCACTACAATTTTCCAGGCTTTAGCGTAGGTGAAGCTTCTCCAATTATGGGAACTAAAAGAAGAGAATTAGGACATGGAAACTTAGCAAAAAGAGCTTTAGAGCCTATTGTAGAATTAAGTGGACAAACGATTCGTTTGGTTTCAGAGATACTTGAATCAAACGGCTCTTCTTCAATGGCTACTGTGTGTGGCGGATATATGGCACTCAAAGCAGCCGATATTGAGACAAGTGATACGATAGCTGGAATCGCTATGGGTATGGTAAGTGAGGGTGATAAATACGCAATTCTTTCAGATATTATGGGACTTGAAGACCATGATGGAGATTTGGATTTTAAAGTAACTGGTTCAAAAGATGGAATTACTGCTATGCAAATGGACATCAAACTCGGTGGTATTAGTCTTGCGGTACTCAAAGAAGCACTTTATCAAGCGAAAGAGGGTCGTGCACATATTATAGATATTATGGAAGATGCAGAGAAAAACATCGAGTTCAACGATGGTGTTTTGCCAAGTACAGACTTTTTTCATATAGACCCTAGTTTTATTGGCGATATTATTGGTCAGGCTGGAAAAACTATTCGTGAAATTATAGAGAAGTTTGAAGTTGCAATTGATATTGATAAAAAAGATGGAAAAGTAAAAGTTACTGGTAAAAATAAAACTGGTGTTTCAGGTGCAAGAAAGCACATCGAAGCCATAGTAAGCACACCAAAAGCAGCCAAAATTAAGTATGAAATTGGACAAGTTTATGAAGGTGTTGTTAAAAAAATAGTTGAATTTGGAGCGTTTATAGAGCTTCCAGATGGAACTGACGGGCTTTTGCATGTATCTAAAATGAAAGTAGATAAAGCTTCTGATGCATTCAAAGAGGGCGACAAATTAACAGTAGAAATTTTAGAGTTTAAAGGCAATAAAATTTCTTTAGGGATTGCATAAAAATTTTTTGGCATGTGGAAGTGAAAATATTTCCACATGCCAAGCTTCTTTAATAAAATATTTAGCAGAATTTACATACAATTCGCTCTATCAATTTTTAGTAGGGAAATTTTTGCATTTATGTTGAAATTGCTAGATTCATTTGGATTTAGTTACGCTAGCCGAAAAACTTTGTAAACAAAAACGGAGATAAACATGAAAAAAATTCTTTTCTTAATGGTAGCACTTGCTACTGCTGCATTCGCTGCTGATGGTGAAGTTGCTAACCAAACTCTTAAAGCATATTCAATGATCGCTGCTGGTCTTGGTCTTGGTCTTGCTGCATTAGGTGGAGCTATCGGTATGGGTCATACTGCTGCTGCAACTATCGCTGGTACTGCTCGTAACCCAGGTTTAGGTGCTAAACTTATGACTACAATGTTCATCGCTCTTGCAATGATCGAAGCTCAAGTTATTTATGCACTAGTAATTGCTCTTATAGCACTTTACGCAAACCCATACTTAGGTTAATCCACTCTAAGTAAAAACATAGAACACCTTCGGGGTGTTCTAACCTCTAAATGCGACCGTGGTGGAACGGTAGACACACTACCTTGAGGTGGTAGCGCCCTACGGGTGTGGGAGTTCAAATCTCCCCGGTCGCACCATTTTTTAAAATCCTTCAAATTTTTTTTTAAAACCTTTTTTCTTAATAATACAAACTCTATGAAAAATCAAAAACAAAAGTTAAAATGTAGGAATTTTTATGAATAAAAGCTATTTTGAAACAATTAAAATCATTGATTCAAAACCTTTGCACATGCCGTATCATCAAAAAAGATATGAGAGTGTTTTGCATTCTCTTGGAATAAAAGAGTTTGAAAATCTTGAAGATTATATAAAAGCTCCAGAGATAGGTCTTTATAAATGCCGTCTCGTTTATACTCCACATGCCATCTCTGTAACTTACCATGCCTATAAAAAAAGAGAAATAAGTTCTTTAAAACTTATCTTTAACAACGACATTGAATATGCAACAAAATCAACTTTTAGAGAAGAACTTGATGCACTCTATGCGAAAAAAGAGCAATGTGATGATGTGCTTATTATCAAAAATTTACTTGTAACAGATACAAGCATAGCAAATATTGCTTTTTATCACAACGGCATGTGGATTACTCCTAAGCAACCTCTTTTAAAAGGTACAACAAGAGCGAGACTTTTGGATGAAGGGAAGATAATAGAAGCAGATATTAAAGTAAGTGAGCTTAGAACTTTTTCAAAAGTAGCACTTTTGAATGCTATGATAGACTTTGATATACTTGATAGATGCGAGTTTCTGATATAATTGCGCTAATAAACATGAGGAGCATTCATTGTTAGAAAATGTAATAGAAGATAAACAATTTGCTATTTTGATGCAAAAAAATATTCGAGATATGATAGTTTATTTTTTTGATAAAGAACAAAACTTTGGGATTTTATGTAAGATAGAAGAGATTACTTTTGACCCTGAATTGCCAAAAAGTATAAATACAGAATTTCGTCCTTTAACTCTTTTTTTCTTAGCTGGTTATACTTTTGATACAGCGACAATTGAAGGAGATTTTTTAATTTTTGAAGCTGGATTTGGAACGGATAATATTGGTAGTTTTGTAACAGTTCCTCTTTTGAGTATTATGCAAATTATTATAGATGAGACTCCAGTTTTGATAAATTTAGCGTCTTATGAAGAAAATAATTCAGTTCAAAAAGAGATAGATGAGAATGGAGTGAAAAATTCTATGGCTTCATTTTTGTCAAATCCAGAAAATTCGAAGTTTTTAAAAAAATAAGGGCAGAAGCCCTTTAACCCGATGGATAATTCGGGTTTAATTATATTTTATTGAGTGAAAGTAAGAAATTTACAACATTATCAACAAAAGCATCGTGTTTTTTCTCTTTTGAGTAGGCTATATAAAATTTTCTTTCTATTTTGTAGTTTTTGAGTCTTGCTTCAAAAAGAGTACCACTTGTTATTTCATTTTGAATTACATGCCTTGACATTACAGAAACCAAGGGTCTCTCAGAATTTTTGTCAGCATGAAGAATTGACTCTTTTATAGATGTAGGACTTGAAAGAACCGCAAGAACACTAAAACTTCCACATTGCACACCCATCTCTTCAAAAATTTCAGAAGTAAGCTTTCTTGTATGTGAACTTTCATCACGGCAAATCCAATCAAAACTCATTAAGTCTTCAACTTTTAAATGTTTAGGAATTTGCTGGTTTGAGAAAATAACAAGCTCATCTTCAACCCATTCTCTGTAAATAATTCCTTCTCTAAAAACGGGTGATTCTATAAGAGCAATATCTATCTTTTTATCTTCAAGCTGATCAATAATTTCCCTAGAAGAGGAAACTGACATATAAACTTCATTTCCAATTCTTTTTTTAATTTCACCAAGGTAATTAGGGAGTACATAATTTCCAATAGCATTGGATGCACCCATTACAAAAGTAAACTCTTTATTGATTATTTTTAAAAGTTCTTTTTCACTGTTTGAAATAGCTTTATCAAGTCTTTGAGCAATTCTAAAGAGATCTTCACCCTCTTTTGTAAGGATGATACCATTTTTCTTTCTATCTACTATTTTCGTGTCAAGATAATCTTCTATAAATTTAATTTGTTGCGTAACCGCAGGTTGGGAAATACCTAACTTCGCCGATGCTTTAGAAAAACTTTTCTCTTTTATAACCATCAAAAATGTTTGTAATTTCGCAAAATCTTTTAACATAATAATTCCTATAAGTAATATTGATAATAAAATTATAACTCATAATTATAATTATTGCAATAGTTCTGTAATAATTTACATTTTTAGGTTATAATATAAACAATTAACAAACTCAAATGTCAAAATAGTGGAAAAAATGGAAAAAATATTTAATAAATTAAATGAGCAGCAATCTTGTGCTGTAAGACAAATCGAGGGTCCTGTTTTGATTTTAGCGGGTGCTGGAAGTGGGAAAACAACAACTATAATTTCTCGTCTTGCTTATTTGATAGAAGAAGTTGGAATACCTGCTTCAAACACTCTCACGCTTACCTTTACAAATAAAGCTGCTAAAGAGATGAGAGAACGCTCTCTTGACATGATAAGCGAAGCTGCGTATCCTCCACTTTTATGTACATTTCATAAGTTTGGTTTGTTATTTTTAAAATTTAATATCCATCTTTTAAATAGACAAAATAATTTTGTTGTCATCGACACAGATGATAAAAAAAGAATTATAAAAACAATAAACTCTGAAATACCAACTCCTTTAATAGCGAGTGAGATTTCAAGATATAAAAACTCGCTTATGAGTCCTGATGATGCGTATAAACAGGCAGAACTTTTTAACTATCAGCAAATTGCAAAAGTGTATGAAGAGTATGAAAACTATTTAAGAGAAAATAATCTTGTTGACTTTGATGATTTAATTGCGCTTACATACAAACTTTTAGACCAAAATCCAGAGTTAGCGCAAAAAACATCAGAGAAATATCAGTACATTATGATTGATGAGTACCAAGATACGAATGAGCTTCAACTCAAGCTTTTACAAAAGTTATGTACGGCACACACAAATATATGTGTAGTTGGCGATGATGACCAGAGTATTTATGGTTGGCGTGGAGCACATATTCGAAATATTATGGAGTTTCATGAAGATTTTTTAGGTACGCATGTTTTTAAACTTGAAGAGAATTATCGTTCTCGTGAGCCTATTTTAAAAGTTGCAAATGCTTTGATAGAGCATAACCGTTCAAGACTTGGTAAAAAACTTGTAGGAACGCGTGGAAGTGGTGATGATGTCACGATTTTAAATTCAAACGATGAAAATGAAGAAGCTAGAAAAATAGCACAAAAAATAAGTAAGCTTTTAGACTCAGGTGTTCGCGGAGTTGATATTGCTATACTTTATAGAGTCAATGTTTTGAGTCGTTCTATTGAAGAGGGGCTTAATCGCTCAGGGATAGCTTATAAACTTGTGGGCGGTCTTCGCTTTTATGATAGAGCAGAGATTAAAGATTTGATAAGTTATATACGAGTTATCACAAACTTTCATGATGATTTTTCATTTAAACGCATCATAAATAAACCAAAAAGAGGGTTTGGAAAAGCGAGTATAGATAAGATAGAACTCGCAGCGCATAAAAATGATACATCCATTTTTGAATATGTTAAGAATGCTACTTTTGAAGAGTTAGAAGCAGTAGTTAAAAAGAAAAATGCACAAACTTTAATCAAGTTTATAAAAGACATCGAAAACATAGCACAAGTTGCAAAAGAATCGACTTATGAATTTATTGATTTACTCGAAAAGAATTTTAGTTTAAAAAGTATTTATTCTGGTATGCCTGATGAAGCTGAGCGCATTTTAAATATGGATGAATTTTATGGTCTCTTCCGTGATTTTGTGAAAAAATCACCTGATGCAAGTTTGGATGAATTTTTAAATGAGTTAACGCTTCAAAGTGAGCAAGACCAAGTAGAGGGCGAGAGTATTTATATGATGAGTATTCACGCATCAAAAGGTTTAGAATTTGATCATGTTTTTATCATAGGATTGGAAGAGGGCTTTTTACCTCTAACAGGAGATGGAAGTGATTTAGAAGAGGAAAGACGGCTTGGATATGTCTCTTTTACAAGAGCAAAAGAGAGTTTGACACTTTCGCATGCTGGAAGTAGATTTTATAAAGGTCGAAGAAGTGATTTACAAAAAAGTAGGTTTTTTAATGAAGCTGGACTTTGTGAAGGTTCACTTATCGTTGAAAAAAATACAGCTTTTAAAAAAGGCGATTTAGTGCGTCACAAGATTTTTGGCACTGGACGGGTTATTGGTGTGAGTAAATCTGGTAGAGAATTTAAGTTAAATATTAATTTTGCTGGAACTAAAAGAGATATATTAGCATCGTTTGTAGAGAGATTATGAACAGGCTCTTTGTAGCATATAAACCAGCTGGAATCGGCTCAAATCTTTTTTTATCGAAGCTAAAGAGAAAATATAATAATAAAAAAGCGGGTTTCTCAGGAACGCTTGACCCTTTTGCGAAAGGTGTTTTGCTTGTAGGGTTTGGAAGTCACACAAAACTTTTTCGTTTTTTGAATAAAACTCCTAAAACTTATAGAGCAACTCTGTGGTTAGGGGCTGTGAGCGATAGCTTAGATACCGAAACAATACGGCATGTGGAAATAATGAAAGAGTTTCCACATGCCATGATAAAAGAGGTTGTAAAATCACTTGAAGGTGAACTAACCTACGACCCGCCAATTTTTAGTGCAAAAAGAATAAATGGCGAGAGGGCGTATGATTTGGCTCGTGCTGGCAAAGAAGTGGTTTTAAATAAAATAAAATCAACTATTTATGAGAGCAAACTGATAAACTATTCACACCCATTTGTTACTTTTGAAGCGACTGTTTCAGAAGGTACTTACATTCGTTCTTTGGGTCTTATTATCGCAAAAAAACTTGGAGTGGCATGTGGAAGCTTAAGTGCTTTAGAGAGATTGTCTGAGGGAATTTTTAGATATAACAACGAAGAAGTTTTAGACATTAAAAAGTCCTTGAATATACCTCAGAACCACTATCTTGGCGAGAGTGATAACCTTAAGTATGGAAGAGTTCTTGCTTTAGAAGATTTACAAAACAAAGCAGATGGATATTATTGGTTAGATAATAATGATACTATTTCAATTATAAATATAGAAAATGAACAAGTAAAATATGAACTAGGCAGGATATATACATGTTAGTTTTAGCTAGAAAAGTGGATGAATCTATAGTTATTGGGGATGATATAATCATCAAAATTATATCTATTGATAAAGGTGTTGTCAAACTTGGCATAGATGCACCAAAAAATGTATCTATTGTTAGAGATGAACTTCTTGAGAATGTAAAAGAGCTAAACATAGCGGCGTGTAAAGTGGTTAAACCAGACACGATAAGTCTGTTAAGTAAGTTGCTTGGAAGATAAAATAGATTATGAAAGTTTATAAAGCGTATGCGAAAGTTAATATATTCCTCAAAATTACAGGAAAACGAGAGAATTATCATGAGATAGTGTCAAGGTTTATGCGAGTAAATTCTTTGTATGATGCACTCTCTTTTATCCCAAAAAAAGAAGAAGAGTTTAAAATTATTGGCGATTTTTCTTGTACAACAGAACAAAATACAATTTATAAAGCATATGTTGCACTCGAAGCTGCAACTGGCTCAGAATCTCTAAAAAACTTCATGCTTACACATGCCGTAAATGTCAAAAAACAAATTCCAGCTTTTGCAGGTCTAGGCGGTGGAAGTAGTGACGCTGCAACCTATCTTAAGATGTGTAATGAAGTGCTGGATTTAGGACTTACTTTAGATGAACTCGCGCGTATTGGTGCAAAAGTGGGCGCGGATGTTGCTTTTTTTATTTATGGATATGAGAGCGCAAATGTGAGTGGAGTAGGAGAAATTGTAGAAGAATTTAAAGAAGAAATTTTAGATTTTGAAATCTTCACTCCAAAATTGGAGATTAGTACGCCTAAGGTGTATCAGATTTATAGAGAAGATTTTTACAATCCAATAAGTGAAATACAATTCCAAAGATTAAAAAATATAACTTCCTTAGAGATTTTAGAAAATTGGAGTGCCAAAGAAGCAAATGACCTTTTTGAACCAGCTTTGCAAGAGTACGAAGAGTTAAAAAAGTATGTGAAAGATGGATGGCATTTTAGTGGTAGTGGAAGTAGTTTTTTTAGAAGTGCTGATAAAATACATAAACATGCGGGAGAAATTAGATAATGGGCGAAACAATAGCAAAAAATAAAAAAGCCTTTTTTGATTACTCTTTAGAAGAGAAGTTTGAAGCGGGGCTTGTTTTGAGTGGGAGTGAGGTAAAAGGCATTCGAGCCAAAAAAGTGAACTTAAAAGATAGTTTTATCCGTTTTGTAGGTGAAGAAGCTTTTTTGTTTAACACACATATTGGAAGACTTGAAACGACGCACTATTTTTATGGACATGAAGAGCGAGGAAGCAGAAAACTTTTACTCCATAAAAAGCAGATTTTAAAAATGATAAAAGCTATTACAAGAGATGGATATACAGTTGTGCCATTGCAACTCTATTTTAATGACAGAAATATAGTCAAAATACAAATTGCAATCGCTAAAGGAAAACAGCTTCACGATAAAAGAGCTGATTTAAAAGAAAAAGATATGAAACGAGATATCGCAAGAGCTTTTAAAGATAACGCATGAAAATTATTTTTCTGATACTTTTTTTTATTTCATCTTTGTCTGCCTATAATACTCTATTTTTTGATTCGAATGTTTCAAATGGAAAAACTATATTTGTAGAGTTTAAAAAAGAAAAAGATGTTGCGTATGAGAAAATCACTTTGGATAAAGAGAGTTACAAAGTTTTTAACAATCCAGTAGATGCTGAAAAAATGTATGCTTTAGTTCCTGTGAGTTACTATGAAAAGCCAAGTAGCAAAAAAATAGAAGTTTATTATAAAGAAAAAGATTCTCATTTAACTAAAAGTATGTTCATAAATATAGAAGATGGAAAGTATGAAAAAGAGAAAATAGAGGTTACAAAGTCAAAAGTAAATCCAAATAAAGAAGATGCAAAAATAGCCGAGCAGGAGTATCAAGAGGCTATGAAAATATACAATAGCACAACAGCTCAAAGTTATATAAAGTCTGAATTTATATTTCCTATGGACAGTATCATAACAAGTGACTTTGGCAAGGCAAGAGTTTACAATAATTCTCTGCAAGGCTATCACGGTGGAACAGATTTTCGCGCAAAAGTTGGAACTCCAATCTATGCAAGTAATGATGGAGTTGTAGTTTTAGCAAAAGAGAGATTTTACTCAGGCGGGACAGTTATTATTGACCATGGGCAGGGTATTTATACATGTTATTTCCACATGAGTAAATTTGATGTTGTATGTGGTCAAAAAGTAGAAAAATCTGCACAGATCGGTTTTTCTGGAGAAAGTGGCAGAGTGAGTGGTCCACATTTACACTTTGCAACGCGTGTTGGTGGGGTACAAGTTGACCCACTTCAGTTAATTTCACTTCTAAACAAAAATTTATTTAAAGGTATAAAATGACACTATTTCAGTTACTCATGTTGGGAGCTTCGGCTTTTTTCGCATTTAAAATTTATGAGCATATTCAAACACTTCAAGATTTAGAGCAAAATGCAAGTGATAATCAAGAGAATGAGCCAAGAACTGCTCAGGCATTTTCGCCATTTTCCCCTGAGGCCTTAGTACAAAAAGCGGACAGTGCGTACGAAGAAAAAGATTTTGAAAAAGCTGTTGCACTTTTGACTGAAGCGAATGCGAAAGACTCAAATAACCCAGACATAATTTTTAAGTTAGGATATATGTTGCAGCAAATAGGCAATGAAGAAGAAGCTATAAAACAGTATAAAGAAGCGTTGGAATTGGATAATGAAAATGAGTATATTCATAACTCTCTTGCTTCTATTTATAGAAAAAATGGTGAATTTGTATCTGCTAAAATGCACTTGAGTGCTTCGTTAGAGATAAATGATGAAAATCCAATTACTTACTATAACTATGGAAATCTATTAGTGGATATGCAAAAAAAAGATGAGGCGAGTGCAATGTATAAAAAAGCAGTTGAGCTGAATTCTGATTTTAGTGAAGCCAAAGAAGAGTTACAAAAATTGCAAGAGAATTAAGCGCATGAAACTTTTAGAAATTTATCAGTTTTTAAATGAACTCTCACCTTTTGAACTTCAAGAATCATGGGATAACTCAGGACTTTTAATAGGAGATTTTGAAGAGGAGATTGCAAGAGTAGTTTTGAGTATAGATGTGGATGAAAAATTGATAGATTCATTAGAAGAAAACACTCTTTTGATTACACATCATCCACTCATATTTGGAGGATTAAAACAGCTAGAGTTTGGTAAATATCCTGCAAATTTAATCCAAAAAATGATTCGTAAAAATATTTCAAATATTGCAATGCACACCAATTTTGATCAGACACATTTGAATGAATTTGTTGCAAAAGAAATTTTGGGTGTAGAGATTGTAAAAAAAGAGGGTTTTGTTGCTTATTTTGATGTTAATGAGAATTTTGATGATTTTGCAAAAAAAGTTGCATCTATTTTTAAACTTCCACATGCCAAGAGTGTAAAATGCAGTGACAAAGTTAAAAGAGTTGCTTTAACAACTGGCTCTGGATGTTCACTTATGCACTCCATTGAAGCAGATTGTTTTTTGACAGGAGATGTAAAATATCATGATGCGATGCAAGCAAAAAGTATAAAATTATCTCTAATTGATATAGGACATTATGAAAGTGAACACTTTTTTGCAGAAATTTTACAAAAGCATTTGAAAAATTTAGGTTTAGCAGTTATAATTTCATCATCAGAAAATCCATTTACATATATTTAGCAATATTTATAGAAGATATGGCATATACGAAACACCTCAAAGGAGACCAATGAACCAGCATCTTAAGCAGTTAATCGACCTTGCAAAAATAGACAAAGAGATCGATGCATTTGAACCTCAAATAGAAGAAGCAAACTACAATTATGAAGCAGCTCTTGCAAAAACAAAGAGTATTGAATCAGATATTGAGAATTTGACTCATGAAATTAAAGATGAAGAAGTTAAAAAGCAAAAAAATAATTTGCATTTAGCAGACCTTTCAAAAAAATTGGAAGATAATTCAAAAAAAAGCTCTGAAGTAAAAACTGAAAGAGAGATGAAGTCTTTACAATTAGAAGAAGAGATAGCTAAAGAACAAGTAACTTTTGCAAATGAAGAGATTGCAAGACTTGAAAAAATTATTGAAGCAAAAAAAGAGCAAGTTGAAGTTGCAAAAGTAACTTTAGTTGAACTGCATTCTAACTTAGAATCTGTTAAAGCTGATGTTGATAAAAAGTTAGAAGTTATCAATGTAGCAAGACAAGAAGTATTTGTTGCGAAAGAGAAACTTCTTGGAACTGTTAACCAAAAAGGTTTAGCTTTTTATCAAAAAATTCGTCGCTGGGCTAAAAATAGTACTGTAGTGCCAGTTGAAGACCAAGCTTGTATGGGTTGCCACATGCGATTAAGTGATAAAATTTATGCAGATGTTATTAAAGCAGATGAAATTATTACATGCCCACATTGTGGTCGTATTATACATGTGGAAGTCTCCGAAGAATAGGGCATAAAGCCTGTGTTCACGATACTCTATTATACTTTAAGTGTTGTGCTTTATATCGTGGCACTTCCGCTTTTAGTATCTCTCTCTTTTAAGCAAAAATATACGCAATCTATTCCAGCTCGTTTTTTTCTTTTAAACAATCCAAAATTTAAAAAAGAAAATGGAATATGGTTTCATGTATGTTCGCTAGGTGAAGCAAAAGCGCTTAAGCCGATTATTGAGTTGCTTGATGAGCAAGAGATTCAAATAACGACTATAACGCATACCGGTTTCGCAGAAGCATCTAAATACAAGGCAGATGTTAGGTATTTACCCTATGAGATGTTTTTGCCATTTTGGATAAAAAAGCCCAAAGTGCTTGTGATTTTAGAGGCTGAACTTTGGTATATGCTTATAATTAGTGCTGCGTTTAAAGGGAGTAGAGTTATCCTCTTAAATGCCCGTATCTCTGAGAGAAGTGCAAAAAAGTATTTGCAATTTGCTTGGTTTTATGAAAAAATGCTACGGCATGTGGAAATAATTTATGCGCAAAGTGAAGCGGATAAAAATCGCTTTTTGGCACTGGGTGCTAAAAATATTGAAGTTATTGGCAACATAAAATTAGCTGGTGCAATAGTTAAAACAAAAGAGTATAAAAAGCCAAAAGAAGAGTGTATAGTTGCTGGAAGTACCCATGAAGGTGAAGAAAAAGCAATTATAAAAGCATTTGTTGCGTACAAAAAACAGCATAATACAAAGCTGATAATTGTGCCAAGACATCCAGAACGATTTGAGAGTGTTTATGCGTTAATGCAATCCTTTGCAGATAAAAATTCTTTAACGCTTTCAAGATTTTCTCATAGTTGTGAACTTGATACCGATATGGTTTTAGTTGATGTTATGGGCGAGTTAAATAATATGTACGCCATAAGTGATATAGCAATTTTAGGTGGAGCTTTTAAAGAGGATGTCGGTGGGCATAACCCACTCGAACCCGCTTATTTTGGATGTAAAATCATAACAGGGAAACATTTTTTTCATCAAAAAGAGCTTTTCAAATATGTGCATCATGTACAGTATGTTGAGCCATTTGAAATTTATAAAGCATTGTTGGCATGTGGAAGTTTACCAAACTCAATGGTTGAAGAGAAAATAAACTTAGAACCTGTAATAAAAAAAATAGTAGAGTAAAATACAATCACACCAGTGTGATGTAAAATAAAATTAAGGATATGTGATGGCAAAAGATAAAGCATATAAGCTTGTATCGCTTCAAGAGAATGTCTCAAATTCCCAAGCAAAGTCTATGATAGACAGAGGTTTGGTATATGTTGGAAATAGTAAAGTTATGATAGCGCGTGGAGAGCTTGATGAAAAAACTATATTTATTGTTCAAAAAATAGAAAAAATCAAACCAATATTTGAAAACAGTGATTTGATAGTTGTAAATAAACCAGCATTTATAAATTCGGATGAAATAGAGCGACAGTTTAAAGGTGCGCAACTTTTACACAGACTTGACCGTGAAACAAGCGGTGTTTTGATGCTTGTTAAAAATGAAGAATTTCGTGAAAAAGCTATCGAAGAGTTTAGAAAAGATAGAGTTTACAAAGAGTATATCGCTTGGGTTGAGGGTATTATTTCTGAGCCAATTGAAATTGATAAACCAATCGTGACACAAAAGAAAAATAATAAAGCGTTTTCAAATGTATCAGGAAAAGGAAAACCAGCGAGAACGGAAGTTTTCCCTGACCTAGTGAGTGCAAAAAAAACAAAGGTAAAATGTATTATTCATAACGGAAGAACGCATCAGATACGAACACACCTTCGTTATATTGACCACCCAATTGTTGGAGATGAGCAGTACGGTGGAAGACGCGCAAAAAGAGTCATGTTACATGCGCATAAAGTGAGACTTTTAGGGATGGAGTTTGTAGCACCTGAACCTAAAGAGTTTGTTAATTTCGAATAGGCTCAAAGAAAAATAAAAGTAACTTTTAGATACAATTCGCAACTTTTTACATCTAAAACATTTTGAGATTTTATAATTAGGAGAGGCAATGTTTAATACTTTAACTGAATCATTTACAAGCGCGATTAAAAAAATTCGTTTTCATGATGATGACAAAGCTCTCACTAAAGCCCTTAATGAGCTAAAGAAAAATCTTTTAAAAGCAGATGTAAACCATAAAGTTGTAAAAGATTTAATCGATAAAGTGCAACTAGAAACCAAAGCAAATGGGATTGGAAAAGACCAGTTTTTGGATGCTCTTAGAAAAACGCTTTATGAACTTTTAGAAATTGGTGGAAGCAGAGGTTTTATTTTTGCACCAAATCCTCCAACTGTTATTTTAATGACAGGACTTCAAGGTTCTGGAAAAACAACTACAACTGGAAAATTAGCACTTTATCTAAAAAATAAACAGAAAAAAGTTTTACTAGTTGCAGCCGATTTACAGCGTTTAGCAGCGGTGGAACAGCTTCGCCAAATTGCAACCAAAATAGAAGTTGAACTATTTGAAGATGCAAACTTAACAAATCCAGTTGATGTTGTAAGTGCAGCACTTAAAAAAGCTAGAAATGGCATTTATGATGTTGTACTGATAGATACGGCAGGTCGTTTGGCAATAGACGATGCGCTGATGGATGAACTTCAAGCAGTTAAAAAAGTTGCGAATCCAAGTGAGATTTTTTATGTAGCTGATTCTATGACAGGTCAAGATGCAGTAAAAACGGCTACAACTTTTAAAGAGAAAATCGGTATCGATGGTATCATTTTAAGTAAATATGATGGCGATTCAAGAGGCGGTGTGGCTCTTGGTTTATCATCTCAAGTTCAAGTTCCTCTTCGTTTTATCGGTGCGGGTGAAAAGATGGAAGATTTAGAGATTTTCCTACCTGAGCGTGTTGTAAATCGTCTTATGGGCTTTGGAGACATTGAAGGACTTGCAGAAAAAACTGCATCACTTATCGATGAAAAACAAGCGAAAAAACTTACGAAGAAAATTCAAAAAGGTCAGTTTAACTACAATGACTTTTTAGAACAGATGGAAAGTATGAAAAAAATGGGTAGCATGAGTTCTATCATGGGCATGATACCTGGTATGGGCAATATGTCAAAAGCTATAAAAGATTTTGATTTTGAAAACTCTAATGAACTTAAAAATATTAAAGCTATGGTTTCATCTATGACTCTTAAAGAGAGAGAAAATCCAGAACTTTTAAACAATTCTCGTAAGTTGAGAATTGCTGCTGGTTGTGGTCTTACACAAGTAGAAATCAACAGAATGATTAAACAGTTTAAAAATGCTGGTAAAATGGCAAAAAAATTCTCAGGTCCAAAGGGTATGAAAGACCTTCAAGCTATGATGGGTCAAATGGGTGGTGCAGGAGCTTTAAGAAGATAGTTTGTGGCATGTGGAAAGTAAAGTTATGAACTCTTAGAGTTTATAACTTTGCATTCAAAATGCAAATTTAACATATACAGCAAGTTGAAATATGACTTGCGCAGAGAAGGACCAAAAATGGCAACAGTAATTCGCCTCACTAGAATGGGAAGAAAAAAGCAACCTTTTTACCGTATCGCGGTAACAGATAGTCGTAAGCGTAGAGATGGCGGTTGGATAGAACTAATCGGTCATTACAATCCGATGGTAGCAGAAAAAACTATGGTAGTTGATTCTGAGAGATTAGATTACTGGTTAAGCGTTGGCGCTAAAATGAGTGATCGTGTTAAAAAGATAACAGGTCGTTAATATGATAGCTGATTTTGTCGCACAATTTGCAAGACTTATAGCTTCACATCCTGAGGATATAAGAGTTGAAGTGAAAGAGGGCGATGAAATAACAGAGATAGTTCTTTATGCAAATCAAACTGACATTGGCAAGTTGATTGGTAAAGAGGGTAAGATGATTGGTGCTATAAAAACAGTTATATCAGGCTGTAAAGCTAAAGATGGTGTGAGTTACCGTATCAATGTTGAACCAGTCTAAAGAGAACAACCTTATTCATATCGCTACTATCGGTAAAACCGTTGGTATAAAAGGCGATATGAAATTTCATATTAAATGTGATTTTCCAGAACAATTTAAAAATGGCTCTACATTCTTAATAAATAAGAAAGATACTCTTACTCTAAGTGAAGTGAATCATGATAGAGGTATTATAAAAATTTCTGGAATAAACAGCGTCGAAGATGCTAAAAAATTTACAAATGTAAAGTTATACACAACGCATGAAGATACTAAAAAAAATTGTCACTTAGAAAAGGGTCAGTTTTTTTGGTTTGACATTGAGGGGTGTGAAGTTTTTGAAGATGGTAAACTTTTAGGCAGAGTTGATGAGGTTGAAAGAATAAGTGTAAGTGATTATTTGAATGTTAAAACAAGTGCTGATTTAGTAGAAGCTGGAAGAGCAAAAAGTTTTTTAATTCCTTATCATGCACCATTTATTTTAAATGCAGATATTGATAAAAAAATCATCACAGTGCGTGGTGCTATGGATATTTTAGAAGCTTCCTAATGACTTTTACTTTTGTTACTCTTTTTTCTAACCTTATAGAGGGTTATTTTCAAGACTCTATTCTAAAAAGAGCAGTGGACAAAGGTTTGATTTCTTTGAAGTACCTAAATCCGAGAGATTATAGTGACTCAAAACATAGTAAAGTTGATGATACCGCCGTTGGTGGCGGAGCTGGAATGGTTATGAACCCTCAGCCTCTTTATGAAGCTTTGAATGATTTGAAATTGAGTGATAAAAGTATTCATATAGTTTTTTTAACACCAGTAGCAAAACCTTTTAGACAAAATGATGCAAAAAGATTAGCTAAAAAATCTCATATTGCTTTCGTGAGTGGAAGATATGAGGGTATTGATGAAAGAGTGATTGAAGAGTTTGCCGATGAAGTTTTTAGTATTGGTGATTACATTTTAACAGGAGGCGAATTAGCCTCTTTGGTTATGTGTGATGCTATAAGTAGAAATGTAGAAGGTGTACTTGGCAATAGTGATTCTTTAAGTGTTGAGAGTTTTGAGACTCTACTTTTAGAAGCTCCATCTTTTTCTAAGCCACAAAACTATGAGCAAAAAAGTGTTCCATCAGAATACTTAAAGGGAAACCATAGTAAAATTCGCTCACTAAAATTAGCCCTGTCCGAATGTAAGACTAAGTTCTTCAGGCCAGAGCAGCTTTTAAAGCACAGAACAAGGAAATCTTATGAGAAATAAGTACATAGAAAACTTTGAAAAAGCACAAATTGCTGAGAAAACACTTCCAGACTTTCGTGCTGGTGATACTGTTCGTTTAGCAGTAACTATTAAAGAAGGTGACAAAACTCGTGTACAAAATTACGAGGGTGTTTGTATTGCAAAAAGAGGTCAAGGCACTGGTAAAACTATAACAGTTCGTAAAATTGGTGCAAATGGCATTGGTATTGAAAGAATATTCCCAATCTATACTGATTCTATTAGCGAAATAACTGTAGTTCGTCGTGGTCGTGTTCGTCGTGCGAAACTATTTTATCTTCGTGAACTTGCTGGTAAAAAAGCTCGTATTAAAGAACTTAGAAGAAAATAATCTTCTAAGTTTCACCCTTTTTTTTATTTTCCCTAAATAACTTTTTGCAAGTTAATTCCACTTATTCAATTCAAATCATCAATATTAATTTAATATATTAAGAATTTTATATAGTTGTGTATGTTATAAATCGTATAAGTAAGGAGTATTATTATGATAAGATTTTTTTTAAGAAAAACAGATGATTTTTTGTGTAAGAATGTAAAGAGCATTTTTGAAAAAACTGAGAGTGCTTATAAACATAAAGGTTTAGAAATTAACCTTGTTGAAGAGCTTCAACATTTAGAATTTAATCCTCTTATCTGTATGTTAGGAAAAAGTTCAAATTTTGAAAAAAATATCAAGATTCAATTAAAAATGGTTTTGGGTCTCTTTTTTGTAGCTATTCCTCTTTTTGCTTTTGTAGTAGTTACATATATTTTAAACATTGATTATGCTTATGCTTTTGTATCTACATTTGTTGTTGCTATTTTAGTTTCATCAAGAATGGATAATATCACAAGTCGCTATGCGCATATAAGATATTTACACGCTTGTTAATATCTTGACAAAAAATTACTAAGGTATTAGATGCGTACATTTTATAAAATTTTAGGTGTAGTAATTTTGTTTAGTTTTGTTGGTTGCACCCAAAAGAATAGTGACAATGCTTATTATGAAAGAGCAAATAAAGTATCAAAAGAAGCTCTTTTTGAGTTGGAAAAAGAGTAGCTTTTTAATTATTGTAATATTTTAACTTCATTGTGGTATCATTGTTTTCAATCTAAATAATGGATTTTAACAAATAACATGAGTAAACAAAACAAATTCTTTAATAATAATACTTTATATTTTGTTACTGTTATATTTATCGCAGTGATAATTTTTAGGATTATTTCTGTATATTTTGATACAAAAGAAAGAGAGTATCAGTTCGCTCAAAAAGAAGCTGAAGTCCTAAATAGCTATGCTATGGTACATAGAAACTACTATCAAAATTTTTTCATAGATAAAACTATTCCTTTAAACGAAAAAACTCTTCATGCGCTGCCTGCTTTTAGTTCACTCCCAATATCAGATCAATTTTCTCACAGTAATTCTTTAAATATTATGATTAGAACAGTTTCAGACCGTGCTAGAAATCCTGTAAATAATGCAGATCAATTAGAATTAAAAGCAATAAACTATTTTAAAGAAAACGCTCAAGAAAAAGAGTATTTTAGTGATAGTGATTCTGAATTTTATCAATATGGTCATGCGCTGCGAATTGAACAAAAATGTTTACTTTGCCATGGGAAAAAAGAGGAAGCACCAGAATTTATAAGTAAGAAATATGAGATGGCGTATGATTATAAAATAGGTGAAGTACGAGGAATTGTAAGCATTAAACTTCCTAAGAGTAGTGTACGAGAATATTTTATAGATAGTTTTATAAAATCTGTTTTTTATGATGTTTTGCTTTTAGCAGTTTTGTTTATGTTTATTTATTATCTTGTTAGAAAATCAAATAAAATTAATAAATTACTAGAAGAAGAGGTGGCTCAAAAAACACTTGAACTTAGATCCAAAAATATGTTTTTAAACAGTTACATTCAAGCACTTGATAATAGCTCTGCCTTAACAAAAGCAGATATAGATGGAAAAATAACCTATGTAAATGATAAGTTTCTTGCTTCTACTGGTTATAAAAGAGAAGAAGTCATTGGAAAAAGTCACAATATTATTAAACATCCAGATACAAGTGATGAAATGATTCATGGCATGTGGAATACTATTACAAATAAAAAAACATGGGAAGGGGTTATTAAAGGTTTACGAAAAGATAAAACTCTTTTTATAAATCAAGTTTCCATAATTCCTGTTCTTGATGAGCATAACAATATTACAGAATATATCGCACCAAGGATTGATTTAACAGAACTAATCTATAACAAAGAAAAGCTTGAGGAAGCTTTTTTAACAGATAGTTTAACTTCACTTCCAAATAGGCAAAAATTAATAGACGATATTAGAGTGCATGCAGGGTCAAAATCTTTGCATTTAGCGCTCTTAAATATAGATAGATTTAAAGATATTAATGATTTTTATGGGCATAAAGTGGCAGATGAGGTCTTAAAGCAAATAGCTACTATACTTAAAGAATTGTGTTTTCAGGAGGAAAGCAATTTTTATAAATTGCCAAGTGATGAGTATGCAGTACTTACCACTATGGATATGAGTTCATATGAGTTTGTGAAACGAATATCAGCTGTGATTAAAAGTATTATGGAGACAAAACTTGAAGTAGATGAATATAGTATTTTTATATCATTTAGTTGTGGAGTAGCATCCAATACCTTTTCCTTGATAGTGAAGGCAGATATGGCATTGCAAATAGCGAAAGAGAAAAAAGAAAATATTGTAGTTTATGATGATGCTTTAGACATAGAAAAAAATATTATAAAAAATATTGAAGGTGTAAGGCTTTTAAAAGACGCCATAGAACATGATTCTATTGTTCCCTATTTTCAGCCAATATATAATCTTCACTCCAACAAAATAGAGAAGTATGAGTGTTTAGCAAGAGTTGTTACAAAAGAGGGGAGTGTCATAGCCCCATTTTATTTCTTAGATATAGCCATTAAATCAAAACTCTATCCAAATATAACAAAAAGTATTTTAACAAAATCATTTGAATTTTTTGAAGATAAAGAGTATGAATTTTCAATAAATTTTTCAATGGAAGATGTTTTAAATAAGGCAACTGTAGAATTTATTATAGATAATTTAAAAGAGTTTAAACACGCAGATAGAGTAGTGTTTGAAATACTTGAGAGTGAAAAAATAGATAAATATGAAGAGTTAAAAGAATTTATACAAAAAGTAAAAGTGTATGGTTGCAAGATAGCTATAGATGATTTTGGAAGCGGATATTCAAACTTTGCACACATTTTGGAGCTTAATGTTGATTATCTAAAAATTGATGCTTCTTTAGTTAAGTCTGTCACAACTGATGAAAATTCAAGAAAAATTACGCAAACTATAATCAATTTTGCAAAGGATTTAAATCTAAAAACAATTGCTGAATTCGTTGAAGATAAAGAGAGCTTAGAACTTTTAAAAGAGATGGGAGCTGATTATATTCAAGGGTATTACATAGGTAAGCCAGAGGATAAGTTAGTTCCTTAGTCCTCTGTTGTGTAGAGGTTTCATAAAATTTCCACATGCCGTAGTGGCAGTATTTAGTTGTTTATCTCATTTTTTAAGATTCTTGCCAAAGCACTACATGCGTCAATTTTTTGTTTATAGTTCAGTCCATCGTTTAAAAGTATTTCAACAAAAGCACTTCCTACTATAACACCATCCGCACCTTTAATTTTCTCTTTTGCAGTTTTTTGATTTACACCAAAACCAACATAAACTGGAGTGTTGGTATATTTTTTTATAGAACTTAAAAATGGTTGTAAATCTTCACTCACACCAGAACCTGTGATGCCAGTATAAGCAACCATATAGATAAATTTTTGAGAATCACTTACGATTTCTTTGATTCTTTCTTCGCTATCTGTAGGGGCTACAAAACTAATATTTGCAATAGCATTTGAGTGAAACAAATTCTTATAAACAAGAGCTTCTTCATGGGGTAAATCAGGGATAATCAAACCATTTATGCCTAACTCTTTGGCATGTGGAATTAATTGATCCATATTTTGTTGATAAAAACTGTTGAAGTATCCCATCCAAAGTGTGTCCACTTTTGGTGCTATTTCTTTTGAAATTTCCAAAAGATGGCTAAACTTGAAACCAAGTTCAAGAGCTTTATGATTTGCTTTTTCTATTAAAGGTCCATCTGCCACAGGGTCAGAAAAAGGAACTCCAAGTTCCAAAGTATCAACGCCACTTTCACCCAAAGCCAATGCTAAGTCAATGCTAAAAGATTTTTCTGGATATCCAGAAGTTATATATGCTACTAATTTTTTCAATTATTGTTCCAAATCAGGTATTTTAAGTAGAGAATATTGTATTTTGCTGAGATTACGATCAAGTTTAAAGTCATCATGCCATTTTGCAAACATGTCACTAATATTGAGCAACCAATCTATTGTTTCTTGAGAAACTGGTGGTTCCATGCTTCTTAGTTTTTCTAACTCATCTTCTACAAGTGTTGATAATCTTTGCATAGGCACTATTTTTAAATATCCAGAAGCTGATTTGATGTTGTGAAAAACACGAAAAAGCTCATCCACACTTCTTCTATACATCTCAGCGTTTGATAAATCTAAAATCATGATTTCCATACTCTCCACCATCATCGAGTAGTGGTCTAAAAACTCATCTACTACATCAAAATCAAAGTTAGCATCTAAGTCACTTCGTATGCCCATAAAATAATTCTCCCATATAGTCAAGATTATAGCAATTTTTAGTTAAAATTCTTTTACTAAACTTTATTAAAAGTAAAAAAGAGTTTCATAATGACTAAAAAAACAACTATTTCTTCTATCAAAAAAGCAAAAGGTGTTCGACCTCTTGTTATGATTACCGCTTATGATGCACTCTTCGCTGGACTTTTAGAACCTAGCTCCGACATGATTTTAGTGGGCGATAGTCTTAATATGAGTTTTGCAGGTAAAGGCGATACTCTTAGTACTACTTTAGAGCAAATGTTATACCACACGAACGCAGTTTGTAATGGCGCAAAAAATAGTTTTGTGATTTGTGATATGCCTTTTGGAACATACACTTCAAAAGAAGAAGCTCTGAAGAATTGTATAAGAGTTTTTCAAGAAACTCCTGCTGATTGTGTGAAAATAGAGGGTGGCGCAGATAAAGCAGAGATAATCGCTCATCTCACAAGCAATGGTATCGCAGTTTGCGGTCACATAGGTTTGCTTCCTCAGTCCGTTCGAAGTGAAGGCGGTTACAAGGTCAAAGGCAAAACAGAAGAAGAACGCATACAGCTTATAAAAGACGCTAAAGCAGTAGAGGAAGCTGGAGCTTTTTGTATGGTTATAGAGGGGGTAAAAGCTGAAGTGGCATCGGAAGTGACGGCATGTGTAAATATTCCAGTCATAGGAATAGGCGCTGGTGCAGGAGTGGATGGACAAGTGCTTGTTTTTTCGGATATGCTTGGACTTTTTGAAGAATTTACGCCAAAATTTGTAAAAAAATATCTTGATGGTTCTACTTTAGTAAAAGAGGCTATCAAAAATTATGCAGATGAAGTAGTATCAAGAGAGTTTCCTCAAGAAATTCACACTTATTAGATTGGTTTAAATATGGAAAGATTAGTAGAAATAGAAAAGTTTAGTGCAGAAGAAGAGAGTTCAGAAAAATCGCTTCGTCCTGATGTTTGGAATGAATATATAGGACAGGAACAGATTAAAAAAAATCTTAGTGTATTTATAGAAGCGAGTAAAAAAAGAAATGAAGCTCTCGACCATGTTCTTTTCTTTGGACCTCCAGGTCTTGGTAAAACAACTCTAGCACTTATTATAGCAAATGAAATGGGCGCAAATATCAAAGTTACAGCAGCTCCTATGATAGAAAAAAGTGGAGATTTAGCCGCACTTCTCACAAATTTAGAAGAGGGCGATATACTTTTTATAGATGAAATTCATCGTCTTTCACCTGCAGTCGAAGAGATTCTTTATTCATCTATGGAAGATTTCCGTATAGATATAATCATAGGAAGTGGACCAGCCGCTCAAACGGTTAAAATAGATTTACCACGATTTACTCTCATCGGTGCGACAACAAGGGCTGGAATGCTTTCAAACCCACTTCGAGATAGATTTGGTATGAGTTTTAGAATGCAGTTTTACACACCTGAAGAGTTATCAAAGATTATCATACAGGCATCCCTCAAGCTTGATAAAGAGATACTCCATGAAGCTTCAATAGAGATTGCCAAAAGAAGTCGTGGCACTCCCAGAATAGCCCTCCGTCTTCTTCGTCGTGTTCGAGATTTTGCAGATGTGGCAAATGAGGGGAATATTCAGCACTTTAGAACAAAATATGCTTTGAATGAATTAGGTATAAATTCTCATGGATTTGATGAGATGGATATAAGACTTTTAAATCTTTTAATCTCGGCCAATGGAAGAGCCATGGGTTTGAGTACAATAGCCGCAGCACTGAGTGAAGATGAGGGAACAGTTGAAGATGTTTTAGAACCTTACTTAATTGCCAATGGATATTTGGAGCGAACTGCCAAAGGAAGAAAAGCCACAAGAATGACATATAATGTTTTAAATATAGCATTTCCAGAAGAAAAAGAAGGATTGTTCTCATGAAATCACAATATTTTATAGCCATACTCTTTGCGACTTCGCTTTATTGGATGTATCTTTTATATGCTCCATTTTTGTTGGTTATAACCATTGCTGCACTTTTAGCTATTTCAACTTCTGATATTCAATGTTATTTTGAGAAGTTTTTTAAGCATAAACTAGTGGCAACTTTAGCTTCTAGTTTTTTATTGGCGATTCTATTTTTCGCTCCACTTGGCTATTTTTTAACTACATTAACCATAAAACTTAATTCTCTTGACCCAGAGACTTTTACAAGTCTGGAAGTTTATATAAAAAATATTATTACAAATCCACCCGAATATTTAGCCTTTATAAAACCTTATATAGCCGATAGCATGAAAGATATAGACATAAACTCTATGACTTCAAACGCACTTTTTGTTACAGGAAAAATAGGTGCATTTAGTGCGGGATTTTTAAAGAATGCTTTTCTTGTTATTATTTTCTACTTTTTCGCTCAATATAATGGCACACACATTGTTGCATTTCTCAAACGCGTGGTTCAAATGTCGGTCGATGATAGCACACTTCTATCAAATGAACTCTCCTCGGTTATGAGTGTTGTGTTTTACTCTATCCTAGTGAATGCAATGTTTCAAGGAATACTTTTTGGCGTGGCAATTTCTCTTATGGGTTATAACGGACTTCTTTTTGGAATTATGTATGGCTTTGCATCTTTGATTCCTGTTGTGGGTGGAGCACTTATGTGGCTTCCATTTATGACTTATGAATTCTCTACTGGAAATAGCTCAAATGCAATTTTTATTGCTCTGTACTCAATCGTAATTATTTCTATAATTGCGGATACATTTATGAAACCCTTAGTAATCAAAGAGATAAACAAAAGAATTTTAAAAGAAGATGATGCTAGAATGAACGAGTTGGTAATATTTTTTGCTATCATAGCAGGGTTATCTACTTTTGGCTTTTGGGGAATGATACTAGGACCAGCGATTACCGCGTTTTTCCTAACTATCTTAAAGCTTTTTGAGGCTAGAAGTAAAGAGTGTAAAAATTAAAAAAAGGGGTTATGTGATGATAAGATTAAGTTTAGTGTTTGTAATGTTGAGTAGTGTAGTATTTGGATTTTTTATGCCAACTTTTTCGTTTGGTGGTGGCGGGGATTCCAACAACATAGATAAAAACTTTGAAAGAGATGATAAAACAGAGATAGTTTTGGATAAAAAAGAGGCAAAAATTTATTATGACTCTACGCCCTCAGCACAAATGACTTTTGATGAAGCACAAGCATTTTGTAAAAATAGTAATTATCTTGGTTATAAAGAGTGGAAAGTCCCAACAAAAGAGGAATCAGTGTCACTTCTTGAACTTTCTCGCACAAATATAACTGTGAAACATGCTTTTAAAAATGTCCAAAAAGCAATTTATTGGACTGCAACGGAAGAAAAATTTAATGAAGCGTGGTTTACCGATTTTGATTTAGGAAGATATAGCACAAGCAAAAGAGATAATAAATACCGTACGCTATGTGTTTTAAAACTTTAAGAGTGTAGGGGTTTTTCTAATAGATTTTGCATAACCTAGATTGCTTCGTCGTTCTTCCTTGGCACATGACCGTCATTGCGAACGAAGTGAAGCAATCTAAAAAAGGGGTTATGCAAGAAGTCTAATTATAAATCTCTGGATGGTCATTTTTCCATCTTCTATGGAGCCAAAACCAAAATTTTGGCTCTTTTGTAATAAGCCTTGTGAGCCAATCCGCTTGAAGTTGAGTGGCTTTTAGAATATCACTTGCTTCATTATCCGTTCTCTCAACTGGAATTTCATCAAAAATCATAAGTGTATAATTTTTTTCATCATCCGTTCTCATCGTCACAGGAATAATCGCAGCATTAAATTTTCTTGCCAAGTACGCTGGTGTTGAGGTTTGTCTTATGCTTTTGCCCATAAACTCCACCATCACGCCCTCTTTGGGATTTATGTTTGTGTCTATGAGTATTCCACATGCCACACCTTTTTTGAGGTTTCTCACAAGTGGTTTGACGACATTGGTTTTTTCCATCGAGATATTTCCAAAAGAACCTCTCGCTTGAAGAAGCCAATCTTGATAAACTTGATTTTTCATTTTTTTATAAACGGCTATGAGAGGTTCTATAAAAGCACCGATACTCGCACCTCCAAGCTCCCAAGAACTATAATGTGTTGTTACATAAATAACTGCGCGACCTTCGGCATGGACTTTTTGCACAGCTTCGATATTTTGTATAGTTATTTTTTTTGCAAGTTCCTCTTTGCTCATGTGGCGGAGTTCCATGGCGTGTAAAAAGTTAAAAAGAAGATTTCTAAAAGCGTATTTTGTAATCTCTTTTTTTTCATTTTCGCTGAGTTTGTTATCAAAAGCAAACTCTAAATTTTTATAAGAAACATCTCGGTATCTTTTAGAAGCGTAGTAGCTCAAAGTTGCAAGAAATGAGAAAAAAGCTTTGCGCCATGATGCGGGTAAAAGCATTAAGAATTTTTCTAAGAGTAAAAAGAGTTTAAATCCCATTGTCTAAGAGTTCCTTTGCTTGAGTCACGATTGCATCTACTTTTATCTCTTGAATGGAAAAATCATTTTTATCTATTTTATCAATATTTACAACAGATGGCGATTTTATACCAATATTTTTTGGTGTTTCGTAAATCATTCGCGTGGTCGTTGGTCCAAAAAGTGTGATAGATGGAATGTTCTGCGCCCATGCCATATGCGTTGGACCTGTGTCATTGCCGATAAGTAAATCAACACTTGAAATGAAAGAGATTAATTCACCCAGCGAGAGTTTAGGAGCAAGAGTAGCAAAAGAGGAATTTTCACAAATCCACATGCCATCATTTTTCTCAGCTTCACTTCCCCAAATGATGATGCAGTTTTCTTTTAATGCGTCACAAAGTTCAGGAATTTTTTCTTTAGGATATTTTTTGGATTCCCACGATGCACCGATTACAATGGCTATATTTTTTTTATCAAGCTTGGCATGTGGAATGAGTACCTTGGCATGTGGAAATACTTCCAATTTGTTTAAAAGCATCGCATCAGTTATCTCAAACCCTAAAGCATCCGCAACCAAAAAACAGTTTCTTTTTACTATATTTTCATCATAGTTTATATGCGAAGTGGTTTTATAAAAGAGTGACGCCAAACTTTCTCTTGCGGATGCGCTATCAAAACCATGTGTATTTTTGCCTATGAGTCTTGCAACAATCGCAGATTTTAAAAGCCCTTGAATGTCGATAATAATGTCAAATTCACCTAAAGAACGAAGTTTCAAAATGGTGTTTTTCAAAAGTGAAAAGCTTTTTTCTTGCTTTATTTTTTTAAGATTAATTGTTTGAACACTAGAAATAAGCGGATGATTTTCTAAAAGCGGTGCAAAAACTTCTTCTGTAATCCAAGTAATCGTGGCATGTGGAAATTTTTCGTGTATAAATTGCAAAGTAACAGCTGTGTTTACAATGTCTCCTAGTGCTGAGAGTCTGACTATTGCTATGCGTTTTATCTCTTTTTTCATGGGCGTCATTATAGCAAAGGAAGTTTTAGTTTGGTATAATCACACAAATTTAGGAGAAGGAAAGTTCCCATGACTCCATCCGATATACAAGACTTCTCGAACAGCAGAACAAAAGCCAGAGCGTACTTTTGTTACCTTTTTTCAAAAAATATTCCAAATAGATTACCCTCTATTTCAGAGGAGATGATTGTTCCAAAGCTCTTAAAAATTAAAGCGGATTTAGAAAGTTGTGAGGGTGTTTATCTTTTAGACCATCGCGGTGTTCAAGTAAGTCCAACTTATCTTGACCATAAGCAAATCGACGAAGATGCTGGAAAAATTCGTGCAGATAGAGCGTACTATTATAGAGCTGTAAGAGAGGGAAGATGTACTATTACAGACCCCTATCCATCGCTTATTACAAGGGATTTGACAGTTACAGCTTCACAACCTATTTATGATGAAGCAGGAGTCCTTAAATATGTAGCATGTTTAGATATGCCATTTGCAGAAGTTCTCAAAATAGCACACTTGAGTACTTTTGATTCCTTTTTTGTTAAATTTTTTAAATATACCTATGCTATGTTTTCTTTGGCATTAATCGCAGTCGCAATGTTGCTCTTTTTTAAAGGAATGCAGAGTTTCTTTTTATATGAAGTTTCGGTTGCAAATTTCAATATTAAGGATGTTTTTGAAGCAACAATTTTGATTACCTTAGCCCTCGCCATATTCGATTTAGCAAAAACTCTTATAGAAGAGGAAATCATGGGTCGTACAAAAGAGCAAAGTATATTTGGAGTTCATAAAACCATGGTTCGGTTTTTGGGTTCTATTATCATTGCTTTATCTATTGAAGCTTTGATGTTGGTGTTTAAATTTGCTATAACAGAACCTCAAATGCTTCTTTATGCGATGTTTATCATTGCAGGTGTGGCGATGCTTCTAGTGAGTTTGGCGATGTATATAAAAAACACAAAAGAGAAAGTTCAAGAATGATAGCGATAGTAGATTACAACATGGGAAATTTGGCAAGTGTACAAAATGCGTTTGCCAAACTAGGTAAAGATACGGTTGTTGAGAGTGACCCAGAGATGTTTAAAAATTATGACAAACTCATCCTCCCTGGGGTGGGTGCTTTTGGCGATGCGATGGAGCATTTAAGAGAAAGAAATATGGTCGAAGCTCTTAAAGAATTCGCACAAAGCGGAAAATATATGTTTGGAATCTGCCTTGGAATGCAACTCCTTTTTGAGAGCAGTGAAGAGTTTGGTCGGCATGTGGGATTAGGACTTATAAAAGGGGATGTAAAAGCTTTTGACAGCTCAAAATTTGATGAACCGCTTAAAATTCCACACATGGGCTGGAATAAAATGTTCACAAAAAATCATCCACTTTTTAAAAATTTGGATGAAGAACATTACTTATATTTTGTGCATACTTATCATGTAAATTGTGCAAACAAAGAGGATAGCATTGGGACTACTTTCTATGGGTATGAGTTTACCTCTGCTGTGGCATGTGGAAATATTTTAGGCATTCAGCCTCACCCAGAAAAGAGCCACAAAAATGGTCTCGCAATACTAGAAAACTTTATAGGATTATAGATGACACTTTACCCAGCAATAGATTTAAAAGACGGAAAAGCAGTGCGCCTTACAAAAGGGCTTATGGAGAGTGCAAAAATTTACTCAAATGAACCTTGGGAACTTGTAAAAAAGTTTGAAGAGATGGGTGCGGAGTGGGTGCATTTGGTGGATTTAAACGGTGCATTTGCTGGAGAGCCAAAAAATTTAGAGCAAATAATTAAAATCAGAAAAAATTGTAATGTCAAGCTGGAACTTGGTGGTGGTATTCGCGATGAAGAGACGATTAAAAAAATGCTTGAAATCGGGATTGATAGAATTATTTTAGGTTCAATCGCTGTTAAAAATCCACAGTTTGTAAGAGAAATGGCTTCAAAATATCCAATAGCTGTTGGGATAGATGCAATTGATGGTTTTGTTGCGGTTGAAGGTTGGGGTGAAGTGAGTAGCATGAGAGCGACTGATTTGGCGAAAGAGTTTGCACATGCCGGAGTTGAAGCGATTATTTGTACAGATGTAGGCAAAGACGGTACTTTGAGCGGTGTAAATGTTGCGTTCACGCTTGACATAGCAAGAGCATCTGGAATAAGTACGATTGCCAGTGGCGGAGTAAAAGATGCTAGTGATATTGAGGCTCTTATTGCAACAAATGAAGTGGATGGAGTTATCATAGGCAAAGCTTACTATGAGGGAACACTCGACCTAGCAAAAATGTTCAAACTCTTAAATTAATAGAAAAACAAACAAAATTTAGGTACTATTTGGCACAAAAATTGCTGACAATATTATAAAAAAGGATTTTAATTGAAATTATTAGTTGTTGATGATAGCTCTACAATGCGTCGTATTATTAAAAACACTTTAGCTCGTCTTGGTTATAAAGACATTCTTGAAGGTGGTGATGGTCTTGAGGGTTGGGCTGCAATGGACGCAAATCCAGATATTGACATGTTGATTACAGACTGGAATATGCCAGAGATGAATGGTCTTGAGCTTGTAAAAAAAGTTCGTGCAGATGCGCGTTTTAAAGACTTGCCTATCATCATGGTAACAACGGAAGGCGGAAAAGCAGAGGTTATTACTGCACTTAAAGCCGGTGTAAATAACTACATCGTAAAACCATTTACTCCTCAAGTTCTCAAAGAAAAACTTGGTGCTGTAATGGGTGTTGCGGAATAATGCAAGAACACTACTTTGAATTAGTAGTTAAGGTTTCATCTCACCACTCACTCTTTTTAGATTTCTTATCAGATACTTTACCTGTTGGTTTTGAAGAGAGTGAAGATGGGTTTATCATACGAAGTGAAGATGAACTTGACACAATTGCCTGGGGTTTAGAACAATTTGCGGAAGCCCTCCAAAAGGCTTTACAAGAGACAATTGATTTAGAATGCAAGATAACAAAACTTCAAAGTAGCGATTGGGTAAAAAGTTATCAACAAAGCATAGAACCACTTGTCATAGATAAATTTTACATTCATCCTACTTGGGATGCACCTCATTCTGAACTTATAAATATCGCAATTGATCCAGCTTTAGCCTTTGGAACTGGGCATCATCCCACAACAGCATCTTCCCTTAAAGCTATTTCACACTATGTAAAAAGTGGAGATACCCTTATCGATGTAGGATGTGGAAGTGGAATTTTAGGCATTGGGGCAATGAAGCTTGGAGCTATTGTTGATGCTTGTGATACTGATATTATTTCTGTAGAAAATAGCATAGAAAATGCAAAAATAAACTCTTTAGCCTTTGCAAATATATGGGAAGGTTCTTGTTCCGTTAGTACAAAAAAATATGACATAGTCGTAGCAAATATCGTAGCAGATGTTCTCACTTTTATAGCAAAAGATTTAAAAAATGCTCTTAAAGAAAATGGTATTTTAGTTTTATCTGGCATACTAGACAAATATGAAACAAAAGTTTTAAGTTTTTATAAAGATTGTGAAATAGTTCAAAGAATTGCTCAAGACGAATGGGTAACACTTATTTTAAAAAAGTAAATAGGAAATAAAAAAAGTATGGCAAAGAATAATTCAAACAAAGATGATAATAATTTTTTCAACAAAAATCCACTTATAACATTCGCTATTTTTTCCGTTGTTGTTATTTTACTATTTAAAGTAGTGATAGGCGAGGGTGCTGGAGTTGAAGAAAATATTGCTGGAAATGCAGCTAGAGTCAAACAAGTAAGTTATTCAGAATTAAAATCTCTAGTAGCATCTAAAAGCGTCAATAGAGTTGATATTGGTCAGAGTTACATAAAAGCTACATCTGCAGATGGAAAAGTTTATACAACAAGAATTATCAAAGATGACCCAACTTTTGTAGAAGAGTTAGATAAACAAGGAATTCAGTATCAAGGTTTTAGTGAAACTAATTGGTTTACTGAAATGTTTGGATGGCTCTTTCCATTTTTGATGATTATTGGAATTTGGATGTTTTTTGCTGGAAGAATGCAAAAAAGCATGGGAAGTGGTCTTTTGGGAATGGGTAATTCTAAAAAGATGGTTAACTCAGAAAAACCAAAAACTAAGTTTGATGATGTGGCTGGTGTTGAAGAGGCAAAAGAGGAAGTTCAAGAGATTGTTGACTTTTTAAAATATCCTGCGAGATATGTTGAGATTGGTGCAAAAATCCCTAAAGGAGTACTTTTAGTAGGAAGTCCTGGAACAGGTAAAACACTTTTGGCAAAAGCAGTTGCTGGTGAAGCGGATGTTCCATTCTTTTCTGTAAGCGGTTCGAGCTTTATAGAGATGTTTGTGGGCGTTGGTGCGGCGCGTGTTCGTGATTTGTTTGAACAAGCAAAAAAAGATGCTCCGAGTATAATTTTTATAGATGAGATAGATGCTATTGGTAAAAGTCGTGCTGCTGGTGGTATGATGGGTGGAAATGATGAGAGAGAACAAACCCTCAATCAACTTTTAGCCGAAATGGATGGTTTTGGAACGGATACGCCTATCATTATTTTAGCTGCAACGAATAGACCTGAAGTTCTTGACCAAGCACTTCTCCGTCCAGGGCGTTTTGATAGACAAGTTTTAGTTGATAAACCAGATTTTGCTGGTCGTATCAAAATTTTAAAAGTGCATGTTAAAAATGTAAAAATGGATGCTGATGTTGAACTTGAAGAGGTTGCTCGTCTTACAGCTGGACTTGCTGGTGCAGATTTAGCAAATATTGTAAATGAAGCAGCACTGTTAGCAGGTAGAAAAAGCCAAAAAACTGTAAAACAAAAAGATTTGTATGAAGCAGTGGAGAGAGCAATCGCTGGACTTGCTAAAAAATCTCGCCGTATTAATCCTAAAGAGAAAAAAATTGTAGCGTATCATGAGAGTGGACATGCACTTTTAGCTGAGACAACAGAGGGTGCTAAAAAAGTATCTAAAGTTTCTATTGTTCCTCGTGGACTCGCAGCTCTTGGTTATACGCTGAACAAGCCAGAAGAAGATAAGTTTATGATGCAACGACATGAACTTTGGGCAGAAGTGGATGTTTTACTTGGTGGACGCGCTGCTGAAGAGGTGTTTATCGGCGAAATTTCTACTGGTGCAGGAAATGACCTTGAAAGAGCAACAGAGATAATAAAATCAATGGTTCAAGTGTATGGAATGAGTGATGTTGCTGGACTTATGGTTTTAGAAAAACAGAGACACTCCTTTTTGGGTGGTGGACAACAATCAAGTCGTGAATATAGTGAAAAGATGGCGGAGAGTATGGATGATTATATTAAATCATCTTTAGCTGAGCGTTATGAAAGTGTTACCATAAGACTTCAAGAATACAAAGGTGCTATTGAAAAGATTGTTGCACTTCTTTATGACAAAGAAAATATAACTGGCGAAGAAGTGAGAGATATTATCATACATTTTGAAAAAGAAAATGATATAAAATCAAAAGTTTCTAATGTTACAAATGAGATAGAAGAAGAACTCAAGCAAGACGCTAAAATGTCTAAAGAAGATATCCATAAAAACAATAGTGAGAAGAGTGATGAAAAATAATCTGTTTCCAGTAGCTCAAGAGGGTTGGAAGTACATTGGATATGTTGGTGTGTCTTTTATATTTTTTGCGCTATTTGATTTTGATATTTTAGAATTCATCTCTTTTTTAGCACTGTTATTTTTTATATTTGTGTATAGAAACCCTGAAAGATTAGCACCAAATTTTCAGGAAAATAGCGTAGCAAGTCCAGTGGATGGTGTTGTAATCTCTATAGAAGAGATAGATGACAAAGAGTATGCTTATAAAATAGAAATTGATAGCAATTATTTAAATGTCTCTTTTTTAAGAGCACCGCTTAATGCTTCTTTAAAGTTTATTCATAAAAAAAGTGGGGCAAGATTGTCTAAATTTGATGATTTAGCAAAAAAAATAAATGAAAATACAGAACTTATTTTTGAAGATAATCACAAAAATAAAGTAAAAATTATCCACATGGCAAAGCAAAGTTTTGACGGTATTACAATAGGTGTTACAGAGGGTCAAAATGTTTTACAATCTTCAAGATATGGTCTTATGGTTAATGGTTTAACAACTCTTTACCTTCCTCAAAACTTTAGATTAAACATTAGTGTAGGAAATGAGCTTCTAGCTTCTGAATCACTAATCGGTTACTTTTCTAAATTAAAAAAGAAAAACTAAATCAATTTATTTGGTTTAGTCACTACTTTTAAAAACTTCCACATGCCAAGAATTTTTAATTAGCATAAAGCCAATTATGTGTTATGATTAGTGAAAATAAATGTCTTTGTAATGCTATGATAGGATTTATAAATGGGACTAAAGGCTAAATTTATCAACAAACTCGCACTAGGAATCATTCTTTTATGGAGTTTGATTATGGGTTCTGTTACACTTTTTTTTATTTTTGAAAATTACACTTTTACTGATAAATTAGCAGAGCAAGAAGCTATTGTGAGTGTAAAAAAAGATTTACTCTATCGTGCGTGGGTCGCTTCTCATGGCGGTGTTTATGTGCCAATTACAAAAAGAACACCTCCTAACCCTTATCTAATCCATATAAAAAATCGCGATGTAAATACAACGGATGGACAGCAGTTAACTCTCATGAATCCAGCCTATACACTTTCTCAAATGATGAAAGATTACTCTGAACTTTATAAAAATAAAGGGCATATTACTAGTAAAATATTAACCAATCCTCTCAATAAGCCAGATAGTTGGGAAGATGCAGCTTTAACTATTGCAGAGTTTACAAGAAAAGCAGTTTCAAAAAAAGAATTTATCGATGGAAAAGAGTATTTTCGTTATCTCAATCCGCTTGTAATAGAAGAGTCATGTCTCAAATGTCATGGTTTTCAAGGATATAAAGTTGGAGATATTAGGGGTGGTGTGTCTGTTTCAATTCTAATGGAACCGTATAACAAACAATCATTTCTTCTCTCACTTTATGAAGTAGTTGTATTTCTTAGTATCTATTTTGTTGGAATATTTTTTATTTTTTATGGAAGAAAAAAAGCAAAAGAAATTCTTGAAAATAAAGTTAAAGATTATGAGCAACATATATTTTCTTTAGTAAGAATGATAGAACAAAGGGATAGCTACACAGCTGGACATACACAAAGAGTTGCGAAATACTCAGTTTTGATAGCATACGAGATGGGTTTTAGTGCTGATAAAGTGGATGATTTGTATAGAGCGTGCATGTTACATGATATTGGTAAAATTTCTACTCCAGATTCTATACTTTTAAAACCAGGGAAACTTACAGAATTAGAATACAACATCATTAAAGAGCATGTTGTCGTAAGTTATGAACTTTTAATGCATGTAGATATTTATAAAGAGATTGCAGAAATTGTTCGTCATCATCACGAACATTTTGATGGAAGTGGTTATCCACAAGGACTAAAAGGAAGTGAAATTCCGATGCTCTCACAAATAATGAAAGTAGCAGATGCCTTTGATGCTATGACTACAAATCGAATATATAAAGCTAGAAAAAGTGTTGATGAAGCAATTTTAGAACTCCAAGCTTTAGCAGATAAGCAATTTAATGCAGAAATAGTAAAAGTAGCAATTACTGTTTTATCAGATATTATTGTGGAACATAGCATTACACAAAGACCAAAAACAAAAATTGAAAAAGAGAGATTTTCTTATTTTTATAAAGATCAAGTTTCAGAAGCATACAACATAGAGTATTTAGAATATGTTTTGGCTTATCATAGAACAGAGGAATTTGATTTGAAATGTTTAAATATTTTGTATCTCCATAATTTTACAAAATATAACAAAGATTATGGCTGGGCTATGGGAGATGAAATGTTGAAAAACTTTGCTCTTGAACTTAAGCGTATGAATACAGATGATTTTGTATTTAGACTTTATGGGGATGATTTTATACTGCTAAATAAAGAGCATTTTGATATGCAGGAGCATATTGCAGAATTAGAAAATATTTTAAAAGGGAGTGGCATAACAGTTACATACAAACATTTTGATATTCGTGATGAGATTATAAAAGATATGGCTGATATTGAAAAGTTGCTTAATACAACATATTGATTTAAGGATGAAGTAGAGTTCCACATGCCAAATACCTGAGGGACTCTTTTCTTTTTGTTTGTTATGTATGTAGAAAATTTATATGAGAATATCCTTTGCTATTTGAAATTGATTTGCCGTCATAAGATGGATTTTTGGATGGAGCGCTTTTAATTCATCAAAGAGATTTTTACTGAGTTCAAATCCAACTTTATACTCTTCTTCGACACCCCTTTCACTAGCAATTCTGAGAGCTTCTATCCAAGCGTTTGGAACATTTATACCTGGAACATGTGCAGCTAAAAATTGAGCGGTACGAAGTTTTGTGATGGGGAAAATACCTAAAATAAGTTCGGCATTTCTATGCTCACCAGAACACTCTTGATTTGCAGCATCTAATAAATTGAGTAAAATTTTTGCATTTTCTAGGTCATAAATGGGTTGTGTAATAATTCCACATGCTCCATGTTTAATCTTTTTTTGCATCTTTTTTTGAAGTGTTTTAGGATTTTTTGCATAAGCATTAACAACTGCAAAAGGGTAAATTTCTTTTGGTTTTTGAGCGAGTGGTTTTCCTGCATAGTTTATACCACTGTTAAAACAAGAAATCATATCTAACAAAAGTGAACTGTCTGATTCAAAAACACCTTTGGTGTGTGGCTGGTCAGAAATAGTTGCTGGGTCGCCTGTGAGAGCTAAAATAGCCCGTATATCGACTTCGTTTGCACCGAGAAGATCGGACTGCAGAGCAATTTTATTTCTGTCTCTCATGCTCATAGTCGCAATGACGGGTTTTTGAAATCTATCTTGAAGAAGTTTTGCAGCAAAAAGCGCGTTGTATTTTAGTTTTGCAAGTGGGTTGTCTGTGGTTGAGAAACCATCGACAAGTTTGTCAAGACCAAGCTCTGCGATTTTATCTATTGTCGGCGTAAAAACTGGTGAATGACCTGGAGTGGTCTCGAGTGTGATGTAAGTGCCGTTTTTTAATTTATCAATGAGTTTATCAAACAAAAAAAATCCTAATTCGCTATAATTGCGACATTATAACAAAGAGAGAAAAAATATATGTTGAAATTGGCAGTTTTTGATTTTGATTCAACACTGATGGATGGCGAAACGATTGATTTTTTTGCCGAAGAATTGGGTATTGGCGAAGAGGTAAGCCGCATCACTGAAGAGGCGATGAGTGGAAGACTTGATTTTTTTGAGTCACTTCAAAGAAGAGTAGGGCTTCTAAAAGGGCTTGATTACTCAATAGTTGAAAAAATATCTCATAACCTTCCTTATATGAACGGTGCGCAAGAAACGATAGCAGAACTTAAAAGCAGAGGCATGAAGGTCATCTGTTTTAGTGGTGGTTTTAGAAGTGCTACAGGATATGCAAAAAATATTTTAGGCTATGATGCAGACTTTTCAAATGTATTGCATCAAAAAGATGGAAAGTTGACTGGGCTTGTCGGTGGTGATATGATGTTTAACTTTTCTAAGGGCGACATGTTGGTGCGATTGCAAAATATATTGGGTGTCAGTGAAAATGAAACGCTAGTGTGCGGAGACGGAGCAAATGATTTATCTATGTTTGCACATGCCGGAAGTAGAGTTGCCTTTTGTGCAAGAGAAATTTTGAAAAAAGAAGCAAACATCGTCATAGAGACGAAAGATTTAAGACAAATATTGGAGAAGATATAATGTTAGAGAGTTCAGTTTGGAGACAATACAACAGCGAAAACAGTTTTAGAGAAAAATTGAGTGAGTTTATGCATATAGATTCGCAAGATATTATAAGTGATGATAAAGCTTTGTATGCAATGCTCAAGTCAAAACTTACAAAAAAAGAGCTTAGACTTTTTGCAATGGATAGTGCGAAAATCAGTAATGAAGAGATGTGTAACTCTTTTTCAATTGACGCTGATGCGCTTACACAGGCTAAATACAAGCTCTATAAAAAACTAAAACAAGATAAACTAAAACAAAATTTTAGAGAAATAGATTTTGCTCAATCTAAAGAGTTTGAATAAGTTTCAACGCGAAGTCATGTTCAACAAAAATTTATATTAGAGTGTGTAGAATGCCAAATATATACGATTTAAAGGAAATAAAATAAAATGAACAAAAATATTTCGTTGTTTTTTGCTACATTGGTGGCTAGTTCACTCCTTGTAACAACTGCAATGGCGGATGCTAAAGTGGGTCAAAAATATTACTCAAAAAAGTTAAAAACATGTGAAAAAAATGGCATCAAAGATGGTGGAGTTTTTGCATCTCGAAATGATCGAGACACTTGGTCAGAAATGAATGACAATGGCAAAATTGCTGAACAGTGGAAAGAGATATGCCCAAGCAATGCTGATGTAATTAGTAAAATGAAAAAGAAAGAAATACAAGATTTATATGATTTTTGTTGGCAATATGCTTCGGATGGAGATGTTCCTTCTTGTAACTAATCTTTTCACTCATAGATTTAAGTGAAGCTTGAATCTATGGCATGTGGATTTGTTCTAAACTTCTCAAAACAATTCAGTAAAATCATTAACTTGTCTCCAGCAATAACTCTCAATTTTATCTTCCACATGCCGTCCTAAAGCTGTACTAAAAATACCTTTCATATCTACTCAGGTATCAATTTATTATAAAAAAAGTATCACATCTTTATAACACTTTTAAGGTTTCTTAGATACTATGCATACAGCAAAAGTACCCACTATTTTTTATAAGGGTTTCTTTTTAATTAGATTAGTGATAGTTATAAATCTTAAATTTGCTATGAAAAAGCCAAAGGAGAATATATGCAATTAGGTTTCCTAGTTGATTTACATCTGTGTATGGGATGTAAAGGGTGTGAGATCGCATGTAAAGTGGAAAATGAAGTTCCGCTAAGTACATGGAGACTCCGCGTTAAATATGTGGATGTGGGGAGTTTCCCAGAGACAAAAAGAACATTTACTCCACTCAGATGTAATCACTGTGAAAATGCTCCTTGTGTGAGAATTTGTCCAGTAAGTGCACTTCATTATCTTGAAAATGGTATTGTAAATATCGATAAAGAGAGATGTATTGGCTGTGCTGGTTGTGTTATGGCTTGTCCATATGGTGCTATTTATATTGACCCTCAAACGCAAACAGCTGATAAATGTACTTACTGTGCGCACCGTGTTGCTTCTTCTATGATGCCAGCTTGTGTTGTTGCATGTCCTGTTCAAGCTAATATTTTTGGTGATTTAGACAACCCAACTTCAAATATTTCTAAATATATTCAAAAAAATCAAGGAAATATTCAAGTTCGTAAACCTGAAAAAGGAACAAACCCTCATCACTTTTATGTAAATGGTGGAAATGTAACTTTAAATCCACTTGCTTCTCATAGACTTGAAGGACACAATCTATTCAACAAAATCACAACACTTCCAATAGGAGGACACCACTAATGGTACATGAAACAATAGCGGCAACAAATGCTGTAGTAACTCTTGATGTAGCTTTACCAGGTATAGTTTGGCCTTGGTTAGTTACGGTCAATATGTGGGCAAAAAGTATCGGTACAGGTGTTATTTTTATGTTATTTTTACTCTTGAAAAAGCATCCAGAACAAGCAGGAAGTTTAAGATTTCCTACAACTGTGGTATCTATAATCTTTATTCATATATTTTTATTATTTACATTAGCGGACTTACATCAACCATTTAGAATGTGGCATATATTCTTTTTTCCACATGTAACATCTGCAATTACTGTTGGTGCTTGGATGGCAACGGCTTTTGTTGGTCTTCTTTTCTTATTAGCATATCAGAGCTTTATCAAAAAAAACAATGCAGCGTTTGATAAGACTTTAACATGGGTAGTTTTATTGGCTATCCCAGTTACACTTTATACAGCGGGACTTTTGTCTCAGTGTACAGCGCGTGAATTGTGGCAAATGCCAACAGAATCAGCACAAATGATTCTTGCGGCACTTGTTGCTGGTTCATCGTTTATGATTTTACTTTCAGGTTCAAAACTAAACTATGAAGCTAAAAAAACTTTAGGCGTAGTTCTTGGTCTGAGTGCATTTATGTCATTTATCTTGTACATGTCAGAGTATATATTTGGCCCAATGAAAGCCGAAGAAGTTGCGGCAGTATTAGAGTACATCAAAGGTGATGGACCATACACTGTAATGTTCTGGCTAGGACAATGGATGACTTATCTTTTACCAATGTTATTGATAATACTCAGTCGTGCAAGTAAATCTGAAAATATTTTAAAACTTGCAGCTATTTTGGCTTTAGCAGGTCTGTGGTTAGTTAAACATGTCTGGTTGATAATTCCACAATTATTACCAATGAGTTAGGGAGAAATATATATGTATTTACTAAGTAGAAGAACATTTTTAAAAGGTGCTGCATTTAGTGTTGCTGGTGCCACTATAGCGAAGGGTGTATTTACAACGGATGCTTTGGCTGAGTCAGTTACACAAAGTAAGTTTACGAATACACCAGACACATTGTCATTTTACCCACCGATGGAAGAGTGGGCTGATTTTAAAGAGTTAGATGGAAATGATTGGAAAAGAGGTGGGATTAACCGTAAAGGTGTAAGAAGCGAATCTAATCCTGATGGTATTGAAGTAAATGATTATATGATTGTTCCAACCGCTTGTTCGAACTGTGAAGCGTCATGTGGAATTACAGCATGGATTGATAAAAAATCATTCACAGTTAAGAAGTACATGGGGAATCCTATGCATCCAGGTTCTCGTGGAAGAAACTGTGCAAAAGGGTATGCAGTTCAAAGTCAAATGTATGATCCAGACCGTATAGCATTCCCACTCAAACGCGCTGCTGGTTCTGCTCGTGGTGAGGGGAAATGGGTTCGTACTACTTGGGACGAAGCGATGACTACTATCGGTAAAAAGATGAGTGATACAATTGAAAAAGGTGATGAATTATCTAAAAAAACTGTAATGTTCCATGTTGGGCGTCCAAATGAAAATGGTTTTGTACCAGCGATTTGGCACTCTTTAGGACTTGATGCATATAATTCACATACAAATATCTGTTCAGCAAATGGGCGAACGCCAACGATACAATGGGCAAATGATGATAGAACATCACCAGATTGGGCGAATGCTAAATTAGTTTTTCTTAACTCATCTCATGCTGCGGATGCTGGTCACTATTTTGCTCAATCAGCTGCATTTATAGCAGATGCAAGACAAAAAGGTGCAAAACTTGTAGTTATGGATCCTCGTTTATCTAACTCGGCTGGTATGGCTGATTTATGGATAGCAGCATGGCCGGGAACTGAGCCTGTTATCTATCTTTACCTAGTTCAAAGAATGCTAAGTGAAAACAAAGTAAATAAAGAGTTTGTTAAAAAATGGTTAAACTGGGAAGTAATGCTCGATAATAAAGCATATTTAGAATTTATGGTACTTAAAGGTTATATATCTAAACTTCCAAATGGCGATAAATTTGAAGATTTTATAGAGATGCTTAAAGAACTTTATGCACCTTATACGCTTGATTATGCAGTAAAAGAGACACATGTTCCTGCACATAAACTTGAAGAACTTTATGATATGTTTATTTGGGCTGGAACTGCTATTTCCTCATATTTTTGGAGAGCTTCTGCTGCTGGAAATCGTGGTGGCTGGATGGGTGGTAGAACAGGCTACTTGCCATTGGCACTTCGTGGTGCAATCGGACCAGAGGGTGGTACATTTTTTCACCATTGGCATATTATTTCTGTTTCTGGTTTAGGTGGAAGTGCAACGGTTGGTCAAGGTACTCGTGGCGCAAATATTCCTAAAATTGATGTTTATAATGAGCTTACTTATCCACCAGAATGGCCTCTTTCAACTTATGAGATGTCTTACCTTCTTCCACATTTGTTAAGTGATACTGAATGGCAAAATAAATGGATAGCAAAAGGTCTTACTGTCCCTCAAAAACTTTCAGTTTATATTCCTCGTATGTACAATCCTGTGTGGATTAATCCAGATGGATTTAGATGGATAGAAACTCTTAAAGACGAAAAAAAGATGGAACTTACTATGAATCTTTCTCCTGTATGGAGTGAGACGAACTGGTATATGGATTATATTTTACCAGTTGGCTTAGCTGGAGAGAGACATGACCAACACTCAGAACCTACAATGCCTGCGCGTTGGACATCTTTCCGTCAACCAGTTCTCCGTGTTGCCTTAGAAAAAATGGGATGGAAAGCAAAAAATCCTGCACGGGCTACGCTTGAAGCACATATCAAAGCTGGACTTGGTGAAGTTTGGGAAGATAATGAGTTCTGGTTTGAGATGTGTGTAAACTACATCGACCCAACTGGTAAACTTGGTATCAAAAAAATGTGGGAATCTAAAAAAACTCCAGGAACTCCAGTTACTATTTCTGAGTGGTATGATGCTGCGTTTGGGGATAATTTACCAAATCTTAAAGCAGCTGCTTTGGCAGATGCAAGATATAAAAATGAAGAGTTCCCTGTTTATTCTTATATGAGAGACCATGGTGCGTGGATGGAAGAGAATAAAATATATTCTCCTCAAGAGAGAGTGATAAAAGAGGATGGTGAAAATTATATTTCTCATGGTCACAAATTTGAAAAAGCACATGTAACTATCAATAAACGAACAGGTGTTATGACTGCTGAACATAATGGCAAAAAAACAAACATGGGTATTGAGACTGATGGTGTAAAAATGGAAGGTTTTGCTACACCTGACAAAAAACTCGACTTTTTCTGTGAATGGTTGGCGGATGATTGGAAATGGCCAGAATATGCGATTCCATTCTATCCAAGAAATGATAAAGAGAAAAAAGAGATGGTTCACATTGTTTCTCAAGTAAATCACTCTTTTATGACAGAGAAAAATTCGTATGCACTTAATACAGTTTTCCGTTTGCCGTATAACATCCATACGCGTTCTGCTAATAGCAAACACTTGATGGAAATTTCTCAAAATCATGACCCAATTTGGATTTCAACTTCTGATGCAGCGCGTCAAGGCTTCAAACGAGGTGATGCTATTCGTGTAAGAATTGTAGATAGTTTGACAGGCTTAGAATCAGGATATTTTGTTGCAATGGCAGTTCCAACTGAGGGCGTACTTCCTGGTACACTTGCTTGTTCTCACCATGGTGGAAGATGGAAACTTACAAATGCAGTAACAATTCCTAATGGTGTTACAGATGGGAAAATTGATCCACAGCCGATGGCTAGAAATATAAATGACCCTAAATTTGTTGCACTTGCGTTTGAAAATGTGGGTAAAGAGGGTTCACAAGTTAAGATAGAAGATTATAGTGGAACAGCTGGTTTAAATAGTTTTGGTGTTCCAACAGCTGAAGTTCAGATGGATGGAAAAGAGGGTAAACTCAAATATGTTGAGGGTATCAAACCATTCAAAGCGGAGCGATTTGCTAATTACAACCGAGATAGTGGAAATATTTGGTGGGATGGGCTCAGTGGTTCATGGCAAAATGCTGTGGCTGCCCCACATCCAGACCCAGTATCTGGTATGCACTGCTGGCACCATAAAGTTATTTTAGAGCCTTCACAAAAAGGTGACAAGATAGGCGATATTTATGTAAATTATGAAAATAACTTCAAAGTGTATCAAGGTTGGAGAGACCAACTGAGTCGTGGATTAGATGAAAATTCTAAAATGCGTCGTCCAAGACATATAAAACGCCCTTGGGTTCCACTTTCAGATAAAGCGTATGCTGTAAATATTAAAAAGTAGTTCTTTATTTTACGGCATGTGGAAATTTCCACATGCCGTAGCGACAAATCTTTGTGGCATGTGGAAATCCATATGTGCCAAAGCGTAGCGACAAAGTGCTCAACTTTTTATAAACTTGCCCACCACATTCTAAGATATAAACCCCAAGTACTTGTATAGCCAACTTCACTAAAGAGTAGATCTTTATTTTTGTCATAGATAAGCGTTGTAGGAAATGCTGCAATATTAAATTTATTTGCGTAAAAACCTGAGTCATCATTGAGAACTTTAACATCTAAATGATTATCAGCTAAAAACTTTTTTATTTCCTCATCGTTTCCAGATTTAACTGCTATTGTCACTACTTCATAACTTTTAGCAATGCTATTGATATTGGAAGCTTCCATCTTGCAAGTAGGACACCATGAAGCCCAAAAATGTATAAGAATAGGCTTATTATTTGCAAAGGTATATCTTTTATTATCCAAAAGAGTAATTTCCTTTATACTCAGCGGTTGTTTATTTAACTCCATACTTTTGTAAAAACTAATACCATTCGCTAAAACAGTTAAAATTACAAAAAATAGTACAACTTCTTTTAAATAGTGTTTTATTTTTTCTTTCATTTTATATCTAACCCCCTATTTTTTTATAGAATTATAGTCAATTTAACTCTTATGTAATTATTTATGGATACTATTTATGAAAATAATACAAAGGAAAAATTATGTTAAAAATAGTAAGTGCCGTAGTTATTGGTATGTTTATTTTAGGTTGTTCATCTCAAAATAGTATGAATGTTTCAAATGGAATGTTTCAGTCAGTCAATAAAGAAGATGCTACTTTAGTTCAAGAGGGCGAGAAAAAAGGATATTGTATTCGATGTGGAATGGATTTGGTAAAGTTTTATAAAACGAGTCACGCAGCAACATTTGATGGCAAAAATTATCAATACTGCTCAATTCACTGTCTTGAAGAGCATTTGGGTGAGGGTATTGAGCTTAAAAATCCAAAAGTTGTAGATGTGGCTTCACTCAAGTTTATCGATGTTAATAAGGCTTATTATGTTGTTGGTAGTAGTAAAAGAGGAACAATGACAAAAGTAAGTAAATATGCTTTTTTAAATGAAGCGGATGCTAAAAAGTTTCAAGCTGAATTTGGTGGCGAAATAATGGATTTTAATAAAGCTAGAGAAATTGCTAAAGAGGATTTTAAACATTACGGTCATTAAGTTTGGCATGTGGAAAGTTTATTTCCAAATGCCAAAACAATTATTTTTTTAGAGAGTTCCACATGCCAAGATTATTTCATGGCATGTGAAATTTGAACTTACTCTATTTCAGCGTCGATAACATCTTCGTCATTTTTTTTCTTTTTAGTGTCTGCTTGTCCAGCTTCGCCACCTTCTTCTTTTTTGTACATCTGCTCTGCCATTTTATGACTTGCATCTGTTAAAGTTTTTACTTTCGCTTCGATTTGCTCTTTCGTTGCATTTTCATCTTTGAGAGTATCTTTTAAGTCCACTATTGCAGCTTCAATTGTTGCTTTTTCTTCCGCAGAAATTTTTTCACCGATTTCTCCTAAAGATTTTTCAGTCTGCGCTATGAGCGCATCCGCTTGATTTTTAAGGTCAACTAACGCTCTTCTTTTTGAATCTTCCGCTTTATGTGCTTCTGCATCTTGAACCATTTTGTTAATTTCTTCTTCACTTAACCCTGAACTTCCAGAGATTGTGATTGACTGAGATTTACCTGTACCTTTGTCCGTTGAGCTTACAGTTAAAATACCGTTAGCGTCGATGTCAAAAGTTACTTCGATTTGAGGAACACCTCTTGGAGCTGCTGCAATGTTTCCTAGTTCAAACAAACCTAAAGATTTATTGTCTTTTGCGAACTCTCGCTCCCCTTGAACAACTGAAATACTTACAGCTGGTTGGTTGTCTTCTGCAGTTGAGAAAACCTGAGATTTTTTCACTGGAATCGTTGTACCTTTTTCAATGATTTTTGTAGCAACACCACCTAAAGTCTCGATACCAAGTGATAATGGAGTAACATCTAAAAGAAGAACATCTTTTACATCTCCTCTTAAAACTCCACCTTGAATCGCAGCACCAGCGGCTACAACTTCATCAGGATTTACACTTTTGTTAAGTGTTTTGCCACCAAAGTAAGCAGAAACCATCTCTTGAGCTTTTGGAACACGGATAGAACCACCAACCATAATAATCTCTTTGATTTGGTTGTTTTCTAAACCAGACTCTTTCATAGCTGTTTTAATATGGTCAATTGTTTCTTTGATTAAAGATTCAATCATACCTTCAAACTTCGCACGAGTAAGTTTGATAACAAGGTGTTGTGGTCCTGCTTCTGTCATAGTGATAAACGGTAAGTTAATCTCTGTTTCAGTTGAACTTGAAAGCTCTTTTTTTGCATTTTCAGCAGCATCTTTTAATCTTTGAAGAGCCATTTTGTCGTTTTTAAGGTCAATACCATGTGTATTTTTGAATTCGCTATTGAGGTAATCAACGATTTTGTTGTCAAAGTCATCACCACCTAAAAATGCGTTTCCATCTGTTGAGAGAACTTCAAAAGTACCATCACTAATCTCTAAAACAGTAACATCAAATGTTCCACCACCAAGGTCATAAACAAGTACATTCTCTTCTGATTTACTCTCTAGTCCATACGCAAGTGCAGAAGCAGTTGGCTCGTTAATAATACGAAGAACATTCAGTCCTGCAATAGTACCAGCATCTTTTGTAGCCTTTCTTTGTGCATCATTGAAGTACGCTGGAACTGTAATAACCGCGTCAGTTACAGTTGAACCTAAATAACTCTCAGCATCTTCTTTGAGTTTAGACAAAATCTTCGCTGAAATCTCTTGTGGAGTGTAGATTTTACCAGCTACATCTACTGCAGCCATGCCGTCTTTATCAACGATGTTGTAAGTTACTTTATCGTGTGCTGCTTTTGCATTTTCTTCACTCATCATAAGACCCATAATTCTCTTAATTGAAGAGATTGTTTTGTTTGGGTTTGTAATCGCTTGGCGTTTTGCTGGGTCTCCAACTAAAACTTCACCTTTATCTGTAAACGCTACAACGGAAGGAGTTGTATTTTTACCCTCTTTATTTGGGATGATTTTCGCCTCACCACCCTCATACACTGCTACACATGAATTTGTTGTTCCTAAATCTATACCGATAACTTTACTCATTATAATTTCCTTTATTTTATTTCATAAAATGAAGCAAATTCATTCGCTCCATTTATTAGTCCGTAAAAGGAACAAGTCCCTTTTACTCCGCTTGCGCCGCTAAGACGACTGAAGTTAGATGCTTTGCATCTTTTTTATATACTAGTTTATATTATTCTAATTCGCGACAACTACCATTGCTTCACGCAAAGGTCTCTCTTTATATTTATAACCAGTTTGAAAAGTTTGCACAATCTGCCCACTCTCAACCGCATCGCTATCAACACTCTGAATAGCATTGTGAATATTTGGATCAAATGGCTCATCATGTGAAACCATTGTTACCCCATGTTTTTCTAATGAAGTTGTTAATTGTTTAAGTGTCAACTCCATTCCTTCTTTTAGTTTTGCTAAAAGTTCAGTGGCTGGTGCATCTGCTGATGCTGAAGCTATCGCCATTTGAAGTGAATCCATAACTGGAATCATATCTTTTGCAAATTTCTCGTTTGAGTACTCTACGGCTGTATATTTTTCTCTCTCTAACCTTTTTTTGATATTATCAAAATCAGCATGAACTCGCGCATATTTATCTTTTAAAGCTAAAAGTTCATCTTGTAAAAGGTCAAATTCATTTTCAACCGCTACTGCTTCGGCTTCCGCTTCATCAGCATGTATATCTTTTATAACCTCTTCTGCGAGGGGTTCTTTTTGTATTTCTTCATTTGGATGTTGTGGCATAATTGTTTTTGTACTCCTTCTTTTATAAAAGATAGCGATATTATACATATTGAGTGTAACAATGTCAAGTACTTATTTAGTCATTATTGTTAGGTTAGTTTAGTCTATCTATATCAAGTATTATTAAATTTAAAAGTTTTTTTATAAATATACTTGATTACTTGAGACCAGCATCTGCTAAAGTGATGCAAAAAAGCACTTCTTTGTTTGCTTTATGCATTGTTTGAATGGCTTGTGTTAAGGTGAAACCTGTTGTAATAATATCATCGACCAAAATAACACTTCTTTCTTGAAACTCTTTGAGTTCAAAGTTTCGAGGGTGTAAAAGTCTAAATTCTTTACTTTTTCCAGAGTAAGAGGTACTGCTTTTTGCTCTTAGTTTACCAAAAAGTGGAGTAATAAACTCGCTTTTTAACTCTTTATTTAAAATGGCTGTGTGTGAGTATCCACTTTTAGCATTATCATCAATCGCAATGGAATGTATGGTACCCCAAGGGCATTTGTCGCTTTGCTCGGGCACATGAGGAAATTCAAACTCGTTAGCAAATTTCTTAAAACTCTTTTTCGCCAAAATGGAGTAGATATAAAAACCTAAATCAGTATGTTTTGTATGTAAAAGTTCTTTGATTTCACTATATTTGTAAAAAGAGAGGACTTCGATGTTATTGAAGATTTTTCGTTTATAAATGGATGGAGTGAGATATGTGTCTTGGCATGTGGAACAGAGATGTGTGAGTGAAAAGCCCTCACACAGCATACATTTCATAGTGAAACTTTTTAATCCATCTTCAAAACAGACATAAATGCTTCGCTTGGAAGTTGTACTTTTCCTATGGACTTCATTCTTTTTTTACCAGCTTTTTGTTTTTCCAAAAGCTTGCGTTTACGGGTAATATCTCCACCGTAACACTTCGCAGTGACATTTTTACCCATCGATTTCACAGTCTCACGAGCAATAACTTGTGAACCTAAAGAGGCTTGTACAGCAACTTCAAAAAGTTGACGAGGAATTATTTCTTTCATATTTTTAACTAAAATACGACCACGAGAGAGAGCTTGATTACGAGGCACAACAATGCTGAGTGCATCAACGGCTTCACCAGCTACTTTAATGTCAAGTTTTACAAGATCGCCTACTCTAAAATCTATTGGTTCATAATCAAACGAAGCGTACCCTTTAGAGATTGATTTTAAGGTATCGTAAAAGTCAACAACTATCTCATTCATTGGAACTTCATACTCAAGCATCACTCTATTTTCATTAAGATAAGTCATTTTGCTTTGTGTACCGCGTTTATTTATCAAAAGTGTTATGATATTTCCAAGATATTCACTTGGAGTTATCACGGTAGCTCTTACATAAGGCTCTTCAATTCTGTCAATTTTGTTTACTTCCGGAAGCTCCGAAGGGTTATGAACATTAACTTTTTCACCATTATTGAGATAAACTTGATAGATAACAGAGGGTGCAGAAGCGATTAAATCAAGGTCGAATTCACGCTCAAGTCTCTCTTTAATAACTTCCATATGAAGCATACCTAAAAATCCGACACGAAAACCAAAACCAAGAGCGAGTGAGGTTTCAGGCTCATAAGAGAGAGAACTATCGTTGAGTCTTAGTTTATTGAGTGCATCGCGTAAATTTTCAAAATCATCTGTATCTATTGGATATATACCAGCAAATACAAAAGGTTTAGCCGGTTCATATCTTCCAACAGGCTCGGTTGCAGGATTTTTAGCATCGGTAATTGTATCGCCAACATTGATGACACTTACCTCTTTAAGTCCAAGAACAACTATACCAATTTCACCACACTCAATAGAGTCAGTTTTGATGCGCTTAAGTGGATGAGGATACATTAAATCAAGAATATGGTGTTCTTCGAGATTGCTCATAAGTTGAATATTTTGACCTTTTTTAATATTGCCATCAAAAACACGAACAAGTGCTAGAGCACCAAGATACTGGTCAAACCAAGAGTCATAAATAATTGCTTTTGTGGTTGCATCGGGGTTTCCAACAGGAGCAGGAATTCTATCTACAATCGCGTCAATGAGCGCGCGTATGCCAACACCCGTTTTTGCTGACACTAAACAAGCGTCCGTAGCGTCTATGCCGATACTTGTTTCAATCTCCTCTGCAACTTTTACAGGGTCTGCCGCAGGTAAATCGATTTTATTTATAACAGGAATAAGTTCAAGATTATTTTCCATTGCCAAATAAACATTTGCAATCGTTTGCGCTTCAACGCCCTGAGCCGCATCGACTATAAGAAGTGCGCCATCGCTTGAAGCTAAAGATTTACTTACTTCATAAGAGAAATCCACATGCCCCGGAGTGTCGATGAGGTTAAGAATATAATGCTCACCATCTTTGACATAATCAAGTCGCACACTTTGCGCTTTGATGGTAATCCCGCGCTCTTGTTCGATGTCCATAGTATCCATCATCTGCTTTGTAAGTTCTCTATCGCTCACCGCACCACACTCTTGAATAATACGGTCGGCTAAAGTACTTTTACCATGGTCGATATGTGCGATAATAGAGAAGTTTCTAATGTTTTTCAATAAATATTTCCTTAATTAAGCAAAAAGTGAATTAACGCTTTCGTTGTGGTAAACCCGACGAATAACTTCAGCAAAAAGAGGCGCAACGGTTAAAACGATGACTTTTGGGTGTTCTTTAGAGATAAGTGTATTTGTAACGATAAGCTCATCGAGTTCGCCATTTTCTAGGTTTTCATACGCTTTTCCACTTAAAACTCCGTGCGTTGCACATGCCATAACTGAAGTTGCACCTTTGTTTTTGAGTGCAGTTGCAGCTTTGACCATTGTTCCCGCTGTGTCCACCATATCGTCAATCATAATAACATCTTTGCCTGTTACATCCCCGATGATGTTCATAACTTCACTCTCATTTGCTTTTTCACGGCGTTTATCAACGATAACCATCTCTAAACCCATGCGTGAGGCAAAGTAACGCGCTCTTGCCACACCACCAATATCTGGAGAAGCGATGATAGGATTTTTGAGATTTTTGCTTTTGATGTAGTTTTCAAAGGTTACTGAACCATAAAGATTATCCACAGGAATATTGAAAAAACCTTGGATTTGACCCGCATGTAAATCGATTGTTACAACTCTATTTATTCCAGCCGCTTCATACATATCTGCAACTAATCTTGCTGTAATTGGTACACGAGGAGCAGCTTTACGGTCTTGTCTTGCATAGCCAAAGTAAGGAACAACGGCTGTAATGCTACTTGCAGATGAACGGCGAAGCGCATCCGTCATAATGAGAAGTTCCATTAAGTTGTCATTAGATGGTGCTCCAGTGGACTGAACAATAAACACATCACGACCACGCACACTTTCAGCGATTTGAACGGAGATTTCACCATCACTAAATCTTTTTATATCCGCCTTCGCTAGGGGAACATCTAAAATCTGACAAACTTCTTTTGCAAAATCAATACTTGCAGAACCTGCAAAAATCTTATAACCACGCATGGTATTCCTTCTTGGATAAATTAATATGCGATTATACAAAAATAGTTCTAAGGAGTAATTAAAACTATCCCTAATAATTTTGGATTATTGACAGTTTTTGCAATTGCCTGAGAGAACGAAGTCGGTTTTATCTATTTGAAACTGATTTGTTTTTGAAATTTCAAGCACAAATTTGTCTAAGTTTATCTCGACATCTTCGATAGCACCGCATTTTTTACACAAGAGATGTGAGTGAGAAGTTTTTGTAAGTTCATACACAGACTTGGCATGTGGAAGTTTAACTTCTTGAATAAAACTCTTCTCTATCATGAGGTTAATATTTTTGTAAATCGTTGCCAAAGAGATAGAACTAAATTTTTCTAGCATCATAAAATAGAGAGATTCTGTGTTCATATGCCCATGAACAAATAAAGCATCAACAATCGCTAATCTCTGTGGAGTAGCTTTTAAGTTATGTTGTCTTAAAGTATTTGTATAATTTTTCATAAAGAAATTATACAATAGTCAAACTTAATGGATAAAAATTATTCTTTAAATTTTAACTTCTTTTAAGGAGGCAACTTTATTCACTGATGGTACGCATTTAATCACAACTTCGGTATTAGAATAAGCTTTTAAATTTATATATTGATACTTTCCTGATATATTCTCTGCTACACTTTCGGCATGAAAAACACTATCCTTTTATATATCGCTATTATCGCCTTTTTCGGTAGCGCAATCGCTTATGTCCTTCATATAGGAAGCAACTTAGAAAGTGCAACCATCTTATATGCTGTTCTGCCTCATGCAACACTAAGTGCAGGTTTGATTGAAAATTTATTGAAGCAATTACATCATCCCTTAGCTCTTTTGCTGATTCAGATTATTGTGATTATGGTTGCTACTCGTTTTTTCGGTTTTTTAGTCTCTTTTGTTGCCCAGCCTACGGTTGTGGGAGAAATTATCGCAGGGATTATCCTTGGTCCATCCTTGTTAGGGCTATTTTTTCCTGAATTTTTTCTCATTTTATTTCCAAAAGAGTCCTTGAGCAATCTCAGTCTCATCAGTCAGCTCGGGTTAATTTTTTTCATGTTTGTCGTTGGAATGGAACTTGATTTCGAAAAAATAAAAAAACAATCAAGTGCTTCGGTTTTTATCAGCCATGCCAGTATAATCTTCCCTTTCTTTTTGGGAGTAGTCCTATCCTATTGGCTCTATCCGCTGTTTGCTCCCAAAAATGTTTTGTTCATGCCGTTTGCCCTTTTTATCGGGATTGCCATGAGCATTACCGCCTTTCCTGTCCTAGCTCGCATTATTAAGGAGAAAAATCTCACAGATACTCGCTACGGCGCGATGGCAATTACCTGCGCCGCAACGGATGACATCACCGCATGGTATATTTTAGCTCTTATTATCACTCTCTCGATTTCTGGAACGCTGGGTTCATCCCTGTTTCTGTTACTCTTTATCGCTTTGTATGTTGTTATTATGTTTTATGGTATTCGTCCTCTTCTTGCTAAAATTGGGCGCACTCAAAGTGAACGACTCAGTATGAATGGGATGTCAGCCATCGTGGTCTTGCTTCTCATCTCTTCACTTGTCACCGAATCAATCGGAATTCACGCCCTATTTGGTGCTTTTATGGCAGGTACCATGATGCCATCCTCTGCAACTTCTAGGCTCAAAGAGCTGATTGCTTCGCGTTTGGAATATGTCAGCCTTCTCGTATTACTCCCTCTCTTTTTTGCACTTACTGGGCTTCGAGCAGAGATTGGACTGCTCAATACGAGCGATGCATGGCTTGTTTGCGGACTCATTATCATTATTGCCGTCACTGGAAAATTATTTGGAAGTTCGTTAGCGTCAAAATTTATGGGCTTTAATTGGCGGGATTCTTTTGCGTTGGGAATACTCATGAACACGCGAGGATTAATGGAATTGGTTGTATTGAACATCGGCTATGATATGGGAATTCTCTCAACAGAACTCTTTACAATGTTTGTTATCATGGCACTGGTAACTACCTTTATGACTGGACCGATATTGACCTTATTAACTAAAGATTCGAAACAAGATCGTATAGTTGCTACCATGCAAAAAAGTTTACTTGACCTTTTATCTCACGAACTTAGAACCCCTTTAACACTTATTCGAGGTGCTGCTACAAATCTTGCAAATCGGAATTTTATCCTTGGAACAAACGACAAAGAAGCAATGATTCAAACTATTGTAGAGGGATCACGCCGTATGGAAAAGGTAATAGATAATCTACTTGTTAATGCACGATTTCGTGAGCAGAGAACACCTCTAAATATGACGATGGGACGATTGGAAGAAGTGGTCTCATCTGCATTATCTATAGCCGAAAATGATTGGCATCGACAAGCAAAACTCTCTTTTAGCGCTGAGTTTCCACCTATTACGGCAGATTTTACTCTGCTTCAATTAGCAATCGGAAATCTACTAGATAATGCGTTTAAATACGGAGATGAAGTGAGTATCGAGATGACATCTGCATTTAATGATCTCTATTTAGTCATTTGCAACAATGGAAATCTTCCCTCAGCCGACACAATTAGCACCCTTGGTACTGTCTCAGGTCGGTTGGATAATGCCCAAGGTAAACCGGGGTCGGGGATTGGTCTGCGTCTTTCTCAAACTATTATCGAAGCACATGGTGGAAACTTGATGATAGAAATGGAAAATGACCATTTTTGTGTTCGGGTAACACTGCGCGGTGAATCATGACACCCCATATTCTAATTATAGATGATGATTCCTCCATTCGCCGTTTACTTGCGATGACACTCGCATTCGCAGGATTTATGACAGAAATGGCTGCAACGGGAAAAGAAGGGTTAAAAAAAGGGTCTGATAAACATTTCGATTTGATTTTGCTTGATTTGGGATTGCCAGATATGAGCGGTGTAAAGTTTTTAGAGCGTTATCGTAAAGATGAAGAAACTCCCGTGATTGTTGTATCTGCAATTCATGACGAATTAGACAAAATAGCCGCGCTGAATGCAGGAGCCGATGATTATGTGACCAAACCTTTCAGTACAGATGAGCTTATCGCCCGTATTCAAGCAAATTTGCGTCGTTTACTTCCGACATCGACTACCCCATCACTTTTAGTTGTTGGTGCAATAACGATGGATATATCGTATAGAGTTGTTACAATAGATGATATAAGTATCAAACTCACGCCCAAAGAGTTTAAACTTCTTCGAGTTTTTATGGAAAACCACGGTAAAGCACTTACCCATTCATGGCTTTTAAAAACTATATGGGGAGTTGGTTATCAGCATGAGACACACTATTTGCGTGTTTTTATCAATCAACTGCGCCAAAAAATTGAAGCAGATCCCGCCCGTCCTAAAAGAATCATTACCGAAACAGGAATTGGCTACCGATTTGTTGGATAATAAATTATTGAAATATCTTAAACAATATGTTTATAGTTCGGTAAAACTTACTTTACGCACTTAATAATAATCTTGAGATAAAAGATAGCAAAATTTAAACTTTATAGTATAATCCATTACTTTTAGTTTTAAAAAAATATTATGGCGAGGGTTTGGAATCATAAAAATGGATACATTAGTTGAAATATCTCAAAGTGAACTCTCTATTTTTCGGCAGTACAACAAAATAGTGGATGCAACAAATATCGTTTCAAAAGCTGATTTGAAAGGTATTATCACTTATGTAAACAGTAAATTTATTGAAATATCAGGTTACTCTAAAGAAGAACTCATCGGAAAAGCACATAATATTCTAAGAGACCCCATGATACCATCGAGTCTGTTTAAAGAATTATGGGAAACTATACAATCTAAAAATGTTTGGGAAGGCGTAATCTCAAACTTACGAAAAGATGGAACGAGATATACCGTGAGTGCTTCAATATTTCCTATTCTAGATGCAGATGGTGAAATAGTAGAATATATATCCATCCGACATGACATAACGCAACTCTCCGAATTAAATCGCAAAATTGAAGAAATGAATGCTTATACGAATCAGCAAGAACATTTAGCAAAAGATAAGCTTGAAGCAGGAATTATCAATGATATGAATGAAGATGAAGCTACTGTTCTTCATCTCGCTTCCGATGTATTAAGTGGTGATTTTTATTCTCTTTACAAAATGAATGATGGTTCTCTTTTTGTCTATCTTATAGATGGGCAGGGTCATGGTATTTCTCCTGCTTTAACAGTTTTTGCAATCTCTTCAATGCTCAATCAATTTGTTTATAGTATGAATGCAATTGAAGAGCTGATAGAAAAACTTTACCCCATAGCAAGAACATTTTTAGGAGAGATAGAACAGCTTTCTTACACGATGATTATGATAAGTCCAGATAGAAAATCTCTCACATACTCTTCGGGTGGAATGTATCCATTTTTGATAAGAAAAGGAGATGAAGTTATACGAGTAAAAGCAAATAATACACCTTTTATGAATTTCTCTCCAACACCCATTTGTAGTACTATGGAGGTAGGTCATTGGGAGTCAATACTGTTGTACAGTGATGGAATACTTGAACATCAAAATAATGATTTAAAAGAGTATATGCCAGAAAAAATCATCAACAACTCATCTACTATAAAAGAGGCTATGAAAAAAATATCAGAGCATGATTTTGAAGATGATGTAACTCTTCTTTATTTGGAGAATGTTCGCTAAAAAAGCAACTTTCCACATGCCGAACAACTTTCCACTTTTACTTGGCACCCCAAGAGTACTTCCTCGCGATGCTCACCGTGCATGTGGAGAGTTTTTATAGTTTAGACTTTTTGCAAAACTCTTTTTTTAGATTGCTTCGCTTTGCTCGCAATGACGGTCATTGCGAAGAGGAACGACGAAGCAATCTTAGTTTTGCAAGAAGTCTATTATAAAAAATTTACCAATTCTAAATCCAGTTTATATTTATTAGCTGTCACTTCTTCTATACTTTTATACTCAAATCCACTTTTTGAGTAACAAATTACACTCTCATCTTTGCCTTCAAGCAGTCCATTTATGGCGTAAGTAACAAATTTATATGCCATAAGTCTGTCATAAATCGTTGGATTTCCGCCTCTTTGAATATGTCCTAAAACACTCACGCGTGATTCTATGCCGATTTTATTTTCAAACCAGTCGGCTATCTCTTGTGAATTTTGTTTTATGCCCTCAGAAGCTATGGCTATAAAATATCTTCTTCCATTTTTAATCTGTTCTTTGAAATTTTCTTCATAATCCTTTAAATCATACGCTATTTCAGGAATAAGACAAAGTTCAGCACCCGAGGTTATGGCAGAAATGAGTGCCAAATATCCGCAATCTCGACCCATAGTCTCAATCACAAAGGCTCTTTTAAATGAAGCTGCTGTATCGCGAATGGCATCGATGGAAGTTTTGATAATATTGAGTGCGGTATCCACCCCTAAACAGTAATGCGTACCGTTAATGTCGTTATCGATGGTGGAGGGAACACCACAAAATTGAACTCCATGCTCTTTATAAAATATGTCAAGTCCCCTAAAAGAGCCATCTCCACCAAGAACTACTAGCATGTGGATATCAAGGGCATCCAGATTTTTTTTCGCTATTTCTCTAAACTCTGGTTGCATAAATCTTTTGCTTCTCGCCGAGCCGATTTGTGTTCCACCTCTGTTTATGATTCCTGAGACATCTTTATAAGTTGCTTTTGTGATGTTATTATCAATCAAACCCTCATATCCATCATAAACGAAATAGGGAGTTAAACCTCTTTTGAGTGAATATTCCACAAAATGTTTTATAGCTGGATTCATCCCAGAAACATCTCCGCCTGAACATAAAATAGCAATATTTTTCATAATCAGCCACCAATTTTTTTCTTAGTTTACCATCATATAAACTCAAATAAGATAAAATTCCGCAATAAATTTTTCAAGGAAAAAGATGAAAAGAGCATTGGTAAGTGTAAATGACAAAAGTGGCGTGGTTGATTTTTGTAAATCACTTGTAAAAAATGGTTATGAGATTATCTCAACAGGCGGAACTTACAAGATACTTATAGAAAATGGCTTGAACGCTATTGAAATAGATGAAGTTACAAAATTTCCTGAGTGTTTTGAGGGGCGTGTAAAAACGCTGAACCCTTTTGTACATGGTGGTATTTTGCATCGTCGAGACAAACAATCACACTTAGACCAAGCTAAAGAGTTGGGTGTTGAAGCGATTGATTTAGTATGTGTGAATCTTTACCCGTTTAAAGCGACAATAGAAAAAACAGATGATTTTGAAGAGATTATAGAGAACATCGACATCGGTGGACCAGCGATGGTACGAAGCGCTGCAAAAAACTTTGATAGCGTGATTATTGTGACAGATGTAAAAGATTATGCTTCTGTAATTGACGCGATAGAAAATGAGAAAAATACACTCGAATTTCGCCGTAACTTTATGATAAAAGCGTATGAACACACAGCGGCGTATGACAGCATGATTGCAAACTATATGAACTCTCGTTTTCACGGTGGTTTTGGTGCGAAGCAGTTTATCGTTGGAAACAAAGTTATGGACACGCGTTATGGCGAAAATCCTCACCAAAAAGGTGCTTTGTATGAGTTTGATACACACTATTCAGATAACTTTACAACACTCAAAGGCGAAGCGAGTTTTAACAATCTAAACGACCTAAGTGGTGCTGTAAAAATCGCATCAGCATTTGGTAATGAAAATGCTGTATGTATCACAAAACACGGAAATCCATGTGGATTTGCTATAAAAGATACACTTCTTGAAGCGTACGAAGAAGCACTCAAATGTGACCCAGTTTCAGCTTTTGGCGGTGTTGTGGCAGTGAATGGTGTGGTAACTAAAGAGTTGGCACTTAAAATGAATGAGATTTTTTTGGAAGTTATCATTGCTGGACGCATCACAGAAGAGGCACAAGAGGTTTTTGCAAGTAAAAAACGCATTAAACTTTTTGAGATGGGAAGCGATAAGTTAGTTCTTGCAAATGACACAAAAGATTTTAAACACATTGACGGCGGTTTTGTTTATCAAGATGCTGACAAAGTGGGCGAAGATGAAGTCAAAAATGCAAAACTGATGACGAAAAATACGGCAACTGCACAAGAGCTCAAAGACATGGAAATAGCATACAAAGTAGCAAGTCTCACAAAATCAAACTGTGTTGTGTATGTGAAAAACTCTGCAATGGTCGCTGTGGGTATGGGTATGACAAGCCGTGTGGACGCAAGTCAATGCGCCCTCAAAAAAGCAAAAGAGATGGGTCTGGATGTAACGGGTGCAGCGTTAGCGAGTGAAGCATTTTTTCCTTTCCGTGACAGTATTGACGCAGCTGCAGCAGCGGGTGTAAAATCTGTTATTGAACCAGGTGGAAGCATCAGAGATGAAGAGATTATTGATGCTGCGAATGAGTTTGGCATGAGTTTATATTTTTCAGAAGTTCGCCACTTTTTACATTAGCACTTTTGAGTTCCACATGCCAGCTTTTTCTTGGCATGTGGAAAATTTACTATTTTATAGATTTATCTATTTTTGTGTATAATCTTCTAAATTACAAAAATAAATAATTTAAGGAGAAATAATGCAAGCCAGCTTCGTACTCGATAGTAACGAACTTGATTACTCTTTTATTGATAAACTAAAAGTAATGTTTCAAAATAAAAGGATTGAGTTGTTTGTATCAGAAACAGATGATACTGAGTATCTTTGTGCTTCCAAAGCCAATAAAGATGTGTTGATGCAATCTATCTCAAATATTGCCAATAGTGAAAATCTTGTAGTAGCAGACCCGAAACTCTTTCAATGAGACAAGTTGTTTTTGAGGGCGTGGCTTTTGTTGATTTTACGAGCTGGGCAGTAGACAACAAAAAGATTTACCAAAAAATAATAACACTTATAAAAGATATTGATAGAAGCCCTTTTATGGGACTTGGAAAACCAGAAGCTCTAAAACATGAACTTGCTGGTTATTTCTCAAGAAGAATCACAGATGAACATCGCTTAGTTTACAAAATAACAGAAACATCCATTATCATTGCTTCTTGTAAATACCACTACCAAAAGTAAAATATAGTTTTACCTTTCCTAAAAGGTATTATTAGGTAAGTGAAACTATTTTTTAATTTAAGCGTCCAATTTTAGAGTTCGTTTGACAGCTAGTAAAAAATGAGTTTTGCGTGAAGTTTATTAGCATTTTATTTCCACATGCCAGCTTTTCTTGGCATGTGGAAAATTTATTTTATCAATCTCTCAACAACAGCTTTTAACTGCTCTTTATAACTATAAATATCTTCTAATTTGTCAATGGCATATTTTGTCTCTTCTTTATCTACCTCATGTATAGAAATATATTTTTGAGCCGTGTTAAATCGTAATCTACAAATCCATTTTCTATTGTTATCATCTAGCAGGATACCAAAATAGCTTTTTGTATCTCTTCCAATTATTAATGATTACTATAAACTCAAGCGACTTTATCAAAAAACCCTCCTATATTACGCAACCTTTGGATATTACATTTGTTGAAGATGCGAAAAAACATATTATAAAAAGTGTTGTGATACCTTATGAATTGTATGAAAAACTTAAATTGAAAATCGAAGATGAGCTTTATCTTTTGCAAAATTCAGAAGCTTTGAGCAAAAAATCCTATCAAGAATTTTTGGAAATAGAAGAAGTTGTGGAAGATTATTCATGAGAAGAGGTGCAATATATCTTGTCAATTTTGGTAAAAAACAGAACAGCGAGTTTGGCAAAATCAGACCAGCACTTATTATCCAAAATGACATAGCAAACAGAAATATAGACAAAGTTGCGTTTAAGGGTGTAACGGTTATTCCGCTTACCACAAATATTAGTGGTGGAAATTTGAGAATAAAAATAGATGCAAGAGATAAACTTTTGTATGAGAGTGAGATATGTATAAATGAATTATGCACTTTGGATATGAGTAGAATAGATCTTCAAATCATGGTTACTTTTCTTACAAAAAAAGAGTTAGAGGAAGTAAATGCAAAGTTATTGCAACATTTAGGGTTATAATTTCTCTCTCACACCTTGATTGACATCCACTCAACCCTTATGATATAATCCCGCTTAATAAATAAAAAATATAACTTTTAGGAAAAAACAAATGGCTAAATCATTATACGAAACACTTGAAATTACAGAGAGTGCAAATGAAGCAGAGATAAAAAAAGCATATAGAAAACTAGCAAGAAAGTACCATCCAGATGTCAACAAAGACCCAAAAGCTGAAGATAAATTTAAAGAGATTAATGCAGCATATGAGATTTTAAGTGATAAAGATAAAAAAGCACAGTATGACAGAGTCGGTGACAATATGTTCGGTGGACAAAATTTTCATGACTTTTCTCGTTCACACTCTCGTGGTGGTAACGCTGATTTAGATGAAATTTTAAGAAGTATGTTTTCTGGCGGTGGCGGTGGCTTTGGTGGCGGAGGCTTCGGAGGAGGTTTTGGCGGTGGTGGATATGCACAACAAGAGCCAAACCTTGATATCGAAACAAGTGTTACTGTTCCTTTTGTTGTCTCAATTCTTGGTGGGTCACACTCTGTTTCTGTGAATGGCGAAAGATTTGACATCAAGATTCCTGCTGGGGTGAAGAGTGGTGAAAAAATGCGTGTGAAAGGAAAAGGACATGCGCAAGGTGGACGCGCGGGAGATTTGTTTTTAAAGATAACCGTTGCTTCAAATCCTGATTATGTCAGAGAAGAGGATGACATCGTAAAAAGCTTTGATGTGCCTCTTTATGCTGCACTTTTTGGAGAAAAAATCGCTGTTGAGACTCTGGAAAAAGAGATTAAACTAAAAATTCCTCAAAACACTAAAAATGGGCAGAGATTTCGGGTCAAAGAGATGGGTGCGATGAACCGTAAAACAAAGGTTCGTGGTGACCTTTACTTACGAGCAAATATTGTTTTACCAAAAGTTGAAGATTTAGATGAAGCTCTCGTTGAAGCTATGAAAGAAAAATTACCAAAGGAATAACTCCATGATGCACCAGTACGATGAGCCAGTTTATCTTATTAGTATAGTGGCTAAAATCTTAGATATACATCCACAAACGCTCAGACAATACGAGAGAGAAAATCTTGTTTGCCCATCAAGGTCAAATGGTCGTATCAGACTCTACTCACAAAGAGATATTGATAGAATAAAGCTTATTTTGAGACTTACGCGTGAGCTTGGTGTTAATTTGGCGGGTGTTGATATTATTTTGAGATTAAAAGTCAATGTTGATGAGATGGAAGAGGATATGATGGAGTTAAGAAGAGAAGTTATGAAAGCAAAAAGTAACCACTCCGTCTCTTCAGACAAAGCGCTTGTGACTAAAAAAAGTGTTTATGAAATGATTATATTTCAAGAGAAGAAATAGACTTCTTGCAAGAAGTCTCCTAGCTCGAAGAGGTGGCTTATAGAGCCTCTACTCTTTAAGTCTTTGTATTTTAGCACCGACGAGTTCTAACTTTTTTTCTAAACTATCATACCCACGGTCAAGATGATAAATACGGTGAATATTTGTCTCTCCATCCGCTACAAGAGCAGCCAAAACTAAAGCACTTGAAGCTCTTAAATCCGTTGCCATAACATCCGTTCCGCTGAGCTGTGTTTTGCCGATTACAGTTGCGATATTTCCATGAAGTGTTATATCTGCACCCATTCTTTGAAGTTCACTCACATGCATAAATCTATTTTCAAAAAGTCTCTCTTCTATGATGGAAACACCATTCGCCTGAGTTGCAAGAGCTAAAAATTGGGCTTGCATATCTGTTGGAAATGCTGGATATTCTTGCGTTGTGATTTTTACTGGTTTGATGACTCCCGAGGGATGAATCGTTATGGAATCATTTGTGATTGTAAATGAATTTCCCATATCTTCAAGCTTTGCTAAAACAGCGCCTAAATGTTTTGGTTGTGTATTTACAATTGTGAGTTCTGATTGTGTGATAGCACCTGCACAAAGATATGTTCCAGCTTCAATACGGTCTGGAATAACAGCGAACTCTTGGATGTCGATAAGATTTCCACATGTCCCATAAACAGTGAGCACACCTGTTCCTATGCCATCGATTTGTACGCCATTTGCATTTAAAATTTCACAAAGCTGAACCACTTCTGGCTCTCTTGCTGCATTAATAATTGTAGTATTTCCACATGCCAAGGCTGCTGCCATAACGATATTTGCAGTTCCTGTCACAGTGATTTTATCAAAGATTATTTCGCACCCTTTAAGACCATTTGGCGCACTTGCTTCAACATAACCCGCTTTTATGGTTATCTTCGCACCCATGTGTTCAAGTGCTTTGAGGTGCAAATCAATCGGTCTTTGACCTATGGCACATCCCCCTGGAAGTGAAACTTCACAATGTCCAAATCTTGCGAGTATTGGACCTAAAACTAAAATAGAAGCGCGCATAGTTTTTACAATGTCATAAGTAGCTTTTGTCTCTTTTATGTTTGTAGTATTTACAACAACGCAGTCTTCTTGAAATTCACACTCTGCGCCAAGATTTGATACAAGTTTAAGCATCGTTTTGATGTCTGCAACGAGAGGTAGATTTTTTATAATAACACTATTTTTTGCGAGTATTGTCATAGCAATAAGTGGGAGAGATGCATTCTTCGCACCAGAAATTTTTATTGTTCCATTGAGGGATTTAATGCCCTGTATTTTTAAGTAATCCATTAGTCTCTTTAGTTGTTTGATAAAATTTTTGTAATTATATCTTAATCTAAATTGATATACCATTGCGTATAAAGGAAATAGTTATGAGTACAGCCCTAGATAGATTAAAACAACTAACAACTAAAATGTCGGGCTATGAAATGTCGGGCTATGAGATGGCAAGAAAAGAAAATTTAAAAATTTTGGAAGAGTTATTTCATGAAATCGGCATTGAAAAAAAAGTAGAAAATTTTGTGGAACTTTTTGAATTTAAAGCTATAAATCTCTCAGGTGCGTCACTTTTGAGTGAAAGTTTAGGTGTGATAAAAGAGGGAAAATATCTTCAAATTTTAGCGATTGGCTATGACAAAGAAGCGATAGTAAAGAGTAAAAACATCTCTCTTGGGTATTTTGGAAGAGCTGAGAGTGTGGAAGAGGGCTTAAAAAATAAGATAGTAGAATTTATTATTCGTTATAGATTTGAGAAGAGTTTTATGACTCTTGAACACTATTACGACATGATTGAAACATTTAAAAAATAAAATGATGCAATGCTAATTTTTTTAGATATCGAAACAACAGGGCTGGAAAACGAGGATAAAATCTGTTCTATTGGCCTAGTTGCTGTCGATGCAGATACCTTTGTACAAAAGTACGATTTGGTGAATGAAGGTAAAAAAATATCCTCAAAAGCTTCAAGTATAAATCACATCACAAATGAGATGCTCAAGGACAAACCAAAACTACAAGAGAGTGAAACTTATAAATTTTTGTGTGAACATAACAAAGAGGACACGACACTTGTTGCACACAACAGTAAGTTTGATTTAAAAATGCTCTTGGCATGTGGGTTTGAGTTTAGGGGTCAAACAATAGACACTTTAAGAGTGACAAAACATCTCATTAGCGAGTGTGATTTTTTTTCATTACAATTTTTAAGATATGAGCTGAAACTTTATCGTGATGAAGAAAAAGAGCTTTGTGCTCATAACGCACTCAGTGATGCAAAAGTAGTGAAATTGCTTTATGAGTACCTTTTAGACATGGCAACACATGAGGAAATGTGCGAGCTCGGTACTAAAAAAGTACTGATGCAAAAACTCAATTTTGGAAAATATGCGGGGCGTTATATAGAAGATATCGGCATGTGCGATTACAAATATTTGGAGTGGATGCTCACAAATATCTTGGATTTAGATGAAGATTTGCGATATAGTATCGGTTATTATTTACAAGGAAGAGTATGAAAGTAGCTGTTGAATGTAAGTCTCCATTACTCCAAAAGTCTTTAGAGATTTTTTTGGCGCGTTATTTGTGTTCAACAAAACAGTGCGATATTGTCATTCGAGATGAAGAGTGTTTAAATGATGAGAGATGTTTTTATATCTCAAGTCATGCAAACGCAGATTTAGTCAAACCATTTTCAAAATCTCAACTTATTTTAGCGTTAGAAAACAGATATAAAGTCTCAAAGTCTGGAATGCGAGAAGAGATAGAAAAAGAGTACGGTGATGAACCACTTAATTTTGATATTTTAGAGCGACGCATTGAACTCCTCACAAGAGAGTATCAGCAAAATATTATAAGGGCTGTGAAAGCATTTTATGAAAAGTAAACAAATAACTAAAAAAATCGTTGCTGGAAAATTTAAAGGAAAAACTTTAAAACTACCATCAAAAACTACAACAAGAAGTTCAAAAGCAATCGTTTTGGAATCCTTTTTTAATACTATTGGTTTTGAAATAATAGACGCAATTTTTGTTGAGGTATTTTCAGGAAGTGGTTCTGTTGGGCTTGAAGCATTGAGCCGAGGAGCAAAAAAAGTCATTTTTATGGAAAAAGATAGAGATGCGCTGAGTGTTTTAAAAGAAAATATTGCACAAACTGAGCCTAGCAAATGTGAAGTTTTTAGCGGAGATAGCTTTTCTAACATCCACGCTGTACTCAAGCAACTCAAAAAAACCAATGATGAAGCCTACTTCTACATAGACCCTCCTTTTAGCGTGAGAGAGGGAATGGAAGATATTTACGACAAAATGATAGATATGATTGCCTCTTTGGACAAAGAAAATGTAAAACTTATTATCATAGAACACATGAGTGGCTTGGAGCTTCCACATGCCATAAACTCTTTTGAAATGGTAAAAACTAGAAAATTTGGAAATACAACACTTACTTACCTTCAATAACTGGAGACCTTGCGCATTTTTATGAAAAGTGCGTAAAACTCCTTGAAACTCTCGAAAAACAAAGTTTTTCGTAGCTTTCGGGGGTTGTAGGGACAAGTTGTCCCTGCCACTAAAACGGACGCGTTCGTTTTAGTGCGTAACATCTGTTAGTAATATGGAATAATTATTGCTGTGTCCTTGTACAATTCAAGGACTAGTTATGATTAAAATTATCTTATTTTTCTTTCTTACAACCTCTATTTATGCGACTAAAATAAATGATGTGGCGAACATAGTCGGTGTTCGTGACAATCAAATTATCGGTTATTCTCTTGTCGTCGGTCTCAATAAAACGGGCGATGGAACAACCTCAAAATTTACGCTTCAGTCCATCGCAAACATGCTTAAATCAATGAACATCGATATGAGTCCAGCAGATATAAAATCAAAAAATGTTGCAGCTGTAGTTGTAACGGCAACACTTAAACCATTTACGAGACAAGGTGATAAATTTGATATATCCGTTTCATCCATAGGTGATGCAAAATCTTTGGAAGGTGGAACACTTTTGATGACACCTCTCAAAGGGGTTGATGGCAAAATTTATGCTTTAGCTCAAGGGGCTGTGAGTATTGGCGGAAAAAATGAAAAAGGCTCAGGTGCGTCACATCCAACTGTTGGGGTTGTTTTAGAGGGCGGTTTGGTTGAGCGAGAAATCAACATTGATTTATACCATCAAGAGAATGCAACACTCTCTTTAAAAAATTCAAATTTTAAAAATAGTGTAGAAATTCAAAAAGTCATTAATTCATTTTATAAAACTGAAGTTGCCACAGCAATGGATCCACGAACGATTAACCTAAAAAAACCACAAAATAAATCTATGGTAGAATTTTTGGCAGAAGTTCAAGATATAGATATGAACTATAAAATTGACAATAAAATTATCATAAATGAAAGAACAGGTACTATTGTTGCTGGTATAGATATCGAAGTGAAACCTATCGTTATGACACACGGAGATATCACTATAAAAATCAATGAGCAGACATCGCCAGATAAACCAGCTGGTTCTATGGTTGTCGATAAAGATACGGTTATTGGTGTGAATGAAAATGAACTTTATACAAAAAAAGGAACAACAACCGTCGCTAACTTGGTTCGTTCTTTACAAAAATTAGGGGCTACTCCAAAAGATATTATCTCTATTTTGGAAGCTATGAAAAATGCAGGTAGTATATCTGCTGAATTATCGGTGATATAAAATGGGAATAAGTGGTATGGATTCGCTCAATATGTACACGCAAACGGATATGCAACAGAGTTTGCCTAAGATAAATCCTCGAGTTGAGCATAAGATGAATGCTTCAAAGAGTGAGTTAAAAGCAGAAGATAGTGCGCTTAGAGAACAGACGGATGCTTTTGAGTCGGTAATTTTGAAAATGCTTATGGATAATGCTATGAAAGATGAAAAAAATCTTTTTTCAGAGCAAAAAGACCCAGGTGACCAAATTTACAAATCTATGTATAGGGATGAGTTAAGTAAAGCAAGTGCTGGAAGTTTTGGATTTTCTCAAATGCTTTATGATTTTTTAAGCAGAAAAAGCTAATTTTTTGTGCATGTATGTCGATATTGCTTTATACAGAAAATATAATTGTATGAAGGATTTAAAATGATTTCGCAACTTAACACTTCATCTATGATGAATGCTTACTCCGCTAATATGGGTGAGGCAAAAGAAACAACAAAGAAGGATGCTACGAATATTTCAAAGCAAGGTGATGCAAGCAAGATAGAGCAACTTAAAGAGGCTCTGGGTTCTGGCGAGTATAAAATTAACTTACAGACTCTATCACAAAAGATAGCGGAAGAGTTGTTGTAAGATTTAAAAGATAGGGGTTTAAAATGTTGTCTCATCACTTACAAGGTGCATTAAATGATTTAAGGGATTTAATTGCAATTACTGAATTAGATATAGCTGATATAAGAGAAGCTAAAAATGATTCCCAATTTGAGAGACTTTCTCTAAAAGAAGAGAAGTTGAAAAGTTTTGAATCTAAAAAAGCGATGATTGATCATGAAATATCAGCCTTGATGACTCTACACCCAGATAAAGATTTACCCCAACTTTTAAATGAAGAACAGCATCAGGCTTTATCTGACCTCAAGATAGAACTTTCAAATCTAAGAAGCGCAAATAAGCGATACGCAAAATTTGTTTTGGCAGTAAGCACTTTATATAACACATTTTTAGAAAGATTGGTTCCTACAGAGATGCAGGGCTATCAAAAAGTTGCATCTAAAGATTCTTCTATTTTGGCGATAAGAGTATAAGATGAGTTCTATATTTAATACACTTAGCGTTGGTTATTCTGGATTAAGTGCTTCTCAAGCTGGTATTAGCACTACCAGTCACAATATCACAAATGCTGAAACAGATGGATATACAAGACAGGTCGTAGTAACAGCTGCTTCAACGCCTCTTTCTACAACGGGTGGTCTTGTTGGAAATGGTACAGATGTAGTGGGAATTAAAAGAATTTTTGACAACTTTGTTTTTGATAGATATACCTCTTTAGCTTCAGACAAAGAGTATTCAGATTTTGAAAAAAAAACACTAGAACAACTCTCAACTTATTTTCCAGAAATAGATAATACAGGTATTAAGTCGGATTTACATGAGTATTACAATATGTGGCAAACTTTTTCAGATAATCCTGACAATGCCTCAATTAAACTTGCCCTATCAAAACAAACACAGCTTTTATCTGAACATGTTAAATACACACAAGATTTAGTGAAAAGTTTACAATCTGATTTAAATAATCAACTCCAAGTTAATGTCAATGAAGTAAACTCTTTAGCAAAACAATTAGCAGAGACCAATAGAGCAATTGACACAGCAGAAGCAGGTGGTGCTTTTGATGCAAATGATTTAAGAGATAAAAGAAATGTACTAGAGAGAGATCTCTCAAAACTTATTGGAACTGAGTCTGCAACAGGCAGGTTAGAATCTAACATACAAATCAATAGTAACTCAAATATAAAAACTGGAGATTATTCGCTCAGTGTAAATGGACTAAATTTAGTGGATGGAGCTACATATCATCCTATATATATTTCAAGTTTAGAAAGTAGAAATGGATTTTATCAACTCTCTTATGAAAGACAAGATGGTGTTTTAATCCCAATTGAAGAAAAAATAAATGGTGGCAAAATAGGCTCTATTCTCAATTTAAGAGGCGGAGTAATCGACACGACAAGTGGTGTTCCTGTGGATGGAGTTTTGCAAAATGCTCTAGCGGAAATCAACGCGTTTGCAACAGGCTTGATAGAATCAACAAATAATCTCTATGCAGCAAGTCCAACAACTACGATGACTTCCAACAGCCTAAGCATAGCACCAACTGATGCGCTCATGAGTTCTTCATTGAACTTTAAAGCGGGTGCATTTAATTTGATAGTTTATGATGTTGATGGCAATGCAGTTGCTACAAGAAAAATTAATATAGATGTAGCAACAACTATGACAGGTGCTGTTGGATCTAACTCAATCGAAGCTCAAATGGGAGCACAGGCGGACGATAATGCGGATGGAAATGCAAACAATGATATAGATGATTTTCTTAGATTTAATTGGGCAACCTATGCAGGGGGTGATCATGCTGTAGAGTTTTCACTTAATCCAACAGCAGAATCAAATGGCTATACTTTTGCGATTCAAGATGTTCAAACAAATACTAATTTTACTTCAGGCTCAAATTTTGCTGGTGCTCTTGGAATGAGTAGATTTTTTGATGGAACAGATGCTACAAATATGAGCTTAACAGCATCACTTCAAATAAATCCTACAAGCATGTCCGCTGGTTTGGCACCAGTAGCGGGAGATAATCAATTGGCTCTCAATATGATTCAGCATCAATTTGAACAATTTGATTTTAAAGTTGGCAATAAAACTTATACAACAACAGCGAATGGTATGTTTGATGTGATAGCGACAGGAGTAGGAACAGCTACAAATTCAGCTATAACAAAAAATGAAACAACTTCGGCTCAGTTTAATGCAGTTGAAATGGAATACTTTTCAACTTCAAAAGTAAGTATAGATGAAGAGATGACAAATTTAATTAAGTTTCAAACATCTTATGGTGCTGCCGCAAAAATTATTACAACGATAGACCAGATGATGCAGACACTTCTCGGAATTAAACAGTAAGTTCCACATGCCACTCTTTAGTATATCAGTGCTCGTGGGTGTGGTTATTTTCTCTTTTTTTGGTTCTTATTTTTATGCGGTAGATGCTTATGCCCTCGATGTAAATTCAATTTTGCTTGCACCTTCATTTGAGCATCTTTTAGGCACGGATAGACTAGGCAGAGATATCCTCTCAAGACTTATGGAAGGTGGAAAGATTTCGCTGACTATCGGAGTTGGGAGTGCATTTATAGCCTCGTTTATTGGTCTTATTCTTGGTTCTATGGCTGGGTATTTTAGAGGCAGGGTTGACAAAAGTTTTATAATTACAGTCGATTTGTTTTTGACATTTCCAACTTTCTTTTTACTCTTGGCACTAGTGAGTTATGTCAATGCATCTGCTTGGGTTTTAGTCGTAATCATATCTGTAACAGGATGGATGACAACAGCAAGATTAATCCGTTCAGAGAGTTTTAAAATAACAGAACAACCCTTTGTCAAAATACTCAATATTGCAAATGTAAGTAAAATAAAAATACTTTTCAAATACTATGCCCCCATCTTAGCACCCATATATTTTGTAAGTTTCACTTTTGGAGTAGGGGGCGCAATCCTCGCAGAATCTGGACTAAGCTTCTTAGGTCTTGGCATAGTTGCTCCACAAATGAGTTGGGGAACGATTATCAGCAGCGCAAAAGATACTGTAGAAATAGCATGGTGGGTAAGCTTCTTCCCAGGTTTGATGATATTTTTGGTTACATTTTCTCTTATCAATATCTCTAATTATTTACAGCAGTTGACGAATCAAAAACAGATACAAAGCTAAAATATTTCCACATGCCAAGTAAGTAAAATAAAAGAGCAATAGAGATATAATAAATTTCAAAATTTTAAAAAGAGAATAAATGACAAATATTATACTTTGCGGAGGAAATGGCACAAGACTTTGGCCAATCAGCCGTACGCTTATGCCAAAACAATTCGTAAAAATGTTTGATGATAAATCACTTTTTCAGTTAACAGTTGAGAGAAACTCACAGGTATGTGACGCAAGACTCATCGTATCAAATACGGAACAATACTTTTTAGCCCTAGACCAACTAGAAACTTCATCTTTAAATAACAAATATTTACTTGAACCAGTAGGGAGAAACACCGCTCCTGCCATTGCATTAGCTTGTTTGTCTTTAGCAGCAGATGAGATAGTTTTAGTGACACCCTCTGATCATCTCATAAAAAATGAAGCAGAATATAAAAAAGTACTTGACAAAGCAAAAGAGCTAGCAGAAGAAAATTATCTTGTTACTTTTGGCATAACTCCATCTTTCGCAGAAACAGGATTTGGGTATATAGAAACAGATGGCAATGATGTAAAAGCATTCCATGAAAAACCAGATTATGGGAGAGCAACTGAGTATCTCAAAGCAGGAAACTACTATTGGAATAGCGGAATGTTCTGTTTCAAAGCAGGAGTTTTTTTAGAAGAGTTAAAAAAGTACTCTCCAGCAATTTATAATGCCTCACTTGAAGCAATTAAAAACTGTGTTGAAGATGGAATGATTCGAATTAAGTATGAAGATATGCAAACTATTCCCGAAGATTCTATTGACTATGCAGTAATGGAAAAATCTACTAAAGTAAAAGTAGTTCATTCAGATATAGGGTGGTCGGATGTAGGAAGTTTTGATGCACTCTACGAAGAACTTAAAAAAGATGAAAATCAAAATACTATAAATCCAAATCATATATCCATAGATAGTAAAAATAACTTAGTGTATGGAAATGAAAGAAAAATTGCTACTATTGATATAGAAAATTTAATTATTGTTGACACAGGTGATGCGCTTCTCATTTCTAAAAAAGGCTCATCACAAAAAGTAAAAAAAGTAGTTGCAGAGATAAGCAAAAGTACAGAACTTCACAACATCCATTTAACAGCGCATCGCCCGTGGGGAACATACACCATACTTGAAGACACTCCAAAGTATAAAATAAAACGCATAGAAGTTATGCCAGCAAAAAGACTTTCACTACAAAAACATTTTCATAGAAATGAGCATTGGATAGTTGTAAGTGGTACAGCAACAGTAACCATAGAAGATAAAGTATTTACACTAAGAGCCAACGAATCAACTTACATCAATATGGGCGATATCCATAGACTATCCAACGATGGTAAAGTTCCAGTGGTGATGATAGAAGTGCAAACAGGTGACTATCTAGGTGAAGATGACATTGTTCGTTTCGAAGATGATTTTAAAAGATTATAATTGACTATTTACATAGATATTACTCAGTTCATTAAAAAAAGAGCGATTACAGGTATTCAAAGAGTTATAAAAGAGTATGTACAAAATGCTCTTTTAGCGCAAGTAGATATTAAAATTCTTTGTTTTAATTCTCAAATAAACTCTTTTGAACTTATTCAAAATGATGAAGTACTGAACTTTTTTAAAGATATTAAAAACTATACATTTGTAAATAAAACGCAAATCGATATTTTCAATCAACCAACTTTTAACAATATATTTTTTGATATGGATTCTGTTTGGAATAGTTCTCTTGATAGGGCTACTTTATATAAAAAACTTAAAAATTCTAATTTTAAGATTTTTAATTTTATTTATGATTTAATTCCTCTTCTGTTTCCAGATTTCTCGTATGAAAAAAGAGTTCAAAATTTTACTTTATTCTTAAGTGCGGTGTATGAATATAGTGATTTTATATTTTTCGATTCTCACAGTGCCAAAAATGATTTTTTACATTTCAAAGAAAAACTCAATATCAAAAAGAATTATTCTACAAAAGTTGTTTATTTAGGGTGTGATTTTATATCAAATACTCCCTCAAAAAATGAAAAATACGAGCATCTTTTATCAAAAAAATATATTCTATTCGTTGGCACTGTAGAACTAAGAAAACATCAACCAAAAGTTCTTGAGGCATTTGAAATTTTAGCAGCTAAATATAGTGATTTAAATTTAGTTTTTATAGGCAAAATAGGGTGGAATGTTGAACCTTTTGTGCAAAAAATGTTAAATCATCCACTCAAAGATAAAAAATTCTTTTGGTTTGAAAATATAGACGATGATGTATTAAGCAGTTTTTATCAAAATGCTTTTCTTGTCACTTATATATCTGAGTATGAGGGATACGGACTCCCCATAGCAGAATCTCTCAATTACAATAATATAACAATAGCCTCTAACAATAGCTCACAGTGCGAAGTAGGGCAAGATTTTGCAGAGTACATTTCAGACAACAGCATAAGTCAAGTGATAGAGCATATCTCCTTTTACTATGAAAATCCTATAATGTACAAAGCAAAAAAAGAATTTATAAAATTAAATTATAAACCTGTAAGTTGGAACGATACATTTAACGCAATAAATACTGTTTTCAAGGATGAGGCATTTTTAAAAATCCCATTCAGTAACTCTTTTAAATTAATTAACTATAATTAGCGATTAATTTTTTCAGGACAAATCCCTTATGAACCAACTAAGAGCTATCTGGGCTTATAAATTTTTTATTTTAAACTCTATAAAAACAGAATTCCAAACAAGATTTGCAAGAAGTAAATTAGGTGGTTTTTGGATGATACTTCATCCAGTTGCGCAAGTTGCAATCTACGCACTTGTCCTCTCAGCAGTTTTGTCCGCAAAACTTCCTGGTATTAACAACCAATACGCTTATGCCATATATCTCATGGCAGGAACTCTTGCTTGGTCTATTTTTGTGGAAGTTGTATCAAAAAGTTTAACAGTCTTTGTTGACAACGGCAACTTGCTAAAAAAGATGGCATTTCCAAAAATTACCTTGCTTGCCGTTATTGTAGGAAGCACAGTTATATCAAATTTATTGCTTTTCATAGCTATTTTGGTTGTTTTTGGACTTCTTGGTCACATGCCAACTATTCAAATTTTATGGCTTCCACTGCTGATGATTTTAGTGTTGGCTCTTTCAGTCGGTTTAGGCCTTATTTTAGGTGTGATAAATGTTTTTGTAAGAGATGTAGGGCAAATTACTCCTATTTTACTACAGTTTTGGTTTTGGCTTACACCCGTAGTTTATACGATAGATATGCTTCCTCAACACTATAAAATATTTTTTATGCTCAATCCTATGACTTCGATAGTCCAAGCGTATCAGAGTATCTTAGTGTATGGCACGGAACCAGATTTTTATTCACTTTTATACCCTGTTTGTTTGTCTATTTTTTTACTCTTTTTAGCTCTATTTATCTTTATAAAAGCAAATGAAGAAATGGCGGATGTTTTATGAGCAATTATATTTTAGAAGTAACCAATATTTCAAAATCTTACAAAAGTTATCCAAGCCAATGGAGCAGAATTTTTTCTTGGTTTGGATTGGCAAAATCAAAAATCAAAGAGCATCAAACTCTAAAGAATATCAACTTTAATATTCAAGCGGGTGAATCTGTTGGCATTATCGGACAAAATGGAGCAGGTAAAAGTACACTATTAAAAATCATCACAGGTACACTTAAACCAACCACGGGACATAGTACTTCAAAAGGAAGAATTTCGGCTATCTTAGAGCTAGGCATGGGCTTTCATCCAGAACTCACAGGTCGTCAAAACGCTTACAATTCAGCAGGACTGATGGGATTTTCAAACGAACAAATCGATAGCGTCATAAACGACATAGAATCTTTCGCAGAAATCGGTGAATATTTTGACCAACCAGTTAGACTCTACAGCAGCGGAATGCAAGTTCGCGTAGCGTTTGCAGTTGCGACAGCCTTTAGACCAGAAATTCTCATTGTAGATGAAGCGCTCTCAGTCGGAGACTCTTATTTTCAGCACAAATGTTTTGAGAGAATCAAACATTTCCGTGAGAGTGGAATGAGTCTTTTGTTCGTTTCACACGACAAAGGTGCGATTTTAGCTCTTTGTAACAAAGCAATCTTACTCGACCAAGGCAGTATCGTAAAAGTAGGAAATCCAGAAGAAATTATTGATTATTACAATGCACTCATTTCTCAAAAAGAGAATTCTACAATCACACAACAAGCTCTAGGAGATGGAAAAATCTCGACCGTCTCAGGAACATCTCAAGCAGTTGTGCATGATATAGAACTTTTAAATTCTAAAAATGAGAAAGTTGAAATGCTTAGCGTTGGTGACACAGCAACACTTCATATCTCTATAAAAGTAAACGAAGATTTACCAACTTTAGTTTTAGGCTACGGCATCAAAGACAGACTTGGACAAGTTATGTTCGGTACAAATACATGGCATACAGAGCAGTTACTTTTAAATGTCAAAAAAGATGAAATTTACCATTTTTACATTACTTTTGACATTATACTAGGTATCGGAGATTACTCGGTTCAAACCGCCATCGTCAATTCTGACACACATCTAAGTGCAAACTACGAGTGGAAAGATTTAGCCCTCATGTTTAGCGTAGTAAACACAAACAAAAATCATTTCGTAGGTCTTATGTGGAATGAGCCAAAAATCATTATCTCAAAAAAATAATCACAGAAAAGGGCTCCTTTGAAACTATTATCTATTTTTCAGCTCATGCGCCCTCATCAATATATTAAAAACTTATTTATTTTTCTTCCTCTTTTTTTTGCATTAAAAATCACAGATACAGAACTTCTTGGTAATGCTTTTTTAGCATTTATAGCTTTTTCACTTACAGCTAGTGCCATTTATACACTCAATGATTATCACGATATAGAAGAAGATAAACAACATCCAAAGAAAAAAAAGCGACCATTGGCATCAGGAGCTATTACAAAACTTGAAGCAATATTTATCATGATAGTTTTGTTTTTTGCTGGATTTTCCCTAATGGCTTCTTTTTCAGTTAATGCTGTTGCCATTCTCAGTCTTTATATCATTATAAATATACTTTACAGTTTTTATCTCAAACATGTAGCTATCCTTGATGTAACAATTATTGCTATTGGATTTGTGTTGCGTCTTTTTATCGGCTCAGTTGTTACAGGTATTGTGCTTTCTATGTGGATTGTAATTATGACTTTTTTACTTGCTCTTTTTATGGCATTAGCTAAACGAAGAGATGATGTTCTTATCTATCTTGACACTGGAAAAAAAATGCGTAAAGTTATTGATGGATACAATCTTCAGTTTCTTGATACTGCAATGGCAATCATGGCATCGGTTGTTATTGTAGCTTATACGATTTTTACTACTTCCGCAGAGGTTGTAAAAAGATTTCACAGTGAGTATCTTTACTTAACTGCTCTTTTTGTAATATTAGGAATTATGCGCTATCTTCAAATTACATTCATCATGGAAGACAGTGGTTCTCCAACAAAAATAGTTCTCAAAGACAGATTTTTACAATTTACCATTATTAGCTGGTTAGTTGCATTTATATGGATACTTTATTAATGATTGCTATTAAATATTCACTCTTTGCAATCCTCTCCACACTCTTTAATTTGTTCTTTCAATATATTAGTTTTTTAGTTTATATGGGATTTGGGTCACTCTATATAGCAATGTTTTTTGGTACACTCGCGGGATTAGTGGTTAAATATATTTTAGATAAGAAATTTATCTTTTATCATACTCCTAAAGACAAAAAAGATGATACCCAAAAGTTTTTTTTATACTCTCTTATGGGTGTTTTTACTACTATAATCTTTTGGGGAACTGAAATTACATTTGATGCGCTTGTACAGACTCCTTATTCTAAGTATATTGGAGCTGTTATTGGTCTGAGTATTGGTTATGTCATCAAGTACTTTTTAGATAAAAAATATGTATTCATACACAAAGAGGAGATAAACTAATGCGTTTATTTAGTTGGGGTATGTACCCAAAAATCGACAGCAAAATCTTTAGATTTGACAAAGTGACAACATTGCAAAATATCATTGCAGAACATGATGAACTTATCCCCTATGGAAATGGAAGAAGTTATGGCGATAGTGCTTTAAGTACAAACATAATCCATGTCAAACCACATGACTACTTCATAAACTTTGATAGCGAGAAAGGACTACTCCACATACAGGCTGGTGTACTGCTCTGCGAGATATTAGAATCTTTTGTTACAAGAGGTTGGTTTTTAAAAGTTACCCCAGGTACTAAACTTATAACAGTAGGTGGTGCAATAGCTTCCGATGTACATGGAAAAAACCATCATGTCGAAGGCTGTTTTAGTGAGTGTGTCAAAGAATTTACAATCATGCTCTGTGATGGAAAGAGTATTACTTGCTCAAAAGAAGCTACTCCCGAACTTTTTAAAGCTACTTGTGGTGGGATGGGATTAACAGGTGTCATTTTAGATGCAAAGATATATCTCAAAAAAATTAACTCAAAATACATAGACCAGATAACCATTAAAACTAAAAATCTCAGAGAAACTTTTGATGCTTTTGAAGAGTATAAAAAACTACCTTATTCCGTGGCATGGATAGATTGTCTTGCAAAAAAGGATGAGATAGGAAAGTGTTTATTGATGGTTGGAGATTTTAGAGATGATGGAAAGCTTGAGTATAAAAACAAAAGCAAACTCTCTATCCCTTTTAATTTTCCATCTTTTGCCCTCAATAACCTAAGTGTACGAGCTTTCAACTGGCTCTATTACTCCAAAGTAAAAGAGCGTGTTTCCAAACAAAAAGTTGACATAGATACTTTCTTTTATCCACTCGATGCCATCGGTCATTGGAATCGTATCTACTCAAGTCATGGATTTACGCAGTATCAGTTTATTTTACCAAAAGAAGCAAGCTATCAAGGCTTAGAAGAGATACTTAAAACCATCTCAGATTCAGGAAAAGGTTCATTTCTTGCTGTGCTAAAACTCTATGGAAAAGCCAACGAAAACTATCTCTCTTTCCCTATGGAAGGGTACAGTTTAGCGCTTGATTTTAAGATAGAAGAGGGACTCTTTGAATTATTAGATATACTTGATGAAATCGTAGTCAAATATAATGGTCGTATTTACCTGACTAAAGATGTTAGGGTGAGTAAAGAAGCTTTTGAAAAAGGGTATCCACAAATAGAAGTTTTTAGACAATATAGAAAAGAGAACAAAATGGATACAAAATTTCAGTCATTACAATCAAAAAGAGTAGGAATATAAATTATGAGCTATATATTAATCATCGGTGCCAAAAGTGACATCGCAAAAGCAACTGCAAGAGAATATGCAAAACATGGTTATGACCTCTATTTAGCTGCAAAAAACGCAGACGAGTTGGAAGAATTTGCAAATGATATTACTATAAGAACACAAAGAAGTGTAAAAACTCTCGAGTTAAATATCTTAGACTATACAAGTCATCAAGCTTTTTATGAGCAACTCCAAGAGAAGCCTTTAGGTGTTATTTCAGCTATTGGTTATCTAGGAGAACAAGAAAAAGCACAAACAGATTTTCAAGAAGCGCAACTTATCATAGATACAAACTATACAGGTATTGTCAGTTTATTTAATATTATTGCAAATGATTTCCAAAAGAGAAGAAGTGGATTTATGGTTGGGATTAGTTCTGTTGCTGGTGATCGTGGTCGTAAAAGTAATTATATCTATGGTTCTGCGAAAGCTGCATTTACAGCTTATCTTTCAGGTCTTAGAAATAGACTTTATGAAGCGAATGTACATGTTTTAACTGTAAAACCTGGATTTGTTGCAACAAAGATGACAGAGGGAATGGATTTACCTCAGAAACTAACAGCGCAGCCTGAAGAAGTAGCTAAAGATATTTATGATGCGCAACAAAAAAATAAAGATGTTCTTTATACAAAATGGGTATGGAAATGGATAATGTTCATCATTAAAACGATTCCAGAATGGCAGTTTAAGAGAATGAGTATATGAAAAACAAGCTTTTAGTAATTGCGTTAGTTCTATTTGGACTCATACATTTAAGTCTCTATTTTACATTTCAACCAGATGACACTTTTATTTATTTAGTCTATATTAAAAATTTACTTCAAGGGCATGGTTTATCATTTAATGGAGAGTATGTAGAAGGATTCTCAAGTGTTTTATGGGTATATCTTAATGCTCTTTTTGCTTGGTTACCAACTGATTATTTAGTTATTTCAAAGTTCATAAGCGGTGGATTTTATTTTTTAATACCTTACTTGATGTTTAAAATTTTGTTAATTATTACAGAAAATAAAGTATCAAAAACAAATATTTTGATACTCCTCAGTACCTATTTTCTCTATCCACCATTGGCTATATGGGCTATGGCTGGATTAGAAACTATGCTTTATTCTTTTTGGTTACTGTTTTGTTTATATTATTATTTTACTATTCGAAGCATTCACAAAAGTAGTTCTAATCAAGAGTTTAAAATTATTGGAATTTTATTTGGAGTATTAGCAACGATAAGACCTGAAGCTTTTGCATTAGTGGGCATCGTTTTTTTATATGAAATGTATCTATTCTTTAAAACAAAAAGAATGGATTATAAATTTTATACAAATTTTTTTATTGCGTATTTCATAGCTATAACTATCCTTTTACTATGGAGATATAGTCTCTATGGAGAGTTTTTACCAATAACTGCAATCGCAAAAACAGGAAATCTTTCTCATCAAATCGTGGTTGGTTTAGGCTACATAAAAGGTTTTTTTAGTGATTGGTGGCCTCTAGTTTTACTGTATGTTTTTGCACTGCTCAAGTTGTTTTTTACGAAAAATACTCTTGTGCATTCTTGGAATATTATAAGTTTTATTACGGTCACTGGATACACTCTTTTCATCATTGCTTCAGGTGCTGATTGGATGCAATCTTATAGATTTTTTATTCCTATCATTCCAATTGCATTTATCACTATTTATCTCTCTCTCGTAGAAAATAAGGTTATGATTTTTATAGTACTCCTTCCTTTGATAGCTTTTTTTACAGAGAAAAACATTCCTCTTTATAAAAACATTCAGCAAGATATTAGTGCTACTTATGGGGATATTCTTATAGGAAAATATTTAAAAAATCTTCATTTAGATAGTAATGAATACATTGCCGTTGTTGATGCTGGAGCTATTCCTTATTATGCTGATAATAAAACTATAGATATGGTAGGATTAAACAATAAACACATAGCGCATTTAGCTGGAACATTTATGCAAAAATATGACAATGATTTTGTGTTGAAAAACAGACCTATCTACATACAAATTCATGTTCAAACTCTAAAAGATAAAATAACAAATATGCCAGATTTTATTGGTTCTTCAAGATTATATTATTCAAAAGAGTTTCATCAAAATTATATATATGACAGCAACTCTACTGTTGGTGGACTATTTGTAAGAAGAGATACACCTCTTACAAATACTTTTATAGACAAATATTATGATTATAACATTGAAAATTTAGATGTTAAAAATCATAAGTTGCATTTTGTTTTGCATAAAATGGGTGAAGATGTTTGGCTAAAACCTCCACATCCACATGCCTTAGGTTCAATATATATAAATGTTAAAATCAAAAATACACAAAACCATATTTTGTTTGAAGCGTTAGTTCCAATTTCTGAAAATATGGTTGTAAAGGACACAACAGCCTTTGACATTACTCTTCCAAAACTCGATTCAAATAAGTATTTTATTGAAATCCAGCCCGTACACATGGGCATTGTGAATTTTGAAAAAATAAGTGTGCATGACTTAACCCTATGAATAAAACTATAAATAAAGAGTATCTGTTTGTTCTCGCATTACTGTTTTTAACATCCATCGGAATACTATTTCAGTTTTATTATGGCTTTTCATGGACAAGTACAAGCGGACATACTTTTGCCTCAGATGATGCTTTTATTACATACAGATATGCAGAAAATTTATTTTTAGGTAATGGAGCTTACTTCAACATCGGTGAAAAAGTAGAAGGTTATTCTAACTTTTTATACTTAGTATTGATGTTGCCTGCTTTTTTATTTACAACTGAAAATATTTACATATACAGCACCCTAGTGAACACTCTCTTACTCTTTATGGTAATGTTCCTATTTTTTAAAATCTTAACGAAACACCTTAGTAAAACAGATGCTCTTTTAGGTACTTCACTGATAGGGTTAAATCCAGCGATATGGGCAAATGTTACTACAGGTTTAGAGACGATGCTTGTACTTTTTATTTTTGTCTTTCTTTGGCATAGTGTTGAATCTCCAAGAAATAAGCAAAATATTAGCTTATTGATATTTATTTCAACTCTATCCATGCTTGCAAGAGTAGATGGCTTTATATTTCCTATCATTGCTTCTTTTTACTTAGTACTGAACAAAGAAAAAAAACTAGGATTATCTCTCATATTTTATACGATAAGTTTTATGAGTGTTTATGCTCTTATCAGATATTACTACTACGATGACATTATTGCAAACACCTATTATGCAAAAGTTTCTGGAGATTTATTGCAACGCATTTATGCGGGAATAAAATATCTCTATGAGCAAACTTTTTTCAATGGAATTGCTTTTTATGCATTATTTATTCTCTTTTATTTTATAAAAAACAGACAAACACTCATAAAAAAAATCCTATCATTTCCCTTTATTTTTTTGTTTATTTGGACTTCTTATTTAATTTACATAGGCGGAGATATATATTATGAACGATTTTTATTAGTTTTATTAGTTTTATCTATCTACTATTTTATGCTGTTTTATAGCGATAAGAAACTCTCTGTAAAGATTTTATTATTACTGTTCGCGTTTATTTTCAGTTTTAATATCTTTTTTCAAGATAATCGTTTTGCATACCAAGAAAAAAATTATGACATGTGGATACGTTTAGGTAAATTTTTAAAAGTTGCTCCAAAAGATTATGTATTGGCAATCGATGCTGCTGGAAAAGTTCCCTACTACTCAGAGCTAAAAACTATAGATATGCTAGGGTTAAATAACAAAGAGATAGGCAAGATGAAAGTAAACGATAGGGATTTTCATGCAGGACATACTAAATTTAATGCAGATTATACTTTATCTTTAAAGCCCCATTTGATAGCAGCATGGATGGATGTAAACCAAGACCAAGGATGGGGAATTATGAAAGAAAAATACAAGCAAGAGTATGTTTTAAAATATCTTGTGAATTCAAGCCGAGAAAATCTCTCGGACAATATATATGATGTAGAATCTTTAGAAGATGTTTGTAAAAGCAAATTGATTCAAAAAGAGTTTAATTATGCTGTTCTTGTACGAAAAGATTCTCTTTTGCACATGCCAAGACTCTCTCAAAAAGTGCCAGACTTTTGCAATTAGCTCTTTTTGATTTTGATGGTACTATCACCACAAAAGACAGCTTAGAAGATTTTATACAGTATGCGGTTGGTACGCCAAAGTATTATATGGGCTTATGTGTACTCGCTCCAATGCTCATAGCTTATATTCTCAAACTGGTTAAAAACAATATTGCCAAAGAAAAACTCATCGCTCATTTTTTTAAAGGATGGAATGTAGATAATTTCCAAAAACTTTCCGAGCAATATTCTCTTGAACAAATAGACAAAATTACACGACCAAAAGCCATGGAAAAGATAAAATGGCATCAAGAACAAGGTCATAAAATCGTTATAGTATCGGCATCTATGGAGTGTTGGCTAAAGCCGTGGTGCGATAAAAACAGCATGGAACTTATATCTACAAAACTTGAAATCAAAGAAAATAAACTCACAGGTAAATTTTCCACCAAAAACTGCTACGCCATAGAAAAAGCAAATCGTGTCAAAGAATCTTACAATCTAAGTGAATATGACTGCATTTATGCCTATGGTGATAGTCGTGGCGATAAAGAGTTACTTGAGCTATCCCAAAAAAGTTTCTATAAACCTTTTCAATAAAATTTTTATCTTCATTCAATCTTCATTATTGTGCAATATACTTTCCTTACAAATAGATACTAAACATGCAAAGGAGCTTTACAATGGAAAATAGAAATAATGAGTTAAATGATGACAATGAATTCAATAACGATGGGTTCAATAGCAATGAAATAAATAATGATGATATGTTCAATGGCGGTATAAATGATGATTCATTCGCTGGTGGAATAGGAAACGATAGACTTGATGGCGGAATGGGTGATGACACTCTTGATGGAGGTGACAATGATGATACCCTTCTTGGTGGAGATGGAAATAATACTCTAAATGGTGGGAATGGAGTCGATACGGCTACATATACAGGTCTTCGTAATGGGTTCGATATCAGAGATAACCATAACGGAACTTACACAGTTTTACATGGAACTTCTGAAGACATTCTTAGTGGAGTTGAAAAAGTAGATTTTGATGATGGCACTATGAGTGTTAACTATGCTATCGAACTTCGTGATAATCAAGAAGTAGTTACTCGCTTTTACAATGCTTTATTTGGACGCAATCCAGATGAAATAGGACTTTCAAATTGGGTAAATTATTTGGTAGATTCAGTAAATGGCGGAGGTGGCAATACGATACAAGATGCTGCTCAATCTTTTACTGAATCAGCAGAGTTCCAAAATATGTATGGTGCGAATGTTACAAATAGTGATTTTGTAAACTTGCTTTATCAAAATATTCTCCACAGAGAAGCTGATGAAGGTGGATACAATAATTGGCTCAATGAGCTTAACCACACGGGAGACAGAGGAAGTATGATTACTGGTTTTTCTAACTCTGTTGAGTATTCTACAGAGACTGCTGTTTCTGTGAATGGATTTTTAGAAAATATTTCTCTGACGAACTATATTTTAGTATAAATTATAACGCGCCATTGATTTCAAACCCACATGCCAACTTTCGTTTATTCTTTCATTTCCACATGCCAACGCTTATCGGAAGCGATGGCTTGCCTTCGCTCAGGTGATGTCCAAAAAGCATCAACACTCCAGCACTCTCATACCGAAGGCAAGCCATCGTCTCCGACAACAACACCCAAATCCACATGCCAACACTCAGTTTCTCCATCCATCATTAAGTAAACCTTTCAACTTAATTAACTATAATTACCAACAAATTTTTTGAAAATTAACTAAAAATTATTAAAGGAAAACCTATGAGTTTTATCTCTTATGCGCAAAATTTTGAAGACCTTATCTTACACCGCGCACTCCAAGATGTTGAAAATGGATTTTATATAGATGTCGGTGCGAATGACCCTGTTCAAGATTCCGTTACAAAAGCATTTTATGACAAAAATTGGCGTGGCATTAATATAGAACCAGAAGAAGAATTTTTCCATAAACTCCAACTCGATAGACCAAACGACCTAAACCTAAACCTAGCAGTCAGTCAAACACAAAAATTCATACAGTTTTTTGTTAGTAAAATAAGAGGTTGGTCAACAACAGATGCGACTACATCCCAAGACCCAGAACGCGATGCTCTTTTTGCAGAGACAAGAACCGTAGAAGCAAAATCCCTCGATGAAATATGCACTCAAAACAGTGTAAAACAGATTCATTTCCTAAAAATAGATGTAGAAGGCGCAGAAAAAGATGTCTTACAAAGTTTCTCTTTTGCCATAAAACCGTGGATAGTTGTAGTCGAAGCAACCCTTCCAAACTCCAACATAGACGCCTCCGCAAGTTGGGAATACATCCTCACAGACAACAACTACTCTTTTGTCTATTTTGATGGCATAAACAAATTTTATCTCTCAAATGAAAAACAAGAACTTAAAAAACATTTTGCTTATCCACCTAATGTTTTAGATGATTTCATCATTTTCCCTCTCTATGAAGCCATGCAAGAAAACGAGATTTTACACAAAAAAGTTCATTTAGCGGATGGACTAGTAAATGAACTGACTCTCACCTTAGCGCAGACAAAAGAAGAGCTTCTTCACTACAAAGCCCAGTACAATATGGCTATAAATAGCCGCTCATGGAAAATCACGAAACCACTTCGTATGGTTATTCAAGTCTTAAAATCCTTAAAAGCCATAATAGCTTCTAAAAAAAACATCCAAGAACAACAAGATGACTACGCAACTCTTAGCGAAGATGCGAAAGAAATCTATAAAAATTTAAAAAAGTAAACGCATGAGAATAGTCATAGACATGCAAGGTGCGCAGACACATAGTAGATTTAGAGGCATTGGAAGATACTCTCTCTCCCTTTCCCTCGCCATAGCAAAAAACAGAGGCGATAACGAAATCTTCCTACTGCTCTCAGGTCAGTTTCCAGATACTTTACAACAGATAAAAGATGCCTTTTGTGGCGTTGTTCCCTCAGAAAATATTTTTGTATGGTTTGCTGAGACACCAATCAAACAAGAATCACCAAAAAATGAAAAACGACAATCCACCGCCCAAATCATTCGTGAAGAGTTTTTAAATTCGCTTAATCCTGACCTTGTTCTCATTACCAGTCTCTTTGAGGGTTTTGGCGATGATGCAGCAACTTCAGTCAAAAAAATCAAAAACAACTTCAAAACAGCAGTGATACTTTACGACCTCATACCTTACATCTATCCACAGCACTACCTCTCAAACAAGCTCATAAACAAGTACTATCTCTCAAAAATCGAGTATCTCAAAAAAGCAGATATTCTTTTTTCTATCTCAGAATCTTCCATGCAAGAAGTGGTACAACATCTCGATTTTGATAGCAACAATGTCATAAACATATCAGCAGCCGTAAGCAACATTTTTAGACCAAGACTCTTATCGGCGCATGAAAAACAAAAACTTTATTTCAGATACGCCATCAAAAAAAACTTCATCATGTATGCTCCAGGTGGATTTGACTATAGAAAAAACATAGAGATGTTGCTCAAAGCCTATGCAGATTTGCCACATGCCATAAAACAAAACTACCAACTCCTCATAGCAAGTAAAATAGGCGAACAAAAAAAACAAGACATTCTCAAACTCGCTTCAACTCTTCATATAAAAGAAGATGAACTTATTATCGCAGGTTATATCCCAGATGAAGATTTGATAAGTTTATATAATATGACAAGCCTTTTCGTTTTTCCTTCACTTCACGAAGGTTTTGGGCTTCCACTTCTTGAAGCTATGAGCTGTGGCGCACCCGTCATAGGCTCAAACAGTTCAAGCATTCCAGAAGTCGTTGCAAGAGAAGAGTCTCTTTTTGACCCATACGCACCAGAAGAACTCACAAGACTTATAGTAAACATTCTCACATCGCCATCACGCATTCAAGAGTTAAAACTTCACTCCCTTAAACAAACTTCAAACTTTTCGTGGGACAAAAGTGCCAAAACACTCTTAGCTGCGCTGCACACGAAAATCACACCAAAAAAGCAAACTTCAAATCAAATTTTACAAAGCTTAGAACCATTTTATGCAATCTTAGAAGATGAAAAACTCTCAAACAAAGATGTCATCACGCTCTCTCACTATATCTCTCTCAACAACCCAAAACAAAAAATGTCTACCATATATATAGACATTACAGTTTTAAACAAACAAGATTATGGCACAGGCATCCAAAGAGTAGTTCGTTCCGTTATAAGCGAACTCTTCAAATCGCCCATAGATGGTTATGAAATAGTCTTAGTGCATTTCGTAAAACAAAACGAAACATACAGATGTGTGAGTGCAACACAGTACCAAGCCAAACTTACTTCAAAACCTACAACAAAAAAAGATGAAGTCATAGACCCAAGCAAAGGTGATATTTTCTTTGGACTTGATTTAGTCAGCGATGTTGTTCATGCACATAAACAAGGGCTATTTCAAAGATACAAAGCCCAAGGTGTGGTCATCAAGTTTGTTATCTATGACATACTTCCTATTCTCTACCCACATTGGTGGACAGAGGGCGGAAGCGCAAATCATACCGAGTGGCTTAAAACCATAGCTGATATTTCAGATGAACTCATAAGCATTTCAAGCGCAGTCAATGACGAAGTTCAAGCGTACCTAAACTCCATACATTTTAAAAAAATGAACGATATAAAGTTTAGCTGGTTTCACTTAGGCGCAGATATCTCCTCTTCACTTCCGACATGTGGAATGCCTCAAGATGCAGACTTGCTTTTGTCCAAACTCTCGCAAACTCCAACCTTTTTAATGGTAGGAACGATAGAACCAAGAAAAGGACATCTCCAAACACTCCAAGCTTTTCATGGCATGTGGAATGAAAACTATAACATTAACCTAGCCATAGTCGGCAAAGCAGGGTGGCTAGTAGAAGAGACCATAAATTTCATCAACACCCATCCGCAAAAAAATATCCAACTCTTTTGGTTTGAGTCCATAAGCGATGAGTTCCTAGAAAAACTTTACGCTTCATCCTCCGCCCTCATAGCAGCAAGCCAAGCAGAAGGTTTTGGCTTACCTCTTATAGAAGCAGCAAAACACGCCCTACCAATCATCGCAAGAGACATTCCCGTTTTTAAAGAAGTAGCATCCACCCATGCCTACTACTTCACAAACACAACCGCACCTGAAGAGTTAGCAAAAAGCATAAAAGATTGGCTAAAACTCCAAAAAACTTCAACCCACCCAACAACAATCGACATGCCATACCTAAGCTGGTCACAAAGCGTTGAAACTCTAAAAAAGATTATTTTTTGATTTAAAGAAAAAAGAAGAAGAAAATAATAGCCAGAGGGGTTACTAATCCCTCTTTTTTGATTAATGAAGAGCGGGTGCGAACACCATCAACATTAAAAAGACTATTATAGTTGTATGAAACAAAACTAAACCTTTATCTTAAAAGTCTCGCCCACCCCAACCTTGCCAAAAAAAAAGCAAAAAAAAAGGCTAAGACCCGAAAGTCTTAACCTAATCTTTTAAGTGTCTGGTAGTAAATCAGACAGAGTTTGTTTTGTTTCAACAAAAGAAGTATATAATAGAAAATTAAATAATTTCACTGATTCAATTATTTTCCACTTGCCAACTTTCATCGGAACCGATGGTTCGCCTTCGGTAGGAGAACGCATCACAGCCACAACTTTCAAGACACCACATAAGCGAAGCCAAGCCATCGCCTCCGAAAAAAACATCACAACACGCAAACCCACATACCATAAAACCAACACTATCCACTAAAAAACACCCCCCCCCTCACACATCAAAACCCCAAATATTAGGTTACACTTTCACAACCTTTTTACCCCAACCCCCATAAATATGAAATTTTCCCAAAGATTATATTGACAATTATTTTAAATTAGATATAATTTTGCTCAGGATAAAGTCCTATAAACAAAAGGAGATACTATGGCATTAGATACTATAGCAACGGCAAGATTAGAGATAGCGAAAATTTACATCGCAGCATTCAACAGAGTTCCAGACGCGGCTGGACTTTCAAACTGGTTAAATCAGTACACAGCAGGTCTTATGACTTACTCTCAGATTTCAGAAAACTTTACTCAACAAGCAGAGTACATAACAGCTTACCCAGCTGTATTAACAAACGCAGAGTATGTTGATAGAATTTATGTAAATGTATTTGGTAGAGCAGCTGATGCAGCTGGTAAAGCTAACTGGGTTTCTCAATTAGATGGTAACGCTTTAACTCGTGGTACAATCATGAAGAGCATGCTAAACTCAGCAGCTGATGTTGGTAACACAGATGGTTTAAGACTTACTAACCAAGCAACTTTTGGTGTTCAGTCTATTTTAGACAATGTTCCAACAGCTACAGCTACAGCACAACTTGCTAATATTACAAGTGTTGCTTCAACGGTTACGACTGCTACTGCAGCGGTTTCTGCTTCAGCTAATGCAGGTACGACTTATGCATTAACTACAGCTGTTGATACTTTTACTGGTGCAGCTTTAAATGATACATTTACAGCAACTGTAGGTGCAACAGGTGCAAATGCAACTGATACACTTAATGCTTCTGATGATATCAAAGGTGGTGCTGGAACAGATACTATGAATTTGACAGTAACAGCTGCTAATACTGCAGCATTACAAGGTGCGTTAATTTCAGGTATTGAAGTTCTTAATGTTCGTGCAGGAGCTGCTACTGTTGTTAATGCTTCTACTGCTGTTGGTTTGACTTCAGTTATTGCTGACAGAGGTGTTGGTACACTTTTAGTAAATAATCTTGCTACTGGTGCATCTATTACTGTTAATGGTAATGGTACTGCGGTTCAAGGTGAGGTAGCTTTTGCTCCTGCTACTGCAGCTTCAGCGATAACTTTAAACTTTACTAATGGTGTAGCTCAAGCAGCTGGTGACTCTGTTACTGCTGCTGCAACTATTGGTGCGGGTAACGCAACTGGTACTGCTACTACAGCTACTATCAATTCTACAGGTGCAGCGAATGTATCTGATGTTGTTGACCTTGCGAACGCAACTTTGACTTCAGTAACTATTAATGCTGCTACAAACTTAACAGCTGATATGCTTTCACAAGGTACTGACCAAGTTGCTGCTACAGGTACTGTTACTGTTTCAGGTGCTGCTACTTTAGTTACTTTTACTGCAGCTCTTGATAATGATATTGCTACAATTAATGCTGCTGGTATGACTGCTGGTGGTATTTCTGCTACTTTGGGTTCACTTGTAACTCAAACTGTAACTGGTGGAGCTGGTGCTGATACAATAACTACTGGTGCTGTTCTTACAACAGGTTCTGTAAACGCAGGTGCTGGTACAGATACTCTAGTAGTTGCTGCAGGTGGTACACATTTAGCTACTGCTGCTCTTGGTGCAAAATATACAAACTTTGAAACACTTCGTGTAAATGATTCACAAGATATGTCAGTTATTTCTGGTATAACAGCAGTAGAAGCAAATGCGATGAATACTAAAGCAATTACTAACATGACTGCAACACAAGCTGCTGCTGTAAAAGTTTTAGGTACTCAAACTACAAGTTTAACATTAGCTCTTGCTGCAGCAACAGGAACATCTGATGTAGCTACAATTACAACTGGTACTGGTTTACTTGCAACTGAGGCTTTTGACCTTGGTACTTTAGTAGTTACAGGTTTTGAAACACTAAATGTTAATGCAAATGCAGGTGCTACAGCTACTGCAGCTGATAAATCATCTCTAATTGCAGCATTTACTGGTGCGACATTAAATACTGTAAACTTGACAGGTAGTGCATTCGTTATCACAAATGCTACAACTATTGTTGCTTCTACAATCAATGCTTCTGCACTTACAGGTGACGGTGCAACTACTACATTAGGTTTGACAATTGGTTCGACTACATTTGTTGCTGGTTCTACTGTAACAGGTTCTAATTATGTTGATAATGTTACTATTGCTGGTGGTACTGAAGGTATTACTCTTAATTTAGGTACTGGTAATGACCTTGTAACTGCAAATATTGCATCTTTAGTTGCTGATGCTACTAATGATGGTGCTATCAACGGTGGTACTGGTACGGATGTTCTTACTGTTACTGATACAACTGTAACAATGACAGATAATCACTTTACTAAGTTAAGCAATATGGAAACACTTACTTTAACAAATAGTGCAGGTGATGCGTCTGTTACAACTGGTACTGCATTCAATACTGCATTTGCAAGTGGAGCTACTATTACTTCAGGTACAATGGCTGCAGCTAAAGATTTTACTCTTAATGCAGGACTTGCAACTGTAGCTGTTACTGTTACTGTTGATGCTACAACTAATGCAGTTGTTTTAACTGCTGCTGAAAATAATGTTATTACAACAGGTTCTGGTGCAGATGTAATCACATTTACTGGTGATGCTCAAACTGTTGGTGTAGCAGGTGCTGGTGGTTCGATTGTAATTTCTTCTGGTGCTGGTAATGATACAATTGCTGTAACAGTAGGAACTATGTTAGCACAAACTACTACTAATTTCTTAGATATTACAGGTGGTACAGGTGCAGATACAATTACTAAAGTAGGTGTTAACTGTACAACTGTAGAATCAACGGCTAACTTTATTGTAGCGGCTGGTGATTCAACTGCAACTGCATATGATAAAATTACTGGTTTTGATGCTGCAGATGGTACAAACTTATCAGATGTACTTGACTTTACAGGCACATCAGCAGTTGGTACATTGGCTACAACAATTGACTCGGGTGTAATCTTGTCTCATACTATCACTGCTGGTGTTGCTAAATTTGATGATGCAGCTTCTTATGCAGCTGAGCTTATAATTAATTCAACAAATTTAGCTGATGTTGTTGCTTACCTTGCTGCAAATACTGCAACTCTTGATACTGTAGCTTTCGCTTATGACAGTGATAACAATGGTGCAAATGATGCTACTATGGTATTTAACAATGGTACTACAGATTCATTGGTTCAGTTGACAGGTGTTACAGGTGTTGCTTCTCTTAACGCAACTGCTACTACAGCAACTGCTAACTGTGTGGTAATCGCATAATTTTTGTTTCTTCACATTCCACCTCTCCTGAGGTGTAATGCAGACTAAATTTAGTCAAGCATCTATTTAAGCTTGACTTTTACTAAAGCGGTTTCGACTTATCTAAAAGTATAAAAAACCCAATTTGTTTATAGATATTTTTCTAGCTTACTTTTCCTGTAAGCTAGACTTCTATATAACAAGCACATCCACCGCTTTTGCATTTCATAGTTAAAATATTCAAACCATTAAACTTCTTTATTCAAAATAGGGTGTCAGGCACTCTTTTATGCTTTTTCTTAATTTTTCCTTTCGTTAACATAATGCCGATTCTCTCGAAAATCACCACTTTCTAATATTTTTCTTTCTCAATTTTCTTTTTTACAGTATAATTATTCACATGGAAAAAATAAAATTACAAATAGAAATCTTAAAAATAAAATTAACATTTTTTACTGGTTTAACTGGTGGTGTTTCATATTTATTTTTATAAAATAGGTGTCAGGCACTCTTTTATGCATAAACTTAAACTAAGTTAAATTTATATACAATACTAAATGCCAAGAAAAGAAAGACTAACCGAACCGGGAATTTATCATATTATTAATCGTGGAGTTGAGAGAAGAGTCATCTATCTTGAACCAGAAGATTACGAATTTTTTTTAGACCTTATGCTCAAACTATCAAAAGACTATGAAATTATTTTTCATGCTTTTTGCCTTATGCGTAATCATTATCATCTTCTATTAGAAACAAAATATAACAACATATCTAAAGCAATTCAGTTTTTAAACGACAAATATTCCAAGTTTTTCAATAAAAAATATACTCGCTCAGGACATCTTTGGCAGGGTAGGTACAAGTCTTACGCTCTCTATGACGATGCACATTTTTGGATAGTTGCAAAATATATAGAGAGAAATCCAATTAAAGTCAATATGGTACAACAAGTAGATTTATACAAATATCAGTCGTTCTTTCAATGGAAATATAAATACAAATATTATGAACTCTTAAATAACTCTATGATTTTTGAAATGACTTATGATGAGTACGCAGATTATGTCAGCAGCGAGATGGATATTGACGCAATAGATATTGTCTATAAAGCACCAAAACTCATCGTTAAAGATGATAAATTAAAAGTTCTCAAAAAAAGATTAGAAACATTTTTTGAACATGACCGTGATATAAATAGAGATGAAAATATAAAAAAAGCTTTTGAATATGGCTATTCAAAAAGTGAAATAGCAATTTTTTTAGAGCTTAACCCCTCTACAGTATCAAGAATTATTTAAAATAATAATGCCAATTCTAAAAATAAGTGCAATTTTTTAAGATAGTCGGAAGGCAGCCAAATGATTTCCACCTCAACTCTCTCTTCTATCAAGGAAAGACATTAAAATACAGACTTTAATTATAGTTAGGTTATGCAAGATGTCTATATTATTTTTTCAGATTCAATATGTTATTAGCCTCATTATTCTACAATTCAAAATAAATAAATAAAAGACAGTAACTCAATGATTGTATCTCTTAATTCGTATAATAATCCTATTTACGCCGTTAGCAACAGTAGCAACTTAAACGGAGTAGTAAGAATATCTTCTGGTGGTTATTATGGAAGTGGAACATTGCTTTATGGAGGAATGGCGGTATTGACTGCTGCGCATCTTTTTGAGAGTAATAATTCCTCGTCAAGTATAGTGTTTGAAACATCACAAGGGAGGCAAACGATTGCATCAAGTGCAATAAAAATCATGCCCCAATACGATGATATGAATGGAAATAATGATTTAGCTATTGTGTGGTTAACGAATGCTGCTCCACATGCCGCACAAAGATATGAGCTCTTTAGAAGTAGTGATGATATTGGAAGTCAATTTACCGCTGTAGGTTATGGCATGAAGGGTATTGGTATAGAGGGAGAAACAAACACTCCTTCTTCTGATATTTTACGATTGCAAGTAATGAATAAGTTTGAAACCGAGGCAGGTGCCCTAAAAGATTTGCTTGGAAGTAGTATGGCATGGACACCTCAAAGTGATGCTATTTTGGTAGCGGATTTTGATGATGGAGTATCTACGCATGATGCACTTGGTCTTTTGATGCATATAAATGATTTAGGGTATGGAAATAGTGAAGGAATGATTGCGCAGGGAGATAGTGGAGGTCCTGCTTTTATCGATGGTAAAGTAGCTGGTGTTGCAAGTTATGTTTCTAGCTTGGAAAAATATAATGTCATTCCAGATGTTGACACACAAACAAATAGCAGTTTTGGTGAAGTAGGTTTTTGGCACAGAGTAAGTAACTATCAACAATGGATAGACCAAAGTTTACGCGAACATTATACAAACGCTCCACAAACATCTCAGGAAGTAGAAAAAAATATCGTTGAGGGCGCAAGTGGAACAATAACTGTTAATTATTTTTTAGTAGAAGTTATTGGTATGCGTAGTGACCCAAACGAGTGGTTAAGTGTTAAATACACAACGAGAGATGGTTCGGCACTCTCAAATCAAGATTATCTCCCTGTTAGTGGAACGCTTGTTCTTTATCCTGATGAAAATCATGCTGTAATTCCAGTTGAAATTTTAGGAGATAACACAATAGAGGCAAATGAAGTATTTTACCTTGATATTTTTGACCCCATCGGAGCTAGTTTTAGCAACAACCAAATAATACTTACAGCACAGCGAACTATTTTAAATGATGATGGCATCGCTTAATTTAGATTTTATTTATTTTGCCCCAACTTTAGAAAGTACAACTTTAATAGTTTTCATAAATATAACAAAGTCCATCCAGAGCGACCAGTTTTGTATGTACCATGTATCTAAATCTACTCTTTGTTGAAATGTTAGCTCATTTCTACCACTTACTTGCCAAAGACCTGTGATCCCTGGTTTAACTTTTAAAATAAGCTCTTCGTTTAATTGTCCAATTTTAGATTTTTCACTTATCATATAAGGTCTTGGACCTATTAGGTTCATATCTCCTAGTAAGATATTATAAAATTGTGGAAGTTCATCTAAGGAAGTTTTTCTTAAAAAATTGCCAACTTTCGTTATTCTTGGGTCATTCTGATATTTGTGGTAAATCTTATAATATTCTATTTGGTCTGGATTGTTTTTTAGGTAATTATCTAAAATCTTTTCTGAATCTATAAACATTGTTCTATATTTATAACAACTAAAATGTTGAGACTCTTTTCCAAGTCTTTTTTGTTTAAAAATAGCTCCACCCTTTGAATCAAGTTTAATAGCAAACGAGATAAAAAGATGTAAAATGAAAACAATAGGAAAAAGCAGAAGAACTACAATCTTTTCAAAAATAAATTTAATAAGGTTGCTTTTAAAATTTAAAAGCCTATTTTCTATATGTAAAGCTGAGAGTCTTATATTTGAATAATCAATGATGTTGGTATGAGAAAGATCTAAATAATCAATATAGGGTATAACATATATATCTTTGGTAGTATTTGTGAATTTTTTAATCATTTGTTGGAGTTCATGCACATCAAAATTTTTAGAAGAAATAATCACTTTATCATATACATCTTGAGTATTTTTATAGCCAAAATACCAGTTGTTTTTTATTTCATCATATAAGACATCATACTGAGAACTATTGGCGACGATTTTCACTTTTATTTTAAATATATCAAAAGAAAAAAGTAATCTTTTAAATATCCTTTTAAAAATAGGTACTAAAAATGTTGCTGTGATAAAGAACATAATTATAACAAATCGTGAATAATCATCTGACATTTTAGCAAGTGTAATAACTGTGAAAACGGCTAAAAAAGAGAGTACTAATCCCTTTAATACTCTTCTTATATCACTCCAAAAGTCATATCTAATAAAATATATTTTCTCAAATATATACATAAAAATGATAATAACTAGTATCCAATAATATTGTTGTGTGTGTGATGCATCAAAAATTGGTAGTGTTGTATCAAATAGATGAACTCGAAGAAAAATAGCTATATGAAGAGAAAGTACTAATGCAATTAAATCAATGCAGATTAGCAGTATCGGTAATATATACAAGGGGAAGTTAAATTTTCGCATTTATAAATAACTCTATCTCTGCTTTAAATCTTTTTGTTGAAAAAGATTGCGCTTGATTTGATATTTCTTGTGGATTAAAAATGAGTGATTCAAACTCATTTACAGCACTTATAATATCTTCAATTTTTTGTTCTTTGAAATGCACTCCATTTATTTTATGTGTAACTGTTTCGTGTGTACCACCCTCATCAAGAGCAATTACAGGAGTTCCACATGCCAAAGCCTCTATGGGAACAATACCAAAATCTTCCACCGCCGCATATACAAAAGCTTTTGCTTTTTGCATAGACTCAATCATTGTTTTTTTGTCTTGATACCCAAGTAATGTAATATTATTTCCTGCCACAGCCTTAATACTTTCATACTCTTCGCCATCCCCAATGACGATGAGTTTTTTATCAGGCATTTTATTAAATGCTTCTACAATAAGTTTGGTTTTTTTATAAGGAACTAACCGAGAGGCCGTCATATAAAAATCATCTTTTTCATTACATACTTTAAAATTATCTACATCTACGGGTGGATATATAACCGTTGACTCTCTCTTATATGTTTTTTTTATTCTATCTTGCACAAATTTTGAATCAGCTATAAAATAATCAACTCTATCAAGAGTCTTGATATCGAAATTTCTTATATATTTTAAACTCTTTTGTACTAAAAACTTTTTTGGTTGTTTTAATCTTGAAGTGTATTCATCATACAAATCCCAAGCATAGCGTATAGGCGTATAACAGTACGAAATATGGAGTTGATTTTTATGTTTTTTGACACCTTTAGCAACAGCCCAAGAGCTACTTATGATTAAATCATAGGTACTTAAATCAAAACTTTCAATGGCATGTGGAAATAGAGGTAAGTAATTTCTAAAATATTTTTTTGTGAAAGGAAGTTTTTGTATAAATGAAGTTTTTGCAAATTTACCGTTCAATACAGCATCTCTCTCTTTATCGCTCAAAAAATCTACAAGTGAAAAAATATCGGCATGTGGATATACATCTATGAGAGCTCTTAAAACTTTTTCTGCTCCAGCATCTGTGACTAACCAATCATGCACTATTGCTATTTTCAACTTTTAAGAACCTCTCTAAAAACTTTTGCATGTTCATTCGCAGATTTTTCCCAAGTAAACTCACCCGCTCTTTTGAGACCTTTTTCAATCATATTGTTCTGTAAAATACTATCACTTAAAACTAATTCTACCTTCTCCTTTATATCATAAATATTATAAGGGTCACAATATATTGCTGCATCTGCACAAACTTCAGGCATAGATGTAAGATTAGATACAATCACGGGAGTTCCACATGCCATAGATTCAAGAGGAGGCAAACCAAAACCCTCATAAAAAGATGCAAATACGAAACAAGAAGCTAAGTTATATACTTTTGCTAACTCTTCATCACTAATAAAACCTAAGTAGTGAATGTTTTTTTTATTTGCATTTATTAGCTCCATAAGTTCATTATTTTCCCAACCCTTAAAACCAACCAAAACCAATTTATATTCTGATCTAGTAGTATCATCCAAAAGGCTATATGCTTTTAATAGTCCTAAAAGATTTTTTCTAGGTTCTATACTTCCAACGGAAAGTATAAACTTCTTAGGTATCTCAAAATCTATTTTAATTTCTTTATGTACTTTAAAAATATTATGATTTATTCCGTGGTATATTACTTTTACTTTATCTTCTTTAAAATCAAGATTTTCTAAAATCTCATTTTTAGAATAGTTAGAGCCAGTAATGATTCTATCGCTTCTAGAAATATTCTTAAAAAAATACTTTTCAAAGTACTCAATCCTCTCTTTTGGATGAAACTCACGATGCAATATAAAAGAGAAATCATGTACAGAGGTAACTGTCTTTTTTGCTTTTATGCCATCAACTGGTATAAAGTTTGGTTGCCAATATAAATCATATTTATTTGTAAATAATTTACTAGAAATGAGTAAAATTTTTCTTATTATTTTTTTTAGTAAAGGCACTTTAGATAGTATTGCTTTTAAATTCTTTAAATCAGGATTTCCAGATTCTTCTAAAAGTTTGTTGGAGTAGTAGCCATAAAAATAATTAAGCTCAAAATCATCTCTCTTACTTAAATACTTAGAAATTTCATAAGTGTATCTTCCTATGCCAGTTAATGGAGACAACAAAGATATGCTATCTACTAAAATTTTAGGCTTCAAACATCTCTCGGAGTGTATTTTTAAATTCTTTTTGTTTTACTTCGCCGATTAAATCAAATAGTTTCTTGGGTGAGCCTGTTAATGTTTTTATATCATCTTTGCGTACAAATGCTGGGTTTACTTTTACTTCTATTTTATAGTTTGCTATTTCATTCATCATTTCTATCACATCAAGAAGTTTTATGCCTCTGTTTGAAGATATATTCACTATTTTTGATTTGACATCGAGTTCTAAAAATTTTTTATACACTTCACACACAAAACTTATATCATTAAACTCTCTAATAATATCTAAGTTACCAAGTTCTATAATTTCTTTTTTGTCTTTGAAATGCTTTACAATTTTTGGAATAAGAAAATGTTCTGCTTGTCCTAGCCCTGTATAGTTAAAAGGTCTTGCAAGGATTATATTTAACTTCTCAAAATAATTTTGAGACATACACTCCATCGCATATTTACTAGCACCATAATGATTTGCAGGTTTTGGACAGAGTGATTCATCTAGTATTTCGATGCCATGATTACCATAGATTGTTGCACTGCTAGCAAGTATGATTTTTAATGGATTTATCTTTAACTCTAATAATGAATCTAAAATATTTATCGTACCTATTGTATTGACTTTGTAAAAATCTTCACTGTTGTCGTGCGCAGCAAATGAGATGCCTGATAAATGAATAATAAAATCAGGATTTATTTGTTCTAATATACTTAATATATCTTCTTTTTTAGTTATATTGCACTTATATATATTTTCTGATTTCTCAAAGAGAGAAGTTCCATATACAACATATCCACATGCTTGTAGATAAGATGATAGGTGAGAACCAGTAAAACTGTCAATAGCAGTAATGAGGACTTTTTTAAAAGCTAAAGCCAATCTCATTCCTTCTTAAATCCTCTTTTACCATCATTGAACATAACTCTTCAAGTGTACATTTTGGTTCCCAACCAAGCTCCTCTTTTGCTTTTTGAGGGTTTCCTATAAGTAATTCAACTTCCGCAGGTCTATAAAATTTTGGATTTACTTTTACAAGGATTTTCCCAGTTGCTTTATCTGTAGCAACTTCATCTTCTGCACTTCCGCTAAATTCGAGTTCAATCCCCGCTGCTTTAAATGCCATAGTTACAAAATCTCTCACTGTTTCGGTTCTGTTTGTAGCAAGAACATAAGTATCTGGTTTTTTGGCTTGAAGCATCAAATACATGCCCTCAACATAATCCTTAGCAAATCCCCAGTCTCTTTTTGCATCCATGTTTCCAAGCTCAAGGTATTCTAATTTGCCAAGCTTTATTTTTGCGGCAGAGTCTGTAATTTTTCTTGTTACAAATTCTCTTCCTCGTAATGGTGATTCATGATTAAATAAAATTCCACTACATCCAAAAATATTGTAAGATTCTCTATAATTTATTACCATCCAATGCGCATAGAGTTTTGCAACACCATAAGGGCTTCTAGGATAAAAAGGTGTACTCTCTTTTTGTGGTATTTCTTGAACCTCACCAAACATTTCTGATGTACTTGCTTGATAAAACTTAATTTTTGGGTTTACTATTCGGATGGCTTCAAGTAAATGAACACATCCAAGACCTGTTATATGAGCCGTTGCTAATGGCTGTTCAAAAGAGACTCCAACAAAACTTTGCGCTGCAAGATTGTATATTTCATCTGGCTGGATATCCATAACCATTCTTATACTATTTGCCTGATCAGTCAAATCATATTCTACTAAATGTAAATTAGGATGATTAGCAACGCCTAGCTCTTCAATTCTCCAGAAATTTACAGAAGATGTTCTTCTGTAAGTTCCATATACTTCATAATTTTTAGATAAAAGTAATTCAACAAGATATGCACCATCTTGCCCTGTAATGCCAGTTACTATCGCTTTCTTCATTTTATTCCTTTGTAAATACTCAATTATTCTACTATTTTATCTAACAAACCGATATTTTCAAAATTATTAGTAACAATCAATAAACCTATATAGGAATCAACAAGCTCATATATGTTTTCAATATATTTATATTTTACATCATAGAGTTTAGTTTTGGCATCGTTTAAGTCTATAATACTTTTTAATCCATGATCATACCCTTGTTCTATTGCATTAACATAAAGTTCTGCTGATTCTAATGCATTTTTATACATTGAAACTGATTCTATTGATGAATCAAAATTAGCTTTATACTCATCATACTGAACTTGAACTTCTTTTTTAGCATTGATTAAATCTTCATTTGCAGCTTTATTCATAAGTTCAGATGAAGCAACCATTGATGAAACTAATCCACCACTAAAAATAGGGATATTAAGAACGAGCATAGCTTGTTGTACATTATTATAAGGTGTACTACTTGTTGGATTGTCTGTGTTGTATTTAGAAGCAGATGCTTGTAAATCTAAACGAGGCAAATGTGCATCGGATGCATTCGTGATTTGTTCCTTAGACAGTTGTAGTGATACTTGTGCTTGAAGTACTTTTAAATTTTTCTCAAAGTCATCACTGCTTACAATAGATCCTTTCATGACTTCTATACCATCTAAAGTTTTTTTACTTGATTCTAAAGTTGGTAGTGCGTACTCTACATCGCCGATAAGTTGCGTTAATTTTAACTCATTCACTTTTAGTAATTTTTTTTCTTTATTTAATCCTATAACCATAGAGCTGTACTCAACTCTCATTTGAAGCAGATCCATTTTATTTGCTAAATGCATTTCATATTGTTGTGTCAAAATATCAAGTTTAGATTTGTTATATTCGATATATGACTCATATAGCTTTATTTTATTGTGTGATTTTAGTACATTAAGATATACTTTAAATACACTCTGAGCTAACTCTTCTTTTTTCAAATCTGAATTTATTTCGTAAAGTTTACTTCTTGATGTTTCCATAGCTATTCTAGAATAGATATCTGCATTATAGATTGATTGTCTAAGCGATAATGTATAATCAAATAAGCCTTGTCTCACATGACTAATACGAGAATAGTTTGGATTATACTCATAGTCTGATTTTGTATAATTGGTAGAAAAATTTATTTGAGGATAAAGTTTAGAATATTCTTGATTAACCTTTTCTTTTGCTGCTTCAGCCTGATATGCTGAAGATTTAATTGCATTTGCATTTAATAGAGCAAGTTCATAAGCTTTTGAAAACACTAAAATTTCTGCGGCACCTATATAACTTGCAAATAAACTTGAGAAGATTATAAATTTAAGTATTTTACTCTTCATTAAAACTCCTGCCTAACATATCTTTAAAAGGTTTTATAAGATAGCTGAGTGCTGTTCTATCTCCTATGTTAATCATAACTTCTGCAGGCATTCCAGAAACTAGTATAAATCCATACTCTTTTAAGAGTTTAATACCTTCTTCTGTTACTTCTACTTTAGCCTCATAGTATGGAGCATGACTTACTTCATCAATAAATACATCTGCCGATACATGCACAACTTTACCTGCTATTGGATGTGCTTGTTTTAAATTAAAAGCTGAAAACATAATGTCTGCAACTAATCCTACTCTTACCTTATCAATATCGGTTGTATTCACTTTTGCTATTACTAAGAGTTTCGCATCTTCAGGAACAATTTCAAGGATTGGTTTGCCTTGCTGTAAAACACCACCCACTGTGTGCATACTAAGTCCAACAACGGTTCCATCTATTGGTGAAATAATAGTTGTTCTATTTAATACATCTTCATTAGCAATGATTTTTGATTTCAAATCTGAAATGCGTGTTTCAGCATCTACATATTTTTGTAAAACATCATTTTTAAACTCTTTTTCTCTTAAAAGTTTTTGATTACTCACTTCACTTATCTGCTCTTTTATCTTTGCTACTTCAGACTTCGCACTGGCTAAGTCTCCATCTAACATGTTACTCTCTCGTTTTAGGTCTCTGATTTTTTGTTTATCTACAAGTCTTTGTTTGTATAAATCTTCCCACTCTAAAATTTCTTCGCTAATAGAAGCCAATCTGTTTTGCTTACTAGCGATTAATGAAGTTGTACCATCAATTTGGCTTTGTAGTTGCACTATTCTGTTATTTGTAATTGTTGTTTCATCTTCAATAGATTTATTTGATGAAATAAAAATATTAGTTTGATTTTTTATTGAATCCATATCAGTCAAATCTTTTGGAAATTCCACATGCCTTAAATTGTCTCTTTGAGCTTTTAATCTTGCTAAAAGAGCGATTCCTTCTTGGTACTGAGCATTTAAAATATTAAGCTGAGCTTTCACTTGTACATCACTCAGTTTCATTAAAAGTTGGTCTTTTTTTACCTTGTCACCATCTTTTACATAAATAGCTTCAATAATTCCACCCTCTAAATGTTGAAGCGTTTTTTTACCCAAATCTGCCGAAACTTTTCCTGAAGCAACTGATGAGCTGGCAAGTGGTGCAAAAGTCATCCAGCCACCAATCGCTATAAAAACTACGAAAATAATTCCTAATCCAAACCTAATTATTGAAGAGTCATCGTATGATGGCACATTTATTTGTTTATTGTCCATATTATTTCTTAGCTCCCTGGCTTACTTAAGGATATTTTTGGTGCTGCTGCTTGTGGGTTGCTCACAGGCTGTTGTGGCTGTTGTGCTTGTGCATTTGCAGCTTGGGCAGCAGCCATTCTTGATAAAACATCATTTGTTTCACCATACGCTTCTAGAAGACCATCTCTGATTACAGCTAACTTATTTGTAACTTGTAATATGCTTGGTCTATGCGTTATTATTATTATCGTTGTTTTTGTCTCTTTTAAAGATTTGATAGCATTGACAAGTGCTGCTTCACCTTGGTCATCAAGGTTTGAATTTGGTTCGTCAAGGACAACTAAAACAGGATTATTATAGATAGCTCGTGCAAAACCTACTCGTTGTCTTTGTCCACCAGAGAGTGATTCGCCTCCAGCACCTATTTTTGTGTCATATCCTTCTGGTAATCTTAAAATCATCTCATGAACACCAGCTTTTTTTGCAGCTTCAACAACTTTAGCAGAATCTACTTCAGCAAATCTAGAGATATTTTGACTAATAGTTCCTTCAAAGAGCTCTATATCCTGTGGTAAATAGCCTATATATTGTCCTAAAGCTACTTTATCCCATTGATAAATATCTGCTTTATCAAGTCTTGCTTTACCAGCGGCTAATGGCCATAATCCTAAAATTATTCTAGCTAAAGATGATTTTCCAGCAGCACTTGGTCCAACTATGCCGACAACATCACCCTTATCAATTTTCATAGATATACCTTTAATAGAGGGTTGTTTTGCATTTGGTGGCATTACAACTACACCTTCTAAAAGTATTTCACCCTCTGGAGCAGGCAGATCCATATGCTCCTTATCTTTTGGAAAATTCTCTAAGAGTGAATCTAGCCTATGGTAAGATGTTCTAGCACTACTAAAACCTTTCCAACTTCCTATAATTAAATCAAGTGGTGCCAACGCTCTACCCATAATTATAGAACCAGCTATCATCATACCAGAACTTACTTCATTATTTATCGCTAGATAACCACCTAGTCCTAGCATAAGTGATTGAAATAGCATTCTTAAACTTTTTGATACATTTGACCAAATACCAGCTTTATTACTTGCATCTGTTTGTGCATTTAAAAAAGCATAGTATTTCTCTCTCCAGATACTTTGAATATTTGCTTTCATACCCATAGCATTTACAACTTCTGCATTTCTTAAGTTTGAATCTACATACATGCTAGAAGCTCTACTCATTACATTTGCTTCTAGTAATTTTTCTTTAGTGTCATATTCATTAAGCAGGGTAACTATAACCAATACTATGCCAGCAAAAATTGCAAAGTATCCAAACCAAGGGTGAAACATAAAAAGAATTGCTATATATATTGGCATCCATGGAGCATCAAAAAAAGCAAAAAGACCATTGCCTGTCATAAACTGTCTCACTTGAGTTAAATCATTTAAAGGCATAGAAGATGCCTTTCCTGGTTGCTTGTTTGCTAAATCAAAAAGTGAATCAAAAACTCTTTTACTTAATATATTATCTAGTTTATTTCCTACGATTACAAGTACCTTTGATCTAACAATCTCTAAAGTAGCCATGGTAATAAATAAAATAACAACAATTATAGTAAGCATAATAAGTGTTTCTAAACTTCTGCTCGTTAGTACCCTATCATAAAGCTGTAGCATGTATAAAGATGGAACTAACATAAGTAGGTTAATGAATAGACTAAAAAAACCAACCATAATAAATGATTTTTTAGATGCTAAAATTGCTTCTTTTAACTCAGAGTTTGTACTGTTTTGCTTGTTTTGTGCAATATTTGCCATGTCATTTCCTAGCTTTGTCTTTGGTGTGCTATGTTAAATAGAGCTTGAATATTATCCAGTGATTTTAGATGTGCATCTATAAAAGTAATAATTCCTTTTCTGACCCAGTCCGCTAAAATATCATCACTTAAAGCATTGAGTTTTTCTCTATCAACTACTTTAAATCCATTCACAAGGACTTTTTTCTCATCACCTTCTCCAACAGAAATTTCTCTATCTTCAAGTATGCCACTATCTGCGATAACTTTAGCTACATTCATTGTAATGATAGTTTGATTTTCGTGAGATGTTAAAAATTCTATTGCATGTTCTAAAGTTTCAGACTTATCGCCATCTTTTTTAAAAAGTTGTTTCCCTTTAGATTTTGAAAAGAGTGAAGAGTCTTCATCTATAAGTATAACTTTTTGATTTGGATTCTCTTTCGTGCTTGCTAATGAAAAAGGATATTTTCTAAAGTAGGATGGAACATAAGAAGTTATCCACTTTCCATCTGCATTTATACCTAAAGAATTACCACCAAGTGACACAAGTGCAATTAAAGACGGATTTTCATCCGCTGAAAATACAACAGGGAACGCTGCACCTACTAAAGCAATTTCACTTGCTGTAACTGGAACAAATGCAGTTTCTTTTGCAAAAAATAAATTTTCTAATGGATTTATCTTTAAATCTTTATGTTTCTCTTTGTCTAATACTACTAAATTTTTATACATGTTTTTCCTTTTTTTTTGTTCTTTTTTTGGACGACCTCTGTTTTTTGAAGCCAATACTATACCTACGAGTTGTTCTAAAGTTTTAATAAACTCTGTACTTCCTGTAACGAGTTGTTTATCTAAGCAAGTTGCTATAAACTCATTTTGTTTTTCATCTATAGGAGCATGAAAAATTCGTGAGTACTCCTTTATTCGTTCGCTATCAGTATAACCCAATTTTTTATATAGATTATGATAGGAGACTATACTGTCGTTTTTATTCAATAGATTTTTATGAACACTACTAAATTTATACTCTAATAAAGTAGAAGTTATTTTTTCTTTTAGGGGGAGCAACTCTATATATCTCATAACATCAAAAAGAAAAAGTGAATCTTGTATCAGTGATGATTTATATCTGCCTTCCCACAAAGTACCAGTTCGATTGTACTTTTTGTTAAAATAACCAACATAGCTTCTTCCTAAGTTCTGCATAAACTTTGATAAAGCATCTGCATGTGCAGGTGTAGCTAAAAACTCAAAATAAAGTGGCATCAAAACATAGGAATGAATAGCCAACTCATCAGGAGAACTTAGCTCTTTTAATATTTCTATAAATGCACAGTAGTCTGACTCATCTTTAAATAGAGTTAAACCATCTATACTTTTTAACATTATATGTTGAGATACTTTTTCAACAAAAACTCTAACTTTGCGTGCCAACCAATACCCTTAATCTATTTTCAAGAAGTATTGTACAAAATAGAAGCTTTAATTATTATTAATAAGCTCAGGCACCATTAAATATCTAATTAATTGGTGCCATAGTTAATTTTAGTTCAGAAATTGTAAGCAATTCCCCATTTAAAATGTGGTATAGCTGATTTTATAAGATTAAATATTTGTTTTAGTAATAAACCATCTAGTAGGGCTTCTGTAGTAATATTTTTTGAAGAAAAGGTGATGAGTGTTTTTTTAGTATTAGGCTCATAAGTTAAATTTACTTCAACTAGTAGCTCTTCATTTGTGCGTAAGAACTCTAAATTTGCACGGTCTGTCTGTGAAGTATTATCATCGTTTTTTTTATTTGAATTTATGTTAAAACTTTCTTTTACTCTTGAGTTATAAGAGTAATAATTAAAGATAAATTCATCAACAGATGGAACCAAGTTTAAGATAAAGTTTCTAGTTATCATAAAATCAACTCTATTATTTATATCTTGATAATTTATAACAACTCTTAGTCTATCTTCTATTTCATCATATATTGGTGTAAATGTATTTGCAACTATTATATTCTTCATGGGTGATATTGTACATAAAATCAGTTGGATTAAAGGTTAATAAGATAAAATTCGGCTCTATTTTTCGCCGACATAGCTCAGTTGGCTAGAGCAGCTGATTTGTAATCAGCAGGCCCGGGGTTCGAATCCTCGTGTCGGCACCACTTAATTAAAATCCCCATAGAATACTACTTGAATCAAAATCTATAATTTTTGCTATAATTTATAAATTTTACTTGCCCGGCATGTGGATATAGAATATTTAGGATATAAAAATGATATTAATGATAGATAACTATGATAGTTTTACATATAACATAGTCCAGTATTGTAGAGAACTTGGTGCTGATTTGAAGATAATTAGAAATGATGAGATGAGTGTGCAGGAGATTGAAGCGTTACATCCTGAAAAAATCATTATCTCCCCTGGACCTGCATCTCCCGATGAAGCTGGGGTTACTTTGGAAGTAATAGAATATTTTAAAGATAAAGTGCCAATTTTGGGTATTTGTTTAGGACATCAATGCATTGCGCAGGTTTTTGGAGCAGAGGTTGTCCGAGCTAAAAATATGATGCACGGGAAAACTTCTAAAATGAAACGGGTCTCAGAATGCGAAATTTTCAAAGATTTACCACAAGAGTTTATTGCTACGAGATACCACTCACTCATAGTAAAAAAAGAGACTTTGCCAAGTGTTGTTGAACCGACAGCGTACAGCGAAGATGATAATGAAATAATGGCTTTGAAAATTAAAGATAAAGAAATTTATGGTGTTCAGTTTCATCCTGAGTCTATCATGAGTGAGTACGGACATGAAATTATAGGAAACTTTTTAAAAATATGATGACAAAATTCCTCTTATTTTTTATAATTGGACTCGATGCGTTTATACTTATTTTACAAACATCAACGATTTCTATCTCTTACCATGAGGCATCTTTGCTTTATGGTGACTTTTCATTTTTGCAATTAATCACACAGGCATCTTTATACTATTTTGGGCAAAATGATTTGGCATTGCGATTGCCAATGATACTTTTGCACATGCTGAGCGTATTGCTCATTTATACAATATCTAAAAAATATCTCAAAGATGATAGAAATAGAATTTGGTTAGTTTTACTGTTTATATTGTTACCTGGAGTTTTGAGTTCTGCTATTTTAGTTGATAGTGCGGGATTGATTATATTTGGATTATTACTCTTTGTATATATCTATGAAAATTACTCAAAAAAACATGCTTACATTCTGTTGTCACTACTGAGTGTGATAGATGGTGGATTTGTCTATCTTTTTCTTAGTTTAATCTTCTTTGCACTTTATAATAAAGATAAAATATTTTTTATTTTTAATACAGTGGCTTTTTTACTCTCTATGTTTTTGTATGGGATAAGAACAGATGGTTTGCCTGAAGGATATCTTCTTGATGCCATAGGACTCTACTCCGCTGTTTTTACGCCAATCATTTTTATATATATATTTTATATTTTGTATAGACGCTATTTAACAAAAGAGATAGATTTATTGTGGTTTATATCGGCTATAGTTTTTGGTTTTTCACTTTTGCTCTCTTTTAGACAAAGCATACATATTGAACATTTTGCTCCTTATGTCATTCTTGCTCTGCCTTTGGCCGCACAAACATTTTACTCTTCTTATAGAGTTCGACTGAAAATGTTTAGGGGAAAATATAAAACCATATTTGCAGTATCACTGATTTTTTTACTCATTAATAGTTTTGTAGTTTTTTTTAATAAAGAGTTGTATTTGTTTATAGAAAACCCTAAAAAGCATTTTGCTTATAAAATGCATGTAGCAAAAGAGTTGGCAAGTGAACTTAAAAAGAGAGATGTAAGTTGTGTTCACATGGATAACGATATGACAAAACGATTGAAATTTTACGGTGTAGATAAATGTGACATGTTTGATGTCATTGAATATGATATTCACAATATAGAAAAGGATAATGTAACAATTAGTTACAAAAATAGACCAATTTATAGTGCTAGCGTTACTAAAATAAACATAAAATAAATCTATTGAACGTTAACTAGAAGTGGACTAGACTAATTAAATAAGTATATGCTAAAATTATCCACAAAAATATCAAAGTAGGAAGTTTAATATGGCTCAAAAAGCGATACGAGAATATGATGGTAAAGCATTATTTTCTAAGCAATGGGAAAATTATTTTAGTGGATTTCACTATGGATTCAAATCTGTTTTAGTTTCAAGCGGAGCAGAATTATTAGAAATTGCCAACAAACACGGCTTTGAATGGTTAAAGCAAGAAGCTCTTGTTGCAAAACCAGATATGCTTTTTGGTAAAAGAGGTAAAAACGATTTAGTTCTTTTCAGAGATCAAAAGCCAGGCGATGTAACACTTGCACAAGCTGCAAAGTGGATAGATGAAAAATCTGCTCACAACACTACGCTTTTATCTGGTCAAAGCGGAATTTTAACTCATTTTATCATAGAACCATTTACTCCACATACGCAAGAACAAGAATACTATATTTCTGCTACAACTGTTGGCGAAGACGATGTTCTTTACATGTCAGCTGAGGGTGGTATGGAAGTTGAAGAGGGTTGGGATGAGAAAGTTATCGAAGTAGTTATCCCTATCTCAATGAGTGATGTAGATATGGAACATGCTGTCAAAGCAAATATTCCTTCTGATATTCCAGCAGTAAATAAAAGTGCATTTGCAGCTTTTGCTATACAGTTTTTTAAATTTTACAGAGATATGAACTTTGCATACCTTGAAATCAATCCAATCGTAATGTTAGAAAATAACAACATGGCTATCTTAGATTTAGTTGCAAGACTTGACGATACAGCAGGTTTTATGATGCGAGATACTTGGGGAGATATAGAATACCCAACTGCATTTGGCATGGAAGACCAAACACCTGAAGAAAAAGCTATCGCAGATGCAGATAGTAAATCAGGTGCTTCACTCAAACTTACTATATTAAACCCAATGGGTAGAATCTGGACTATGGTTGCTGGTGGTGGAGCTTCTGTTGTTTATGCAGATACAATCGCTGACTTTGCTGAGGCAAACGGTGGTAGCATAAGTGACTTGGCAAATTACGGAGAATACTCTGGCGGTCCTACAACTTCTGAGACTAAATTTTATGCGGATACTGTGATTGATTTGATGACAAGACATAAAGATCCACATGGCAGAGATAAAATCTTAATCATCGGTGGAGCTATTGCTAACTTTACGGATGTTGCAAAAACATTTACAGGTATTATTCAATCATTTGAAACAAATGCTGAAAAAATGAAAGCACATAATACGAAGATATATGTTAGACGCGGTGGACCAAACTATGAAAAAGGTCTAAAAGATATTAAAGAAGCTTCAGACAGACTAGGTCTTTATATAGAAGTTTATGGACCAGAAACGCATGTTACAGACATCGTGCGTATGGCACTAGAGAAGTAGGGGGAAAATATGACACAATTATTTACTAGAGACACACAAGCAATTTTTTGGAATAACAACACAACAGCCATCCAAAGAATGTTGGATTATGACTACACAATCAAGAGAAAAAAACCTTCAGTAGCGGCAATAGTAGCTCCTACGAGCGGTAGTAAATTTGAGAAGTTTTTTTATGGACCAGATGAGATTATGGTTCCTATGTATAAAACAACTGCTGCTGCAAAAGCTGCACATCCACATGCCGATGTACTTTTAAACTTTGCATCTTTTAGAACTGCGTACGATGTAACTATGGAAGCATTAAATCTTGGTGGATTTAGCTCGATTATGATTACTGCAGAGGGAATTCCTGAGCGATTAGCGCGTGGGATGAATGAATTTGCAAGAAACAAAAATGTTACAGTAATTGGACCAGCAACAGTTGGTGCTATCGCTCCAGGTGGCTTTAAGATTGCAAACATTGGTGGAACAATTGAAAATATTGTTCAATCAAAACTTCACCGTGCGGGTTCATGTGGACTTGTAACGCGTTCAGGTGGTTTGTTTAACGAGTTAAGTAATATTATTGCAATCAATGCAGACGGTATTGCAGAAGGTGTCGCTATCGGTGGAGATAGATTTGTTGGTTCAGTTTTTATCGACAACTTACTAAGAATGGAAGCAAACCCAGAAGTAAAATATATGATTTTACTCGGTGAAGTTGGCGGTACTGAAGAGTACAAAGTAATCGATGCTATAAAAGCTGGAAAAATTAAAAAGCCAATTATCGCTTGGTGTATCGGTACAATCGCTAAACATTTCAGCTCAGGTGTACAATTTGGTCATGCTGGTGCTTCAGCAAACGCAGAAGCAGAAACAGCAGCGGCAAAAAATATTGCTATGGCAGAAGCTGGTATGTTTGTTCCTGAGAGTTTTAATGCACTTCCAAATACAATCGCAGAGGTTTATACAAAACTAAGAGCAGAAGGTGTAATTGGAGAAATTCCTGAACCAGATATGAGCACATGCCCTACTGTTAGAAAATCTAAAGAGTTTATCTGTACGATTTCTGATGATAGAGGCGATGAAGCTACATACGCAGGTTTCCCAATCTCTTCTCTTGCAACTCCTGACACTGGAAAAGGTATCGGCGATGTTGTTTCACTTTTATGGTTCAAAAAACAGTATCCAAAATGGGCAACTGATTTTATAGAAACTGTAATCAAAACTGTTGCAGACCATGGTCCAGCGGTTTCAGGTGCTCATAATGCAAAAGTTACAGCTCGAGCAGGAAAATCAGTTGTTGAGTCACTTGTAACTGGTCTTTTAACAATCGGTCCAAGATTTGGTGGAGCAATTGACGGTGCAGCTGAGTATTTTAAATATGCAGATGATAATAAATTAACTCCAGCAGAATTTTTAAATTACATGAAAAAAGTGGGCGTTCCAATTCCAGGTATCGGACATAGAATTAAATCTCTTAAAAACCCAGATTTAAGAGTTGAAGGTTTGAAAAAATATGCAAATGCGCATTTTCCATCGACTTCACTTCTTGATTATGCATTAACAGTTGAGCAGTTAACTACAAGTAAAAAAGAGAACTTAATTCTCAATGTTGATGGTACTATCGGTATCTTAATGGTTGATATGTGGAGAGCATTAGGTTACTCAGAAGAAGAAATCAATGAATTTATCTCTTCAGGAACTTTAAATGCGTTCTTTATAGTAGGTAGAAGTATCGGTTTTATCGGTCATGTACTTGATGAAAAAAGACTTGCTATGCCAATGTACAGACATCCAATGGATGATATTTTGTACGATGTACAAGAAGCAGAAAAAATTTAATAACTCTTTTTGTCTCAAGGAAGATATATTTTCCTTGAGCTTTCTTCTAAAATCCTCACTTATTTTAAATTTCAACTTTCTTCGATATACTTAACAACTTAGCTATATAGGTATAAATTATGAAAAAATCATTTACATTAATAGAATTGGTCTTTGTAGTTGTTGTTCTTGGGATACTTTCAGCAGTTATTATCCCAAGAACTAGTACCAATAGACTAAGAGAAGCCGCTATTCAAGTTGTTTCGCATATAAGATATACTCAGCATTTGGCTATGATTGACGATAACTATAATGTAAATGACAGTAAATGGTATAAAAAAAGATGGCAAATAATATTTGGAACTTCTGCTTCTACTGAAAATAAAGTAGCATATACAATTTTTGCGGATTCTGCAACATCAGCCACGGCCACAAATCCGAATATAAGCGAAATGGCAATTGATCCAATGAATAAAAATAAATATCTGAGTGGTGGTTACTCAGGTTCGCTTGATACAAGTGAGGTTAATGCTACTAAAAAAATGAATTTAGGAATAAGTTATGATGTTTCGAGTGTAGTATTCGGGGGAGGATGTGGATCTTCAACTGTTAGGATTACTTTTGATCATTTAGGACGACCAATAAAAGATCCGCTTACAACATACACTAAAGCGTATAAAGATGGTAAATTAATTGAAACAGCATGTACTATAACGCTAAACAGCGCTTCAGAGACTAGTGTTGTAATTTCGGTTGAACCAGAAACAGGCTATGCGCATATATTATAAAAACAATTCATCACTTCTCTATTACTTTAAGAAACTTCTAAGCAACTACTCTCTATAATTCCCATCCACAAACACAGAGACCTAAAGTTTAGGCCTAGAGAGACTTCATGTAGAGGTAGCTTGAATGAGTTTGAGATCATTGAAAACTAAGC
>JBAZSV010000005.1:0-95549 GCA_041662265.1 Sulfurimonas sp.
GCTTAGTTTTCAATGATCTCAAACTCATTCAAGCTACCTCTACATGAAGTCTCTCTAGGCCTAAACTTTAGGTCTCTGTGTTTGTGGATGGGAATTATAGAGAGTAGTTGCTTAGAAGTTTCTTAAATGGTGAGGGAAGTTTTGGAAAAATTGGAAATTATTTTAGATAGATGCTATTTACACCTAAGCTTGGGTTATCCAGCCACCACCAATAAGCTTATCATTATCATAAAACACTGCTGCTTGACCTACGGCAACCCCAAAAACGCTCTCTTTTAATGTAACAAATGCTTTATCATTTATAATTTCCACATGACAAGGCACTGCTTTTGTTCTGTATCTTAATTTTACTGTTGTATCGAACTCTTTTAAATCACTAAACATATTAAGGTTATTTAATACAACACTTCCACATGCCAACTCTTCTTTTTTTCCTACAACAATTTGATTTTTTATTGCGTCTATGCTTATAACATAGTGTGGGTCATGCGCGCCTTTGACTGTAAAACCTTTTCTTTTACCTATTGTATAATGCATGTAACCTTTATGTTCACCAACAATATTACCGCTAGTATCTAAAACTTCACCCATTTTATCCACTTCTACAAAATCTTTTAATAAATCAGTATAAGTTGTTTCAACAAAACATATTTCAGTTGATTCACCTTGAGAAGCAAAACTCTCCAGCCCTATTATAGAAGAAGCCATTTTTTTTATATCACTCTTTTTTTTACCGCCAAGGGGAAAGAGTAATCTTCCTAAAATATTTTTTTGAACATAAAATAGAAAGTAGCTTTGATCTTTCGTCTCATCATCTGCTTCATAAAAATATTTTCCATCGGTTTTTATATAATGACCCGTCGCGATAAAAGCTGCACCAACACTGTCCGCAAATTTAATCATTTCGCCAAATTTTAAGTTTCTATTACACAAAGCACAAGGATTTGGTGTTTTACCCTCTGCATAAGTATCTATAAATGGCTGAAAAACTTTTTCATTAAATACTGCTTGTAAGTCTAAAACATGAAGTTTCATGCCAACAAAATCTGCAGCTTTTTGTGCTCTTGCCTGATGAACTTCATGATATCCAAATTTTGAATGAAGTTTCATATATAGACCTTCTACTTCATACCCCTCTTCTTTTAGCATCAATGCGGAGATTGTAGAATCAACTCCTCCACTCATACCAATTAAAACTTTTTGTTTTTTCATTTCATATTACTTTATATTTTGTTCGTCTTTAAAATCTGACAATGATTTATAATATTTAGTATTTTCAAGTCCAACTTCTTCCAATATACCAATCTGTGTTAAAAGTGACTCTTCCACCTCGTTTGCTACACATTCTAAATCATCTGTCAATCTTATTATGTGTAAATCTTCTTTATCAATCATTCCATTATAGACTAATTTATTTTCTAAAAAATCAAGAAGTGGCTTATAAAAATCAACGCCAATTAAAAAAATTTTAACACCCGTTACTTTTCGAGTTTGAACCAAAGTTAATGCTTCAAAAAATTCATCCAAAGTCCCAAAACCACCCGGAAAAATAACATACGCAATTGAATATTTAACCAACATAACTTTTCTTGAAAAAAAGTAGTCAAATGACAACTCTTTTGTAGTATATTTATTTGCTATTTGCTCGAAAGGAAGGTCAACATTTAACCCAACAGATTCAACATCTGGACACTCTTTTGCACCTCTATTTGCAGCTTCCATAATTCCAGGTCCACCGCCTGTTATTATATTAAAACCTTTATTTGCAAGCATTAAAGAGAGTTTTTGAGCCTCATTATAATAAAATTCATTCTCTTTTGTTCTTGCACTGCCAAAGACAGTTACCGATGGACCTAAATCTCCAAGATCATCAAAACCTTTTACAAAATCTGCGATTATTCTAAAAACACTCCACACATCTGCAGACTTTATATCTTTGATATATCTTTTAGTTAACTCATTTCTTCTATCATGCATTTTATGCCTTTAGTTGTGTCAATCTTTCTCGTTTTGTACCAATAGAAGTAATTTGTACCCCAAAGTTACCATCAACTATTACAACTTCACCCAATGCTATCACATGATTATCAACTAATATTTCTAAAGGGTCATTCGCTAATTGATTTAACTCAATAACAGAACCAATATCCATATTCAGAACATCCTTTAAAAGCATTCTCTTTTTACCTATACGAACTCTCACAGGAAGCTTAACATCCATAATAAGAGATATATTATTCATCTCATTAGAGCTTAGATTTACATTCGAAGGCATAGCATCATTATAGGACATGGATTCAGATGCTGGATTTGCTTTATTTTCTGGAGCAAAAAGTGCATTTTGAAGTTTTTCATCCATTATAAACATCAATAATGAGTTTATGCTACCAAGATTAAATTTATAGACATACATCTTGCTATATTCTTCTAAACTAATTTCAGGTTCATCTTGTTGAAATTCAATCTTATCTATTGAAAAAGAGAGAACGGGCATCTCTTTTTGACCTGAAAGACTATTTGATATTGCTCCAAATATATTAGATATTATCTCTTTGGTTGCATCCAAATCATCATCTGAAACATCTTCTCTATCGCTAGGTTCTTCGCCCATCATCATATCAGATAAGGATGTTGAAAGATTTGGTGGTAAAGCGACCATAACATTTGCATTTACATCGCCTGAGACGCTCATTTTCACAAGCACTATAGGAGGAATAATATTTGAAATAATACTTAAGTTTTGTTCTTCTTTAAGGCTAAGAGATGGTGCTTCACCAACAAGTGCTTCTATTGTGCCAATTGTTTCACTTTCAAATAATTTTATAAATCCACTCATTTAATTAGTCCTCATCATCTTCATAATTAGCTTCCTCACTAATAATATCCTTCACGCCAGATATTTTATCATGTCTAAGCTGTTCAAGATTTTCTAACGCTCGTTTAACTGCATCTCTTTCAGTATAGATAACTTCTGAAATTTGAATAGATTTTCTAAATCTTCTCAATCCTATCTCACCCCTAAATCTATCTTTACCATCGACGCAAACAGTTACAATATCATTCGCTGCACTTGAAAGTCTTACTATGTCACCTACTTTTAACTCTAACACATCCCCAAGAGTAAGCTCTGCATCACCAAGTGTTGCCTCTACATTAACCTTTGCACCACCTAATAAAACTTGTAACTCTGTATTTCTACTTTTTTTAGAGCTTGTTTCATTGAGCATTAAATCTCTCGAAGCTAATTTTGGCAAAATAGGTTCTAATGAGATAACTGGATAACAAATATTCATCATACCCGAACTGTGTCCAATAATTATCTCCATAACGACCATAACAACAATCTCATTTTGCGCAACAATCTGGACAACATTTGGACTTGACTCTTTAGATTCTATGGTCGGATACACATCCATAACTGGACCCCAAGCCTCTTTAAGTGTACTCATCATAACACGAAGGATTGTTTCAAAAAGACTTAGCTCAATATCTGAAAACTCACGACTTGCATCAAAGGGTTCACCTTTACCACCTAAAAGTCTATCAAGCATAGGAAAAGCAATCGAAGGATTGATTTCAATAATACCACTTCCCTCTAAAGGTTTTATCGAAAAAACATTAAAACTTGTTGGGTTTGGAAGTGACATTAAAAATTCGCCGTATGTCATCTGGTCAACTGAGTGAAGTTGAATTTCAACAATAGAACGCATGATTGAAGATATTTGAGAAGCTAAAGACCTTGCCATTTTATCATGAACACCTCGAAATGCACGAAGTTGCTCTTTTGATACTCTATTTGGTCGCTTGAAGTCATAAAGAGTAACTTGTCTTTGAGGAAGAAGATTGTCATCTGCACCCTCAAAGACATCATCACCATCATCTTCAACAACATCTAAAAGAGCATCTATCTCTTCTTGTGAAAGTATATCTGCCATTTTATGCCTCTAAACTTTCTTTGATTTTATGGAGTACGGATTTATGTATTTGTGAAATTCTTGATTCGGTAATGCCCAGAACATCACTTATCTCTTTAAGTGTCAATTCTTCAAAATAATAAAGCTGTATTACCAATTGGTCTCTCTCTTTATAACCTGATAAAATTTCTTTAATAACATTAATAAGTTCTTCTTTTTCAATACTCTCAAGAGCTGCACCCTCATCACCCACTTGTAATTGGTCGTGCAGCGGCATTACAGTATATATGCTTGACGCTATTCTTGCTTCATGTACTTTTTCAACACTCTCTTCTAATAATATTGAGAGTTCCTCATCGGTTGGCTCATCTTCATGCGTTAGTCTATACTCTTCAACTGCATAATCTATCGCCTTTATAAGCTTTCTACTCGCACGACTTAAAATGTCTAAACTTCTTAAATAATCAAGCATAGCACCATACACTCTTTTTTTAGCATAACCCCAAAAAGAATCATTGAGCTTTTCATCATATTTTCGTGCTAATTTTATAAGTTCTTCCGTTCCTATAGCTGAGAGGTCCATAAAATCTATAGAACTAGGAAGTCTCTCTTTGAGTCTAAAAGCCATAGCTCGAACAGCAGGAAGATAAGCAATGGCAAGTTCATCTTTTTTATGTTTAAGTTCTTGCGCATATACATTTGGTGTCATGATTTAGCTCCAATTGCATCTTGAGCATTCATTTTTATTGTGGCATCTGTCATTTTGCAAACAGAATCGATCAGTTTTTCTCTTTTATTTATCTCTTTAACAAACAAATCAAGCTCTCTTTCATGTAAATCCCTTGGAAAAAAATAGGGTCTAGCATGAAGCGTTTGAAAATAAAGAGCAATTATTATATGCGAAAATAGGTAAAAAAATGTAGTTATAAAAAAAGTATAAGTCACTAAACCTTCGGCATCAAAAGATTTAAGTATTCCAAAAATTATTCCAATGAAAAATCCTTGAACAGTAAAAAAATATACAAAATTCTCACCTATCATCCACTACCCCAATACCAAAAAAAGACTAAAAATGTTGCATTAAACGCTTAAAGAGTCCTGTTAAGCCACTTTCATTGGATGTAACTAGCATATTTCGTTCCAATTTCTTCATAATAACATTTGCAATTTCTACTACATCTTTATGAGGTTCGGAGGAAGGATAATTTACACTAAAAAGTGCTCTTTGCTTTACAGAAGAGGAAACTTTTTCATCGCTATTTATCTTTCCTATAAGTTTTAAATCAAGTTTTTCTCCGATATTTGCTAAAGCCACTTTTTTAATTTTTTCAAAAACTGCTTCTGCCTCTTTTCTATTTTTAACTTGATTCATAATCATACTGACATCATTACGAAGGACTGCAATCGTTTTGATAGTTGCATATGCATCTGTAATTGCAGCTGGGTCTGGAACAGTTACGACGATAACATCATCTGCTGCATTTAAAAACATTTGAATATGCTCACCAATCCCAGCACCTGTATCAATTATCATAACATCCAATTTATCAAGAACTTTGGCTTCTTCCATAAAATGTTCAAAAAGTGACATATTAGAGTATTTTAATATTTCATCACCACTCTCACCTGGTATGAGAATAAGATTTCTCGTAATTGGAATCAAAATATCACTTACAGTAGCCTCGCCTTTGAGAACATGTAGAATATTTTTTTTGATTTTTACATTAAACATAACATCTAAATTGGCAAGACCAATATCTGCATCAAAAATGCCAACATTGAGTCCAGTTTGAGAGAGAACATACGCCAAATTTGAACTTATAGTACTCTTTCCAACGCCACCTTTTCCACTTGTTATAGCAATAAAACGCGTTTTTTTAGACCTTTTTTCTGAGCTTGAAGCGACGAGTTTCTCAAGCTTTTGCGCTTGATGCCCCATCATACTTTGCTCCGATTAAATCCATTTAATAAACACTCAACTAAAAAGTCACTACTTGCATAAACCAAATCTTCTGGTACTTCTTGTCCAACTGAAAAATAACTTATTGGCTTTTTCGTCTCATACGCTAGTGAAAAAATATTTCCAAAACCTCTTGTTTCATCTAACTTTGTAAACATCATGGTATCAACATTGAGGCTCTCAAAATTATCATAAGTTGCTTTTAAATCTTCATATTTTATAGAACTTGGCATGACCAAAACTACATCTATATTGTATCCTGTGTCATTTGCTTCAAGGCACTCATAAATTTTTTCAATTTTTCCCTTGTCATAAGGGCTAGAACCCATAGTGTCAATAAGTATATAATCACAATATCTCAGAGAGTTTAGTGCTGTAGAAAACTCAGGAGGGTCAACAACTGTTTCAATGCCAAGCTTCATCATTCTCGCATACTGCATCAACTGTTCAACCGCACCTATACGGTAAGTATCTAAAACAACAAGACCCACTTTATACTTTTTTTGCATCAAAAATGAATATCTTGCGGCTAGTTTTGCTATGGAAGTTGTTTTACCAACACCCGTTGGACCAACAAGCATAATGACTTTTTTGTGATTTTTATCTGGCAGACTCTCAAGTCGAATCGGTATCATTTTTCTAAGCAATGTTTGAAAATAGCGTTTTACAGTTGCTGAATTTTCTCTCATTTTCGATGGCATATGTTGCAAAGTCATCTGCATAATTGCATCAAGATGCTCTTTGTTCATTCCACTTTGAGATGCTAAACGATATATTTCAGCAAATTCTGATGGGATTTGACTCTCGATATCTGGTGCTTTTTCATCCCAAAACATATTTTGAATGAGTTTAATTTTATCGCCAAGTTTTAAAATCTCGGATTTAATCTCTTTTAACTCTTTTGGCTCAATGTTGGCATGTGGAACTTTAGCATTTGCGTATGAATAATTAGGATCTGTCACATCCGATATTTTAGATATTTGTTGCGCAGCACTTGAAATGTCAAAAAGTACATCCTCGCTTTGTTTTAAAACTGGTGCTTGATTATGTAATGGTTTATTGACTTTTGAATAAGTGGTCGCTGTTTGCTTCTCTTCTATACCTATGACAATCTCATAAAGGGGCTCACGACCGAGTCCTTTTTTTTGAATTTCTCTTGTCTCGATGAGCATTCCATCATCGCCTATCTCTTGCTTTGCTTTTTTTAAGGCTTCGGAGGGTGTTTTACCAGTAAATGTAAGTATTTTCATTTTTTTAAACCAGCTAATGGAATCAAAACACTTTGTCTCTGGGACCAGTTGGCATGTGGAATTGTAAGCTTTTCACTTTTAACAACTCTTTTATCAAAAAATATTATGTCCAAATCTAAAGTCCTTGGGGCATTTGCAAAACTTCGTCGTCTTGCAAATCTCTTTTCTAATCTCATCAAATAACCTAAAAATTCCATCGGTTGCATACTAATTTGTAAAACAATAATTGAGTTAAAAAAATCATCTTGGTTCATAAAACCAAAAGGAGGATTTTTCAAAATCAACGCCGTTTGCAAAATTTCTACTCTTTTGTCTTTTTTTAAATGGTTAAAAAGATGTTCAAACCTTCGTTTGACATCTCCAACATTTCCGCCTATGCCTACTGTAACTTTATATCTGTGAGAGCTTTTTTTACTCTTTTTATACCCAAAGTGCAAACCTTTAAGAGTTGTTAAGCTCTCATTTAATCTACACTTTAAATACATAAACTACTCGGCAGAAGCCGCTTGTTGCATCTCTTGAACAGCTCGAATTTCATTCATAATTTGAAGCGCACCCATCATAGCTAAATGATACCCAAAAGCACCAAAACCAACAACAGATGATGCACATACAGGAGCTATCATGTTTGTTTTTCTAAACTCTTCACGACGGTGAATATTGCTAATATGAACTTCAATAGCAGGAATTCCAACTGCTGAAATAGCGTCACGGATAGCTATTGAAGTGTGCGTGTATGCCGCGGCATTAATTATGATGCTATCAACTTCACCATAACACTCTTGAATTTTATCTACAATTTCGCCCTCTAAATTACTCTGAAAGAATTCTATCTCAGTGTTGTTACTCTCTGCAAAATCTTTCATTTGAGCATGGATTTGCTCTAATTTCATTGGTCCATAAATCTGTTTCTCTCTCACGCCAAGCATATTTAAGTTTGGACCTTGAATTACCATTATCTTCATTTTGTACCTTTTTTGTAAAATATTAAAATTTTTTAAGGGCTAATTTTAGCGAAATTAAGCATAATCTATTTTAAATTTTAGAAAAATAAACTTCAAAGACTCAATATGCAAATAATAGTACCAAACTTTATACTCACGCCAGACAAATTACTTAGTAATGCATCGATTGCTTTTGACAAAAAGATTCACAAAATAGCGCCTCTTGATGAACTACAAAAAGAGTTTCCACATGCCAAGATAACAACACTTCAAAAGAATTCACTCTTGATGCCAGGGCTTATAAATGCGCATGTTCACATAGAGTTTAGTGCCAATAAAACTGAGCTTAGTTATGGTGATTTTATCAACTGGCTTTATAGTGTGATAGAAAATAGAGAGACCCTTGTGGGCGGGTGCAAAAACGACTGTATGCAAAAAGCGATTCATGATATGTTGACATGTGGAATTACAACTTTTGGAGCGATAAGTTCTCACGGGATGGATTTGGAAGCCTGTGCAAATGCACCTCAAAATGTACTCTTTTTTAATGAACTAATCGGTTCTCAAGCGACGATGGCAGACGCACTTTTTGCCGACTTTAAAGCAAGACTGGATGCTTCAAAAGCAGTAAATAGAGAGGGTTTTACTCCTGCGATTGCTATTCATTCCCCCTACTCTGTACATCCGATTTTAGTCAAAAAAGCGATACAAATAGCAAAAAATGAGAACTTAAAACTCACAGCTCATTTTATGGAAAGTGAGGCTGAGAGACGATGGTTAGATGAAAATGAGGGTGATTTTAAAGAGTTCTTTGAGAAATTTCTAAAACAAAACTCTGCGGTAAGTGATGCGAAAGAGTTTTTAGAGCATTTTGATGGGTTCAGCACACTTCTTACACATGTTGTACAAGCAAATGATAAAGAGTTAAAAAAGCTCTCTTTACATGGGCATACGGTTATTCACTGCCCTATTTCAAACAGACTTTTAGGAAATAAAACGCTCAATATTAAAGAGCTCAATGACAATAATATAAAATGGATAGTAGCAACCGATGGTCTGAGTTCAAACTACAAACTCGATTTATTTGAAGAGATGAAAATGTCTCTTTTTATGCACGCAAATGCACCTCTTGTAAAGTTTGCAGAAGCACTTTTAAAAGGTGTCACAATTCACGCCGCTGAGGCACTTGGAATCAACACAGGTGCAATAACTGAGGGCAAAAATGCAGATATGATAGTGCTAGATTTAGACCAAGAACCAACGGATGAGTTAGCACTTCATTTAATATTGCACCGATATAATATCTCAAAAGTTTACATCAACGGCGAACTCAAAAAGGAAAATTAATGGAATTTATCAAAAAACTCTTCACACCAATCACAGCAACTTTAGGATTGATACAAAACAACTTTAAGGCTATGCTATTTTTACTCCTGCTCTTTTTACTTTTTGCACCAGCAACTGAAAGAGATTTAAAACAAAATAATCTTCAGGAAATCTCTTTAATTGGTCCAATTATGGAAGTTTCAGAAGTTTTAAAACAGCTAGAAGATGCTGCAACCAATGACACTGTAAAAGGTGTTTTACTCACAATCGACTCTCCCGGTGGCGCAGTTGCTCCCTCTGTGGAAATAGCCTATGCCGTAAAAAGGCTCAAAGAAAAAAAACCTGTCATAGCGTATGCGAGTGGAACACTTGCAAGTGGAAGCTACTATGCGAGTATCTGGGCAAATGAAATCATCGTAAATCCTGGTGCAATGGTTGGAAGTATTGGTGTGATTATGGAGGGTGCAGATTTGAGTGGCATCATGAGCAAGTTTGGAATTAAAACACAAACTGTTCAAGCGGGTAAGTACAAAAAAGTTGGAACGATGGATAGAGAGTGGCAACCTCATGAAGTCAATGAACTCAACAAAGTCATTCAAGGAACTTACGATATGTTTACCACGGATGTCGCAAATGCCAGAAAACTTGACATCACAAAAAGAGACTTATTTGCAAATGCACACATCTTTACAGCCGCTCAAGCCAAAGAAGTTGGACTTGTTGACAGTTTAGGTGTAAGCTATGATGCAAAAGTAAAATTAGTAGAACTCAGCGGAGTAACAAAACCTCTCTGGAATGAAGAAGATAAGTTTGAGAAAATAATCAAAAAACTCTCAGCAACTACGGCAGTCACACTTCATACTTACTTTCCAAATTTAACTTTAAAATAATTTTTCTTTCTTTGCACATGCCATGGCATGTCTAAAGAAATATTTTTGCTTTGCAAAAAGCGGTTCCCTTATTTTGAAAAGATTTATATTTACTCAGCTTTCTTTGGTGGCAAAAAATTTTCACCTGTTATAACATTTTTACCTGTGTTATCTTCAAGTTCAACTCTTGCTTTTTTTGCAATTGCTCCACCTTTTTTACTGGCATTTGCATTTTCGCTTACTCCTTTGGCATCGTCACTCTGAGCGATTGCTCTTGTGGAAAGCTCTGCTAGTGCTGTGAAGATAAGTTCAGCTTCACTCATGTGGTCTCGCAAATTTTGAGATTTTAGCCCTTTAAGATTTTTATGTTCTTTGACGCTCACCCCACTCCACTCTTGATGGATGATGTTGGTGAGCATAGCAAATTCATCACTTTTTTCTACTCCATTTTCTTTCCAATAATCTGTGAGTTTATTTCTGGTTTCTTGCCCCATCATCCTTTGCTGAATCCACTTTTGGCTTCTTCCCGCCGTCTGCCAATACTCTCTCGCTCTATCAAGGCTCAAAGATGGGTCACTCATATCTTGAAGTCTTTCATAACCAACTTTTGCCAGCCAAAGTTTAAAAGGTTCTGCTTTTGGTGATGGAACGGATTGGATAAGTCGCAAAAGTTGCTCTGCATCTGCAACATCTGTAAGCCTCATTTTTCCATCTATAGCTCTCATTTTCAAACCGTGACAATTTGTCACGGTTTCATTTCCTTCTTCTTTTAATCTTTGTTTGAGTTTTCTCCAATACGCAGTTGCATCCACACTCACAGTCAATATTGAAACAACATCCACAACGCTAAAATACCACTTCTCCACCTCTTCATCATAATGACTTCTTATTTTTTTATCTTCAAAAAGTTTGATATTATTCATTTTATTTCCTCGTAATGTCATCGTATCATAAATATTTTGTAGCATAGCAAATTTTTTGTGGCATGTGGAAATCTATGGCAAATTGCAATGGTTTTTTGTTGGCATGTGGGTTTTATGAAGATTCTGTTTCTACCTCCCAAGCTCCAGCTTGGGAGTTTGTATCGCAGGTTTGACATTTCTGAAAGCTTTTACATACTCTCTTCTAGCTCACAAGAAAATGAGTGTATAATTCTTCTATCAAATCAGTATGACGCCAGAAAGGCACCGCTGGACTCAGGATGGAGGATACGCCGCCCTCCCGTACTGATTTGATGATATACTGTTTACTTCTCGCATTTTTCGACTCTAATCTCTTTTTTTATTTTATTTTTATCTAAATTTATTTTTCAGTAAATAAAAGTAAATACCTAAAATAAGGGCTTTTTGACTTTTTGTTTTTGTTTTTTCATAAAATTTGTTTTTTATTTACCAAAAAATAAACCATATGTCATGTCTTACTTTCTTCCATAAAAAATATAGTTTCAATCTCTTTTCGTAACTCCTCTTTATTTGGTAAATAAAGCTGATATTTTTGTACAAAAAGTTGGCTATTCATACCGTAAGTCGCATATTCAACGAGTAACTCATCTTTTTCTTTACTTAAAATAATACCTATTGGAGGGTTGTCTCCTTCTATATTTTGTTCACTTGCAAAATAACCTAAATACATATTCATTTGCCCAATATCTTGATGTTTCACTTCATTAATTTTTAAATCAATCAACACAAAACATCTTAAAATTCTATGATAAAAGACTAAATCAACTTTGTAATGCGTATTGTTGAGTGTTACGCGATATTGCCGTCCAACAAATGTAAAACCGCGTCCAAGCTCAAGCAGAAAGCTTTGTAAATTGTCGCATAACAAACTCTCTAGCTGTGTTTCTGCTATATGATATGGTTCTGGAATTTTCAAAAATTCAAAAATATAAGGGTCTTTGAGTATATCGGTTGGTTTTTCTATGAGTTGCCCATTTTTTGAAAGCTCTATAATCTCTTGTTTATTTTTACCTACGCCGAGTCTCAAAAATAGTCCGCTCTCTTTTTGTCTTTGTAACTCTCGAACAGACCAACGCTCAACAATCGCTTGTTTTTCGTAAAACTCTCTTTCCATCTCATCGCTAATCTTTAAAAGTTCTACGATGTGTGACCAACTCAATTTTCCAGACACTGTCTGGATTTTTGGAAATTTCAGATACAAAAGTCGGATTTGAAATAGATTAGACCTACTAAAGCCTTTGCCGTATTGAAGAGTCAAATCACGGCTAAGTTGCTCTAAAAGTCCTTTTCCATAACTCGCTTTTGCAATGCCGTTTTGTTCAAACTCTACGATATATTTGCCTATTTCCCAATATGTATTGATGAGTTCTGAATTTACAGCATTTATCGCTCTGCTTCGTCCATTCTCATATGTTTGAAAAATCGTTCCTATGAGGTTTTTATACTCTTTGTTTGTAGTGATATTATTCATGAAACACCGTCCTCAATCTTTATTTCATCATCCGTCATTTCAAGAAATTGAAATGATTTTCTTATTTTTTCAACAGTATTTTTACCAACACCTTGAATTTTTAAAAGTTCTTCATCTGAAGCATTTTGCACTTCTTTAATACTTTTGAATCCATTTTCGTAAAGATTTTTTGCGGTTTTTATACCAATACCTTCCAATTTTGTAAGTTGCTTGTAAAAAAATGAATCTGGAAAATTTGCATCAATTGATTTATGTTTTCTCCAATATTTTACAAACAATTCATCTTCTTTTACCACTTTTTTGAGTAAAGAAATCTTTTGAACTGTATCTATACTTTGCTCAACAATTTTTCTAAATGCAATTAAAAATTTGATATATTCTTTATCATCAACATAGCCTATATCTGACGAATGCTGACCGTCTAATCCAAGTGAATACTTAGGTTTAATATAAGGAAGCCATAGTCCATGCCACAATTCTTTGGCATATTGTGGTGGAGCATTTTCACCTCTATAAATTTCGTTATGATGAATTAAAATATTTAATGGAGTTCTTAATTGCAATGTAACAATAAATTGCATCCCATCAAAAACTTCAGAATCTCCAAACTCCCACTCTTGCAAAGGTTTGTTTTGCATTTCCCCGACTGTTTTTACTGATTTAACTTCTTGAGTCGGCTTTTCAAAAAGGTTTTTTATGAATTGGAACATATTACTCCTTATTATCTATTAAATCCACCTTTTATTTTTGCATACTCTCTTTTTTCAATTATATCATCACAAGATTCATTCATAAAATATCTTTCTAAACATAAAAATAAAGTTTGAGAATATTCGCTCAGTGTGTAAGATATATGATTGCTTATATTTTTTTGTTCATCTTGCTTTGTGCGTGTTTCAATATGAATGAAACCTAAATGAGCAAATTTATTTAATAATATAGACATAATTTCTGTTTTAATATAAGAAGTTAGGTAAAAATACTTTTTATCTTCCTTTATCTCGTTCAAATATATACAATAAAAAATTTTAAAATCATCTCTCGAAAATGTTGCTAAATTATAAAAAAGCTGTTTTTCGTAATAGTTGAGTCCATTGTTTTCACTAAATATTTTCACTAAATATGCCATCATATATATTTGTAAATCATCATCCAAGTCTATTACCTTATTTAAGGCTTCCACAAACAATGTTTTTTTATTTTCATCGTCTTCTATATTTTTTATATACTCATTAATTTCTATATTTGAGATTTTATTAAAGCTTTCAATAAAAGACTTGATTTTACTTTTAATAATTAACTCTCTAGTTTTCTTTATCGTTGAAATAATCTTGCTCCCATCAGATACAAGTTCTTCTAAATCACCGATAATTTGAAAGTTAGTTTTAATATTTTCAAAAACTTCTTTTAATCCTATGTATTTCATATTTTCTCTCTTTACCTAAACGGATTGATTGCTATTCATATCTTATACTTTCATCGATTACCGAACCATCTGCCAACTTTCCTTTTATATTAACACTTGCAGGAGGGGCACCCCAGTCATCACTGATTAATATATTTATTAAAGATTTTCCTCTATAACCTTGATTTTCTAATTTTCTCAATTCACTAACAAAAAAATCGTTTTCTATATACTCTTGCATGCTACCATTAACAAATCTAATTGATATTGTTATCAAAATTACTCCTTATTTACATTATCTTTTTCAAGATTATTAGGTTTTGCTTTTGCATACTCTTTGCCATTAATTTTTGTAGTAGTATGACTTGGATGAAGTCCTTTTTTTATTTCACTCACAATAATATTTCTCGCGATATTACTTCCTCTTCCTTGAATATTATATGTTTCATTGCCACCCTTTAAGCCGTCTTGATTACCTTTGATATTTTTTGCCATCTTCTCTCCTCGTACTCAATTTCGTTAATTATAACTACTTTTTAATATTTATAAAAAAATATGACAGTTTGAAATATTTATTTATTTCCACATACCAAAGTTTTTCTAGCTTGAGAGTTTATATCGCAGTTGTAGTTCTTGTATGCATTCCCATCGGAGACGACAAACGAGGAAAGATAAAAAAGGTTAAATTTTTCGAACGCCGTTTTTTTGTCGATGTAAAATCTCAGCTCGTCAAAGTTTGAAGTTATGATGTACTTTGAGTTTGAATGTGAAGCGTGATAGTTAAATGCTTGTGCTTCAACAGCGTCAAGATTTTTTGTTTTTTGGTCTTTTAGCTCAACAATGCCGATGATTTTACCATCCACATAAATCACGCCATCAGCTTTTTTACCATCCGTTTCGTTTTTCTTTTCTCGCTCTAAATTATAGGCATGTGGATTTGAAGTTTTAAGCGTGTAGCCTAGACACTCTTCAAAGATGTCATGCAAAAAACCATCTTGATACTCTTCTTCTTTAAAATCTTTTATGGCTTCGACTTTTGTTAAATAATTTTGGTATTTTGCCCATCTTAGGGCGATGAGGCTTTCATCTTGTTTGAAGGTATTTAAAACTGATTTTTGAAAGAGTGACAAATGAAGCACCTTGAAGTGAAATATAACTAATTATAGCTAAATATAATTTTAGCACTCCACTTCAAGAAAAATATTTAACGCACTACAACTTTCGCAACACTCTCTATATTTTCAAATATTCTCTTCACTCTCTCTTGCCAAAGAGCGCCGAACTCTTTTAATTCATCTTGGTTAGCACTTCCGCTCATCATTTTTTGCATGAGTGGTTGCATATTTGGATTTGGCATTACGCTTGATGGGTTGTACGAAACATCTACACTTTTAGAGTTATCGACTCTTGTAAATCTAGCAGAGGCATTTATATCTGCATCAAAAAACATCAAAGAGTGTCTTGCAAATTTGCCTTGCAAACCTTTAAAACCGCTCTTATCTGTTGCGCCTGTGATTTGAGAAATTACATTTCCTATTACCCCTGCAACGCCCTCCTCAAGGGATTCTGCGAACTCGACTTTTATATTTCCTCGTACCGCTCTTTCATTTGGATAAAGAGCTTTAAGAGCTTCAAGCGTGACGATGTACGCACCTGCTACCGTTGGGCAACTGTGTCCTGCTGCTTTTACAACATCGAGGTAACTAAACTCATACTCACCATTGTCAAAAGCACCTAAAACAGTTGAGAGAGGGTCTTTTACTTTTATAACTTCTATTGTGTCAAAAAAACTTGGATAACTCATTTTTTCTTCCTTAAATATGGCTTTTTTTAAGTACCTTCGCTTTTATACAAATCTCAGCACTCTGAACATCAAAAATATCATTCTCGTTGAGCAATGACAAATCAATAACCTTAGAATTTTGTGAAATTTGTGCAAAACCGCTTTTACTTTTAAATTTTGGATTGTTCGATTCTAACATTTTTTGAAGATTGAAAAGTTGATTTAGCTTATGATTTACCAAAGAATCCATGGCATGTGGAAATCTCATTTTTATATGTTCATGCTCTTTTGTAAAGTTTTGTATTTTAAAAGATATGAGTTGTAAAAATGTGTCTCGAAGCTGTTTAACCTCTTGCGTTTTTAAAGTTAATTTCTTTTCTATGGAATGCTGTGAGTAGGATTTTAAAAGATGGGTTACTTCTTGTTGCTTGTTAAAAAATTTCTGTGAAACCATCTGTGAAAACTGCGAAGTTATGGAGTCTAAATGCTGATACAACTCATTTGTATCGGGTAAAATCATCTGCATCGCAGCACTTGGAGTTGGTGCTCTTAAATCTGCTACAAAATCACTTATGACCCAGTCTATTTCATGTCCAACAGCCGATACAATCGGAGTTTTTGCTCTAAAAATAGCATCTGCCACGACCTCTTCATTAAACGCCCACAAATCTTCTATACTTCCACCGCCACGACCGATTACAATGATGTCATACTCTTTTGTGTCGCTCACTTTTATGGCATGTGCAATTAAGGGTGCGGCACTCTCACCTTGGACTAAAACATCATAAATGTCTATCTCTAAAAGTCTATATCTATTGTTGGCGACTCTAAGCATATCTTGCAAAGCTGCCCCTGTTGCGGAGGTAATAAGTGCTAAACGAGAGGGAAATTTAGGAAGTTCTTTTTTGATTGATGGGTCAAAATAGCCTTGAGAGGAGAGTTTTTGTTTAAGTTGCTCATACGCCAAAGCCAACGCACCTTTCCCTGCTGGTTCAATGTTAAAACAGTTTATTTGGTATTCGCCACGAGGTTTATAGAGCGTAATTGCTCCATCTAAAATGACTTTTAAACCCTCTTTGAGCTGAAATTTCAGCTTTTGAGCATTGCCTTTAAACATGACTGCACTTATGGCTGAAGTTGCATCCTTGAGGGTAAAATAGATATGTCCGCTGTTGTGAAAAGTGATGCGAGAGATTTCTCCCTCAACAAAAACATGCGAAAAACTGGTTTCTAAGAGGGTTTTTATCTGCTCGTTCAGGGAAGAGACATTGAGAACATTCAAAGTTTCAACCTTAGCTGAGAATTATTTTTTTTGAGCTATTAAAAGCGTGGAAATATCCATGGAGAAACTTTTTGCATAAAGTATGACAAACCCTGCATCTTCAAGCTCTTTTTTCATCTGTCCCACTGTTGCAAAATCTCCGATTGAGTTTGGCAAATACTCATACGCTTCTAAGTTTTTAGAGATAAATCCGCCTACTTTTGGCAAAATTTTATTCATATAAAAATCTCTGATTTTCCCGAGTAAAGAAGGATTTTCATTTTTCATAAACTCTAAAATTACGACTAAACCATTTTGTTTTAAAACGCGATTGAACTCTTTAAGTGCCGCTTCTCTCTCAACAACATTACGGATGCCATAAGTGATACTCAAAATATCTGCAGTAGCACTCTCAAGAGGAATTTCTGTCGCTTTTGCGATGTGATAGTTAAACTTAGGATATTTTTCACGCGCAACATCCACCATGCCAACGGATGGGTCAACGCCAACAATTTCGCCAATCGCAATGCCACTGATTTCTGCTCTGCTTCTCCAGTAATCCATCATATCGCCAGTTCCACATGCCACATCTACAATTTTATCGATTGAATCATTGTTGTAAAAATTATAGGCTTTGTCACAAGCTTTGCGTCTCCAACTTTTATCCACGCCCATGCTCATTACACGGTTTGCAGTGTCATAAGTCGGTGCAATATTGTCAAACATCGAAACTATTTTGTTCTGTTTTTCTTTTCTTTGATTTTCTTCTCTTTTATGCATATTTATATCTTCCTTTTCATCCAAATAATTATATCTTGCTCATCTTGGTGTAAATTTAAAATCTCAAACTTTTCATTTTGATTTTCAAATCCACTGCTTCCGCCAAAACTAGGTGCAATAAAACATAAGTAATAATCCACAATCTCGCGTGTGAGTTCAAACATTTTTGAGCTTCCCTCAACCATGATATTTTTATACTCTTGGCATGTGGATAAGTTTTCTGAAATGATTACTTTTCTGTTCGCCACACTAAAAAGCGGTATAGTCCTATCAAACTCTTTTTCTCTTGAGAGGATGAGAACATCGGGTGCTTTGCCGCTGACCAGCCTTGCGTCAAGTGTTGGTCTGTCTTCTCGCACTGTATTTCCGCCGATGATGAGCAAATCACATACATCTCGCATCGCATGGACGGTTTTTCTTGAACTCTCTGAACTTATCACACCCTCATCTGTTGTTGCATTTAATCTTTGTGCCCACTTGAAAAAAACAAATTTATCTGTATTCCACATGCCGAAAGGTTTGAGTAAATGAGCACACTTTTCTTCTAAAACAGCACTTTGAACTTCAACTCCACATGCCAAAAGTTTCTCATTTCCACATGCCGCTTCTTCATTCAAATCACGAGAACCAACAAATACTTTTTTAATTCCAAGATTTGAAATAAGTAAAGCACAGGATGGAGTTTTTCCCACATGAGAGCAAGGTTCTAGGGTTGTGTAAAGAGAAATATCTTTAAAACATCCATTATGATTTGCCAAAAGAAAGTTATGAATTTCACTTGAAAGAGTTATATTTAAAATAGATGTATCATTTGTGAGTTTAAAATAAGCGTCTTGGAGTGCCAGAACTTCGGCATGTGGAAATCCAGCTTTTTGGTGTGCGTTTACAGCTAAAAGTTCGTTGTTTTTTCCAACAATGGTACAACCAACTGCTGGATTTGGATAAGTTAAACCTTGATATTTCCAAGCCTCTTGCAAGGCTAGGTTCATAAAAAAGGCGTTATCGATTACCATTCAAAGTATGTTTTAGCTTTTGCAATATTAGGATATTCGAGTTCAACTTCTTTACCATCCACTTCTAAAAATATTTTATTGCCATCCACTTTTAAAAGTTTCCCTTTATATTTCTCTTTGTCTGTTGCTAGAATAGAAACTTTTTCGCCGATAGACATTTTATAATGATTGATATTTGATAATTTTCGCTCAATTCCAGGGCTACCAACTTCAAGTCTGTATTCACCTGAAACTGGAGATGTAACATCAAGAAGTGGAGAGATAAGATGTGTAAGTTCAACATATGTGTCCATGTTTACACCCTCTCTTTTGCCATCTTCTGTCATTTTGTCAGAAACAACGCTTACGCGGAAAATAGTTTCATCATTTTCATTTACAATTGCAGTATCATAAAGTTCTAAATCAAGAGACTTTACCAATGATTTTATATCGCTTTCTAAACTCATTTTATATCCTTTGCAATCTTTCTAAAAAGTTCTTCCATATTTTGTGATTGTTTGAGTTGTTCGTCAAACTCAAATGTAAATGTCGGACAACGATACCAACCTTGGTCTTTTAAACAATGCGTTTCAATAATCGGACGCGCTTTTTTTAAAAGAGAAAGATAAGTTTTTTTCTCCTCTTCCGTAAATGAAGCAGGATCAAGATAAACCTTCGCATCACTTTTACCACGAGAACACTTTACTTCAATCACATTTAATTCATGAAGTCTTTTGTCATTAAGAGAACCAATCGCTTCGGGAACCAACTCGAGAAGAATTGATTCTGTTCTTTTAAGCTTTATTTTTGCGTCTGTCACAGAGATACTTTTTGCTCAACTTTTTTGAATGTTTCGATAACATCGCCAACGATTACATCATCATAACCTTTGATCATTACACCACACTCATAACCGTTACCAATCTCTTCAACATCTTCTTTGAAGCGTTTAAGTGAAGTAAGTTCGCCTTCATGGATAACAACGCCCTGACGAATAACACGAACAAGTCCACCACGGATAAGTTTACCATCCACCACAACACATCCAGCAACCATACCTTTTGGTGCTTTAAATGTATTTCGAACTTCTGCTTGACCTGTATTTGTTTCAGTAAATTTAGGTGCCATCATGCCTGTGAGCATTCCAGTAATATCATCAAGAAGTTGATAGATAATAGAGTAAGTTCGAATATCAACATTTCTTTGTTTTGCAAGTGCTTTTACATTCCCAGTAGGACGAACATTAAAGCCAAGAAGAACACAGTTTTCGCTGTTAGAAACTAACTCAACATCATTTTCAGTGATTCCACCCACACCGCTTGAGATAACATTTACTTTTACCTCTTCATTTCTAAGTTCGTTTAGTGCTGACCTAATAGCTTCAAGTGAACCGTGAACATCTGTTTTAAGAACAACTTTAAGAGACTTAAGACGACCCTCTGCAATCATAGAAGTCATATCTTCAAGAGTTGATTTTGTACTATGAGAAAGCTCTTTATGTCTATCGTACTCATGGCGTTTAAGTGCATATTCTTTCGCCTCTTTTTCACTACTCATTGCCATCATAATTTCACCAGAAGATGGAACTTCATTCAGACCTGCAACTACCGCAGTATGACTTGGTTTAATATGATTTATCTGTTTTTTATTTTCATCAAGAAGTGCCTTAACACGACCATAAGAACTTCCACAAACAACATAATCGCCCACTTTAAGTGTACCGTTTTGAACGATTACGGTTGCAACTGGACCACGACCTTTTTCTAGGGAACTCTCAACAACAGCAGCTTTTGCCATTGCATTTTCATTCGCTTTAAGATCTAAAACTTCTGCAGTAATTAAGATATTTTCAAGTAAATCATCAATTCCCATACCTGTTTTAGCAGAAATAGGAATAAATTCTATATCTCCGCCCCACTCTACTGGATTTAGACCTCTCTCAGCCATTTGACCTTTAACATGGTCAGGATTTGCTGTTTCTTTATCCATTTTATTGAGTGCTATAATCACTGGAACACCAGATTCTTTTGCTAGTTTTATAACTTCTTCTGTTTGAGGCTTCACACCATCATCAGCCGCTACAACGATAACTATAATATCTGTTAAATCAGTTCCTCTTTGACGCATTGAACTAAACGCTGCGTGTCCTGGAGTATCTAAGAAAGTAATCGCTTTTCCATGTTGCTCAATCGTATATGCACCGATATGTTGTGTAATTCCACCTGCTTCACTCTCCGTTACTTTCGCTTTTCTAATCGCATCTAAAAGTGATGTTTTACCGTGGTCAACATGTCCCATGATTGTAATAACAGGCGGTCGCTCAGTTGCATTTTCATCTATTTCTTCATTTAAATCATCTTCATAGTTAAAAGCATCTTTAGGGTCAATAATAGTTACTTCAACTTCAAATGTTTCAGATAAAATTTCTATCTCATCTTTTCCTAGGAAGTCATTTTTTGTCATCATCAAACCAAGATCAAAAAGAACTTTAATAATATCTGTAATTGGTCTATTTAACGCTTCTGCAAATTCATAAACACGAATATCTTCAGGAATTTCCACATGCGTTATTATTTCATCTTCTTGTTTATCTTTTGTATATTTTTTTCTTTTATCACGAGAAACTTTTCTACCTTTGCTACTTGCTTTTTTATTTGCATTTCTACCTGCTGGTTTTGGCTCTCGTGCTTTTTTAGGTTCTTCAACTGGAAGTTTTGCTCTCTCAGTCGCATTCAAATCAAGTAATACTATTTGGTTATCCATGTCCATAGACACTTCACTCATTGAGCCACCGAATATATCTATTTTCACACCTTGCTCTTGCTTTTTAGCAATCATAGAATTTTGTTTTGATTTTTTCTTTTGTGCTAACTCTTCTAAAACTTCAGCGCTCATTTTTCCATAAGAAGAGACACTTGTCTGTTTTTCAGGAATATCAAATACTTCTTCAACTTTTGGTTTATTTTTTTTAACAATTTTTAAGCCAGATTTTTTTATCTGTTGTATTGGCATAACATCAGAAAGTTTATTTTCTTTTTCAACTTCTTTTTCTGTTGTAACTAATAAATTTTCTTTAAAATTTTCTTGTGTTTCTTTAGTTTTCATCAACTCTGCGCTAGCTATTGTTTGTGTTTTTACTTCAACTTTATTTATTAATTCAGTTTGCACTTGTTTAACGGGAGTATCTTGAGGAGTATCACTTTTAACCTTTTTTGGTTCATGCGCTATTTCTTTATTTGAATGTTCTTGCTGTTCTGCATTCATAATATATTTCATTAATTTATCAGCTTCTTCCATACTAACTGTACTTTGTGCTGATTTAACATCAATACCCATATCAGTAGCTTTTTTTAGAACATCTTTTGAAGCTATTCCTAGCTCTTTTGCAATTTCGTGTACTCTAACTTTTTCTATCATCAGTGATGATCTCCTTTAGTCTGGATGTAAATTTATCTTTTTCTCCACTTTTGCATTGCCGCATAAGTGCTTTTAAAGTTTTGTTCTCTTGAGTAAGACAATTTTTACATATATAAAAACTTCTACCTATACCATCAAAAATCTCTATAGAACCATCAATACATTGAATTCTCAATAGTTGATTTTGAGGTTGTCTCTCTCTACATGAGATACACATTCTGATAGGTAGATGAAATTTTTTCGCCATTATATCTAAATGTTGCTTTATTTAATAGAGATTATTTCTCTATTATTAATCCAGCGTTGTCAAAATCTAATACTTTAACTATAAACTCAGGAAATTTTTGAGTTAATTTACTTGATATTGCCACTGCATCTTCATCATATACCATATTAAAAAATGTAGAACCGCTTCCTGAGAGTGTACTCATAAGCGCACCACTTTCATACGCTAGTTTTTGAACACTAAATAATTCAGGCAATGTTTTCATTCTAGCTTTTTGATGAAATCTATCTTGGGATGCAAGTTTTAACATCTCCCAATCTTCATTAAAAAACGCTCCAACGCTCAGAGCAGTATGCGATAAATTGTAAACAGCATTCTCTTTAGAATAAGATTTTGGTAAAAGTATTCTTGCTTTTGATGTACTCATTTGCTTGTCTGGAATAACAACTACAGCTTTAATATAATCAGGAAGATGCTTTTTTTGTGAAAAAACTTTATTTTTTTCAACTGTTGCTACATTAAATCCACCCATAACTGCAGGAGTTATATTATCTGGATGTGATTCATAAAAAAGGGCATGATTTAAAATACGACGCTTTGAAACTCTAATTCCAGCTGCTTCATGCGCACTTGCAATAGCACTTACAATCACAGCAGATGAGCTTCCCAAACCTCTTGACATAGGAATTTCATTGTAAAATGTAAACTTAAAATTTTGTTGTTTTTGCGTTAAACGGTTGTAATGGTCATTAAATATACTAATAAAAAGATTATTACCTTTTAACCTAGGATTATTTTCACCTTCACCTTTTATACATACACTAAAAAATTTTGATTGATGAAATTCAACTTTATTAAGTAGATTTACGGCTAAACCTAAAGAATCAAATCCTGGCCCTAGGTTTGCACTTGTGGCTGGTACACTTACTGTCACTACTAATATCTCCCTTTTATCAAACAGCACCTATCATGTAAAGCGGTGTTGTTGTTGCACTAAACTCATTATAATCAAGCTCATTTGGAAGCCTAAAATCTGCTTCTGGAACTGTTTCTAACTTTTGAGTTTTTATTTCTAGTGAAATTCTAACAAAATATAGCTTTCCAATCGCTTTTATAGGATTATTTTCATTAAAATAAAATGCATCTGTTGCAAAGAGTGGAATATCTTTTAAAATACTGATAGATTTCAAAAATATGTAAGCAACTTTGATAGCCATAAAGCTACCTGGTCCATTTGCATAAAAAAGCTTTTCTATTTTATATTGTTTAAAAAGCTCATCAAATATTTTTGGCAATATATCTGAGCTTTTTTCTTCACTTTGAATAGTATCTATAAGCGTATTATGCTCATAAATTCCAATTAAAATGGGAGAAGAAAGAGCTATTAGAACTATATCAACACTTTTAAGCATACGCTTTTTCTAGCTCCGCAGTTTTTTTACCCACCAGTTCTATAATTTCATAATTTTGCGCATCTTTTAAAAGTGCTAAAGTCAATTTATGGTTTAAATCATGACTACCCGCCATTGCTTCATAATTTCCAATAAAATTCATACCAATAAGAGACATATCGCCAATTGCATCTAATATTTTATGTCTTACAAACTCATCTGTAAATCTTAAACCTTCTGGATTTAACACTTTTTTATCATCTAAAACGATAGCATTTTCAAGTGAACCACCAAGAGCTAGACCTTTTGAACGAAGATATTGTACTTCATGTAAAAAACCAAAAGTCCTAGCTCTTGCTATCTCATTTTTGTAATTTTCTTTTGTAAATTCTAAAACAAACTCTTGCTGATTGATAACAGGATGCGCAAATTTTATTGTAAAGTCATATCTCAAGTCAGGAGATGGCGATAATTTTACATATTTATCGCCCTCTTGAATGATAATATCTTTTTTTATTCTCATTATTTTTTTTGGAGCATCTAACTCTTTGATACCAGCTTCATCTAACAGCATACAGTAACTCGCACTACTTCCATCCATTACAGGAACTTCATCCGCATCGACAATAACTCTTAGATTGTCAATGCCATAAGCATAAACAGCTGAGAGCAGATGTTCAATAGTTGAAATAACATAATTATCTTTACCAATAACTGTCGCCATTTTTGTATCAACAACATTACTAGGAATTAAAGGAATAGAAACATTCACATCACTACGATAAAAAATAATTCCGCTATTTTGTTCTAAAGGCTCTAATCTTAACCTTACAGGAGAGCCTTTATGCAAACCTATACCGACAAGTTCAACGGCTTTTTTTATAGTAGTTTGATACATGTGTATTCCTTTATAAAGTTAACTACATTTTGTCGATAAGAGCTTTAGAACTGTCAATTACTTGCGTTACATTCAATTTTATCCACTCCTTATCCATCCACTCTTCAGGGCGCACTTCTACTCCTTGAACTAAAACACCAAAATGTAAATGGTCACCCATGGCATATCCACTCTTTCCTGTATTAGCTATAACAGTATTTAAATTTCCATCTACAAAAGTACCACTCGACACATTAAGGCTTGAACAATGCCCATATAAAGTGTAAAGTCCTAAACCATGGTGAATAATTGGCATATTTCCATACAAACCATTATAATCAGCAAAAACTACTTGACCACTGTTTTGTGGCATTATAGGTGACATAGCGTTACTCGCTAAGTCCAGTCCCATATGGTATGACTCACTTACATCTTTACCATTATAAGAGTATTTTCTGTAGTCTCCATAATGTGCAACAACTTGACCATTTTTGAGCGGGTACATTGGAATCATTTTAAAATCACTCATCATTTCTTGAGGAACAACGGATGTAATTTTATGTATCAACGCTTCATTTTTTGCTCTTATCTTTTCATTGATAATTTTAAACTGTTCTATAGAATCTTCAACACCTTGCGTCTCATCAAATTCTGATGCTAATTCAGCAATTTTACCTTTTAAAAATCTATCTTCGAGTTTAATATTTGAAACCATATAACTTTTTGGTTTTAAATAAAGTGGAACATTTACTTGTGTGATATTTCCTGCATAATCTTTTGCGATAATATTTGCTCTAAAATCTTGATTTAAAATAGACCATGCTATAAGTGATGCATAATATCCCTCTTTATAAAAAGGCTGTGCAAGGAATTTTTTATCGTTTATTTCAATATATAAATCTTTCATATTTTCATCAGTTGCTTTAAAAACAACCAAGGCTGAACCACCTTTTGCTATCATATAGGAATTAGCAACAATATTTACAAGGGGCTTCTTTTTATCAACAGTTATCATAAATTCAGCCGCCGCACTATTGCCATTAAAAAAGTTCCATTTACTTGCATCAAGAGCTTCCACAACAATAACTACTTTATTATCTTGCATTTTAAGGGTATTGCTCAATTGTTTAATTTCGACACTTACATGTTTGTTGGGCGTTACAAACTGCTCATGCTTAAAATCAACATTATCACTGCCTGTTTTTAATTTAACTTTATAGGACTTAACACCACTCGCATCATCTATTGTTATTTCAAGTGGGTCTCTTAAATTCCAATATCCACTGTTGTTAATCTTTATAACAGGAATATTTTTTTCAAATGAAGATGAATTAAATACATACACAACAGCGCTTATAATAAAACCAAAAATCAACAACAAACCCAATGAACTACTTTTATTTCTATTCAAACTACAAATCCTCATAAATTAATTTTAAAATTTTGTTTTTTACACTCTCGAATGATGTGTCATCCACTATACTAAAATCTGCTCTAGTGGCATGTGCAATACCAGAAAATTTAGATGCAATAGCGCTTACATCTACTTTAGAACATGAGCGCAAAGAGCATTTTATACTCAAATCACTGTTTTGCTTTAGAAGGAGTGAGACTTCTACATTAGGAAGCCAAAGAGCCTCTTCAAGCGTATTTTCACAATCTGATTCAACAGCCCCTGAAGCAATCATATCTTCATAATTCACACAAAAAACAGCAACTCTCGCATCACTAAAGAGTTGCATATTTTTATGCATAATTGCTTTAAGTCTGAATACGCCAAGCGTTTGATATTGCATTATAAATCTATTACATAACTTATAATCCGCACCAAAGTCTATTAACTCCTTGGCTAAAGCAAATATTGTACCATCGCATCTCTCATCCAAAAAGCCTTTTGAGTTGTCTAAAAGTCCAGCATATATAGCCGTTGCCATTTTTGAATTTAGATTTATGTTATTTTCTTTAAATAACTTATACAAAACTTCTGTCGTACTAATACATTTTAAATCAACTAAATTATACTTCCCATATTCTGCATTGCCTTCGTGATGGTCAATGTTTATCAAATCACATTCTATTGCAACACCTAATCTATCCAAACTTCCACAACCAAGCGAAATAGCCAAGTCAGCAGAAGAGGGAAAGGTATCTCTAATATTTTGACTCCATGGCAAAAAAAGAAACTTCTGACTTATATTTTTTGTTGCACAAAACCATGAAACTTTTTTATGAAGCCTCAAAAGATGTGTATAAACAGCACTAGCACCGCCAAGCGAGTCTGCATCAGGATTTACATGCGAAATAACGACAACATGTTTAGCGCTTTCAATTCTTTTTAGTATTTCATTCATAATTGAAATTATACATCTTTTTTATTTCCTATTCATCTTATAAACATACGCAAGAACCTCTGCAACGGCGGCAAAGAGTGATTCTGGGATAGCTTTATCGAGGTCAACTTCGTTATATAAACTTCTTGCAAGTGGCGGATTTTGAACGATGTGTACATTGTTTTCTCTTGCTATTTTTTTAATTTGTTGCGCAATGTGATCCATACCTTTTGCGACCACGATTGGTGCGCGTGATTTTTGTTCATCATATTTTATAGCGACGGCGTAGTGTGTTGGGTTTGTGATGACAACATCGGCATGTGGAACTTCCGCCATCATTCTTTTTCTTGCGGATTGCATCTGAATTTGGCGGATTTTAGACTTTATGAGCGGGTCTCCATCCATATTTTTCATCTCATCTTTTATCTCTTGCTTACTCATCTTCAAGCCATCAAAATACTGTTTTCGAACCATAATAACATCTATGATAGCAAAAATAAAAATTATAAAAAGCATTACAAAAGCAATAATCAGCATCTTATGCACAAGCCAGTCTAATTGGTCATGCAGTCCGAACATAGCCACCGTTGGAAGTTCTTTAATAAAATAGAAGAAATAAATAAATCCTACGCCAAGCGTTACAAAAGATTTAAAAGTTACCTTTACACCTTCAGCAATCTTCTTCATTGAAAATAAATTTGCCATGCCAGAAATCGGATTAATTTTACTAAATTTTGGTTGAATAGCATCGAGTGTAAATAAAAATCCAAACTGCGAAATAGCAGCGACGACACCAGCAACTGCAACAGCAAAGGCTAATGGCAAAACCATCAAAAGAATTTCTTTCATAGTAATCAAAGCTATATCAATCATAAAAAGTTTATCGAGAGGTGTGCCAATGAGTGAAAAATAGTACTTAAACAAACGAAGCATATGCTCCGCCATAAATGGAAAAAGCATTAAAAGTGAAAGAATTGCTACAAAAAGAGTAACAACACCCGAAGCATCTTGGGACTTTGGTACATTCCCTTCCTTTCTGGCATCTTCTATCTTCTTGTCGGTGGGTTCTTCGGTCTTTTCTGCGTCATCAGCCATTGTTTACTACTTTTTTATTGGCATGTGGAACTAATCAATCTTCATAGACAAATCTATCCAGTTGGCTTGATGTATCAAAGAACCTGTACTTATCGCATCCACTTTTGTTTTCGCATAGACTTCAATAGTTTCAAGCGAAATATTCCCACTCGCTTCTAAAAGGACATGTGGAAAGTTCTCATTTCTGTAAGCAACTATTTCAGTAATCTGCTCTGGTTTCATATTGTCACACATTACAATATCACTTCCAGCAGACATCGCCTCACAAGCAATCTCAAATGTTTCCGCTTCCACTTCGATTTTAGCAGTAAAAGGAATCTGTGTTCTTGCTTTTTGTATGTACGATTTTAAATCTTTGATGGTTTTGAGATGTGTATCTTTTATCATCAACGCATCATCCAAACCCATACGATGATTGACCGCACCGCCTACTCTTGTAGCGTATTTTTCAAAGACTCGTAACATCGGTCTTGTTTTTCTTGTGTCCAAAAGTTTCACGCCATACGGCTCGATGATGTCAACATATTTGCGTGTCAAAGTTGCGATAGAACTCGCATGTAAAAGCATGTTCAGAAGTGTTCGCTCGATTTTTAAAAGCGTGTGTGAATCGCCTTTTAAAGTTGCTACAACATCGCCTTTAACAAATGTTTCGCCATCATTTTTGCCCCAAATAATCTCAAAATTCTCAAGTTTTGCCAAAACTTTTATATATTTCACTCCAGCAACTACGCCATCACTTTTTGCAATTATTTTCCCACATGCCACAACACTCGGCTCAACCAAAGCATACAAATCTCCACGACCAACATCCTCAGCAAGTGTTGCTTTTACAAACGCTTCTATCATAATGCCAACATTCTCTCTAACGCAATTTTTGCCCATTTTTGCGTACTTTCGTCTATCTCTATCTCATTGATTGGCGCACCATCATCAATCGCTTTGAGTGTCAGATACAAATCTTCAAGCGTCGTTTCATTCATCGTCGGGCATTCAGGTTTTGTTGAGGAAAGTACAAAAGTGTTTTTAGGGCGAAGACGATTTACCATGTTAAACTCTGTTCCAACCGCCACTGTTTGCTCCTCTGGAAGTTCTTTTATAAACTTGATGAGTTGTGAAGTCGAACCGACAAAATCACTCGCCGCACAAACTGCAGGGTCACACTCAGGATGTGTTGCTATCAAAATTCCAGGATATTTTTTACGGTAAAAATGAATATCATCCACATTAAAAAGCTGATGCACAGAACAAAAACCATCATAACAGATAATGTCCGCCTCTTTTGGGTCACCGCCATGTCCGATAACCATAGATTTCAGACCCATCTGATTTGCGATATTTTGCCCTAAACATCTATCAGGAACAAAAAGGATTTTTTTACCCTCGCCAAGTGCCGTTGTGATGATTTTTTTAGCGTTTGAACTTGTACAAACCATACCGCCCATTTCGCCCACTTTTGCCTTAACATCGGCGTTTGAGTTTATGTAAGTGATTGGTAAAATGTTCTCTTTGCTTATGCCGTTTTCTTCTAAAAACTTTACAGATTCATCATAGTAAATGGAGTCAATCATTCGAGCCATAGCACAACATGCAACTTTTGGCATAACAACTCTTTTGTTAGGAGAAAGCACTTTTACACTTTGACCCATAAACCCAACACCGCAAAACACCACAAACTCGGCATCATCATCACGCGTACGCATAGCAAGTTCAAGAGAATCTCCCGTGATATCGCCCATCTCAAAAACTTCATCTCGCTGGTAAAAATGTGCAACAACCGTCACACTTAATTTATTTTTTAATTCATTAATTTTTTGTTTTAATTCTTCATTTGTAAACTGCAAAAAAGTACCCTCATTTAAAAGTGCGTTATTATAGCAAAATTCAAAAACAAGTTTCTTGTTGGCATGTGGAAATCTTGGCATGTGGAAATTTTTGATTTTTTATATGCTTATAAATATAGTTAAAGTAGAATACCGCCATCATATATTTAAGGTTTTTCATGGATTTTTTATTTAACACAAATGTTCAGTTTTTTATAGCAGCGTATTTAGTGGGTGGGATTCCTTTTGGTTTACTACTTGCAAAAAAATTTGCTGGAGTTGATATAAAGTCAAGTGGCTCAGGAAGTATAGGAGCGACTAATGTGCTTCGTGTTGTAAAAGAGAGAGACCCAGCTTTAGCCAAAAAACTAGGAATCGCTACTTTGGCACTTGATGCACTTAAAGGTGTTTTAGTTTTAGCTGTTGCCTATTTTATGGGTTTAAGTGAAGCCACACTTTGGGGCATTGCTGTTTTAGCGGTTATTGGACATTGTTTTAGTCCTTACCTCAATTTTGAGGGTGGAAAAGGTGTTGCGACTGGAATGGGCGTGATGCTATTTATGTTACCGCTTGAAACTCTCATCGCACTAGCTGTATGGGGAATTTCGGCTAAAACTATAAAAATTTCCTCTCTCTCTTCTCTCATGGGAGTTGCAGCTTTAATGATTTCTAGCTTCTTTTTTCATCCTGAAATGGCACATGCCCCTGCTCTTTTTATAGGCTTTATCCTCTTTTATAAACATATACCAAATATTATTCGCATCATTAAAGGCGAAGAAAAACGCGTAATTTAATGACTATTCATATAGAAGATTTAAAATTTCAATGTATTATTGGGATTTTAGATTTTGAAAGAGTTACTCTTCAAGATGTAATTATTACTTTAACTCTTGATTATGAGTACAAAAAAGATGAATTTATTAATTATGTAGAAGTTGTAGATTTAATAAAAAATGAGATGATTTTTAATAAATATTTTTTAATAGAAGACGCTTTAAATAATCTCACTACAAAATTAGTCAACAATTTTCCATCCATTCAAAAAATGAACCTAAAAATCACAAAACCGTCTATTTTACGAGATGCAAAGGTAAGTGTAAGCACAATTTTCACTCTCCAATCTTAAATAGATATAAAAGTTTTTTTAAAGAAAATTGAAAAAAACTTTAAAGTAACCTAAAAGTATGATATAATTTCGCCAAAATATTCACATATAGGAAAATATTAATGCGCATTCTGATTATAGAAGATGAAGTTACATTAAACAAGATGCTTGCGGAGGGACTAAAGGAATTTGGTTACCAAAGTGATGTGGTAGAAACGCTTAAAGATGGCGAGTACTACTTAGACATTCGTAATTATGATTTAGTACTTATGGACTGGATGCTTCCAGATGGAAATTCTGTTGATATCATTGGTGATATTAAATCTAAAACTCCTAAAACTGTTGTAGTTGTTTTATCTGCAAGAGATGATAATGAGAGTGAAATAGAAGCTCTAAAAAGTGGCGCTGATGATTATATTCGTAAGCCATTTGATTTTGATGTTCTTATAGCTCGTATTGAAGCGCGTCTTCGTTTTGGTGGTAGCAATATCATAGAGATTGACGACTTAATTATCAATCCTGAAGAAGAAAAAATCACTTATAAAGAACAAGAAATTGAACTTAAAGGTAAGCCTTTTGAAGTTTTAACTCACTTAGCGCGTCACCGTGACCAAATTGTTTCTAAAGAGCAACTTCTTGACGCTATCTGGGAAGAACCAGAACTTGTAACTCCAAATGTAATTGAAGTAGCAATTAACCAAATTAGACAAAAAATGGATAAACCATTAGGTATTACAACTATCGAGACTGTTCGTCGTCGTGGTTACCGTTTTTGTTTTCCAAAAGAAATCAACTAATACATCTCCCTTTTTAAGCCTTTTTTGGCTTAAAACTTCATACTTTTTTTATTTTAAATTTACTCAGTTATAATTACGACAATTATTCCAAAGGTAAAAGTATGTTTTCTAAAAGAAGTATCAGAAGAAATTTTTTAATCCAACTCATATTTTCCTCAGCTTCGCTCATCATTATATTTTCTTCTTTTTTGTACTTATATATAGAAAATTCAATATATGATGAAAAGCGATTAGAACTTATTCAGTATGCTAAAAATATTGCAAATAATAAATCTATCATGCAGATGGATGACACATCACCCGACTTTTTTCTTGCGCTTAATGTAGAGATAATTTCTCTCAAAAAACCTCATTTAGATGTTGATTTGTATGAGAACAAAGTAGGAAAACAAGTATTTTTAACACTTGTTTATCCATTTAATTTAGATAATCTTAACTATCTTAAAATCACTAAAGAGATTACTCCGACAAAAATACTTTTAGATAAAATATTAAACTATATATTTTTTATCAATATAGTTGGCTTTTTACTTGTAATTTTATATGCTATAGCTCTTTCAAAGATGTTAGTTTCCCCAATAAAAACGCTCAATTCTAGACTCTCAAATATGAATGAACATCTTATTAAACAAATAAAAGTTAAAGAGCTCCCAGAAGAGTTTGAGCCACTTGGAATAACTATAAACCATCTCATTGCAAGAATTCAAAACTTTGTAAAATATCAAAAAGAACTTTTTATAGGAACAGCACATGAATTAAAAACTCCTCTAGCAGTCATAAAATTAAAAAACCAAGTAACCCTCATTAAAACAAGAACACCGCAAGAATATATTGAAGCTCTAAAAGTTACAAATAAAACGATTGATGAAATGAATATAATAGTATCAAACATACTCAATATTGGAAGACAAGAAGGGGCTCAGCTTGATAAGCCTGTCACCGTGGATGTGATAGAAGTTCTCAAACAAAAAGCAAATGATTTTAAACTTTTAGCTGAAAATGAGACTAAAACACTCAATATACATTTTGAACCCAATGGATTTATGGCAACACTTCAGGTAAGTCTTTTAAATCAAATAATTCAAAATTTTCTTCAAAATGCTCTTAAATTTACACCTCAAAATAAAACTGTAACGCTAAAAAGTTCACAAGATGATTTAGGTCTCTTAATTGAAGTTATAGATGAAGGATGTGGCATTGATGAGAGTGTAGATTTATATGCACCTTTTAAAAGACAAGGAAATAAATCTGGAGTTGGACTTGGTCTATTTTTAGCAAAAAGCGCAGCGGATGCCTTAGGTGCAAAAATAAAAATTGAAAATAGAAAGGATGGAATTGAAGGTACGATTGCTTCTTTACAACTTAATTCAAAACTTTCATGTATCTTGCCAAGAAACAACTAAATTACAAGTGTTTAAAAAATTATAAAGCTATATTTTGATATAAATCGGGCACATATAACTTAGACTATAAGGTTTTTTAATGGCTCTTTTAATAAATGATGAATGTATAGCGTGTGACGCATGTCGTGAAGAATGTCCTACAACAGCAATTGAAGAGGGAGACCCTATTTACTTTATCGATCCAGATCGTTGTACAGAGTGTGTAAGTGTTTATGATGAACCAGCATGTATCTCTGTTTGTCCAGTTGATTGTATAGTTGCTGATAAAGATAATGTTGAATCTATCGCAGAACTTCAATACAAATACAAAAATATCTTAAGAGAAGAATAAGGGTTTGGCAAAACGAGTAGCAGTCATTGACTTAGGTTCTAACTCGGTTAGAATGGTCATATATGAGAAAACTTCTCGCTTTGCATTTTATCTCCTTCATGAAGCTAAAAGCAGAGTCAGACTATCTGAAAACGCTTACCAAAATAGTGGTAATTTACAAATTGTTCCGATGCAAAGAACATTTGATGCTCTTAATGACTTCTTATCTATCGCCAACTCTTTTCAAGCAAAAAAAATACTATGTGTCGCAACCTCTGCTCTTCGTGATGCACCCAATAAAAAAGAGTTTTTAGATAAAGTAAAAAAAGAGTTAAAACTCAATATTAAAGTAATTGATGGTGAGAGAGAAGCCTATTATGGTGGAATTGCATGTGCAAATTTATTGCCAGAACAGCAAAACGCTTTAAGTATAGATATCGGTGGTGGATCTACTGAATTTTCACTTATTGACAAAAATAGTGTTACAAATACTATCTCATTAGAACTAGGTACAGTACGACTTAAAGAGCTCTTTTTTGATAAAAATAAAATTAAAGAAGCCACGAGCTACATAGATTCAAAACTCTCTGTTTTAGATACCTTAAATGCATCTACACTCGTAGGTATTGGTGGCACTTTTAGAGCAATATCTAGTGCTATCATGTTGAACAATAATTATCCACTCAATAAACTTCATGCCTACGAATATGGTGTCTCAGAATTTAAAGATTTTATATCCGAAATTTTAGATGCGGATGAATCAAAACTTAAAAAATTAAATATTAAAAATGATAGATTTGACATCATAAAACCAGGTGCATTAATACTCAGCAGAGTACTAAAAAAACTCTCTATAAAGAAGCTTATAACAAGTGGTGCTGGAGTTAGAGAAGGTGTTTATCTAAGTGATTTACTTAGAACATCAAAAGATAAATTTCCTCACAACTATAATACTTCTGTAAGATACATCCTTGATTCTCATGTTAAAGATAGTAACTTTTCAAATCAACTCAATCAAGTTACTAAAAAGCTTTTTGATTTGACTTCTTCTTACTTTAAAATTGATGAAAAATATAAAACTGACTTAGCAGTTGCTGCAAAACTCTATCCAGCTGGGAGTAGCATACATTTTTACTCCAAAAGCAAACACAGCTACTATCTTTTACAGAGTGCGCTAGAGTATGGATTCACACATAAACAAATTCAGCTTATTTCTACATTAACTGGGTTTTCTAAAAATAAACTCCCACCACAAGCGCATTTAGAAAAATATAAAAATTTACTTCCTGATGTAAATACATTAGAATCTCTTAATTATATTCTTTCACTAAGTGTTGCACTCCTAAGTCATAGACCAAGAAATATCGATTTTGATTTAAAATTCAAAGATGGTATTTTAAATGTAGAGTCACAAAACAACCTCTACCTAAGTAAAGAGGCTATCAAAAAACTTTCAGAGATAAAAGATTTTAAAATAAAATTTTAAAATCTCTGTCCCATTGTAAACTCGAAACTAGAAGTTTTATCTCCTGGTTGCTCATTAAGTGGATTTGCAAACATTAACTGTATCGGTCCAACAGGTGAAAACCACTCAAGTCCCATACCAAAACCACCTCGAGAATACTCATCTAATGAATCTTGACCAACAAATCCCCAGTCAGCGAAAGTAACTAAACGCATTTTTGCTTTAGGAACAAGAGGAAAACTCAGTTCCACATTATTTGAAAATGTTTGCGTTCCACCAGTTCTTATATCTGTACCAACACTATTTTTTTCTGTTGGAGAAATTGAGTATGACTGATATCCCCTAACACTTCCAAGACCACCAAGGTAAAGTTTTTCATTAATTGGTAAAAATCCTGTATCAGAAACATTAAAATATCTAGCTTTATATCTAAAAATGGCATCAAATCCTATATATTCTTCTAAGCCATTAAATTTTCCAAATGTAGTTCTGCTTTTTAAGAAATCTGCATCACCGCCAAGACCTGCTTTTTCAAAACTTTGAGACAAAGTAAGACCTTCACGAGGAAGATAATAATCATCGGTATTATCAAAACTAAGACTCACAGTAGTTGAACTTTTAGAATAACTTTCATAATATCTAGGATCAAAATTCAAATTAGCAGCATCTATATCGTAATAACTATTTCTTGAATATCCGTATCCTAAAAATCCACTAATATGTCTTGTAAATTTATGCCCAATACCCGTAGACAAGCCATCCGTATTCACACTATAATTGAGATATTCATACATAGATTTTGTCACTGCAAAATTACCGCTAAAATCACTATCATTTAATCTTGGATTTGAAATATTAAAAGATGCATTTGCAGTTTTTTCTGATTTCTCTGCCTGAACTCCGACATTGATACCAGAACCCCAGACATTCGAATCATTCACACCAAGACTTACTAAAAGTCCTCCATAGCTTCCATAACCTCCACCAACTTGTATATTTCCAGTAGGAGCTTCTTTTACTTTTACCACCAAATCCATTGTTTGATTATCAACTCTTTTTTCTTCAATAGTATTACTCTCAAAATAGCCAAGTCTTCCAAGTGAATTACGAGAGTCTTTTAAATCTGTTAAAGAGTACATATCACCAGGTCCAAGATAAAGTTCTCTTCTAATAATTCTATCAAGTGTTCTTGTATTTCCAGAAATAATAACATCTCTAATTTTAACTTTGTCACCTGGAACAATTTTAAATACAACTTCAACTGTACTATTTTCTTTATTTTTTTTCAAATCTGGCATAACTTGAACGAACGCATAACTTAAATCTGCAATAAGAGTTTTTATTTTTTCAGCATCTTCACGAAACTTTTTAATATTAAACACTTCGCCATTTTTTAAAGTTATGATTTCTCTAATTTTTTCTTCATCCACTACATTTTTTGCTTGACTAATAGATATGCTACTTATACTATATACTGTACCTTCTTCTACCTGATAACTCATATCTGCTTTATAGTGGTCAAAATTTGCTCTTACAAAAGGATTACTTACTTTTGAATCTAAATACCCATATTGCATGTAATAGTCACGAATTCTAAGAGGGTCATATTCTAAATCTGCAAGACTCATCTTTCCATCGTTTCGTCCCCACAACCAGCCCATAAATTCATTCTGTTTATTTGCTATCACACTGTCAAACTCATCACTGTCAAGCCCAGCAACTCCACTGTAATTAAGCTTTTCAATTACAATTTTTTCTCCCTCATTTACAACAAAAGTAACTTTAACACTCCCATTGTCAAGGTACTCTTTTTCGATTTCTACTACACTATCTATCTTGCCATCTTTATTAATCGCATCTACAATTCTTTTTTTTGCCGCTTCTAGTTTTTGCTCATTATACAAAGAACCTTTTTTGATTTGAATGATATTTTTTTTAACTTCATCATCGCTCTCTTTCCATCCCTTAAGCTCAACTTGTGAAATAACGGCTTTTTCTTTAAAGTAAAATGTTACATTCCCATTTTCAACTTCAACCCAAGCATCAGTAAAATAGTCTTGTTTAAAGTACTTTTTTACAGCCTCATCAATTATCTTTTCATTAACATCATTACCGACTTCAAAATCAAGCATTCTTAGTGCAACGGGTTCAGAGATATGAACCATACCTACATAATTAATAGACTTTACAGTAAAAGCAAAAGCGTTTATACTGATTAAAGTTAAGATTGATGCGAGAAAAATTTTCATTAAAATCCATTTGTTATAAAATTAAGAGTTGATTTTACCTTTTATGATGTTAAAATTAAGTAAACTTTGAAGAATTTAATAAACTAATAAGAGATGTGGTATGAATGTAGCAATAATAGGACTTGGGCTGATGGGTGGCTCGTTGGCTCTGAGTCTAAAAAAATTAGATTTTATAAAAAGTGTGGTTGGAAGTGACCATAACAGACAGCATCAAGAAGATGCAATAAAGCTTGGTTTAGTAGAAAAAATCGTTCCCTTTGAAGATGTAAAAAAATGTGATGTTATTTTTCTTGCTATTCCAGTCAATGGCGTTATAGCGTCACTCAAAGATTTAACGGATGTTTCTCATAACACTACAATCATCGATTTAGGAAGTACAAAAGAGATTATTGTTGCATCTGTTCCAAGTGAAATTCGCAAAAATTTTGTAGCTGCACACCCGATGACGGGAACAGAAAACTTTGGTCCATATGCCGCTATTGAAAATCTTTACACAGATAAAGTTGTCGTGTTGTGTGACTTAGAAAACAGTGGCACACACCAAAGAGATGTTGCAAAAAAGATTTTCAAATCCCTTGAGATGAAGAAACATTTTATGTCTTCCAAAGAGCATGACCGCCATGCTGCGTTTATTTCCCACATGCCGCATGCCATCTCCTATTCACTTGCAAATACTGTGATGAAACAAGAGAAAAAGGAAAATATTTTGGTTCTAGCAGCGGGTGGTTTTCGTTCTATGAGCAGACTTGCAAAGAGTTCTCCAAATATGTGGGAAGATATTTTTAGACAAAACAAAAACAACCTCATTGAAGCCATAGAGTTATTTGAAAAAGAGCTCACAAACCTCAAACAAAGCATCCTAAGCGATGCGTGGCAAGAGGTTCGTACAGAGTTAGAAAATGGAAAAAAACTTCATGAAATTTTAGACTAAGAGATACTATATTTCTTTAGTATCTCGTTTAAAACTTTTTTATCTATTTTTATCTTCTCATTTGAGTAAATATTTTTCTCCAAAACATCTATCAAATCTTGAACTGCAACATCATTTTTATGTGGCATCAACTTCATTAAAAGCTCTTTTGGCTCTTTGATAGAAACAGTTTTTTTTCTTCTTGTAAATCTCCATGGTTTAACAAGTGCTATCAAAATTCCACATGCCAAGCCAACCGTAAATCCTGCAATGCTCCAATACAGACTAAACTCTTGGAAAGTATATTTCGACTCAACAGGTGCAATTACCTCTTCTCTTTTAATATTGAGTTCTTCTTTTGGTTTTGCATTTTTAACTTTTATGGGTATTTCTTTTGTTGTAACTGTTTTTATCTCTTTCGTTTTTAGGTCAAAAAATCTCAATTCAAAAGATGGAATAACAAAATTTTCATCCGATACAAAAGCCATTTTTTGGTATAACTTTTGATTTTCTATCGCTATTTTTTCATCAAATACTGAAACTTTATCTATAGAAGGCTTGAAAGATTTAATGTCTTCAATGTTGCCATTTCCTGCTACTTCTACAGTAATATTTACAGCTTCATTCGCATTTATCTCCCCCTTGTCCGCATAGACAGAAAGAGTAAAATCACCGATAAGATTTACACCTTGTGGCAATGGTTTCGCAGTTATATTTAACTCCTGCGAAAAATAACTCTTCCATTTAATCTTTTGTACCCATGCGCCCCAACTATCTTTTGTATTTGACCTTGAAGCTATGTTCATTTGTGCATTTTTTATAGTGAGATTTCCCTCTCTTTGCGCCGCTACTTTATAGACAACTTTCGTTACAGTATATGCCCCATCGTCATATCTGATGGGCTTCATCTCCTCTTTTACCCACAAACCTTTAAAGTCTGGTGGTACAAACTTATTATCAATTGCTTCTGCATCATGGCGATGTTTAAAAAGAAGCGTAATCTCAAATGCTTCACCTATAAAAACATCTTTTTTATCACTCTCTAAACTCAAAATAAAATCCAAATCGTTTACTTGGCTGAGAGGTTTGACTTCTATATTTATAGGCTCAGTTTTTTCTGTTTGACCATCAACTACAACGCTCACAGGCTCTATTTCACAACTTTTTTGAGGCACAAAACTGTAACTGACTATGTTACTTTTTTTATAAACTCCATTCACACCTCGAATACTTGTGGATGTGCCACTAGAAATAATGTCACTTCCGCATAAAGAGTTGATACTTGGCAGTTGCATATTTGAGCCAGTAATGTCCAAACTATAAACAACCATCTCTCCAAGTTCAACACTTTTTGAATCAACACTCGCTACAACTCCAGCCATTATGGCATGTGGAAATAAAAACAGTGCGAAAACTATTTTACCAACGATTTTACCAAGGTTTTTCATTCAAATTCTCCTTTGTAGATTTTTGTGAGTCTAACTTATACAGATAACTATTTTGCTGTAAGTTTAACTGGTCAAGCCACTTTTGCTCTTCAGCATCACTCATTTTTTCTTTAGATGAACTCTCTGAAGCACCAGAAGAACCGCTTGTTTGGTTTTGGTCAGACTTGTTTAAATCCTGTTTTTTTTCATCTTTTTCTTTTGTTTGATTGTTCTCTTGACTTTCTTTTTTATCGTCTTTTTTATCGGACTCTTTATCTGACTTATCATTTTCATTTTTATCTTTTGAATCACCAGACTCTTTTTTATCATCACTCTCTTTTTTATCGTTCTCTTTTTGGTTTTTATCGTCTTTATCTTGCTCGGATTTGTCACTCTTTTTTTTCTCTTTATCCTCTTTTTTTTGCTCGGATTTGTCCTCTTTTTTTTCTTTTTCTTGCTTTTGTTTTTCTAAAAACTTTTGTACCTCTTGAAGATTTTCTCTTGTTTGTTTATCTTCTTCAAGTTTTAAAGACTCCTCGTATGCCTGAACTGCCTTTTGCAAACTATCTTCTTTGCCCTGTTTTACAAAAGCATTTCCCATGTTTGAAAAGTTTTTTGCTCTTTGCGCAGCAGCATCAAATGTGGCTTTTTCATACGACTGGATTGCTTCATCATACTTGTTTTGCTTATAAAAAGAGTTTCCAGCATTGTAATAACTTTGTCCGCTCATCGAGCTATCGCCATAACCCTGATAAAGCTTTGAAGCTTGTTCAAACTCCCCTTTTTCATACGCTTCTTTAGCTTTGCCCAGCTCCATAAAATCAAGCAAACCAGCTTCGGCATGTGGATTTATAAATAAAAGCGAAAAAAGTATAAAAACAGATGGCACATTGACGCTCACTCTCTTACTCATCGAACTCGTAGCGATGAGTAAAATAAACAGCGCCATCCCAAGTGGATAATAAAAAAGAGGGATAAACCTTTTTATCTCTTCACTCTTTAGCTCTTTTTTTTCACTCAATCGTTCTATCTCTTTTAACATAGTTTTTATATCTTCATCTGACTTTACACTTTGTATGTAAACGCCACCACTTTGCGTTGCTAAATCTGCACTCTTCTCATTCAGTTTTGAGACGATAATCTCGCCGTTATGTTTTACAAAAGTTCCATCTTCAAGCTTGATTGGCGCACCTTTTTGAGTTCCAACACCTAAAATAAAAACGACTATATTTTTCTCTTTTGCATACTTTATTTCCTCAGAAAAATTGCTCTCATCTCCGCCATCACTCAAAATAAGAAGATATTTTTTATTCTCTTTATTTCCCGTGTTTTGCACAACTCTTAGCATAGATAAAAAATCTGTTCCTTTTTGAGTTATGGAAGTTGTGTCGAGCTGTTTGAGTAAAAACCCAACTGCACTATGGTCAAAACTCAGAGGCGAAACAAGATAGGAGTTTTTAGCAAACGCGATAACTCCGATGCGTTCCTTTGGAGCGATTTTTAGAAGTTCTAACGCCTTTTGTTTTGCTAGTTTCAAACGGTTTGGATAAACATCCTCCGCCAACATAGAATCAGAGATATCCAAAGCTATCATAATGTCCGCACTTTTTGCTTTTACCTTAACAACACCATCGTCAATAACAGGCTGTGCAAGGGAGAGTATCATAAAAAAGCCCATAAGAAAAAAGAGTGCATTTCTCGCTTTGAGGGTAAGCGTATTTGCGCTCACACGAAGTCTGCTTATAACCTCATCGCTAAAAAAATGCGCTTGAGCCTCTTTTTGAGTCAGCAAAAGGAAAAATAAAATAAAAAGAGGCGGTAACATATAGTACAAAAATTCTGGATGTAAAAAACTCACGCATGTCCCCTTTTATTTCTTAGGTAAACATAAAGCATCAGGGAGATGAGAGCTATAAAAAGTGGATAAACATAGTAGTATTTCAAATAGGTAAACGACTCACTTTTTACCTCTGACTTTTCAAGTTCATCAATCTTTGCATATATCTCTTTTAACTCCGTTGCACTTGAAGCTCCAAAAGCAAGACCGCCTGTCGCATTTGCAATTTCTAAAAGGACTTTTTGGTTGTACTCATCTGGCATACCGATACCAATCGTATAAACTTTTATGCGCTCTTTTTTCGCCAACTCCAAAGCAACTTCAAGAGGCACTTTGTCCACACCTGCGGTACTATAGCCATCTGTTAAAAGTATCGCTATTTTACTTTTGGATTCCGTCATCTTCAAAAGATTTACGCCTTGCGCCAAAGACTCATAAAGGGCTGTAAATTTTCCAGCCATGCCGATTTGAAGTTGTAGAACTATGCGATTTAAAATATTTTCATCATAAGTTAAAGGCGAAGCGATAAACGAGTACGCTCCAAAAACGACCAAACCTATGTTGTCATTTTTTCTCTGACTTATGAAATCACTCACGATACTTTTTACAACATCAAACTTGTTTAAACTTTCATTTGAAGCATCAAAACCTCTCGATGACATCGACTCAGAAGCATCAAGTATCAAGGCTATCTCATAACCATTTTTTGGTTCTGGCTCATAAAGTTCATCTTTGACTGGAGACATGAGGGCTAGAATCATCATAATAATCCCAAGCCATTTTAGAAAAAAAAGGAGTTTTGAGTTTGAAACAGAGGTTTGCATAAACTGCTGGGCATGTGGAAAATACAAAGATGGCATTTTCATCTTGCATATCGAGGCACATCCAATAAAAACAAAAAGTATAAAAGAGAGTTTTGGTAGCTCAAAATAAAGCCCATCAAACATCGCACATCTCTTTGTAAAGTTCAAAATATCCCAAAGTTTCTTTATCTAAAACTTCTACTTCTTTTTTATATTTATACGCTTCGAGTCTCTCTATGAGATTTTTATACATTTCCACATGCCGAGGCGTATCGTTTTTAAAAGTTGCACCGTAGCTTGTTATGGCATAAGCACTCTTTTTTACATCACTCAAATCAAGTGCATTTAAAAGCTTTTTATGCTCTTTTCTTATGTTAAATCTCTTTCTTTTTTTAAGCCACAAATAGATGAGATAAACTATTCCACATGCCAAGAGAAAAACCACTCCAACAAGACCTAAAAAATAGTACAAAGAGTACTCTTGCACCTCGACAATCGGTTTTATATCATGTAATGGTATGTCATAACTTTGCATTATCTACCCTCAAACAATCTGCGGAGTTCTACCGCTGCATTGGCATGTGTATATATTTTTGTAAAACGAATTTGCTGTTTTCTAAGCGTATCATAAAGCCCGTGGTCATGCGCCGTCACTTTTTTAGCATACGCCTCCACGCTTGAAGCGTTAAAATCACCCTCCAAAATCGCTCCACTCTCAGGGTCAACTAAAGAGGAAAAACCCATTACAGGCGGTTTTTCTTCTAATAAATCCCGCACGATAACAGCTACAACTTCATGTTTTTTAGCCAAAAGTTTAAAGTCTGGTATCTCGAAAAAATCTCCAACTATGATGATAAGTGATTTTCTTTTGAGTCGTTTATACAAAGTATCTGCCAAAACTTTGAAATCCACTTTTTGGTTAAGCGCGTAAAAATCTAAAATTTCACTCACACTTTTTTGTACTTGATGGAGCTTTTTGCTTGGTTTAAGATGAGAGACCATCCTATCTGTGAAGATATACGAGCTTAACAAATCGCCATTTTTAAGCGTTGAAAAACCAAGGAGCGCATTTATCTCGGCGATAATATCTTGCTTAAATTTTTTAGAGCCAAAATGCACACTTCCATTGAGTACACTCACCACAACTACATTTAACTCTCTCTCTTCACGAAAGATTTTAATGTAAGGTTTTTGCATTTTCGCCGTGATATTCCAGTCAATATGGCGGATGTCATCTCCAGGCATGTACTCACGAAGCTCTATAAAATCGTACCCTTCGCCCTGAAAAATCGAAGGGTTATTCCCAACCATTTCGCTAAAAACTTGTCGTCTTGCTCGAACAAGTATTTTTTTTAGTTTACTCATTATGGTATTTGTACTGCTTCTAAAACTCTCTGGATAATTGCATCCGTCGTTATGCCCTCAGCCTCAGCTTCATAACTCAAAACTATACGGTGACGCATTAACTCTTTGGCAATATACGCAACATCCACAGGTGTTACAAAATCTTTACCTCGTAAAAATGCCATAGCTTTTACAGCCTTAAACATGTCGATGCTCACCCGTGGCGATGCACCAAACTGTATGTAATCTTTGATACTCTCAAGCCCGTATTGCGCTGGGTTTCTCGTTGCGTTTACAAGCTCTATCATATACTCTTCAACCTCAGAATCCACATGCACTTCTTTTATAGCTTGTTTAAGTGCTATTAAATCATCATGCGTTAAAACTGGGTGTATCTCTTCAAACTTTCCACTTGAAATGCGTCGTGCTATTTCCAACTCTTCCGTTTTTGTGTTGTAGTCAACTATAAGTTTAAGCATAAAACGGTCAAGTTGCGCCTCTGGAAGCTGGTAAACGCCCTCTTGTTCCACAGGATTTTGCGTCGCCATAACAAAAAATGGAGGCTCAAGTTTAAAGGTCGTATCGCCCAAAGTAACCTGTTTTTCTTGCATAACTTCAAGCAAAGCCGATTGCACTTTTGCAGGAGAGCGGTTAATCTCATCAGCTAAAAGCAAGTTTGTAAAAATAGGACCTTTTTTGATTTTAAAACTGTTATTTTGAGGGTCATAAATCTCCGCACCCAAAATGTCGGATGGAAGCAAGTCAGGAGTAAATTGCGCTCGTTTAAAGTTTAAACCGAGTGACTTTGCAAGTGCATTTACAGTTGTAGTTTTTGCAAGTCCAGGAACACCCTCAATAAGAATATGCCCATCACACAAAAGTGCAATCAAAAGACCATCTATCATTTTTTCTTGCCCAACAACTACCTTTGCAACTTCTTTTTTAATCTCTTGAATTTTAGAAAGCATATAAATATTCCCTTGTTTTTAAAGTGGAAAAGTATAGCAAAGAGGGGGTTAATGGTTGATAAATATTCTATATCTCCAACCCTAAAACCTTCTCAATCCCCTCTTTTTTAATCATCTCGTTTAGCTTTATGGCGATGCTCTCTTTTGCAATGTCGTAGCCTTGAGTGGATTGTCCTGTTATGTTGAGTTTGTTACTTCCTATAATCGCGCCGTTGTAGTCTTTTGTGGTTATGGTTATCGCACTTCTAGCTAAAATAAAACCGTAGGAAGAGGCTTTTTCGATTTTTGAGGAGATACTGATTTTGAAATGATTTTTGCCACTTCCCTCTTTTATAGTTATTTTTTTTGCACTTAAACCTTTTTGAAGTGGTGCGGTTAGGTTTTGGGATTCGCCATCGCTTTCAATGCTAAACGATATAGAATCTAGTAATTTTTCGTGTTTTTCATCTATCTCTTTTATCTTTTTGATGTAGGATGCGCTATCAAATCTTTCATCAAGCGCACTCATAACCATAAGCGTATTTGGGATATTTTCAAGTGATTTTTTTTGTTCTTCGTACATATTGAGTTGTTTAATAGCGTTGGATGCATCTTTGTTCTGCGCGAGGCTAAACTCTTGGTCTAACTCTTTTTTTAAACTCTCAAAAAGTTTTTTCTTCTCAGATTTTACAAGAACTATAAACTTTTTAAATCCAAACTCTTCTGCCTCAACAACTTCATAGTTACTTATGCGGACTTTGTTTACATCGCTTTGTACTTCATTGGTACTTGTCGTTTGAAAACTCTCTAACGCACCCTCTTTTACAACACTTTTTGTCTTAAACTGCGAAGAGATAGAAACGCTCAAAGTCGATGCCATCGAACTTAAAGCAATTGCAACTGCTTCTTCCTTACTCTCTCCCTCGCCTACTGCGTAAAGAGTTGAGGGGCTTGATTTTTGTGGATTTTTATACCATGAGGGCAACTCTTTTGTGTTTACTACCACCACACGCTTTTGATTTGCACATGCCGAGAAAAAAAATAAAACACTCAGTAAAATTACAAAAAATTTCATCCAACTACCTTGCCATCTGCTTTTGCGTTTTACTTTGATTTTCAATCATCGACGCTATTCTGTTGTGTGCAATACTTATCTCTTCGACAGGTTCAACCATCAAATTATCAGCGATTTTATAGTACTCCTGCGCCTTTTTATATTCCCCTTGCGCCTCTTTTACCACTCCAAGATTGTAAAAAGCAACGAAACTCTGTTTACCAGTCGAATCCACCAAATCCATAAGTAATTTTTCAGCTTTGTCATAACGATTTTGTTTAATGTATTCCAAAGAACTCTCTAAAAGTTTCTCTTGCGCATCATTATAATCCAAATCTGGGTCTTCCAAAAGAACAACACTAAAGTAGTGATAATGCGGAGTAAGCTTGTAAGTAAACTCATTTGAAATTTCGTTTGCTAGCTCCTGTGCTGCTATTTCTGAAGATGGGATAGCGCGATAATCATCAATACAGTGTCTAAATTCAGATGCCCTTGTCATAGTGTCAGCATAAATAATATCGCCTTTTGCAATGTCAATCATACGGATTTGCGCTGAGAGACCAACTACACGCATATTGCAACTGACATTATAAGTGACTAACTCTTTACATTTTTTATCGGCACATCGCACTCTTTCTTCATAATAAAATGTGTCGTTAGAAGTCACTCTGCCCACATCGCCTGAAATTATCGCTTGTGCGCCTATGAGGTTTCCGACTTCGACCGCTTCACTTGTCTCAACTAAACCGCTGTTTTGGATTTTTTGCTCTCGTATGACTTTGTCTATGTCCGTTCTGCTGACTAAAGTAAAAAAGGTCTGATTATTGATTTTTTGGTTTGCAAGATTTGATTCTATCTTTCCTCTGAGACCCACAAAATCATTTTTAAAATCTGTTATTGCAATGTTTTTTGTACTTGTTGCTCTATCTATCTCTGCGGGAACAAGGGCTTTTACATTGACCCTTTGCGCACAGCCATGCATCATAAACACAACAAGCAACAACGAAAATAAAAAAATAGTTTTATTCATTTTTAATCCTGCAAATATTTAAGAGATTCTAGTGAAATAGTAGTTAATGTACTATTAACGAAGCAACAATCTCTTTGGCATATTTGAGTGAAGTTATCTCTTTTGTCTCTATTTTGAGAACAAAATCACTATATTTTTGAGCATCATGAAGCACAAGAATCATACAAAGTTCTTCTAAAGATTTTGCGTTTTGTACCTTGTTTGCAAACTCGTTTATGGCATGTGGAACTTTCTTTCTTATATTGATTTTCGCTACTAAAAACCCTGTTATAAAGGTTAAAAGATAGTATAAATAGTCTAATTTCAGAAAGCTCATTTTTGCTTCATCCGCGTCAAGAAGTTCCTCTTTTGAAAAGCCTTCACTTACTTTTACACTCAGAGCGTCTTGTTTCATCTCTTTGATTTTTTGCTCTTTTATATCAAAATAGCGTAGAGAAATTTGAGGTATTTCAAAATCTTTCTCACTTACAAAGGCAAATTTTTGACTCCAAATACCATTGAAGCCATCTTTTGTAAGAGTAGTATTTTCGATTGGTTTTTGAGAAAAGATTTTTACGCCTGAGATGTTAAAATCATAAGCTTTGAGCGCTTCAAAATTTCCCTCTCCTTTGACAATTATTTCCATGTGCAAAGGTTCATGAGCTTTGATTTTTGGCTCATCTTTTTTAACCTCTAAAACAAACGAACCCACCAAATCACTCGCGCTCTCTAGGACATCTACACTCAATATTTTTTGTCGCAAGGCAACGGTAGAATACTCTACATGATCCATATTATCGCGACCTAAATTTCTATTTTCTATGGAATCCTTGTTTGTTTCTTTCATAAGCGCTTCAAACTCAAACTCCAACACACCCGCTTTTTTAGCAAATGCGATAAATTCATACGAAACTATTTTTTTGCCATCCACTACTTTTGTATTTTGGCTTAAAAGTTTCAAACTATATTTCTCATTCTCACCCACTGGGTTAAAATCTATCGCGTAAAGTTCCGCTCTGTCGCTAAATTCACAACTGTATTTTAAATAAATCGCTTCATTAACAAAAGCACTCTTTTTATCAATTTCCACATGCCAAAGATAAGTCGAAGCGAAAAGTTCCACATGCCAGAGTACTAAAAATACTAATAGACTTCTTGCAAAACTAAGATTGCTTCGTCGTTCCTCCTCGCTGTGACCGTCATTGCGAACGAAGTGAAGCAATCTAAAAAGAGAGTTTTGCAAGAAGTATAATAAAAATTTACCAAGGTTTTTTTTCATCATTACCTCTTTTGTTGATTAACTCATACTGTTTTGAACTGAGTTTTGCTTTGCCTTCATTCAAGTTTAACATACTCTCACCTTCTGTTTTTTTATTCATATCACCCGCTCCGCTACTTGCATTTGCACTTACTTTCATGTTTGAACCACCGCCCTCTTTTTTCTTTTGTGAGGACGCATCTTGTTTTGCGATGGATGAATTGTTTTTTGTTTTTTGTTGTCCTGTTTGCATTCTTTCTTGCTCTAAAGTATCTTTTATGTACGCTAAATTTTCATCCGCCTCTTTTGAGTAAAAAAGTGTTAAAGATTTCAAATACGCCTCTCTCGCTTTTTTAAACTCTTGAAGCCTTACCAGCGTATTTCCAAGATTATAAAACAACTCAGATTTAAACTTTGCATCACTCGATTTTACCCGCTCAAAATTCACAAGAGCTTTCTCATATTCGCCCTCTTTATACTGTCCACATGCCAGATTATAGTACGCTCTGTTTGCATCAATCTTTTGATAGTAAATTATAGATTTTTTATACTCCCCTTTTTCATAGGCACTTTTTGCGATGTTTTCATTTATTTGGTCAAACACTGAGGCATCTAAACTTATGCCAAACAGAAGTAAAGCAGTGATTACAAAGCGTTTGAGCGTGGTTATGGTTACTAAAAATGTGATGAGTGCCAGAGAAACAAAAAAGTAAAAAAGTTCAAAGTTTTTCATAATCGTACTTTGTGTTTTAAAATCTTTGTTTTTTTGTGCTTCAAGCGCACTTTGCAACTCGTCGATATTTTCTGTAAATACTCCGCCACTTCTTTTTGCAACGAGTGCAAGAGCATTATTTGCTCGTGTAACAACGATAGCACCATTTTCATCTTTTAAAAGCGTTCCATCTTCAAGCGTTATCGTTGTTCCAGTGTCAGAGCCAAGCATAAAAACATTAACAATCAGTCCGCTCTCCTTGGCAAGATTCGCCTCTTTCGCATACTCCACTTCATCTGCTCCATCGCTGAGGATTACGACGCTTGGATGTTTCGCTTTTGACATCACTCGTGAGAGTTTTATAGCTGGTAAAACACTGCTTCCTTTTGTAATGATGAGTTTTTGTTCAAGTGAGTTAAAAAGATGGAGTAAAAGCTCACTATCTTGCGTCAGAGGCGATAAAACTATGGCATTAGTAGTAAAACCAAGTACGCCAAATCGGCTCTTCTGATTTGTTTTTACAATAGTTTCTAGTATCTCTTTTGCTTTTTCTAGGCGTGAGGGCAAAATGTCTGTGGCATTCATAGAGTAAGACAAATCTACCGCAATTATCACATCACTCAAAATCTGCTCACTTTTGATAGGTTCTTGCTCTATCACTGGGCGAGTAAGTGCTAAAACTATAAATGCAAAGGTTAAAATATATCCATACGAAACAAAATTAAGAGTGAAAAAATCTCTTTTAATAAAAAAAGGCGCTAAAAGTAGCAAAAGCCAAAAATACTCAGGATGCAATAAATTCATCTTCTCGCTTCCCTAAAGAGTAAAAAAAGTAAAAACCCACATGCCAAGAGTAATACTACAAAATAGTAAAAATCCTTTTGAAGAAACTCTTTACTTTTAATATTTGAAGACTCTAATGAATCTATCGTGTTGTAAACATTCTGCAACTCTTTGGCACTTGTTGCACTAAAAAATGTACCGCCACTCTCTTTTGCGATGGTTTGGAGCAATGATTCATCTGCTTCGCCTTTATTTCCCATTGCAATGGTATAAATCTTTATATTTGCATCATTCGCAAGTTTTGTAGCATCTTTTGGCGAAATAGCTCCGCTGTTATGTTCGCCATCGGTTAAAAGTATGACGATTTTTGTTTTTGCTATGGAGTATTTAAAAGCTCTCACACTCATAGCGATTGCTTCGCCTATTGCAGTATTTTGCCCAGCCATACCTTGACTTAGATAGCTTAACATCTCGTTTACAATCTCTTTTTCATAAGTGATTGGCGAAGCGATAAAAGCAAAATCGCCATACAAAACCACACCGAGGTTGTCACTCACACGCTTTAAAATAAAATCAGAAGCGATAATTTTAGTGATATCAAAACGAGACAATCTTTTTCCATCGCCAAGTTCATTTTCAAAATCAAAACCAGACGAATTCATAGACCCACTCGCATCAATCGCTAAAACAATATCTTTACCATGTCTGTTAAGCGGGTTAAATTTGTCAATCATAATAGGCGAAGTAAGCGCGATAGTAAGCAGTATCAGCAGAATGATTTTTACAATCCAATCTAATCTTAAAAAGCTTTTTTTAGCAGACAAAAAGTGAAGATGCACAAAATAGATTGGCTTTTTATACTCCTTACATTTATACAAACAATAAATCAAAGGAATGAGTAACAATAATAAGAATGGATATTCAAAAGTGTAAGAATTCATAAATATTATAATAACCAAAAATAGCCATTTTATGAGCTTTTGCAAGGAATTATAAAATATTTTAAAAATTCATGTTTCATTTCTTGACATATAAGAACTATTTGCCTATAATTCGCGTCCACAAACAGAAATGCTTGTTGAAGTCTTGTTAGCTCAGCTGGTAGAGCACGTCACTTTTAATGATGTGGCCGATGGTTCGAATCCATCACAGGACACCATGTTACAAATAATTGGCCCCATCGTCTAACGGTTAGGATCTACGGTTTTCATCCGTATTACAGGAGTTCAAATCTCCTTGGGGTCACCAATTACATCACTTTTCATTTCATTTTCTAACGCATCTTTATCCATTTGACTTTTATGTCCATGTTGATTAAAAAAACTTCCTTCTACTGCTACATTATCTTTAAATATAATTTCATTAAGCAAAGTTCCATTACTTGAATAACTTTTTTGCAGACCATTTTTATTTGAATCTTTATAGGTAACTTCATTCATCAAATTGCCATTTAAGTAGTAGTTTTTACATAATCCATCTTGCTTAGCGTCAATAAAAAATGCTTCAGACATCAAGTTACTATTTTGAAAATACTTTTTTGTAACACCATGGACAACACCATTTTTATAATTCACTTCACTTTTTAAATTACCATTTTGATAGTACTCTTTACTTACTCCATCGAGTTTATTATTTTTATAAGACGATTCACTCTGTAAATTTCCATTATCTTGATACATGCGACTTAAACCATCTTTTACTTCGCCCTTAAATGATGTTTCACTTCTTAGATTACTATTGAGATAATAAGTATATTTTACATCTGAGTGTAAAAATGGCACAAGAGCTAAAGCAACTAGAATTATTTTTTTCATTTTAGGATTCCATTGATTGATGTATTTGCAATAATTGTATCTTATTTTTTTGTAATATAGGATTTTTTTATATTTGTTTGTGCTTTAAGAGCCTAAATTTGCTCAAACAACAGCTTTTGCGAATGATTGATTTTACTTTATTGAGAAGATATGGCATGTGGAAATTTCCACATGCCATTTGAGAGAAGATTTTAAATAGCTCTTTTAAACTCAGGATATGCTTCCACACCACATTCGCTTACATCCATACCTTCTTGTTGGTCATCATCTGTAGCTCTAAATTTACTAAATTTATTGATAATGTATATAACTGCGAAAGAGACACTAAAGGCAAAAACTGCAACTAAAAGTACGCCTTTTAATTGTGCCATAAATGAAACTTTTTCTACAAATAATCCTACTGCTAAAGTTCCCCAGATACCATTAACTAAGTGAACAGACAACGCACCAACTGGGTCATCGAGTTTGAATTTATCAAAAATTGGTACTGCAAATACAACTAAAGCGCCACCAATAGCACCTACTAAAATTGGTACATACATATTGAACAAATCAGGTCCTGCAGTGATTGCAACAAGTCCACCAAGTGCGCCGTTAAGTATCATGGTAATATCAAATAATTTGTATCTTACATACATCAAAATTCCAGCAATTATCGCACCTGCTAGACCTGCTGTGTTTGTATTCATGATTGTTTTTGCGACAGCATTTGCATTTTCTACACTTGAAATAGAACCAACACTTCCACCATTAAAACCAAACCAGCCTATCCAGAGCAAAAATGCACCCAAAACTACAAGCGGAATATTTGAAGCGGGAATAACACGAATGCCACCTTGAACATAACGACCTTTACGAGAACCAATGATAAGAATTGCAGCTAGAAGCGCCCAACCACCTGTTGAGTGGATAACCGTAGAACCTGCTAAATCGTGCATGTCTATATCTAAAAGTGTTCCTGATAAGATGTCAGCACCCCAACTAATATTGACAACAGCTGGATAAATAAAAGCACCCATTACAACTGCAAAAATAGCCAATGGAATGATGCGAACTCGCTCACTCACACCACCACTCATAATATTGATAGTTTTACCAACAAATGCCATTTGAAATAAAAATGCAGCCCAAATGCTCATGTTGGAATTTTCCCAACTTCCAAACGCCAAACTATAACCTATAAGTAAAAATGCCAAAGATGCAACAGCATAAATCATTACATTGATAGTAAGTACAGAGGAAACATTTTTTGTGCGGACAAGTCCCGCTTCAAGCATAGCAAAACCAGGAACCATGAAGATTATAAGCACCATCGAAAAAAGTGCGAAGAAAGTATCTATAATATATTTAAAATCTGCTTCTAACATTGAAACCACCATTTTTTAAAGTTAAGGCGATGATTTTATCGAAGAAATAGAGGTTTTGAATTTGATAGTTGATTAAAATTTAATCATTTTTAAAAAAAGTTGCCTATTTTTGTAGCAAATTTAAAATAGACTTCTTGCAAAACTCAGATTGCTTCGTCGTTCCTCCTCGCAATGACGGTCATTACAAGAAAAAACGACGGTCATTGCGAGCAAAGCGAAGCAATCTAAAAAAAAGAGTTTTGCAAGAAGTTTAATATTTTACATTTCCACATGCCATGGCATGTGGAAAAAGCAAAAGCTAAACAGCTTCTGCGTCAGTTTCACCTGTACGGATACGAATAATTTTTTCAATATCACTTACAAATATCTTACCATCACCGATTTTACCAGTTCTAGCAGCTTCTACGATAGTTGCTGTAACTTGGTCAACCATGTCATCATTTACTACCATTTCCATTTTTATCTTTGGTAAAAAGTCAACCACATACTCAGCACCGCGGTAAAGTTCGCTATGCCCTTTTTGACGACCATACCCTTTTACTTCGCTTACAGTCATACCTGTAATCCCTATCTCTGCTAAAGCATCTTTTACATCTTCTAGTTTAAATGGTTTAATAACCGCTTCTACTTTTTTCATAATTATATTCTCCAAATTTTAGTTTAAAATTGTAACCATATTTATGGTTTTAATCAACATTTATAAATTTATAGCTTTTTCACCGTGTGTCATTTCGTCAAGACCTACTGCTTCAGTCTCATCATCCACTCTACCACCACCAGTTAGTGCAGAAGCGATATAAAATACTATCGCAGTTGCAACAGCACTATAAACAATCGTCAAACCAACCGCTTGAACTTGACTTACAAGTTGAGAAGCCATATTGTAATCTTTTGGAAGCGCATAATCTGCTATGAATAAAGCAGTTGCAATCGAACCCCAAATACCAACTAAACCATGAACCCAAAATGCATCTAATGAATCATCAATTTTAAGCATTGGTTTTAACTTAGCAACACCGATAAAACCTAGTACACCAGCAACTAGACCGAGGATTATAGCACCTTCTACACCTGCAAAACCTGCAGCTGGAGTAATAGCAACAAGACCAGCAATCGCACCAGAAGCTCCACCAACTAAAGTAGCTTTTTTGTACACTAACCACTCAGCTAATAACCAACCGATAACACCAACAGACGCAGCAACATTTGTCACTAAGAAAGCAGATGCAGCAACACCATCCGCAGCAAGTTCACTTCCCGCATTAAATCCAAACCATCCAAACCATAAAAGTGCAGCACCTAATGCTACTAAAACAGGTGAAAAAGGTTTAATCGCAACGCGTCCATAATCTTTTCTTCTACCTAAAATCATCGCAACCACTAAACCAGCAACACCTGCATTGATATGAACAACAGTTCCACCAGCAAAGTCTAATTCACCAAAGTTAAGAGTTGTACCTCCGCCCCATGCCCAGTGTGCAACAGGCGCATAAACAGCCGCTACCCATAAAGCAACAAATATCATAAATGTAGAAAACTTTACTCTCTCTATCATAGAACCACTCGCAATTGCCACAGCGATTGCTGCAAATGTTCCTTGAAACGCTACAAACAGTAACTCAGGAATAGTGCCTTTTATAGTTTCTGAACCAATTCCAGAAAGTAAAACCTTACCAGTACCGATAATATCGCCATCGCCAAAAGCGATTGAATAACCAACCAAAACCCATACTAAACTACCAACTGCAAATGCACCTAAACTCATGCTTATAGTGTTAATAACATTTTTTGAACGCGTAAGTCCACCGTAGAACAGTGCAAGTCCTGCTGGTGTCATTAACATTACCAAAGCCGTAGCAACTAATATCCAAGCAGTATTACCACCACTTATTGTTATTGTCTCCTCAGCAAATACCAGTGATGGTAATGCTAATAAAGCAAGAAAGTATCTTTTCATCATTTATCCTTATTGTTGAAGTGACAAAATTATACAAACATAATGGAATGTTTAAATGCAAGTAATTGATTAATTTTTAATCATACACTAAAATACTTCCTCTTTTTCTCATCTTAAAGAGTTATTATACATTTTACTAATATTTATAAGAACCTTAAGGGATATTAAGATATCATGAAACCAATTTTTATTTCATAAATATAGGTGTTTTAACATGAGCAATTTGCTAGACAACAACCAGATACAAACTATAAATATTGAAGAGACTCTTCAAAATAGCTACCTAGATTATTCAATGAGTGTAATTGTAGGTCGTGCTTTACCAGATGTGAGAGATGGTTTGAAGCCCGTTCACAGAAGAATACTTTATGCAATGGACAAACTCAATCTTTCTCATGGTGCAAAATATAAAAAATCAGCGCGTATAGTCGGGGATGTAATCGGTCAGTACCATCCACATGGCGATACAGCAGTTTATGATGCTCTCGTTCGTATGGCACAACACTTCTCAATGCGTATGCAACTCGTAGATGGTCAAGGAAACTTCGGTTCTGTTGATGGCGATAGTGCGGCGGCAATGAGATATACCGAAGCGCGTATGACAAAATATGCGGGTGAACTTTTAAAAGATTTAGATAAAAACACTGTAAATATGATAGAAAACTATGACGGTACTACAAAAGAACCTGATGTTATGCCTACACGTGTTCCAAATCTCCTCATCAATGGTTCGTCTGGTATTGCCGTTGGTATGGCTACAAATATCCCTCCACATAATCCAAAAGAGATTATGCTTGGACTCAAAGCTCTTCTTGCAAATCCAGATATCTCTTTAATAGAACTCATGGATCATATCAAAGCACCAGATTTTCCAACAGGCGGAATTATTTTCGGTAAAAAAGGAATCATGGACGCGTATGAAACTGGGCGCGGTCGTATCAAAGTTCGTGCTAAAATTCATATTGAAAAAAAAGGTAACAGAGATGTTATTGTTATTGATGAACTTCCGTATCAAGTAAATAAAGCGCGTTTAATTGAGAGTATTGCAAATCTTGTAAAAGATAAGATGATTGACGGTATTTCAGAGATTCGTGATGAATCTGACCGTGATGGAATTCGTGCAGTAATCGAGTTAAAAAAAGATGCAATGAGTGAGATAGTTCTTAATAATCTTTTTAAACAAACAAGTATGCAAACCACTTTCGGTATCATTATGTTATCTATATTAAATCAAGAACCTAGAGTTTTTGGCATCATAACTATCTTAAAACACTTTATAAATCACCGTAAAACAGTCATTATCCGTCGTACAATTTTTGATTTAGAAAAAGCAAAAGCAAGAGCGCACATCTTAGAAGGTCTCAAAAAAGCTCTTGATATTATTGACCAAATTATTAAAACTATTAAAGCAAGTAAAAGCATCGATGAAGCAAGAGATAATCTTGTAAGCGAATTTTATTTTACTCAGATTCAAGCACAAAGCATCGTGGATATGCGTCTTGGAAGACTTACAGGTCTTGAGAGAGAAAAAATCGAAAATGAGCTTCGCGAACTTCTTACACTTATCGAATATTTAGAGTCTATTCTTAGAAGCGAAGAGATTTTACAAGGTATCATCAGTGAAGAGTTTGATGAAATACTTGCAACATACACAGACGAGAGAAGAACAGAAATCGAAGACGATTATGATGATATAGACATTGAAGATTTAATCCCTAATGAGCCAATGGTTGTAACAATTACACACCGTGGATACATCAAAAGAGTACCTCTCGTTGCTTATGAAAAACAAAAAAGAGGTGGAAAAGGCAAAATTGCCGTTACTACTTATGAAGATGATTTTATAGAACGATTCTTCACATGTAACACACACGATACACTTCTATTTGTAACAGACAGAGGTCAATTACACTGGTTAAAAGTGTACCGTATTCCTGAGGGAAGCAGAATCGCTAAAGGTAAAGCTGTAGTAAATCTTCTTAGCCTTGTAGCAGATGAAAAAATTCGTTCAATTATTCCTACAACAGACTTTAGCGAAGAAAAATCATTGGTATTTTTTACTCAAAAAGGTATAGTAAAAAGAACAAATTTAAGTGAATTTTCTAACATTAGAAGTAATGGTGTAAGAGCTATCGTTCTTGATGATGATGATGCGTTAATTACAGCTAGAATAGCAGATCAGAGTATTAAATATCTCTTTATTGTTACAAAACTTGCTCAATGTATTAAATTTGATATAGAAAAAACGCGTGACCAAGGTCGTAGTACGCGAGGGGTTCGAGGTATCAAGTTTAAACATGAAGCGGATGAAGTTGTTGATGCAAACATCATTGCAAATGATGAGCAAGAAATCTTAGTAGTGAGTGAAAAAGGTATCGGAAAACGAACAGATGCTGGTGAATACCGTCTTACAAATCGTGGCGGTTCTGGTGTTATTGCGATGAAAATGACTACAAAAACTGGAAAATATGTTGTTGGATGTTTAATGGTAGATGAAACTATGGACATGATGGCACTCACAAATGCTGGTAAAATGATTCGTGTGGATATGCAAACTATCTCTAAATCAAGCAGAAATACAAGTGGTGTTTACATTGTAAAAGGGGATGATGTTTCAAGCATCTCTCGTTGTCCTAAAAAAGAAGAAGATGAAGAAGAAATTGAAGAAAATGAATATCCAACACTAGATTTGGAATAGAAGTTGCTTTAGCTATAATTAATTACATCAAGGGGAAAATAGTGAGCAAAGTGTTATTATCATCTTTATTGATAGGATTTGTAATTACAATATTTTCTGGTTGTTGTTCTAGGGGTTGTGACACATTTGACAGACGCAATTCTTCTTGTGGTCACTATGCGCCTCCAACATGGCACGGTGGTTATGGAAGCAATTATTGTGATAGTTGCGACAAATATTAAATATTAGTTAGGATGGAAAATGAATAAAATTATATCATTTGGCATATTAGTTGCTTCAATATTTACTGGTTGTTCATCTGTACAATCTGATAAAGTTTCCCCTACAGTTGTTCAAACTGTTGTAATACAAGCGGAGCAAAAAGCAGAAAAACGCAGTTCTTGTGGTGATTATTTTCCTACATGGCATGGAGTATATTACACAAACAGTGCTAATTGCTGTAATTCTTATTAAATCTTAAATTAGGATAAAAAATGAATAAAGTATTATTATCAAGCATAACAGTTACATTAGTTACTACAATATTTGTAGGTTGTTCGACTGAAAGATCTGAAAAGCCTGCTCCTGCAGTTGTTCAGAATGTTACGGTAAACAAAGAAGAAAAAAATCCACAGGCGCAAAATGAAGAAAAAGTTTTAGAAAAAAACCATACTATTACTATTTCTGCTTTAGGTCAAGGTGTCGCACCTATGAATACTACTTCACCTGCACAAGCATATGCTCTAGCAAAAAGAGCCGCTATTGCAGATGCCTATAGAATCATTGCTGAAAAAGTAAAGGGAGTTCGTGTTGAAGGTGAAGACACTGTTGTTAACATGATGATTAAGCGTTCGAAAGTTCGTACTTATGTAAATGCATGCATTAGAAGTGCAAGTGTTGTTGAAACTACTTTTAAAGATGGTCTATGCGAAGTAGAGATGGAAATCACTCTTTCTTACTCTCAATTTGCTCAATAGTTTTTTTTAACTCACTTGTTCTTAATGCAAGTGAGTATCTTATCTCGTATCGCTATGTTGTAAAAGATGCTACTCTTTATAACGAAGCTCTCTCTATTTCAAAATCCATGCAAAAATGTAATGGAACTCCACAAAATGCTTTGGTATTGCCAACTGAGTCTGATACTAATTTAAAAACTGTAATTGCTAAAAACTCAGAAGAGTTTATAGACTATATTCATAAACTTAATCTGCATGTGGAACATAACGATGTCACAATAAACGCGCAGTACAAATCTACAACAATCCTCACACTCAAGACAACATGTTTCGAAGTCGATTTTAATGATAATTTTGTTAGAATTGCCCCTTTAAAATAAGGGTTTTTAGTGAAAATTGCAATAGTTGAAGATGATATCAATATGAGAAAATCTCTTGAAATCGCTATGAGCGATTTTCCTGAGTTTGAAATTCAGACATTTAAAAATGCAAAAGATGCACTCAAAGCTCTTGATGAGAGTTTTAACCTAGTCATCACGGACATAAATATGCCTAACATGGACGGTATAGAGTTTGTTAAAGCACTTAATGGTCGCTTTGAAGTAATCATCATGACTGGAAATGCAACACTTCAAAGAGCAATTGAATCTATCCACTTGGGTGTAAAAGATTTTTTATTGAAACCTTTTGACATAGATACTTTAGTTTTAGCAATAAAAAGAGAAAATAAAGTTCAAATTGCAAATAAAAAGATATCTTCTAAAACAACGCAAGAGAACGCATCAAATGGGTTTTTAGGAACATCTCCATCCCTTGTTACTCTATTAAATATAGCAAATAAAGTTGCAAAAACGGATGCAAGTGTTCTCATTCTTGGAGAGAGTGGAGTTGGTAAAGAGGTTTTCGCAAATTATATTCATGAAAACTCACCGCGAGCTAAAAAACCTTTTATTGCTATAAATATGGCTGCCATTCCAGAAAACTTGATTGAAAGTGAGTTATTTGGATTTGAAAAAGGTGCTTTTACAGATGCGAGTGAAGCCAAAGCTGGACAATTTGAGTTAGCAAACGGTGGAACACTTTTTTTAGATGAAATTGGAGAAATGCCTTACGGTGTTCAAGCAAAAATTCTTCGTGCTTTACAAGAAAAAGAGGTAAGAAGACTTGGCTCATCCAAAAGTATTAAAATTGACATTCGAGTTCTCTCTGCGACCAATGCAAATTTACTCCAAAAAATACAAAATGGTTCATTTAGAGAAGATTTATACTATAGATTAAATACTATTCCTCTCAATATTCCACCTTTAAAAGAAAGAAAAGATGAAATTTTGCAAATTGCGGATAAAATTCTGGAGCAAAATTGTTTTAAGTATGATTTTGCACTAAAAACTTTTTCAGACAAAGCTAGAGAACAGCTTTTAGCATATAGTTGGCCTGGAAATATAAGAGAACTGATTTCTGTTGTAGAGAGAGCAGTTATACTCAGTGATGGTGATGAAATACTACCTGATGAACTGTTTTTAGAATCTCGTGGATTTAAAGAATAAAGTTCTTGCAAACCCAAGATTGCTTCGTCATTCTTCCTCGCAATGACCGTCATTGCGAACAAAGTAAAGCAATCTAAAAATGGATTATGCAAGAAATCTAATGAAAAAAAATTAAACATACAAACATTAGGAGTAAAAATGAAAAAATATAATGTAGCGGTTGTTGGTGCAAATGGTGCAGTAGGTGAAGAAATATTAACGATTTTAGCAGAGGTGAATTTTCCTATCAACAAGCTAATTCCTCTTGCAAGTTCAAGAAGCCTTGGCAAAAAAGTAGAGTTTAATGGAAGAGAATATCCAATAATTGAGCTTACAGCAGATGTTTTTGAAAAAGAAGAAGTAGAAATTGCTCTCTTTAGTGCTGGTGGAAGTGTGAGTGCAGAATTTGCGCCCTATGCTGTAAAAGCTGGAGCAGTTGTTGTTGATAATACTTCACATTTTAGAATGGATGCAAATGTGCCGTTGGTTGTTCCTGAAGTAAATCCTGAGGATATTGCTAAGTGGAGAGACACGGGAATTATCGCAAATCCAAACTGCTCAACAATTCAAATGGTTCAAGCACTTAAACCTCTTGATGATGCGTATGACTTAAAAAGAGTGGATGTGAGCACTTATCAAGCAACTTCAGGCGCTGGTAAAACTGCTATGGAAGAGTTAGTAAGACAAATGCAAGATTTTTTTACATTTAAACTAGCGGATTCAGAACATAAATCTTTCAAGCACCAAATAGCTCTGAATGTTATTCCTCAGATTGATGTTTTCACAGACAATGGATACACAAAAGAAGAGATGAAAATGGTAAATGAAACTACAAAAATCATGCACAAAAACATAGAACTAAGTGCAACTTGTGTCCGTGTTCCTACACTTCGTGGGCATGCCGAAGCACTTACACTTACTTTTGGTTGCGATGTGGAAGCTGATAAAGTGAGAGAGATACTCAGTCTTGCCCCAAATATAGTAATTTTAGACAATCCATCCGAATCAATCTACCCGATGCCTGCAACTTGTGTAGATAAAAATGAAACTTTTGTTGGTCGTATCCGCAATGATACTTTTAGAAAAAATATGATTCATATGTTTGTAGTTGCAGATAACCTTAGAGTTGGCGCTGCTACAAATGCTGTTCGTATCGCTCAAAAGTGGATAGAGATGGAAGGAGAAAAATAAATTATGCTTGAAAAAATATTTGAAAACACTCTATGGACATCAAGATTTGTAATCATTCTTGCTGTAGTTTTTGGTCTCATAGGTGCTATAGTTTTATTTGTAGTTGCTAGTTTTGACATCTTTGACACTGCGAAATTTGTTCTCAATACATACATTACACATGCCCATCCTGAACACTTCCACGAGGAGGTTGTGGGTGGAATCATCGGTGCAGTTGATTTATATCTTATCGGTGTTGTAATGATAATTTTTTCTTTTGGTTTATATGAACTTTTTATCTCCGACATAGATGCCGCAAAAGATGAAGATGGGAAAGAAAATCAACTCTTAGCTATCCATTCACTCGACCAGTTAAAAGATAAAATTTCTAAAGTAATCGTTATGGTTTTAGTTGTTGGATTTTTTCAAAAAGTTGGACACACTTCTTACAATGGTGCGTTAGATTTATTTTATCTTGCACTCTCTATAACAGCCGTTTCTGTTGGTCTTTACTTTCTTAGCAAAGTTGGAAAAGCACATTAACTATATATCCGCAAAAAATAAAAAATAAAAAATTTAAGGATTAAAATGAGTAAAATATTTGTAGATGCCTGTTTTGGCAAAGAGACTCCATACACTCCAGTTTGGATGATGCGACAAGCTGGAAGATACCTTCCTGAATATATGAAAGTTCGCTCACAAGCTGGAAACTTTTTAAACCTATGTCACAACCCTAAATTGGCATGTGAAGTAACATTGCAACCAGTGGATATTGTAGGGGTAGATGCAGCTATACTTTTTAGTGATATTTTAGTTGTTCCTAATGAAATGGGAATGGACTTAGAATTTGTAGCTGGAGAAGGTCCAAAATTTAATGACCCGATAAAAGATGAAGCTGACTTAGACAGACTTATAGGTGGCGAAGAAGCGGCTTCTAAACTTACTTATGTTTATGACACAATCAAACTTATCAAAGAACAGTTAGCAGACGACAAGGCTCTAATCGGTTTTACAGGTGCGCCATGGACTTTGGCTACTTACATGATTGAGGGCGAAGGGACAAAAACTTACAATATTTGTAAAAAAATGATGTATTCAAACCCTGAACTTTTACATAAAATTTTGGCAAAAGTTACAGAAGTTGTAAAATTTTATATGGAAAAACAGATTGAAGCTGGTATAGATGTAGTTCAAATTTTTGACTCATGGGCAGCGGCAATTGAGCCTTCAAAATATGATGAATTTTCTTGGAAATATATGGTTGAAATAGCTGATTATCTCAAATCAAAATATCCACATATTCCAATCATTATGTTTCCAAAAGGTGTTCCTGCATTTTTAGATAAAGTGTATGGAAACTTTGATGTTTTTGGAGTGGATTGGTCAACACCAATGGCTTTTGCAAAAGAAAAACTTGGTGACAAATATGTACTTCAAGGAAATATGGAGCCGTGCAGACTTTACTCACAAGAAGAAACTACAAAATGCGTGGAAGCTCTGCAAGGAATTATGCAAGGCAAACGCCACATATTTAACCTAGGGCATGGAATCCTTCCTGATGTACCTGTTGCAAATGCAAAACACTTTATAAATGAGTGTCATAGAGTTAGCAAAAAATAATAAAACAAATATTTCCACATGCCATGGCATGTGGAAATCAACTCTCTTAAAATTACTCTTGGCATGTGGAAATAAAATATGAACACAATCTTCGGACCAATCAACTCTCGCCGTTTTGGCTCATCTTTGGGCATCGACCTCTCTCCCTCTACTAAACAATGCAATTTTGACTGCCTTTACTGCGAACTCGCACCCATGGCAACAGTAGATTCACAAAAAGAAGTAGTTAAAGTCGAAGAAATCATAGAAGAACTAAAAGCACATCTCAATGAAAAAATAGATGTCATCACACTCACAGCCAACGGTGAACCAACGCTCTACCCTCATCTGGGTGAACTTATAGATGCAATAGATAAAATCAAAAATCAAACCCAAACTCTCATTCTTACAAATAGTGCTTCGCTGACAGATAATAAAATTTTTAATATACTTCTAAAACTCGACCAAGTCAAACTCTCACTTGACGCAATCGGTCCAGATATATTTAAAAAAATAGACAGACCGCACGAGAGTATCAAGATAGAAGAAGTTGTGAAAAAGGTTCAAGAATTTAGCAAAGGTTACAAAGGCAAACTCTTTATAGAGATACTTTTCGTACACGGCTTAAATGACACTAAAGAAGAGGTACAAAAGCTAAACGAGGTTTTACTCACACTTGATTGTACAAGAGTTGATTTAGGTACTATAGACAGACCTCCTGCGTATCCTGTGATGGGAATCAGCTATAAAGAGTTGTTTGATATATCGTTGATGTTTGACAACACTCTGCCTATCCACATAGCTTCAAGAATTCACGCTGAACCAAATAACTCACACTATGAAAATGATGAGATACTCAACACGCTCGACAAAAGACCTCTCACAATGGATGACATCAACCTACTCTTTGATGAAGAGAGCAAAAAACGCCTACAAATGCTCATAGAAGAAGAAAAAATAGTAAAAAAAAGCGTTGGAACTTTGGAATTTCTAATTCCACATGCCAACCTAAAAAGAAAACGCCAAAAATAGCCCCAATAACTTGACTTTCTAAGCTTCATAAAGTATAATTGCGGCTCAATAAATATTCCGAATTAGCTCAGCGGTAGAGTAGGTGACTGTTAATCACTTGGTCACTGGTTCGAATCCAGTATTCGGAGCCATTTTTTGAAACTTACGACAATTTTTATTATATTCCGAATTAGCTCAGCGGTAGAGTAGGTGACTGTTAATCACTTGGTCACTGGTTCGAATCCAGTATTCGGAGCCACCTAAAATAGGTGTTTTCCAGCGTTTTCCTCCACTTAAATTTCATTCAAATTCTTATAAGCTTTCAGTACATTGACAGTTTTCGATAGTATAATATTATTTCTATTCGTTAATAATGCGAATTTGTCTTTTATATTACTGTAGGTGGGTCATAACCGTGAATTTTCAAAGTTTTATGAAATCATATATGCTGCTTGGAATTGCTCAGGATGACAGCGATGATGAAATCATAAAGAAAAGGATGCTCTCTTTTCTCCCACTGATTATAGGAATAGTTGCTACTGTTTTGGGAGGTATTTATATTCTTTTTGGGCACTATCTTTCTGCTTCAATTCCCTTATTTTATGCCATTATTTCTGCTCTAAATCTTTGGCATTTATTTACCACTAAAAAAATTTGGTTTTTACAAATTTCTCAACTTCTTTTAGTTCTTTTTCTTCCATTTTTTCTGATGTGGTCTCTTGGTGGTTTTACTGGGGGAAGTTTTATGCTCATTTGGGCATTTTTTGCTCCTGTAGCTGCAATGGCGTTTGAAAAAAACAAAAATACTATTTGGTTTATTGCCTTCATCATTTTAATTTTTATCTCTTCTTTTTTGGATGCAACACTTATACGCGAAGTTTCGCGTCTCCCTCAAGGATGGATTACTACTTTTTTTGTTTTGAATAGCGTGGTTGGTTTTGGCGGTATTTATTATATGTTTCACTATTACATGACGGACAAAGAAAGGCGTTCTGAGGCCGTGTTGTTCATAGAACATCAAGCACTCTTGAAAACAAGCAATGAATTAGCGCAAGCAAATTCAAGGTTGGAACAAATTGCTACCCATGATCATTTAACAGGACTTGAAAATCGCTTTTCATTATTGGAAAAATTACAAAGTGCTGTTTATTATGCGATGAACCATGATCAAAAATTAGCACTTTTTTTTATTGATTTAGACCGCTTTAAACAGATAAACGACACAATGGGTCATCCCATCGGTGATCAAGTTCTGATTCATATTTCAAATGTTCTTCGCGGTCATGTAAGCGGTAACAATATAGTTTCTCGTTTAGGTGGAGATGAATTTGTTGTACTTGTGGATAAGTTTAAAGATGTAGATGATTTGTCATTTCTAGCCAATAAAATAACCGAAGCGGTACGGCAGGTAATACAGCTAGAAAATCAAGAACTGCAAGTAACATGCAGCATAGGAATTAGTATCTATCCAGATGATTTAGAGGGAAGTGAAATCCTTTTACATCGTGAAAATATTGCAAACTTATTGCTTCGAAATGCTGACACTGCAATGTATCGTGCCAAAGAAGAAGGAAAAAATAATTATCAATATTACCAAACAGCAATGACAGTACATGCGTTAGAGCGAATGGAGTTGGAAAAAAATCTGCGTAATGCTCTCAAAGAAGATCAATTTGTGGTTTATTATCAACCACAAATCAATGCAGAACTGAATAAAATTATCGGTATGGAGGCACTTGTACGATGGCATCATCCACTCAATGGATTTATTCAGCCAAACAGTTTTATACCACTTGCAGAAGAAATTGGACTTATTGTCCTCTTAGATAGAATCGTGATGCAAAAATCAATGCTCCAGTTTGCACAATGGTATGAACAAGGTTTAAATCCTGGAGTTTTATCTCTTAATTTATCAGTGAGACAATTGGAGCAGGAAGATTTCTTAGATCGGTTACAACAGCTGATAAAAGATACAGGATGTAAAGCAAAATGGATAGAACTCGAAGTAACCGAAGGACATATTATGAATGATCCTCAAAAATCAATTATGATTCTTAAAGCGATTAGTGCCCTAGATATCAAAATATCGATTGATGATTTTGGTACAGGTTACTCCTCCTTGGCATATTTGAAACGACTTCCTATTGATAAACTTAAAATTGACAAATCATTTGTAGATGGATTACCTCTTGATGAAAATGATGTTGCAATTGTAAAAACAATCATTGGATTAGCGCAGAGTATGCAATTGACTATTATTGCAGAGGGTGTGGAGACAGAAGAACAAAAAATATTTTTAGTGAATCATGGATGCAGTTTAGTGCAAGGCTACTTGTATGCAAAGCCGATGGATGCGGGGCTAATGGAATCATTTTTGATGGAATCTATTGGAAATTTGAAGCAATAAAACTACTCTCCACTACCAATTCTATTTTCAACCCAATAAAACTAAATAAGAGATAAATGAAAACTACAATCATCCTATTCTATTCGATATTTGCAATAATAAATGCCTTTGCAGATGTAAAGTGGATTCCAATAGAACCAATAAAAACAGAGCAAACAGCTAAACGAGATGACAACCTATCACAACTGCAACCTATGAATAAGATGCTTGATAATCTCAAGATTATTCAACATTTACTTGATAAAAAAAGTGATATGGAAGATTTAGATGAAGATAGTGATAAAAATTGGTATAACCTTGAAGATGTTGAAAACAATAGACACTTTTAATTTTTAAGTAAAAACTCTTTAAATGCATCTTCTGGCAATGGTTTTGAGTAGTAATATCCTTGAATATCATGGCACCCCTCTTCTAATAAAAAGTCAAGCTGTTCTTTTGTTTCTACGCCCTCAGCAATATAACTCAGATTTAAACTTTTTGCTAAAGCAATAATTGCTCTAACTATTGAAGCGTCTTCTTCATCTTTATACGCATCTATAATAAATTCTCTATCTATTTTAAGATTATTAATTGGTAATCGCTTTAAATAAGAGAGGGATGAATATCCTGTTCCAAAATCATCAATTGAAATTCTTATTCCCATTGAACGAATATTTTTAAGTGTATCAATAGCAGATACTGGATTTTTCATAATCTGACTTTCTGTAATTTCTAGTTCTAAAAAGGAAGTATCAAACCCTATATTCATTATTGTTTCTTGTAAATATTGCATAAATTGCTTATCTTCTAAATGTTTCATGGATATATTTAAAGAGACGATGCCCGTGTGAATGCCCTCATCTTGAAACCTCTTTATAGTTTTCAAAGTATTCATCATCATCCATTCATCTATGTATTTTATAAGACCAATATCTTCTGCAAGTGATAAAAACTTCATTGGAGGAACTAGACCTAGTAATGGATGTTGCCACCGCACTAGAGCTTCCGAACCAATCACTTTACCATTCATCGCATTTATTTTAGGTTGAAAATAAGTCAAAAATTCATTTTCATCTATCGCTCGTCTTAAACCACTTTCCATCATAAGTCGCTCAAAAGCAACTTCAGTCATTTTTGAATTATAAAATTCATACTTATTTTTACCATTTTCTTTAGCTTTATACATAGCAGTATCAGCATTTCTAATCAATACACTAGATGTGTTACCATCTTCTGGATAACTACTGATTCCTACACTAAATGTTGTATAAAGCTCTTGATTTCTTATATAAACTGGCTCTTGCATAGCCTTTATAATATTCTTAGCAATTTTTATAACTTCATTTTGCCCAACATCTTCAAGAATGATAGTAAACTCATCACCGCCTAGTCTTGCGATAGTATCTTCATCACGAACACAATTAAGCAATCTCGATGCTACTTCTCTTAAAAGCTTATCTCCTATTTCATGTCCAAAAGTATCATTGACCTCTTTAAAACGATCCAAATCCAAAAATAAAATAGTTACATTTTTATTTCGTCTTTTTGCATGTTTAATGGCTTGTTTTAATCTATCTAAAAAAAGTAATCTATTTGGCAATCCAGTAAGAGAATCATGGTGTGCTAAATGGTCTAATGTCTCACTTTGATTTTTGAGTTCTTTTGTTTTTTCTTCAACTTTTTCTTCTAGTTCTCTGTTTAATTTATCTATTAAGCCTTGATATTGTTTCACATAAATATAATAAACGAATGCAAATATAAACAAATAAATAAGAGTAAAAGTCAGTATCAATCTATCTCTACTACGAATAACATCACTAATATTTATTTTATCTAAGTCATGAAACATAATAAAATGTCCCATCGGTTGATCATGGATATCAGGTAATTGATAAGTTACAACTAAACGATTTGTTTTTTTATCTATAAGAAAAGTATCCATTCCTATAAAGTACTCTACTGATTTTTCATGGATGAGTTCAAGAAACTCTTTTTTTACATTTTGATTTACAACATAATACTCATCTAAAAAACTTTCATTTTTTATATATTCAAGCTGTTTTTTATAACTTTTATCAACCAACATGACCATATCATACTCTTTACTCTCCATTTTTAAAGCAATAGAGTTAAACTTACCTAATATTTCTATAATACCAATAAATTTACCATTATCATAAATAGGTACCATAGATTTAAATGTTAAATCAAATTTACCCACACTTATTGATGAAATAACTTGAGGCTTTTTAATCATTTGCGCTACATCTAATCTAACATTTGATAAATCATCCCCTACTTTATTTGTCCAACTTCTGCTAAAACTTTTTCCATCTGGTGTTATAATCTGAAACCATACATTTTTAAGAGATGTAAATTCTGCTAATTGTAAAGAAAACTCATTTAAATTCAGTAAGACTTTACTATTGATTAGACTCTCTTTAATATCTCTGTTTTGAGCAACAGACAGAGCAATTATACGAACTGCTTCCGTCTTTTCTTCTATCAAGACCTTGAGTTCATTTTTCATTTTATTGGAGATTTCAGTGTATTTTTCATTTTCTAAGTTATTAACACGATTTGAAATTATAGTAAAAGCAACTACAAACCAAATAATACTCAGAATCAACGCAGTTACAAATAATTTGACACTCACTTTACCACGCAAAAGAAGTTCAAAAATAGATTTTATATTTTGCATTTACGAAAAACCCTTTATTCAATGGCTATTATTATACTAAAATATTCTTGATATATATCAACAATATTTAGTTAAAAATTTATGTAATTGATTTGAAAACTCATGCGCATCTTTTTGAGAAAAAGGTGCTGGACCTCTTGTGAGTACACCACTTTCTCTTATTGTTTGCATTAAGTTTCTCATTGCTAGATATTGCTTGATATTATCAACACTGTAAAGTTCACCACGGTGGTCTATGGCATGTGCATTTTTGCTAATTACTCTATCTGCAAGAGGAATATCTGCTGTTATCACCAAATCACCCTCGTGTACCATTTCCGCTATTTTATGGTCAGCTTCATCTGCTCCAGCTTCTACGATAATATATTGTATGTATTCTGATTTACCAACATCTACTTTTTTATTCGCTACAACAAAAGTCTGAATTTTCAATCGTTCCAACGAACGAAATAAAATTGGCTTAAGCAGGTTAGGAAAAGCATCTCCATCTACATATATATTAAGCATTAATCAAACTCAATTTTTTCTCTCTTGAAAGTTTTTTTATGACACACTCCCTCTTAGACGCACTACTTCTATCTTCTGATTTTTCTGTGTAAAGCAATTCAACTGGTCGTCGCATTTTAGTATATTTTGCGCCTTTATCAGAGGTATTATGTTCATTCACTCGCTTGTTTACATCTTTTGCAATGCCTGTATATAAAGTACCATCACTACATTTTAAAATATAAACAAAATAAGACATAAAATAAAAACTCCTCACTTAATTACATTTATTGTACTGTAATAACAATCAAAATATGAAGCAATTAAGTAAGTTTGCACTTATTTTTCTTGTAAATAATAAAAAGTTATATTATAATAAGCGGTATATTTATCACAAAGTCATTACCTTTTTATGTCAGGAAATTTTACAAATGAAAAATATGGATATTCTTATCGTTGAAGATGATGAAATTACAGCACTAAATCTAAGTCTATCACTCAAAAAACATGGATACAACATAGTTGCAATCTGTGATAGTGTAACTGAAGCAAAAAATAAAATTATTACTTATTCGCCTGATATGATAATTGTTGATATATCACTGCAAGAAAGCAATGATGGCATCAAATTAGCTAAAGAAATACGAGCTAAATACGGCATACCTTTCATCTATTTAACTTCTTACAGTGATGATGAAATACTATCTCAAGCAAAGAAAACTGAACCTTATGGCTATATCGTAAAACCATTTGACCCAAGTTCACTTCATGCAACTATACAAATGGCTCTGTTTAAATACGAGATAGAAAAAGAGAGAAAAAATGACATAAACTCTCTTAAAATAGATAAACTCAATTTAGAAAAACTTCTCTATTCAAAAAGATTATCTGACGAACCAATCGTACCATTTGGTGAAGACTATCATTTAGATATTAGCATTTGTGAAACATTTTACAAAGGTAAAAAAATCAAACTCACTAAAAAAGAAAATGCATTTTTAAGACTTCTTGTTGCACAACTAGGAGCTGTGGTCACTTTTGAACAAGCTATGAATTATGTATGGGAAGAAAATGGCGCTACTGAAAATAGTGTAAGAACTCTCGTTTGGAGACTTAGAAATAAACTTGAAGGCGATATTATAAAAAATGCTTCTGGTATAGGATATTGTATAGAAGATTAAAGTATTTGTATTTGGTTCACCATACATTGTATATCTTCAAAAAGTGCTTCGTATTTGTACTCACAGTTTTTATCTTTGGCCATTATTTGCATTTGACTCGCACTATTTTGTAAAGTATCAAGTCTAAAGTTTGCACTTGAACCTTGAATGCTGTGTGCAATTAATGCTATCTTTTTATAATCTTTTTGTTCGATAGCATTTTGTAAATCTGGCAGAGATTTTTTCATTTTTTTTATAAACATATTTATTAATAACAAAAGCTCTTCTTCACTAAGCAAAAGTTCCTCTTGAAGCTTTTTTATATCTAAGCCTCTGATAATTGTATCTGAATGATTTTCTTGCTTTAACTCTAATTTACTATTTTGAGCTACTTTTAAATAAGTTGAGAAAACTCTCTCTAACTCTTTTAAAATAATCGGTTTCCCTAAGAATGAATCAAAACCACTTAAAAGCCCTCTTTCTCGTGCACCCTTAATTACATTGGCTGTAAGTGCTGAAATAGGTGTATGTCTCAACCTTGTCTCTTGTTCATATTTGAGTATCTCTTTTAAGGCTTCTATACCATTCATAAGTGGCATTTGTTCATCCATTAAAATTAAATCATACTTCTTTTGCTTATACAAATTCAATGCTTCAAGTCCGTTGTGCGCGATGTCAAAACTTAATCCATACTTTGTGAGTATAATTTTCATAAGTTCTTGATTTGCCTCATTATCTTCAGCGAGAAGTACATGCCCTTCAAACTGTTGCGATGATTTTTTAAGAACTGCAACATCTGTATTCTGATGCAATAACTCATCAAAAGCAGAATATATCTTTGAACAATAAAGCGGAAAACATACAGATATAATATGCTCATAAACATCATATTCATCATAATGTTTACTCATAAGTGCAATATATTTTTTTTGTGAACTTGTAATACTTTTTTTCATCTTAAAGTCTATCTCTTCATGCACAAAAACAAATATATCAAAATCTCCATCAAGCGTATCAACTACTTTCATATTCATACCAAAGGCATTTGCATATTTCAACAAGGAATCGTATTGAAATAGAGTTTCATTGGCTTTTGAATAAAGTGCTATTTTAAGATTTAAAAACTGCTTCAAGTCTTCAAATATATGACACTCATTTGAGTGAATTTCAACAGGAATTTCTATCCAAAATGTACTTCCCGCCCCCTTTACTGACTCTACATTGATTGTACCATTCATATGGAGTGCCAACTGATTACAAATCGATAAGCCAAGACCTGTTCCCTGAGAATCGCTGATTTCACCGTGTTGAATTTGAGTAAATGCAGTAAATATATTTTGAATATCTTTTTGTTCTATTCCTATTCCATTATCTTTAACGCTTATCTTTAAAACTTGATTTTTACAGCTAACATCAACGAAAATAACGCCGCCTTTATGTGTAAACTTTATAGCATTACTTAAAAAATTAGATAAAATTTGCTTCAATCTCAAAGAATCTGCATACAACTCTTTTGGTATATTAGGATCAATAAATGAAGTTATAGTAATATCTTTACTTGTTGCACTTGCAATAAAAAGCTCCATCGTATGACTAATCTCTTCATGAAGTGAAAACATTTTAGGCTCAATCATAAACTCACCGCTACGAAGTTTCGAAAAATCCAAAATATCATTCATTATGCTTAAAAGGTTTTCACCACTATTTTGAATAATATCCAAATATTTTCTATGCTTTTTAGATATGTCATCATCTATTAAAAGATTTACAAAGCCCAAGATTGCATTGAGTGGTGTTCTAATTTCATGTGACATATTAGACAAAAAGTACTCTTTAGCCTGTGAAGCATTTTGCGCATCAAGTCTTGCATCTATAAGTCTTTGAAAAATAGTGTCTGTATAATATTTTAAAATTCCTCTAAAATTTTTATCAAAAATATAAGAAAGTTCATTAAAAATATTTTTAGAGTTTAAACCAGCATCATAGGAAAAATCAATCATTGCACGGCGAAAATAGCTACATATCTCAAACAACTCATCCGCGCTAATATCTTTATTTTTTAGATACGACAAAAGACTTTGCATCACAGGACAATTTCCTATTTCAACTTTACCAGCGATAACACCCATAAAATAATCAAAAACACCACCTGCATAATGTGTTATAAATATTTCTGGTTCAATATCATGCTGCAATAAGATTTTTTTAGGAGACTCATAAGCAATCCAATCCCAGAGGATTGTATCTTTTGCTAATATAAAAACGGTTTGTACTTCTACAAGATAAGTAATAGTACCTTTCATAGAATTTATATTTTAGAGTAGAAAGTATGAAGCAATTATAATAACTGATATTTTAGCGAATGCAACAAGCGCAGTACCAATTATATTTCCACTTTGACAACTTACACATGAAGTATATTGTTTCGCTTCATAATGCGCGTAAAAAAAGTAAGTGATATTAGTTAATAAAGCTGCGATAAATAAACCAAGCTGAGTATTCCACATGCCAGAAAGAATTGCTTTGTCACTTACAAATAAAGAAACAACAAGAAGTACAAGCATTAAAATAATTAAGACTTTTGATATTTTTACAAGATAATCTCTTTTAAATGTGGTTGGACAACTCTCAGAAATTGTAATATCAGAACCAAATTCTAATTTTTTTTCAAATTTTGCTTTTTCTTTTTTGGACAATTTACTTAAAAAAGTTGCTCCAAAGTTATAGTCTAATTTTCTTTGAATAAGAACACTTCTCTCGCCACTTACTTTTAAAGAATGATTCATAGCATACCTATCTTGATAAATAATGCTAATGCTATCATGTCTCACAATTTCTGCACTTAGATTTGGAAAATAAGAAGTACTCTCTATTGTAGTAATTTTATCTTTCGTACTAATGAGTCTAGGGTTTATTAACTCTAAAAAACTGCCATCCTCTTCTTTAATCACAACAACATTGTAATAACTTCCAATCTGAAACGCTGCTAATGCTTCAAGGTTATTTTCATTTATAGTATCTTTTAAATCATCAAGTAATGAAAATATCTCTTCATTAAAGAGTCTGACATCCGTTCCATATTGAGCACTTGGTGCCATAGGGTATGTGATTATCTCTTGTACCATAAGTTGTTGCCTTGTTAAAAAATAGGATGATTGTTTAACTAGAGGAAGTACCTTAGAAAATCCTAAGGCACTTGTAGTTTTAGTGGCTTTTACTTACCACTACTAGCATTTTTATATTAATAAAGATAAATCTTATTGCTTGGAAAATAACACATGTTCTCAAAAATTTTGCAACTGGACCAGGTGTCATAGTTGTAAAATTGTTACCGTACGCTTTGATATTTTTTTCGCCATATTTTGACATAATGTTTCCTTTTTACTTATTTTTTTATGCCAAAGGAAGAAGAATCTCCTTTGGTTAACTGATTAGGCACTAAAGCCAATATTTTATGAGCCAGATTTTTGAATATTATTCTGGAATTAGCGTCCAGCCCGGCTTAAGTTTAGCTTTCCAAATAAACAAGTGGTGTAAAATATGTTTAATCCAGTGACCAGCAAGACCAATTTCACCGAATGTATATTCTGTATCACGACCAGTTCCTGGGTATTTTTCAAAATCTGGAACAACAGGATAAATTGTCATTGCAGCAGCAGTTCCAGTAAATAAACCTTTACCAGCAGAAGCGACACAAGCAGCACCCATGTGAGCCATAGAAGCTTCATGTAATGGAGCATCAGGGCCTTTTAAGATTCTGTCACAAACACTATGTGCAACAGCTTTACCCATGATACCTGATGGCATACCAGTTCTTGGAGGAGTTGGATTGATTGGAGTTCCATTTGGTGAACTCATTGGCTTTGAAATAGGGTGTGGCGGTGCAAAAGCAATTCCACATGCAAACATATTTCCATAAGTTGGATTTTGGTAAGTTGAAGGCCAGTCACTTGCTTTCCAGTTTTCATACGCACCAGCAGCATAATTAGCATCTACTTTCATAAAACCATTTGGAGCAAAAATAGTAGCCGTAATATCTTCACCTGCTTTGTTAATAGCTTTTAAGCCAACACCAGCAAATGGAGGAATTAACATTGAAAAATCAAAATCTTCTTCGCCATATGATCCATCAAGAAGTTCATAATGAACTTTACCTTTTTCAACTTTGTTAACATGTGCGCCAATAATCCAATCAACATTACGCTCAGCAAATAGAGACTCAGCAAATATTTTAGAGCTAACTGCAAAACCCATAGCTTTCATGTGAAGTCCGCCAACGCCGAAGTCACCTAAGAATGATTCATTAGAAATCCATTTGATGTCTGCCATATCACGAACACCAGCTTTATTTAATTCATGCTCGATGTTGAAAATGTACTCAAATGCAGCACCTTGACAAGTACACATACCATGTCCAGTACCGATTAAGAATTTTTGACGCTTACCAGCTTTCATTGTATCTATACATTTTTGAAGCTCTTCACTTGCGTGAACTGCGTGATCTGCTGTACAAACTGAAACAGTAAATTCGCCTAAACCATTTGCATCACCCAAACCTGGAGTTGCAGCAAAATTAAGCTTTGGACCTGTTGCATTGATAAGGTAATCATACTCTATATTTTCAATCTGACCAGCTTTACCCGCCTCAGTTGATTCAACAACAACATAAGGCTTATCACTTATTTCATTCCCTTCAGGGTGAATTCCAAGTGCTTTTGCTTGATGATAAATAATACCAGCTTTAGCATATACAGGAGCTAAATCAAAAGTAACTTCTTCTTTAGTCATCTGACCAACACCAACCCAAATGTTTGATGGAATCCAGTTCCACTTTGCATTTGGAGTTACAACTACAACCTCATGTTCTGAGCCTAACCATTCTGCTGCGAAAGTCGCAGCTGTGTGTCCTGAGACACCTCCACCTAAAACAACTAATCTTGCCATATATAATCCTCTTTTAAAAAAGTTCTTAGAGACTTTAACCAAATAATATCACAAAATCATCATAAAGTATTATAATTTTTATAATAATTATTATATTTTTACATTATGGAATAAAACAAATCCCTATTTTAAGGGATTTTTCACTAATTTAAGAAAATATATTCATTAAATTTTTAAAATTTTACTCATAATTTCATAAGAATTTTTTGAGAGTGAGTGTGTAGAAATGATACGCTCTAACTCTTTTTTCATCAAATTTTTGTTCGTTTTGTTGAGTCGTTCATATATTTTAAAAGCGGAACACAGACCTGATGCCATTTGTGGATTGATTGTATCTATCTCTATAATTTTGTCTGCTATAAATGCATAACCTTCTCCATTTTTAGCATGAAAATGTTTGTAATTTTTAGAAAACACCCCAATAAGTGAGCGCACTAAATTTGGCACTTTTTCATCATACACGCCATCTTCTTGCAAAGCCACAACCCGCTCAAGCGTTGCATCTCTAAGCGAAGATGCTAAAATAGAGAAGTATTTGTTCATCACTAAAGTGTTATTTTTATATTTTTCATAAAAATCTGCTTGTGCAACTGCGGCATGTGAAGCTGAAGTGTTTTCTAAAATATCGAGTGCTGTAACTCTGTCAGTCATCGTGAGAGACTCTTCATACTGCACTTTTGCCATCAAAATCACTTCATCACTTTCTAGTGAAGAGAGCAGTTTTAAAACACGATTTTTTAAAGCTCTTTTTCCAATACTCAGAGCGTCTATTTCTGCATTGCTTGGCATGTGGAATTCATTATAAAGCGCAACCAATCTCTCTTTATAAGTTGTTGCCAAATGTTTAGCCAACATCTCTTTTGCCTCATAAATAGGCTCAAAATCCACCTCTTCTTGTCTTTGCATAAGCGTAGAAACAAATGGAAGTTCCAAAAGCAGAGCTTTGTAAGACAAATCAATATCCAGCCCTAAAATATACCCATAAGAAGCAACAAACTCTTCATCTATCGCTTTGCCTAACATCATCGCCTCAAGTGTAGCCACTGCAAAAGATTGCGCTGATTCGTATCGCACGAAACTATTTTTATCATGTTTCATCAGAAATGCGTACTCATTTTCTTCTTGTTCTATGATAATCGGCGCGGAAAAATCACGGTTAAGTGATAAAACTGGTTTTTGGCTCATGTTTTCGTACACAAACTCTTCTGTTTCTTTAGAGATAGTTAAAATTTTCTCTACTATTTCTTTGCCATTTTCATCTAAAAGTGCCATTTTCAAAGGAAAGAAATAGGGCTTTTGCGCAGAACCATTCACGGCATGTGGAACTTTCTGCGTTAAAGTTAATGTGTAAACACCATCTTCATACTTCTCTTGCACATGCAGTTTTGGTGTTCCTGACTGATGGTACCAAGTCTCAAACGCACTCAAATCCACATCAGAAGCACTGCTCATCGCCCATAAAAAATCATCCGTGCGCACAGCCTGACCATCAAAAGTTTTAAAGTACAAATCCGTAGCTTTTCGGTAATTTTCCTCACCCAAAAGAGTATGAATCATGCGAATAATCTCCGCACCTTTTTCATACACAGTAGCCGTGTAAAAATTGTTGATAGCCATGTAAGAATCTGGCTGAATTGGGTGTGCGGTCGGCGAAGCATCCTCGACAAACTGTCTATCTCGAAGTGCGATGACACTCTCAATTCTTTGCACCTCTTTTGAGTTTAAGTCAGCTGAAAAACATTGGTCACGAAATACAGTCAATCCCTCTTTGAGAGTGAGTTGAAACCAGTCACGGCAAGTGATGCGATTTCCCGTCCAGTTGTGAAAATACTCATGTGCGATAACGCTTTGAATCCCCATAAAATTGGTATCCGTAGCTGTATCTTCATTTGCTAAAACATAAGCGGAGTTAAAGATATTTAAGCCCTTATTTTCCATCGCACCCATGTTAAAACTATCCACCGCGACGATGTTATAAATCTCTAAATCATACTCGCGCCCATATTTTTCTTCATCCCAAGTCATAGACTCTTTGAGCGATTTCATGGCATGTGTACATTTAGATTCATTGCCCAAATCACAATAAATATTGAGTTCCACATGCCGCGCATTCATGGTTATAAAGCTATCATTTACACATCCTAAATCCCCAGCTACAAGGGCAAAAAGATAGGATGGTTTTTTATGTGGGTCTTCCCAAGTCACGCTATGTCTGCCATCTTCAAGCTCTTTTGTGGCTTTTTTATTTCCATTGCTGAGTAAAATCGGATACTTCTTTTTGTCCGCAATCACTGTTGTAGTAAAAACACTCATAACATCTGGACGGTCTAAATAAGGTGTGATTTTTCTAAATCCTTCAGGCTCATTTTGCGTACAAAAAATTGTTCCAGATTTGTATAGTCCTTCTAACTCAGTGTTGGCATGTGGAAATATTTTATTTTTGATTTTGAGAGTAAATTCATTTGGAACATTAAAAATTATCAAACTCTCTTTTTCGATTTTATAACGCGGTTCTTTTAACTTCAAATCATTCAGCCACAACTCCAAAAGTTCCAAATCAAGACTATCTAAAACGATATCTTTAACACTCATTGCAACTTTTTTTATCTTCATAACATTTGTAACAATCGTTTCATCTTCATAGAGTTCAAATGTTAAATCACAGTGTGCAACGCTAAATTCTGGCGCTTTATAATCTTTTAAATAAATAGTTTTTACTTCGTTCATACATAATCTCTTTTAATTTTTTGAAATGATATCATAGCGCAATGAAAAAATATGGACTTTATTTAAACATCGTTTTTGAACACGCATAATAGACCTGTCCCAAGGCTATTCCACCATCATTTATAGCCGTTTGTTGTTGAAAATAATACGGGATATTTTCTTTTTCAAGTCCACATGTCGTAAGTTCAAGCAGAGTTTTGTTTTGAAACACGCCACCGCTAAGGATGACTTCTAGGTTTTCTTTTTTTGAAATCTCAATTATTATTTTTACTAAAGTGTTGATAAACATTGAAATTAAAAGCTTTTTATCGTAGTTGTTTTGCAAAATGAACTCAACTATTTTCAGTTCAATAACACCATTTTCTATGCTAAAGTCAAAACACTCTTGGAGTGTTTCATCATAAAAACTCTCACATAAAAGTCCGCTCTCTCCTTCGTAACTTATGGTTTGAGCGATGTCAGCGAAAGAGGCAATCGCATCGAATAATCTTCCAACGGAGGAGCTTTGTGGAGCGTTTAGGTTTTTTGTATGGCTTTGGTGGAGAAGTTTTATCTCTTGCGTTGTAAACGAGTTTCCACATGCCAACTCTAATTTCAAAACCTCTTCCAAACTCAGCCTATCAAAAAGCATACTCAAAGCCACACGGCTAGGCTCTTTGATGGCTTTTTCACCACCTAAAAGTTTTATAGGTTTGAAGTAATATTTTCTTTCATCACCTACAAAAATTTCTCCGCCCCAGAGAGTGCCATGCCCCAGGGCAGCCTCTCTGGCTTCGCCATTCACCTTCTCTTCGCCATATCCTGTGCCATCAAAACTAAATCCCAAGTAATCACCACGCAGTCCAAACTCCGCTTTACATGCGTAAATGTGAGCCAAATGGTGTTGCACTTCGACGAGTTCTGTCTTTTGTTTTTTCGCCCATTTTGTGGTTTCATAGTTTGGGTGTTTGTCGTGAACAAGGATGTCTGGTTCAAAGTCATAAAATCTTTTAAAAGTTTCTATCGTGCGTTCAAAATATTCAAACGCTTTTAAGCTATCTAAATCGCCAATATGTGGAGATAATAGAATGTTGTCGTCCATCACAAAAGCGATGGAATTTTTTGCATTTGCTCCGACTGCTAAGATTTTTTTCTCTGATTTAAAGGGCAACTTTATCACTTTTGGAGCGTATCCACGGGCTAAACGAAGCGTTTGCGTTTTGCCATGCACCACTTGAAGAAGGCTGTCATCCACACCGTTGATAATCTCTCGGTTATAGTCAAGAACAAAATCAACAAAGGGGAGTTTTGTCAAGATATCTTCCATTTTTGTAATTATCGGCTCGTCTGCAAGGTTCGCACTTGTCGCAACAATAGGGTTTTGCAAATGTTCAAAAAGAAGATGATGGAGTGGTGTGTAAGGCAACATACAGCCTATTCTGTCTATGTTTGGAGCAACTAACTTACTTATCTTAAATAGATTGCTTCGTCGTTCCTCCTCGCAATGACAATCATTTTTTATTTTTTCTAAGACAACTATCGGAGCTTCTTTTGATGTTAAGAGTTCTTCCTCTTTTTCATTTACACATGCCAAGCTTTTTATCTGTGTTAGGTTTTTGCACATAATCGCAAGAGGTTTTGTCGGTCTGTTTTTAAACTCTCTTAACTTTAAAATCACTGCATCATTTGTTGCATCACAAACGATGTGAAATCCGCCTATACCTTTGATGGCGAGGATTTTTCCACTTTTTATAAACTCTGCAACTGCGATAAAAAAATTCTCTGCATCCACTTCTTTTTGAGTTTCCACACAAACAAGCGATAAAGTCAATCCGCAACTCTTACAAGAAATCGGCTGAGCGTGGTATCTTCTACTGCGTGGATTATTGTACTCTTCAAGGCAAGATTTGCACATGCCAAACTTCGCCATGGAGGTGTTTACTCTGTCATAGGGAACTGTTTTGATAATAGTATATCTTGGCCCACAGTTTGTGCAGTTTGTGGCAAAGTAGTTGTGGTATTTGCCCTCATTTTTCACATCGTCCAAACACTCTTGGCATGTGGAAATGTCTGGAGAGATGAGAGCTGTTTTTACGTTTTGCGCACTCTGCACGCTCTCTTTTATCTCAAATGTTTTTTCATAAAGTGGTTGTAAATCTTTAACTTCTATCTTGTCAATTCTTGCGAGTGGCGGGAGTTTTGAGTGAAGTTGCTCCTCAAATAAAGCGATATTTTCTTCACTTCCCTCCACTTCTATTTGCACCCCTGAACTATCGTTTTTCACAAATCCAACGAGACGATTTTCATACGCCAACTTATACACAAACGGACGAAATCCAACTCCTTGAACGACACCCTCTATATAAAAACTTTTCCTAAACATTTTGAGGATTTCTATAGCTTTGTATCACTTTCTCAAGTGAAAATTCAGTTTTATTTTTGCTCCATTTTACGCCAGAGCTCGCTAGCTCTTTGAGTGCAGCCTCTATAAACTCATTAAATTTTGCCCTAATTTCATCGCTCAGTCCAATATTTACGCTCACAATATCTTTAGCAATTATGCCAATAATGTTTACCTCCGCACGCATCTCCTGCAAAGAACATATTTCCAACATCTCAATAACTTCTATCTCGTGAACCGTCTGTTTATAACTTCCAAGCCCCAAAAGCTCCTCGCTTGGAAGGTTATAAACAGAGCCAATTTCATCCTCCATAGTGATAGTGTCAAGGATTAAAATCTTCTCATATTCTTGATAGTAATTTATAAGGTTAAAGCCTAAAACTCCACCATCAACGAGAGTAACATCGCCACTAAATGTATAGTTTTTTTCAAGGTATGTTGCAGCATAAACACCGACTCCCTCATCTTGAAAAATGATATTTCCAACCCCAATGACAGCCGTTTTCATAAAGCTACTTTAGAATTATGAAAGCGTCTATAAATATAGATAGCCATTAAAATTATGATTAAGAGTATGCCGACAACCTCAAAAAAATGCTCCACTCCAAAATAGCTCACAAAAGGATGAAAAACTATCGGGGAACTAAACTGTCCTAAAAAAAGCGCACTCGTTAAGTAACTTGATGATTTGACTCTTTTTGTATGGTGCGCATGGCTGAGCATCCACGCTGTGACATTTGTCATCAAAATCCCACCACCAAAACCCATAATCGGCGATGTCAAAAAGAAAAGATAAACATTTTGCACTAAACCAATCAAAATAAATCCACATGCCACAATCGCCATACCAATCATGTAGATAGTTTTAAAATCAAATCGCTTTTTTAAAAAAACAAAACTCATAGCACCCAGAGCATTAAAGACAAATGCCATGGAGATAATCTCACCCGCGAGTGTGCCACTTGCATGAAAAACATTGATAATCAAAAACGGCATTTGCGTCGGCAAGATGTAAAAAATCATCATGAGTAAAAAAGCTAAAATGTAGATGGGCAAAAGGTTATGGATGACTTCTGTCTCTTGTTCTAATTCGCTCTCTTTGTGAACTAAAAACTTTGCCACAAAAAAGAGGATGACAAATCCAACGAGATAGATTCCAAAAGGGTATCTCCAACTGATGTCCGATAAAAACCCACCGCCCACAAGAAAAAAAACTCCGCCAAGAGCCATAAAAGCACTCTGGCGACCCATGAATTTATGTCTGGCTTCCTCTTTGAAATAGTCTCCGATGAGAGAGGTAGAGACTATCATCAAAACGGCAATGGCGATTCCAAAGAAAAATCTTGAAGCTAAAATTTCATAGATACTCTCCAAATAAAGCCCTGCACTTCCAAATACAGAGAAAAAGAAAAGTGCAACCATAGCCGAACTTTTTTTGCCAAAACGACTCACAAGATGCCCTAAAAATGGTGCAAGAAGAGCTATCGCCAAAGAGGGAAGCGTAATCATAAGTCGCGATAAAAACTCGATATTTTCCACATCACTAAAAACAGAACTAAGATGCGGCAAAGTCGTCACAATCGCAACATTGGACATCATTGTCATCATGGACATAAGGAGGAGCGTGAATTTGGTTGTGTTATTAATTTGAATCATTTTATTTTTATCCTCTTAATTGAATTGCGAACGCAGTGCATTCGTAATTCCACCACTCCTGAGGTGGAATACCTATTACAAATCAATTCACCCTAATCTTTCAATTTTTATCAACCTAATCATACTGTTATAATCTACAATTTTGCTGTATTGCTCATAAATATTTAGGTATGCATTCCACCTCGGGAGAGGTGGAACAAGATTGATATTTCCACATGCCAAGAGATTCAATAAACTACAATTATTCTATCTGTGATATAATTTTTACTATGAAATACGAATTAACACAACATGCTTATGATGTAATAGCATCAAGAGAGATAGAATTGCAGTGGATAGAACTTGCAGTTCATGATGCTGATATGTATGTTGTGGTAAGCGAAGTTGAAATACACTTTTTCAAATCTATTGAAGAAGCTTCAAATAAGTGTTTAAAAGTTGTGGCTAATCCTAAAAACTTAAAAATAATTACTACATATTTCGATAGAGATATGAGAAAAAAGGGTTGTAAATGAAAATAAAATATGACGACGAAACAAACTCTATTTATGTCATCCTATCAGATGACAAAATTGTGGAAAGCCAAGAGCAGTCAAAAGATGTCATTGTTGATTACAACGATAATGATGAGATAGTTGCCATAGAAGTTTTAAATGTTCGCTCTCGTGAGCATGAAATAAACTTACCTTTAATTTTAAAAAGTGCCTGAGAAGACTATTTTTTTCTCGTTTCAAAGCTCCAGCTTTGAAATGCACAGGCGTTAATCTCGTTCCACCTCTCCCGAGGTGGAATGCATACTGAACTAACTTTTACCACAACCTCTCAATTTCAATCAATCCACTCGCATCATTATAATCCCTAGCACTACTATATCGCCAATGAATCGCCTCATCCACATACCCTCTTTTTATAGGATTATTATGAATATAATCCACTTTTATTTGCATCATCTCCTCATCTTGAATCAATTTAGGTTGATACCCTTCTTCCCAAACTTGATAACTTTTCTCTTGATGATGTGCTTTTTTATAAAAAGCGAGTTGGTCTAAAATAGTTGTTACATTCTCTTTTTTAAGTAGTTCAAGGAGTTGTTTTGCGGTATATTGTTTAAAAGATTGCATTGTTTTATGTAAATCATCACTAGATATGACCATGTGCAAATGGTTTTCCAAAATTACATAAGCGTAGAGTTTTAGATTATCGTTTTTTTGTAAAAATTTTAGACACTCTATAATAATTTGCACGCTTTCTTGTCTTGTAAAAAGTGGCAACCAATGAAGTATTGTGCAAGTCACAAAATGTGGATGTGTCGTTTCATAGATTTTATATCTGCTTCTTCCCATGGAGTTATTGTAGTTTAGTTTGGCTTAAGGGAAGAAGTTGGAGTATGCATTCCACCTCTGGAGAGGTGGAACGAGAAAGTTTTCACTCACCTTTTTTTGCAGCAGAGCCTCTTTTTTTCATTTGATTTGCGAGAAACTCTTCTTTACTTATTTTGCCATCATTGTTTGTATCTATCTCTGAAAATTTAGTTTGATTGCCACTATTTTTCATCATCTTTCCTTCAGATGCTTTTTGAGCCACTCTTTTTTCTCTGGCTTCATTCAACTCATTTTCAGTCAAAAATCCATCACCATTTAAGTCATAACTTTCAAAAGTTGGCGCATTACGACCCATCCCTTTCATGTTGTTACCCATCTGCCCTGAACCCATATTTGAGCGATTTTTTTGCATCTGTTTATTCTGACCTTCAAGCAACTCAACTTTCGTCAGTTTTCCATCATGGTCTGTATCAAACTCATTAAAAGCAGGAGCATTGGCAGCATTTTTCATAGGCATACCTTGACTTGCTTTTTCAGACATTCTCGTAGCTCTTACATCATTAAACTCACTTTCGCTCACAGTTCCATCTTTGTTTGTGTCATAATCTGAAAATGGGATAGGACCTCTTGCTGGTAAATCACCTGCCAATAGACCAGTTGAAACAACCGCTAAAACACCGACCACTAATAAATTTAACTTTACTAAATTTTTCATAACCTTACCCTCCATTCTTGAATACAAAAAAGATACTCCTTTTAAACTTAAAAAATGCATACTCAACCTAAAAAATTGGGTACAATAAACATCAATGTAAGGAAAATATCGATGACTGCTTCTACTTTTTCACTCTCTGACTACCTCCAACGCATCGGCTATAACGGTCATGTTCAAAACGATTTAGAGACATTAACCGCTCTTATGGGTGCGCAACTCCAGTCAGTTGCGTTTGAAAATACCGAAGTTCAAGCGGGGCGGATTCCTTCTCTCATCACAGAAGATATTTATGCGAAAATTGTCACACATAAACGCGGTGGATACTGCTACGAAGTGAATGGGCTATTTGCGATGGCACTCACTGCAATCGGGTTTGAGTGGTACTTTGCAGGTGCGCGTCCGATGTTTTACCCTACGCGCCGTCCCAAAACGCACATGGTTGTTATCGTGATTATCGATGGCAAAAACTATCTCTGCGACACAGGATTTGGTGGGTATGGAGTTCGAGAGCCTTTGGAAGTTGTGGATACAGATGCGACGGAACAAAATGGTGATATATTTCGCTTCAAATTAGACGATGGCGAATATGTTCTCAGCTCTTTTGTAAATAATGAGTGGGCACCGCAATACGGTTTTGCTCTTGTTTCTCAAGAGTGGATTGAGTTTAGCCTTGCAAATCATTTTAACGCCACGCATCCCGATACAATTTTCACCACAAAAAAGTTAGCCGTTATGCAAACACCCTCAGGGCGAAAAATTCTCGTGGATAATACTCTCAAAATCATCGAAAAGGGTGTCATTACGATAAGTGAAGTGGAGTATAACTCAGCGGCACGGGAATATTTTGGACTATGTGTTGAGTGAGAGGTATATTCAAAGTACGAATATGTAGTATGCATTCCACCTCAGGAGAGGTGGAACGAGGAAAGTACAAGAACAGAATCTTGGCATGTGGAAATTTCCACATGCCAAAAGGTGAAATAATCTCAGCCTTTTAGAGTTCTTGTTTTTCCTCATAAAACTTTCTCAACCATCTATCCAACGGGCTTATCATTCTATAAATAGCAGGAACTACAAGCAAGGTTAAAACCATAGAACTTAAAAGTCCGCCTATGATTGCTATTGCCATAGGTGCTTTTGTTTCACTTCCAAGACCATCAGCTAAAGCAAGTGGGAGCATCGCAAAAACCATGGCGATTGTTGTCATAAGAATCGGGCGAAGTCTTTTTTCTCCTGCTTCTATGAGTGCTTCATCTGCCGTTTTGCCCGACGCTATGGCATTGTTTGCAAAGTCCACGAGTAAAACTGCATTTTTACCAACCATCCCCATGAGGAGCATAAATCCTATCATAACAAAGAGGCTAAAATGATGTCCGCTTATAAACAGAGCCAACATAACTCCGATGATACTCAGAGGAAGTGCAACCATGATGATAATCGGCTGAATCAGTGACTCATACAAAATCGCCAAAATAATAAACATCAAAATCACAGACAACCCAATAGCCACACCAAAAGCTTGTCCTGTTTTTACCATCTCTTCGGCAAAACCTGTAAATCTATAAATAACACTTTTTGGTAAAAGATTATCTATTTCTGCTTTTGTGTATGCCACTGCTCCACCCAAATCAAGCCCAAAAAGGTCTGAAAAAACGGTTACTTGTCTTTGTCTATCATAGTGGTTTATAGTTCCAAGTGTTTCACTTTTGTTAAACTCAACAAGTCCATCAAGATAGACCAAATCTCCACCTTTTGACCTCAACTGAAGCTTTTTAATATCTTCAAGTTTCATTCTATTTTTATCATCAAACCTTAGAGTGATGTCGTACTGTTTTCCATTCTCTTCAAAGTAAGAAATTTCGATATCGCTTGAAAATGCAACAGATATTGCTTCTGCAATTTGTGATGCTGAAATGCCCAACCTATTTGCATTGTCTCGCAATATTTTTATATCTATTTGAGGTTTTGGGTCATCAAGATTTGTGTCAATATCGACAAACCCTTTTTTCTTTGCCAAATACTCTGTCAAGTTTTTCTTTGCAGTCATTAAATCTTCAAACGAATCTGACTTCAAAACTATCTGATAAGGAACAGAAACCCCTGCTCCCTTTATGTTTGGAATGGCTGCAGCGGTGATAAACATATCTTTTTTAAAGGGTGTAAGTTCTCCTCTAAGCTCTTGAATAATATTTTCTTGATTTAAAGTTCGTTGTGTTTTTTCTACAAGTTTTACATAAATAGTCGCTTTATGCTTTTCTTGCGCGGTGTTGTACCCTACGCTCAAAGTTGTATATTCTACAGCTGAATTTTTCTTCACCATATCTTCTACAAGTTTTGATTTTCGAATCATCTCTTCGAGCGATATTCCTGCATTTGCTTTGAGTGCTATCTCAAACTCACCCTTGTCCTCTTTTGGTATAAAATCCATACCAATTTTTGGAAAGAGGCTAAGCGAAGCAAAAAAGAGTGCAAAGACCAAAATAAGAGTAATCACTTTAAATCTCAAAACAAGTTTTAAAGTTTTTTCATAGGCTCTCTCAATCGCCTTAAATAGTGGCTCAGTAAGGTTATAAAATCTATTCTCTCCCTTGTGAAGCACTCTCGCACTCAAACTTGGAATAAAACTAAGAGCAATGGAGTAAGAGATGATGATAGCAAAACCAACCGTCATAGCAAAACTCTCAAAAAATTTCCCTACGATTCCGCTCATAAAAGAAACAGGAATAAAAACCGCCAAAAGCATTGCAGAGATTGCTAAGATGGTAAATGCCATCTCTTTTGTTCCCTCATACGCTGCTTCATATTTGCCCATTCCAGCTTCCATCTTTTTGTAAATATTCTCAATTACAACAATGGCATCATCGATAATAATTCCTATGGCTAAAGTAAGACCGATAAGTGTCATCTTGTTAAGCTCAAAACCCATGTAATCCATAAGCGCAAATGTACCCATGATAGAAGCTGGGATTGAAAGAGCCGAAACCATAGTGATTGTGAAATTTCTCAAAAAAACAAAAACGATGAGAGCCGCCAAAATCGCTCCATAAATAAGGTCAAACTCAACACTTTTAAGTGACTCTATAATAAACGGCGATGTGTCACTAAGTATTTGAACATCATATTTATCTCCCGCCATCCCTTTAATCTCAGGAACAACTTTTTTTACCATCGCAACAATATCGAGCGTATTTGTTCCAGAGATTTTTTGAACCTCAAGCATAACGCCCTCAACACCGTTATAAGAAGCATAACTTTTTGAATCACTCAGTGTATCTTGAACTGTCGCTATGTCTTTTAACTTTACATTGTTTTTTATCTCTATCTCTTCAAGTTCGCTTACACTGAGCGCATCTGCTCTTGTTTTTAGAGTAAATTCTTCTGTTGCAGTGATGAGTTTACCGCCACCGATTTTTACATTTTCTTTTGCAACAATCGAGTTTAACTCTGCAATGGTGATGCCGTATTTGTTAAGAGCCGCGGCATGTGGAAATATTTTTATCTCCCTATCTTTATATCCAATAATATTAATCGCACCTACACCATTGATTTTTTGAATCTTTGGTTTTACCTTTTCGTCTGCAAAAAGCATAAGATTCTTGATACTGTCATTTTTGGCTGTTAAGAAAACATTTATAACAGAAGCACCGCCGATATCTAGTTTACTTACAAGAGGCGTATTGGCATCTTTTGGAAGTACAACAGCTGAGACTTTATCGCGTACATCGTTGGCACACTCGTCCATTTTTCTTTCTAAAAAGAACTTGATTATAACGACACTTACACCGTCACTGCTTGTTGAAGTGATACTATCGACTCCGCCGATGCGAGAAATGGCTTCTTCTATTTTGTCTGTAACTTGCGACTCCATGGTGCTTGATTCAGCCCCTGGGTAAGTTGTTTTTACTGTAACTATTGGAAAATCAATATTTGGAAAAAGAGCTGAGGGCATGGACTTAAAGCTCATATATCCAAAGATAACCAATGTTAAAACATACATCAGAGTTGTAATTGGTCTTTTTATTGCTAATTTATACATTTTTTACTCTTTTGTAGCTGTATTTATAGTGCCATTTCCAACAAGTCCTACTATAAAATCTTTTGCTTTCACCTCTGCATGAAGTTTTCTGTTTAAATCATTGGCATGTGGATATATGTTTGTAATTTTTCCTTCATAACTCTGTTTATCGCCATCAATTGTGTATTTGAATGTTTGTCCAACCGCAACACTTTTCCAATATTTTTGGTCAAATTCTAGTACAAGTATTCTCTCACTTTTACTCTGAATTTTAAAAATAGTGCGAAGAACCATTCCATTTACAACATCTCCAACTTCCACAGCTTTTTCAAAAATAACTCCATCAAATGGTGCATAAATAGTTGTTTTATCATAAAGCGTTTGTCTGTATGCAAGGTTTGCTTTTGCCACTAAAAGGGCTGCTTTTGCACTCTCATAATTCATCGCATATTTATCAAACTGCGCTTCATCTATGAGATGTTTTATAATTACTTGTCTCTCATAATCTTTTTGTGCAAACTTTAACGCCACCTCAGAACTTACCACAGACGCTTTCGCAATTTCTAAAGAGGCTTTTAAATCATCACTGTAAAGTTCGACAAGTTTATCCCCTTTTTTTACAACACTCGAGACATCCACAAAAACATTTTTAACAATTCCACTCGCATCAAAAGCCAAATTTGCACTCTTTTGCGCACCACAATAAAAACTTGCATACACATCGTCCGCACTTACAACTAAAACCAAACTCAGTAAACCCAATAGTATTTTTTTCATTTTATAAACTCCTCTAAATTTTTTCCACTGTAATAGTAATAGGACGCATACGCACTTTCCAGTTCACAAAGTGATGTTTCATACATCGCTTGTGCCGTTGTTTGCGCGGTTAAAGCGTTAAGATAAATCACATAATCCACTACTCCAGCTTTATACTTTTCGTTGATTGTTGTGTAAGCACTTTTTGCCGAAGTCAAAGCACTGTTTGCACTTTTTATTTTCATTTTGCTCGTATCTATTCTTGCAGATGCTAGTTCATATTGCATTTTTTGCTCTTTAGTTTTAAAAAGCACTTGCGAATTTAAAGCTTTAGCACTAAGCATAACCGACTGTTTTGCATCACTCATAGCTCCATAATCAAAAATGCGCATATTTGCACTGAGAAGAATTTTATTTTGATTATCTAAACCCTCAGGGTGTGCCAAGTCTGTTCTGTTGTAACCATATACACTATAACTATCTTCAATTTTTATTTGAGGATAATAAATACTCGCTATCGACTCTGCGCTTGAAATAACAGCACTCTCTTTTGCCATCAAAGAGCTGATTGCATCGCTTTGTGCCATCTCACTTTGCAGCACTTCTTTAAAGCTTGAGTTATCTAAAACAGCAATCTTTTTGCCCACTTTTAACTCTAAAAGTTTAAGATTTGAGAGGATTTGAAGTTTGAGAGATTCTATCTCATACACATTTGTGTCATACGCGGCTTGAAGTCTATCCACATCATCTTTTGTAGCAAGTTTCGCCTCAAAATATTTTTTTATGCGAGAGAGTTGTTCATCAAGTGATTTTCCTGCATCCTCTTTTGCAATCAAAGAAGCATTTAAACTTTTAAGAGCATAAAAATTTTGCGTAATATCTAAGCTCAAAGTTCGCTTCATCTCATTTGTATCGAATTCACTCGCTTTGTGTTCGCTTTTTGCTTGGTCTAAAAGAGATGATTTTTTGCCACCATCATAAATATCTAAACTCGCCTTTGCAAATCCGCTTGAGATATCCCCCGCTAACATTGGAGTTTTCTCATCCAAACTTTGATAATATCCACCAATATCAATGGTCGGAAAATAGGCACTCGTTTTAGAATCCACATCTTTTGCTTTTGCTTCTTGCGTCAATTTGCTTGAGACCAAAAGGTCATTATTTTGTTTTGCAAACTCCAAGAGTGATTTTAAATCCTCACTAAAGAGTAAAGCGGGTGCTAGTAAAAATAGGTATTTTTTCATTTTTTAACCTCCATAAGTTCAAATAAAGTATCATAAAAAGTATCTAACTCTTTTTTCAAATCCTCTATCGTCGTTGTGACACAGCTTGATATAAACAAACCTTCACCCATGACAAACAGCCCTCTCGCTAACTGTTTTGAAGAGTGGACTAATTCATTTTTATCAATTCCAGCTTGAATAATCTCTTCAAACCATTTAAAATATGTGTTCGAGCATTGACTCTGAAATGCAATCATCTCTTGCATCGGATTTGCAAGATTGATAGAGATAAATTCCTTGTAAAGTTCTCTCAGCTCAACATCTTCTTCTCTATAAAAAACACCGAAAAACTCGATAATTTTCTCTTTTGTATTTTCTTTCGAGTCAATTCTTGATTTTTTTTCTATGTTGTGTTCTTGAAGTAAAATATTGACTATCTCAAAAACTATCTCTTCTTTGTTTTTGAAATACTCATAAATAGTACCCTTGCCAACTCCCGCAGTTTTTGCAACTTCAGAAATGGTTAAATCTTTAATTCCATTTTGAATAAAAAGCTCTTTACATGAAAGTGCTATATCTTTTCTTTTTTGTACTTTGTCAACAATTATCGCCATTCAACCACCTCATCTAAAATGACCGACTATCAGTCAATTAAAGAGATTGTATATTTTTATTGATTAATTGGTTCTTAAATTTATTTTGTAGTGGGATTTTGTTGGAGTGGCATGGCATGTGGAAATAAATCCACATGTGCCCGAGCAAAGCGACAACTAGCCTAACGGGCGTCAGACCATGTGAGCAACTAAATTGCGAATCGGTATGCCCTTGGGGTGCCGTAAAAAAAGAAGATTTTATTTTACAAGTGCGATTGCGTCGATTTCAACTAAAGCATTTTTTGGCAGAGTTTTTACGGCTACTGTGGAACGCGCTGGTTTGTGTGCGCCAAAAGCTTCTGCGTAAAGCTCATTTACTGCTGCGAAATCATCCATATCTGCTAGAAATATAGTTGTTTTTATCACACTTCCAAGGGAACTTCCCGCCTCTTCTAAAACAGCACTTAAATTTTTTAAAACCTGTGTCGTTTGAATGCGTATCTCATTTTCAAGCATCACTCCCTCTGGCGTGAGTGCGATTTGTCCTGAAGTGTAAACCATACCATTTGCCACAACTGCTTGTGAATAAGGTCCAATTGCCGAAGGTGCTTTGTTTGTTTGTACGAATTTCATAATCTATTTTCCTTAATTTAATTTTTTAATGCTGTTTTCATCATCATACGACGAAGATACGCAATTTTACTCTGAAGAGGTAAATCTTTTGGACAAACATCTTCACATCCTAAAAGTGTCATACAACCAAAAACGCCATTTTCATCGCCGATGAGTTCATAGTACTCTTCATCACTTCTTTTATCCCTTGGGTCAAGATGGTAACGAGCCACTTTATTCAGTCCTACCGCTCCGACAAAACTTGGTTTCATCTGAATCGTTCCGCATCCAGCGACACAACATCCACACTCAACACAACGGTCAAGTTCGTAAATCTCATCTGCTAAAGCTGGATCCATTCGCTCTTCAAGTTTGTCAAAATTTAACACTTCTTCTTTGGCATGAATCCATGTCTCAAGGTGTTCATTGAGGTAACGCATCCATTCGCCCGTGTAAATAGACAAATCTTTTATAAGTTTAAAAAGAGGAAGAGGAGCGAGAGTAATATGCGCATCAAGCTTGGAAGTCAGTGTACTACATGCCAAAGTCGGACGCCCATTTACAAGCATAGAACAGCTTCCACAAATCCCTGCACGACAGACAAAGTCAAACATAAGCGAGTTATCAAGATGTTCTCGTATTTCGTTTAAAACGATGTAAAGCGTCATGCCATCCGCTTCTACAACTTCAAATCTTTCTATATGAGGAAAATCATTTTTGTCATTTGGGTCGTAGCGAAGAACATCTATTTTTAGTGTTCGAGGGCTTTTTTCTTCACTCATATATTTTCTCCTAATCTCTCATTTATTTGACGGTATTTTTTTGGCAATTTATCAAGATAGGGCATCAAAGCATTTTGAATCTCAAAACGGGTTGCACCCTCTTCTTCAAGTTTTTTTTGCACAGCTTCCACGGCTGAAAGTCTCATTTTTGTTTCATGGTGATGTTTTGTTAAATCTTGCCCATACCCACGAAATCCAGGAGGGAGTTCCATCGTTGCAACTGAAATCTCTTCATAACTCACACTCGGCATAGTTTGGTTTGCATCAGGCCATGAAGTGATGGTTCGCTTTAACCAGTTTTCATCATCGCGTGCTGGAAAATCTTCTCTTGAGTGTGCGCCACGGCTCTCTTGTCGTAAAAGTGCGCCATAAGCGACCGTTAGAGCTACTTTTAACATCTTCTGCGTTCTGTACGCATTCACCAGAGCAGGATTTGCAGCACGGCTTTTTGAACGAAAAACTTCTATATTTTTTGAGCGTTTAAGTAACTCTTCAAGTTCATCCACAGCTTCTTGTAAATCTTTTTCATTTCTAAAGATGCCAACTTTATCCATCATAATCTCTTCCATACGACGGCGAAGCACATAAGTATCTTCCCCATTTTCTTTTGTAAGAAGTGCCTCAAGTTTGTTTTTTTCACATTTTAAAGCTGACTCAATTTTTGAAGAGTGAATTTGCATCGAACTCTCAGGCGAGTCACAAAAATTTGAAATATATTCCGCCACCAGCATTCCAGCAACAACTGTTTCACTTACAGAATTTCCACCAAGACGGTTAAATCCGTGTAAATCCCAACAAGCCGCTTCTCCACAGGAATAAAGCCCTTTAAGTGTTTGCGATTCGCCAGTGTATTTTGTACGAATTCCACCCATAGAGTAGTGTTGCGTTGGGCGCACTGGAATCCAACTCACAGCAGGGTCTATGCCTAAAAAGTTCTCACAAATCTCTTTCACTTCACGAAGATTTTTCTCGATATGTTCGCGTCCAAGGTTGGTAATGTCAAGCCACAAATGGTCTCCATAACGGCTTTTTACGCCCTTACCTTTTCGTATATGTTCGGTCATTCTACGACTTACAACATCACGACTTGCCAACTCTTTTTTGTCTGGTTCATAGTCTGGCATAAATCTATAGCCGTCTTTATCCAAAAGCAGTCCGCCATCTCCACGACACCCTTCCGTTGTTAAAATCCCAACTGGAACAATTGCAGTCGGATGAAACTGGATAGCTTCCATATTTCCTAAAGTTGCTATACCTGTTTCAAGAGCTAACGCTTGACCTATTCCTTGACAAATAATCGCATTGGTTGAAACGCTGTAAATCCTGCCATATCCGCCCGTTGCAACTGTTGTCGTTTTACTCACATACGCAACTAATTCGCCAGTCATAAGGTTTCTTGCAACCGTTCCATAACAGCGACCATTGTCCGTAATGAGAGAAATAGCTTCCATGCGTTCGTGGATTTCTACCTCTTTCTCATGGGCTTTGTTGTCCATCGCATAGAGCATACTGTGACCTGTTCCGTCCGATGTATAGCAAGTTCTCCACTTTTTTGTACCGCCAAAATCTCTTGCGGTAATAAGTCCGTGCGCTTCCTCTTTTTCGGTAATCGTCACTTTTTGCGCGTTGATAATCGCCGTTCTATCTCCTTTTTGAACCCTACTCCATGGAACACCCCAAGCGGCAAGTTCTCTTATGGCTTTTGGTGCGCAGTGAACAAACATCCGCGCAACTTCTTGATCCGCGCCCCAGTCACTTCCTCGTATAGTATCGCCAAAGTGAACATCTTCGTTGTCGCCCTCACCCATTTTTGAGTTTGCTAAACTTGCCTGCATACCGCCTTGTGCAGCTGCAGAGTGTGAGCGTTTTGGTGGAACAAGAGTGAGAATAATCGCATCATGTCCGCGCTCTTTTACTCCCGTTGCAACTCGAAGACCAGCAAGTCCACCACCAATGATTAGAACATCTGTGTAAATTATTTTCATTAATGGTTCTCCATGTGGATTGTTTGGGATTTGTATTGTACGCCATCGCTAAAGTCATGTGTCAGCCCTATGTAGGTGTATTTGCCAAGAGATGAGAGACCGACGATGATATAAACTGCTATCATCACTTTCATGATGCGCTTGAATCTCGCACGAGAAATTTCTGTATGTTTGCCTTCCATAAATCCCCATTTCAAAGCTAAACGATAGAGTCCGATAAAAGCATGGGAAATAACGGAGAGAAGAAGCATAAAATAAAGTGGTCCCATAAATTCCGCTACAACTCTGTGGGAACTCGCAAACGGCCCGATATTTGAGGGTTGTGTCATCATAATGTAAAGATGCACTGAACCGATAAAAAACATCATAAAGCCCGTAATCACCTGAATCATCCACAAAGAGCTATCTTCATGTTTCATCCTCGTAGTATGTTCTCGTATGATTTTGTATTGCTTATAACTTGAAGGGAATTTTCGAAGAGCTAGAAGTGCATGAAGAATAAAAATGATAAAAATTGCAGCCGCTAAAAAAGAGACAATCCCCGGATAAGTCTCACCAAAAAAGTAGTACCCCTCAAACATAAGCGTCACTTTGTACATCAGCTCATTTGAGACTAAAATAGAAGCTTCAAAAAGAATATGCCCCATAATAAAAAGAGCTAAAATAAGCCCCGTAGCACTCTGAGTAAAATCTAGCCACGCAGGTACTTTGTCTATCTTTTCTTGTTTCATCCAATCTCCAAATAGCTTTAAAATAATTTTTGAATTTTACTACAATATACTACTCGCTAGTATGTATTATTATGCAGCGTTTAATTTATATTCTCTTATATCAACTTCAACACCACTTTTTTGTATCTCTTTTGCTTTTAGTAAAACTTCTTTTGTTATAAAATCTTCAATATATTTTTCACCACAATTCTCACAAACCAAAGCAGGAACATGTTTAAAAACAATCGTTGAACCATCTTTTTCTAAAGTAATAGTTGTTGAGCCTTTTTGAGTATTGCCGTGTTTGCAAATCATACATTGCATTGTTTATTCCTTTTAGTTTTAAAATCATCATTCCAGATTATTCGGTTTCTGATATATCTCGTTCAAACATTCTTTCAATTGCATGGAGTCTATATATGAAATTCAAGCGCATCTCTCTTTTGGATTTGAGTTATTATATCATATTCTTATTTTGATAGATTTGTTCGGCATGAAACGGCTAAAATAAAATGAAAAGCTTCACTTTATTTTAGACTATCTTTGTTCCATGTGGATTTGTTCGGTAGCGCTGTGAGCGAAGCGAGGAAGTCCCCTTGGGGGATTGATTTGTTCGGCATGTGGATTTGTTCGGTAGCGCTGTGAGCGAAGCGAGGAAGTCCCCTTGGGGGATTGATTTGTTCGGCATGTGGATTTGTTCGGCATGTGGATTTGTTCGGCATGTGGATTTGTTCGGCATGTGGATTTGTTCGGCATGTGGATTTGTTCGGCATGTGGATTTGTTCGGCATGTGGATTTGTTCGGCATGTGGATTTGTTCGGCATGTGGATTTG
>JBAZSV010000005.1:95559-120364 GCA_041662265.1 Sulfurimonas sp.
TGGATTTGTTCGGCATGTGGATTTGTTCGGCATGTGGATTTGTTCGGCATGTGGATTTGTTCGGCATGTGGATTTGTTCGGCATGTGGATTTGTTCGGCATGTGGATTTGTTCGGCATGTGGATTTGGCTGAAAGCCAACAAGTTAGCTTTCAGCAATCTAAATTGAAATTTAGATTGTTTTTTAGAGAGGTAGAAATTCACGCAGAGGTGTAGTTTTTTAGTTTTTGCTATAATTACATTTCTATGGGTAACATTACACTCAATAGTAATTATTGATGTGCTTTTGTAAATAAATCAAATTTTATAATTTATATAAATATTGAGCATATACCGAGAAAAATGTTTTAAAATTATTGCATAAGGAAATATATAAATGCAATATATCTAAAAATATATGACAATTTGAAATATATTTTAGATATAGATTTTTATTTTTGTATTATCTCTTCAACTAGATTGGAGGGATACAATGACATATATGATGGGAAGAAATTTATTTAATATGAATACAAACAAAAAAAGCAGCCTTAGAGCTATTGACCTCTTCGCTGGAATTGGTGGCATTAGACTTGGATTTGAACAAGCTTTTGGTGAAAAAATAGAATTTGTTTTTGCTTCTGAGATAGATAAATATGCAAGGGAAACTTATTATGCAAATTTTGGAGAAGCTCCTCATGGTGATATTACACAGATAGATGAAAAAAACATTCCTCCTTTTGATATTTTATTGGCTGGATTTCCTTGTCAGGCTTTTAGTGTGGCAGGATATAAAAAGTTTAAGGAAATAAAATAAGAATGAAACAATCTGGAAATAAACATCAAAACTATGAAATCTTAAATTTAATAGGTTATGGACTTTCAAAATTCAATGATGATTTTATAAAGGAATTTGGATTCACAACAAAAACAGCTTTTTATGAGTATTGTGTTATCAATCATATCGCTGAAACAGTTGGAACTGTAAAAAATAGGATGGATTTATTTGACCATTTTTTTCCAAATAATGGAAGAAAAGGTTGGTGGCAAAAAGGCGATACTTATATTCATAGAAAAATTTTGATAGATAATTTATTTGGGCTTGAAGATGTTAAAGGATATGCCAATATTGTAAAGCTTTACATGAAAGAAAATTACGCAGTTGAAGATATTTCAATCAGTGTAAAACCAATAGTTAAATCAAGATTTAAAAAACTTCAAGAGACTGGTTTGGAAGCAGAAATTTACTTTATGAATAATTTTAATGCAATTGATATGTTTAATACTGGTAGTTTGGAAGATGCAAGATTATTTGGAGATGGGTATGATTTTCAAGTAAATGTAAATAGTTCTACTTATTTAGCAGAAGTAAAAGGTATTCGAGAGAAAAAAGGAAAATTTAGACTTACAGAAAATGAGTATAGAAAAGCACTGGAATATCAAAATGATTATATTGTGACACTCGTTTTAAATATGAATGATTTACCTACTTTTTTAACTATTGAAAATCCAATCAAAAATTTAAAATTTGAAGAAAGAATTATAAATTCCAAAATAACCAAAGAATATCATCTGGTAGGCAATATATGCTAACATTGGAGCAAAAAATTAACTATTTTGAAAACGGTTTATTATGCGAAAATGATTACATGAAAGACGAATTACACTTATATTTTTTTGAGCTTCAAAATAGTAATTTCAATTTTTTAAATAAGTTACATTCTTATTATGAAATTGAAGAAAAAATACGACTAATCGTCTCAAAAATGTATTTGCACGAGCATGAAGATGGACTAGAAAATATAATTGAAAATTATTTGTAGAATATTCCGCCAAGTAAAGCTCAATCATTTTTAGCTATTACACACAAGCATTACCCTTCATTTTTTCTTGATAGAGATAAACCATTTAATTTACAATTGCCTAATGGTAAAACTATGCAATCGAAAATATGTCAAGATGGAGGAAAAGCCTTAATGTCGTATTCAAATCGGGAACTTGGTCAGTGGATTTTAAGAGATGTTTTAAGGCTTCATGAAGGAGAGCTTTTGACATATGAAAAGTTGCAAATTTTAGGAGTGGATTCTGTTAGGATTGATAAAATAAATGATTTCACTTATGAAATAAATTTTGCTTCAAGTGGTAGTTATGATAGATTTATGGGATTAAATATTGAATGAAAACAGGGGATAAATTCTTTTAGACTTGCTCCTATGTGGTAGAGTTCTTTTCCGTCTAGGATGAGAAATCTGTCGTGGGAGGCGTCGAACTTTTTGAGGGTGATTTTTGGATATTGGGTGTTGTGTTTTTTGATGTCGAGTTCTAATTGTGCGGTGATGTTTTTTGTGTAGAGGGTGGCACTTACATTTTGTTCTCTTTTGCAGAGCATGGTCAAAACGCTTTCATCGAGGTAGTTATCGACGAGCACGATGCTCTCTTTGGCACTTTTGATAAGGTTTGAGACGAAGAGATAGGCATCGTAAATCTCTCCATCATAAAAGATGCCTTGTGTCGGTTTGAGAGATTTTGCTTCTATGGCTTCAAAAAGTTTGTTGAATTTTTTGTCATTTGTGAATTGTTTTTGTTCTAAGGTTTCGAGTCTTTGAAATATGAGGGCGTTGTTTGAGATGAGTTTTCGCATGTTTACAAAGCTTCTGATGATTTTGACACTTATCTCCACGGCAATATCGCTTTTTAAAACCGCACTCAGCATTGAGACGCCTTGTTCTGTGAAAGCGTAGGGATTTACGCTTGAATGTTTGAGTGAATTGAACCGGTCACAATTTGTGACCAGTTCATTTTTTTCTGCTTCACTTAACTGAAATCTAAAATCATCAGGAAATCTGTTCTCATTTCTTTTTACTGCTTGATTAAAAACTTTTGTCTCCACTCCATACAACTCTGCCAAATCTCTATCTATCATTACCTGTATGCCACGGATGGTAAAAATTTTGTTTTGAATGTTTTCTTCGTTGATGATTTGAAGGTGGTTGTGGTTGGATGGCGAATTATTGAAATGAGTCTCTTTCAAAAGCTTTCCTGATAGTTTTAAATATTCTATCAGAAAAATTTATTTTTAACGAATATTGTTTCAGATTTACTTTTAAAATCAAACTCACTTGGCATGTGCAAATGATTTGTTTTACGACGCAACCCTCAAAGATAATAATTCAGCAGTGCTTTGAAAGTTTCTCTTTTCTCCGTGGTTTGTAGATGGTTTTTCTCTCCGTAATCGTACTTCAATTTGAACTGTAAACTTTGTGATACTCTAAAACTTTGTGACACTTTTGCTAACCACTGTTCTTCGCCTGTGTCGTACCATCTTTTGGTTAGCTCTAAGTTTGTGTTCATGAAAGAGTATTTGTCAAAAATCAGCCCGACACTGTTGCCAATCGCGGTAACAATTTTATCTTCTGAGTAGAAAAGTGGGTCTGCCATGAGATAAACAGAAGCAAATTTATTGCCCCAACTGTATCCGCCACCGACTGTGGAGATGAAGTTTGCTTTGTCACTCCCGTAGTCTCTGTCCCAGCCGACTTTGGTTCTCCATGAAAAACTGTCAAAAAATTCTGACCTTTGAGAGAGTGACGCGATGGAGAGAATTGTCGCTTCTTCCACGCTTACATTATGGTCGGTGTATGAGAGTTGAAGGTTTAAAAAATCTATTTGTGTGCCTCGTAAAAAACCGTAACTGCTATCTTCCAAATCATGATATGCAGGGCGAATACCTAAAAAACCGATGTTCTCACTCTCTCTAACTCCTGCACCTGCGGTTACTCTTATCGCTCTATGACTCTCAATCGGGTCTTTTGGCACTTCGATATTGAGCTTTTCTCCAGCTCCTAATGTTGCTCTTGCTTGTGTTAAAGCCTCAAAAAGTGTCTGATATTTCTCCTCACTTACGCTCTTTTGTGCAAAGGAGTACTCCAAAAATTCGATAGAGGCTTCTAAAATATATCTTTTTTGTTGCGCATCCATCGTTTCATTTTCTACTATTTTGCTTAGCTCAATCTTTGAATCAACGATATCTCTTGGCATGTGGATATACGCCTCGTCGAGCAACTCTTCGTATTTGAGTAAAATAGACCTTCTTGAAGCTCTATAGTTTATTTTTTCTATAATATTTTCTTCTTTTGCCACATGCACGGTCTCGAGGGGGATGACATCGTAACTGAAATGCTCTCGTAAATGTATCGACGGTCGTGCAACCTCTAAGAGCCAAAGCATATTGTAAGAGCAATTTTCAGTAAAAAAGTAGTAATCAGATTTTGTATTTTGAAGCTCCCAATAATGCATCAGCATCACTAAAACTTCCTCTTCGTTGAGATTCAGGTCATATTCCCACACATCGCGTTGTTCTGTGTCTCGATACTCTTTTAATTTTTCATAATAGGGCAAAAGCGAATAACTCCCTGGGAATCCGCCACTCAGACCTTTGGTAGCGGACATGAAGAGATTTGTTTTTTTGGATTCGATTTCCGCGGCATAGTTGATTGCGTAGGAAAGAAGCCTTGAGTTATAGCCAGAGTTTATGCGTAGAAATGTGTGTCCAAACATAGAAGTTATGGAGTTTATATGTGCGGATGGATAAACAAGTGTCACAGATTTTGGATTTAGTTTTTGCAGTGTTTCATCATATTTTTTACAAGTTACCTCAACAAAATCATCTATCTGAAGTTTCTCTTTAAGCCAAGCTTTTCTTGCTGGAAATTTACATGCAGTCGAGTTGTCATCAAAACTTTTTTCATTTAAAAGAGCATCAAGTGTTGCGTCCAGTTCATGTTTTGCATCTGTTTTACCATCGGGTGCAAGAAAAAACTGAGCATCATCAATCTCACTCTCGCTTCCAACCATGTGAAGAAGCAAATGCCAATATCGCTCCTCTGACAATTTGAGTCTGTCGGCTCTACTTTTGTAGTCTGCGAGTGAAGCATGGAGTAAAGTCATGCTAAAAATAGTAATAAAAAGGGATTTAAGTAAGATGGGAATTTCCTAAGTATAAAGATTTAATTTACGGTTAATTGCATGTCGATGGTGGAGATATTGTTAAACTCTTCAACCATACTTGCAGTGAGAGTTGTACCAATATTTTTAATATCTTTGTGGTTTGTTTGTAAATATGCAGAGAACTTCTCAACATCCCGAATAAATAAAAGCTCCGCTAAAGTATCGATAGATTCACCATGACCCAAAGCAGCCTCTTTAGCAAGAATGCTCAAGTTTGAAGCTATAAACTCTCTGGCTCTTTCATTTGCTACACCATTTACATCCGACATCGCTACTGTACTCAAAGCCATAACAAGCACTAAACTTTTTAAAATTTTCTTCATTCAAACCATCTTTTATTAGATAAAGACATTTTATTTAAGCATCACTTAAAAAAAAGTCATATAGCATTGCTTATAACAAATTTAGAGATTTCCACATGTCGTGTGAGATTAATTATGTTAGCATTCCACATGCCATAAAATAAATTTTCAAAGGATTTCCTATCATTTACACACTCCTTCATACCATTCATATTTTCTCAGTTTTTATTTACGGCGGTTTTTTATTTGTAGATGTTTTGTTTTTGTCTAAGATGAATCGTACTCTTGATGATGCACAGTATAAAGTGGCACGAGAAGCCATTATGGTGCATGTGCGCAAAGTTGTTCCCTACGCTTTGATGGTTGCGGTAGCAAGTGGATTTTATATGATTACGCAGGTTTTTGGAAAAATCGGTGAAGATGGCATGAGCAGTTTTCAAATCATGCTCAGTATTAAAGCATTTTTGGGTGCATGGCTTGGTCTGAGAGGGATTAACCAAAAATTATTTGGCATCAATCCTTTTGTTTTTACAAGCCATATATTTCCCTTTTCTTTAGTTGTGATTATCATCTTACTCTCACAACTTATGCATCTGTAAATACAACTTAATTACTTTACATAAAAAAGAGAGTATCATAAAAAAATATAAAAACATAGTTCACTCATTCATGGGAGGCGCAATAAGTATGAGGTTTTACACTCTTATTTTTTCTATTGTTTTATTTATCTTATTTTCTGTATTTGCATTTTTAGAACTTAAAAAAGAGCCTATTAAAATTGGTGTCATTCACTCTTTATCTGGCACTATGGCGATGAGTGAAAAAAGTGTTTTAGATGCGACACTTCTGAGCATTGATGAGATAAATAAAGCAGGTGGCATCTTAGGAAAAAAACTTGAAGCCGTTGTGGTCGATGGAAAATCGAGTGATGAAGGTTTTAAAGATGCTCTCAACCAACTCATAAAGCAAAATATCACTACCATATTTGGCGGATGGACATCCTCTTCAAGAAAAGCTATGAAACCTATTTTAGAAAAAAATGATGCACTTTTATTTTATCCTATCCAATATGAAGGTTTTGAGAGTTCAAAAAACATCGTTTATTTAGGACTTACTCCAAATCAACAAGTCGTTCCTACAATCGATTATGCGGTTAAAAATTTCGGAAACAGAGCTTTTTTAATCGGCTCTGAGTATATTTATCCAAAAATGACAAACAAATTTATCGAGTTTATTTCTGGCTATATGGGCATTTCTATAGTTGCGCAGGAGTATAAAATTTTAGGTGCGCGTGATTTTAGCGATGTCATAGAAAAGATAAAAGTAACAAAACCATCCTTTATTCTCAATACTCTCAATGGCGATAGCAACATGGGCTTTTTCAAAGCACTTAAAGAAGCTGGAATATCGTTAAGAGAGACGCCTGTTTTTTCTTTTTCCATCACTGAAACTGAGATGCAAACAATAGCCCAAGAGATTGGTTCTATGGAGGGAAATTACATCACATGGAGTTATTTCAACTCCTTAGATACACCACAAAACAAAGAACTCAAAAAACTTTTTAACACTGCATTTGCAAAACAAACAACCATAACTGAACCTATGTACACTGCTTTTATGGGTGTGCAACTCTTTGCAAATAGTGCGACAAAATATAATTGCTACAAAACAAGTACTCTAAAGAAAAATATAGGAAAACAAAGCATTGGTGGAGCGGGAGAAATCTTATCTGTAGAAGAAAAAAACAATCATACTTGGAAACAAGTGTTTATAGCAAAAGTCGATGCGAGGGGAGAAGCTCAAATCGTTTGGAATTCTAAAATTCAACAAGAACCGAAACCTTTTCCATTGTATATAGACTCGGATGCAATGTTGCAATATCAAGATGAACTGTATAAAAAATGGGGTAACAAATATGAAGCAAGTAGGGAATTAAAATGAGTAAGTGGTACTCTTTACACATAAAAAACGAAATTTTATTATGGTTTTTTATAGTATCTATTTTACCGCTTCTATTTTTATCTACTTTCTATTTTATCAATTTAAAATCAGATATTGAAGTAGAAACCAAAAAGCATCTCGAAGAAGTTCTCGATAAAAAAGCAAATATTACACAAACCTATGTGGATATGTTACATAATCAGCTCGATGTTATGGCGATGTTACCAAAAACGAAAGAGTTGTTTAAGTCTTATGAAATGGATTTTGCACACAATAAAAGTAACAATGTACACGATGTAAACTCTTATTTTGAGGAGTTCTATAAAAAATATGACTTTTATGATGTGTTTCTCATTAACACAAATGGCGATGTACTCCACACTCTCAAAAAAGAATCGGATTTATACCAAAATTTATTGAGTGGACCTCTGAGCGACTCTGCTCTTTCTTGGGTTTTTCAAAATAGTAAGTCAACTTTAAATACACAAATGTCAACATTTGAATACTATGAACCATCCAATGCAAAAGCCTCTTTTATATCTATGCCTCTTTTTGATGGTAACAAAATGCTCGGCATTATTGCTATCCAAATCTCAGAAACAAAACTCTTTGAGAAGATTCTAAACTATGATGATTTAGGACAAAGTGGAGAGATTGTTGCGGGGTGTCTGGACAAAGACTTTAATGTTGTTTCAGCAATGCCCCTAAGATATTTTCCTAACTCTTTTAAGGAAAATTTGATTTTACAATCAAATGATTCAAAAGAAAAAAACACACCTATAAAAAATGCAGTACTTGGAAATTATGGAGCATCTATAACAACAGATTATAGGGGGATAAAAGTATTTATTGCATGGAAACACATACCTTCTCTTCGATGGGGAATGTCTGTAAAAATCGATTATGATGAAATCATGCAACCCCTTTACAATAAAATGTTAGTTAATGCCCTTGTACTTTTCTTCGTTGTATTTTTTATAAGTCTTGCGATTATTTTAGTCACTAAACGTATTATAGACCCTATAGAAACACTCATAACAAGAGTAAGAAATATCTCTAAAGGCGAAGTGAAGCCATCTCAAAATACTCAAGAGATAAAGTTAGACAATGAGATAGGGACACTTGCCAAGAGCTTTAGCATCATGTCGCAATCTCTTTATGACTCACAAGAAATCATTAAAAACTATGCAACAGAGCTTGAGAGAAAAGTTGAAATGCGTACGCAAGAGCTAGAGAATAGTAGAAATAATCTTCAAGAAACAAATGAACAAATGAAAAAGCATCTAAATATTATCGATAAATATGTCATAACTTCCGCAACCGATTTAAATGGTGTCATCACAGAAGTAAGTGAAGCTTTTTGTAAAATATCAGGCTACTCAAAAACTGAACTTTTAGGAAAAAAACATAATATTGTAAGACATCCAGACCAAGACAATACCATTTATAAAGAGCTATGGAAAACGATAAAAGATGCAAAAAGTTGGCATGGTGAAATCAAAAACAGGGCAAAAGATGGCTCTTACTATTGGGTTGATATTGTTATCGCACCTACATTTGACGCACAAGGTGTCATGGATGGGTACAGTTCTATTCGCCAAGATATAACAGATAAAAAGCATGTTGAAGAACTTTCCGTTACAGACCAACTTACAAAATTATTTAACAGATTGCACCTCGATAATATCTTTAAAAGAGAGATACAAAGAGCCAAAAGATATCAAACATATTTTTCAGTTATCCTTTTAGATATCGACCATTTTAAATTTGTAAATGACACTTATGGGCATGATATAGGGGATGATGTTTTGGTAAACCTTGCAAATATTCTCAAACAAGATGTAAGAAGTACAGATATTTTAGGTCGTTGGGGTGGAGAAGAATTTCTCATCATTTTACCGCAAACAGAAGTTCCACATGCCGTACTTCTTGGAGAAAAATTAAGAGTTGCAGTAGAGAGTCATATTTTTGCCACAGTTGAAAAAATAACTTGTAGTTTTGGTGTTTCACAGTTTAAAGCTGAAGATGAAAGTGCAAAAGAAGTAGTAAAAAGAGCAGACAACGGGCTTTATGAGGCTAAAAACAGTGGAAGAAATAGAGTTGTTTCTTGTGATGTGTAAATCCTGTAATCTATCTTTGGTATAATCCTAAAAATTAAAAAAAAAGGATTCACATGGCATATTTTGATAAAGTAAAAGTGGGCGATAAACTCTTTGGTTTGGTATTTGGTGCAGGAGTTGTATCTCAAGTATTTGAAGATAGCCACTACAAAATGATGGTCTCTTTTAAAAATGGGTATGAAGTTCCTTACACAGAAGATGGCATTCCAGGATGGGGAAACTTTAAAAAACAGACGATTTTTTATAAAAATGACATTGATTTAACGGAAGTGGATTTTACTCCTGTTACAAAAGTTTTATCTCCTAAAAAAATCATCAAACTAAGAGAAAAGAAAAAACTTGAAGTAAGACTTCCATCAGGTATTTGGTCAGATTGTAGAAAGTGTGTAAAAAAATATGTTGAAGAGATGCTTGAAGCTGAGAACTACCACCTATTTAGAAAAAAACAGTAATTTCCACAATTTAATGTCGCTTAAATATACTCTTTGCTAAAATAAATACAAAATAATTTAGTAAAGGTGCGACCATCAAACATTTCATTCTAAAAAAAGAAACTTCCAATCAATTTACACTATTGGGTGTGAGCTTATCTTTTTTAGTTGTTTTTTTGATTGTTGGGACTGTTTCACTCTTATTATTACAGCAACAAAAAAATGCAAAAGAGATTTTACAAAATCAAACGACTGAGATAAATAACACGCTCCAAAGAATGTACAACGAACAAGCGCAGGGAATTATGATGGCTCTTCAGCCGATAATTGCGGATGAGCGCGTTAAAAAAGCTCTACTAGCTCATGATTCAGAAACTCTTTTAAATGATTGGAAAGATATTTTCCAAAACATGAAACAAAAAAGCCAACTCACCCACTTTTACTTTTTGGACGCGAATCGTACTTGTTTACTGCGTGTTCATGCTCCTTCAAAATATGGAGATACAATCAACCGTTTTACCGCTCTTGAAGCTGAATGGAAAAAAGATATATCTTGGGGTGTTGAACTTGGTGTTATGGGAATGTTTACGCTTCGAGTGATTTCACCTGTATATGAGGGCAAAACACTCCTAGGTTATGTTGAACTCAGTAAAGAAATAGAAGATATTTTTCACTCTATTCTTACAAATTCCAAGATAGATTTAGCAGTTATTATCAACAAACAATATCTGACACGCCCATCATTTGAAGAGGGAATGATTTTACTCGGCAGAAAGATTGAGTGGGATAAATTTTCTTCAGATGTACTTATTTTTTCCTCGTATGAAAAGTTACCTCAAGGCATAGACCAAATTATAAAAGAGCATCATCTTCATCATGAAACACAACAATTAACCCTCCAAGAAATTTCTCATTCCAACAGAACACTCAATCTTTCTATCTCTCCAATGAATGATGTTTCAGGTAAAGAAATAGGCGATTTGATTATTATCAATGATATTAGTGCAAATAAAAATGAATTTACCTCCTTCCTTATTTTTTATATACTCATGGGAATTGCTTTAACAGCGATTATTCTTAGCTTCATCTTTTGGCTACTCCATAAAACTAAAAAAATAATTTTTCTACAAGAAGAAAACATAGAAAAAAATAATAAGCGTTTTAATCAACTCACGATTCAAAGCAGTGTGATGGTATGGGAAGTCGATACAAATGGACTCTATACTTATGTAAGTGAAGCATCACAGACTCTTTTAGGTTACCTTCCAGAGGAGCTCATAGAAAAAAAATATTTTTATGATTTACATCCAGAAGATGTCGGAAACTCTTTTAAAAAAACAGCTTTTGAATTTTTTGATGCACATGAAAGTTTTAAAGATTTAGAAAATCAAGCGACTACAAGTAAAGGTGAAACTATTTGGCTTGCAACAAATGCTTTTCCTATTCTTGATGATGCAAACAAATTGCTTGGATATTGTGGAAGTGATAGAGATATTACAGAACAAAAAGTCTCACAAAAAACAATCAATACTTTATCACTTTACGACCAACTCACAAATTTACCTAATAAAATGTTTTTCTTAGAAAAATTACAAAACACAATTAAAAAGAGTAGTTCAAGTCAAAATTATGGAGCATTGTTTTTTATAGATTTGGATAATTTTAAAATACTCAATGACACAATGGGGCATGACAGAGGAGATATGCTACTCCAACAAGCTGCAAATCGCATCACACAATGCTTATCCAAAGGTGATGTAGTTGCTAGGTTTGGTGGAGATGAATTTGCTGTTATTCTATGTGAAGTAGGAATAAATCAAGAAGATGCCACAAATGCGAGTGAGAAAGTTGCGCATAAAATTCTCTTAGAACTTTCTCGAGTCTATTTTTTAGGTGACGAGACACATAAAAGTACAGCGAGTATTGGAATCACACTTTTTAATATAAACTCTTTAATAGATACTTTAATGCAAGAAGCTGATATTGCAATGTATAGTGCAAAAGAACAAGGACGCAATAAATCATGCTTTTTTAATTCAAAAATGCAAACAACACTTAAAGAGCGTACACAATTGGAAGAGGATTTAAAACAAGGGATTCAAGAAAATCAGTTTCTTCTTTTTTATCAGGCTCAAATTGAAGAAAATGAATTTGTCACTGGAGTAGAGGCACTTATTCGTTGGAATCACCCCGCGCGAGGCATGGTTTCACCTGCTGAGTTTATCCCTATTGCAGAAGAATCAGGTATTATTTTAAGATTAGGGAAATGGATTTTAACAACAGCATGTCATCAACTCGTTGTATGGTCACAAACACCTAAAACTCAAAACCTAAAAATAGCAGTCAATGTAAGTGCAAGAGAGTTTGCGCAAGATGATTTTGTCTCCAGCACTCTCTTGATTTTAGAAAAAACAGGAGCAAATCCTCATCGCCTTAAATTAGAACTCACAGAATCTCTTTTAATCAATAATATAGAAGATGTAATTGAGAAAATGACCCTCCTTAAAACTGTTGGCGTAAGCTTTTCTCTCGATGATTTTGGAACTGGATACTCTTCTTTATCCTACTTAAAACGCCTCCCACTTGCGCAGTTAAAAATAGATCAAAGTTTTGTAAGAGATATTCTTACGGATATAAACGATGCTATTATTTGCAAATCAACTATTGCTTTAGCGGATAGTTTAGGGCTTAATGTTATTGCAGAAGGTGTTGAAACAGTTGAACAACGAGATGCTTTAAATCAAGCTGGGTGCAAAAACTATCAAGGATATCTGTTTTCTCGCCCTTTGCCAATAGAAGAGTTTAATCTTTACTTAAAGAAAAAAGATACAGTGCAAGGCATACAAGATGAAGAATAACTCTATGAAAATAAAAATACTTCTCTCCTTCAGTGCAGTTATCTTTAGCGTTACAACCGTTGTGATTTCCTACAATATTTTTCAAGATACTAAAGAATATAAAAGTGAAGAAGCAGAAGCTTCTAAAAATGTTCAATTTATTTATGATGAAACAATTGGAGATGTTGTTCATTTTTATACATTTAGAGCAATGTCGAACATTAAATCCTACGGTATCTTAGATAGTTTTAAAACACGCGACCATGACAGGCTTTATGCCCTCACTCTTGCGCGATGGAAAACATTACAACAAGAAAATCCATCGTTAGTAGTTATGCAATTCCACATGCCAGATGGAACATCCCTCCTACGAATGCATCAACCCGATGTGTATGGTGATGCAATTGCTACACAGCGTTCCATGGTTGCGAATATTCATAAAAATCATAAAGAAATACATGGTTTTGAAGAAGGACGACAGGGACTTGCACTTCGCATACTTATTCCTATTTTTGATGAAAATATTTATATTGGAGCTGTTGAATTTGGTATTTTATCTCCTTATATTTCTGAAAAAATTAATCGCTATTTAGGATATGAAACATTTTTCTTTATCAAACAAGAGAAATTAGGAATATTTGCACCTTTAAATCACGCTATGACATTTGGTAATTTTGTAGGAGTGGACACACAACCAAAACAACTGCCTCTTTTAAAAGCATATAAAAGTGAGCATTCTACTCTTGAAAAAGGCGTACTACACTTTAACAATAAAACTTTTTCAATATCTACACTTCCAATATCAAACTACGACAATCAAACAATCGGAGCGATTATGTTTGCACAGTCGATTCCTGATTTTAATGCGCATCTCTTTGATATGATTCTTAATTCTCTTTTTATCACATTCATACTCATCTTATTTCTTTGGCTTATTACAAGTCGTATTTATGATGCAATTACGCAAAAAATGAAATTTGAAGAGATGTTTAGCCAAAGCATACTCAATGCTATGCCGTCTCCTGTTCTTGTGACCGATGGAGAAGAACTGCTTAGTGCAAACCAAAAATTTTTAGACTACTTTGGCTATAAAACTATTGAAGGATTTATGAGAGAACATAAATGTGTATGTGATTATTTTGAAGAGGGTGATACAGATGAATATATCATGCCAACGAAAAATGACAAAAGATGGACAGAATACATTATGCACACTCCACAACTTATACATAAGGCTAAAATAACGATAAACAATAAAACAACTATTTTTCATGTCAAACTTTCTCACATAGAGTTTGATAATAGAAGTCGATTTGTTGTCGTTTTTAGTGATATTTCATCCATGCAATCTATCTCCACAATCGACCAACTCACAGGCGTAGCAAATAGGCTTCATTTTACAATGGTATATGCACATGCCCTTAAAATGGCACAGCGAGAACAAAAACCTCTGAGTATTATCTTTTTGGACATTGATTTTTTTAAAAAAGTCAATGATGTATATGGACATATCGTAGGCGATAGTGTACTCAAACACATTGCTAATATGACCCAAAATAAAATTCGCAAAAGTGATATTATTGCTCGTTGGGGAGGAGAAGAGTTTGTTATTCTTCTTCCAAATACTTCAGCAGATGAAGCATATCACATTGCTGAGGCTCTTAGAAGTATGGTGGAACTTGAAGTTTTTACAACTGTAGAAAAAATGACATGCTCGTTTGGTGTAGCCATGTTACATAAAGATGAAACTGCACAAGACCTTGTTAAACGCGTAGATGCCCTACTTTATCTCGCTAAAGAAAATGGCAGAAACAAAGTTATTAGAGAATAAAACAAAGCAAAACTTAAATTTAACGACTGTATAATCAAAATTATGAATGTAGGACTCAGCACACTTTACAACATCGGTTCAAACTACTCTATCAGACTTAATGATAAAGAAGTGCTTGTTTATGAAGAGGACGATTCTAGAAAAAAAAGTAAAAACTCTCAAGAAAAAAAGTTAGAAAAAGAACAAGAACAAAAAAAAGTCGAAAAAGAAAAATCAGCGAATAAATTAAGTCCTGATGAAGAGCGATTAACCAAAGAACTTCAATCACGCGACACTGAAGTAAAAGCGCATGAAGCGGCACACCAAGCTGCTGGTGGAGGAATGACTGGAGCTGCATCCTACAGCTACCAACAAGGTCCCGATGGTAAAATGTATGCTATTGGCGGAGAAGTTTCTATTTCTATGAAATCAGGCTCTTCCCCTGAAGAAACTGCTCGAAATGCACGACAAATCATGGCTTCAGCCATGGCAGCTGGAAGTCCAAGTCCACAAGACTATGCCGTAGCTTCAAGTGCTAGAATTATGGAAATGAAAGCAGAGCAACAAATAGCAAAAAAAGCTCAAGAAGAAACACTAGGCAAAGAAACCTATAAAAAAGAAGCAGACAAACTCCACGCGTAGAATTACTATTACTGAACAAAAATGAAGAGTTCCACATGCCATAACGGCATGTGGAACTCTTCGCAGATTAAGCCTCTTTGTCTAAAATCGAAAAACCTAAATCACTCATAGCTTTATCTACCATCTCTATAGCTTTTTTCATCGTTTGTTGAGAAATATCTGGAAGCTTGTCACCCCACGCTTTCTCAGCATCTTTAAAGCCTTGAATCATTCCCTCACGACCAGCACGCATTCTCTCTTCATCACCACCTGAACCACTAATAACAAAGTTGGCAATTCGCTCAGAAGTTTGTTTCACACCAAATATCCCATCTTCACTTACAAGCGCAGCCGCTTCATCTTTTGAAAGTTCAGCTATCGGTTTGCCTTTATAACCGATATCACCCAAAAAGCTTTGAAAATCTTGATAATTTTGAGCAAAATCATCTTTCTTATTCGCTGCACCCATCTGAGCGGTTGTTGAATTAAATGTAAAAGCATTTGCATTATCCATTATCTGTTTCTTCAAATCACCCACTTCTTCTTTCGTCAACTTCTCCGTGAACACAGTTTTAACATTGGACACATTCAGTGCGGGACTAACCGCACCCATATTTGATGATACTTGCATAGCTACTATCCTTTTCTCATAAATTTAAATCATACAATAAATATCGGCACTCCCATGTATTTATTAAATTTAAAAATTGTTGAATGTTTAAAGAATTTTTAGGATACAATATCGGCGATGAAAAGATGAGGCTCGAGTTCATCTTTAGTGTGTAATTTTGTGTAAATGCTCAATTGTGACCCTAAAGACTCTCCAATTTTTGACTCCACTTCTTAAATGAAGCGTATTTTTTAGACACATGAGGTACTACAATGGCACAATTACTAGACGGAACTGTTAAATGGTTCAACGAAGAAAAAGGTTTTGGATTTATTCAACAAGATAATGGCGGAAAAGATGTATTCGTACACTTTCGTCAAGTTAACAACTCAGGACATGGTCGTGTTTCTTTAGCTGAAGGGCAAAAAGTAACTTTCGAACTTGGTGAAGGTCAAAAAGGCCCTCAAGCTGAGAACGTAACTCCACTTTAGTCTTTCCACTTTTACAGGCTTTTCGCCTGTAATTTCTCTTCTTCTTAACTTTAAACTTTCAATTTCAAAACACTCAAACACTCGTTAGCAATCTCTTCTTCTTCATTTGTTTTAATAACCATAAGTTTTATACTACTTTTTTTAGTTGATATCACTGTTTCGTTTTTATTATTTAATGCCGTATCAAGCACAGCACCACATATCTCTGCATCGAAAATCATCTCTCGTATGTACGCAGAATTTTCACCTATGCCACCTGTAAAAACTATGGCATCCACTTCGCCTAAAAGTGCGATGTATGCACCAATATATTTTTTTATGCGTCGCACCATCATCTTAATTGCAAGTTTTGATTTTTCATCATTGAGTTCAATCAAACTTCGCACATCATTACTTCCGCAAATGCCAACTAATCCAGATTTTTTGTTTAAAAGTGTATCCACTTCATCGACGCTCATACCGAGTTCTCTTTGCATATGGATGAGGATGGCAGGGTCAATATCTCCGCATCTGCTTCCCATAATAAGACCTTCAAGCGGAGTAAATCCCATAGAAGTATCAACACTCACGCCCTCTTCGATAGCACATACACTTGAACCATTTCCAAGATGCAGCGTGATAATATTTAAGTCACTCGCATCTTCTTTTAAAAACTCTGCTGTTTTTTTCAAAACATAGGAGTGTGAAGTTCCATGAAATCCGTAGCGTCTTATTTTGTATTGTTCATACATTTTATATGGCAGAGCGTAAAGGTACGCTTCTTCTGGCATGTGGGAATGAAACGCTGTATCAAAAACTGCTATTTGAGGAACAAATGGAGCTTTTTTTCTTGCTACTAAAATACCCTCTAAGTTCGCTGGATTATGAAGTGGAGCAAGAGGAATAAGAGCTTCTATCTGCTTTATAACACTCTCGTTAATTACAGTTGCGTTTTTAAACTCTTCCCCGCCATGAACCACTCTATGCCCGATTGCACTCAGTGATGTAAAATCTTGAAGTATCTCATATTTAGACAAAAGAAAGATTATCTCTTCAAGTCCATCATGGTGATTTTTGAGAACTGAAGTGATTTCGAGTTTCTTATCACCATATTTGAGCATCGTATGAGAACTAAACTCACCAATTTGTTCTACCAGTATATATGCTAAAACCTCTTTTTTCTCCATACAAAAAAGTTGAAATTTTATCGAAGAGCTTCCTGAATTTATAACTGCTATATTCATTTGTTTTGTCCTGCTTGTATCGCTGTAATTGCGACCGTATTTACGATATCTTCTACTAAACATCCGCGACTTAAATCGTTGATGGGTTTATTCAGTCCTTGAAGGATTGGTCCGATGGCAACAGCATCGCTTGAGCGTTGCACTGCTTTGTAAGTGTTATTTCCAGTATTGAGGTCTGGAAAAATAAAAACTGTTGCTTCCCCAGCCACTTTAGAATTTGGAAGTTTAGCTAATGCTACAGCTTTATCAATCGCTGCATCATACTGAATCGGTCCTTCGATAAGTAACTCTGGATTTTTTAATTTTACGATGTTTGTAGCCTCTCTCACTTTATCAACATCCGCCCCACTTCCGCTCTCTCCCGTGGAGTAAGAGAGCATTGCAACTTTTGGTGTGATTCCAAACGAAGCTGCCGTTTTAGCCGAAGAAATCGCTATCTGCGCCAATTCATCGGCATTTGGGTCTTGATTTACCGCACAATCTCCATACACTAAAACTTTTGTCTCCAAGCACATAAAAAAGACGCTTGAAACTATTTTTATATCTGGTGTAGTTTTTATGATTTGAAGTGCTGGTCGGATAGTCTCTCCTGTAGAGTGGATTGCTCCGCTTACCATACCATCGGCATATCCCAAATGAACCATCATAGTTGCAAAATAGTTCGCATTTCCCATCTCATCCTCAGCGGCTCTAAGCGTTAAACCTTTTGCTTTTCTCATCTCATAAAAAGTGGACACAAACTCTTGCATCAAAGGAGAATTCAGATGGTCTATTATGGTCGCTTTACTTAAGTCAAGCCCTAATCTTAGGTAGCTTTCTCGTATCTCTTTTTCTTTGCCTATTAGAATGATATTTGCGACTTCACGACGCAAAATAATCTCCGCTGCTCTTAAAATCCTCTCATCACTACTCTCTGGAAGAACAATTCTTTTTTTGTTAAGTCTCGCTGATTCAAAGAGTTTATACTCAAACATCATAGGCGTTAAAACCGTACTCACAGCACTTGCGATTTTTGCTTCAATAGCTTGAATATCTACGCTTGAGTTAAAAAGTCCAAGAGCTAAAGCGATTTTTCTCTGACTTGTAACTCGAATGCGCGGTTTTACATTTGCTAAATTTTTTGCTGTTTCATAAGTGTCTGTTGGCACAGCTAAAATTGGAACATTAAAATGGTTCAATCCGCTAATGAGCTTTTGTATGTTTGGATGCGCACGCATGTCAAAGGGAAAGATAATTCCAGTAATATTTGGATACGCACTCGAGTACAAAGTTCCCAAAAGTCCAAGGATTATCTCAGAGCGGTCAGCCGCAACAATAATCAAATCATCTTCTTCTATATGGTCTAAAAAGTTATCCAAAGTGAGTGCAGCAACTTTCACGCCCCGAATAACCCTTGTAATATCTTCAGCTTTTAAAATAACAGCTTTTGCATCAAGTCCGTCGATGACATCGCTAATCGTTGGCATATCTAACTCTGGAACTTCTTTTAAAAGATAAGTTTGAAGTTCATAATTTTTTAACTTATCCTCAAGTTCTTTTTGTTTTGCATCATCCAAACGATTAACAAAAGTTGCAAAGTGCGTACATCCTTGGCATGTGGAACTATCATTTTCTATGAGAATATTTTCATACACTTCTTTGGCGGTAAGGTTTTGTGCGTTGATAATATTTATGTAAGGTGCGCCAAAATTTTGAGCGATTTTTATGTTTAAATCATAGCTGATTGTAGAGGTTAAAAAAGATTTGTGAATCCCCTCGCACAAAACAAAATCATACGCACTCTCTAATCTTTTAAACTTTATAATGAGCTCATTTATCAACTCATTTATCTGGTTTTTAGATATCATATTTTCGACATATTCGACATCAAAACCATACGCATCTTCATAGGCTATATTGAGGTTATAACGCTCTAACATAAACACAATGTCCGCATCTTTGACATTTTTGGAGAAAATAATAGGACGGAAAAAAGCAACCCGATGAAGATTTCTTTTTAAAATCTCCATCATCCCCATAGAAACAAAAAGAGTCCCAGCACTTTTTTCTTTCGCAGATATAAAGAGTGATTTTATATTCATGATATAACCTAAGTTTTTAAAGATATGTTAGTATATCAAAAAAGTGAAAATACTATGAACTGTTTTTGTGGACTTAATAAAGATTTTGATGTGTGTTGCGGGGCAGTAATCAGCGGACAAAAAGTGGCATCCACGGCTGAAGAACTTATGAGAAGCCGTTATAGTGCGTATGTAAAAGGCGATGGCAAATACTTGGTTTTGAGTGCCATTCAAGAGAACCGTTATGAAGAAGATATTGCACTCATTGAGGAGTTTAGTAACTCTGTTTTATGGTTAAAACTCGATGTCATCAAAGCAACTGGAAACACGGTAGAGTTTAAAGCCTACTATCGCGATGCAAACGGCATTCAAGTTTTACACGAAAAAAGTAACTTTAAAAAAGAAGACGGCATGTGGAAATATGCCGATGGTACACTTTACAACACCAAAATAGAGCGAAATGAAAGTTGTCCATGTGGAAGTGGGAAAAAGTTTAAAAAGTGTTGCGCTTAAACAGACTTCAAAAAAACATAACTGACCTTCTCAAACTTATGTTTTTCATAAAATCTATGGGCATCTTCTCTCGCAAACCCTGAGGAAAGAACTATATTTTTACACATGCATGTTTTTGCGTAGTCACTTAAATACTCCAACATCATTGCGCCATACTTTTTGCCTCTGTATTTTTCATCAGTTACCAAATCAAAAACATAAAGATGTCTCTTATAGTAAAGGTTTGTTTGAACACTGACCCCCGCGTAAGTGATGACTTTTTCGCCTTCCATAATGGCAAACATTTTGTATTCCATATGTCGCATATCGTATATCAAATCCTCAAATTCTTTGTAAGACAATGCAACGCGAAGTTGCGATACCACTTCATACGCACTGAAAAGTTCTTTTAGATTTAACTCTCTTATTTGCATCTCTACCCTTGGCAAAACTAAATTTTAAAAAAATTATACTCAAAAAATTATTGGAATCCCCCATAAGCAAAACGCTTAATATAATAATAAGTGATAATCTACTACAATCATTAAAACCCGAATTTAGGATACAAAAATGCATGACAATCACTATTATAATGTAATAATCGTCGGAGGTGGAATCTCTGGGACAGCCTTACTTTACACACTTTCTAAATATACAGACATAAAAAGTATTGGGTTATTTGAAAAATATGACGATATCGCAACGCTCAATTCAAACGCAAAAAGCAACTCTCAAACGCTTCATTGTGGCGATATTGAAACAAACTACACTTTAGAAAAAGCCATCAAAACAAATAAAACTGCAACCATGGTTGAAAACTACGGAAAACTCTACGGTTATGAGAACAAATATATGTTCAAAATCCCTAAAATGGCTCTAGGCGTGGGCGATAAAGAGGTTCAGTTTATTAAAGATAGATATGAGCAGTTTAAAGAGGCTTTTCCGTATATGGAGTATTGGGATAAAGCTAAACTCGCGACCATAGAACCAGCACTTTTAAAAGGCAGAGATGAAAACGAAGACATCGCCGCTATGGGAACAGACAAAAGATGGAGTGCCATTAACTTCGGTGCAATCGCTAAAAGTTTTGTAGAAAATGCAAGAAAAGAGAACCCAGATATCGAAGTGCATCTCTCAAAAGAGGTGGAAAGTATCCGAAAAATTGGTGATAAATTTGAAGTGACCGTAGAGGGAAAACACTATTTTTCTGACTATGTTGTAGTAGATGCTGGTGCGCACTCACTTCTTTTTGCTCATAAAATGGGACATGGACAAGATTTTTCTTGTCTTCCTATGGGTGGAAGTTTTTACTACTCCAAAGTCGATTCTCTCAAATCAAAAGTTTATACTATTCAAAATCCTAAACTCCCCTTTGCAGCGATTCACGGTGACCCTGATATCGTGCATGACAACACCATCCGTTTTGGTCCAACAGCCATCGTGCTTCCAAAGTTGGAACGATACCATCATGCACACTTTTTGGATTTTATAGAAACACTCGCTCCATCTTCTGAGGTTTTAGAAGTATTTTACGACCTTTTACACGATGATGATATCAGAGAATATGCCATCAAAAACTTTTTATACGAAGTTCCTGGTATCCGAACCAAACTCTTTGCCAAAGAGGTACAAAAAATCGTGCCTTTTATGACAGAGAATGATATAGAATTTGCTGAGGGCATAGGTGGTTTACGACCACAAGTTATAGACAAAAAAACAAAAAAACTTTTCCTAGGTGAAGCAAAAATAGAAACAGGTGAAGGAATAGTTTTTAACATGACACCCTCTCCAGGGGCTACAAGCTGTTTAGGCAATGCTTACAAAGATGCAGAGCTTATTTGTGAGTTTTTAGGTGCAAAATTTGATATAAAAAAATTCAATCAGGAGTTAGTCGATGAAAAATAGTGTAACCATGACAGACAACCGCACAAATAAGTCCTATGAATTTACGATACTTGAAGGCACAAGAGGTCCAAGTGTCGTGGATATTTCAACCTTTTATGCCGAAACAGGAATGTTTACCTACGACCAAGGGTACACCTCTACTGCAAGTTGCAAGTCGGACATTACTTATATAGACGGAGACATTGGAGAGTTGAGATATCGGGGACATGACATCAGTGAACTGGCAACAAATCATAGCTATTTGGAGTCGTGCTATCTTCTGCTCAATTCAAATCTTCCAACAAAAGAGGAGTTGCATGATTTTGATTTAGAGCTTCGCCACAGGTCTTTTTTGCATGAGGGTCTGAAAAATCTCTTTTTTGCTTTTCCTTCAAATGCACATCCTATGGCTACTTTAGCCTCTGCAACTTCTGCTCTTTCATCCTTTTACTTTGACCATTTAGATATAAATAATGAAAAAGAGTACCAAGAAATGGCAAGAAGAATCATCGCCAAAATGCCAACAGTTGCGGCATTTGCGTACCGCTACTCTATCGGTGCACCCTTCATTCAGCCTGACATCGACAGAAGTTTTACTGAGAACTTTTTGTACATGCTCCGTGCCTATCCAGGTGGAAAAATGCACAGAAACATCAACGGCGAAGATAGAATCCGAGAGATAGAAATCAAGGCCCTCGACACTATTTTCACGCTTCATGCCGACCATGAACAAAACGCTTCTACCACAACGGTGCGAGATGTTGCTTCGACGGGAGCGCATCCGTATGTAGCCATCAGTGCGGGAATTTCGGCACTTTGGGGAAGAGCACATGGCGGAGCAAACGAGTCGGTTATCGCCCAGCTTGAAATGATAGGAAGCATTGAAAATGTGGACAAATTTATCCAAAGAGCAAAAGACCCAAATGACGACTTTAAACTCATGGGATTTGGACATAGAGTCTATAAAAACTTCGACCCAAGAGCAAAAATACTCAAAGAGTTACAAGATCAACTCAAAGATGAACTCAAACTCGATTCACATCTCATGGCAATCGCAAGTAAAATCGAAGAGATTGCCCTCAGCGACGACTACTTCATAAGCAGAAAACTTTACCCAAACATCGACTTCTACTCAGGCGTAATCCTCACAGCCCTAAAAATTCCAAAATCGATGTTCACCCCGATTTTCGTAATAGGCAGAACAGTAGGCTGGATAACGCAATGGATAGAGTTCAAAAAAGACAAAAAAGCGAAGATTACAAGACCAAGACAGCTTTATGTTGGGAAGTAACTAAAAACTTGAGGTCACAGTTTGTGACCTCATAAAAAAAACTATTTCAAAATGTCATATTTTTCAATCAATTTTTTATTTTATGCCATGATAAATAAAATTTTCTTAGGATAATCTATGAATGAAATATCAGTTATGAACGAAGAGACTATAAAAGATAAAATCTACTCAATCCAAGGTTTGCAAGTGATGCTCGACAGAGATTTGGCTAAACTTTACCAAGTGCAAACAAAAGTATTAAATCAGACGGTTAGAAGAAATATTGAGCGATTTCCTGAAGAATTTATGTTTCAACTGACAAAAGATGAGATAGAAAATTGGAAGTCACAAATTGTGACTTCCAATCAAGAGATAATGGGACTTAGAAAAATGCCTTTTGCCTTTACCGAGCAAGGTGTAGCAATGTTATCTGCACTTCACATACAAGGGTGTAATTTAAAATCATCATCCAGTATAGTCAATGTTGCACAAGATCAGGCTAGTAAAATTATTTTCAAGGACATAGAATGGGATTAGAAGAAGCATATAGTATTGAAAGAAATGAAATAATAGATGCTGAAAGAGCTTATGATTTATATTGGAGTGGTCAATTATCAGATAAAAAAGCTTTTCAATGTCCTGATGAAAAATGTAATGCTCATGTAACTTGTGCATGTATGGATATTGTTGAACAAAATTTAAAACAAGTACCTCACTTCAGAATAATTAGTGAACACTCTAGTGAATGTACATTATTTGATGATGAAAATAAAATAGAATATTCTACTGAAAATCCAACTAATATAATTGGGATAAATAGAACAAAGAGCAAAGAAGAAAAATTTTATTTTTCTAGACCAAAAAATTCTGATACTAATCAAGAAAATACTGAAACAGGAATAAATAAAACTTCTATAAAAAAGACTACTAATACAAGTGGTTACAATCAAGGAGAAAATATAAGACGTTTTCATTCCTTAAGACCTATAATTAAAAATTGGTTAAATTACAGAAAAAATGGAATCTTAGAATCTAAGAATATTGACTTTGAAAGACTAATTTCATATAAAGATTTATTTAAAGGTGTATATCATCAAGATATACGTTTTTTAGGAAAAGAAAATTTCATCTATTGGGGCATAGCTTTTATTGATTCTTTAAAAAACAAGAAAGGATATCAAGTTAAATTTACAGAATATTTAATATCAGGAGAATTGAATAAGCGACCATCTTTTTTTATTTCTAATGAAATGATTGAAAAATATGAAATAAAAAATCTATTAATAAAACGACTTGAAACAATATCTAAGTCAGACAAGAATAGATGTGTAGTTTTTATTTATTCAAAACCTACATGCAAGAAGGAATATATTAATTTTAATATTGATAATTTAGATTTATTAGAAATAAGATATTTAAATTTTTTTGAAGAAATAAAAAGTACAGTTTCAGTAAATAAATAATATTAATTTATCAAAGAACAGTCTTTAAAATTAGACTTCTGAGAATGAGTCTCAACCTTTTTAAAAAACAATCTAAATTTGGATTTAGATTGCTGAAAGCTAACTCGTTGGCTTTCAGCCAAATCCACATGCCAACCAAATCCACATGCCAACCAAATCCACATGCCAACCAAATCCACATGCCAACCAAATCCACATGCCAACCAAATCCACATGCCAACCAAATCCACATGCCAACCAAATCCACATGCCAACCAAATCCACAT
>JBAZSV010000005.1:120374-191596 GCA_041662265.1 Sulfurimonas sp.
ATCCACATGCCAACCAAATCCACATGCCAACCAAATCCACATGCCAACCAAATCCACATGCCAACCAAATCCACATGCCAACCAAATCCACATGCCAACCAAATCCACATGCCAACCAAATCCACATTGCACAACAAAAGATAGTCTAAAATAAAGTGAAGCTTTTCACTTTATTTGAGCCGTCTCATGCCAACAAAATCTACATGTCCCCATCTTGTAATACAATTTATATAAACTTTTGAAAATAATTCAGGGGTATAAATTGCCATCACAATTCACACAACTTATCAAGAACATCACATTTGTAAACAAATTTATCATTTCTATGTCATTGATTGCTATCAGTTTTTTAGCTGTTGCGGTATCGTTTTATGTCTATAGTTCTTACATGACAAACTCACAATCTACAAATGCAATAAACTCTAATCTTTTGAAAGAAAATATTGCCTACATCAATACCTCTAACAAAGAGACTGAAAATATTTTTATGCATATAACAAATATAAGCGGTGAGATGTCTGTTTTTTATGAAGATTTATCAAATTTAAGAAAACTAGGTGACCAAATATCACTTTTTACTTACAAAGAGCATGAAAAAAGAAAAATACAAAGGGTCGCAAATGAGCTTATGAAGTGGTCTGAGAATTCTCTTGCATCAAAAAATGAGCATATTTCTCCAAAAGCAGAACAGTTGAAAACTCAGGCAACAGTTTTTCTTGAAAATCCAAGTCCACTCACAGCAATTGCAATTCAAGAAACTATTCAGGATATTTCAAGCACCATTATTTATAGAGCGATGGAAGAAAATGGCAAATTTTCATCTTTGATGGAAAATGCTCATAAACAGATAAATTTAGTCAATGGCTTGTTGGAGGCGAATTTGCTTTCCATAGAAAAAGAGAATAAACAAAGAGCAGAAATAACCTCTTTATCTCAATCTATTAGTATGGTTGTAGCAGTTGCGATGGTTGTCCTCATTTTTATGATAGTTCTCACATCCATGTTATTAAAAACTTTTTCATCAAAATTTAATAAAATTGTAAACCTTTTAAAAAGCCTCGTAAAAGAGGACAAAATAGACTTGAATTGTTCCATAGAGTATGATGAAACCTCAGAAGATGAAATCTTTTTTATATCTAAAGCCTTAAATAATATCTTTGAAACTTTAAACAATACAATCTTACATGCATCTATCAGTGCAAATAAAAATGTACAAACAAGCGATATTTTAAAAGCTGCATCCGTTGAATTAGCCGCTACGATTAAGGAACAAAAACAAAATATTGAAACTATTGACCTCCTCATCTTAGATGTTGTAAAAAATCTTGATGATGCTGAAGAGATGTCAGTTACAACGCATGAAGATTTAAAAGCTAACAAAGAAGCGATGGAAACATTTTCAAATAATCTCGAAGATGTTGTAAAAACTGTAACAATGAGCGCAGACAAACAGATGCAACTCTCAAAAGACATGAATGAACTCACTTCTCAGGCTTCACAAACAAAAGAAGTATTAAATATTATCGGAGACATTGCGAACCAAACAAACTTACTTGCACTCAATGCTGCCATCGAAGCTGCAAGAGCTGGTGAGCATGGTCGCGGTTTTGCAGTTGTAGCGGATGAAGTGCGGAAATTGGCTGAAAAAACACATGCAAGTCTCCAAGATATAGATGTAATCGTAAACATAATATTGCAAGGCATCAACCAAAATAATAGTGCTATTTCTCATGTCAGTGATGATATGTTGAAAGTTTCCAAAACAGCTTCCGATTTAATTACTTATGCCAAGCAAACGGAATATAAGATAGTTGATTCTGTAAAAGTTTCATCAAACATTATGGATATAAATACACATATCTCAAAACAGACAAAAACGCTTATAGACCAGATGCAAAAGACAATAGATTTATCAAAAAACAATAGAACGACAAGTAAAATAGTGAGAGAAGCTGCCCTCAATATAGATGAAAATTCGGAAAAATTAAAAGAAGCATTAGAACTTTTTAGGTAAAATAAAAAATCCACATGCCAAAGCTAATAATCAACTTTTAAACATCCCTTCGATATAATTCCAAAAAATAATAGGTGCTTGTGAACGCACCTACACAAGTGATAATAAAATGGTAACAGTACAAAAGTTAACTATGCGTTTTGGAAACAGAGTTCTATTTGAAAATATAAATCTTAAACTTGACCGTCACAAAAGATACGGACTTATCGGTGCGAATGGTGCTGGTAAAACAACTTTTTTAAATATTTTAAGTGGAAAGATAGCGGAGTATGAGGGCGATATTCGTATTGGCGCTGGTCTAAAAGTGGGTGTTTTAGGGCAAAATCAATATGCTTATGAAGATTTTACAATCATGGATGCTGTTTTGTACGGTAACAAAAGACTTTATGACGCCATAAAAGAAAAAGAAGAGCTTTACATGACTGGCGATTTTGAAGACGATGCAGTAAACAATCGTCTTGCAGATTTGGAAGTTATCTGTGTTGAAGAAGACCCGACTTATGAGTATGATGTAAATATTGCAAAAATACTTGAAAATGTTGGAATTCCTGCTGAAGACCACAATCAACTTATGAGTACCCTCGATAGTGCGGATAAATTTAAAGTGCTTTTAGCACAGGTTTTATACCCACGACCTGATGTTTTGTTCCTCGATGAGCCTACAAATAATCAAGATATCGAAACAATCAGCTGGTTAGAAAACGAACTTCAAAGACATGAAGGAACGATGGTTGTTATCTCTCACGATAGACACTTTTTAAATGCTGTTGTTACAAATATTTTAGATGTGGATTACCAAAATATTCGTGAATTTACTGGTAATTTCGACGATTGGTATATTGCAGCAAATGTTATTGCGAAACAAAACGAACTGAACAACGCAAAACAAGAAAAAGAGAAAGACCAACTTGAAGCTTTTGTTAGAAGATTCTCGGCAAATGCTTCTAAAGCAAAACAAGCAACTTCAAGACAAAAACAACTTGATAAACTCGTTATAGAAGATATTAAACCCTCTTCTCGCCGTGATCCGAGTATCGTTTTTAAAGCAAAAAGAACTATGGGCGATGAAGCACTGAACCTCATCAACATCAATCACTCTTATGATAAAAATGAAGTTTTAAAAAATATTAACTTGAAATTTGTTCCAGGTGAAAAAGTAGCTCTCATCGGTCCAAATGGTGCGGGTAAAACAACTCTTATGAAAATCATTATGGAAGAGATGAAACCAACTTCTGGCGAAATTCATTGGGGTGCTACGATTGAGAACAGCTACTTCCCACAAGATACAGCCGACATTATTCAAGGCGAGGGAACGCTTTACGATTGGCTCAAATCGTTCAATCCTAAGGGCGATATTGCTGAGATTAGAAACTGTCTTGGACGAATGCTTTTTAATGGTGAACAGCAAGAAAAATCAGTTATCAGCATCTCTGGTGGTGAAAAACATAGAATGATGCTCTCTAAAATGATGCTTGAGGGTGGAAACTTTTTAATTTTAGATGAACCTTCAAATCACCTTGACCTTGAAGCTATCGTGGCTCTGGGTGAGGCTCTTTTCAACTTCAAAGGGAATGTTATCTGTGTCTCGCATGACCGTGAACTTTTGGACGCATTTGCTAATCGTATCATCGAACTTCGTGCAGATGGAACTTATGTGGACTTCAAAGGCTCGTATGAAGAGTTCGCTGAAGCTAAACATAACGGACACATTTAAAATTCTCCAGCATTCATGCTGGAAGCTTTAGGGGATTGCAAAGGACATTCGTGTCCTTGCCACTCAAATGGGCTTTGCTCATTTAAGTGTATTAAATAAAAAGGGAATACGATGCCAAAATATGAAAACTTTATAGGGCTTGGGATTGCAGGTAACTTTGCACTTCACTTGGCTCAGGCTGGGGAGTTAGAAGAGTTTAAAGATATTATTACGGCAGAGGAAGCAGCACCAAAAGGGATGTTTCCTTTTTATCTTCCTAAACCTAATTTCCCAATAGATGGACTTATTTTACACGCAAAAGATATTTTAAGCACCTACCCTCTCTCTTCCTCAAACATCAGGTTACCAAAAGAAGATGTAAATGTTCAAGCAGAACCTGAAGTTGGTCTTATCTGTGATTTACACTACACAGCAGGGAAACTTTCAAAAATCACTCCTACTTATTTTGGTGCATACAATGACTGCTCAATTCGCGTGGCAGGTGCAAGTAAAATAAGTGACAAAAAAAACTGGGGTGAGGACAGTAAAGGTTTTAGTAATACACTTATCAAAATAGACAAGTTTGAAGAGGGTGGAGTAATGGACGACTACGCGATATGTAGTTTTCTACGCCGTGATGGCGAACTTCATGCCTATGGCGAAGATGTTGCACTGAGTGGATACAGTTACTTTTATGGAAAACTTTTGGATTGGATGCGCAACCAAATAACTACACAAGAAGATTTTGGTCCACTTGAGGCTGTTGAAGAGTATATCATGGCATGTGGAAGTCCAAAAGAAGCGCTTATAAGTATAGGCGCTACGCGTTATACTGCGTATGGAGAAAAAACATTTTTAAAACTCCACGATGAACTTTTTGTCATACTTTACAACTCTAAAATTTTGAGCGCAGAAGATATTTTAAACAGCATAAACAACAACTCTTTTGATGAAAAAAATATGAGCGTTTTAGCGCAAAAAGTTCTCTAGGTTCAAAAAATGAGTCGAGGTAAAAAGTTAGATATTTTCATCGGTGCAGACATTGACACGAGTTGGTATGTCGTACAAGATGAGAGAAAGTCTGCTGTCTCAGATGAAATTTTAGAACCCTCAAAACACTTTTTACTCTTCAAAAAAGAGAAACGAAAAGGTAAAACTGTGACTCTCGTAGGCGAGTTCCACATGCCAAGTACAGATTGCACTGCAACACTCCAAACACTTAAAAAAAGACTTGGATGTGGCGGAACTTACAAAGATGGCTGGATGGAATTTCAAGGCGAAATAAAAGAGAAAGTACGCGCACTTTTAGTTGAAGAGGGATTTAGGTTTAAGCCTAAACACTAACCTCTTCAATACTCCACGGCTCTTTTAGTACTGTTGCTTCACTAATACTTGAATCTATAACGAAACGATTTCTTCCTCTTTCTTTTGCATAGTAAAGCATTTTATCTGCATGAGAAAGTAATAAATTTTCATCAAGTGAATCATCAGCTACGCAACTTACAACGCCTAGAGATATGGTTAAAAAATCACTTACTTGTGAATTTTTATGTTTTATCTTTATCTCTTGAACAGCATCACAAAGCATTTGCGCTAGCATTGCACTACTCTCTTCATCCGTTTGGGTTAGTAAAACACCGAACTCCTCACCGCCTAATCTAAAAACAAAATCACCTGGTCTATGCAAAGTATCTTTTAAAACTTTTGCTACTTCTTTAAGAGCATTATCACCTTCAATATGACCATAAGTATCGTTGTATTGTTTAAAAAAATCTATATCTATCATCATAAATGTTACATAAGTAAATAAACGCTTTGCTCTTTTTATTTCTCTTTCATAGACGAGATTAAAATATCTTCTATTATGTAAAGAAGTGAGAGAGTCTGTGTAAGAAACTGTTTCAAGCTTTCTGTTTGCATTTCTTAGTTTTTTAGCTGTAATCTCAAGTTGTGTATGGTCTTTTTGAATACTTCTAAACACTTGGTAAGAGATAAATAACACAGCAATAATTATAAACACCAGAACAAGACCAACTTCCATAATTGTTGCGTCATAGAGTTTCAAAAACTGCTTTCTATCATACTTGGCAACATCAACTTCATAATTTATAAGTTTTTGGATGACTGAACTAATATGTACAATTTTTTTATCAATAGATATCGTAGATAATGTAGTTAATTCCACACCCACCTTTTGAGCTTCCAATATATCTCCAAAAAAGCTATTTGCAGATTTTATTTCCGATGAAACATACTCAACATATTCAACTTCATCATCTCTTTTAAAATGTTTTTCATAACTTGACCATAACTCGTCAATCTTAGCGAGTGACACTTCTATCTGCATTAAGGATTCACTTGGACTTAATTCTGAACCTTTTGCCCTATAAAATGTGTTTGCAATACTTCCATGATAGACTTGTAAAATCTCATTTAATTCTGTAACGGGTATGAGTGAGCCAAAGTAAAGTGAATCTAATTTTTTTTTCATAGAATTAATATTAACAGTTCCCATAACGCCTACGCTTATAAGACCTAAAGTTATAAGTAAAAAAAGAAAAAACAGTTTGCTTCTAAATCTTAAAGCTTCTATAAACTTCATATAACTCCCTCTATATTAACTTTTTATAAAGCATCTTTTATGCCATTTTTATTGGTAAACTTATTTTATGCTAAAATAGTATAGTTATTCAAAGATTAGGTAAATTGCAATGTTAATAAACGGGTTACAAATCAAAAAAAATTATAAACTATGGCATGTGGATGAATGAAAAAATAAATTTAATACAGAAAGTAAATTTTTTTAAGTCCTTAGATAGTGCAGAGCTTGAAATTATTCAAGGTATTTCAAATATAACGAAACATCCAAAAAATTCAATATTGCATTATGAAAATGACATCTTTAATAAGATATTTTTTCTTGCTTCTGGACTTTTAAAAGTGTATAAAATAGATAAGTTTGACAACGAAATATTTTTATACCATATATACGAGGGTTCACTCATCTCCGAACTCACGACTCTCGATACTAATGCTATACAATGTTTTTCAAATTCAGAGTTTATAGAAGATAGCATTATTTTAGAAGTTGATTTTATGGAATTAAAAAAAATGCTCTCACGCAACAACACGCTCAATACAAGTTTCATTAACGAAGTACTTTTAAAAACGCAGCAACTTCATTGTGTTGTAAATAGAGAATTGGTCTTTGACGCAACAGCAAAAGTTGCATATATGCTGAGCGATGATTTAAAAATGTTTAATTCTCTACAAAGACAAGAAGTTTCTTTTATGTTGCACATCCAACCTGAAACGCTCTCTCGTGTTTTAAAAAAACTAAAAAGAAGCAGTATTATAGATATAGAACATAATGCTATTGTTATAATTGACAAAGAATCTCTCAAAAAAATTTACAGAGGCTAAGAATTATGAAAAAAACAACCAAGATAAGTACAAAAATTAAAATACTCGGTGCTTTGCTCATCTTTTTAATGCTAAGTGCTTTAAGTACAACCATATACCTCAATCAACAAAATGTAAAAGATGCTTTGGTTGTCAATATTGTTGGTAAACAAAGAATGCTAAGCCAAAAAATAGCTAAAAATATTTTTTATATATATTATAGTTCTAACAAAGATTTTAATGAATTAAATGCAGCAACGGATGAATTTACAAAAGCTCTCAACACTCTGAAATATGGTGATAAAGAAAAAGAGATATCTTCAGCTCCAACAGATAAAATATATGCACAACTCATCGAAGTCAATTTTCTTTGGGAAAAGTTCTATGAAGACATCCAAAACTTCAAACTTTACAGTAATTCTAATGATATAAATAAAGATGCCCAACGCAACATACTAGTAACAACCATCAATAACAATAACACTATTTTGCTAGAAAATGTAGATAAATTAGTGACTCTTTATACTGAACATAGCGAAAATAAAACAGAATATATGAAAATTTTTCAATATTCTGTTGCAGTAATCCTTCTTATTTTACTTATATATTCACTTCTACAACTCAGATCCATCGAGTCGCATGTAGATGAGTTTATAAACTACTCAAAATTATTAGCAGCTGACAAAAATGGAAAGAAAATAGAACCAATGAAACTAGAAACACAAAATGAGCATGAGATAGTTGAAGTGAGTGATACTATAAACTGCTTTATTAACAAAATTAATTCAGCAATTGATTATTCAAATGAAGCCTTACTCCAATCTCAAAGAGCTTCAGACAAACTAGAAGAACTTACAGATGAATTTGACACCATTTTAAATGAGCTTCAAGACGCTTCTTTAGTTTCTAAACATCTCTACACTAGCGAAGATATTGTTATAGAATCGGCAGAAGGACTTATTAGCGCAACAAAAAAATTACAAAATCTAAAATTAGAATTAGAAAAACTCACTAAAAGTTGTCACAGCAGTAGCCTATAATCCAAATAATCTTTTGACATAAATCAAGGGTTTTCTTTTTTCAAAGTGATAATATTGAATTGTTAATAAAAACCTTAACAAAGTTAGAGTTGAATATGTTTAAGAATTGTTTAACTTTAAATATTATCAAACAGGAGAAAATATGTCACTTTCAAGAAGAGAATTTCTTAAAAGTTCAGCAGCGGCCTCAGCGGCAGCAGCAATTGGTATGACTGTACCAGCTGAACTTAGAGCAGCGGCGGATGTTGCCGAGGGTAACTGGAGATGGGATAAAGCGGCTTGTCGTTTTTGTGGTACAGGTTGTGGTATTATGATGGCTACAAAAGATGGCAAGATTGTTGCTGTTAAGGGAGATCCTGCAGCTCCAGTAAATAGAGGTCTTAACTGTATTAAAGGATACTTTAATGCTAAAATTATGTATGGTGCAGATAGACTTACTCAGCCTCTGCTAAGAGTTGGTGCTGATGGAAAATTTGATAAAAAGGGCAAATTTGCTCCTGTTTCATGGCAAAGAGCTTTTGATGAAATGGAATTTAACATCAAAAAAGCACTCAAATCTGGTGGTCCTGAAGCAGTAGGGGTGTTTGCTTCTGGTCAACACACTATTATGGAAGGTTATGCGGCTCAAAAAATGATGAAAGGTGGCTTTCGCTCAAACGCTTTTGACCCAAATGCTCGTCATTGTATGGCTTCTGCCGTTGTTGGATTTTACCAAACTTTTGGTATTGATGAACCATCTGGTTGTTATGATGATATTGAGCTTACAGATACGATTGTAGCTTGGGGTTCAAACATGGCAGAGATGCACCCAATTTTATGGTCACGTGTAACAGACAGAAAACTCTCAGATCCTGAGCGTGTAAAAGTTATTTCAATTCAAACTTATAAACACAGAACTTCTGACTTAGCGGATATAGAAATAATTTTCTCACCAAATACTGACCTTGCTCTATGGAACTATATTGCGCATGAAATCGTATATAACAAACCTGATGCAATTGATTGGGATTTTGTTAAAAAACATATAGTGTTCGCTGCAAGTCCTGTCAATATTGGTTATGGAATGCGTAAAGCTGGTGAAAAATCACTCACTCCTGTTAATCCTGATGGAAGCGCTGGAAAGTACAGTGCAAAAGAAATGCAAATTGTAAACAAAGAGATGAGTAAAGTTATCTCTGCAAAAGAAGCACCTGCTCTTAAACCTTACGGTTATAAAGAAGGCGATGTTATGACAAACAAAGATGCTCCTAATGCAAATCTTGGGCACTGGGAAATCTCGTTTGATGAGTATAAAAAAGCCTTAGAGCCGTACACACTTGATTATGTTGCGACTATCTCAAAAGGAAATCCTGATGAAGATATCAACGAATTTAAGAAAAAACTTCAAACACTTGCAGACCTTTACATTGAAAAAGGAAGAAAAGTAGTTTCATTCTGGACAATGGGTATGAACCAACATACGCGTGGTACTTGGGTAAATACACTCTCTTACAATGTTCACTTTTTACTAAACAAACAAGCACTTCCAGGTTCTGGAGCTTTCAGTTTAACAGGTCAACCTTCGGCATGTGGAACTGCAAGAGAAGTTGGAACATTTACACACAGATTACCAGCGGATATGATGGTTGCTGTTCCTAAACATAGAGAAATCGTTGAAAACAGATGGAAAATCCCGAACGGAACACTCAATCCTGTTGGCAATCAAACTATTATGAAAATTCATAGAGATATTGAAGATGGATTCATAAAGTTTGCATGGGTAAATGTTTGTAACCCTTATCAAGATTCTGCAAATGCAGAGCATTGGATTAAGGCGGCAAGAGAGATGGATAACTTCATTGTAACTTCAGATGGTTATCCAGGAATAAGTGCAAAAGTTTCGGACCTTATCTTACCATCGGCTATGATTTATGAAAAGTGGGGTGGATATGGAAATGCAGAACGCAGAACACAGCTCTGGAGACAACAAGTTCTTCCAGTAGGCGATGCTATGAGTGATACTTGGCAATGGGTTGAGCTTTCAAAAAGATTTACTGTTAAAGATGTGTGGGGTGAACAACCTCTTCGTGGTAAAAATGAAGATGGAACGCCTAAAAAACTTCCAAGCGTAATCGACAAAGCTAAAGCTATGGGTTACACGGAAGATACAACTATGTTTGAAATTCTTTTTGCAAACAAAGAGGCAAAATCTTATAAAATTGATTTGAACTCTTTCCCTCAACAAGGTTACGATAATACTGATGGCAATGGCGATAGCAGAAATGTCAAAGGTAGTGATGGCAAAGTCTTTGAAGGGTATGGATTTATGATTCAAGAATATCTTTTTGAAGAGTATGCAAGTTTTGGTAGAGGACATGGGCATGACCTTGCACCATTTACAGTTTACCACAAAGTGCGTGGACTCAAATGGCCAGTTGTTGATGGTAAAGAAACACAATGGAGATTCAATTCTCAATACGATCCTTATGCAGCAAAAGAGACTATAGAGAGTGGAAATTCCCATGCATTCTACGGTACTATAGCAAAAGAGCTTATGCAGGGCGATTTGATGGGCGTTAAAGATAAAACAGCAAGAGCTCTTAAAAATAAAGCCAAAATATTTGCTCGTCCGTACATGGATCCACCAGAAATGCCAGATGCAGAGTATCCAACATGGTTATCGACGGGTCGTGTGCTAGAACACTGGCACTCAGGAACTATGACTATGCGTGTACCTGAACTTTATCGTGCAGTTCCAGAAGCACTCTGTTACATGCATCCAGAAGATGCAAAAAAATTCGATGTTAAACAAGGTGAGCTTTGCTGGGTAGAGTCTCGTCGTGGTAAAGTAAAAGCAAGGGTTGAGACGCGTGGTAGAAATAAACCATCTCGTGGACTTGTATTTGTTCCTTGGTTTGATGAAAAAGTTTTTATCAACAAAGTGTGTTTAGATGCAACTTGTCCTCAATCAGGGCAAACTGACTTTAAAAAATGTGCTGTAAAAGTTTACAAAGCATAAATAAATCTATAAGAAAGATAGTATATTGAGCGAAACTAAAATGAAAAAAGAACCTTTAAGTGATAGAAGAAAATTTATTCTTAATATGGCTAAAGGTGCAGGTATTGCTACAATTGGTGGATTTGTGTGGAGTGCGCATGTGGATGAAGTGAAAGCTTCACCACTTACACTTCGCCCACCAGGTGCATTAAAAGAAGATGATTTTTTAAAAACATGTATCAAATGTGGACTTTGTGTTATAGCATGTCCATACCATACACTCGTTTTAGCAAAACCAGGAGATAACAAACCTTTAGGAACACCTTATTTTATTCCTAGAGATATTCCTTGTTATATGTGTATTTCAATTCCCTGTGTACCTGTTTGTCCAAGTGGTGCATTAGATGAAAAAAGTGTAACTACGGATGGAAAATTAGATATAACTGTAGCCGATATGGGCGTTGCAGTCATTGATGATAATAGTTGTATAGCATTTTGGGGTATTCAATGTGACGCGTGTTATAGAGCTTGTCCTCTTTTAGGTAAAGCAATAACTATAGAGTATTCTAAAAATGAGCGAACTGGTAAACATGCGTTTATGAAACCAGTGGTTCAAAGTGATGTTTGTACGGGGTGTGGACTTTGTGAAAGAGCATGTGTCACTGAAAAAGCAGCGATATTTGTACTTCCTAGAGAAATTGCTCTTGGTCGTGTTGGAGACCACTATATCAAAGGTTGGGATAAAAATGATGAGAAACGCATAGAAAAAGCTTCATCAAAAACTACAACAACTGAGATAAGTAAAGAGTCTGCTATTGACTCACTCAATGACGGGTTAAAGGATTTAAACTAATGGCTATGCTATGGAATAATTACAGATACCTGATACTTAGAAGAGTTACGCAAGTGGGTTTGTTGTTGCTCTATTTTGGAGCAAATGCTTGGGGATGGAAGTTTTTAATGGGCAATCTAAGCTCATCAAAAATTTTAGGTTTAATCCCTATGAGCGACCCTTATGCAGTTTTACAAATGTTATTTGCAGGTGCGGTTTTATCCATTGATTTACTTATTGGTGTGGGAGTTGCTACTCTCTTTTATATGTTTATTGGTGGTCGTGCTTTTTGTAGCTGGGTTTGTCCTGTAAATATCATTACAGATAGTGCAAATTACCTAAGAAGAAAACTCTCTATCGACCGTGCGCAAGGCTTTAAACAACCAGCATCGAGAAATCTTCGCTACTGGATTTTGGCTCTTAGCTTGATCATCTCTATTGTGATGGGAGTAGCTGCTTTTGAGTTTATATCACCTATCTCTATGGTTCATAGAGGTCTTGTGTTTGGTTTAGGTTTTGGTTGGGCAGCGATACTTATCATTTTTCTTTTTGACTTATTTGTCTTAAAAGATGGATGGTGTGGACATGTGTGTCCACTTGGTGGGTTTTATTCACTTTTAGGAAGCTTTAGTCTTATCAGAGTGTTGCACGATCAAGAGAAGTGTACTTTATGTATGAAATGTAAAACGGTTTGTCCTGAGCATCAAGTTCTACACATGATTGGCAAAGAGAGTTTATCTGTAACTTCAGGTGAATGTACGAATTGTGCAAGGTGTATAGAAGTGTGCGATGATGATGCTTTAGGATTTTCTATTAGAAAATTAGCAAAAAAATAATAAAGATGGGGGAAGAAAATGAGAATAATAAGTAAAATTACAATTGGTTTAGCTGCTGCTACATTACTAATTGTTGGGTGTAGTCCAAAGACTGTAAGTGAAGAGTCACTTGGACTTAGAAAAACTGCTCTTTATGCAGAAAGCAATGCAACACATGGTGATGAAACTAAGTATGGTACTGGTGCAGCAGGAAGTGGATACAAAATACAAAGAGCATTCCAAGATGCTCCGCCGATGATTCCACATGACATAGAAGGTATGACACCTATTACTATTGATAACAATCAATGTGTAAGTTGCCACATGCCAGAAGTTGCAGTTTCTGTTGGTGCGACATCTGTACCACCATCACACTTAACTACTTTTAGACCAGCAGTTGCGCTCACTAAAGATGGAAAGTTGATGAACAATGGAGAAGTTGTTGATCCTGCTGCGAGTAGTAAAGCAAATGCGATTTCTATTAAATCAAATGGAGATAAACTCTCAGGTACAAGATTTAATTGTACGCAGTGTCACGCTCCACAGTCAGAAGGTCTAGCAGTAGAAAATAACTTCAAACCTGTCTATACAAGTAAAGACGGTGCAAACAAATCAAGCTGGAATGGTGCTAAAATGACGGAAGGTCTAAACACTGTTGAAGGTAAATAGTTAATGCAAAGAAGAGAGCTTTTTGGCTTTCTCTCTTCGCAACTCAAACCAAAAGTAGAGAAAGAGAGCTATTTAAGACCACCTTATTTCAATGATATTCATGCGTTTGATACAGAGTGCCAAAAATGCGATGGCAAATGTGCCACTTTGTGCCAAGAGCAAATTATTGTAATAAATAGTGATAAAACTCCATCTCTCAATTTTTCAAAAGGCGGATGCACCTACTGTGATGAATGTGCCTTGGCATGTGGATTTGGTGTTTTAAAGGTAGAAGATAAAAAGGTTATAAACGCAGATGTAAGCGTCAATGAAACTACTTGCCTTAGTTGGTCAGGTGTTATGTGTTTTTCATGCAAAGACCCATGTTTAGAAGATGCAATAAGTTTTAAAGCGATGTTTATGCCAAGTATAGATACAAACAAATGTACGGCATGTGGATTTTGCATAAATAGATGTCCAACTTTAGCAATAGATATAAAGGTAGATAGATGACAAAGTTCGTACTCTTCCTCATACTTTTTAGTTCCTTATATAGCGCAGAGGTTCAACTTCCACATGCCATGTTACAAGCAAGTGGTGGAGTTGTTGATTTAGTACTGAGTAATGATAAACTCTACAGTGCAACCAAAGCGAGTAGTGTTGATATTTTTGATATGAAAACAAAAACTCTTATCGAAAAAATCACTGTAGATAAAGTAACAGACTTTGTAGGAGATATCATTGACTCAAAAGTTTACTCTGTAGATGTACTCAAAGATAAAGTTTTACTCCTCTCTCAAGCAGAACAAGGTTATAGAAGAGTACATATCCACATGCCAAATCAAACAGAACTCATCATTCCTCAGAGTGCAAAACTCTCCATAGCAAAAGCAAAATTTTTAGATGAAAACACAATTCTTTTAGCACTTTTAAGTAATGACCTCATATCCTATGATATAAAAAACAAAAAACAAAATTGGAATGTTCAAGTTTCACAGTCTAAATTTTCAGACTTTTCATTAAATGAAGACAAAACACAAGTAATCGTTGCGGATGAAAGTGGAAATCTAAAACTTTATAAAACATCAGATGGCTCACTTATAAAAACATTTAATGACAAAAACTTAGATAATGTCTTTCAAGTGGATTATAAAAATGGGATTATTGCGACTGCAGGACAAGACAGAAAAGTTGTGATTTACAGCGCAACTTCTGGCTCTGCATATTTTAAAAATGCTTCATTTTTAATTTACACTGTTGCTCTTTCTCCTAGTGCAAAATTAGCCGCATATTTAAATGATGAGAATAATAATGTTACAATCTTCAACACAAACAGTAAAAATGAGATTGGTACATTTGGTGGCAATAAGATGACACTTTCAAAGATACTTTTTGTAAATGAAACTGAATTTTTAGTTTCAAGTGATGATACTAAAATCAATCTGTATAAAATTAAATAGAGGCTAAACTATGCAGTACAACGAATCTGAATTTTTAATCGAAACGATAGTTCCAGAGCATGAGTTAATCATCTCGCGAACAGATTTAAAAGGAAATATCACTTATGCTAATGAGACATTTTGTGAGATTAGCGGGTATGAGGAGAGTGAACTTTTAGGTAAATCTCATAGCCTCATCCGACATCCAGACATGCCAAGCTCCGTATTTAAAAATTTATGGCGATTTATTCAAGATGAAAAACAATGGATTGGAGTAGTCAAAAATCTTCGCAAAGATAGAGGTTTTTACTGGGTAAAAGCAATAGTTTCAGGCGTTTATAAAGATGGTGAATTAGTTGAGTACAAGTCACTCCGAACTCCTATTAGTTACGATGAAAAACTGAAACATCAAAAACTTTATGATAAAATTAGGAAGGATGACGGAGAAAAGACAAGAAAAATAATTTACGAATAAAACAGATAAAATAAAATTAAGGATTAAAATAATGAATGTATCAAGTATAGTAGTTCAAACCGTACCAAAGTATTTAGAAGAGGTTGTTCAAAGTTTAAAAGATTGTGAAGTTTGTGATTACCACATGCACGATAAGTTGGGAAGAATAATTATTACCATAGAAGGCGAAGGTGTATCTGAGGAGCTTGAGAAACTAAGAGTTATCGAAGGAATTCCACATGTCATAGCTGCTGATATGCAAATGGCATATAGCGAAGATGAACTCGATGCACACATGGAAGTTATCAACAATGCGGATGTTGTTCCAAAAATGCTCAACGATGATTCTATAAATGCGAGAGATATCGTTTACAATGGCGACTTAAGAAAAAAAGATTTAGAAGGCTTTGCTAGAACTTTTAATAATATAGGCAAAAAATAGATGTCTGTAATCTTTGAATCTTGTATAAAAGTAGATGAAACTGGAGCGTGGTTTATAGAATTGCGTGATACGGTGGCAAAAAAAGTTGCAACTTGCCAGACCATAGATGAATATTCTCAAAAAGTTGAAGAGTTTGGTGCTGCTTATGGTGGACAAATCGATGAAGTAAAGTGGAGCAAAGATGACAATGTTCCTCCACACATCATGGATGAAATACGATTAGAAATGTCTTTACAGCAACAAGAGTTAGAAAAACAAAAAGAAGAATCGCAGTAAGTTCCGTATGTCGAGATAGTACTAGACTCAGGATGGAGGATACGCCGCCCTCCCGTACTGATTTGATGACATACTGTTTACTACTCAAAAAAGTCTCTCTTCTCATCACAAACAACGACACAAAATAATTATTTTCATCGAGTATATGAAAAATCCTTCTTTGTTCACTATCAAAAATAGCAAAAATGAAAGAAGAGTATTGATAACCAATATTCTAAAAGTTTTCACTTCCACATGCCATGTCTTTAGCATTTTTTACAAATTAGAGCACTATTTATGCTAATATAAATAAAAATAACACTCTTTTTGTAAGGATTTTGATGCGGTTTTTCATTTTTATATTATTTTTAACTACTTTGGCATTTTCTGCGGATATAAACGAAAAACTTTTTGAGGGAACGGATAAAGAAGTTTATTACAAAGAAATTCAAAAGCAGATTGAGAGCACTTTGCATAAACGCGCACCAGAACTCCTTGCAGACGAGCGACTTCAACTCTCAAGAGTTCGGAGTGCTGCCTCACAAAATATTCAAATTGACAGCTATGATTTAACGAAAATCTCAGGTGATAGCGTCAATCTACAAAACTACTATGATGCTATAAATGCTGTTGCATCTTTGCGTTATACTCTCAAAGAGCATCAAAAAATGCTTTCAAATATTCAAGCAAAACTTGCTTTTATCAAAGAAAAAATCGTCAATATAATCGAAGTAGATAAAGAAAAACTTCTCTCTCTTCAACTCCAATTTGCCTACAATAAGCTCTTACAAAAAAATATTGAAAGTAAAATAGAACTTTTACAAAAACATGAGCAGGAGATATTGAAACAGTTACTTGGCGCTCTTGTACTTTTACAATGCGACAAACTTACAAATGCGTCAGCAACCCTACTCTCTTACAATGAAAAACTACAAGAAATCTCTCAAGAGAAGATTGCCTTACAAATCAGTCTTGAAAATGCCACGATTGCAGAAAGTGATACAAAAGAAAAAATTATTTTAAAAGCAAAAGCAGCTGAAGATGAGTACCAAAAAACTCTCGCTCAAATCATCAGCTTAAAAACTAAACAGTCCATTTGTCTCATAGAAAATGAAAACAATCAAGACTATTTTAAACTTCTTATCGAAATAGAAGAGCTTACTTTACAACTCTCACCTGAGATAAGACCAATTTATAATGAGCAAGTTACAACACTTAGAGACCTCTCAAAAGAGGCATTTGGAGTAACAAAACTTTTTTTTGGGGCGACGCTCCATGAAGTAAAAGAGATTTTTAAAACTATAAAAGAGTATATCACATCACCGATTTTTGTATTTAATGAACATCCAATATCTTTCCTTAGCCTCATAAAAGCCTTAACCTTCATCATTTTTGGTTTTATTACTGGTATGTTTTACAAAAAATGGATAACAAACACCGCAAAAAGATGGCCAAATGCAAGTCAAATGTCTGTTCGACTTGCAACAAACATGGGGTACTATTTCATTGTAATCCTAGCTTTTATCATCTCCATCAGCAGTATCGGTATAGATATGTCTTCCATGTCATTGATTGCTGGAGCGCTCTCTATCGGGATAGGTTTTGGTCTTCAAACCGTTGTTTCAAACTTTATTGCAGGTGTTATTTTAATGTTTGAGAGAACGATTCGTATCGGAGATGTGATAGAACTCAACGCAACTTCGCGTGGAAGAGTAACCGACATGCGTATCCGCTCGACAACCATAAAAACTTTTGACAACATTGACATCGTTGTTCCCAACTCCTCTTTTATTCAAAACAATGTTATAAATTGGACACTCGAAGATATGTCAAGACGCGTACATATACCTTTTAGTGTTGCGTATGGAACAAACATCGAGTTTCTTATAGATGCGATACTGGGTGAATTACAAACAAGTGATTTAGCCTATATCAAAGATAATAATGAAAAAGAACCTGAAATATGGATGGTTGAGATGGCTCAAAGTACAGTCAATTTTGAGTTGCTTGTTTGGGTAGAAGGAAACAATAAAGACCGTCCAAACGCAGTAAAATCAGACTTCTTAGTTCTGATATATAACGCTCTTTATAAACATAATATCAGCATTCCTTTTCCACAGATGGATGTTCATATCAAAGAAGCACCCTCAAATAACTAGTAAAATGGAGAAAAAATGATAAAAGTAACTTCCTATGGAGCAGCGCAAACCGTCACTGGCTCGTGCCATCTTGTAAAAATAAAATCAATTAAAATCCTTATAGATTGTGGCATGTTTCAAGGAGATGGCATAGGGCAAATGAACTATGATGTCTTTGGATTTGAGCCTTCAAAAATCGATTATCTTATTTTAACACATGCCCATCTTGACCATATTGGAAGAGTTCCTAAACTCGTAAAAGAGGGTTTTCGTGGCAAAATTATCGCTACAAAAGCGACAAAAGATATCGCTAAAATCATGCTTCTTGATAGTGCCGCGATTTTAAAAGAAGAGTATAAAACTCTAAGAAGAAAAGCTAGAAGACGAGGTGAAGAAGAGAGCATAACCGAACCGCTCTACTCTGAGGCAAATGTGAAGGATGTTTTTTACAAAAAATGGATTACGCTTGATTATTTTGAAGAAAAAAAATTACCGCAACATATCGTCGTCACTTTAGCAAATGCAGGTCATATCATGGGAAGTGCTTTTGTTATGCTTGACTATAATGAAGAAAACAAACAAAAACGCGTTGTTTTTTCAGGCGATATTGGAAGTCCAAAACGACTCATCATTAACGCCCCAGATAAAATCTACAAAGCCCAATCTCTCTTTATAGAATCCACTTATGGCGACCGTCAGCATAAGCCTTTAAAAGAGAGTGTAGAAGAGTTTAAAAATGCCGTTATACAAACGATTGAAAATGATGGAAACATCATAATCCCCTCTTTTGCTCTGGAGCGTACGCAGGAGATTTTGTGGCTATTGCATCAAATGTTTGACGATAAAAAACTACCAAAATGCAAAATTTTTCTTGATAGTCCTCTTGCCATAAAAACAACAAAACTTTACAACAAGTACCCTATTCATCTTATCGATGAGTTAGAAATAATGTCTAGCATCAAAGACCCATTTTCTTTTGAATGGCTGCAAACAACACAAACAAGAGACCAATCTATGATGATAAACAAGGTCAAAGAACGCGCGATTATCATCGCTGGAAGCGGCATGTGCAACGGTGGCAGAGTTATGCAACATCTCAAACACAGACTATGGAATCCAAAAAATGCAATAATATTTGTAGGATACCAAGTCAAAGGAACACTCGGACGCAACATCATAGACGGTGCAGAGTTTATAAAAATTTATGGCGAAGAGATTATTTGCAAAGCAAATGTTTTTACCATCAATGGTTTTTCAGCACACGCAGACCAAAAAGAACTCATAGAGTGGTTACGACCTGTGAAAAATTTAGAGCACCTTTGCCTCATCCATGGCGAAACTGATAAAATGGATATATTTGCACAAGAGATTAAAACTCAGCTAAACATTGATGCACATCAAATGGAATATGGCATTTGCGTAGAATTATGAAAGGAAAAAAATGAACCCACAAGTAATAAAAACAAATAGATATTTAGAGACAAATGACATAGAAATACATCTGCAAAATGTTGAATATATCATTATGGCTGCCCCTGCTCCTGAGCATTTTAAGGATACACCAATCCATTTTACAATCTTTTTAAACACAGATGAGTCTTTGCCTCAAGAGGTTCAAAAGGCTGTTTTAGAGAAGTTTTTAGAAGAAAATGCTATCAAAAACCAAACTGAGCTTATGAGCCAAATCATGGCAGTTGGTTTTGCAGAGAGTTCTCAAGATACGCCGATGCCTATGCTTTTAATCAAACCTCAAGATATAAACTCAATTCCACATGCCGCAATGTTTGTTATGGACTTTTTAGCTGATTCTGATAACTTTAGCGAAGCAAAACAAATGAGTTTAACGGGCTGGAGTTATAGCTACAACTAGCTTTTAGACTCTATCTCGTTTATATTTTTAACTATACTTTTTGAAAGATTTTCATAACCGTTTGCTGTCACTAAAATATTATCTTCTATGCGAATTCCAATGCCACGATATTTTTCTGGGATACTTTTATCATTTTTATCACAATAAATCGCTGGTTCTATGGTTAAAACCATACCTTTCATAAATGGTATTTCTTTGTCATTGTGATATTTATAGGGCGCTTCGTCGTGAACATCTAAACCCATCCAATGCCCTATGCCATGTGGAAAATACTTTTTATGTTTCTTTTTTTTGATAAGCTTTTTAGAGTCACCTTTGAGAATACCTAGTTTTATCATTCCCAGAGTGAGTAACTTTTCTGCTTTTGCTTGGAGAGTACTTCGCTTGGCATGTGGCTTTATCATCTTAATTATTTTTTTTTGAACTTCCAGCACCATATTGTAAAGCTCTTTTTGAGGTTTTGTAAATGTACCATTGACTGGAATCGTTCTGGTAATATCACTTGCATAGTACTCATATTCACATCCGGCATCTATGAGAATCAGCTCATTATCTCCAAGGATTTTATTATTGCTCACATAATGAAGTGTATTTGCTGCATTTCCACATGCCACGATGGATGTATAAGCATCACTGTACGCACCATTTGACTTAAATACATACTCTATTTTTGCTTGAAGTTCATACTCATACTTGTTTCTCTTATCAAACTTCATAGCCTCGTGATGCGCTTCTTTTGTGATGCTCATAGCTTTTTTTATCAACTCTATCTCTGCATTTGATTTAATCAGCCTCATTTCACCAATAATGAGTGCAATATTTTTATGAGCAAATATCTGTTTAGAATATTTTTTAAGAATTTTAACTTTTGAATAATCCAAGCTAAAATCATAATAAAGAGATTTTTTACTCACAAAAAACTCTTTTAACTTCTCTTGCAATGTGCTTATTGAGTGGACTTCATCCACTAAAAATTTCTCTTTCGCTTTTTTCTCTCCTAATCTTTTTCCATTCCAAAGCTCTAATGTTTTATCTTTGCTTTGTAGAAATAAAATAGTTTTGAGACCCTTTTTTGTTTTGATAATCACTAAGGCAGAGTTGTCCTCTTTAAATCCACTTAAATAGTAAAAATTACTATTTTGTCTGTAGGGATACTCGGTATCATTTGAACGGGTTTTACTCTCTGCACTAAACAAAACGACTATAGAATTATTGGATAACTTTGTTGCTAAAGTCTCTCTCCGTGACTTATATTCTTGTTCTAAAATCATCTGTTTACCTGAGCAAACCACTCATTTATTTGCGATAAAACCTCATAAAGTGCCGCGTCAAGTGCTACAACTCCGCCCTCTACATCTAAACTTTTTGCATTCACTTTAGAGCGAAATGTTTTAGTAGCAATAACGCTGTTTTTGTTGGAGTCAATAAGCGTTAAAGTCAGTACAACGCTCGAGTACGACTCTTTAAAATCCTCACTAAAATACTGCATAAAATCTTCAATATTTGTTTCTAAAATCAAATCATTTTTACTTCTTGACTTAGAGACTTGAATATTTTTAAAAAGATTAGCATCTCTTAAAAGTTCAAGTAACTTCGCTGTTATAGCCTGATTTGGCGTAGTAGCCCATTTTGCTTGAGAGAAAGCAAACTGTTTATTTTCACCTTGAACATAATTCATATCCAAAGACATTAAAGTGTTAGAACTAAATGCTTCGGCTACTTTGAGTGATTTATCTTCAAAAACTTTTTGTGTTTTGCTCTTACTCGACGGCATGTGGGAATTCAGTTTATACTCATTCATTGGAGGTTGCACACCAACACATCCACTCAATAATAAAACAGTAAATATCGTAACTAAAATCTTCATTCTCACTTCTCCCCTGGACCTTTTTTAACTTCTTCTTGTTTAAATAAAATATCCCCTGGACTTCGCTCATACGCATTTAGAATATCTTCAACTTTAATAATCAAGCGTTGTGTGTCTAAAAGTGTATTATTTATCGTTGGCACAACATCACTCGAAATCTCTTTGAGATTAAATTCACCACTTGCAATTGCTCGTTTTACCTCATCCATTGTAGCTCGAATGCCTAAATAACTATTCATTATAGAGCCAAGCGATGAGGAAATTTTATCTTCAAATGAGATGCTATTACTTATAAATTTATCTATATTTGGTGTGATTTTAGTTAAATCTTTACTCACCATATCTATATTTTTTGCACTAGAATGTAAATGATTTATTGTTTCATCATCAATAATTTTATCCATTTTATCCATAAATGCAGCGGTTCTTTGAAGTACGAGTGTAATTTGTTTTTGGTTTTCATCATTTAAAAGTTTTTCTGTTTGCGCTAAAGTTGAGGATAACTTTTTAGAAACAGAGCCAAGAGAAGACTCAATATTTTCAAAAAATGAGGGTGCACTTTTTATACATGGGTATTTTTCACCCTCTTGTGCCTTTAACTCAGCAGCACCATGAGAACCCATATCAAGATTTATATAACTAAGACCCGTAATTCCCTGAGCTGTAAGTTTTGCAATAGTATCTTCTTTTATAGGTGTTGATTTTAAAATAGTAACCGTTACTTCTACCTGCTCTGAGTTTTTGGGGCTAATTCCTAACGCTGAAACTTTACCGACTGCAATACCTCTATATTTTACAGGGGCATCTATATTTAGCCCTAAAATAGACTCATTAAAATATATTGTATATTTTTTTGTCTCTTGCTCATTAGAAGGTTGTAAAAGCCAGTATATAAACCCCAGCATCAACCCAACTCCAAAAAGAACTAAAAAACCGACTAAAGAGTAGTTTACTTTGTTATTCATATAAATTTATCTCCATCATTTTCATAAAATACTCTCGTTGCATATCTACTCCGCCCCTCTAAAAAATGTCTCTATAAATTCGCTTTTGGCAGAGGTAACTTCACTAAGTGTTCCCTCATAGGCTATTTTTTTGTTATCTATGATTGCAACTCTGTCAAGTGTATCGTAAATTGATTTTAAATCATGTGAAACCATAACAATCGTAAGACCCAAAAGTGAACGAAGTTCTAAAATCAAAGCATCAAAATCTCTCGCTGAGATAGGGTCTAAACCACTTGTTGGCTCATCTAAAAAAAGAAGTTTTGGATCCATTGCAAGAGCACGAGCGAGAGCCGCTTTTTTTTTCATTCCTCCGCTTATTTGGGATGGATATAAAAGTGCATCTCTACTTTGCAAACCAACGAGATTTATCTTAAATGCTACAATTTCCTCTATCATTATTTCTGAAAGGTCGGTATATTCTTGAAGAGGGAGTGCAATATTTTCTGCAACACTCAGAGATGAAAAAAGTGCTCCTGCTTGGAATAAAACACCCCAATCTTGTCTAAGCTTTTGCGCATCTTCTTGTTTGATATTTGCTAAGTCATATCCCAAAATTTCTATAGAACCGCCACTAAACTTTTGTAACATAACCATTTCACGCAAAAGTGTCGTTTTACCGCATCCGCTTGGACCAAGAAGACCATAAATTTCACCTTTATTAATAGTGAGATTTAGCCCATCATGCACTACTCTGCCATCAAACACTGTTCTAACATTTTGTACTTTTATGATAGTTTTCATCAAATACCCAAATTTGTAAATGCAATAGAAAAAATTGCGTCACACACAATCACTGCAAATATTGATTCTACAACACTTTTCGTTGTATTAAACCCTATACTTTGTGTATCATCTTGAACCATTAAACCTCTATATATCCCAATAGAAGCAATTAAAAACGCAAAAAATGGACCTTTGCCTATGCCTATAAAAAAGTGCTTTGCAGCGACAACATTTCTAAATCTATCTATAAAAAGTTCTGGTGTTATTTGTAAATTTAAATTTGCAACAAGCATTCCACCCAATACGCCCATGATATCTGAAACAAAGATAAGTATCGGCATGGCAATCATCAAAGCTATTATGCGAGGTAAAACTAAAAAGAGATAAGGGTCAAAACCCATAGTACGCATTGCATCAAGCTCTTGTGTTATCTTCATAGCACCGATTTGTGCTGTAAATGCAGAACCACTTCGCCCAGCTATAACTATAGCAGTTATAAGAGGCGCTAATTCCCTAAGCATTGAGATTCCAAGCATATCTACTATAAATATATTTGCTCCATACATGTTAAGCTGATACGCTGATTGGTAAGCTACAACCAAACCTATCAAGAAACTAGTTAAACAAACGATGCCCAGAGCCTTAATAGCACTCTCATTCATTTCAAAAGCTATCTCTTTAAATCTAAGATTTTTCAAAGATGTAATGCTACGAGCATGTGTAAAGAATGTTTCGCCTAAAAATGATAAAAAGGAAAGAAGACCCATATAATTTTTATGAGTTTCCTCACCTATGGTATCTATTAAACTTACTTTCTTGGCATGTGGAATTGCTTGTAAAACTTTTTTTTGTTTTTTAATCAAATCAAGTGCATCGACTATCTCTTTTTTATGACAGAGTAAAGTAGTTTGTATATTTTTTGATTGTAAATTCTTCTGAAGATTGTTAATATAAAGCGATGCAGCGGTATCTATAAAGCTTAGTTCATTCAAGTTTATAGATACTTTTTTTATTTTAGAGAGAGAAATAGTCTCTACCTGATTTTGATATTTTGTTATACAATATAAATTGAACTCTCCTGAAAAATTCAAAGAGAGTGCATCACCTTGTGTTTCAATGTTTAAAAAAGATACATCCATTTTACTAGTAACTAAAAATCTCTTGCTAGTAATTTATCTACTTTGAGTATGGTTAAAATTCTACCCGCTTGTTTACCAACACCCGCAATCATACTATCGTCTGCTGCAATAGTATCAGGTGCTGCACCAATATCCGTTTTCTTAATTCTAATAGCCATAGTCAATCTGTCAATTACAAATCCAGCTACTTCATCCCCTTGTTTTAAAACAAAAAAGCGAGTTTCATCACTGTGCTTTAAAGGACGAAGTCCAAACTTAGTACGAAGATCTAAAAGAGGTATAACTGAACCTCGAAGATTAAAAACACCCAAAACATATGCAGGAGTTTGAGGAACTCTTGTCCATCTAATAGGTTTAATAATCTCTTGAATTGTTAAAATAGGCACAGCATATTCTTCTTCACCTATTATAAATCCAACTAACTGGATAATGTCATCAGCATGATCCGTAGGGCTAATTTGCTGTTCGCTTTGTTTGTTAATAATCTGTTTTAATTTATCACTCATTATAAAAACTCCGATTTGAAATTCACATTTCTCTGAACTACACTCGCTAAATAATCGGCAGAGTAAGGTTTCGTTATATACTCAATCATTCCAGATTCCACACCTCTCATACGGTCTGACTTACCTGTACGAGATGTTACAGCGATTAGAGGGAGATTTTTATATTTATTATATTTTTTAATCTCTCCAGCTAGTGTATAACCATCCATTCTAGGCATTTCTATGTCAATAAGCATCGCATCAAAATTATGATCACCTTGTTTTAAAGTATTGAGAGCTTCTTGTCCATCTCCAGCTTCAACTATTGTAACGCCAAGTGGCTCTAACGCTTTTCTCATAATCATTCTATCTGTTTTAGAATCATCCACTATCATAACTTTATAATCACTTGCTCTTGTTTTTTCTTTTTTACTGCTAGAACTTGTCTCTTCTACCATAGCTTTTGCTTTCACGCCTCTTGCCATCTGCATAAGTGCTGCAACATCCACAATAAGTGTTACTCCACCATCTCCACGAATAGTAGCTCCAGCAATTCCTTCGATACCTTTTAAGTAATCGCCCATTGATTTGATAACTATCTCTTCTTGCCCGACAAGTGTATCCACAATAAGTCCAAGTTTACTAGAACCAAGTCCTAAAACAACAACATACGCATGTTCACTTGAGTCAAGAATTCGCTCCACTTCAAAAATATCGCCAATATGTACTAAAGAGAGAACATCATCACGAAGTCTCATAACTGAGCGATTTTCAACCGTATAAATCTCATCTTTTGATATACGAACAGTTTCTAAAACAGACGCTAAAGGAATTGCATAATGCTCCTCTTGAACGCCTACTAAAAGAGCCTGAATAATAGCGAGAGTTAAAGGAATCTTTAACTTCATAGATGTTCCAACACCTATTTCACTTTCGATATCAATAATACCATTGAGTTTTTCTATGTTTGTTTTTACAACATCCATACCAACACCGCGACCACTCACACTTGTTACAGCAGCAGCAGTTGAAAAACCTGGTTTAAAAATAAGAGCATAGGCTTCTTTACTACTCATAAGATCAGCTTCTGCATCTGTTATGATGCCTTTTTCAACTGATTTGTTTTTTAACATGTCAGGGTCAAGACCTTTTCCATCGTCATCTATTTGGATAACAATAGCATTCCCTTCATTGTATGCTTTTAAAGTAATTGTTCCTGTCTCAGTTTTTCCAGCTGCTACACGAATGGAAGGAATTTCTACACCATGGTCACATGAATTTCTAATAATGTGAACTAAAGGGTCGCCTATTTCTTCAACAATCGACTTATCAAGTTCTGTCTCTTCACCAGAAATTTCAAGTTCTATTTTCTTATTTAACTCACGACTTAAATCACGAATCATTCTTGGAAACTTGTTAAATACCTTTCCAATTGGCAACATTCTAGTCTTCATAACAGCAATTTGCAAATCAGTCGTAACAAGAGAAACGATAGAAACTACCTGGTTTAACTCTTCCAAGAACGCTTCACCCTCATATCTCTCTTCAACATCGACATTGATTTTCATCAAACGATTTTTAGCGAGAACAAGCTCCCCTATAAGATTCATTAAGTGGTCAAGTCTTTTTACATCTACACGAATCGTCTGTTCAACTACTGCAGGAGCTCTTGTTGCTGGAGCTGCCGCTTTTGCATCATCATTTCCAATAGCTCTTGATGGAGTTGCTCTTGGAGCAACTGGAACTGGAACAGGGGCAGGTGTTGCTTTTGGTGCAGGTTTTGCTTCTTCTTCATCCATTGGTTCTGGTGGAGCAACTGGAACACTTTCCCCTGCTGCTATTTTTGCTGCTCTTTTTGCTTTATCTTGATTTTGTCTCTCTTGTAAAAGTCTTTCTATTTCAGCTTCGACTTCATCTGCGTCCATATTGTCATAATCTGGTTCATCTGCAGAAGGTGCTACTTCTTCAACAACTTTTTCAACGACTTTAGCTGCTGGAGCAACTGCAACAGGAGTCTGAACATCGCCTTTTCCACCACTGATGATATCAAGTCTTACAACACAATCACCCACTTCTATCCCAGCATCCGAACTTGTGTCACGGATAATAACTAGAAGTGATTTCATAAGATCAATAGATTCTAAAACAACATCCATTACCTCTGCTGTAATCGCGAGGTCTCCATGTCTTGCTTTATTTAACACATCTTCCATGTGATGCGTAAGATGTGTTAATACATCAAAATTTAAAAATGACGATGCACCTTTAATAGTATGTGCAACACGGAAAATTCCGTTTAAAAGTTCCAAATCATCTGGTCGTGATTCTAACTCAACTAAATCCTGATCTAATTGCTCTATCAACTCAAATGATTCAACTAAAAAATCTTGTAATATTTCTTGAAATTCATCCATACTTAAACTCCTACTTCATATGTGCACGAACAACTCGCGCCACTTCATCATAAAATGAACTTGCTTCAAACTTAACTAAATAAGCCTCTCCACCAGCTTTTTTCCCTCTACCTTCACTAAAACTATCGCTAATAGATGAGTTAAATATAATCGGTATATTATTAAACCTTCCATCTTCTTTTACATTCGCTGCAAAGTGAAAACCATCCATTTTAGGCATTTCAACATCAGAAATTATGAGTTTTAAATGATTTGCAATATCATCCCCATATGCTTCATACAAGCCCTCTAATTTTTCTAGTCCATCCTGTCCATCCGTAGCTTCAACGACATGAAAACCCATTTTTAGAAGTGCTTCTTTTACAATCTTTCTAGCAGTAGAACTATCATCTAAAATTAATGCTGTACCTTCGAAAGAATCAAGTTCAGCAGGAGTGTAATCTGTATCAGGCTCATATAGACCTAAATCTTGTACAACACTCTCTAAATCTAAAATCAGCAAAACATTATCATCTTCAATCATGGTAACGCCAGTGATTTTGCTTCCGTCTAAAGAGCCTGAACCACCTCCAAAATTTGATGGTTCTATATCACTCCAGTTTATTCGTCGTATTCTTTTTGCTTCATGAACAACAAAACCAATAAGTACATTATTAAACTCAGTGATTATCACTCTTGATTTTTCTTCTATACCTTCTGGTGCAGTTATACCCATCCATTTTGCTAAATTTACGACAGGTATTACAACGCTTCTTAAATCAAAAATCCCTTCAATAAAATCAGGCGTCCCCGGCAACTCTGTTAACTTAGGAATACGAATAATTTCACGAACTTTTGAGACATTAATTCCGTAAATACCCTCATATATTTCGCCATTTTCTTCTTTTAGAATGCGAAAATCAACAAGCTCCATTTCATTGGAACCAACTTTTAGTGAATTGTCATCCATATTTATTTATCCTTAAAGAAAATATTTTCTTCTAGTAGCTCTACTTCTTTGGATGATTTTACAATAAAATATCTTTGATTGCAAGCAAAAGCACCTAAATTTATATAACTGAAATTTTCAAATACAAGAGTTTTATTTTGATGAAAATGTCCTTCTATGAAGTAGTTACACGGATAATTATCACTTATTCTTTTTGCTATAAACTCCCTAAATCCGATGAACTCTTTGCAATCATTTTTTTTACTTAAATACACATCTAATTTTTTTAAAATCATATTATTGCTTATAAAATTCACAACTCTTAAAAAGAACAACACAAAAGGGTTTCGTATAAGAGAAGTGTATATTTTGTATCCTCTGTCACTTCCAAAGTCACCGTGGGCTAATAGGATTTTTTTTTCACCAAATCCACATGCCAAAGGTTGTTGTGAGATTGGAACTATCTTGGCATGTGGAAATATATTTTTTAAATTAAAATCATGATTTCCTTCCAGATAAATCAACTCAATTTCAAGAGATATTTCGTTTAAAAGCCTAATTGGCTCTTCATTGATTATTTGCGTATAAGGAATGCCACCGAAGAGTGTATCAAACATATCGCCCATAAAAATAAGTTGCGTTGGTTGTAAAGTTTTGGAGTGTATGGCTTTTATAAAATCTAAAAGTTGTGGACGAAGGTGCGAGTAGTGTGCATCTGAAACTACAAATGCACCCTCTTTTAAAGTAAGGTTATGGGACATAAGCAATACTTGGAATGCCCGTACTCTCTTCTAGCCCCATCATTAAGTTTGCATTTACAACCGCTTGTGAAGAAGCCCCACGCATCAGGTTATCAATCGCACTTGAAATAAAAAGCATGTTCTCTTTTTGTTTTACAAATATATCACAAAAGTTTGTTCCTGCCACATTTTTCATATCCACAGGGTTTTTGCTTATTCGCACAAAAGGTTCATCTTTGTAGTACTCTTTAAGAACTTCAACTGCATCAAAATTGCCATGGACTTGCAGATAAATCGATGAAATCATTCCTCTTGTTAATGGAACTAAATGTGGCACAAAATTGACCTCATCCAAAGGTATGTCAAGCTTTTGAGCAATTTCTGGCGAATGTCTGTGTGAAAGCGGATTGTACGCAAAAAGATTGTCGTTCACATTTACAAAATGGGTCACATCGCTCAGTTTCTTCCCAGCTCCACTCACTCCAGTTTTAGAATCAACAATCACGGGAGTATGCGCATTTCTAAACTTCATAAATGGCAACATTCCTAAAATCGCAGAAGTCGGAAAACACCCAGGATTTGCAACTAAAGAGGCAGTTTTTAGCTCATCTCGAAACATCTCTGGCAAACCATAAACAGCACTCTCTAAGTTTTCAACATCCGTATGCGGACAATAAAACTCTTCATAAATATCTTGAGGCAATCTATAATCAGCGGAGAGGTCAACAACCTTAACTCCACATGCCATAAGTGGTTTCACAAAAGCCATCGCAGTTTGATGAGGAACTGCTAAAAACACAAGCGCGCATCTCTTTGCAACTTCGTCTATATCGGCTTTTTCTACAGCACACTCATATACTTTTGCTAACGATGGATGAAGCTCACTTAAAGTTATTCCACCCTCAGAATTCGCAACATAATTTAGATAAAACTTTGGATGATTTATAAGAATTTTTACAAGTTCTAAGCCAGTGTATCCACTCGCTCCGATAATCCCGACATTAATTGCACTCAAATACAATCTCCTGATATTTCACTTCCAAAATTTCATACTCTTTTTCACCATTTGGAAGTTTTGCTTTAAAATCATCGCCCTCTTCTCGCCCTAAAAGCTGTTTTGCCAAAGGAGAACTAAACGAGATCAGCCCAATGTCAGGGTTACTTTCACAGCCACCCACAATCACATAAGTTATCTCTTCATCAGTAGCTAAATCGCATAAAACAACAGTCGAACCAAAACTTATACGCGCATGTTCAAGCTCGGATGGGTCAACTATCTGAGCAGAACCAATAATCTCTGCTAGCTCAATAAGTCGCCCATCTATGAGTCTTTGTTGCTCTTTTGCAGCATGGTACTCAGCATTTTCTTTCAAATCCCCATGCTCAAGCGCATCTTCAATATCTCTCACAGTTTGCGGTCTTTTAACCTGTTTTAAATCTTTCATCTCAGCTTGAAGTTTCGCATAACCAAAAACTGTCATCGGTTCAATTCTATCCATAATGGTTCTCTTTTTTTAAATTTATTTTGATGATTATATCGAAACTTTTTTTATACTTGGTTTCATAGCCGACAAATCAAATTCTATCTTTTCATCTTCACACTCGATAAAAATTTTACATCCACTTTTTCTTATAGACTTTGGCATGTGGATATCTTCTAAAAGCAAAATATTTTCACCTGTCATAGGGTCATTTGCGTAGAGGGTTTCGTCTTTTATGAAAAAAATCCTTCCGCCACCACAGCCATCGCCGATGATTCCTTCACAAACGAGTGGTGCGTTTAAATCAAAACCATGAAGCATCTAAACAATCCTCTTTTGCCTCTTTGATAAACGCAACAAAATCACTACTATTTTTATCTAAACTCTGATAACTCTCAAAACTGTACTCCTTGAAAATTCTCTCATCCACGCATTTACAAAGCGTCTGGTTTGTATCTTCTTGACATGTGGAAATAATTTTCAGTTTTTGTCCATCATCCCATGCAACATAACTATTGTAGTATGGGTACAAAGTCCACACAGCGAAGCCCAAAGTCAGAACTATATTTGTTATATATTCTCTCTTTTTTGTCTCTATATATTTTTTTATATCGTAACTTATCAGTATCAAAAAAACTATTTCCAGCGTTATATTAAACCAATCACTATCTAAAAAATCAAACAAATTTCTCTCCCATCTCTACTAAAATTTTCTTATTTTTTTAATTGTCTCTGCACACATAGTAAGTCCAAAAGTAGCCGTGACACCCATGAAACTGCCCTTTTCTTTTGTAACTACTTCTTCACTTGAAAAGATGGCTGTGTATTTTTTGTTGAAGCCTCGTTTTTTGAGTTCGTAGCGAATTTTTGAGCCAAATTTATCTCCGTGCGTTTTCCAGATATCGGCTACTTCTACTTTTGTAGGGTCAAGTCTTTTAGCCGAACCAAAAGAAGAGATAAGTTTTTTATAACACTTTTGCGCTAAAGCTAGTTTCGCATTTCTGTCATCTATGGCATCTAAAACTAAATCATACGCGTCAAAATCAAAATCCCAAACCCACTGCTCATCGACTCTGACATTGATTATCTTGGCATGTGGATAGTGTTTTTGCAGAGCTTCAACTTTGAACTCGCCCTCGTGAAGTTCCGACCACATTTGGCGGTTTTGATTGGTTGCATCGTAGGTGTCAAAATCTACTATCGTAATGTCACTAATTCCACTTCGTATGAGACAATCAAGGCAAAAACTTCCAACTCCGCCAACGCCCAAAAGGATGATTTTCGCATTTTGAAGTTTTGCAAAATCATCGTTTAAAAGAAGTTTTATACGGTCATATTTCATCTATTTATTTCATCCACTCTTCAAGCGCATTTATGCTTTTATACGCACTCATATCGAGATGAATCGGAGTCAAAGAAATAAAACCCGCTTCAATTGCTTCATAATCACTCATGTCATGCGCAACATCTCGAGAACGAAACTCTAATGGATGCAACCCTAACCAATAATGTTCCTCGCCACGCGGGTTTCTATGAAGATGTGCGTCATTTGCATAACATCTGTACCCTGCATAAGTCACCCTCATCGGAGCAACGCTGAGTTCTGCGGGAATATTTACATTTAAAAATTCTCTATGTGCGAGTGGAAATGAACCCTCTTTTATCTTTATAACCAACTCTTTTATAGTCGCACAAGCAAGAGAAAAATTTCCATCAGGATTTGTAAAGTCCATTACTTGACTTATGGCAATCGCAGGAACATCATGTAAAACCGCTTCCATCGCTCCAGCGCAAGTTCCTGAGTAAGTAATATCTTCACCCATATTTGAGCCACGATTTATTCCGCTCACAAGTAAATCAGGTTTTTGCCCTTCAAACATCGAGTGAAGAGCAAGGTAAACACAGTCACTCGGCGTTCCATCATCAAGTTTGTAAAAATCATCTTCTACACTTACAAAACGAAGCGGACGAACCAAAGTCAGAGAATGTCCACATGCCGACTTTTCATTTGCTGGAGCGACAACTGTAACTTCCACACCCTCTATTTCTCTTAGCGTGGCAACTAAATCTAAAAGCCCTTTCGCCTGATATCCATCATCATTTGTTACTAAAATTTTATATCCCAAAAGAGTTCCTTAATTTTTAATATTCATCATATATTTTTTTAAATTTCAGACCATAATATATTGCTGCGCCCATAAGAGCCCCAAAGAAAAGAAAAAGTATATAATCCATAATAGAAAAGCTATCATCTCTCTCTCTTACTACTTCCTCAGGAGCTAAACTTGTCTCTTTTTTAGCAAGATTTTGAACTGCTTCATCTTGTTGTTCTGAATGAAATAATTTGAAAATAGCATCTAAAAATGTTGTTTTTTCGCTATTTACCTCTTCTTGTACTTTTTCTAGTTCAACTGTTGGCAATACAAGGGCTTGGTTGTTATCTTCGACAAGTGTTTGCACTGGTTGTGTTGCATTTGTTTCTTTTGTTATGTTTGTTTCTTTCATAGTAGGTTCAATCACTATTTCTGATAAAGTTATCTCTTTTTTAGGAGCTGAAATATTTGTATCCACTTTTTGTGGTTGTTTTGCTATCGCTGTTTTATTTGTATCTACTTTTTTTGGTTCTTCTTTTTTAGGAGGTTCGGCAACTAACTGTGTTTTATTTGTATCAACTTTTTTTACTTCTTCTTTTTTTTCAACAATTTCATTTGTTTGCATATAAGCTGCATCTGCGCCCGACCCATACGCTTCTTTAAATTTTGACCGTACTAATTTCATAGCATTTTCAAAAGATGATTGCTCTATGAAAGGCTCTGCACTTAGAATGTTATGTGTTCCAAGAGGACGCACATGAATCACAAATCCCTTCTCTTTTGACAAAGCAAAAAGTTCTTCGTATAAGGCATCTTTTTTAAATTCTTGAAATACTTTATCAGCTCCTATTTTAGTTGAAAAAGTTCCCATCATAATTTTTTTAGGATAGCCTTGAGGAAAAACTTGCGTTGATACTACACCTTTTGTAAGTGGTTCAGATTTTACAACTGGCTCAGTTTTTATGGTTTCAACAACTGTTTTTTCTATATTTATGGCAGTTGCTTTACTAAATATCGGTTGCACTAATTTTAGAGTTTCATCTTCTATAAACTTATTTTTTATAGGCTCTGCAACGAGTTTCGTACTATTTCCAGAGGAAAGAGTATGAATCGTAAAACCATTTTCTTTTGCAATTAAACTAAGCTTTTCGTAGATTGCATCACTTTTTAATTTTTGTAGTGCTGACTCTGCACTCTCTTTATCTTTAAAATTTTCCAAAACAATCTGCTTCATATATGCTTCTAAAGAGCTACTAATCCACAAAATCATCAAAGCCATAAATAAAATTTTCATTTTAATTTTCCTTTAAAAATAAACTATTGAGGCAATTATACATTGAAAAACTAAAACAATTGATATCTTGTCCGATATGTATTCATACCTCTTAAAAATAAAAGGAGCAAATTATGAACACTTCCTATGGCTTAAATGCTTATACATCTCATGACTTAAACATAAGTATGAAAACATCGAGTGGCGATGTAATAAAAATGGACTTTGCAAACAAACAAGAGCTTTCCATGAGTAGTGAAAAAAATAAAAATGGTACAAAAGAGTCTCTTTCTTTCTCTTCCATGCAATCATTTCAATTTTCTATGACAGGCAATGGGATAGACGAACAAGACCAAAAAGAGATAGACGCTTTTATGAAAACGGCAAAACCATTCATTGACTCATTTTTAAAAGAATTAGAGCAAGATGCACCAAAAACTCCAGTCACAAAACTGGCAAACAAGATTGCAGATATTTTTGCACCAATGAAAGAAAAAGATGAAAACACTAAAAATCATGCGAAATCAAGCATTGTTAAGATGTTTGACAAGTCCATGAAACAGAGTGATTCAATGGAAAAAATATTTGAAGATGCAAAAAAACTACTAGAAAAAACACTTCAATCTTTTGATGCATTTAACAAAAACCTTTATGCCTAGTTGTAGCTCAAGCTGATTTTTTTGGAATAGTACTTGCTTTGTAGAATGTTATGAAATCAATTATATTTTTAATTTTATTTAGTATCACCGCTTTTGCTTCGCCTTTGTCAGATGTTCAAGGAAATTATGAACAACTTAACAAAGGTATAGACGCTATATCTTCAGATTTGTCTGCGGAGGAAAAAGTATCGCTTTACCTCCTAGTTTTAGCTACGCATGACAAAATTACAACTGCTTATGCACATAATGAAAAAAAGATTATTGGATTAACGGAAATAGAACAAGAAACTCTCAAAGTTTTTTCAACTATTATTGAGCACAACAAAAAGTTACACAAAGTGGAAATTGAAAGTTTGCAAAGTCTTTACTCCCAAATGAATAAAAGTGCCTTAGAACTTCTGAAAAATGATGTCAATTCCTCAAGTGATTCAACTCTACTATTCATAATTTTAGGAACTGTTGCTATCGTTTTAGCATTGGGTTCAATTGTATATTATTTTTTCCTAAAAACTCCAAACTCTACACTCATCCAATATACTCATAATGATGAGACTATAAATGATGAAATAAAATATAATGACATTTTCAGTGATGCGAATGAAGAAAATACAAAACATGATGATACACATCATTATAATGAAAGCCATTATGATGATAACAATGAGGAAGAAGATAATAAAAATCTTTTAGCAAATTTACAAAAAATGCATGACAATGTTTTAAAAGAGGTAAAATCTTTAGAGCGTCAAAAAGAGTCTTGGCATGTGGAAGTTGAAAACACAAACGCTGAACTTAAAAATGAAAAAATTACGCTCCTTCAAGAAGTTGAAGAACTTCAGGTAAAAATTTCAGAACTAAAAACTTCACAAGAAGTTCTTATGGATGAATTTCAGGGAAATTTAAAAGGTTTAAATCAACCAAATGATAGTGTTGCATTTAAAGAAAAATTAAACTTATTGCAACATCAAAGTCAAAGTGTATTTCACATTTTGGATACTATTTCAGATATTGCCGACCAAACAAATCTTTTAGCGCTTAACGCATCCATAGAAGCAGCACGAGCTGGAGAACACGGAAGAGGATTTGCAGTAGTAGCCGATGAAGTGAGAAATCTCGCAGAGAGAACGCAAAAAACACTTGACGAAGCGAAAGTAAATATATCGGGCATGGCGGATGCAATTTCGAGTTTAAAAAGCTAAGAATACTTAGAAACTTGACATTGCATCTTCAATTAGTGTAAAATTGCGACATCAAAATAGATATTTACATATCTCAATATCCTCTCGTTTATGCATGATGCAAAAAAATCCAAAAGAACTAAGGTGATTACTTAATGAGTGAAAACAATTCACAAACAGAAACTCCAACACAAACAGTACCAACTCAACCGCGTAAGACTACAAAGCCAAACAACAAAACTCGTTCTCACACTCCTGTCAAAGGTGTAACAGTTGATGACCTTCGTACAAAAACAATCGAAGAGTTAGTAACTTTAGCAAATGAGCTCAATGTTGAACATCCAAATGAGTTAAAAAGACAAGATATTATCTTTGAAATTTTAAAGGCGCAAACGGAACAAGGCGGTTTTATTCTCTTTAGTGGAATTCTTGAAATCATGCAAGATGGGTATGGATTTATCCGTTCTATTGATAAAAGTTTTAACGAAAGTATCAATGATGCGTATGTTTCAAACACGCAGATTAAGAGATTTGCACTAAGAAATGGGGATGTTGTAACAGGTCAAGTTCGCCCTCCAAAAGACCAAGAGAGATATTACGCACTTATTAAAATAGAAGCGGTCAATGGCTTACCACCTGAGGAGAGTAAAAAAAGACCTCTTTTTGAAAACCTTACTCCACTCTATCCACAAGAACAAATCAAACTAGAGTACAGAGAAAAAGGGCTTATCGGTCGTATGATGGACTTATTTGCTCCTATTGGAAAAGGTCAGCGTGGACTTATTGTAGCCCCTCCAAGAAGTGGTAAAACTGAGCTTTTAAAAGAGATTGCTCATGGAATTACCGCAAATCATCCTGACATAGATTTGATGGTTTTACTCGTAGATGAGCGACCTGAAGAGGTAACTGACATGGAAAGAAGCGTTAAAGGGGATGTGTATAGTTCCACTTTTGATATGCCTGCAAAAAACCATGTTAAAGTTGCTGAAATGGTTATAGAAAAAGCAAAAAGACGCGTTGAATTAGGTAAAGATGTAGTAATTCTTCTTGACTCTATCACCCGTCTAGCAAGGGCTTACAACACCGTAACACCTTCAAGTGGTAAAGTTCTCTCTGGTGGTGTGGATGCAAATGCACTTCACAAACCAAAACGCTTTTTTGGGGCAGCGAGAAATATTGAAAATGGCGGAAGTTTGACGATTATTGCAACTGCACTTGTGGATACTGGAAGTAAAATGGATGAAGTTATCTTTGAAGAGTTCAAAGGAACTGGCAACTCGGAAGTTGTTCTTGACCGCAAAATCGCTGAGAGACGCATTTTCCCTGCTATCGACATCCTTAAATCTGGTACAAGAAAAGATGATTTACTTATCGGTCCTGATGTTTTACAAAAAGTATTTATTCTTCGTCAGATGATTCATAAACAAGACAATGAAATCGAAGCACTCAAATTTGTTTACACAACTATGGGCAAAAAAGCGACGAATGCAGAGTTCTTAGAAAGTATGAATACGAACCAATAAACTATGAAACTAGGTGTATTTGATAGCGGAATTGGCGGACTTACAGTTGTAAAATCACTTCTTGAGCATGAGCTTTTTGAAGAGATTATCTACTTTGGAGACACCGCGCGTGTTCCTTATGGTATCAAAGACAAAAACACAATCATTCGTTATGCCATAGAAGCCGTCGAGTTTTTCAAGAACTTTGAACTTGACCTCATCATAGTCGCTTGTAACACCGTCAGTGCGTATGCCCTCGATGAAATGCGTGAGAGTTCCACATGCCCTGTTATTGGAGTGGTGGAGTCTGGTGTACTTGCAACTTCCAATGCACTCAAAGACAAAAACTCAAATATTCTTATTTTAGGTACAAAAGCAACCGTAAACTCAAAAGCGTATGAAACAAGTCTTCATAAACAAGGGTTTGTAAACTTACAAGCAAAAGCAACAGGTTTGTTTGTTCCGATGGTTGAAGAGGGAATTTATGAGGGCGAAATTTTGGATGCTACACTTAAACACTATTTCAAAGATTTAGAAGTTCCACATGCCGTGATTTTAGGCTGTACCCATTTTCCTCTCATCTCAGATGCTCTACAAAATTATTTTGGCAAAGAGACTCTTTTGATTCATTCAGGCGACGCAATTGTTGAACACTTAGAAAGAGAGTTTTCATTTGAAACAAAATATAAAAATCCAAAACTCAAATTTTTCGCTTCAGAAAATCCAGAAGCCCTAAGAAGTGTTGCAAAGATGTGGCTCAATCTCTAAAATAATCTCTAAAATAATTTCTGTAATCATTTTGCAATTGTTTCATTATAAAATTTCTGTATGCAAAACACATTACCCAAAATATGGTTAGACAATTTAAAAGTTTTAGATATAGCCTTTCAACCAATTATAAATATCCATACTGGCAGGATTTACGCCGTTGAAGCACTCCTGAGAAATTATAAAAAAGTAGGTTTTGACTCTATTTTCGCACTCTTTGACCAAGTCTATAAAGAACATCTGCTCTACTCTTTTGATATAGCTTTGCGAGAAAAAGCTATACAAAAATTTACAAAAATAGACAATTTTAGAAATATTAAACTCTTTTATAACCTCGATAATCGCTTATTTGAAATGCCTGACTTTTCCAACGGCAACACAAATCAACTGCTAAAAAAATATGATATAAAAAAAGATAACATCTGCTTTGAAATTTCAGAAAGACATGAAATATCGAGTGATTGCAATATGGAACAAGTTCTTATGCACTACAAAGATGAAAATTTTTGTATTGCCATTGATGATTTTGGAGTTGGCTATTCTGGATATAAGCTTCTCTACGACAGCACACCTGATGTTATAAAAATAGACAGATTCTTTTTGACTGACATAGAAAAAGATGCAAAGAAAAAACTTATGGTTCGAAGTATCACGCATCTCGCTATTCAACTTGGCATAAAGGTCATTGCAGAGGGCGTTGAAACAAAAGAAGAACTCCTTGTATGTAAAGATATTGGTTGCCATTTGGTGCAAGGCTATTTAGTTCAAAAACCAACATTAAACACAAACGAAATAGTTAAAAAATATCAAAATATTACAGATTTGATTACACATGACAAAAGAGAAGAAAACAAGTACAAAATAGACACTTATCTCGATAAAATAAAACCTATATTTATAGAATCAAAAATGAATGAAGTGATAGACTACTTTAAAAAACACCCAGATATCTCCACAATGCCTGTAATAAATTCAAATAATGAGCCTATAGGAATCGTTCAAGAAAACATTATAAAAGAGTTTTTATACTCACATTATGGCAAGTCACTTTTACTCAATGATGGCACAAAAAAATCAAAACTTAAAAACTTAATCACGCCTTGTGGCATAGCAGATATCAACAGTGATATTGCAACTCTTATAGAACTCTTTTCAAATAATCCTGAGTCTGTAGGAATAATTCTTACAAATAACTCTAAATATTACGGCTATCTCTCTGCAAGAGCCATCATTACGCTTATGAATGAAGAAAATTTACTTTTTGCAAGAGAGCAAAACCCTCTCACAAAACTTCCTGGAAATACAATGATAGAAAAATATATTTCAAATATAGCAACAAATCAAGACTCTTACTTGTTATGTTATTTTGATTTAGACAACTTTAAAGCATTCAACGATGTGTATGGTTTTAGAAATGGAGACAGAGTTATTCTCCTTTTTGCAGATATTTTGAGAAAACATTTACCGCAAGAGTTTTTTAAAGCACACATCGGCGGTGATGACTTTTTTGTGGCAGTACAGAACAAAGGTGAAGATGAATATTTGTATATTAAAAAAATACTCAAAGTAATAACAAAATTTACGCAAGATGCCAAAGATTTCTACTCTCAAGAAGACAAAAAAAGAGGTTTTATCGTAGCCAAAGATAGAGATGAAAACATAAAAGAGTTTCCTATGCTTACCGTAAGTGCGTCCATCGTTCTCATCCTAGAAAAAACAAAAAATAGATTCTCAAAAAATATAAATGAAGTTTTATCTTCACAAAAAAAAGTTGCGAAACATGAATACAACCACCTCTCTATAAGCACTCTCTTGTAATTTGATGATACTTTAACTCTTTACATGTTAAAATCTTCTACCTAAAAATGGAGCGTGATGAAGTGAGAGAGAGTTCAGAGGTATTAGCTAGAAAATATAGACCGTCCAACTTTGATGAACTTATAGGGCAAGAGACTATCGCGCAAACTCTCTCCCTCGCACTCGACTCCAACCGACTTTCTCATGCCTATCTTTTTTCAGGTCTTCGTGGAAGCGGTAAAACTTCCACCGCACGAATCTTCGCAAAAGCTCTTATTTGTGAGAAAGGTGTGGCGCATAAGCCATGTGGAACTTGTGCGAACTGCGTTCAAGCTCTTGATGGTCGTCACATGGATATTGTAGAGATGGATGCTGCTTCAAATCGTGGGATTGACGATATCCGTGACCTTGTTGAGCAGACAAAATACAAACCATCCACGGCAAGATTTAAAATCTTCATCATCGATGAAGTCCATATGCTCACACCTCAAGCATTTAATGCACTTCTAAAAACGCTTGAAGAACCGCCCTCTTATGTAAAGTTTATACTTGCAACGACTGACCCGCTCAAACTTCCAGCAACTATTTTAAGCCGTACGCAACACTTTAGATTTAAAAGTATTGCTACAAATAAAATCGCAGACCATTTAGCGCACATCCTTAACTTAGAAAAAATTGCGTATGAAAGTGATGCACTTGAAATACTCGCACGAAGTGGAAGTGGAAGTTTAAGAGACACTCTGACCATGCTTGACCAAGCTATAATCTACTCAAAAAATCATGTCGATGTTAAAACCGTAACCGATATGCTAGGACTTGTTGACCCTAAATTTATAGCGGATTTATTTAGTGCTGTTTTTGCAAAAGATTATGGACAGTTGGTTGAATATACAAAAATTTTAGAAGATTATGAGCCTGAAATGGTTGTGGATGAGCTTATCGCCTACCTCAAAGAACGCATGTACAATCACGACTCACTCTTTTCGACTCTTGTTTTAGACAGATTTTTTAGAATTTTAAGTGACTCAAAATATCTTTTTAGTGTGAATGCAAATGGCTCTTTTGTTCTCTCGCTCATATTTTTCAAAATGATAGAAGCGCTTCGCATCAAAGAGATTGACCAGATGATAGAATCACTGCAAAAAGAGATTCAAAGACCTGCCATAGAAACACTTCACGCCATAGTGCAACACCATAAAAGTGCTTCATTACCGACACAAACCGACGATACAAAACCAGAAGAAGAAAAACAAGTACAGACAGTTCCACATGCCGAAATAAATCCACATGCCAAAGAAGAAGAGATACAAATTCCAATCGAAGATATAAAAGAAGAAACAGTTCCACATGCCATAATAAATCCACATGCCAAGACTTTTGAAATTTTAGTGCATAAAATCCAAGATAGAAACTATGAACTTGCCGAATGTTTTACTCAAAGCGTAACATTTATATCTTATGAAAACGGTGTTTTGTCGTGGGAAAGTTGTGCAGATGAAAAATGTAAACAAGCACTCAAACATGGCTATACAGTTATAAGACAGTTTGTAAGAGAGGTGTTCGGCTTTGAAACAACCATCAAAGGTTTACCTTGTTCCAAAGTGATAGAAGAAAAAAAAAATGATGTAATTCCAGAAATAGCCTCATACACTCCCTCGCAATCTGCATCACAAGAGACAACTCTTAAGCAGACGGAGCAGTTCCACATGCCAACTCCACAAAGCAGTTCCATGATAGAAGATGCAGAAATAGGCGCAAATGCGAGTTGTGTCAGCAACTGCTCAGAGGGTGACGAAGCAACTAAAGAAATAAACGGCACAGATATAATAGAAGAGCCAATGGTTCAAAAAGCAATAGAACTTTTTGAAGCAAAAAAAGTGACAATCCAATCTAAGATTTAGCAGATTTTTTTATAAATCTGCAAAAAATATCTCACCAGCGCAAAGTTTCTCTTTCTGACAAAAAACCAATATATTTGCATACGGCATAGAATTTCTACGCTTCAGCGTTGCAAAATTTGCTTGAGAAATCTCTAAAGCATCTGCAATATCTTTATCTAATATTTTTATCTTTTTATCCGCAGATAAATATTTTTTCAACTCTTTTATAACATCACAAAAATCTCTCATAAGAACTCTCTTTTATCAATTTAAACGCAATATATCAAAAGAAATTCAACTCAAGCAAAAGTATTGCAGTTTGCTATTTTTTTTAAAATCATCACGCTAAAAAGTTCTAAAAGTTCACTTTTCACACATTTTTGTAACATTTTTTACAAATCACAAAAAAAAATAATGATTTTTACTAACAATACTCTATAATCCTCTAAGATAGTTTAGATTATTTTGGAGAAATGAATGAAAGCTGAATTAATGGAACAAATCGAGCATGTACCTATGCTCCCAGAAACCGTACAAAAAGTGGAAATGGTGTATAACAACCCGAGTAGTGGCGTAATGGATATGGCGAATGCAGTCAAAGAAGATCCGATTATTACGGCATATATTCTCAAAACAGCCAACTCTCCTTTGTATGGACTAAGCCGCACTGTTACAGATGTAGCACAAGCTATTTCACTTTTAGGCAAAGATGCCGTACGCACATTTACAATTGCCTCAGCAGCAAACACTTGCATGGACATTGACCTCTCGCCTTATGGAATGACGCAAATCAATTATTTGGCGCGCGCACAGTTGCAAAATGCCTTAGTAAGTCGATGGGTGAACAAAGTAGATCGCTCTTTTTTGGTGCATCTTTCACTCGCTTCATTTTTGCTTGAACTAGGTAAAATCGTTATTAGCCGCTACCTCATAGAATCAGGGCAAGGTGCATTGTTAAGTGAAGCATTGAAAAATGGAAAAACGACTGAACAAGCAGAAATATTGGCATGTGGAAGTAAATCCGAAGATGTTACAGCAACTCTCTTTTATCGATGGAATTTTGATCCTGATTTGGTGCACCTCATTCGATATTCTAATGAGCCAGAAGATGCTGGTGATATTGAAACACAAGAGATGGCAAAGTTTCTAAAAGTTGCAAAAGAAGCTATTGCACTTGATGGAACAATGACAGATGAAACTTTAAAAAATGCTCGTGAACTTATTGAAGAATACGGCATGGAACAAAACTTTTTTGATGAGACCGTTAAAAAAATTCAAGCTGCCGCGTAACATAACAGCCAGTTCGCTGGCTGTCTTCTACTTTTTCAACATATTTTTCAAACTAAACCCAAAAGTTGAACCTTCTGAGTATATTGATTTTATATAAAGCGCAGTTTTATGCGCCTTTAAAATATAACTTACCATGGCAAGTCCTATACCCATAGAGTTATCCCAGCTATTTTTATGAACTCTGTAAAATTTTGAAGTCACCTTGTCTAAATATTTCTCTTTTATACCAATGCCTTTATCCTTTACCAAAAGCATATCCTCTTCGAGTACAACTTCTACCTCATCATCTGAGTATTTGAGTGCGTTATCGACAAGATTTATAAGTGCCAACTCTAGCATAGTTTTATCAGCATGAATGATGCAATCCCGAGCACTCAGAACTATTTTTCTACTTTTATATTTTAAAGAGAGATTTGCTACTACCTCTTCACACAAAAGCTTGAGATTAAAAGAAGTCTCTTTAATCTCTATGTCACTGTTCTCAAGTTTCACAGTGAGTGCCAATCGGTCGAGCATTTTTGTTATTTTGTCACCATTGGAGCTAATCTTTTCTAAAAATTTTTCTCGTATTTTTATATCAAGATGAGAGTCTTGTTGTAGTGTTTGCGCATATCCCATTATGGAAGCGATAGGGTTTTTAAACTCATGCGAAATAGCGGATAAAATATCATTTCTTTGTTTGTTCATTAACCTGAGTTTTGCTATATATTTTTGTTTTTGCTTATCTCGATTGTGAAGTTTTTTTACAAGGTTTTTCAAAAGAAGTGAGATTTGTAAAAATTCATAAAAATATTTTGTTTTTATGGTTGCCTTATAATTTTTGTTAGATATTTCATCAAGATACTTTGTAATCTGCATAATGTCATAAACTATTTTTTGGCTCATCTTTTTTGAAGCGAATAAAGCAATGAACAAAATAAGTGAAAAAACAAAGAAAAGTTTAATCCACAATAAGTAAAAATCATCCATAACTTGGGCTAAACTCATCGCCAACCTAACATAAACAATTTTTCCTTTATAAGATAATTTTTTTGCTACATACAAAAAATCCACATTGAGTGTCTCAGAGTACCTTATGATATGTGAAAATTCTTCACTGTCTGCTTGCATGATTTCATATCTTGAGGAGTGATTCTCCATGATAGTTTTATCAGAATTTGATTCAGCGATCACATCACCTGTGCCACTGATTATAGTTACTCGCATTTTTGTTTTTTCACTAATTTTAGAGGCATATTCATCTAAATTATCAATTCTTGAGAGCTCAATAGAGAGAAGATGAATATTGTTTTGAAGATTAGATGTATTATTCGTAATTATGATAGATTTCAGTGCGCTATAACTTATAATAGAGGAGATAAGTAAAGCACTAATAAAAAGCAGTAAAAACTTCACAATAAATATCTGATGTATTTTTAACATAACTTATTTTCCCCTTTTGCGATAACATTTCGAGCGTTCATAAACTTACCTTTTAAATTTCTATCTTATACCCTTCGCCAAATACATTTTTAATTGTATTTTCGGGTACTTTTTTTCTTATATTTTTTATAATTGTTTTGAGAGCAGCTACTTTATCTTCATCAAGATCATACCAAACATCTATTATTATATCATCGTATGTAAAAGTTCTGTTGATATCTGAGAAAAGAATAGTGAGTATTTTTCTCTCTTTATTTGTAAGAAGTACTAAATAGTTATCATCATAAAGTTCATTGGAGTCATAATCCCAACTAAAGTTATCTTTAAGAATTAGCTTTTTTTTCTCTGTTATCGTAAATTTTGAAAGCTCTTCTTCTACTAAATTGAGCGCATTTTTTAAATCTTCTCTACTTATAGGCTTTACCAAATATTTTGTGAGTTGAAGACTTGCCGCATCAAGTAAATAACCCGTATCTGTGTGCGATGTAAGCATCAATACTTTAGTAGAATGGTCTTTTTCTCTTATCTTTTTAAGTAAATCAATACCATTAAGCTTTGGTAAATTTATATCAATAATCATAATATGTGGTTTTTTAGCCTTATAAATTTCATACGCTCTCTCGCCATCCTCTGCTTCATACACATTTTTAAAATATCTTTGTAAGTATTTAACATAATTCGTTCTTATAGCTTTTTCATCTTCAACAAACAGTATGTCATACTCTTTTACATCACTATGCATTTTCATCCTTAAAAATAATTGTAAAACATGCTCCAATTTTTGTATTATTGACAATCAACTCAGCATTCATTCTCTCTTTAATAATCATTTGAGAAATATACAATCCCAAACCTGTTCCTTGTGATTTATATTTTGTTGTAAAGTAAGGGTCAAATATTTTATGAATAATTGACTCATCGATTCCACCGCCATTATCTTCGATTCTTATATGATAATCGTGTTCAATCTTTTCAACTTCTACTCTAATCATTGGATACTGAATACTTCTGCTCACCAATACATCTTTAGCATTATTTAAAATTACAAGAATAACCTGTTCAAGTTCATTAGGAAACCCATAGTGCATACACTTTTTATCTGCCATAACTTCTACTTTTATATTGAAAGAAAGAAGGCTTCCTCTAATGATATAAACAGACTTATCTATCAAATCTTTAAGAGAGTATTTCTCCATTTTACTTTGACCATCAAAAAAGTTTTTAAAATCATTTATAGTTTTTGACATGTATTGAGTGAGGGATTCAATCTCAAGCAATTTTTCTTCAATAACATCATCTTTAAAGTTTTTTTCATACATTCTATCATCAATAACTAAAACAGATGAGTTTATTTGAGAGAGAGGCTGTCTCCATTGGTGCGCAATATTTTCAAGGACTTCATCCATAGCTGCAAGTTTTTTTTGATTAAAAATAAGTTGATCCTTATCTCTTGAATTGATTCTCTCTTCTTCAAAAGATTTTTGAAGTTTATTGTTTAATTTTTTTAATTCATACTGTCTATAAATAAAGAAAAGAGAAAAAAATGCAAAAAATGCAATCATCTTCAAAAAAAGACTATAATCAAAACCTACCTCTTGCTTTATAGAAAACCATTTTTTCATAATAGACTGTTTTTGTTCCTCAGAAATACTTAACACCACTTTTTGCAATACAGCATAAAGGAGTGCGTCATCACTTCGTATTCCAAAGCCCAAGGATACTTTTTCATCAAAACTCGCACTTATTTTTAGATTCGTAAAAAAACCATTTTGAATGTAATAGCCAATAGCTATGGATGTATCAGCAAAACCAAATACTTTACCCTCGCTTACCATCTCTAGTCCATCTTGAACATTTTTTACTTCAACTATTTTTATATTCTTATACTTTTGTTTAATCATATCGATTATGGAGTAGTTTTTTACACAAGCGATTGTTTTATCTTCTAAAATAGAGATATCTATAATTGTTGGTTTGTCCATTTGTGTAACAATCACTTGAGGCACTTTTAAATGCGGGTCTGTAAAATTTAAATATGTTTTTCTTTCATTTGTTGGCGAGACAAGAGATAAAATATCACATTTATTTGTTTTAACATATTCGATAGAATCAGACCAAGTTTTCGTTGGAATGAGCTTAAATTCTACACCTAATTTCTCTTGAGCGATTTGTATAAACTCTTTATTTAGACCTACAACCTCACCATTTTCTATAGCTTCAAATGGCATCCAATCTGGGTCTGCACACATTGTAATCTCTTTTTTTTTCTCTAAATACTCTCTCTCTTGTAAAGTAAAGTTTATTGAATTATTTTTAGATTTATAATCATAAATGAATAATTCTAAATTCTTGTTTTTACTATTTTCAATAAAACCAGATTGAACAAAATTATCCGCAATTATTTTAACCCTATCAAGGTCTATACTTCCGATTTCATAGACATTTGGAAGCATGATTTTTTCTATCTGCATAGCTTCAAACTTGAGTGCTTCTTTTGATTTATTTTGAGTATTATACTTTTTTAGGATAAGGTCTATAACTTCATCTTTGTGTTCTAGTGCATACTTCCAGCCTTTTATGGAAGCTTCTTTGAACATTTGAACTCGTAATGGATGGTTTTGCACTTCATTTTTAGATGTAAAAAGATTAACATCATAATATTTTGCTCCATAAAGTACTGGGTCAAATATAGTGTATTCTATGCCACTTTTTTCTAAGTAATAGAGTTCATTCGTTGTAAAGATACTCATAGCATCTACTTTTTTATTGATGAAGTCATCTATGTTGAAACTCGTTGGAATATTTATAATGTCTTTAACAGAGACATTAAACTTATCGAGCATTGTGAGTAAAGTACTATTGTCAATGCTCTCAGAAATACCCATAACTTTCTTGCCTTTTAAATCATTAGGCGTATGAATATTTTTTTGTGCTACTAAAACTAAAGGGGATTGTTTAAAAAAATTTGCCACCAAAACGATTGGTTTTGCACTCATATATTCTGCGATAATGGACGAATATGTAAGTCCATATTGGGCATGTCCATTTAAAACTTCTTCTGTTATATTTGTTGTTTCATTAAACTCTACAAATTTTACATCCAATCCAACATCTTTATAAAATCCTTTCTCTTGTGCCGCATAAAATCCAGCAAATTCAAATTGATGCTTCCATTGTAATTGCAGAGTGATGTTATCCAAAGCAGAAGCAGATAAGTGAGTTATAAATAAAATGAATAGTATGTTAAAAAATTTCATAAAGACATTTTAGCAAAATAACTTTATATAAAAGAAAGCTTATATGTTTTATAATGTAGAAAATAGATAGAAAAGGAAGTATCATGTTTGTATCATCATATAGCACTTACATTCAGACAAATGCTTCTGATAGACCCGCAAAAACTAAAGAACACACGAGTAGTAATAACACTTCTTTTAGTTCTAAACTTCTTGCACAGTCTGATTTTGACCTTAATTCAACTTCAGATTTGCCTATTGATTATATTTACAGGGCTAAATCTTTCAACACTAAGTTAGAACTTCAAAGACAAGAAGAGGCTTTGAAAAACCCAGAAAATGAGTTCATATCCAAATCTAAAGAGTTAACAAAAGAGTTTATGGGCAATAAAACTCTCCAAAATGCAAAAAGTTCGTATGAAGATAATTCAAAAATATTTTCACTTATTAGAACACCACGCCATCCGCTTGACCAAACACCACAAACAGATACAAGACTTCCAGAAAATGTTCAAAAATTACAAGAACAAAATATGCGTCATATCATGATAAACACTTATGCACAAAATGATAAGTACTACAAAATCACAGCTTAATTTTCTATCCACGCCTCAGTTTTAATCACTCTTGCATCATCAAAATATTTTAATTTTACAGCATTCGAACACGCACCATCACTAAAATCCATGAGTGCTACTTGAAGTATTTTTTTACATGATTTTGGAACATCAAAATGCCCTTTTATGCCAGTTAAAAACTGCTTTAATGGCACTTTCTCATCCATTCCTATGACATTGTCTCTGCATCCCGTGAGTCCGATATCACTCAAATATGCAGTACCTTTTACGATTTGAAAATCATCTGTTGAAACATGCGTATGCGTCCCAATAATCCCACTCACTTTTCCTTGCAAAAGCATCATCATAGCTCTTTTTTCACTTGTAGCTTCTGCATGAAAATCTATAAAAATGTTTTTAATTCCCTGTGCGTGAAGAGCCTCAACCGTAGCTAATGCACAGCGAAAAGCATTGTCAGCGTAAGGCATAGAGTAGTGTCCCATCAGATTAAGAACAGCTAACTTTTCACCCGCCACTTCATAAATTTTGCACCCAGTTCCAGGAACTCCATCGGGATAATTATGTGGTCGGAGTATCTCATGTGTATCAAAAAGTGCTACAACATCTTTTTTATCCCAAGAGTGATTGCCACCACTCATACAATCAATTCCACATGCCAAGAGTTCATTCGCATTTTGAAGTGTTACACCAAAACCATGCGAAGCATTTTCATAGTTTGCAATAACAAAATCAACCTCATACTCTTTTTTAATATTTTTAAGATGCGCCTTAACCATCTCACGCCCTGGACGACCAACTATATCGCCTATAAACATCACTCTCATATTTTTATAACACCTTTGACTTGTTGTTTCTCAGATAAATCAGCGTCGCTTTTATAATGTCGTCATCATCTTTAGAATTTGATTTTATGCTCTCTTTTGCCTCATTCATGAAAGTGAATGTGATGTTTTGCCCATAATTTGAGATAGATTTTATTCTATTTTCAAGACTTAAAAGTTTAATCACCATAAGCTCAAAAAACTGTTTCGTTGGAGTATCTAAAACTCCAAATCTGTCGATAACTTCTTCTTCTATCTCATACACTTCCACTACTTCTTCGCATTGTGAGAGTCTTCTGTAAATGTCCAGTCGTAATCTGTCCTCTTTGACAACCTCATCGGAGATAAAAGCTGAGATAGTGAGTTTGATATCCACTTTGAGTTTCACGCTCTCAACTGTGTTGCTGAGCACTTTTATAGCATCTTCGAGCATTCTAAGGTAAAGCGAATAGCCGATATTTTTGATGTGTCCGCTCTGTGCATCCCCGACAAGATTTCCACCGCCTCTTATCTCTAAATCATGGTATGCCAAAACAGAACCGCTTCCCAAAAAGGAGTTTGACTCTAATGCCAAAAGTCGTTTTTTTGCTTCATCTGTCAAATTCTCTTTATTTTCAACTATAAAATAAGCAAAACCCTCCGCATGCGCACGACCTACACGACCGCGTAATTGATGCAAATCTGCCATCCCAAATCTGTCCGCACCATCAACGATAATGGTGTTTACATTTGGCATATGGATTCCTGATTCGATGATGGAAGTTGCTAACATCAAATCATATTTACCCTCTTCAAACTTTAAAAGTTCTTCTTCCGTTTTTGTTGCGGAGATTTGAGAATGCAACATCACGATACGAAGTTCTGGCAAAATCGCTTTGAGTTCTCCAAGCTTTATCGGCATGTGGTCTATGGAATTGTGTACATAAAAAACCTGTCCACCACGGCGAAGTTCACGAAGGATGACCTCTTTTATGAGTTTCTCTTCATACTCTTTTACAAAGGTTCGTACAGGCTGTCTGTCGCTTGGCGGAGTGAGAAGTTGGCTCATCGTTTTTATGGAACTCATCGCTTGATTGAGTGAGCGAGGGATGGGCGTGGCACTCATGGAAAGAAGATGCACATTATGATAAAGCTCTTTGATTTTCTCTTTTTGCTTCACTCCGAACTTATGCTCTTCATCAATGATAACAACACCTAAGTTTTTAAACTCCAAACCAAAAAGAGAGTGTGTCCCGACTACGGCGTCCAAATCTCCACATGCCAGAGCTTTGATAATATTAGTTTTATCTTTTGCACTTACAAATCTATCGAGCTTTGATATTTTTATGCCAAGTTTATCAAATCTCTCTCGAAGTGAGCGATAATGTTGCGCCGATAAAAGCGTTGTTGGAACGATGAGAGCAGACTGAAAACCTGATTTGTAAGCTGAAAAAATCGTGTTCATCGCAACTTCTGTTTTTCCAAACCCGACATCTCCGCTTAAAAGTCTATCCATAATATGCCCAGACTCCATCTGAGAAACTATCTCTTCGACTGCTACGGTTTGGTCTTGTGTATAATCAAATCCTGAGAGTTTTTGAAACTCTTTTAACTCTCTTTTATCGACACTCATTTGAGGTGCTTTGATGAGCGCACGAGCCGCCGCTGTGTTTACAATCGCTCCTGCAATCTCAAAGAGTCGTTTTTTGACACTCTCTTTGAGTTTGGCAAAACTTCCTTTTCCAAGTCTGTCTAAAACGGGAGTTGAACCGCCAGAAGCGATGTAGCGGTCGATGAAATCCAAGTTTTCAACAGGAAGTAAAATTTTATCATCGCCGACATATTTAATGACGATAAAATCTTTGATACCGCCGAGAATTTCAGTCTGCTCAATCCCCTCAAAAATCCCCACACCATAATCTTCATGCACAACATAATCGCCGACTTTAAGGTCATCAAGCAGTATTGCACTTTTTCTTCTTCGTCTCTTTTTCTCTGGTTTGTTGAGCGAAATTACAAGTTCATCTTTGGAGATAATATTTAAAATATAGGGTGCATAGATTTTGTTGATATTTTCAAACTCATAAATTCCAACCTGCTTCATAGAGGCTTCATTGGCTGCAATGATGGTTATTTTTTTATCTTTATGAACTTTTAAGAGTACACTCACATCTACAACTGCTAACTCTTTAAAAGCATCCGAATCTGGAAGTATCTCTAAGTTAAAAGACTCTCTTGAGAGTATGGGATTGTTTATACCATACGCTTCTTTGAGGAGATTGTCTAAGTTTTTACTTAGCTTTGCATTTTTGCCCTCTAAAAAATTTGAACCATTTTCATCCAGATACCAAAATCCAAGAGAGGCAACATCTTTGACCAAAGAGTCAAACTGAGAATTTTGCACTCTCTCATTTAAAGCGTTAAAACCATTTTCATCAAGTGAGTAAAAAGCGCTCGTTATCTCAATGCTCTCAAGTTCCTCTTTTTGCGTTCTTTGCGATTCAAGTTCAAAATACTTTATCTGCTCTATTTCATTATCAAAAAGTGAAATACGCACAGGATTTTTAGCCGAGGGAGTAAAAATATCTATAATATCCCCACGAAAAGAGATTTCGCCCTCTACTTGAACCATATCCACAAAATTATAACCCCAAAAAAGCATCCACTCTTTAAAGGCGCTTAACTCGATTGTTTGTCCAAACTCTAGTGAAGTGGATTTGAGTAACTTCTCATTTGGCATGTGGAAAAGTAAAGTTTTGAGCGGTGCAATAACAAGCGGTTTTTTCTTTGCACGATAATAAATTCTAAGTTGAGAGAAAAGCTGATGCAACTCCTCTTTATAAGAGCGTAAATCATCGCCAAAAGTAGGACGAAAATCTGGAAAAACAAGCACATCTTTTTTAAAAAAATGCGCTACAGTTGCAAGTTCTTCTGCCTCATTTTTATCTTCACAAACCAAAACTTCCATATTTGGAGTTTTGTTTGTTTTAAAATATTCAAATAAAGAACTTTGTGACATACTTTTCCTACGGTTTATATTTTTAAAGGCTCTGGTTCTGGCACTTGGATTGTTTCAAGAGGTTTTTTTTGTTTTGAGAGTTGCGCAGTTTTTAAAACGCTCATTCCCTCAAAAATACCTTTTGATTCGATTATAAGTTCAGAAGATTCTATCGTGCCTTTGACGCGCCCATCCGCTTTTATTTCAACTTTATCAGCGTTTATTGTACCTTCGATAAAACCTTGAACCACAAGACGATTTGTAAATATCTCGCCTTTGATATGTCCATGTTTACCGATGTTTACCTCATTTTTAGAGTTAATAACACCTTCAAATTCGCCATCAACATATAAATTGCAAGAGAGATTCATCTCCCCCTTTATTGATGAACCGATTGTGATAATGGTTGTGCTTGAGTCGGGCTTGGTACTTTGATGTGTGCTGTCGCTTTTATTAAAGATTGCCATGGAATTTCATTCTCCTTTTCAAAAATTTCTTTATAATTGAGTGCGTCCCACTTTATAAACCAAATTGGATTCACTATTCTTGCCATAAATTTCACTTCGTAATGAAGATGCGGACCGCTTGTGAGTCCTGTGTTGCCAGAATAAGCGATTAAATCGCCTTTTTTAATAAATTGACCTGATTTTATCACAATTTTATTTAAATGCGCAAAATATGTTTTAAATCCATAGTTGTGCTGAAGAATTATAAGATTGCCATATCCGCTCTTACCATCAGGTCCTGCAAACTCTACAATGCCGTCTGCTGTAGCATTCACAGGCGTGTTCATGTCCGCCCTCATGTCCGTTCCTGCATGGTACTCTATTTTATTTGTTATTGGATGTATTCGTCTTCCAAAATCACCGCCAATACCAGCGAAGCGAACAGGTGAACCGCTTGGAATAAACTGTAAGAGTGTTACCATATCTTCTGAACTTAACTTTGCAATATCCACTCTTTCTTGAAGTGTCATCTCTTCCACAGGTGCAAGTCCTATGAGTGTTTCTATGTCGGAGAGTGATTGAGAAACTCTGTCTAGTTCCTCTTTTTTGCTAAGAAGTGCCTCTGCAGTAGCATTCATATTATCATTTAATTCTTTGTTTTTCAGCTCTATCTCTTTATAACTTTTTTGCATTGCCATGCGTTTGACATCTATTGCTTCCACTTCATGATTAAGATAAAAAATAGTCATGACCGAAACAAAAGCAATAAAACCTAAAAACATTGCCACATAAAGAATTGCTTTTTTTACAAAATGGTGTAAATTATATTGCTGTACACCATTGTCATCATGAATGGTAATTGTAAAGTGATTATCCATTGTTTTTCCAGTTCAAAAATGCTTCTACAACACTAAAAGAACCAAATACAAGGTAGTTACTGTGTTGATTTATCTCTTTAAAAGAAGTGTATTCTATCTTTAAATCTGTTAAACTCTTTTGAAGTAACGCATTCTCCTCTACTCTTTCACCCAACACTTCTATAATTTCCACATGCCCTATTATGGGTTTTAAAATTTCTAATATCTCTTTATAGTTTTTATCTTTATAGGTGTTATAGATTAAAATATATTTTTGCGGATATAAAGAACTTACAAGAGAAGTCGCAGCTAAGGGGTTATGTCCGACATCTATTGTAATATTTTCACTTATTTTTGTTACTCTGCCAAAAAGCCTAGAGTTATTAAAATCATCCACACAATAACTCAACCCTAGAAAATTTAAAGCACAAATACTTAGTTTTAAATTCTCTTGTAAATAAAAAGCAAGGGAAAGATTTTTTGAAATAATTTCTATTTTATTTGTATCTTCATCAGACAAAAGTGCATCTATATTGTAAACTTTCACACCTTTTTGAAGTGCAATTTCTTTTGCAATTTCTTCAACTTCTTGATGTTTTTGATTTGCTAAAATCACACTCTTCTGCATAGCATTTAACTTTGTTGTTGCTATCTCTTGTATGCTGTTTCCTAAAAAAGCTTCATGGTCACAATCTATAGGTGTTACGAGCGTTAGCACATTAGAAAACACAGCAGTAGCATCATATTCACCGCCAAGCCCAGCTTCAAGAACTACAAAATCACATCCTTCATAAACTATCATGCACAAAAGAGTTGTATATTCAAAATAACTAAGTGCATCCGAATCAGAAGTTGTTAAAATTGTTTGAAGTTTTTCATGGGCTAAGTTTAAAACTGCATCCGATACATTTTTCCCATCTAGCCAAATTCGCTCATTAAATTCTAAAATATGTGGAGATGTGTAATGCCCAACTTTAAACCCAAGAGAAACTAAAGCAGTCGCTAAAAAACGCCCTGTTGTTCCCTTGCCGTTTGTTCCAATAATATGAATGATTTTTGGAGCATCAAAATAAGATTTTATTGTCTCATACACCCTTGGCATTCGAGTGTAATCAATCTCATTATAATAAAGTGGCTTCTGAGCCAAAAACTCTTGGAGTGCCAATATTACTTCTTATATGCGACTTGATTCCGCCCATCTTTTTTTGCTTTATAAAGATATTCATCTGCTGAATTAATTGCAGCACGAAAAGAAGAATGCACTTTTCTCTCTGAAACACCGACACTTACAGTTACCGCTATTCTTTGACCTTTATACATAAATTTTGCTTGTTCCACATGCAGTCTCACTTTCTCTGCAAAAATAGCGCCACCAGCAGTATCGGTTTCACTTAAAATAGCCAAAAACTCCTCGCCACCAAATCTACCAACAATATCCACTGTTCTTGCTTCATTTTTAAGTATCTTTGCAAAAGCAGAGAGTACTGCATCCCCAGCATCATGCCCGAATGTATCATTTACAGCTTTAAAATGGTCTATATCAAACATAACTACAGAAAAGTTATGTCCATATCTCTCAAACTCTGCCTCTTTTATAGTTAAAAATTCTTCTAAGGCTCTTTTATTATAAAGTTTCGTTAAAAAGTCCTCTTTAGACTCTTGTTTTGCTGCTTCTAAATCACCCTCAAGCTGATGAATTCTTTGACCGAGGATTTTTACTTCTTCATTATGCCCTCTTAAATCCTTGCTTAAAAGCTCAGTATTTTCTTCCAAAGCTAAAGCTATTGTAAAAAGTTTTTTGTGTGAGAGAGTGAAATTTTTGTCAGGTTCTCCATTATATGCTTCTAACTCACTTTTGATTTTTTTAATCTCAATTGTAGAATTATCAGATTTTTCAATCATGTCAATAAGTCTTAAAGAGAGTTTATCAAGTACACCATCAATAGATTCTACCATCTCTTTAACACTATCTTTATCGAGCGCTATTCTAAGTGAAATTGCAGCTTTTATCTCATTTTCAATACTTGTCGTGTCTAAAAGAGCTGGATTACTTTTAATTCTTTGACTTAAATCTGCAATTTTTTCATTCACACTTGATGCTATCGAAGGGACAAGTGATGAAACTAAAAGTGAAGATATTTTTGCTAAATCTGTATTACTGAGTGTATCATTTATAGGTATTGTTTTAAATTTTTTTATAGTTTCTCTTAAATTTTTAGAATCTACCGTGCCAAAAGAGCTCAAGTTTTGTAAAAATGAGTCATCATAAGTTGTAATAAAATTAATCCATAATTGTCTATGCTGTTCTAGTTGAGCAGTGGATGGAGTTTGCGCTAAAAGTTCTATAGTTTTTTTTGCTAAATCACTCGCCTCTTTGTTATGCAACACTTCTATAACTTGTAAGACTCTTTTAAAAAGCAGAGTTTGAGAATCAAGAATTTCGGAACATTGTGATTTATTTGTTCTATTTAATTTAGAAATCAAAAAACGAGTAAGTTCATTCATCGTTGTAATTCTATAATTTGTTAACTCTTTTTGAAAATCTTTCCCTAGCGTTTGTGTAAATTTATCTAGTTGATTACAATCTTCCGAATTCATTCCAGCTTTTTGAGCCTCTTTACAAAACGCTTCTGCATAAAAATCAGGAGTTAAAAGTTTACCCTCTAACTCTAATCTTTTCATTGCATTTTTAATTATTGCTTGTATTGTCATCTCTTCTCTCCTTTGTAGTTTTATCTCGCGCACCCTCAGCAGAAACCTGTGCAATAAATGATTTAATAGCTTTTTCTGAGCTATACTTTATCGCATCAAATCTCTCTTGATCTGTTAATACCGCATTTGGACTCACACTAAAATCATAAGTTCCATTGACTGCATAATTTTTACTCAAACCATTTTTAAGCCTAGCTATATTGAGCGTAACTGTAGTTCTGTATCCTACAACAAACCCGTTGCTATCGTATTGAGTTGGAGCATATACTGGATTTTGGATTTTTAAAGTAAGATGAGTCTCGGAGGAGTCACGCGTTGTAAGCGAAGCATGAAAAACTTCTATAATCGCGCTATCAACCGCATCTTTAATAACAACTGTATTTTCAGGATCTTGTGATGAAATAATAACACTTGTACTTATATTTTCACCTACTGCTTCACGAGCAAATTTAGAACTCTGCTTATATCCACATGCCGAAAAAAGTGTAGCTACTAAAACTAAAAATATAATGTTGTTGGCATGTGGAAATTTTTTCATACTTACCCTTTAACTACAAAATTCACAAGTTTTTTAGGAACAACTATCTCTTTAAGTAGAGTTTGCCCCTCTAACCATTTTGCAGCACTCTCTTTTGCAATTTTTAAGATATTTTCATCACTCTCATCGGTTGCCACTTCTATCTCTGTTCTTCTTTTTCCATTGATTGAAACACCAAGTGTAATAGTGTCTTCAACAAAAACTTCATCCAAAACTTTTATGCTGGAGAAGTTTTTCAAAGAGAATTTTTCACTGCTGATATCCCAACAAGTGTGAGGAATCACAGGCTCCATGATGGAGCTAAGAATCCAATACCCCTCACTCCAAACAGCAGAGTTATTTTGAAGATTTAGAGCATTCATAGCCTCCATCACACCTGCAATCATTGTATTAAAAGTATATTTTTCCGTGTAAACATCGTTTGCTCTCACCAACGCTTCATACACTTTTTTTCTTGCAAACTTCTCTTCTTTACTAAGCGTGGCATGTGCAATTGTAGGAATTTTATCTGTTTTTGTAATATGGCTTGAACGCTCAAAAAATCTTTTGATAAATCTATACGCACCCTCAACCGCACTATCATTCCACTCTAACTCTTGTGTTGGAGGAGCGGCGAAGAGTATAAAAAGTCTCGCTGTATCTGCACCATACTTTTCAATAATCGCATCAGGGTCAACCGTGTTGCCTTTTGACTTACTCATCTTTGCACCATCTTTGAGAACCATTCCTTGTGTGAGAAGTTTATCAAACGGCTCATCAAATTCAATGTATCCTAAATCACGAAAAACTTTAGTAAAAAATCTTGCGTACAAAAGATGTAAAATCGCGTGTTCAATCCCGCCAATGTAGTGGTCAACACCCATCCAGTATTTTATCTGCTCTGACGAGAAAGCTTCACTTTCCCAATTTTTAGGCGATGCACAAAAGCGTAAAAAGTACCATGAAGATTCAACAAAAGTATCCATAGTATCTGTCTCACGAATTGCGTCATTTCCACATGCCGGACATTTGCAGTGTTTCCAAGTTGGGTGATTATCGAGCGGATTACCCTCACCCGTTATCTCAATATCTTCAGGAAGTGCGATTGGAAGATTCTCTTTTTTCTCCATCACCAAACCACAAGCATCACAATGAACAAAAGGAATCGGTGCTCCCCAGTAACGCTGACGACTTACACCCCAATCTTTGAGTTTATAGTTCGTTGTTTTTTTACCGATTTTTTTCGCTTCAAAATGTTCTATGATTTTTGATTGTGCCTCTTTGGAGTTCATGCCATCAAATTCTTGAGAGTTAAAAAGCACTCCAACTTCGGTAAAAGCAGACTCAGAACTTAGTTCACCCTCATACGGTTTGATAACCGAATGAATAGCCAAATCATACTTTTTAGCAAAATCAAAATCTCTGTCATCATGGGCAGGAACAGCCATAACCGCACCGCTTCCATAATCCATAAGAACGAAGTTTGCAATCCAAACAGGAACTTTTTTGCCAGTTAAAGGATGAAGAACATCAAGCCCAAGCGAAACACCACTTTTCTCTTTTTGTCTATCAATAGAAGAGGTAGTTTTCATCGCCTTGATTTGAGAAATAACATCTTCTGACAAAAGAGCATTTTCTATCATGTAAGAGACTATCTCGTGTTCAGGAGCGAGAGCTGTGTAACTCACGCCATAAATTGTATCGGGTCGCGTTGTAAAAACATCAAAACCTTTGAAGCTATGATTTAATTTTGTAAGAGAAACATCATCAAAAAACAAATCAAACGCCAAACCATTCGATTTTCCTATCCAGTTCTCCTGCATAGTGAGAACTTGTTTCGGCCATCCGCCTTCAAGTTTTTTCAAATCATTCAAAAGTTCATCACCGTACTGCGTGATTTTGAAGTAGTATTGGTTCATATCTTTTTTGACAATAGGCGTATCACATCTCCAGCAACACCCCTCAACCACTTGCTCATTTGCAAGAACTGTTTGGTCATGCGGACACCAATTGAGCATCCCTTTTTTGCGGTACAAAAGACCTTTTTCATACATGTCGATGATAAAAGATTGCTCAAATTTTGTGTAAAGCTCATCCGAAGTTGCGAGTTCTCGCTCTCGTGAGAATGAAAAACCAAGAGAATAAAACTCATTTTTCATATAATCAATGTTGTCATAAGTCCATTTTTTTGGATGTGAACCGTTTTTGATAGCTGCATTTTCAGCAGGCATACCAAAACTGTCAAAGCCGATTGGGTGAAGAACATTGAAGTTTTGTTGGCGGTAGTATCGTGCGAAAGCATCGCTGAGTGTGTAGTTACGAACATGTCCCATGTGAAGTCTTCCACTTGGAAAAGGGAACATGCTTAAAATATATTTTTTAGGTTTTGTGAAATCTTCACTCGGCTCAAAACTTTTGTTTTCTTTCCAAAAATTTTGCCACTTTTTTTCTATTGATTTTGAATTGTATTCCAACTATTTCTCCTGATATTACAATAATTATGAGTTTAAATGCGTATATTTTATGTGAAGATTATACAAAAAGTATCTTAATAAGTGACTGAATGGAAGCTAGGTAAAGTAAGTAAAGTTTTATATAAAAGAAAAAAACTAATAGTTTAATTCCACATGCCAGAGTTTATCCTTGGCATGTGGAAATGATTTTTACATCACTCCTGATTCAAACTGTGAGCGCATTCTCTCTTTTTCAGCTCGATTTTTTACTTTTTCTGCCATGTTTTGGCGGTAAGCAGATACGCTAAATCCTGTCCAAACAACAAGTTGTGCTGCAACAAAGATGGAGCTGTATGTTCCGACAATAACTCCGATAAGCATAGGAAAACTAAAGCCTAACATGATGTCGCCACCAAAAACAAAAAGTGTCAATACAACAAAAAATACTGTTAATGAAGTAAGTGTTGTTCTCGACTGTGTACGCGACACCGCTTCGTTGATAATCATAACAAAATCTGTCTCTTTAGACTCTTCTATATGCTCTCTCACACGGTCATAAACGATAATGGTATCGTGAATTGAGTAGCCTAGAATCATAAGAAGTGCTGCAATACTTTCGATATTAAAATCCACTTCAAAATAAGCAACAAATCCAAAAGTAATAACTATATCGTGGATAATCGCGATAATTGCCGCAAGTGCAAAACGCCACTCATAACGAAATGTTACCGTTGCCATAATCGCTAAAAGTGTGAGTAAAAATGCACTCAAACCTTTCACACGCAACTCATCTCCAACTTTTGGACCAACCATATCCACACGGCGAATCTCAAATTCACCCGTGCCTTTTAAAATCTCTTTGGTTGTATCGCCGATGTCATTGCTCAAACCAACCGTTGAGGATGGAGTTTTTATAACAACCTCTTGAGATGAACCAAATTCACTTACCATTGCATGTTCAAAAAGCGGACTTTTTTTAAGACTTTCTCTTATTTTATCAATAGGCGCATCCCCAGTATATTTTACCTGAACAACCGTTCCACCTGTAAAATCTATACCAAAAGAGAACCCTTTTATTGCCACAACGCCAATAGCCATAAAAAATAAAACGAATGAAGCAACAAAAAAGATTTTCCCTTTTCCTAAAAAGTTATAAACTTTATCTTCTTTAAAAAGTTCCATGATTATGCTCCTTTTCTTGTCATACCAAACCACAGAGTGTAGTTTTTATCTTTTTCAATACGACTCATATAAAACTGATAGATGCCATAAGTTCCAACAATCGCTGTAAGCATTGAAGCTAAAATTCCCATACTGAGTGTTACTGCGAAGCCTTTGATAGCTCCCGTTCCATACGCATATAAAATTGTACATGCCAAAATCTGCGTGATATTGGAATCCAAAATCGCACGCATCGCTTTTTGATACCCTTCAGAAATCGCTCTGCTTGTTGGAATTCCCGCACGAAGTCCCTCACGAATCCTCTCATTAATAATGATATTTGCATCCACCGCAAGTCCGATGTGAAGGACTATACCAGCCATACCAGGAAGTGTGAGCGTTGCACCAAGAAGTGAAATTACCGCCAAAATGATAAAAAGGTTTACCACAACTGCAAAAGTAGCAATTACACCTGCAAGTCCATAGTAAAAAATCATAAAAAGAATGACCAGTACAAACCCACTCACAAGTGCCAAAAGTGATGCACGAATACTATCCGCTCCCAAACTAGGACCAACAGAACGCTTTTCCATTACATAAATCGGTACAGAAAGTGAGCCAGAACGAAGTGCGATTGCCAAATCTTTTGCTTCTACCACTGTATAACTACCAGATATCTGACCGCTACCGCCACCGATACGCTCATTAATATTTGGAGCTGAATAGACTTTTCCATCAAGAACAACAGCGAGGCGTTTTCCAACACTTCTGCCTGTAAAATCTCCAAAGATTTCAGCACCCTCAGCGTTGAGAGTAAAGTTAATAAGAGGACGATTATTTTTATCAAATCCCATCGAAGCATCGGTGAGCATTCCACCATCTAAAATGGGTATAGCATGCACTAAATATTTTTGTGCAGGATTATTTGCATCTTCTAAAATCACATCCCCATACGATTGTGCATCTGCATCGCTCATGCTATTAACACGCGCTGCTCTATCTTCATCCACCGCCATAAGTTCGAGTTTTGCCGCACGAGAAATCAACTCTCTTGCTCTTTGCTCCTCTTCTGCAGTTTTGATACCAGCTAACTCAACAAGTATTGCTTCATTTCCTTGACGGGCTACCGTAGGCTCTGACAAGCCAAATTGATCAAGTCTGTTTCTAATCGTCTCAATCGCTTGGTCTATCGCTTTATTTTGTGTTTTAACTTTCTCTTCTTCCGTTAAGTTAAGAGAAAAATTTTCACCGTTTTGGGATATTTTTACACCCTCAACTTTACTCAAAAACTCTTTAATATGCTTCACATCATCCGCATCTAAGAGCGTAAATGAAACACCAGCCTCATCAAAATCTAGGTTATTGATTAAAATATCTTTTTTTTCACTATAATTTTTAATACTTGCAGCTAAAGACTTAATGCGTGATGCGGCAGCTTCCTCGGTTTTTACACCAAGAAGCATGTGCAAACCACCTTGTAAATCTAATCCTAATGTAACTTTTTTACCCTCTTGCGTTTGCAATAAAGAAGGAGCAGAGAAAAACACTCCAAATATTGTTGCGATTGCAAGGATAACTATGCGGTAATTAAGCTTCATTCTCATATTTTCTTGCGATAGAATCTTTTGTAATTTTTACGATTACATCATCATTCATTTTTACACTCAAATGGTGCTCTTCAACTTTATAAACAACTACTATAAAACCACCGTTTGTGACAACTTTATCGCCTTTTTTAAGAGCTTCAATCATCTCTTTTCTTGCTTTAGCCTCTTTTTGTTGTGGGCGAATAATCACAAAATACATAATTGCGATTAAAAATACGAATGGTAAAAGTTGACTTATAATTTCCATACTGAATGTTCCTTTTTATACTAAAATTGTGGCGATTATACAAGAAATAGATTAATAGATGACTGAATTTGAAGTTAAACTAAAAGTAGTTTGATATATGCTTTATTAAATTTATTCTTCATAGACGGGTCTTTAAGCATTATTGTCAATGCTTCAAATGTTGTATGACGCTTTCTATTTGGTTTATAAACTGTGAGAGCATCAAAAACATCACAAACGGCCAAAATAGATGCAAAATCAGTGATTTCATTTTGAAGTAAATTATGAGGATAACCGCTTCCATCATATCTTTCATGGTGTTGCATAACTGCTTTAAGAATAACGATTTCTTTTATACTGTTTTCCTTGAGAATATCTACACTATACTGTGAATGTTCCTTTGTTAGTTCTAGCTCTTCTAAACTAAGTTCACCACTTTTATCAATAATCTCAAAAATTTTCTTTTTACCAACATCATGCAATAATGCAGCCTTACCTAAGTCAAAAAGTTTTGTATCGCTGAAATTTAAACGACACCCAATATGAATTGCATAAAGCAAAACATTAAATGAATGTGCTGCAATCTTATAATCATTTTGCAAAATAGGCATGACTTCTTTTAAATAATTTTCATCTTTTTGAATTAAAAAAATAATTGAATGTATGATAGATTCAACACAAATCAAATCAATTTTATTGTTTTTATCCTGTAAGAAGTTGTCAAAAATATAACTATTTGCTTCATAAAGTAATTTTAAAATCTTTTTAAAATCATTTTTTTCATGCTTAATAGTAGTTAATAATACATTACAATCAATGCCATGTTTTTCTTCATCACATTCTTCACTCTCTATTCCATCTATAATGTGTAATTCATCTAATGTATATAAACTCTCCTGCTTTTGTAGTAAATGATACAATTTTTCGCTAAGCATAGTTCCAGCTTCTATGATGATAATATAACTAGAAGACTGTTTTATATAAATATCTAAAGGGACTACATCCCCAATCTCTAATGAGTCAGCGTCAAACAATGTATATGATTTTTTTACATTTAAATTTGTCATTCTTATTATTTTCATGTAGTTATTATAACAAAATTATAAAATTTCCAAACAAGAGAACTGCTTTTTGCAAAGCAAAAATGTTCTTTTACATATGCAGTTTATTTTTGTTTTTAGACAACTAAAACTTGTTTATGCATTAGGAACAAGAAATGCTAAATACATACAAACAAAATGAAAGAGCAAAAAATGAATATGTCAATAAAAGCTGATATCGCTTATTCTAATCATACACTCTACAATAAATATGAAAATACGACCAACGCACCAAACACGGAGTTCACTGATAGTTCAGTGGCGTTGAACGGTGATAGAATTGAAATCTCCCAAGAAGCAAAGATACTAATCTCTAAAAGTATAGTTATGCCAAGTCAGTATGCTCAATATTTTCCAACCAGAAATGGCGAACCAGCAAATGCATTGGCGGATGCTGTCACAAATCCATCATTGGAAACTTTTTCTAAAGATAAAAGTTTTGGACAAGTTGCTAAAGATGCCAGAACTGAACTGAATGCACAATATGCCGCTATGAAAAAATCTGGCAAACCATTTGATACAAATAGTTATGAAGGACAAGACTGGCACTCGGCATTTCAAAACTTCGATAGACGCGCTTTGTATGGCGTAAGCAGCAACGAAGGTGGTAATTTTACCAAAGAAGAACAAGACATGGCATCATCACTTATGTCACAACAGCAAGGTCTCGCAATGGGACTATACAGCGGACCTACCAGACTTGAAGGCAGTTTCACTGACCAATTCTCAGGCGACATTACAGCCCAAATGAAAGAAGCTGTTGCATTTTTGAATAATGTCAGCGCAGAGGAAAAAAGCTCTGGCACATGGATGTCAAGTATAATTACAGCACAAAACAGTTACGAATACCTTGCAAACCATAAAGATGAAAAAAGAACCGATGATGATGAAAATATACTTTTGAAATCGTTGATGAAAGCCGACAAAGAAATGGCAAAAAGAATGCTAAGAACTCACAATAAGCCACCTGAAGCATCAGAAATCACCCTTTACTCGTCCCAAAGCTCCAAAGACTGAGAACAAAAAAAGTTAGTTAACAAGTAAAAATTATAATTTCTGACTCATTTTTGAGTCCAATAAGTTGAACTGCTCACAACCTCTTTCATCTCCAATATAACAAGCCCTACTGAATGCCATTTCTGCTCTTTTTTTGTTTTGTTTTACGCCATCAGCACCTTGCTTATACATAACTCCTAAGTTATAACAACCTTTTGAATATCTAGCTTTACAAGCTTCAACAAAAAAACCTTTTGCTTTTCTTGTGTCTTGTTTTACCCCATCGCCACTAGCATACTGAATGCCTAGTTCGATACAAGCATGCATATTTCCGTCATTACAAGCTTTAGTGTGGAGTTCCATCGCTTCTTTTTTATTGCCATTTGCATATTGAGCCAATCCATCATCAAATAAACTAGCAAATAAGTTTACACTCAGCAATAATCCTATACTTATAATAATTTTTATCATTTTTTAGCTCCTTTAAAGAATTGTAATTCTAGCTAAATAAGTTTTGTTATTTACTTATAAATCGCCTCTTGAAGTATGCCGGTTTATTTTCACATGCCAGTTAATTTTTTTTTAGCTTGTTAAACAAAAGCGTAAATTATAAACTTGGCATGTGGAATGGAACTTTTTTTACTGGTAAATTTGGAATAAAGTATCGCTAAAGGAATAGCAAATGCAAGTTTCCTCTCTATTTACCGCCAAATTATCAACTAACAAAGAAGATAAAAGTGTTGGCAATGAGTATCTCAAAGTAATAAACAAATCATTTCCAGCCGTTGTTTGTGCATCCAACACAAAAAAAAATATACTTTAAAAGTAGAATCAACTTGACTAAAAAACAGTTGACATTATTACTAACTAGTAGTATTATTGTGCTGAGGAATGAATGAGATGAAAATAAAAAAACTTGACAGTTATGGACGAAGCGCTGACAAAGCCATGACAACTTGGATACAGCTTTTTAGGTCATATAACAAAATAAGAGCCAAAGAGTCACTTTATATTCAATCATTTGATTTGACTATGAACCAATTTCAGATTTTAGAAGTTTTATATCACAGAGGTGATTTAAGTATTGGTGCTATCACTAAACTTACGATGGGAACACCAGGGAATGTCACTGTTGTTGTACGAAACTTAAAAAGAGACGGTTTTATCAGCGTTATTCCACATTCAAAAGATAAAAGAACTTCGATACTCTCTATTACGCCAAAGGGCGAGGATGTTATTGAAAAGTTGTTTCCAGACCATGCGAAAAATCTTGAGAGCTATTTTGAGGTTTTAAAGTATGATGAAATGGAAACTTTATTTAATCTATTAAGAAAACTGCAAAAGTCACAGTAGCTTTAACTTAGAGTTCTTACAGAACTCAATATACACGCAAAATGAGCAAAGCCCATTTTGCTACGCTAGCCGATGTGGCACTTCTGTGCTAAAGCACGATGAAAAAAATCACTAAATGATTTTTTGTGAAAGTTTGCCTCTTTGAGGCAGACAACTTCTTGCAATTATGCAAGAACTTAACTAATTATTACTAATTAGTAATTTAAAGGATAAAAGATGAAAATAAGAACACTAGTATTAGCTTCTTTGCTAAGTGCGGGAACTCTGTTTGCAGGAAATTATAATGTAGATTTGGCGCATTCAAATGTTGCTTTTCAAGTGAAACACTTGATGATATCAAATGTAAAAGGTCAATTTGACAAATTCAGCGGTACATTTGAGTATGATGAAAAAACAAAATCTTTAGTAGCACTTCATGGCGATGTGGATGTAAATTCTATCAATACACAAATTGAAAAAAGAGATACACACCTTAAAAGTGCAGATTTTTTCGATGTTGTAAAATACCCATCTATGAGCCTAACTCTTGAAAAAGTAGAGGGAAATACAGCCTATACAAAACTCACAATGCACGGTATTACAAAAGAGGTAAAAATAGAGCTTGAAACAAGTGGTGTCGTAGTCAAAGACCCATGGGGAAGTACAAGAACTGGATTATCTCTCTCAGGTAAAATAAACAGAAAAGATTTTGGATTGAATTGGAATCAAGCGCTTGAAACAGGCGGTGTCGTGGTTGCAGACGAAGTAAAAATCACTCTTGAACTCGAAGGTATTTTAGCAAAGTAACAGACAAGTTACCCATAACTAGCTACTAACATAAGGAGTTTAAAATGTTAAAAAAAATACCAAAAGATGCAATGCACCTCTCAAATCAGGGCTGGCTTGAGAGCAGATTTCATTTTTCTTTTGCCGAGTATCACAACCCAGAGAATATGCACTTTGGAGTGCTGAGAGTTTTAAATGATGACATTGTCCATCCTGAGAGCGGCTTTGGAATGCATCCGCATCGAGATATGGAGATAATTTCTTATGTAGTCGATGGTGAGATAACACACAAAGACTCTATGGGCAATGAAAGAACCCTAAAACGCGGTGAAGTCCAGTACATGAGTGCTGGTAGCGGTGTTTTGCACTCCGAATATAACCATAACAAAAAAGAGAATTTAAGGCTTCTTCAAATCTGGATTTTGCCTCCACAAAAAGGGCTAGAACCAATGTACGGAGAGGAGTTATATACCCAAAATGAGCGACAAAACAAACTTTTAAATATTGTTTCAGGCAAGGACGGCAGTGCTAAAGTCAAAATACACCAAGATGTGAACATCTATATTTGTGAGCTTGATGTGGGTAAAAGTGTAGAGTATTCACTCCAAGAACAGAGACAAATATACTTTGTTCAAATAGAAGGTACATCAGATATAAACGGCACTTTAGTAAATGATTCGGATGCTATGGAAATTACAGATGAAAACGCTCTATCTATGAGAGCTTTGAAAAAGTCGCATTTTCTTTTTATCGAAATGAAGAAAATGTAACTATGCTGTATTACACGCCATGTTCAAGTTTAAACAAAATTTGAACTATGGTACACATTCTGTTTTTAATATTCACATAAGAATTATACCCTATGATTTTATCGTAAAGTTTAACTTAACATTTTTTATACATACTCAAAGGAATGGAAATGGCACATATAAAACTACCCGAATTCGAGGACATGAGTCCGGCAATTCAAGCAAAAGCAAAACCTATTTTAGAAAAAACAGGAAAACTTGGTGATATATTTAAACTTCTCGCCATAGATGAAAAAATCTATTTTGCTACGGATGGAATGATTCAAAAATACCTTCTCGATGAAACTACTCTCTCTTACCACATCAAAGAAGCTATCGCACTTTTAATCTCAAAAGAAAACGGGTGTAAGATGTGCGTTGATGTGCATAAAAGCATAGCAAAGATGCTTGGTTTGAGTGATGCGCAGATAGAAGAAATTTTACAAGGCATAGACTCAATCAAAACATCACAAGCAGATAAAGAGCTTTTAAAATTTTGCATCAAAGCTTCTCAAAAAGATAACTACAAAATCTTAAAAGGCGAGATAGATACGCTCAAAGAGCTTGGCTTCAGTGATGTTCAAATTTTAGAAGCTGTGGCTATCACTGGGTATTTTAACTACATCAACACGCTTTCTAATGTTTTTTCTTTGGGAGAATAGTAGTAATGGAAAGAAGCCTCTCTATACTTAAAATTAGGAATATTGCATGATAAAAGAAATTACAAAATACCCAACAACCGCAAGTTTAGAGTTTGGTGCAAATGTACGACACTTTAACGATGAACTCTTCAACCTGATTCAAGATTTAAAAGACACGATGGAAGCGAACGATTTAAATGCTCTGGCTGGGTTTCAGATAGGTTCTCCTCTTGCTGTGATACTCATAAAAAATGAAGATGGTGAGTTCTTAGAACTAATAAATCCTAAGGTTTTAAAGAGAGAAGGCACAGTCACACCAACAGAAACTACAGCCTATTTTCCAGGGCTAAGTACAAAAACTATAAGATATGAAAAAATAAAAGTGATGTACGAAGACAGAGATGCAACTCAGAAATTTTTAGAAGCAGACGGTGATTTATCTATAACAATTCAGAGAAAAATAGATTATCTGTTTGGTTCAAATTTCAGAATAAGATTAGACAATGATGAAAAAAAACTTTTTGACTCAAAACTGGAGTTTGGAACAGATGCAATTACGCAAAATGACTGCCCTACTGTTTTTAAAAGAGACAGAATACTCCACCTTTTCAAGTACCTTTTTGTAGCTGGACTGCTCGGTGTCGCATCCAAATTTTTCATAAGCCAAGCGATGCTCAGCACATTGGTATCGGTAGAAAATTACACTATGCTATTGATGGGTTTGTTAATTATTATCTACTTTTTTTATGCGCAATACGAAGGAAAACAGTACAAACACTGTACCTCATGCCAAATTGGAAATATTATTGGCACAACTCTATTTTCACTCATCAAACTCGGTGCTTTATTTTTACTGAACTTTTTTCTAGTTTGGTAAGAAATCACTCTATTTTTTTTAAATGGATTCAAAATGAGACTACTGTTCGTTATAACAATGCTATTCTCATTATCTGGGTGTGGGACAAGAATGGAAGTAAAGAGTGAAAAACAGGATTACAATATTAGTTTTAACGAAGTGTGGAATCAAGTAGAATCGGACGAGCTAGAAAATCTACCTCAAAGAGAAGTCTCATTTTTTAAACTCTCCTCCTTTGGGGAAGACACTCTCTTAAAAGATGCCCGTAGGACTTTAGATAATCATTCAGATATTTTAGAACCTTTTGAAAAACTAGCGCATCCTAATGGTATATGTTTTAAAGGAATTTGGGATATAGATACTGAAAATATATATAGTGGCTATTTTAAAAAAAGTAGCCAAGCGCTTATAATTGCAAGGGCTTCTTCTGCAATGAGTAATACTCAAAGTGGCGATATAAGAGCATTTGGATTTGCTGGTAAACTTTTCCCCACAACAAATCCAAACAGCCTAAATAGTGAGCAGAGTGCCAATTTTTTTCTTATTGATGATTTTGGCGGGACAGATTCTAAGCACTATACGGATGTGCAACTTACAAATGAGCCATCTCTGAGCCTCACTTTTGAAGTTGTTAAAAATCTATTGTATGCCGTAAAAGTATCTCATACATTTGCTAAGGCAGATGAAAATCAAGGAATAAGACAACTCTATGAGATTTCCGAGCTAGGAGAGGGAGATAATAAAAATATCATCACTCCAAAATGGATGAAAATAGAGGTAGAAAATAGCACAAAAGTGGATGCTAAAGATTTTCGTGATGAGCTAAAAATTAAAGATGGTGAGGAATTAATTTTTAATATTTTTGTCGCTAATAAGATGATAAAAACAGAAAAAGAGTGGCAAAAAATAGGAACTATTACTTTAGATAAATCCATGGTCTCAGAATCATGTGACCATAGATTACATTTTCACCATCCAAAATGGCGGTCTGATTTAGATTATGGAACGACTCTCTCGCCAAAACCTTTTTGAATGGAACTTTTTTTGCTGGTAAATTTGGTATAAAAGTATTTTTAAGGAGTAACAAATGCAAGTTTCCTCTCTTTTAAACGCACCAAACACCATCGGATTATCCCAAGAAGACAAAAGTATTGGTAGTGAATATCTCAAAGTAATAAACAAGTTATTTCCAACCACTTCATATAAAACACGAGATGAGATAAATGATAGTGATGCAGAACTAGCGCAGTTTAAAAAAGACTTAACAACAAAAGGTGCAGCAGAATTTCTCAAAGATTTGAACGAAGAGAAGATTGATGCACTTGTTGAGAAATACAGACAAAAACTCTTAGAGGAACAAAAAGAGAATCCAACCAAACCGATGGATATAGAAAAAATGGTGAGTGATTTTAAGAAAAAGTTGATAAAAGAGTTGATGGAAGCACAAAAAGCCGAACAAGAGTTCAAAGACAATGCAAAACAGTTGTTCTCAACTGCGGATATTTTGTCCACGACCAAAATGACAAAAGAGACAGAAAAAACACCCAAAAATGGACTCAATTTTTTAGAGCAAATACTCACTGCATCTAATACGAAAACTGATAAAGAAGATATACTTTAAGAGTAAAATTAACTCCAAAGGATAAAAAATGAAAAAATACAAATGTGCGTTTTGTGGATGGGTTTACAACCCAGAAATAGGAGATGAAAAACATGGAATACCTGCTGGAACTGCGTTTGAAGATTTACCAGAGAACTGGACTTGCCCAAGTTGTGGCGCTGAAAAAGAGTATTTTAATCCTGTAGATTAGGAAGTTTAGGGATGGTTGGCATGTGGAAATCTTTCCACATGCCAAGATTAAATTCAAAGAAAAGTTTTTAGTTTTGATTTAGATAAATGAGATATAATTTTGACTAGTTGGGACAGAGTAGAGAGCTGAGAACTCTCTACAAAGCTTTTAATATAACCGTTCTGCCAAAAGTAGAATAATTATAACAATTACAATGATTGGTTGCATTGCTATATCCTTAGTTAAAGGCTGACCCTGTCCCACCTTCTCCTTCACAACACAATCCACACATCATAACCGCCAACTAGAAGAAGAGTTTAGCAATTTTTTTGTTTTGTCTTTTAAATTATTGAAATTTGTCATATTTTTACTAACTCTCACAAATAAGCACCACAAGGGTATCAAACACTCTTTTTAACTAAATAAAATATGGCACTTGTAACACTTTTGTATTATACTTTAGAATTAACATGCAATGCAAAACATCTTCAAGCGAAACAAGACATTTTATATACGATTGTCTCTTGATGTCAAACGAACTTTAAAATTGGGCAGTTAAATTAAAAAAAAGTTACATTCTGAAACTTAAACCACCTCTTGTTTTTCTACCTGTTTATTTGAAGATTTAGCTCCAAACTTATAAATATCTGAATTGATGATTCCTGACTCTTTTTTTT
>JBAZSV010000006.1:0-122405 GCA_041662265.1 Sulfurimonas sp.
ACTAAACCTCCTATTTCAAAAATGAAATTTAAGTTTAGCAAAACTAATTTATTAGTTTAAGGTTCAAAAATCAAAATATAACTTTTTGTGATTTATTGACTGCCTAGTTTAGCAGTTCGTTTGACAGCATAATATAGAGCTTTATCTGCTCTGGCTATTGCTAGGTCTAGCGTATCATTCTCTTGCAGTTTTGTTATGCCAAATGAAGCTGTTTTGTTTCCTATAAGTTGGAATAATTTATTTTCTATTTGTTTTCTCAGTCTCTTGGTAATTACATGTGCATCGTCTATCGTAGTTTTTGGGAGTATGATTATAAATTCCTCTCCACCCCCCCCTTTCTTAATATTTTATTAATGTTAAGTAAAAATGAACATATTTATATAAAAGTGATACAGCTACACCTATTCATAAAAAATACAAATGTTGTTTTGAGTTAAAATAGATAAGTGAGAGTAAGATGCTGAACAAAAGTAAAATAAAATTAGCTAAAGCCGTGTTGACTTAATAAAAAAGATGTTACACTTTGTATTATAAAATCAACTCAAAAAGGAAATATTCCAAAATATAAGCATTTATACAAGCCTTATTTTAGGGGTTTTGCTTAGTTGTGATTTTTAAAAGTATGGCAATTTGTCATAGTTTTGGCATGTGAAAATGTTTCCACATGCCAAGATTAAATTACATGTGATATAATACGAAAAATATTACATATAATAGGACATACTTATGATAGCGTATTCACGAGATGAAATTATATCTGCGAGTGATGTGGCTCGTAACTTTTCGGCTGTTTTGAAAGATATTGTAAACCATACAAAAGAGCGTTTTGCGATTTCAAAAAACAATAAACTCGAAGCCGTTGTACTGCCGATAGATGAGTATGAACGCCTGAAAGAGGCTTATGATTTGATGGAACATACGGAAATTTATAAGATAGTTCAGCTAAGAAAAAACTCTAAAACTATCTCTTTTGAAGATTCGGCTTCTAAATATGGCATCGACTTAAATGCTTTATAAAATTGTTTTAAAAACTGAAGCTGACGAGGAGTTGGCTGAACTTTCAAACCGTGAAAGACTCTTGGTTTTTAAACAACTCAAAAAAATTGCAACTTCTCCTGAACTTGGTCAGGCACTTGGAAACAAAGCAGGACTAAATCTCAGCGGTTGCAGAAAAATGTATGCGGATAGAAAAAGAATCCGAATAGTTTATACGATTTTAGAAGATAAAATTATCATCGAAGTGATTGCTATCGGCAAAAGAGATGAACTAGAAGTTTACAAAAACGCTTCACAAAGGTTAGAATAACTCCTACCAATCTTCCAAAACAAACTTCTTAACCTCGACTTTTTCCTCGTCTATCTCTTTTACTTTATTAATTTTATTCACTTAATTATTTCAGTTGCTTAAAATGTTTGGCATGAGACGGCTGAAATGACGTGAAAAGCTTCACGTTATTTTAGACTATGATGTTTGGCATGTGGAAATGTTTGGCTGAAAGCAACAAGTAACTTTCAGCAATCTAAATTTCAACTTAGATTATTTAAAAAAAAAAAACAAATACTCGAGTATTGATTTATTAACTACAACTTATTAACTAAATTTTCAATAGCAGATTTACATAGGTCACGCTGTGTTCTTGCTACTTGGATTTGTTCACCATAAACTTCATAAACATTCTTATCCATTTTACTTAATGGAATACCTTGATTTGCTGCAACAACTCCAGCACTATTAAAATCTCTCAATTCAATACTGTAAGAATTTTCAAACTCTAATTTACTGTCAATTTTGTTTCCAGTATCCACAAATCTATCAGAATTTCTTTGAAATTCAGAATACATTTTTTCAATTGCTTCATTAGATAATGCTTTAAAAGCGTGTGCTGCCCCGACCTTTTGCGTAAATCTATTTCCAAGCAAAAAAGTTATTTTTGGTAATTCAAGATTATATTTTTTCGCATGCGCTGCAAAAGTATAATTTCCATAAACTGGGTGAACAGAAGATGCCCCCCAAATAAGATTAAAAAGACCTGTAATAGCAAATATCGAGGAGTCATCAGCATTAATTGGCACTAATAACTTTTCGCCCCCTGCAATTGCTAATTCAGTATAAATAGCAAAACTTGGATTGGTATCGATGAAATAAGTACATGCTCTTTCAGTGGTTAATCTTTTTTTTGTTAAATTCTTTATTATTGAATGAATTTCAATCCAAGGATTATCTTCCGCTGAAAGAGGAATTGCATTAGCTCTCGTTGATAGTAATGGAGCAATTAATTCTAAATTTCCATCACCAGAAATGAGATATATATTGTCAGTTAAGTTTTTGTTGATATCGCTTAATTTAGTAATATAGTTATTAATCTCTGCATTCCCTTTTAAAGTAGCTTTTGTTATGTATCCAACAATACTTTTTGGCTCATCTTTTGTGAGTAACCCTTGAAGTTCTAATTCGCTTTTTTTACCTCCTCCCATCAGCATTGATGATGAATTAGCTTGAGGACACATATCTACAACAATAACATCTCTTTCAGGATTATTTTCTGCATATACCGAAGCAATATGAAAAGTAATAGTACTCTTTCCAACACCTCCCTTATTGTTCCATATTACATAACTTTTATTTTCATCCACGATTATCCCCTTTTAAATTTAGTGATTTTATTGACTTCATTGGATGAACATTATAGCACAAGCTTATACGATAAATGACATAAATATTTCTCTTAATTCATCTCTACGGAGACTGTGAAAGAACTTCAAAAACTGAAATTTTTAACAGCTTTTTCACACTCTCTGAAGCATTTGAACGAGAATGAAGTTATTGCAGTCTGACCTTATTTCCAAATATTTACATTATTACATTTTTCATATATAATAATGGTATTAAATTAAATACTAAAAAAGGTACTTAAATGCAACCTATATTATCAAACTATACAGCGAGTATAACAGAGTTGAAAAAGTCTCCAAGTGAGCTTTTAAAAAATGCGGGGGATGAAGCGATTGCAATTTTAAATCACAACATACCATCTGCGTATTTAGTTCCTGCAAAAACTTATGAAAAAATGATGGCTATGTTGGATGATTACATGCTTTCAAAAGATGTAAGAAATAGACTGAATGAAAATTTTACACCCGTAGAAGTTTCTTTAAATGAGTTATAAACTCACTTTTCATCCCAAGGCGCTCAAAGAGTGGAAAAGCCTTGATACTACCATCAGTGAACAGTTCAAAAAAAAACTTGCTGAGAGACTCATCAATCCAAAAGTTCCAAAAGATAAATTAAGCGGTTTTGATGATGTCTATAAAATCAAGCTTAGAACTGCAGGTTTCAGACTTGCTTATAAAGTTGAAGATGAGAGTATAACTATCTTGGTTTTAGTGGTAGGCAAAAGAGAGAATAATAAAATTTATAATTTGTTGCATGGTAGATTCACGGAATAAGTTTTCCTAAGCTCCAACTTGGGAGTTTGTGTTGCAGGTTGTAGTTTTTGTATGCAAACGAGAGAAGTATGCATTCCACCTCGGGAGAGGTGGAACGAGAAAGAGAAGTTTAGAGTGGTTGGCATGTGAAAATGTTTCCACATGCCAAGCTATTTCTATAAATTACCAATCCTCCAAAACAAACTTTTTAACCTCAACTTTTTCCTCTTGCGTCTCTTTTACTTCATTGATTTTTGGCTCAATTATCTCAACACTTTTCGGCTTACTCATCTGCTCTTCAAACTTCAACTCTAAACCTTTTGAGGTCATCACAAATCCATCGACTTTGATTTTGCCTTCGTGGATTTGGTTGTGGTGTTCTTTACAGAGTGGGATGAGATTGTGTTTGTTGTTTTCGTGAAAATGCCCGATGAAACCTGCTTTATCAGCGAGTGAGCGTTGTGAAATGTGGTGGACATCTTCTGCTACCGCACCACAGATGATACATTTCGTCACATAAAGTTCTTTGTTATATTTGCTCGTTTTTTTCTTGACTAAAAGTTCTAATTCATCAAAATCATTTGCAAGTCTTTTACGGATTTTGTTTGCTATGTCTAAAAAGTCGCTGTCCATGTGGAGTGATTTTGCAAATTCCAAGCCGTAGATACTGCTTCCGCTTCCCGCTTGTAAAACTCGGTTGAAAACAAGAGCATCTTTGGCTTCGTCATACTCCACGCTTAGGTGCAAATCGACTACATTATCAAGGCTTGTTATCTCTTTCATGGTGGAGAGCTGATGCAGGTGCGTTGCGAACAAAAAGAGCGAACGGAGTTTTGCAAGTTTGATGATGGCACTTGCAACTATTGCCACGCCTGAGAGGGTTTCTGTGCCGTGGCTTATCTCATCTCCGAGGACAAGTGAACGGACTGTGGCACGGTTAAAAATATTTTTGAGCTCTAACATCTCGACTGCGAAAGTTGAAAGCCCTTTTGCAAGGTTATCTTTGGAGACAATGCGTGTAAAAAGTGAATCATAAATGCTAAATTTCATAACAGCAGCACTCACAAAAAAGCCAGATTGTGCCATTAAAATCGCGATGCCTATACTTTTCATCAATGAACTTTTTCCGCTTGAGTTAATGCCATAAAGAAGTACGCCGTGTATCGGATGTCCATCATGCACACCGACATCCAGCATCACCGTCGTTGGATGTGGCAAATCCATATAGGCGCGGTTTCCCATGACGATATCGTTTGGAACATAAAGTCCGCCGCGCTCTTGTATCTCTATGAGCGGATGCCTGAGTTGCATGATTTGCATAAAGTTTTCATCTTTTTGCACATCGATTATCATCGGTCTTGAATGGTTATAAATTTGTGCCACTTTTGATGAGCTCACAGCCACATCAAGGTCGGCAACATAAGCTATAACTCTGTCAAAAAGCAAAGAGTATCGTTTCTCATAAACTCCTTGGAGTTGAATAAATCTCTCTTTGACTAACGAAACTATTTTACGACGGTTTTTCATGATTTTATCGGATAAATCATCTGTAAAATTGGATGTTATTTTTACATTGTTTGTCAGTTTTTTGACGCTGAATTTTGCAAAATTTTCATCTTTTTTAAACTCGCTTTCTATCATAGAAAATCTGTTTTTACTGAGAGAAATATAGTAGCCCTCTTTTTCTAAAAGCCCCAAACTCACCAATCGGCTAGAACTTCCAGCACTTGCTCTCTCGAGCATACCCTCGATACTATTCATAATATCTTCAAAAGCTCGAAGCATGACAGCGTTATCTCTGACCAAAGTATCGACTGCTTCATCTACTCCGCTCATCAAAAAGTTTTCATCGACTGTGGCATGTGTAAAACGGCGAGATATATCTAAATCTATGCTTTTTCTTATATCTCTTAAAAACTCATCCACCTCGGATTCATGGAAAGATATTTTTTGGATTTTATGTTTTTTAGCGTACTTCATAAGCTCTTTTACACTCAGCATGGAGTCATACATGTGGTTCATCTCAAAGGGATGCAATCGTGCCAAATCAAGACGACGGGAGAGTCGCTCCAAGTCGTAAATTCCCCGCATCGTCTCATCAAGAAAACGAACATGTGAAGCTACTTTTTCTATAAGATCGTAGCGTCTCTCTAACTCCTCTTTTTCCATAACAGGGTTAAGAAGCCTCTCTTTTAAAAGTCTTTTTCCTATGGCTGTGGCACTTTTGTCCATCATCTTTAAAAGCGTAAACTCTCTTTTATCTTTTGAGATTATTCCAACTTGCTCAAGCGCATTGTTTCCAAGGTACATAAAACGGCGATTGTCTATGATGCGAGGCATATCCAGCTTTTGCACGATGTGTATATCATGCTCTATCACAAAATGAACTAAAATCGCCAATGCTTCGGTTATCATAGGAGAGCGTTCTAGGTCTAAATGTTCTATGGGTGAAAGAAGAGATTGTATCTGATACACTTCACGAAAAAGCTCATTTTGAAACTCAATTTTTGGACGAAAATTGTTCACACTATAGTGATAATGTTCTGGAATTTCAAGATACTGCATCACATGTTTTTGCTTATCAACACCATCTAAAAAAGTAACAACTATTTCTGAAGTTCTATAAATATTTAAAAGATTAAAAACTTCATCAAGTGCATAGGATGGGTCTTCGCTTGTTCCATGCGTCTCATAAAGCCAAGTTTTTCCCGTTGTAACATCGATTGCAGAGTAGCCAACATTGTAAATATCTTTGTATTTGTCTATTAAAAGCGAAACTATATAGTTATCATCATTGTCGATTATGTGATCAAAATTTGTCCCTGGAGAGACTATTTGTGAGATATAACGGCTAATATTTGGAGGATTGCCTTTTTGTTTTATAACAATGATTGTATATTTCTGCTCTGCTATTAAACGATTTAAGTATCTTTCAAATGAAACTGCGGGAACACCAGCTAGGAGTGGATTTTTGTCCGAATTTTCTATAATGTTTTTATTTTTTTTAGTGAGCTGAATATTTAAGAGTTCTGCTATCTCTTTTGCTTTTCCCATTTGCTCATTATCATTATTTACTTCATAAACTTCAAAAAAAGTTCCAATTTCCATAAAAATGACTGTATCGTGACCATATTTTTCTTCAAAAAATCTCTGTAACTCAAAATAAGTTTGAGTTAAGAGCTTCTCTTTATTGTTTATTATAAAATCTACCTCAATTGAACGCATTAGTCACTTTTCCATATATATTTTTTAGTTAAAATTATAGCATAGTACACATTAGTAGCTTTTAGTTGCATATATTTGCATCAAACTCACTATTTACTCATTTTTATTTGTTATAATTATCGCAATAAAATAACATTGGCGACTGCTGATGTATGAAAAGGAATCGAAAATGTCGTTTAAATTATCTCTAATTGCCTCATCAATTCTCATTATGGCGCTGAATGCTGCCGAAATGCCAGTAGAACAAACACCAACAGTACTTCAAGCACCTGTTGTTGCAGGAGAAGAATCAGCAACACTCGCAACAGAGGAAGCTGCGAGACAAAAAGAAATTACTAAAAAAATGGAAAGTGCAGCAGCAAAAAAAATAAAAGAACAAGAGCTGGAAAAAACAGAGAAAGCTAAAATAGCTGAAAATAAAATGGAAGTTGAAGCGGCTAAAAAAACTTCAGAAGTAGCACCAAAAGATTGGCATAAAACCAATATAACAAATGGAACGGCATATGATGCTAATAAAACAGTAGATGCAGGATATGAAAAAACAATCAATAAAAGTGAATATTCACATATATTGCCAGTTGCAGTAGAAAAAGAACCTGTTGAGCTTGACCATGACCACGATGGAGTTCCAACTTCCATAGACAAATGTCCTACAACTCCACTCGGTAGAAAAGTGGATTCTACTGGCTGTGAACTGGATGGGGACAAAGATGGCGTTGTGGATGCGGATGATAAATGCCCAACTACACCATTGGGAAGAAAAGTCGATATAAATGGCTGTGAACCTGATAGTGATGGAGATGGTGTTTTTGACATGGATGACCAATGTCCAGACACTCCAAAACTTTTCAAAGTAAATTTAGTTGGTTGTCCAGTTACAGCAATTTTAAAAGTAAACTTTGACACAAATAAATACAATATAAAAGGGCAGTATTCTGAAGATGTTACAAAATTTGCTCAATTTTTAAAAGAGAACGAAGGATATAACGCTATCGTATCTGGTCATACAGATGCTATTGGAAGCGATGAATCAAATATGGTTCTTTCTCAAAATAGAGCAAATTCTGTAAAACAAGCTCTTGTAAAACAAGGCGTGAATACAAGTAGGTTGAGTGCAATTGGTGAAGGGGAAAATAGACCTGTGGCAGACAATTTAACAGTTGAAGGTCGTGCAGAAAATCGTCGTATAGAAGTTGAACTAAAAACGATTATTACAGATAAATAAGGATATAACATGAAAAAAACAATATTATTAGCACTGTCTTTATGCACACTGCTTAATGCTCAAAATCTTAAAGTTACAGTTGAAGAAGTTTTATCAACAAATCCAACTATTTTGGAACAGCTTAAAAACTATAACTCTACAAAAGAGGATATTACAATTGCTAAGGCTGATTACTATCCAAAACTTGATGTATCTGTGGGAGCTGGACTTGACAAGGTTAAGACAACAAATTTTGAAACAGCTCCTGATACTAAAGGTACTTTTGACTATAACTTTTATAATGGCTCACTCAAATATACTCAAAATATTTTTAAAGGATTTGAGACCACATATCAGGTAAAAGAACATGAAAACAGAACTATCGCAGCTGCTTACAAATATATAGAACAAGTCAATGCTGTTTCGTTTGCACTTGTAAATAATTATCTTCAAGTTCTCAGACAAAAAGCATTACTTGACAATGCTAAAGAAAATATCAACATCAATGAAGAGATTTTTGCTAAAGTTCAAAAACTTTATGATTCAGGATTAACAACTCTTTCAGAAGTAAATAAAATTGAATCATCTTTAGCTCTAGCAAAATCAAACTATGTAGTGCAAGAAAATACTTTGCTGGATGTTACATATAATTTACATGCTGTTTTAGGAAGATATCTGGATGTAGAAAATATGGAAAAACCAAACCAAGAAATTGCTTTTCCTGCGACAATCGAAGATGCAGCACAATTTGCAATGCAGAACAATCCATCCCTGTTAGTAGCTAAGTATAATACCCGCTTAGCAGAAGCAACAAACCATAAAAGTAAATCCCCTTTTTATCCTCGTCTTGATGTGGAAATTTCTGAAACACTCACTACAAATAAAGGGAATATAAACTACAACGATGAAAATGAACGCTTTAGAGCTATGGCAGTTCTTTCATACAATATCTTTAATGGTTTTGCAGACACAGCCGCACTTCAAAAAAGTGTAAGTGAAGTACATAAAGAAGTAGAAATAAAAAACAAACTCAGACGCAATACAATCGAAGATCTGAATCTTTCGTGGGCAGCATATGAAAAATTGGCACAACAGTTAGTACATCTTCAAAAATATAAAGATTTTGCAGAAAAAACTCTTAATCTTTACAAAAAAGAGTATGACTTAGGGCGTCGTTCTCTTCTTGACTTGCTCTCTGCTCAAAATGATTTTATCGGTTCAAAAGCACAAATAATCAATAGTGATTATAGTCAACTTTTCGCAAAATATAGAATTTTAGATGCTCTTGGTACACTTGTACCAACTGTTCTTGGAAGCCAAGATATAGTATATGAAAATGTAGGATTAAAAGGGGAAGTACCTGAAAATATGGATGCCCTTCCAGTGGTATTAGATAAAGATACTGACTTAGTTGTTGATGAGCAAGATATATGTAATAATTCACTCAACTACAAAATGAGAAGCACTTATGGTTGTGAATTAGGATACGAAGATACAGCAAAAATAGAAAGATATAGTGGATTTGTTTTTGATACAAGAAATGCAGACCTTACAAATCAAGGTAACAAAAGATTAAAAGATTTAATTAATCAACTCAAATCTTATGGCTTTGAAAATTTAAAATTTGAAGTACTTGGAAATGTTGATGATGAAAAGATGGATGAAACAAAAATGTTGCTTTTATCAGATCAAAGAGCAAGTGTAGTGAAAGAAAAACTCATTGAAGCTGGAGCAAAAGAAGAAAATATAAATATTCATGCTCAGTCAAACAAAGCACCTATGTTTACAAATGGTTTATTTGAAAACGAAGGTCTTGAGTTAAATAATCGAGTAGATATTGTTGTAAGAGTACTCAAATCAGCTAATGCCGATACAGCAAAGAAGTAAACAGTTATATAAAAAAGTAAAAATATCAAAGGTGTTGCATGTTTATAACAAGAGCTGATAATTTAAAAATAGATTCCTTGCTTGATTGTCTGGTTCTGTTTACTAAACTTTATCACAAACCTTTTTCGGCAGAAGCTTTAACTGCTGGACTGCCTATAGAAATAGGAAAAGAAACTCCTGAGCTGTTTTCTATAAATAATGCCAAAGGGCTCTTTTCTCGTGCCGCTGAGAGAGCTGGGCTTAAATCAAGTATATTAAGAAGACCTCTCAGTCAGATATCTCCTCTACAACTTCCTATGATTATCTTACTTTCAAATCAAGGCTCTTGTATTTTAGAAAAAATTAGCGATGATGGACAAGAAGCTAAGATTATTATGCCAACCGAAGAAGCTGTTGAGCAGTGGGTTGATATGGATGTACTCGAAGATGAGTATATCGGTTTTGGCTTTATGATAAAAAAAGCTTTTGAACACACAGACGAAAATTCAAGAACCCTTAATTTAAACCAAAAACATTGGTTTTGGAGTACTTTAAAACTCTCATTTGGTATTTACAGAGATGTTATATATGCAACTTTTCTAATAAATATTTTTGTTGTCGCTTCCCCTTTATTTACAATGAATGTTTATGATAGAGTTGTTCCAAACAATGCGATAGAAACACTTTGGGTATTTGCTATTGGTATCACTATTATTTATATACTTGATACTTTTTTAAAATTTACCAGAACACACCTCCTTGAGAGTGCTGCTAAAAAAAGTGATGTCATCATGGCATCTATTATTTTTGAAAAAGTGCTTGATTTAAAAATGGCACATATTCCTACCTCTGTGGGTGCATTTTCTGCTCACTTAAAAGATTTTGACAACATTAGAAGCTTTTTAACAAATGCAACAATGGCAACTATTATTGATTTACCTTTTTCAATAATATTTTTAATAATCGTTTGGTACATTGGTGGGTCGATAGTTACCATTCCTATTTTAACCGCATTTTTTATAATTGGCTATGCATATTTAGTAAAAAAATCTTTAAAAGAAAGTATTGAAAATACAAAAGAAGCAGGAGCGAATAAAAGCTCTATTTTAATCGAAACACTCAACAATATAGAAACACTCAAATCTCTCGGTGCGCTCAATCAAGTACAATGGAAATGGGAAGAATCCACTGGTGAAATAGCTACAAGAAGCATGAAAACCAGACTTTTATCTGCTTCTATTCCAACAATTACTGAACTTGCTATGCAAATTAATAGAGTTTTAATTATCATTTATGGGGTCTATCTCATTCAAGCCTTTGAACTCTCTATGGGTGCATTAATTGCTATTGGTATTTTAACATCAAGAGCAATTGGACCTATGGGAAAAGTTGCAGGAATACTTACAAATTATGAAAATACAAAAGCATCCTACGATGCAATCAATGACATACTTGCCAAACCAAGTGAACGACCAAGTGGGAAGAAGTTTGTTGAGCGACCTGATTTTAGTGGTCGCATTGAGTTTGTAGATGTAACATTTTCTTATCCAAATACAAACTTTCAAATCCTAAAAAATGTCTCCTTTATTATAAACCCTGGTGAACGGGTAGCTATTATTGGTCGTATAGGTTCTGGAAAAAGTACTATCCAAAAACTCATATTAGGTCTTTATGAACCAGACTCTGGACAAATTCTCATAGATGGCATAGACATTAACCAAATCGACCCAGCAGATTTAAGAAAAAATATGGGTTATGTTTCCCAAGATATTATGCTCTTTCGTGGAACAGTTAAAGATAACATTACTTACCGTGCAACACACAGTTCTGATAGTGATATGATAAGAGCTGCAATCATTAGTGGAACTTCAGAATTCATTAAAAAACATCCAAAAGGTTATGAAATGCCAATAGGTGAGAGAGGACAAGGATTGTCTGGTGGTCAAAAACAGAGTATCGGTATAGCCCGTGCTTTTTTACTTGACTCTCCTATTATGCTTATGGATGAGCCTAGTAATGCGATGGATCAATTGTCTGAATCAAGACTTATTGAAAGTTTAGATGAAAATTTAAAAAGTAAAACCGCCCTTCTTGTAACACAAAAAATGAACTTACTAAAAATAGTAAGCAGAATTATTGTTATGAATGAAGGGAAAGTTTTTATTGATGCCCAAAAAGATGTAGCTCTGAAAAAATTACAAGATGGAGGCAAAAAAATTGAAAAAAAGTGATAAACCAATAGAATACACTGAAAAAGACTATGAATTTATGAATAGTCTCAGTTCTGCAATTTTACAATCCGTACCATCTAAAACAAGTAAGGTTATAAAAATTTGGCTTATCACTACTTTTTTAGCAATTTTTTGGTCATCTTTAGCAGAAATTGATGAAATTACGAGAGGGGATGGAGAAGCTATTGCCTATGGACAAAATCAAATTATTCAGAACCTTGAAGGTGGAATAGTAGAAGAAATTCTTGTAAATGAGGGTCAAAGAGTTAAAGTTGGAGAAGCTATATTAAAAATTAGTAATGCTAAATCTTTATCAACATCTCAAACAAACCAAATAAAGTATGAAGAACTAGAAGCAAAAAGAGCAAGACTTTATGCACAAGCAAATGATATTGCTTTTAATGTTACCAAAACAGATAATGAAGAGCTCAATATACAACTTGAAGAAGCAAAAAAACTATTTGATTCAAATAAATTAGAATTTGAGGCAAAAGATAATTCAATTTTAGAACAAATTACTCAAAAAAAACAATCCCTGACAGAAGCAAAAGCAAGAGTTGCTTCATTACAGAAGTCTCTTGAGTTTGTAACAGAAGAGATAGCAATGACTGAACCAATGGTAGCTCAGGGTATAAAATCAAAAGTTGACTTCTTAAAACTTAAACGAGAAGCAAGTGCAATTGAAAATGATATAGAAGCTGCAAAACTTTCACTTCCTCGTTTGGCATCGCTCATCGAAGAATCAAACAGCAACAGAAAAGCTGCTAAACAACTCTTGATTAGCACTGCAAAAGAACAATTAAATACAGTAACAGCTGAGTTAGCAAGAATTCAAACACAACAAGTAGAGTTAACCGATCAAGTAGATAGAACGCTCGTAAAATCACCCGTAGAAGGAATTATTCAAAAACTTTTTGTAAATACTGTTGGAGGCGTTATAAAACCAGGGGCTGATTTGATAGAAATTGTTCCAACCAGTAAAAAACTCTATTTAGAGATAAAAATCAAACCTGCTGACATAGCATTTATACATCCAGAAGCAGAAGCAAAAGTAAAAATTTCTGCATATCCTTCAAATCTTCATGGTGTACTTGTTGGAAAAGTTGTTTCTATTTCACCAGATACTATTACTGATAAAAAAGAGAACACTTTTTATCTCATCCATGTGGAAACAGATAAGAATCATTTAGGAACAGAGGCGAAACCTCTAAAAATAATTCCCGGAATGACTGTAAGTGTTGATATAATAACAGGTAAGAAAACAGTGTTACAATACATCCTAAAACCAATTTTAAAAACGAAAGAATACGTTTTTACGGAGAAATAAAATGGAAATCATATTTTTTAGCACAAACATGGAAACAATTGATGAATGGAAAATGAGACATGACATAGAACATTCAATCTCATGCTATGACTTAGACTCTTTAATTAATTTGTTAAATGATTTAGAGGATTACATTTTAATAGCTGATTACGATAGTGTAGCTCATGATATCAACAAAATGATTACATCAAATTCCGTGCCAAAAAATATGATTATACTCGAGAAAGCTCCTGAAATTGCAACTGGTAAAATGCTTATTTCCAAGGGTGTAAAAGCGTATGGAAATGCTAGAATGCTAAGTGTTCACTATATGCAAATGCTTCAAACAGTTTTAGATGACAAAATATGGACATACCCTGAACTCACAGCCTCCCTTGCTAAAAACAGAGCCAATAAATCTTTAAGTCAAGAATCTCAAGCACTTTTAAACAACAGACTCACTACAAAAGAGATAGAAGTTGTTCAATTGATAATGAATGGCTTTACAAATGATGCAATTGCTTCAGCACTAGATATAACAACACGAACAGTAAAAGCACATGTAAGCTCAATTTTTTCAAAACTTCATGTTAATGACCGTGTTTCACTTATTTTATTATTAAGATAGTTTCAGATGAAAAATTCAAAATCATTGAACTCTTTTTTTTTAAATTTAAGAGACTCAATCCTCTATAATGTTCCTCTCGTCGATAATTTTGACTCACTATTTAATTACAATAACGATATTTCTCAAATATATATAACTCTTTTTCAAGATGGGCTTCAACCAATAAGATGGGGTTCAAAAAAGAAAAATTTCTCTCAAACTATTAATAGAATTATTTTAAAATTAAGAGAAAATTCTAATTTCAGTAAATTTACTATCAAAGAGAGTTCCACATGCCGAATACTCTTTGAAATGGTTACGCACGAAGATGAATGCAATATAAGAAATTTAACCGCCATGCGAATGCACTCGCCAAATAGATTTGAAGCAGGTGTAAACGGACTCAAATATACACATGCCGATGTTACAAGATATTTTATGCCAACAGAAGGTTATACACACTCAATTATGAGCATACATCAACTTTTAAATCATCTCTCAAAACAGTGTGGAATTGCAAAACTCAGTGACAAAATAAGCGAAAGAGTTCACCTTATGAGAAGAGAAGACATTGAATACACGCTTATAAAAAGTATCGCTTATATCTCTTATAATGATGAAGTTTTAGAGCTTGAGAGAGGTTATCCTCTTCCGATAGAATTTAGCAAAGATGAAATCTACGATAAAACTATAAAAAGCATCGATTGGCTCATTAAAAATATGAATGAGGATGGCAGCTTTTTATACTATTATGACCCATACAAAGATACAGTCGTAGATGACATCCACCCAAATATGATAGACCCGCTTTATAACAATATACTAAGACACAGCGGTGGAACTATTTCACTGCTTCGTGGATATGAGCTCGGTGGCAATAAACTCTATTTGGAAAAAGCAAAAAAGTCTCTTGATTTTTTGATTTCCACTTTTAAAACTCATAAATATAAAAATAAATTTGCTTGTTATCCATTTTTTAACGCTAAATCTAAACTCGGTGGAGCTGGAATTGGACTTGTTGCCCTCATGCACTATTACATCCAAACAGGCGATACAAGCTATAAAAAAGAGATGGATGGACTAGTCCGTCATATTTTAAGTAGAGTTGATAAAGATGGAGAAATGTTAGGATACTACATTCATCCAAAATTCAACAATGGCAAACCACTCATAAATCCTAAAGATGAAGTAAAAAAAGAGCTTTTTTCATTTTACTATCCAGGAGAAGCACTTCTTGGTTTGGCACTTTATTTTCGGCATGTGGAAAATATCGACGAAGATTTAAAAAAAGATATAAGAGCAAAATCAGAAATGGCACTCGATTTTTTAGTCAATGTTCGACCAATTAAATATGACTATATGTTTGAGTCACTTCCTGCGGATGCTTGGCTTATGCAGGCTATTGAAGAGTGGGTAAAAGTGGATGGACTTGCCAAAGAATCTTATATAAACTTCGTATTTAATGACACAAAAACGATGTTTGAACATATGTATAAAGATGAAAATACACTCAACACAAACAAAGACTACATCGGCGGATTTTATTACGAATACGGCGACCATGTTTATCATGATGCTTCAAGATGTGAGGGTGTTGTGAGTGCCTATTATTTGGCGAAACATCTCAAAGATGAAAAAAAAGCAGCGTGGATTATGGAACATATGCTTCTCAGTGCAAAAGGTTTGATGAAAACTTTTCACGATGAAAAATCAGTATATCCACATGCCAACCAAAAAAAAGCTCTTCACAGTTTTAGATTTAAACTTACCCGTCAATGGGTGCGTGTCGATAGCGTACAACACGCTGCTTGTTTTTTAGCAAGGCTTTATAAAACAGATTCCTTAGATAACAAATGAATGTAACAAAGGCTACGAATGAATAGATTATTACTTCTTTTATTTGCAGTCACGCTCCTCTTTTCTTACGACGCTACAACCAAAATAAAACTTCTCGGCGACCCATACAAAGTGGTCTATGAAACTAAAAAAGATTTATACGCTAAAAATATCTGGGATATGGCTGTTTTTGAGAATAAAATTTATTTAGGAGCAGGAAACAGTAGCAACGAAGGACCAACTCAAAATGCTGGTCCAGTACCACTTATAAGCTACAATCCTACAACAAATGAGTTTAAAACTGAAGCAATCATTCAAGATGAACAGATAGATATTATAAAAATATTTGACAATAAAATGTATATTCCTGGACATGATGCAAAAGAAAATTGGGACTTTGCAAATTTTTATATAAAAGAGTTCAATCAAAGTGTAAAAAAATATAGAAATATTAAAGATGGTTTGCATGTTTATGATGTTGCTTTGCATGATAACAAAATTTTTCTAGCTCTTGGTGTAAAAAATGGTGCGGCTGTCGCTATCTCATCCGATAATGCACAGAATTGGGAAATACAAAAATTAGACCATTACCGAATAAATAGCTTTTTAGAAGTTGGAGATAGATTCTTTGCTACAAAACATTTCCCATCTTCTTCTGATTTACAAAAGATGTCACAAAGCAGAAAAAAGCTCTTTTTTAGTGTAGCAGAATATGAAACTTCAAAAGGTTTTATCCCTAACTATAAACTCGACTCTGAAGATTTTTTTCCAAAAACAACAGACTTAAAAGATAAATCAAGAAAAATTGTTCGCTCAGTAAAAATGAATGATAAAACAATTTACATCGGTGCGTATGCACACAATGACCATCAGTTTGAACCATTTGGAGTTTATTATATTTCAAGTGCTGGTAAAAATTTAGATATAAAAAAAATTACTCTCTCAAGCCAGTACAAAGTTTGGGATATACTAAAAAAAGAAAATGCACTCTATCTTTTGGCGTATGATGAGACCAAAAAAGAAGTAAAAGTATTTTTTGCGAAAAATGGTGATTTTGAATCGTTTAAAGAGTACTTTTCTTTTAAAAGTGATTCGTTTGCTCGTTCTTTTGAACTTTTTGAAGATAAATTTTATTTTTCATTGGGTGGTGCAATAAAAGATTCAAAGAATTTCAGTTATGATGAAGTCTCAGAAGATACAGGCAAAATTTTGCAATTTGATACAAAAAATATAACAAATGAGTAAGGGGAAAAGATGTCAGGAATTCACTATTTAAAAGCGTTTGATAAGTCACAATTTTGGAGATTTTTTGTCGATGGAAGATTTCAAAAAAAATATGATGGCTGGGTTGGCTATGAAGCTGGTGAAAGAGGCTCTGTCCAAGCACTTCTAAATGGTTTTTCATTTATGATGGATAATTTTGATATTTCAAATGGACTCAAAGCGACTTACCTGAGAGAACTGCACAAAGTTTGTATGCTCAGCGTTGCCACAACAAATCTCAAATCAAGCCCTGGAGATATTCGCTACTTAAACTCTGGTATGCCTTTTTTTGCAAAATCTACTACTTATGAGCATCTTGTTGAAGTTTTTGAGATGAGAAAAGATGATGGTACAGCGATTTTTAACTCTGCACAATGGGGTAAAACTGCAAATGAACTTGATGTGGATGAAGTTTATCAAGTGATGCTCAAAGATGGAAAAATTAACTACCGCAACTGGTATCCGAACATCGATGTAAAACAGCAACAAGCAATTGATAGCAAACTCTCTTTACATGAATTTTATGAAGCAAAACATAGCATTCAGATGCTCATGGTTTCAAAAATGCAAGAGATTGTGGATAGATACAATAAAAGTATAAAAAAAGCAAAAACAGATGAAGAAAAATTAAGAGCCATCGCACTTGTTCCAAGAGAGCTGGAACTTTTGCACCCATTTCCAGATGGAAATTCTAGAACTTTTAGCTGTGTCACGCTCACACATCTTTTAACATTTAATGGTTTTAGCCCTGCTCTTTTAGAAAACCCAAATCTTGATAATGAGGTCTCTCTATCTCAATGGATTGAAGAGGTAAAAAGTGGGATGCAAAGAACAAAAACGCTTATTGAAAATCCTGATGAAAAACTCTTTAGCTACTCTATTTTAGATATGTCCGTAGAAAATAGAGAAAAATTTACAGAAATGGCATCCGAGCTAAGTAAAAAAATAGATAATCATAAAGAGATATTTTTAACACCTACTAAGCTTGTCAAATATACAAATGGTGCATGGATAGATGAAGAGGTAAATGAAAATCTTTACTTTAGTGGGGTTGGAACTTATGGGACTTACCAAAAGGGAAACATCTACTTTACCATGTCTATAAAAGATTGGATTAAAGAGGGTAAAGATGTTGAGAGTGAACTCAACAAAGTTTTAAGCGTAGGAATAAAAGCTGTAGTTTTGGATAATTTAGAGTATGCACCACTTATCAATGTGCCTATTTTACATGTTAAAGATTGCTTTGAAGCTTTTAAAAAATGCGCTATAGAAGTAAGACAAGAACATAATCCTTATACAGTTTTAGTCACAGGAACAGAGGGGAAAACTGGAGCGAAAGTTCAGTTTCACCATATATTAAACGCTCAAGTAAAAACACATGCCGTACTTAACAGTGCAAATACTGAAGTTCCCGTACTTCGTTCGTTAATTAACCTTGAAAATGATGATGTTGTTGAAATCAATGAAGTCTCAGTTGGAGCAGATGAAGCGTATAGGGTTGAGAGAACGATGATGGTAAATCCTGATTTATGCTTTTTTACAAATATTGGTCCAAACCACATGGATTTACATAAAAATATCGACAACATCATGACCGCAAAATCTTCAGTAGTTGAAGGTTTGAGAGAGGGTGGAAAGTGTATTTTAAATTCTGAAATAGAACACTATCCAAAACTCTTAGAAGCTATTTATAAAAGACGCCCAAACACTCCAATACTCACTTATGGAACAAAAAAACAAGATAGCGCAAGGCTCATAAAACAAACATTTGAATCTAAAAGATTTGGATGGAATATAAAAGCAGATATTGATGGTTGGCATGTGGAATATTTTCTGCCTCTCTTTCAACAACACGCTCCACTCGCAAGTGTAGGGATTTTACTCGCTCTAAAAGAGATGGGCTATGATGTACTCCAAGCGGCAAAAGATTACGAAGGGTTAGTTCCTTTTGAGACAATGGGAAGAATGTTAAGTATCAAAAAACAATCAGGTTATGTACATTTTTATGACCAAAGTCGTAGAGGTGGCATGCACGGAATGCGTTCGGCTTTTAACGATATGAAAAACTTTAAACTTGATGGAAAAATAGTAGCTCTAGTGGGTGGAATATCTATAAATAAAGATAGTGATTGGACAAAAGAGTCCCATGCAGAACTCGCAAAAATGATAAATGAGAGTAAAATCGACAGACTTTATACGACTGGCAATTATATGGATTATGTCACATCTGCATTGAGTAAACCAGAAATTCTTGTCAAACATAGTGATGATTTGGATGATTTGGCACAATCTCTTTTTAATGAAGTTCAAGGTGGAGATTTGCTGTTTATCATCGGGAGTGCTTATCTTTATTTGGGAAGAGTTTCAGACAAAATTTTAAAACTCAAAGATGAAAGTAAATTTGACAGAGAGATTTTCAACTACTCACTCCCAAAAAAAAGTTTAGAAACTTACAAAGCACTTATTGTTTTAGATGAGATAGAAAATAAAAACACCTTAGAAACATCACTTATAAAAAATGAGTTAGACTCTGCTAAATTCCATTCTATCACTAAAAACAGCCCAACATTTAAAGAAATAAGAGCAAATGTTCTTATAAACTTTTTCAATTCCCTCAGCAAAATCGTACTCAAAAATAAATCGTTCCGATTAGTAAATGATGAGATAGAAAGTACTGGAAATAAAACCTATGTTTTTAACAAGGAGTATTGTAAAGATTGGTTTAACAATTTAGACAAAAATCCAAATCTTGCAAAAAAACAACTCTTTGGAAATTTTTATGATTTTGGCAATGATAACTATCTTTGGCATGTGGAAGTTGCTACTAAAAACCTGCATGTGGGATTTGTAAAATATACAAAAGAAGATGGAAAATTTAAAGCTATCAAAATGAGTAAAGATGATTTTAAAGATGTGAAAGAAATGTGTGAAAATAAGTTTGGCAATCAGATACTTTTTGAAGAGAGAAGCTGGGGACTTGGCTGGTTCACGCATGACTCTGGAACAATTATAGACTTAACAAAAGCAGAAAATTTTGTCTTGATGATGGATTTAGAGCATAGTGATTTTTGTAAAAATATTTTACTTCCAATACTCAAAAAAATATAATAAATGAATGCTCAAATATATTTATCCGCACAAGAGTTAGCCTCCATTACAGGCGGCGTGTGGAAAAATTTAGATGAGTTTTTGATTATCCATGAGATACATGAGACTTATCATTATCTTCAGCCAAACGATATGTTTGTCGTACATTACGATGATTGGTACAACAAAACAAAAAGTAATGAACATAAAATAGAGGGTGCGATAAAAAAAGGCATCTCGGCTTTAATGCTCAAACAAAACTCTAAAGTCAAAACTTCTCTTCCAACTTTAAGAGTTAAAAATACTTATGAAGCACTTCGCAAAATCGCCCTTTACACTTCAGAACTCTCTCAAGCGAAGAGAGTTTTAATCACAGGAAGTTATGGAAAAACGGGCTTCAAAGTACAACTTTACAACATCATAAAAGAGCAAATAAATACCTATACAAGATTAAACAGCTCAAATATGATCGTCGCAACCTACTGTAATCTTGCATCACTTAAAAAAGATACAGAACTTTTTTTGATAGAACAGCCCGTTTCAACTCTGAAAAAAACTTACAGAAGAGCCTCGTATGTCAAGCCCGACATAAGCGTCATCACTTCCATCGGACATGAAGGAATTGAGCGATTTAAAACGATTGAAAACATTATAGAAAATAAATTACAAGTTGCACATGCCCTGCGTGAGGGTGGAAAATTACTGCTTCCTCAGGATGATAAATATTATGAAAAAATTTTAAAAGAAGCTCAAAAATATAAACATATTGAAATTTTAACTTACGGCACAAATCGTTTATGCAATGCAAATGTACTCTATAAAAAGTTTTCAGATTTTGGTTGGGATGTCATAGCAAAGATAGAAGATATTGTCGTTGCGTACCATGTCCCATTTTTTGAGGAGTACGCTGTTTCTGTCTCTTGCGGAGTGCTTTTATGTGCGTATCATTTAGGTCTTGATGTCCATCGTGCCGCTGATATTTACTACAAAAACACAAACTTCAAAAGTAGCGGACTTTTTTATGAAGTAAGCTACAAAGAGAAAAAGTTTTATTTGTATGACCAAAGTAACCGCGGTGGTATCGAAGGGTACGAAAGTTTTTTTAAAACACTCAGCTACATTAAGCCACAAAATGAGGGAAAAAAGATTTTGCTCACCTCAGAGTTTGTGGATTACGAAGATGGTGAAATGAACTTTATCAACACCAAAAAGTTTCAAAAAATCATCCAAGAATCAGGAATAGAAACTCTTTTTTCTGTTGAAAAATTTACTGAACATATCAATGTTTTAGGCGATAAATCTATCTGGAAAAATCATAGTATAGATTGGAATAACATCAAAGATGAAATTTTAGCAACCATACAAAAGGATGATATATTTTGTGTCAAAGGTATTTTTGATTCTACACTCACAGAATTTATGAATGATTTTAGAAATTTAGATGGTTTGAGTATCCAAGAATTCAAATCTCAAAACACAATGGCACAAAAAAATGAAGCTTTTAAAAACTTAAAAACTCTACACCCTACAGATATTGGCATCTTCCAAGAAGCAGTTGAAAAAGAGCAAAAAAAAGGATTTATCTACTACTTTCCTTTTCTCTATTTTTGGTCTCTCTCCAACAACAGAGAACTTCTTATAGACAAAACAAATGATTCTATCAGCCTCTTTTTACTCGATAAACTGGGTCGCTCCTACCCTCCAAAACTACAACTCTATATTCCAACTCTGCCTACTAGCTCCAAAGAGCAAACAACTGCTTTTGAGAGAATTTATCGTTACAAAGGGTACAAAAGTGCTACTATCGTTCGTCTGGATAGAGAGGATGTTATCAAACTCAAAGCGTATGATTCCAATCTGACATTTAACTATAAAATAGATGAGTATCTGTTTGAGCCAAAAAGATATGAAGATCTCTCCGGTGGTCCATTTAGAAATCTTCGCCATCAAGTTTCCCTGTTTCTCAAAAATGAAAATATAGAAGTTGTACCATATGAAAAAAAATATGAACAAGCATGTCTAAACTTACTGATTACATGGGCTAAAAATCAGGTACACAAATATGAAAATTTAGAAGATACCACATACACAAAAAACTCCATTTTGCACTATAACAAATTTAATGAAGAAGCCTTGAATGGGTTGGTTATTTTACAAAATAACAAGGTTATGTCCTTTACATTCTTTGGTAAGATTCATACTCGTCTATTCTGCATGTTTATAGGAAAAAGTGATCATTCTTTAAAAGGTGTTCAGTCGTACATAAAATACCAACTATTATTAAAAAACAAGCAATACGCACTTGCTAATGATGGAGATGGCATTGCCAATGGATTAGATACTTCTAAACGAATGCTCCGTCCCGTTGCCTTTAACAAAGTTTATGCTGCATACAATAAAGAAAAAATTACTCTTTTAGATAAGAGATATATCAACCAAATTTTAGAGATTCAAACTCAAGTATTTTCTACCACACATGAAAAAGATTTAATTTCAAAAAACTATTTTCTCAAATGTTTAAATTCAGAGAGAGTTTATGGCTATCTCTCTTCAAGCAAAAATCTCAAAGCTTTTGTTGTTTTAAGATATGAAAATGAAAATCTACGGATTTACGATTTAGCATCCAAACAAAGAGACAGAGGTTTTGGAACTAAAATGCTTAAGTTTGTACTAGAGATGGCAAAAGAAGAAAACTATAAAACACTCTCACTTGAAGTGAATATAAACAATCCACATGCCATACATCTCTACGAAAAGTTTGGATTTCAAACAAAAGAGATTTTAGAAAATTACTATCATAGTGGCGAAAGTGCTTATCAAATGCAGTTAAAATTGGGAGTATAATCCGATGTCAAAACTCTTTTTCCTCTTTTTTTTCACACTCATCTCGCTTTTTGCCAAAGATGTCACACAGCAAATCGAGTTTGTGGGCAATCCCTACAAAGAGCAGTTTGCAGATGGGGCATTCGCTTACTCAAGAAATGTTTGGGATTTACAAATGTATAATAACTTGCTTTTTATCGGTGCTGGAAACAGTGCAAACGAAGGACCTTCAAAAAACTCAGGCAATCTCAATTTATATGCATACAATCCAAAAACAAATGGGTTTAACTCAGAAGCTATCATTTACGATGACCAGATAGACATTTTCAAAGTTTTGCAAAACCAGCTTTTCATCCCTGGGAACGATGCAACTGGAAGTTGGGAGTGGGGAAATATCTACTTGCGATTAGCAAACCAAAAATGGCAGATGTATAGAAATTTGCCACATGCCCTTCATGTGTATGATTTAACACTTCACGACAATAAAATCTTTGCAGGAATTGGTTTAAATGAGGGTGCGGCAGTTGGCGTTTCAAACGATTTAGGAAAAAGTTGGAAGGTCATTCCACTTGGAGAGAGTCGTGTATATAGTTTTTTACATTTAGGCAAGGAGCTCTTTGCACTTAAAAAATTTAAGACAACATCCCAGCCCTACTTTAGCGTTGCACAGTACCAAAAAGATGGCTCTTTCATGCCAAGGTTTGACATAAGCATCTACGACATGTTCCCCGATACAAAGTTTGATATCAAATACTCAAGAGCAACAAGAATCATAAGTTTTGATGACAAAGCCATCTATTTGGGTGCGTACAAATACAACAGCCACCAAACCAAACCCTTTGGACTCTATGTTGCAAAATTAAATAATAATAAATTAAATGTTAAAAAAATAGAACTGAAAAAAGGTACTATTCCTAGAGATATTATCAAAAGAGATGACGCGATTTATGTTTTATGCAGTAAAAATAGTGGTGACAAAGTAACAATTGAAGTGCTAGAATTTGTTAGTAATGATTTTTCAACCTACAAGGAACTTTTTTCCTTTGAATACAACTCTTTTGCAAGATCTTTTGAACTTCATGAAGGAAACTTTTATTTTGGAATTGGCTCGGATGTCGATGAAGGCGATGTTTGGAAGATGGAAGATATCAAAAAAGAGACTGGAAATATTTTAAAATATAAATGGAAATAAGATGAATACAGGAATAAAGTTATATAGACTCCATCAAAAATTAAATTATCAATATTGTATTGTATTGCTTCCATTTCGACTCTTTTATAGTTTAAATGATGATAGCAAATCACCAAAAAATATCGAATGTTCTATCAATAAAGAAATTCCTGATTACATTACCGACATACTTCACGCCTTCGCCAAAGGTTACAATATATACTTAGGTGAATACCACCTCATGAATCCGCTCAAATCAGGTATCTATTTTGAAAAAGGTGCAAAATTTATCGACATTATGATAGAAAATATACCCATTCAAAAAGGATTAGTAGCTGCTGAGTTGGTAAACAATAGTGCTTTATTTGGCAAAGAAGAGTCCATGCGAGGGAGTGCAATCAAAATTTTATTGGATAGAAATCTCATAAAAAACAGTGCAACACCCATACATGAACTTTTTCATGTATTTCAGTACAACTACTGCTCTTTTAACAATATGTGGTTTATGGAAGGACTCGCACGATGGGGTCAAAATATTACACATGAGAGAAAAGATATACCTGAAAAGTTACCTTCCAACAGCGAAGAACTCGAAGCATTTCTCTTACGAGCACACGATGCAGAGTATTTTTGGAGACGCCTTATTGCACTCTCTGGCATCAAAGAACAGTTCTTTATTAGAACCCTTTTAGAACATTCCACATGCCAAGCTTCCAAGCTAGAGGAGCGATTTGCCTCCATAGAAAGATACAAACCAAATAGTTGGACAAAAGAGGAGAAAAAATCTGCTCTCAACAACAAGTATATTTTCAGTGCGATTCTCGATACAATTAGGGAAGCAACTCCACATGCCAACAGTGAGCTCAAAATATTTTTGGAACTTCTTGCAAAAGAGAGTGCATCCAATAATGATGCATTCAATACACCGCAAATTCAGAGATTTTTCAAGGTTCTACAACACTACGAAAAAGAGCTTATCCATGAGATTAACGGCGTTTTACATTGTGATTTTTACTCTGTAGAAACAAAAACACTTGAGATAAAAACACTAGATTGCTCCAAAATGAGTGAGGATGATTTAGATAGCTTGAGTGTTGTGCATCATATCAAAGGAGATTTACTCCTCTCTTTACCAAACATTGAAGCCCTTAATGGCTTTAACTATCTCAAAAGTGTCAATACCATCTTCATCAAAGAGATGAAAAACCTCCAAGAGATAAATGGTTTTAACAGTTTAAAGGCTCTAAACTCCCTAGAGATTTCAGCCAATAAAAATCTCACAACGATAAACGGTTTCAACGCTCTGTTTAAACACACACCTACTATTAATCGATTTATAAAAATTGTTAAAAATCCAAAATTACAGAGTATCGAGTTTTTGCAAGGTCTCAAAGCTGTCAAATCCTCTTTTTATCTCCATCAAAATGGTCTCATTCATCTCAAAGGGCTTGAAGAGCTTAAATCTGTGGGAGCGAGTTTCTCACTCTCTTCCAATAAGCTTCAAGATATCTCCGCTCTCTCCAAACTCGAATCTGTAAACGGAATGTTAGCCGTTGCCTACAATCAACTCTCAAGCCTCCAAGGCTTAGAGAATCTCAAACGACTCAAAACCACTCTATGGAATGGAGAAAACCGCACCCTCTCTATTCATGCAAACCCAAAACTCACAGATATCTCTGCACTGAGTAATATTCTCAATGAAGAAGATTACTATATGATTGTTCTCATAGATTTCCCTCAGCAATACATAAAAAAGCCTGATGCAAAATCAAATTTTCATAAAAACATTTTAGAGCTTTACAATAAAGAAGCGAATGTATTTGTACCCACCTATAAATTTATCTCTCAAAAAGAACACAATTATGATTTTTTTGGAAAAACAACACATAGCCCCAAACTTACACACCTCTTTGATTTTGAAATGGAATCAGATATTTTAGTTCTCTCTTTTTCAGGATTTAACGGATGGCTAGGTGGTATATTTAACTCACGATACCCATTTCTTATTGGAAAAATGAAAACCCATAAAATTTTTATATTAGATAAAAGCAACTCTTGGTTTCACAATGGCATAGAAAATGTAACAACCAATATGGATGAAACCATAAAATTCATTCAAACAATCATTCAACGAGAAAATTATTCTAAAATTCTTTGTGTTGGGGCTTCTATGGGTGGTTATATGGCTCTTCTTATTGGAAAACTCATCAATGCAACCAATATTTTAGCTTTTTCTCCACAGACATGTATAGATGAAAATAATAGAAAAAAATTCAATGATACGCGCTGGAGTTCTGAACTTAAAAATCTCAATAAAGATGTAAAGAATACAAAATATTTAGATTTACAAAAACTCTACGAAGAACCGTTCAAAAGTTCTGTCAATGTTGAAATTCACTATTCTAAAAATGTACCCTTAGATGAACTCCATGCCAAACATCTACAAAACAGACAAGTCAAACTTATTGGATATGAAGATAGCGACCATTACATCGCTGTTTATTTACATCAAAAAGGTGCTTTGGAAGGCATTATTTTAAAGAATTTAGGCATAGATAATCCAGCCAAACACAAAATCCTCTTTGGCGATAAATGGCAAGGTGCTCTTAGTAAATGTGACTGGCTCGAAGCACATCACAAAAATTTCAAAAATGCGAATGAAATCATCGAATATTGTAAATCTAACAAAATAGAAATTTTATTTGCGAACAACTTTAAATCACAACTCTTTATTTTAATAAATGAGAGAAAATTGAGAAATGCGGGTCTGAAATTTATCATTAACAATGAACACGCTCTCAAAAACTTTGTAAATAAACAGAAATTTTATGACTTGATGCTTCAAAATAACCTGAGTTCCTATGTTCCAAAATATTATGTAAATCTTGAAGAGATACAATTCCCTTGTGTTGTAAAAACAAAAACTGGCGGAGCTGGACGCGGAGTTTATTTAGCGTACAATAAAGAGGAAATCAATACAATAGACAAAGATATTATTTTAAGTGAATATCTCAAATCAAATGTTGAATATGCTACAACAATCTTTTATCATAATGGTCGGTTACTCAAAGATATAACATACTCCAAAACGGCTCAAAGTGATACTTATGTGTTGCAACAAGAATCCAAAAACGCTGTCCAAGTCCAAAGAGAAGAGACACAGTTTTTGGAGTTGTTTATCAAAATTGTAGAGATTTTTAGTGGCAAAGAGGACTACTGTGCATGTAGTATCAATTACAAAATCGAAAACAATATACCGAAAATATTTGAAATCAACCCAAGAATGGGCTACACTTTAGCTGGATTTTGTGGTGATTTTAAAGAGATGATGGATATTTATGTCCAAGAGTTACATAATGATTAAAGTACTGTTTTCTTTATTTTTTATACAATTTACCTTACTTGCAAGTGACTATCTAAAAACATTAACGCATGTTTATAAGCAAGATGAATTTAGAATTTATTACGCACTAGAGGGTGAAAATGCTCTGCCTAGCAACAACAGAGTCGATGAAAATCATAACGATATACCAGATTATGTAGAAAATATTGCAAATCAATTAAGCGAAGCATCTAAACTACTCATAGGACATTTTGGGTTTGTACATCCTCTTAATCAACCAAGATTTAAACCATTTGCACAGTATGTAGATATTCACCTCATACCTATAAAAGTCAATGGTGCTGCGAGTGATATTGTTGATAAAGAAAACAGTTCTATCGTTATAAAACTTTCTATAAATTTGATTCCAAATACACTCACTCCATTGCATGAGTTTTTTCACTCCATTCAATACGGTTACAGCATGTTTAACAATAGATGGAGCATGGAAGGGCAAAGCAGATGGGTTGAATACGCTTTTAGAAAAGGAACAGGAAAACATACACCTTTACCTAAAAGCATGGATGAGATAGATAAACTCACGCATACCATCTATGAATCAAGCACTTTTTGGGAACGCTTAGCATACCTCAGTGATACACATCAAGGACTGTTTGATTACAAATCTCAATACAAAAATAGCTTTTCTGGGGAGTATTGGATAGCAGATAATAAATTGTATGGATACGAAATAATTAAAAGAGTATTAGAAAATTATCAAATTTATGACCAAAAAGCAGGTAAAAAATATAACTATAAACAGTATGCTTGGAGCGAAAAAGAGCAAAAGTCTGATGATAATAATCCCTATATTATGATGGCAATTCAAAGATCACTCAAAGAACTCAATTCAACGAACGAAGAGATAAATGATTTTATCCATTTAATTGACATGTATCTAAAAGAAAAAAGTGTAAATGATGAGTGAGTACATAATGGCTACCATGAGTGGTTGCAAGAGCTAAATCGTAATATATTTGATAGAGGTTTATGATGATTTTTACAATAGACTTTTTGCAAAACTCTAAAAACAGCATGAGTAAATATGAATAATTAACAAAGAAAGAACCAAAGAGTTTTAAGTGACTGATAGGTGTCAATAAAGAGACATTTGAAGTGATGATTGATGTTTTTAAGTCCTACGAAGATGAAAGAACGAAGAGCCATGGGATAGGTAGTCGTAAAAGTTTTAATCAAATCTGGTAAATTCTCTTTGCCAAGTAAACGAGCATTATATGGCGATGAGATAGATTTAGAATTTGTTGTTATTGACGCGACAGAATCACCATGTCAACGACCCAAAAAAAAGCAAAGAGAATACTATTCAGGCAAAAAAAGACAATATACTTTAAAGGGTCAAATCGTCATTAATAAAAATGAAAGAATACTATGTGCTCATACAACTAAAGGCACAGTTCATGACTTTAAACTTTTTAAACAAAGTAAACCCCAAACATGCATCTATGTTGATTTTGGATATTTAGGTATTAAGAAGTTACATGAGAATGTTCAGATACCTTATAAAGCATCTAAACTTCATCCTTTGAGTACCAAACAAAAAAGTGAAAATGTAGAAAAATTCTGCTCGTATTTGTGTGGAACATGTTAATGCTAAACTCAAAACATTTCAAATCTTGACACAAAAATATCGTAACCGTAGAAAATAATTTAATCTACGATTTAATTTTATATGTGGATTAGTAAATTTTGACCGTAGATTTTAGGTGTTTGCAAAATGAGTTTTGCAAGAAGTCTATTATTAAAAATATTGCAACGAATGTGCTTAGTATGAATCAGCCGTGGATATTTAGTTGAAATATTTAAATAATTTGTAGTTAAAATGGTACAATTCATAAAAAATAAAGAGACAATATGGAACTTTGTGTAGCCCTTGATTTACCTACAAAAGAAGAAAATTTAGAGTTAGTTAAAAAAATAAAAGATTATGATGTTTGGCTGAAAGTTGGTTTTCGTTCCTATATTCGAGATGGAGCAGAATTTTTAAAAGATATTAAAAAAATCAATCCTGACTTTAAAATATTTTTAGATTTAAAACTTTATGATATTCCAAATACTATGGCAGATGCAGCTGAATCGATTATGGGGTTAGACATTGATATGTTTAATGTTCATGCAAGTGCTGGGACAAAAGCTATGAAAATGGTTATAGATAGGTTATCTTCGTATGAAAAACGACCAATTGTTTTAGCTGTAACTGCACTTACATCATTTAATGAAGAAGATTTTGTAAAAGTATATGAAAAAGACATAACACAAAAAGCCAACCAGTTTGCAAAAGATGCCTATGATAGCGGACTTGATGGAGTTGTTTGTTCTGCTTATGAGAGTGAATCGATCAAAAATAGTACTTCAAAGAACTTTATGACTTTAACACCAGGCATTCGTCCTTTTGGAGAAGATGCAGGTGATCAAGAAAGAGTGGCAGACATAGCCTATGCGCAAAGTGCCTTAGTCGATTTTATAGTTGTAGGTCGCCCAATATATAAGTCTGAAAATCCAGCAGAAGTAGTTAAAAAGATTTTAGAAAAAATTTGATTCATTTTTACTATTCTTAAGCTAAACATTATAAAAATATGATTATAATTGCCCTCTTCAAATGGACGAGTGGGTGAGCGGCTGAAACCACATCCCTGCTAAGGATGCGTACTGGTAACGGTACCGAGAGTTCGAAACTCTCCTCGTCCACCACAGAAGCCTATTTTAGGCACTTTCAAGCACCTTTTTAAAAAACAAAAAATCTCTTGCACATCCCAAAAGCTACTTATAAATATTAATTGACCTATCAAAATCATTATTGAAATTATCTAAATAATTTACATAAACATCAAAAACCATTTGAGTATTTGCATGTCCTAAAAGTTGAGCAAGTTGTACGGGAGTTACAAGATTATTATAAAGCATATTAGTAGCATAGGTATGTCTAGCATTGTATGGTCGTCTGTATGGTATATTTAGCTCTTTTAATGCAGGTTTCCAAAACTGCTCTTGAAATACATTTGTAGTTAAATAAGGCTGATTATATTGTGTGACAAACAAATACTCATTATCATGTTTATTATAGAGTTCTTTGATGTATGGATCTAATAGTTCTATAATTGGAATCTCTCTATTGCTTTGTTTTGTTTTTGGTGTACTTTCTCCATATCTTGACCTAGTTCTTTGAATTGAAATCGTATTTTTTTCAAAATTAATATCTGATTTTTTAAGTCCAATTATTTCGCCTGACCTCATGCCAGTATAAAAAGCGATAGCAAGATAAAAGCGATAATTTTCATTAGTTGTACAGTTCATAATACTTTTAACTTCATCAGCAGTAAAAGGTTTAATTTTTTTTGTATCTATTTTCGGGGGTCTAATCATCTTAACATAGTTTTTCTCTATGACTTCATCATATAAAGCCTCTTGTAATATGCCACTCAAAACACCTAAAAATAATTGTTTAGATTTACCACCTACATCATCAATGCCATATAACCATTTTTTAATATGACTTGGTTTTATATCTTCGATATTCATATCTCCAAAAGTAGGAATTAATCTATCTCTGACTATATTTGTATATTTATCTAAAGTAGAAAATTTTAATTCATGCTTTTTGAATTCTAAGAATAGTGATGAATAGTGAGTGAATTTAGTCATTTTTTAACATCATTTTTTCGTTGTAATCTTTTACGACAAGATGAACTAAAAGACTTTTGCCGACCAGATAAAGAATTACCACAACCACAAGGACAATAATTTAATGTCACACTTTGAAGTTCTTCAACTGGTAATAATGTCACACTTTGAAATTCTTCAACTGGTAATGATGTCACACTTTGAAGCTCTTCAACTGGTAATGATGTCACACTTTGAAGCTCTTTATATATTTTTGGAACGCGTAAATCAATAATTAATTCATTTTGTTGATAATTAAAAGGATAAAAACCCTCATCACGCATTTTAAATTCTTCACCAAAAGTTTTAGGAAATCTATCATCGCAAAAAGGAACACCAACTTCAAACAAATTAAAAGCATCATCCAGTTGACTAATATCATCAATACAAACACATTTTGCACCTATAAGATAACTATTTCGAATTACATAAAAATCTTTACAAGTAGATATATGAAAAGGATTAGAAGAATTATGAACATTTCTAAACTTATCATGTACGGCAGTAAATAAATTATGGTCTTTTATGATAATTTTTTTCATCTAAAACACCTCTTCAGCTTCGTCAATGTCTGTAAGTTTCAGCCGCTCACCCACAATCAAGCCTCTATTAATCATTTCATTTGTAGCGATTACATAGTGAGCTGGATTAACAGTCGCTATATCTATGCTCTCAAAATAGCTATTAAGCTGATAATTTTTCATCTGGTAAGGTTGTATTTTCAATTTATTTAAAATATTTGTAAATGGAAGTGCATCTTTACCTTGTTCTCGTAACTTTTCATTTGTGAAGTTATGATTTTTTAAAGAAAAATTATAAGTGATATACTCTTCGCCATCAATTTCAACATTAATGTAGTGAGGAGTTAAATCTTTGTAAATAGACTCAAACCCACTATCTAACTGTACAGTTCCATCTTCGCCAAGCATATCAGCTTCATCTAGTTTTTGCGACCAATTTAAGGGCTTTGGTATATAAATAGTGCCGTATTCATTTTCTATCATAGCTATTTTTTTAGTATCTGAATAGACATATACACATACTTCATTCAAATCATATTTTTCAGTTAATTTTTGGAGCGTGTACATACCGTTTAATCTTCTATACACTTCAAGAGCTACAAAAGTACGAGAAGTATAAAACCTTGAAATGCCGTGATATAAATACCATAAAGTAAGGTTAGATATGTCGCATTTCTCATCTCTTAAATCATCTAAAGTTTTTAATACATATTTCATCAAATAGGATACTGGACTATCTATATCCGTTTCAATTTTACTTTGTGGACCAGGGAATAATCTATTAAGAGATTTAACAATTTTATCTTTCATATCAGATGGAATAAATAAACTCATGTGAATGTGAGGTGTACCATCTTGATGCGGTTCAGTAACTCTAAAATAACACCTGTCATCTTTGTTGATGCTTTTATAAGCCCTATCATCGAAAAACTTTTTTAATAACTTAGAAAGCTCTATAGAAGCATTATGCGGAGTGTATTTGTCTATCGTTTCACTAAAATCAAGTACAGCTTCAAAATCAAGACCATTAAAATTTTGTTTTACATGACAGTTTAAAAACTTGTATTTCTTTTTATCAATAGGACTTTTGAGAATAGTGATGTATGTACGACCAGCAAACTTTTTGTTTTTGATAAGTTTATCTTTAAAAGTTTTCAACTTATGCCATTTAGAAGGAAGCGTAAGAGTGAGAAAGACATTTGATAAATCTTTTGACTTAGCATAATTGTAAACACTCCAAGCACGATGCTGTAACTCAGCTATATATCTGTCACTGTTCATGTAACTGTTTTGGACGAAATCAGCAAAAGGTACTATTTTGTTGTCAACTTGCACACCGTTAGAGTTCATGAACTGTCTGTTAAACTTTAATTTGTCATGAGCTTTTTTTATTTGATACTTTGTTAAACCGTATGTTTTGTTTTTTTTCATTTTGTCACTTCCTTTTGAATTTTTAAATCGTGTCCGATAACTTTTTATAGATAGCCAAGGGCAACGAAAGCGAAAAGCGACTTCGTCGCTCTTTTCGCAATTTTTCGTTGCAAAAAATTAAATAATCTCAATCATAATTGAAACGCTTGTATCTATTACACTGTCTAAATCATAAGAGAATATTTGACCTAGGTATGGTAATTTCATTAAAATAGGAACACCAACCGTGGAAGTGCTTTTATCAGTTTGAACCAATCCGCTAAGAACGAGTATTTGTCCTTTTTTGAGTTGGAAAGAGTTATCTAACTCTCTTTTTGCAGTTGATGGAGTAAGCGAACTTTTATCTATTAAACTCTCCATAATAAATTTTAAATTGATAAAAACTACTTCATTTAAGAGTGTAGGAGTTAATTTAACACTTAAACCTACATCTTTATACATTACTTGTTGTGCTGTACTTTGTGATGCACCATTTACAGTTGAATTGCTTGTCATATAAGGTATATTTTGCCCAGCTGAAAAAAATATCTCTTTACCACTTTGAACTGTGAGCGTAGGAGAAGATTTTATATTTGATACACCAAGAGTATCAAGAAATTTCAAAGAAGCAGTAAATCCAAAATCAGAGGGGAAAATATTTGTTGTGGCAGTTTGTGGAGAAGTAAGAAGATTTACAAAATAATTATTATTCGTGCTTTTTGTATCTTGCAAATAAGCATTTATTTGTGTGCCTCTCTCTTTTACATCTTTTAAATTTGTTTCTACAATAGTTATTTTTAGCTGGAACTGTTCTTGTATAGTGTCATTATTTTTTATAACATCTTTTAAAGATTTATATTGTGCCTCAGTACAAATAATCATTACAGTATTAGAGTTTTTTATATATGATGATTTTATGTCTGTAAACTGGTCTAAAATCAATTTTATATCATCATAAACTAAAGTATCTAGTTTTATAGTATGAAGTGCTTTAACCTCTTCGGGGAGTGGCTTAACACCATCTATAAAATAAAAATTGTTTTTCTCATCATAGATAAGATTTAATTTTTTTAAACTAAGCATTTTTTTAAAAGCTGGAAGCATAATTTTATTTTCATCTTGTTGCACAAAGAAAGTAAAATTTTCCTCTTGAATGCTATCGTCAATGATAATATTTACTAAATGTTGAGAACTTACAAGTTCCGCAAACTGTTTCAAGTTAAGTTCTATATTTTGAGCATAGAGCAAGAGAGTTAAAAATACCATTGTTAAAATTGTTTTCATGTGTTCGCCTTTAAAATAATTTTGGAGGTGTTTGAGATGGAACGGAATTATCCGAATTGCCACGACTTGAATTACTGACAAAAGACCTATCTAATAACTTGATGCTATCCTCACTTAACATCAAATTATAAATAGTGTATTGATAAGTAATTTTTTTAATATCTGCATAACTTTTATCTTGTTTCTCATAGAGAAATAAAATAAAACTCATAGGGATATTTTTGTGCTGTTTAGTTTTGCATGTATCATGAATACATTGAAAAGTTACTAAAGTTTTATCTACAAAATCAGTAACACCAGGTGTTTCAATATTATCTTTTGAAAGCCTATTTTTAGGGGAATTTTGAGGAGTGTAAGAAGTACTTATATTACTATCAATAGTAGTATTTTCATCTTTAAAACTGTTTATTATTTCGTCATTGGTAGAGAAGAAATTATATATAGACCATGCAAAAACAAGAAATAAAAAGAAAAATATAGGGATGAATTTTTTTAAAACAAGTTTTCTTTCTGCTGGTTTTCCAGCAACATAGAGTTGTGCAACCTCAGGAAGAAAAGGAATAGTTAAATCGCTAACTTTGCAATTTTTATAAAACTTTATACAGCTATAAAGACCAAGAGAGAATTTGTTTTTAAAAATAGCTTTTGATGGAGGATACACCATATAGAAAAATTCGCCATTCAATAAATATTCATTTGGAACATTATCCATATGTTGCGTTATGATATGAATGTCTTGATATAAATGTGCATGATATGTGAGCCACCATACAAGAACTTTATCAACTGGCTTGACAAAGTAATGTGATGCCTCATCAATGACAATCAAACAATTATACAAACCAAGTTTTTCAGCTTCGATAATCAAATCTTTATCTTCCATCAAATCAACGGTGCTGTATTTATGTAAGAGTGATAAATCCGCACGGAGCTTGTGAAAATTAAGTTTTTTTATTCGTGGACTAAATTCAAAATTAAATTGATTTATATTAGTGTAGGTAGTTTCATAATACTTTTTTGGAGATAATGGAGCAAAATAATATCTATACCACTGCATAAATTTATTTTCTTTTACCAAATCATTTTTATACATTTTATACATTGTATATGTAGAAAAATAAGTTTTACCGCTTTTTGCTATGCCCGTAATGAAAGTAATCGCCATCTTTTCATCATCCTTTTTATGTTTATTGTTGAGAAAGTACACCTAATTTGAATAATTCGTTTGATGTAGCAACCCAGCTGGAATAAATAACACGACCAGCTCTGTACACAAGATAACTAATTATAAAAGGGCTAAAAATTGCAAATACATCATGAAAAGCGTTAATAACGCCGAGAGATTGAAGAACTTGAAATGCAATGTATAAAATGTCGGAATTAGTACCCATATCACGAATAAGACCTATCATGTCGTTATATCTATTGTATAAAAATAAAATAGCATATAAGAAAAAAGCCATTAATACAGCGTGAGCAGCCATGAGAATAATAGTGACAGCAAGTTGAGTGGTAAAGATAAAAACTTTTGAAGTGATACGAGCAACAAACCAAGCAAAACCGCTAGAAATTAAAGCAAATAGTGACGAAAATATAGTAACTAAAGCACTTATTATAGGAGCAAACATTTTTTAATCCCTTGTATTGATAATTAAACCAAATATAAATTGTAAGAAACTACCAAAAAACAAAATATAAAAAAGTATGTACAGAGTAGAATACAAAGAAGAAAGAGCCTCGCAAACATCAATATTTATAGAAATAGTTTGACCTATAAAATTAATATCATGAGAGTAGGGGCAAGAAGTAACGGTTGCAGAAGGCAAAGAATTAGTAAAACCACCGTTTAAAGTGTTTTTTAAATTATTTACTTGTTGAGTTAAATTGTCTAAATTAGTCTTTTGATTATTGTAAAAGTTTGAAAATTCGCCTTTTATTGTATCAAGACTTGTTACAGCAGTACCAAAACTATCTTTTGCACTATCAAGATTAAATAGTGTAGAGTTTGAATCTAAAAAACCGTTTGTATCTGATACTTTTTTCAAAATACCATCTAAAAGACCGTTTGTAGTATTCAAATCAATATTGACACTCATGTTTTTATCGTCAATAGATTTTTTAATTGCATCAAGTTTTGAATTGCCGTCCGTACCTTGATTGATAATAGTATCGAGTTTTCCAGCAACAGAGGCGTAGCCATTTGCAGAGGTTTGAGATTGTAAATTGTTTTGATTTATCATTTGATTAAGTCGGTCCGTAATAGGACTTAAATCAGTTTGAGAAGTTGAAGAAACACCAGCGGAATTTGTGCCAGTTGTGCTTGTAGTTGTTGGAGAACTAGAAGCATTTGCAGTTGTAGAAGATGGAGAAGAAACAGAACCGCCACCGCTGACCGTTCCACTACTAGGCGTATATGTGCTTGTAACAGTTGTACTTGCTGGAGTTGTTACAGTTCCATTTGTATTGATTATAGGTGCTGGAGTTGTTTTTATAGTGTAAGAAATTGGAGGCTCATTATTAACACTAGATAAATCATTTGATACAATTGGAGCAGTTAAAACAGTTTTAGGAACTGTTACAGTTGTTAATGAGCCATTAGATGCAGTTATTTCACTTACAATATTGTCAGGTGTAACAGTTACTTTTTGAGTAGAACCATCAGGAGCAGTTGGCAAAGTTGAAACAGTATTACCGCTTGTATCTGTACTTTTTGATATATTAGAACTTTCTACACTAGGACTGTAATCGAGTAAAGAAATTTTCATGCCTTGAGTAGTAGAGGGATTATTATCAGAAGCACCACCGCTACCATTATCAGTAACATTTTCAGTATAAATAGCACCACCATAAACAGCACCGCCAACTTTCAAATGTAAACCAGCGGAAAGAACAAGAGGAGCAAGAGAACCACCACTACCAACAACGACAGCAGTTCCACCAACAACCGCAAGAGTAGTTCCAGCAAGATTTAAAAGTCGATTTGTAACTATATCGCTACTTGTTTGATAAGTAGTACCATTAATAGGAATATTAGGAATTTGTAAACCGTCTTTATCTAAAGTTGTACAAAAGCCGAAAGATGGATTACAAATTTGATGTGAACCATTATCGTAATTGTAAAGTGTAAAACCCTCTGTATCAGTTTCTTGACTTGTTACAACTGGAGAAGGAAAAGCAGGAGCGACACAAGTATTTGTTACAGTATCTAAAATTTGAGGAGCTATACAAGGAGCAATAACAGTATTAACAGTATAAGGCTTTAATACAACGGGATTACCATAATTCAAAACATGCGTAAAAACCTTATTATAATCTGTATCAAAAACAGAAACATAACCAAAACTATCTGAGGAATGACCACATTGAGAAACAACAGCGTCATAAGCAGATTGAGAAGAAGACCACTTCGTCTGATTGTAAATATCATTATTAGCAGAAGTTTGTATATCATAACCGTTTATATGTAATAGAGTGTTATCGGGTAAATAATTAGGAGTTATACAGATTATAGCACCAAAAAGAGAAGAACTCAAAAACAAAAATAAAACTAAAAATATTGATTTCATTTTAGAGACCTATTAAGAAAGTTGCTAAAGTTGCGAAGATGATACTAGAAAATATAAGACCACTTAGACCAAGAAGAAAATAATAGTTTGTTGTATCCATTCCTAAAGTAATTTTTTTTGGAGAAATCACGCAATTTAATGAAGTTGCGTTGTAATCGTAACCATCCAACATTTTAGAAACTAGATTTGAAGTAGCAATTCTAGTATAAACAGTAGCACCGCTTACTTTATAAAACAATGCACCACCATTTGTATAATAATCATCAACACATTTATTATTATTTTCAAAAAGATATGCAGATTGCAAAGAAGAAAAAGCGATTATAAAAATGAAAAATGTTTTTTTCATCTTATAAACCTTTTTTAAGATATTTAAGTAAAGAAATAACCAAAAACATAGGAGCAGATATCAAGAGAAGCCAAAAATTAAGACTAGCAAAATAGTTAAAAGCTGGTTCGGTTGTTATGGCAATAATATTAAAAGTTATTGCGTGAGAGTTAGAGACAATTAAAATAATTGCAAAAATTATTTTAAACATTTCTAAGACTTTTTAAAAGAGTAAGACCGTATTCAATACCCATAGAACCTAAATATGCAAGTATAAAAATAACAAAAAAACTGTTTAAAGTGATAATTGTTTGAGCAGATAAAGGTAACATAAAAAAATCCTTTTTAGATATAGGGCAAAAGCCCTATAAATTATTTAGCACCACGAAGAGCTTTGATACCAAGAGAAGTTGCAAGTACAATTGCTATAACTGTAACTACAAGAGGTACAGCAGAACTGTACGCAGTCATATCAATTGAACCACCAAAGCCAGTAGCTTCGGAATATGTAACAGCCGCTTGTGAAGAAACAGCACCAACCGCAACAGCTGTTCCAGCTACTACAACTTTACTAACACGATTAGCTTTTAAAGCAAATCTTTTTAACATTCTTTTCATTTTAGACCCTTTTTTGAGAGATTTTAGTAGGCATACTCTTAACCGCAAAGGCGAACAATGCGACCCTACCATGAAAATTTCTAAACTGCTTTGATTTGTGAGATTATAAAATCCCTTGTAACTCGTAAACTATTGACAAAATCTGCGTCATAGTCTTTTCTATTAACTTGATATGCCAACTCTGAATTTATAGATTTTAGAATGTCAGCATAAAAAGAGTTCATTTTTCAAGCCTTTTTAGTTGCTATTCTAGCTTTTCTTGCCATCTTGTTAACTTTTCTATTTTTTAATTTTCTTGAAAATAAAGAAGCTTTAGTAAATGGAGAATAATGATTTGATGTCATCATTCAAAATCTTTCAGAACGCATTTTTTTAGGGTTTTTTCTAATTTTTGACATTTTTTAAGCCTTTTTAGTTGCTTCAACTTTAATCATGTTTGCGAATGAATCTTTTAACTCAAACATAGGCGTATTTTTATCGGGATACCATTTTTGACCTTTTGCACTTGAGTCCATTACATAAGGAACAGCAACATATTTATGCTCTAACTCTTTGAACTTTTTATACTCCGTACTCTCCAAAATCTGTTTATCCATAGAGTAGTTGATGTCTCCGTTATCGTCAGGAATTTCACTCTCAACCGTAACTTCTATTTTTGGAATATTCTCAGTCCACTTGCTATCTACAAAGCCATCTACTTCAATTCTGCGAACTGCTTTAATCTTGCCTATCATTAATACATTTATCATTTTGTCACTCCTCAGTGAATAAAATATTTAACTTAATCATCTGTCAATTAAGTTTATAAAACATAAGCGTTTATGCTTTGTGAACTTAACTTGTTCTGTCACTTTTTATTTAAACTAAACCCTAGAGAAGTGACTGACTAGGGAGTAGTGAGATTAGCTTTGACGGGTTCAAACTCATTGCCCGTGATATATCATACGACTTACATCAAACTCAATGCATTGTTATGTGACTGCGTCTGTTTTAATTTTTTAATGCTTTTTTTGGTAATATTGAGAAAAGAAGTGACATTTTTAGAAGTAGTTTGAATATATGTAAGATATTCGCTATTCCACATTAACTCTAAATTGAAAAAGTCAAAGTATAAACTAGGTCTTTGAATGTTTTGAACTTGCATCTTGTCACTTCCTAAATGTAAACTATAATACCATTTACTGTTGATATAGTAAACTATTATAACTTTATCTAAACTTAAAAAGAAACTATTATAACCATTATTTTAATAAAAGGTAAACTAATATGACAAAAGAAGAATTAGCAACAATTCTAGGAACAACTAGACAAAACTTAAATAAGTGGGAAAAAGAAAGACCTGAGCTTGTAAGATTAATAAATCAAGGATTTGCATTAGATGAAAGTATTGAAGCAACAAAAAAACATTTAGCAGAATTAGAAAGAATAAAAGAAAATGCGAATAGTGGCAAATTTAAATTAAAATAAGGAAAGAAAGAAGTGACAATAAATACATCATTAATTATCAGTGTAATAATGTTATTGATAGCTATGTTTGCAATACTTAAGATATTTGAAAAGGGTATTCCAAAAATCATAAATCGAAAGAGAGCAGAGTGGGAAGCAGAGGCAAGAAGTAGAGAATTTAGAAAACAGCATGAAAATATTGAAGATATGAAAATTCAAAAAGTAGTTAAAGAAGAAAAGCAAAAAGTATTTGAAGAACACAGAAAAGAAAGAACTAAACAAATGCATCAAAACAACATTACAAAAGGCAAGGACTATGAAATATTTATAGCTGAACATTTTAAAAATCTTGGCTATAAAACTCAAAATCATGGTTTAATACATGGAAGAAATGACAAAGGTATAGATGTCATAATCATGAAAGATAAAGAAGTAACATTAATACAATGCAAAAACTGGAAAGCAGATAGTAAATACAAAATCACTCATGAAAAAATAAAAGCATTTATTGGAGATACAACCGCATATTTAGATAACAACAAAGAAAAAGCAGAGGGATATAATATAAAAAGATTGTATGTAACTTCTAATGATGTACTTGATAATTCAGCAAGACATTTTTTGAGAGAGAATAATATTGTGGAGCATGTGATTATTCCGATGTTATAAATTTCTTTTTTATCTCCTAAGTAGTTTAAAATAAGCCTCCGCAGGTTAGCTGTAAAAAAACACCTGGTGTAGAAAGTAGTAACTTAATCAACGCCTCCGCTGGATAACTTTTAAAAACGCATGTATTTTTTTTATCATTTAGAAGGGAAGTATTTGTGACAGTACGCAAGAAGTTCCTATCCTAAGAAATAAATCCTAAGTAGCAATGTCGTTGCTGAACCCTGCACGGGAGTTATAGCACTGACCATAAAAAATAATTTAATTAAGAGTTGAGTTTTGATGTGAGAGTTTTGAGAAGAAGAAAATTTTATTTATAAGCACTTTCACGAGTAGTTACATGAACAACCAATATAATTAATTTATCTTCATATTTTTTATAAATAATACGATACGAACGAAGTTTTAAGCGATAAAGTACCTCTTTTTGTCCTTGAAGCTTTTTTATTTTACCCATAGCCATAAGAGCAATTTCATAATCAGCATTAAATTTTTCTACAAAATCATCTAAAAAATCAAGAATAAAAGCTTGATTGGATTTTTCTATATTTTTTAATTCTTTTTTTGAAGAACTAGCAAATTCAATAATATACAAATTATAAGCCTAATTCTTTTCTCATTTCTTCCATAGAAATAGTAGGTTCATTATCATTAAGTCTCTTTTCTGCTACTCTCAAATCTAAATAATCAAAATACATATCAAGTGCAGCAGTTATGATATGGCTTTTCTTTTCATTGAGTTCTTCAGCATAACGAGTTATATCATTATTGACAGAAGTTGGCAAAGTTATATTTAATCTAATTGTATTCATAGAGTCACTCCTATTGATTAAGTGCATAATTATACACAAAAAATAAGAAATTTTAGAAAATTTGGCATAGTGTTTTTTTCGAAACTCTCCTCGTCCACCACAGAAGCCTATTTTAGGCACTTTCAAGTACATTTTAAAGAAAACAAAAAACTCTTTACATACCCCGACTTACTTATAAATTTTTATAAATCTATCAAAGTCATTATTAAAACTATCAAGATAATTGACATAAACATCAGACACCATTTGAGTGTTGGCATGTCCTAATAATTGTGCAAGTTGTACATCCATTATTGATGTAAATCTTACCTTGTATCAATGCATGACAGCTTTGTATCCAAGGGCAACGCGTGTTATAAGGTCGTCTGTATGGAATATTTAGTTCTGCAAGTGCTGGCTATAAGTTTAAAACCAAAAAATCAATAAAAGGAGTAAACTACACCATCGTCGCTTAAGGTTACAATTCGTAATCTTTTTACGATTTTCTGCCGAATTTAATTCCGCTGTTGACAAGTGGTTATAATAAAACAAAAAGGATTATAATATCTATAAATTTCTAATAGTAAAAATTCAAGACGAAAGGTAAATAAAAGTTTAAAGTAGATATAATTCCAGCCTTCCAAATAAGTGTCAGGGTAGCTCAGCTGGTTAGAGCACTGGTCTCATAAGCCGGGGGTCGGGGGTTCGAGTCCCCCCTCTGACACCATAAACAACACCTCTAAAACATCTATAAATAGGGACTTTCAACCACAATGTGAAACTTTTGTGAAACTTAAAAAAAGTGGGAAACTTTTAAAGAAATTAGGTTTATTAGATACTAAATATCTACATAAAAGAAATAATATTTATTACTTTACTCTCAAAATCAAAAATCAAGTTATAAAAAAATCTTTATATAATGACGCTAAAATATAAAATAATCAATATGATAAAAGAAAGATTCAAGACTGATAAAGAGTTAATAATAAATTGTATGGATACGAAATAATTAAAAGAGTATTAGAAAATTATCAAATTTATGACCAAAAAGCATGTGAAAAATATAACTATAAACAGTATGCTTGGAGCGAAAAAGAGCAAAAGTCTGATGATAATAATCCCTATATTATGATGGCAATTCAAAAATCACTCAAAGAGCTCAATTCAACGAACGAAGAGATAAATGATTTTATCCATTTAATTGACATGTATCTAAAAGAAAAAGGTATGAATAATGAGTGATTTTGACAAAGACTTAAAAAACTTAGAACTCCCTTATACTATGCAACTCAGCAATAACTCAGATACTCTACTGATAACATTTGCCGGTATTAGCGGAGCGATTGGTTTATATCCATTTGAATTTTTTAAAATTACAAAATCTTTTAATGTAGATAAAATTTTTATTCGAGACCTTAACCAATCTTGGTACCACAAAGGGCTCAAAGATATTAGCACCTCCATAGAAGAAACTGCTCTTTTTTTAAAAAAAATTATAGAGAAACAGAAATATTCCAAAGTCGTATGTTTAGGCAACTCTATGGGCGGATATGCTGCCATTGTGATAGGTGAACTCATCGGAGCTGATGTAGTACTCTCATTTGCACCACAAACTTTTTTAGATGATGAAAACAGAGATAAATTTTCTGACAATAGATGGAAAGAACAGATTACTTTACTACCTCAAAATATAGACAAAAAATATCTAGATTTAAATCTATTCTTAAAAGATAAAACAACTCAAACAAAAATAGAACTCTATTTTTCACTCGATGAGCGCATAGATGTTGCACATGTTCAATTTATTCAAGATAATCCATCTGTTACCATCTACCCATTTTTGGAAGGTGGACACCAGTTGGTTCAAAAATTAAGAAAATCTGGTGATTTGTATAGAATCCTTAGAAATCACTTGAGCAACTCTAAAGAAGAGAAAATTTTGAGTGTTTTCAAAGAGATTGAATCTGGAGTAGAGATTCAACTATCACTTTTAAAACATAATGTAGAATTTGATACATTTTTAAATTTTTATAATAAACATGTAACATTACAAAAGTTTCAAGGAGAACTTTTGTATCAATTTTTTGGGCATGTGAATCTATTTTTAAAAAATAAAATGAAGTTTTCTATTGCAGATGAAAAGATAAAAAATAGATCCATATATACGCGAGATAAAACTATCGATTGGTTTTCATCTAAAATAAACAGGCATCAAATTTTTGGTTCCTTTATTGATTTTGGGCACCCATTTTTACTGTTACACATGCAAGTAGGAAGTAAAAACCTTCATATTGGATTTGCAAAATATGAAATAATAGATGATAACTATTTGATTGTAGCATTAAAAATGGATGATTTTAAAACTATTCTTTATAAAACAGAAATTAAAGAATTAGTCTACAGACCTTGGAATGAAGGATGGTGTTCTATAGATTGTGGACAATATAATGATTTATCGCAAACTGATAAATTAGCTACATTAACAAATTTTATACAAACAGATTGGTATAATGAAGTTTTTAATCCCTTAATTCAAACATGTCAAAGGTTAAATCATGATAAATAAATACATATTTACTCCCGGCCCTGTAAAAATGGCGGATGAAATTTTAGCCATAGGTGGGATGCAAACTCCTTACTTTAGAAATGATGCATTTTCAGAAGTTTTACTAGAGTGTGAAAAGAATTTACTTCAAATAGTCAATGCACCAGATGAGAGTAGAGTTCTTTTTTTAACGGCTTCAGGAACTGCGGGAATGGAGTCAGCGGTTCAAAATTTACTTTGTGAAGAGGACAATACTCTAGTCATAAATGGAGGAACATTTGGACAACGGTTTGTAGATATTTGCACTATTCATAACTTCAAACACATTAATTTTAAAGTTGAAGATGGAAATTTCTCTGACACAAAAAATTTACAGATGCACCATGATGCTACCGCACTTTTAATAAACGCACATGAAACAAGTATAGGGTTACTTTATAATTTATCTTCTATCGGAAACTTTTGTAAAGAAAATAATATTTTAAATATAGTTGATGCAATCAGCATGTTCGTAACCGATAAACTTGATATGATTGAGCATAATATTGACGCTCTCATCATCAGTTCACATAAAGGTTTAGCTCTTCCCCCAGGACTGAGTATGGTTGTTTTATCGCCAAAAGCTATCAAAAAAGTGAATCCTAAACATCAACTCTATTTTGATTTTAACAGCTACCTAAATGATGGCAAAAGAGGACAAACACCTTTTACCCCAGCTATCACGATTATTTTACAGCTACAAGCAAGATTAAGACAGATTATGGATAAAGGCATTGAAGCTGAAATAAATAAGGCAAAAGAGATTGCTTTTTATTTTCGAGACTCTATAAAAACGCTTCCTTTAAAAGCTTACAGTTTCCACATGCCAAACGCGATGACAATTCTCACTCCAACGGATGAAAAGTCTGCGAGTACAATTGTAAAAGATTTAGATACACAATACAATATTATTGTTGCACCAAACGGTGGAGCATTACATGATAAAGTCTTTCGAGTAGCACACATGGGAGCTATGACAAAAGAATATACAGATGTTTTGATAGATGCTTTATTTGATTACTATGGGAGAAAAAGATGAGAGTTTTAATAATGGCAGCAGGTGTTGGAAGCAGAATCAGCCGACATCTCCAAGGACAACCAAAATGTTGCGTCGATGTAGCTGGAAAACCCCTCATCCGACATACTTTTGAGCTTCTAAAGAAAAAAGGTATCACAGATATTGCCATAGTAACAGGCTATCAAGAAAAGTATATTCATCAAGCCTTAGAAGGTCTCTCATACGCAAGGTACTTTAACCCTTTTTACAGAGTGGCAAACTCTATCTCTTCTGTTTGGTTTGCACGCGATTTTTTAACTCCAAATGATGACATTATGATAATGAACGGCGATGTTTACATGGAAGAAAAAGTGCTCGATATCGTTCTCGCAGAAAAAAGAAGCCCTGTAATGCTCAGTGACAGCAGTAGAATTGAAGATGCCGATTATAGATTCAACTGGGAAGGCGACAAACTCAAAAAGTATGGCAAAGAGCTCACAAACGAGCAGACAACAGGAGAATATGTTGGCATCGGCATACTGAGTGCAAAAGATTTAGTACCATTTAAGCAAAGAGTTTTAGATGCTGTTGCCTCAGAAGATTATAACTGCTGGTGGGAAGATATTATTTATAGAACAGTCGATGATGGAGCAGATGTTTTTGTAGAAAATATTTCTGGTATATTTTGGGCTGAAGTGGATTATATTGAAGATTATGAGAGAATAAAAGAGTTTGTAAAAAAGAAATAATATCTTGGCATGTGGAATTCTAAGTTTTAGTTCCACATGCCAACACCACTCGCTCCAACATTTGCCAGAGCCAAGCAGGTTAGATATCTCTTTCTATAACTCTTTTAAAAGTATTAAAATAGTTATCTTGTAAATTTTCCATGCTCATTGTTACATCGTTCACTTTGATTTTATCGCCACCAACAGTTCCCAACTTTCCACATGCCAAGTTTCCTAGCATTGCTTCAAAAGCTGCACAGTTTTCTGGTTTTACTTCGATAATAGCGCGACTCATGCTCTCTGCAAAAATATCTCTCTCATCTGCAACTGCCATTTTCACATCACAGCCAAGTCCGCTCACAGCCGACATTTTAGCCAGAGCGATTGCAACTCCACCGCTACTTGCATCTTTTGCACATGCCAAAAGACCTTTTTTGTTTGCTTCGATAACAAGTTCCCAAAGTGCAAGTTCGTTGTCATAGTTGATTTCAGGTAAAACTCCCGCAACCGTGCCACAAATCTCTTTCATATAGAGTGAACCACCAAACTCACTTTTGCCCTCGCCTACGAGATAAAGGGTGTTTCCCTCGCCTTGAAAACTTGACATCAGAACTTTGTTCGCATCATCATTCACACCCACAGTTGCGATAGAAGGAGTTGGAAAAACTGAGATACCGTTTGTTTCATTGTAAAGTGAAACATTTCCACCGATTACAGGTGTAGTGAGCGCAGAACACGCCTCTTTGATACCTAAACATCCTTGTCCAAACTGCCACATAACCTCAGGATTTTCAGGGTTTCCGTAGTTAAGACAATCTGTAATCGCCAAAGGTCTTGCTCCACTCATAGCAACATTTCGCCCACTCTCGATAACCGCTGCCGCAGCTCCGCCTTTAGGGTCGATATAGCAGTAACGAACATTACAATCAGCCGACATTGCAAGTGCTTTGCCGTTCTCTTTTACACGAATAACAGAAGCGTCTAACATTCCACCTTTTTTGATTGTGTTTGTTTGTACCATAGAGTCGTATTGTGTGTAAATCCATGATTTGTCCACCACTTCCATAGACTTTGTGAGATTCTCAAATGCTTCTTGGTTGGATACTTTTGCAAAATCATTAATTGTTACATTTGCAATTGTGTCCAAATACGCTGGGCGACTCATCGGACGGTTCAGAACTGGAGCTTCTTCACTTACAGGATTAACTGGAACTTCCGCACATTTTTCACCGTGCCAGAAAAGTTCCATGTTGCCAGTTGCTGTTACTTCGCCGATGACTGCAGCATCTAAGTCCCATTTTTCAAAAATCTTAATGATTTCTGCTTCCGAACCTTTTTTCGCACAAAGAAGCATTCGCTCTTGAGATTCACTTAGCATAAAATCATACGGAGTCATATTTTCTTCACGCGCAGGAACTTTGTCAAGGTGCATAATCATCCCAGAACCTGAACGACCCGCCATTTCAAAAGCACTAGAAGTAAGCCCCGCCGCACCCATATCTTGGATACCAACAACATGGTCTGTTTTGAAGAGTTCTAAACACGCTTCAAGAAGAAGTTTTTCAGTAAATGGGTCTCCAACTTGCACAGTTGGGCGAAGAGATTTCGACTCCTCTGTAAAACTGTCTGAACTCATAACAGCTCCACCGAGTCCATCACGACCAGTTTTTGCACCCACATAAATAACAGGATTGCCGATACCATCCGCACGACCATAAAAAATTTCATCCGATTTTGCAAGTCCTAAAGTAAAAGCGTTTACCAAAATATTGCCGTTGTAACACTCATCAAAACTTGTCTCTCCGCCGATAGTTGGAACGCCCATACAGTTTCCATAACCGCCGATTCCTGCAACTACACCACGAACTAAAAATCTTTGATGTGCAGATGTTTTATCATCCTTTAGAACATTACCAAATCTTAGAGCATTAAGGTTTGCGATAGGTCGCGCCCCCATTGTAAAAACATCACGCATAATTCCGCCAACACCTGTTGCAGCCCCTTGGTACGGTTCTATAAAACTTGGGTGATTGTGTGATTCCATCTTAAATACAGCCGCATAACCACCACCGATGTCAATAACACCAGCATTTTCCCCTGGACCTTGGATAACCCACGGAGCTTTTGTTGGAAAACCGTTTAAATGCACTTTTGAAGATTTATAAGAGCAGTGTTCACTCCACATCGCTGAAAAAATACCGATTTCAACAAGGTTTGGCTCACGCCCTAAAATCTTTTTGATGTGTGCATAATCGTCACTTGAGAGTTTATGAGATGCAAGAACTTTTTCAATGTTTTCTAATGGTTGGCTCACGGAGGATTCCTAAAATTTGATTTTTGGTTTTTAAGTGAGGATTATAGCAAATTAGTAGTAAAAGAAATTTTAACTCGCTATTTTTACTTGATTTCTGCCACTTTTTTAGCAATATAGAGAACCATGTGAGATTTCCACATGCCGTGAGATTTTTCTTTTTTAGATAGCTAAAAAAGAGTAGAGATTCACTCACAGGGGTGTAATTTTGAAGCTTTTTAAGGGTTGACTATATATGTACAATGTATAATAGTTACATTTTTTACAAAAGGATTAAAAATGGTTAAAGCCTTAATTGCTTCATTATTTATAGGGCAGTCTCTTTTCGCATTAAATGGAGTGTATCAAAGCTCAATATATCCAATGTGTACAACTGAACAATACTTAAAAGATTGGGTTAGATTTGCTAATGATAAAGATGTATCGAGTCAAAAAGCTTATTATGGAACTAAATGCTTTATTTTAAATTCCAATATTTCGGTTAGTGGTATTAAAACTGATTGGGGTACAGTATCTTTTTTTGTAAAAGGGGATAAGTTATTTGGTTTAATAGAAGGGATAGGTGCAAAATAAGCTTACTTATTGGACGATATGCAATTTAGCTCGTTTCCAAGCTCCAGAGACTGTAAAATAACTAAAATTTCTAACGGCTTTTTTGGAAGCGATGGCTTGCCTTCGCTCATGAGAAGTCCTAAAAGTAGTGATTTTAAAGCCTTTAGTGCAAAACAACAGAATGACATATAAACCATTCTGGCTCTAACAAAACATTGGAGAAAAATAAGTAACCCTAGCGGGCAACTTATTTTTCAACTCAACCGTTATCTATACATAAGGCAAAACAAATGAAACACTTGAAGTTAATAGTAATTATTCTTATTGTCCTACTTTTTCTGATTAGCTTTTTTTTATTTGATTTAATACAAAAAAAAGACAATGAAATAAGAGGGGCGTTATCAATAAGCTACCTCTCAGGATTTGAGCTCAGAGACCCGTGTAAAAAAGAAGAATATCTTCAATCTCAACTTAAAAAAGCTGATAGCATATTTTTTAAAGAGCCTAAAGACTCTTTACTAATTGGACAAATTAAAGAAAAACTGTCGAAATCTTATATTGATTGCATCAACAAAAAAAATAAAATAGCAGAAGAAATATATTATGAAGAGAAAGAAAGAGAATCTAAAGAACGATACCAAATTCTTTTAGAAAAAAATTAAAATAGATAACAAATCAGAGGAGCCAATAAATTACCCTACGGCTAATTTTTGCTCGTTCCCAAGCTCCAGAGACTGTGAAATAACTCACAGTCTCTGGACTTTGGGAACGAAAAAAACTTTCTTCAATTTGTAATAAAACCATTGTCACTTTTCTTTTATTAGTTATCCAATCCATTAAAGACCTTATCTATTGTTAAATTATATGTAGTGTATCTAATTTTTTTTAATTGCTTATTGTTATATAATTTGAAGAATATATAAATGAAGATAGTAAAATAACGTATTAAAAATGTATTTAGTATAAAACTTAAGAACGTTCTTTTGTAACTTTTCTTGGCATGTGGAAATTAAAAAGTTTAATTTTTAGCTACTCATTCTTCAAAGCATTATTCACAAGTAAATTCGATATCTCAAAACTCGCATCTACAAATTCTAGTTCTGGCAAATCTCTCATGCTTTTTCTCTCTTCTACACTATCGATTTTTATGATGATATTTGCATTTTTAGAGAAGCTAAGTATCGCTTCACTGATGAGTCTTTTGATGTGTTCGCTGTTGACTGTGATGATGATTGCTTTTGCTTCATCGACCATGAGAGACTCTAAAACGGGAAGTTTGTTAAGGTGTCCGAAGTATGCCATGTAACCTAGTTTTCTTGCAAGAAGTACATGTTTTAAGTTGTCAGAGATGATGACAAAGTCTGCTCCTCTTGCTTTTAAATCTGTTGCGACGATTCTTCCCAAAGTTGAAAATCCAGCGACGATGATGTGGTTTTTTCGACCGATAGGTGTAATAACATCCGATTCATAAAACTCTTTTTCAAAATAGGAAGAGAGTTTGTAGATGTTGTTTACAATGAAGGGAGTGAGTATCATCGACATGACGCTCACAAGTATCAAAAAGTTCGCCATCTCGTGAGAAATAAGTCTTTGTGAAGCCGCAAGAGCGAAGATTGCAAAAGAAAATTCACCAATCTGAGCAAGTGAGAGTGCAGTTTTTGCAGAGCTGTTTTTGTCTGAATTGCGTCGTATGATGCCATAAATCACAAGTGCTTTAAAAAGCATCACAAGGATAAAAATAGAGATGACAATGTGAATATTTGCCAAAAAGTAAATCAAATCTATCTTTGTTCCAACACCAAAGAAAAATATGCCAAGAAGTAAATCTTTATAACTCACTATGTCAGATTCTACTTTTACATTGTACTTTGTGTCGGCGATTATCATTCCCGCTATAAAAGCACCTAAAGAGTAGGTAAAACCCATCGCATGTGCTAAGAGTGAAGCCCCGATAACAATAGAGAAAACAGAACCTAAAAACAACTCTTCAAGCTCTGTTTTAGCCGAAAACTGAAGCAATGAATTTACGATTTTTTCTCCAATAGTGAACATAAAAACAACAACTAAAACAGCTGAAACTACCGTTGTGAGGAGGACTTCGCCGAGAGATAAAGTGTTGTTTGACAAAAATGTAATAAGCAACAAAATAGGGATAACTGCCAAATCCTGAAAGATAAGAATTCCCATAGATTTTTGCCCATAAGGCGTGTGGATATCTTTAGACTCTTTGAGATATGTCAAAACTATCGCCGTGGAAGAGAGTGAAAAAGCCAACGAAATGATGATTGAAGTATTAAAATCCAGCTTAAAAATATAAAATGATAGCCCATAAATGACAATCACACTCAACACAACTTGCAATAAACCATTTGTAAGCAAAATATCTTTCATCTTTTTGATTTTTTGCAGACTAAGTTCAAGCCCTATGGTAAACATCAAAAACACGATGCCAAACTCGCCGATAAGGTCGAGTGAGTCTATGTTTAAGCCATTAAATCCAAAGATGTAACTGATGATTGTTCCCGTTAGAATATAGCCTATGATGTGAGAAATTCCAAACTTTTTGAGGAGGATGTTCAGTACAGTTGCGATGGCGATTGTTAAAAATATTGCAAGTAGTAAATTTTCCATAAACGCATTATAAGATATTTAAGTAAAGCTTTTAAAAAAGTTGCTGTATAAAATATAAACATGACTTTTTACTGTTTTGTAGCTTTAGTGACCCAAGCGGTCTTAGCGTAGTAAAATGGACTTGTTCATTTTGCATTTAAACTAGAGTTCTGCAAGAACTCTAATGAAAAGAAAAATCAACTTTTGTGCGAATGTTTTTTTTGAGTGAAAAGATATTTTTGTACTCTATTTTTAGAATTTCATATTTTTTCTTGGCATGTGGAAGTTGAATGGTAAATTCATCTTCTTCCTCTTTTCCGATTAATGCTCGTGCGAGTGGGGAGTGAATAGAGATAAGTCCATTTTCTGGCTCACTTTCTAAGACTCCACAAAGCGTGTAAATCTCCTCATCATCCGTTTCAAGATTGAGTATTGTAACACTACTTCCAAAACTCACTCTGGCATGTGGAAGTGTGGATGGGTCGATGATTTGAGATTTTTGTATCATGGAGTTGAGATAAAAAAGTCTTCTTTCTATAAAACGAAGTTTCTCTTTGGCAGCATGGTAGTCAGCGTTTTCACTTCTATCTCCACATGCCGCAGCGATTAACTTTTCTTGTGCAACTTTAGGTTTTTCAAATTCGAGTAAAAACTTAAACTCCTCAACCAAAACATCATAACCTTCAACGCTCATAGGCTCAATCAAAACAGAGCCTTAATGATGAAAACCAAGAATATAGTAAGTTTTTTTGTTATCCAATTGATTTACTGTAACTTTAAATTTATCACTAAAATGTCTAATTTTTTCATGTGCTTCTTCTTCGATTTCTTTACTCGGAGCTTCAATTTTTATTTTAAAATAATCATTCGTATTTGACATTGCCACATAGGAGTTATCTACTTTAAGCGAATCATGCAAATCCATAATGTGCTTACTTATTTTCTCATATCCTGTCGTATTGTTCTCAATTCTCTCAAGTTGACCTAACAAAGCACCATTTGGTAAATAGCCTAATTGCTTTAGCATTGCATCTCTTTGCATCATAATTATGATTCCTTTTGCTCTGTATTTTTAATTTATTCAAAAATAATAACAGTTTTTTGTAAATATTGATAAATTTTCAGTATCAATTTATCTGTATTAACTATAATTGTAACACTAACTAAAGATTTTAAAAGAGAGAAAAAAATGACTGATGAAATACTAGCAAAGATAAAACAACTCCCACCTCTTCCAGAGTCTGCAATGCAGATTGAGGCTGTTTATCAAGACCCAAATAGTAGTTTTAACGATATGGTTAAGATATTGGAAAAAGATCCTCTTCTCACTGCAGATATTTTAAAAGCAGCAAACTCTCCACTTTATGGTTTTAGCCGTGAAATCAATGCAATTAGCCAAGCGGTTGGTCTTTTTGGAATGGGAACAGTAAGAGGTTTCGCTCTTGCATCTATTGTGAAAAAAAGTTTTTCACTCGACTTGTCTCCTTATGGAATCAATAATGAAATGTTCTCTAACTTATCTAAAAAACAACATGGTCTTATGACTTCATGGTGTATTAGAAAAGAGAATAAACTTTTAGGCATTCTTTCACCTGCCGCATTTCTTGTTGAGATTGGTAAAGTTATTATTGCGCAACAAGTTATGGCAGAGGGAAAACAAACTGAATTTCGTGATGCACTCAAAAATCTTCAAGATGTTGAAGCTGCTGAGAGAGCAATTGTTGATACAGATACTCCCGATGTAAGTTCAACTATATTTGCACAATGGAAATTTGAAAAAGGTCTTGTTGAAGTTATAAAACATTGTGAAAATCCTGAGGGTGCAGACCCTGAGTACCAAAGAGCAGCAAGTATTTTACATGTTATTCGTACTGCTGTACCTATCAACGGTGTTCTCACAGAAGAAAGTATAGAAAAAGCTAAAGAACTTATCAAGAAATATGACCTTGATATGGAAAGCTTTGAAAAAGCTTTAGAAAACGCTAAATAATTTCCCTTTGAAATCCCTACTTATTAGGCTCACTCTTGGTTTGAGTGAGCAAGACATTAGCCCCCAAGAGCGAATTCATGTCAATAATTTTTTCGCAAAAAACTACCTCACTTACAAAGATAATGTTTATAAATTTAACTCAAAATACCGTGCAGGAACTTTAGGTCTTGTTCAAAACTCCACTGCGTATTTGAATGTAATTGGCGAAAATGTTCGTGATTTGTTTATTGGCGAAGGCGATTTAGGAACGGCTAAAGAGGGTGACCTCATCATCGCGCAAAGACTTTTAGGCAAAATGGGAACTCCAAGTGCAAAAATAGCGGAAATCGTCGGTCGCGCTGTAAGTTACAGTGTGGCTTACATCATCCAAAATGGGAATCATCGCTCTTTAGTTGATCTAAAAACTGATTTTCCTATTGGTGCAGAGCTGAGTGAGAGTGAGTTAAACTCCTATGAAATTGGCGATGTTTTTAAAATCGACAATCAAGAAAATGCCGTTATGGAGAAACTTGGCAATATCAATGACCCACTCGTGGATGAAAAAATTGTTTTAGCACAGTTTAACAAACACGATGCATTTGAGAGTGAAGTTTTAGAAATTGCAACCTCTTTTAAAGAGGTGAATGCGAGTAAATATCCAAATCGAAAAGATTTAAGAGATTTACCATTTTGTACTATCGACCCTGTAACTGCGAAAGATTTTGATGATGCAATCTACTGGGATGATGCAAACACAACGCTCTATGTCGCTATCGCCGATGTCAGCGAATATGTCACTCCTTTTGGCGCAATAGATAATGAAGCAATATATAGATGTTTTTCTATCTACCTTCCGCATCGCTCTATCCCCATGCTTCCACGCCAACTCAGTGAAACACTCTGTTCATTGCAACCGCATGTCGATAGACTTGCTTATGTTTTTGAGATAAAACTTGATTTGACTACTTTGGAAGTAGTCAAATCAAAAGTGTATGAAGCGATTATTCACTCCTCTCGAAGATTTAATTACGAAGAGATTGATGAGTTTTTTGAGGGCAATTTAAAAGCTACAAATGATGAAGAGGTAAAAGTATTTGCGTACATCACAAAACTTCGTCCAATCACAGATGCACTCAAAGCAAAAAGATTAAAAGTCGGTTATGATTTTCGCTCCAATGAGTTGGAGATGTTTATAGATGAAAAATCAAATCTCACACATACAACTTATGCCGAAGAAACACCTTCTCATGCGCTTATAGAAGATTGTATGCTCCTTGCAAATAAAGAAGCCGCGAAACAATTTAATAGAGGCATATTTAGAATTCACGAACCACCAAGTCAAACAAAACTTCAAGTTCTCTACCAAGAATTAGCTGGAATTGGTATGTTTATTGATATCAAACACTCTATCAAAGAGACTATTACAGATATTCAAAGACAAGCTAAAGAGATGGGACTTGAATCAGAGGTGGACACGCTTATCATTCGCTCACAGATGCAAGCGAGATACGCACCACTCAATTCTGGTCACTTTGGATTGGGCTTTGAACAATACACACATTTTACTTCGCCGATTCGTAGATACTCAGATTTAATCGTGCATAGACTTTTAAAAGCCATAGCAAATAACGACACCATAGAAGGCTCGTATGTTTTGAGAAATATAGAAGCACTCAGTATGACGATAAGCGAGAAAGAGAGAGAAGCAAGTACCATTGAGAGTGAGTTTATGGCTCGAAAATTTGCAAGATGGGCAGCTGGACATGTTGGGGAGAGTTTCAAAGCGCGTATAAATGCAACCGAACCAGATGTAAAAGCGGAACTCCATGATGAAATTATCGGAGCAAGACTCAACATTATCTCGCATGAAAATATCGTTTTATTTGAAGATATTTATGCAAAAATAGAGAGCGTGGATATCGCTAAAGCTAAAATCTTTGCAAGTGCAATCAAAAGAGATGATGAGTAATGTACAAAAGTGAGTTAGACAAACATATACAAAACAAAAGTCTCTCCAATAGTTTTGTATTTTTTGGGGAAAGTAGCTTTTTTATAGATATCTATACTAAAACAGTTACAAATATAGAAGATGCTTCAATCCTTAGCTTTTACCATGATGAGTATGACTTCAACTCTGCAAAAGCGCACCTCTCACAAGGTTCTCTTTTTGGAGATAGAAATGTTCTTATCCTAAAAAGTGAAAAAAAAGTGCCTAAAAAAGATATTGATATCTTCATAGAACTTTGCGAAAAAAATTCTGATAATATTTTCGTTTATGCATATTATGGGACTGACCATAAAGATTATGCAAAAGCATTTGCCAAAAAAAGCACGATGGATGTGCGGTTTTTTCATCCAAAAGATTTTGAAGCGCAAAGTATCGTATCGCAAATCGCAAAAGAAAAACAGGTAAGCATCGATAACTATTCCATCATCCATCTTCTACAAATTCATAACGGAGATGTCGCCCTCGCTTGTAATGAGATAGAAAAGTTTACTATCCTCAACCGTGCCATAACAACCAAAGACATAGATAATCTTGTTTTTGGACTTGCCGAAATCAACCTCGATGATTTTATAAAAAAGATTTTAAACAAAAAAGATTTCAAAGAAGACCTAAACAACATACTAGAACATGGAGAAGATGAAATACGCGTCATCACCGCTATAACATCCTATATAACGCAACTCTACATGTTCAACATCTACATACGAGTCAAAGGCGCACCCAATGCTCTTGAGATTTTAGGATACCCTGCTCCCCCTCAAATAGTAGAGCAAAAAGCTACTCTATCACTCAAGTTTAAGCCAAGCATTTATGCAAAGCTCCATGAACTTTTACTCAGCAGTGAGTTAAAAATGAAAAGCTCACATGTAGATAAAAGTGCTATTTTACTTTCAACGCTTATCAGGGTTCAAAAACTTATATAAATTCTTGGCATGTGGAAACCATTCCAAAGAAACTGAGGATTTTTAATTTATAGTATTTAGATTTGGATGTTTGTGGGAGAGAGCTTACTTTTGTAAGTGACCGAGCACATCATCCGAAGATGAGTGCTAGAAATTGAAAAGACTAGTTTTTACTTAAGTCAACGATTTTGTTGTTTGCAATCCACGGCATCATTTCACGAAGTGAAACGCCTGTTCTCTCGATTAAAGAAGCCTTAGCATTTGCACGCTCAGCGTTCATTCTTGGGTATCCTGCTTGACCTTCAAGGATGAAATCTTTTGCAAATCTACCATCTTGAATCTCTTTTAAAATCTCTTTCATAGCTGCTTTACTCTCAGCATTGATAACGCGTTTACCTGAAACATAGTCACCATACTCAGCAGTGTTAGAGATTGAGTATCTCATATCAGAAATTCCACCTTGGAACATTAAATCAACGATAAGTTTAAGTTCATGTAAACACTCAAAGTATGCAAGTTCTGGAGCATAACCAGCTTCAGTTAAAGTTTCAAAACCAGCTTGAACTAAAGATACAGCACCACCACAAAGAACAGCTTGTTCTCCAAAAAGGTCAGTTTCTGTTTCATCTTTGAAAGTTGTTTCAATAATCGCAGTTCTACCACCACCGATAGCTGATGCGTAAGAAAGAGCTAATTCTCTTGTGTTACCACTTGGATTTTGTCCAACAGCGATAAGGTCAGGAATACCACCACCACGAACAAATTCAGAACGAACTGTATGACCTGGAGCTTTTGGAGCAATCATAGTAACATTGATGTTAGCCGCTGGGTGAATTCTTCCGTAGTGAATGTTAAAACCGTGACCAAAAGCGATAGTTGCACCATCTTTTAGGTTTGGAGCGATTTCATTTGCATAAATTTCTGATTGATTTTCATCAGGAAGAAGAATCATTACAACATCAGCAACTGCAGATGCTTCAGCAACTGTCATAACTTTAAAGCCTTTTGCTTCAGCTTTCGCCCAGCTTGAACCATTTTTACGAAGACCGATAACAACTTCAACGCCACTATCTCTTAAGTTTTCAGCGTGTGCATGACCTTGTGAGCCAAAACCAATCATCGCAACTTTTTTACTTTTTATAATATCTAAATTACAATCTTTGTCATAATAAACAGTTAATGCCATAATAAATCCTTGTATAATATAAGCTCAAAGGCTCAAAAAATTTGTGGCATTATACTCAATTAAACTATAAAATTAGCTGTGGTTTGTAAGTCTTGAGATGATTTTATCAGCCACTCTAAAAGCATTCGCGTAGATTGTCCATGTGTAAGGCACACTTCCACCTGTTGGCATGAAACTGCCATCTGTTACATAAAGATTTTCCAAAGCATGGGCTTTACAGTTTGAATCCAAAACAGATGTTTTTTCATCCTCTCCAAAACGGCATCCACCAGCGACTAAATTGGGTGGCGGTGCAGAGGAAACTGCGTAGGAAATCTCTTTTGCACCCATCTCTTTTAAAACCTCAGTTGCTTTTTTCGCCAACTTTTCACCCACTTCTAAATCATGCGGATGTCCCCATAAATGTATCACACCCACTGGCATGTGGAACTTATCTTTTATCTCCTCATCCACGCTCACAAAACAGTGTTCAGTTGGAAGCCAATCATTAAAAACTTCAAAAGTAAGTACGCGTGTTGTTGTTATATTTTTATGAATTTTTTCTTGAAGTTCTCTGCCCCAAATAAGCTTTTTTTCATCATTGTAAAACTCTTTTGAAACCCGAGGTATGATGTTTGCATGTTCGTAAAGAAAGTCAATCGTGCCACCTTTGACTTTTTTGCCATTTTCTTCATACGCATACCAATCTTGCAAACTTCGATTGAAAAACAGACCTGCTTGCATAAGCTCTTTTTGCTGATTTTCATCCAAATTTTCATAACTAAATCTGCCCTGCCCAGCTCCACCCGCTGAGAAAATTAAGTTTTTCCCCACTTGTCCATGATTGTTCGCCAAACCACGAGGAAAGTGTCTGTTTTTTGAGTTTAAAAGAAGTCGTGAAGTCTCAATCGCCTGTGCTGCAACTACAAATATTTTCGCTTCTATTGTCTGTGGATTGAACTCTTTATCGTAATAATAGGCTTTGGTAATTTTACTCGCATCACTTTGTAGTTTATAAACAAAAGCTTCTGTGATAATTTCTGCATCACATTTTTGAAGGAGTGCCGCTCTTGCACTCCCTTTTGCTCCAGTTGCACAGCCATAACTGCCACAAAAGTTTGAGTAGGAACAGCTATTTCTCTGAAGTGCGGCATGTGGAAGTATGGCGCGTGGTGTTTGTAGGCTCGAAAATCCTAAATTTCCACATGCCACATCAAACCACTTCGTAACTCTGTTTTCTTCAAGAGCGGCATGTGGAAAGTTTGGTGTTGAGCGAGGTTCTGAATATTTATGTTTTTTTACATTTCCAGAAACTCCAACCACCTTTTCAACCTTTGTGTAGTAGGGTTCTAAATCCTCATAACTTATAGGCCAATCAACAATATTTGCACCCTCAATTGCACCATAAACAGTTTTTAAACGAAAATCATTCGGCTTCATTCTGTGAAAAAATCCACTCATAAGATTGGATGAACCACCCACCATTGAACCGTTCCAAAAACTCCAGTTACTCTCACTTCCCACATGCCGAGTGTATGAGCCATCCGCATTTCGTTCGTTTATAACATGCTGTTCCTCTTTAAGAAGCGGAGTAAACATATCTCTGCGAGAAACAGCTAGTTCATCTTTTGTGAAATCTTCCTCTTTATAGTTTTTCCCTTTTTCCAAAACCACCACTTTGTATCCAGCGCGAGAGAGTTCATAGGCGATAGGTGCGCCACCTGCACCACTTCCGATGATGCAGATGTCGTACATCATAAAAGTGCCTTTGTTGGACGAGGAATTCCTGCAGTGTGGTTCAGCCACTTCCAGCCAGATTCATTTTTATTTATCCCATAAATTGGGTCGCCTAGCATTGCTTCCATGGTGTATGTAAGGAGTGTATAAAGCCATTGCTCACCCCATCTTTCATTGGAAATAGTGTGGAGTATGTTTTGTCGATTTGTGGAGGAGAGTTGTGTGTATAATTTTTTATATTGAAGTATCGCTTCTTCGTTAAGCCACTGCACACCGTTTCGTATAAAGGCTTTATCTTTGTCAGTCACACGACTATGATTTAAAATCAAAGAGATATAAGCAGATGTGTTGCTACCCAACTCTTTGGCAAAAGGAAATAAATCTTCTTGAACAACTGACAGAGTCTCAAGCGGAGTAATCGCGCCAAAAAGTTTACCTCCTGCCATCACTAAAACGGCAGTAGATAAAAAACTTTTTTTTAAAAAAGTTCTGCGAGAGTTTAAAAACATAGTAAATAAATTATTTACTTTTTTTCACTCTTTACAGTAGCATTAGTATCTTTAACATCTTTTTCTACTGGCTTAGTCATTGAACTTCCACTTTTCATGCTTCCGCCACACTTCATACCTCCGCCACATTTCATTTCTGCACTGAGAGTTGTAGCACCGAAACCTGCAAAAAGTGCCGCTGCAAATAAGAGTGTTGTAAGATTTAATTTTTTCATTGTGTATCCTTTAAAATAAGTTAGAGTAATTTTACCCAAAATATAAAATATAAAAGATAATTTGAATCTATTTTTTTTATTTAACCTCAGGACATGTATAATTGCAAAAAATATGAGGGCAAAAAAATGAAAAAATTTAATCTTTTTAAAGAAATAATCATCGTAAATAAAGCATTACTTCTTCAAGCTATCAATGAAACAAAAAGTTTTGGCATCGATATAAGTGGTGCAATAAAATATGAACCATTTGTGAAAAATGATATTTTAATCTATCAAGGAAAACATATTCCACATGCCATAAATGCTTTAACACCGAGTGCAAAACCCTCACTTGAAGCCATTTTAGGGAAGAATTATCAAGTGGTTGAAGATGAGGAGAGAGTGCTTATAAAAGCATTTTCTAATTGGCAAGAGATTATAAAATTCAATACACCACGGGCATCTTATGATGATACAACAGCAGATGGTGTTTCAGAGTTTTCAAGCAAAGAGTTAGAAGAAATTGGTTGGTTTGCAACTGAGTTTAATGTAAACTACAGAACTTTAGTGGAGCTTTTGGAAGAGAAATGTGCGGGAACTTTACTTTGCATAGAGCAAGATGAGCCGTATCAGTTTAGTGGGCTTGGGTTTTTGGGTGATATTCCACATGCCAAAGAAGTTTTATTTGAATATACACAAAATGAGATAAAAAGATTAATGGCAGAAGATGAAGATTTTAAAGAAGACAATTTAACGGATGATGAAAGAGAAGCGGCGGAGTTTTTTAAGGTTATTTGAGCGTTTTCAAATACCTCTGTAAAATAATCATAGCGGAGATGGAGTCTATCCTCCCATCTCGAATCTGTTTTATCTCGCCCTTCATCATACTTTCCGCCTCTTTAGAGCTTCCTGCTTCATCTTGATAAAAAATTTCACCCTTAAAATCAACCAGATTCATAAAATGTGTTATGCGTCGTCGCATCTCATCTTCACTGCTTCCACCAAGAGGAATACCGATAACAACGGCATCCACTTCCCACGCATCAATCACTTTTTTGACTTCACGCGAAGCTTGGTCTCTGTTTTTTCTCTGCACAGCGGGAAGCGGAGTTGCTATATCTTTATGTGCCGAATACGCTAAACCTATTCTTTTGAGTCCTAAATCTATTGCGATATATTTCATTATTTTCCTAGGCAAAAAGAGCCGAACATTTTGTCCAACATCTCATCATTTTCAAACGGTCTTGTGATGGAGGCCATCTCTTTTACCGCCTCATTGAGGTGAAAAGAGAATATTTCAAGCTCTTGGTCGGCGAGTGGAACAAATGCCTCTTCTATATTCTTAAGTGTATTTTGTACTGCAGAAATTTGTCTTTGAGAAATAAGCATGATTTCATCTGAGGCATTCGTTGTATCCATAATATTTTTAAGCATTTCTACAAGTGAACTAACACTCTCTTTTGAATTTAACTCCAAATCAAACATAATATCCACATGCCCTACAAAACATGAAGAGGTACTCTTGAGATGCCAAAATTTTTGTTCCAAATCTATCTTATTTTTTACATAAAGAACGCGTTTATCTTTAGCATGTTCTCTCAGAAGAGCGATAATTTTTTCATCTTCACTATTACATTCACGACTTCCATCATAAAGTGCAACTATGATATCACTCTGCTCTATCGCTTCAAGTGAGCGTTCTATGCCAATGCGTTCTATCTCATCATTTGCCTCACGAATACCCGCCGTATCTACAATCCGAATAAGATGCGAACCAATTTTTACCTGCTCTTCTATAGTATCTCTTGTTGTTCCCGCAATATCACTCACAATAGCACGATTATAATTCAAAAGTGCATTCAGTAAAGAGCTTTTTCCAACATTTGGTTTCCCGATAATAGCCACTCGAAAGCCTTGCATAAGCCCTTCTCTAGCTTTACTTGCCACTAATGTTTTTTCTAAACTCTTTTTTAAATGCTTTAATTTATCTTCGATTTGAGCAACCAAATCCTCGGGTAAATCCTCTTCCGCATAATCGATACTCACTTCAGAATAAGCTAAAATATGAATGATAGAATCGCGAATGTTCTCTATATACTCTTTTAACTCACCCTTCATCTGTCGTGCAAGAATTTTAGCTGCATCTTCACTTTTTGCTTCGATGAGTTGGGCAATTGCCTCAGCTTCACTTAAATCTATACGACCATTAAAAAAGGCTCTTTTACTAAATTCACCCGCAGTTGCAAGTCTCGCTCCACATGCCAAGGTCGCTTTTAAAATACTTTGTGCCACGATAAAACCACCATGGCACTGAATCTCTACAACATTTTCTGCAGTAAAAGAGAATGGTGCTTTGAAATAGATAACGATTGCTTCATCGATGAGTTCATTTTGTTCGTTATAAATATTTGTTAAAGTTGCATATCTTGGTGCAAAATTTGTTTTTAAAGTTAGTTTTTTGATAATGGCTAAGGCTTTGTCACCGCTGATTCTAATAATAGCGATAGAGCCTATGCCATTGGCTGTTGCAATGGCAGAGATTGTGTCAGTATTCATTACTTAATTTGTGTGATAATCATTAATAATGATATATTTAAGCCCATCACGAGTAGAACGAATAACTACATACTTGTTAGGATATTTCTCACGAAGTTCTCTGAGTGCAATTTGTACTAAAACTCCATCGAGTATTTTTGTTTGTGCTTTTCCATCTCTGTCCACATTTTCACAAACATTTACCAAATATCTTAAAACTGCTTCTTCTTGATTTTTCAAAAACTCTGCTATTTCTAAGCGAAGTTGGACTTGATATTTTGTATTAACCCAGTTAAAAATCATATACGAGAGTGCTTTGTATCTATAACCTTCTTTACCAATAAGCAACGCGGCATCTTCACCTTTAAACTCTATAAGCAATGTGTTTTCATCATGCACACTTACTTCAATTTTATCTATATTGAAACAAGTTAAATTAAAAAGTGTATTTATCTCTTCTTCTATTATTATTGCGACATCTGAGATATTTTCTTTTACATCATTGTCTTCTTCGTCATCATAATCCGCCAAATAAGAGGATACATCATCATACTCTTCATCCTCTTGCATACTCACAAAAGAAGTAGGCATGATTGTATCATTTAACATTGTATGAGAACTGCTTTGTTTTGAAGCTTGTGTCTGTTTTTTAGCTCTTTCTTTTTGTATTTTTACAGGTGCTTTAACTTCTATTTTTTCTTGCTTGACTTCTTCTATTTGTACTTTTGGTATCTCTTTATTTTTTTCTCTTGTTTCTTCTTGAATTTCTATTTTTTGCGTCTCTTTTTTTGGTACTTCTACAAATTTTTCAGACTTTACAACTTCTTTTTGCAGAGTTGGAGTCTCTACCTCTTTAACCATTTTTGTCGCTACAATAATTGCATTTTTCTTAAATAGTCCAAATACACCCTTACTTGGAACTTGAACAACTTCAATTTTAAGTTCAGTTACAGAACACTTAAGAGCAGCCGCAGCATCTGTATATGCGGCCTCAAGTGTAGGTGATTCTATTTTAATCATCTTTTTTCTCCGTCACTTCTTTTGTCTCATGATGATTATGAAGTGCTATTTCTGCATCTTTTGCATTTTTAAACTGTTGATTTACTATAAACTGTTGTGTAATTGAGAAAAGATTATTTACAAACCAGTAAAGAACTAAACCTGATGGGAAAGTTAAGAAAAAGAATGTGAATATAATCGGTAAAAATTTAAAAACTTTCTCTTGCATTGGGTCTGTAAAATTGTTTGGTGTAAGCTTTTGTTGATAATACATAGAAGCACCCATAAGAATTGGCAGAATGTATAAATGATCCATTTTTGAGAGGTCAGTTATCCAAAACATCCATGGAGCACCCTGAAGTTCTACCGCATTTAAAAGTACACGATAGATTGCAAAAAAGACAGGAATTTGTAAAATCATCGGCAAACATCCACCAAGTGGATTTGCTCCATGTTTTTTGTACATATCCATAACAGCAGCGTTCATGCGTTGTGGGTCGCCTTTATATTTTGCTTGAAGCTCTTTAATTTTTGGTGCAATATCTTTCATCTTTTGCATAGAAACCATACCCTTGTAGGTTAAAGGGTAAAGAATAACTCTAATAATTAAAGTAAGTGCGATTATAGACCAACCCCAATTTCCAAATATGCCATATAACCATGATAAAAGTTGGAAAAGTGGTTTGGATGCAAAAGTAAACCAACCATACTCTATTGCATTCGTTAAAACTGGATTTATGTTCTCTAATGTTTTATAATTTTTTTGACCTAAATAGCCATTAAATTTCATTGTTTGAAGCGCTTCAAAATAAACAACTGGATTATTATCTTTATCTCGTTCAACGATTATATTTGTATCTTTAGCAAATCCATACATAATTGTTGCAGAGTATTGATCAAACGCCGAAACAAGTTCAACGCCAGAAAATGATTTTCTGCCCTCAGCATCACCATCTTCTACTATTGTAGCTATCGCATCATCCGAGTAAATCATAGCACCTGAGACAGTCATCATTTTAGTTGCTATATCTGGTCTTTGACCTAAATAAACAAAATATTTTTTATCTTGCGATACATTTACTGTCACATCATAATGCCCATCTGCGTAGAATGTAAGCTCTTTTGTAACAACTAAATCTGATAATTTTTGCGTTAATGTGACTTTTTGAGGAGCATCTTCAACTGTTACTTCTGATACATTTGAAGAATATACAACTGTTGTTGCTTCTTTATTGATAGCTTCATCCAAAAATCTTACAAAAAGTGGCTTCGTTCCAAATACAGGAACAAGTTGCGCATGGTGCTCTTCTTTATCGTTATACATCTCTTGAAGCAATTCTTTTGATGAAATACGACCTAAAGTATCTATTTTTACAATAAAATTTTTATTTTTAATAGTAGCAATTGTACTTGAAGCACTCGCTGCTATTTTTTCTTGTTCTGAAATAGCGTGACCTGACGCTTCTTCAACTGTTGTTGTAACTACTTGTTTCTTTTGTGCATCTTGTTTTAATGCAACACTTTGGCTTTTATTAGCATCTACCACTTCTTGTTTTGCTGGTGGAAATATGGCTGTATAAGCTACGAAAAAAACGACTGATAACACTACGGCTAAGATTAATCTTTGATTTGCTGACATTTTATCTAACACAATCACCCTTTATAGGAAAAATTTTTTATAATATAAAAACGGTTTTTTTTATTTGGAACCAACCAATATTTTATAGAATCAACCCCTAATTTTGTGGGCTTATAAGAGAGTTTATCCAGCAATGGATATTCAATACCACCATCATAAAATTGATTACAACGGAGTATTCTAGTAAAAGAGTGGTAAAAAGCACTTGAAATGGAATTATTTTCGAAATGAAGTCGTGCATATTCGCTACAAGATGGGTAATATCTACAACTTCCAAAGCCAATAAGAGTAAAAAACTTCTGATAAAGCCATAAAAGTTTAAGTAAATATTTTTTTATCATAGGGAAATTGTACCAGCACGACTCAGAATTTTCTTAAAATCATTATTCAAATTTTCAAATTCAATTTCTGGAGTCACTTGTTTTGCAACAAAAATATATGTGCCATCTTTAAGGGTATTGGAGTATTCACAAAACAGAGCTCTTAATCTTCTTTTAGCTCTATTTCTCTTTACTGCATTACCAATTTTTTTGGTTGCTGTAAATCCAACTTTGTGAATTCCATTTTGAGGGAGAAAAAAAAGTACAACACTGTTTGAATGCTGACTCTTTCCTTTGCTATAAATATACTGAAACTCACGATGTTGTTTCAGCGTATTAAATCCGCCTAAACTGTCAATTTTTTACGACCTTTAGCACGGCGTCTATTGATAACTTTACGACCATTTTTTGTCGCCATACGAGCTCTAAAACCATGAGTTGATTTTCTAGGTCTATTATGCGGTTGGTATGTTCTTTTCATGACATATCCTTATATAATTTTAAGAGCGCAATTGTATGAAAAAATTACTTAAAGCGTGGTTAAGGTTAAGAATACCTTTAAAAACTACTTTACTAAAAAATCTTTGAGTGACTCATTTTTAGACTGATTAGATGTATTTAAAGCATCAAATATCTTTTCATTTACCCCAACATGACAATCTCTGCACCCTTGTATAACATCATGTTCTCTAACATTTGCACTATTTATTTTTTTCATGGAGTGACATGCGAAACAATCAGCCCCACAATCAGCCATCTTCTCGGGATTAGCTGAATGGCAATTGATACATGTAAGCATAGGCTTATGTCTTGTATCTTCATTTATAGTTGGAACTAGCTTTGGATGACATGTTAAACAGTCACCCGTACAAGCTAGAAGTGATACACTAAGGAGTATTAAAGCAAATAAATATTTCATAGCGAAATTATAACCTCTGTTTTATTTACGAAACCGTTACTTTTATTGCACCGTTTTCCTCGTCAAATGTAACTTTTGAACCCTCTTCCACTTTTCCTTCAAGAATCAAATCAGCCAAGCGGTCTTCAACTATCTCATAAAGAGCGCGTTTAAGTGGTCTAGCCCCATAAACTGGGTCAAATCCAGCTTCTGCTATGTAAGCTTTGGCATGTGGAGTTAGAATAAGCTCTATGTCTCTTTGCTCTACCTTTTTACAAATCTCTGCAAAAAAGATATCTACTATGCCTACAATTTGTTCATGACCTAGGGCATTAAAAATAACTATATCATCCAAACGGTTTAAAAATTCTGGTTTAAACGCTTGTTTTAACTCAGCCATTACCATAGAATTAAGTGCCTCTGATTGAGGATTATTGATGATTTTATCACTTGCTATATTTGAAGTTAAGATGATAATTGTATTTGTAAAATCAACCGTTACACCTTTGTTATCTGTCAATCTTCCATCATCCAAAACTTGAAGAAGCATATTAAAAACATCAGGGTGCGCCTTTTCAACTTCATCAAAAAGAATAACGCTATACGGTTTTCTTCGCACCGCTTCTGTGAGTTGTCCACCCTCTTCATAGCCAACATATCCAGGAGCAGCTCCAACGAGTCGTGAAACCGCATGTTTTTCCATATACTCACTCATATCTATTCTGATGAGTGCATCTTGAGAGTCAAACAAAAATTTTGCCAATGTCTTAGCCGTTTGCGTTTTTCCCACACCCGTTGGTCCTAAAAACAAAAAACTTCCTATCGGCGAAGAGGCATCCGAAAGCCCTGCTTTGTTGCGTTTAATAGCACGAGCCACGGCATGTGTAGCTTTAGTTTGCCCTACTACTTCTTTGTTTAATTCTTCTTCAACATTTAAGATTTTATCCTTCTCACCTTGAAGCATTTTCGTCACAGGAATATTTGTCCATCTTGAAACTATCGAAGCAATCGCATCTTCATCTACACTATTTTTAAGCAGTGTTCCAGCCTCTTGAAGTTTTTCCCAATTTTCATTTATCTTTTTCTCTTCCGCTACAAGAGCAGGAATTTCGCCATACTCTATCTCAGCTGCACGGTTATATTCGGAGCTATTTTTTGCATTTTGTGCCTCTCTTTTTTTGGCTTCAATATCATTTTTGATAGAGGAAATTTTTTCAAAAACCTCTTTTTCAGTTGCAAACTGTGCTTCGAGGGAACGAACTTTTTCATCTACATCTGCGAGTTCTTTTTTAATCTCTTCGATGCGTTTCTCATTTGCAGGAGTTTTTTCCATCTTCAAAGCTTCTCTTTCCACATGCAGTTCTGAGCTTTTTCTTTTTGCCGCACTCAGAGCATTTGGCTCAGATTCTATCTGCATTTTAAGTTCTGCTGCAGCTTCATCGATTAAATCTATCGCCTTATCTGGCAAAAATCTATCTGCAATATATCTATCTGAAAGCCTTGCCGCTGCGACCAACGCACTATCTGTAATCGTTACATTATGATGCGTTTCTAAGCGTCCTTTGATACCTCGTAAAATCTGAAGCGACTGATTTACAGTTGGCTCACTCAAATTAATCGGTAAAAATCTTCTTTGAAGTGCCGCATCTTTTTCAAAATATTTTCTGTACTCTTTGAGTGTTGTCGCTCCGATTGTGTGAAGCTCTCCACGAGCTAGGGCAGGTTTTAGGATATTTGCAGCATCCATGCTCCCCTCACTCGCACCCGCTCCAACAATCGTGTGAATTTCATCTATAAATAAAATGATATTTCCACTTTTTTTGACTTCATCAATAACCGCTTTGAGTCTATCTTCAAACTCTCCTCTATATTTCGCACCCGCAATTAAGGCACTCATATCAAGCGCAACTACTTTTTTATTTTTAAGAGAAGTTGGAACATCGCCGTTATAAATTTTTTGCGCGAGCCCTTCGACTAAAGCTGTTTTACCAACCCCAGGTTCACCAAGTAAAATAGGATTATTTTTCGTTTTACGGATTAAAATCTGCATCATCCGTGTAATCTCTTCATCACGCCCGATAACGGGTGAGAGTTTCCCTTCTGCTGCTTCTCGCGTTAAATCTATACCATATTTTGCTAAACTCTCTAAAGTCTCATCCGAACTCTGAGAATCTATTTTTGCCCCAGCACGCGACGCTTGAATGTTTTTTTCTAAATCCATTAAATTTATATATTTAGACAAAACAGATGCAAACGGCTCTTTTTTGAGATTTGCCAAAAGATAAGTATCCACAGCCAGATAACTATCTCCGCTTTTTGTCATAACTCCTTCACCCGCTTCAAGTGTTGCCATAAAGTTTTTGGAGAGTTTAACATTCTCTTTGGACACAGTAGAAGACTTTGCCAACTTCTGTGCCATACTTTTTACATCAAGTTCGATTGCAGTTTTATCAATGTTCATTTTGTTAAACATCTGATTTAAAAGAGAGTTAGAGTTTGCTAAAAGTCCCCATAAAAAGTGAAGTGCATCCACTTCTTGGTTTTGATTGTGTAGTGCTAACGATATGGACGACTCTATCGCTTCTGTCATATTGTGTGTTAATTTTTCAAATATTTTACTCATAAATCAATCCTTATTTTAATGTGAAATAATTATATCACTTTGAGTGTAACTGTGTCAAGTTTATTTAGTCTTTATAGTTTATAGATGGATTTTAAACTTCTTCTCATACCTCTTTAATATACTCTCATTTCCACTCATACCACCACTGTGAATATATAAAATTTATTTGTTCAAGTCAAGCATTCCACATGCCAGATGCGTAGAGTAAATCAAACTCAATTCCATACCCCAAAGGACATTCCCTCACTATCGCTCACAGCACATGCCAAGGTCTTTTTATATATCTCATAAACTCAGGATATAACTTTGCAATCAGTTTTCAACTATTAAAAATCATAGGCATTACAATTCTTGGATAATCACCGCAAATCATCGGCAGTCAATGATGCAGATTTTTAGCTGTCTGAGTACATTTGCCTTGTTATAAGATTCTTTCATATGCACCTATATAGAAAGATTTTCCACTATCTAAAATGATTTGTTTGCCTTCTATTTCCCTCATTCCACTTTCATTAGCCATTAACTTGAAATCTTCTTCAGAAAGAAGATTCATAAAAGAGGCAAGTGACTCAAGGCTTGAATAAGGTGTATCGGATACTTTCTTTGTATTCTGCTCGTGCAATTGAAGTACAACTACCATAACCCCCGTATCTTCAAGCCAATTTGTAATTTTTTGAAGAAGGGGTTTGGGTGTCAAATATTCAAATATAAGAGCTGCAAAAATTAGAGAATATTTTGCTTTGCTTTCATTATACTCATTCAGGTCTGCCTCCATTATTTCGAGACAAGGTATTTTACTTTGATATCTAATTCGAAGTATATTTAAATATTCTGGATTTATATCTATCGCAGTTAATCTATTTGTACTTTGTGCATCAATATATTCAAGTCCAGTTCCAGTTGCACAGCCAAGGTAAGCGAACGAACTACTATCATATTTGCTAATCGAGTCTTTAAATATCTGAGCTAAAAATGATGTCTGACTGACATTTGGAAGCCCCATAGGCCCTTCATAGTCTAATGCTGGAATATTTAGCCATGGATTTGTCATTGATTACCTTTTTTATTTCTACAAATAATCTTGTCTTGGAGGTGAGAAAACATCTACAATTTCTCCTGCTGTTATTATTTCTAAGCTGTGTTCTACATTTGCAGGGATTGAATATGAATCTCCTACTTCTAATATAATATCATTCGTATCAAATTTAAGTCTATACTGTCCCGATACAATATATCCACTTTGTTCATTTGGATGTGAATGTTTCGGAACATTATCCGTTAATTTATATAACATTTTCGTAACCATAGACTTTTCACCAATTGATAATACCACAAAATCCACTCCTAAAAATGACTTTTTTACTGCATTGTTTGATTTTACTATCATTAAATTCCTTTTATATAACTATTTATTCAATAAACAGAATAAGCTGAAAAATCAATTTTTACTGTTTATTAATTTTGCAACGAGAAAAACTTGGCATGTGGAATTTTTTCTCATACCTCTTCAACATACTCTCATTTCCACTCACTCCGCCACTATGAATATATAAAATTTCTTCATTTGTTTGTTTAAGTAAAGCGTTCCACATGCCAGATGCGTAGAGTAAATCAAATTCAATTCCACTTGTCAAGGTCTTTTTATATATCTCATAAAACTCAGGATATAACTTTGCAAAATGATATTTTTTTGTCGGTTCTAAAATTATTAAATTCTCTGGTATGGCGTGAAGTGCGCTCATCTGCTCTTTTAAATACGCAACATCGCCAACGCATGGCGTTGTATAGACTTTATACTCTGGAAGTGCTAAAGCTAAAAAAAGTGCTGTTGTTCCTGTTCCTGAGGGGGTTGCTAAAGATTTCACAGCCAAATTTGCTTCTCGTATCTCATGTGCCAAAACTTCCAAGCCCTCTTTTGCACTTTTGTCTGCTCCGCCTTGGTCTATGATGTAAGTTTTTTCATCTAAATTTATTCTCAAAGATGCAATGTACTCTTTATAAAACTCTTCCTCTATTTCCACATGCCACATGCCAAGAGAAAGTGCATGAAAAAAATTTCCATCATTTTGCTCTTTTTGAGATGCACTGAGTGGTTTTGTGTAGTAGGTAAATTCCCACTCTTTAGATTTACACATGGCAGCAATAGCTAACATCGCATTGGATTGCGTGCCACCATAAGAGATAATTTTGTTATATTTTTCTTTGGGAGTTTGTAGAAGTGTGTAGAGTTTGCGGTACTTATTTCCCGCTAAAAAAGGGTCGATTAAATCATCTCTTTTAACATAAAAATCTCTTCCATCTAAGCAAATCTTAGATATTGGAGATTTCTTCATAAATATTATTATTTGATTGTAGCTTTTTTTTGTAATGCTTCTATTTTAGTTTTCATAACGCCTTTAAATTTTTCCATTTTAAGTCGTTGGTCTATGAATGACTTCACTTCTGTAAAACCTCTTGTAGTTTCTGCTTTTTTCTCTTCAAGATAGATAACATGAAAACCAAATTGTGTTTGTACTGGCTCTGGCGTTATAGTTCCAACAGGCATACTAAACACTTTCTCATCAAATGCAGGAACCATTTGCCCTTTAGCAAAGAAACCTAAATCCCCACCTTTTTCACCAGCAGGTCCAGTTGATTTTGATTTTGCTAACTCAATAAACTTATTTTTAAGTGCTTCACCTTTTAAAGATTTCAGTTCTGAAATAGCTCCCTTCGCTTCTTCTTCTGTTTTAACTAAAATATGACGCGCGTGTACGCTCTCTTTTTCATTAAATTCTTCTTTGTTTTTATCATAGTATTCTTTTAACTCTTTATCGCTTACCACTACTTTATCAAGCTCTTTTTTCTGCCAAACTTGGATAGCTAACTCTTTTTTAATTCTCTCTTTTACTTTTTCGAACTCATCTTCAAACTCTTTTGATTTAAGTATTCCAGTATCTTTTGCATCACCAAATACCAACTCTTTAGCAACCAACTGGTCTAATACTTGTTTTCTAAATTCTGCTTGTTTATCAGCAGGAACTTGATTAAATCTTCCCTGAGTTGCGTTCATAAGTTCAGTATCAACATCATTTTGACTAATAGCTGTGCCATTTACAGTTACTAAAGTTTGCGCACTTAAAAGTGAACCTGTAAGTAAAATTGCAGATAATATCTTTGTTCTTGTTTTCATAAGAGAAGCTTCCTTGTTGTGTGTAATCTAATTTTAATTTTGCAATTTTAGTAAACTTATGCCAATAGATATTAAACAAAGGGTAAAATGGTGCAATGAAAAAAGCAACAAAACAAGAAATAGCAAGCATACATCAACTTTTTATAGAAAAATATAGTGACGCAGTAACGGAATTGCACTACAAAAACGCCTATGAATTAGTTGTCGCAGTTGCTCTCTCAGCGCAATGCACAGATAAACGGGTAAATATCATAACCCCAGAACTCTTTGAAAAATTTCCAAACCCACATGCCCTTGCAGTAGCAAATATAGAGGATGTTAAAAAAATTATAAACAGCTGTTCTTTTTTTAACAACAAAGCAAAAAACATCATAGAAATGGCAAAAAGAGTTGTTGCAGTGTATGATGGCGAAATTCCTATGAACGAAAAAGAGCTTATTACCCTCGCTGGAGTCGGGCAAAAAACAGCAAATGTTGTTATGATAGAATATACTGGTGCAAATTTAATGGCGGTGGATACGCATGTTTTTAGAGTCTCACACAGACTTGGACTGAGCGATGACACGACTGCTACGAAAACAGAAGCAACGCTTGTAAAAAAGTTTAAAAACAATCTCCACGCACTCCATCAAGGAATGGTTCTTTTTGGTCGTTATATTTGTACAGCTAAAAATCCAAAGTGTGATGCATGTTTTATAAAAGAGTTTTGCAAAACAAAAGAAACATTCAAAGTTTAAGAGGTATAATTTGCTTATGATAAAAATAACACTCCTTTTTTCAATACCTCTTCTTTTCTCGGCATGTGTAAATCAGCATGGAATATCTGCAAAATATTATAGCGATTGCGAAGAATATTACGATTTTCAAGGCTATTACCACAAAGAATGCGGAAAGGATGACATTGTAACTTATAGCGAAATCCGTGATACTGCTGGAAACCTTGTAGATTCCACAAAAGCATCTGCTACAAAAGCCGTAAATTATTTATTAGGTGAAGAAAAAAAATCTAATACAGATACAAATCACCAAAATTCAGATGCGAATGCAGGAAGTGTTTGGTAACTATTTTATTCCTATAAATGTAGCAAAGTTTGCCCAGCGAAACACAACTTCGCAGTGAGAAAATCCACAACTCTTTGCCATCTTAATATTTTCATCTTCACTATAAGGGACAAGAACATTCTCTAACGCTTCTCTTTTTTGCACAATCTCATACTCTGAGTAGCCCTGCTCTTTTTTAAAATCATAGTAGCACTCGATTAAATCTTTATTGAGTTTGGAATGATGACTTATGACTTTTTCACTAAAGATAAAAATCGCATCTTTTTTTAATGAAGATGCGATTTTTTTCACTAACTCTTCGCGTACAAGTGGACGGATAAACTGCAAAGTATAGTTACTAACAAAAACATCCGCCATTTCATACGGGTACTCTAAAATATCAGCATACTTTACTTCAACATTTGCCCCATATGCTTCACATTTTTTTCTGGCTTGTTTTAACATAGCTTCGGAATTATCGAGCCCGATGAGTGTAGCTTCACATTTTAATTTTCTATGTATATTTAAAAGAAGCGACGCAGTGGAACACCCAAGGTCGTACATAATGCCACCATTTTCTAACTGTTTGAGTACAAAAAACTCTGTTATTTTTTGAGACTCTTTATAAAATGGGACACTTCTTTGGAGCATATCGTCAAAGACCGCTGCCACCTCTTCATCAAATTCAAACTGTTTTTTTATTGGTTTAGTAAATACTTTATCATTCATAGTCGAATTTTAACCAAAATGTAATAATATGTTTCTAAACAAATGAGGAAAATAAAATATGGATTTTACTATTGCGACATGGATGATGCTCTTTTTTATACTCTTTATGATTGTTGGCATGTGGAAAGTGTATGCTTTTTTGCCAAACAAAAAGTTAGCAGATGATGACACAACAAAAGAGTCACAAGAAGAACTTATGCGACTTATGCTCAAAACTATACAAAACAGTGACGAAAAGTTAACTCAAGAGGATTTGTTTAGGAAGATAAAAGAGGATGAGGATTTTGATAAAAAACATTTTTGGAGATTTAATCAAAATAGATTAAATCAACTCTTAGAACTTTACTTTCTTCAAAATCCTCATGTGCCCGAGCGAAGCGACAAATGCCCTTGGGGTACCAAGAATATAGAGGATATTCATAAAAATAGTAGAGCCTAAAAGCTCTGCTATTAATTTCTATTCAGTGCGTTTAAGTTAGCATACGCCTCTTCAACACGCGCTATCAGCGTTTCTTGTCCAGCTCTTAGCCATTTTCTAGGATCATAGTATTTTTTATTTGGTTTATCTTCACCCTCAGGGTTTCCGATTTGACCTTGAAGATAGTCGTGATTTTTTTCATAAAAATCTTTTACACCCACCCAAGTTGCCCACTGTGTGTCTGTGTCGATGTTCATTTTAACAACACCGTAACCAATAGCTTCTGCGATTTCTTGTGGAGCTGAACCTGAGCCACCGTGAAAAACAAAATTGACTGGTTTTTCGCCAGTTTTAAATTTTTCTTGAATGTACTTTTGAGAGTTGTCTAAAATTTTTGGAGTAAGCTGAACATTCCCTGGTTTATAAACGCCATGCACATTTCCAAATGAAGCTGCGATTGTAAAGTTAGGTGAAATTTTACTGAGTTCCGCGTACGCGAAAGCAACATCTTCTGGTTGCGTATAAAGAAGTGCGTTATCAATACTGCTATTGTCAACACCATCTTCTTCTCCACCTGTTACACCAAGTTCTATCTCTAAACTCATACCGATTTTGTTCATTCTCTCAAAATATTTTTTACAAATTGCAATATTTTCTTCCAATGGTTCTTCTGAAAGATCTAGCATGTGGGATGAGTAAAGTGCTTTGCCTTGAACTGAAAAATAACCCTCACCAGCATCAAGAAGTGCATCTATCCAAGGAAGTAATTTTTTAGCGGCATGATCCGTATGCAAAATAACAGGAACACCATACGCTTCAGCCATCATGTGAATATGGATTGCACCTGATACCGCTCCAGCAATTGCCGATTTTTCATTTTCGTTGCTTAAACCTTTTCCAGCATAAAATGATGCGCCACCATTGCTAAACTGAATAATCACAGGAGATTTAACTTTTGCAGCAGCTTCTAAAATGGCATTTATAGAATCAGTTCCAATAACATTCACAGCAGGAATTGCAAAACCAATTTTTTTTGCATGTGCATAAACTTTTTGTACATCTTCGCCAAAAAGAACTCCTGGCTTCACAATATCTAAAATACCTTGGCTCATGAGGGTCTCCTAAAATTTAATTTAGTGATTATAGTACATAGTACATTTAAAAAAACTTTTTTTTATGCTAAAATTGCCCGATATAGAGACTCTATTGAATCAAAGGGAAGAATAAATGAGATTAACATTAGATGAGTATTCAAGACATTTTAAGATGTCTAAAGAGATGATACATTCAAGACTCAAAGAAAAAAGAATGAATTATATTATAGAAGATGGTGTTACTTACATCATTGTGACAAAAAACTCTATAGATGCACACAAAAAAGAGCTACAGATGGAAGAAAATTCACTTCAAGAAGTAGTAAAAGAAGTTGCAAGACCAAAAATTACAGTTGCTACAGTACTCGCACTTTATCAAAGAGAAAATCAACAACTAAAAGAAAAAATAGCGCACTTAGAATCCAAAATAGATAAATTAGTGGATGATAAAGAGCAGATGCTTCGTGATGAAATGAATAAAATTGAGCAAGTTTATAGTGCTAAAGATGAACAATTAAAAAATATTTTAGAACTTGTAAATGCAAAACTTATGCTAGAAAATAAGCAACAAACTATCCATGAAATAGAGAGCTATGAGACTTCAAAAAATACAATTACAGAGGAAGAGAGTGATGAAAAAAGTGAAAATTCTAGACTTGTAGAACTGAGAGAGTATTTAAAAACATTAGGTTTAAAATCGTCCCAAAGAAAAATAATTAAAAAAAGATTTTTATCAGTTTATGATAATGATGTGAGAGTTTTACAACAAAATGGCAAACTTTATTTAGATTTTTCAAAATATGATTACAGTGATTTGCTAGAGTGTTAATCACTCCAGACTCGCTGTAAAACACCTTCTCTTCTTAAGAATCAATCAAAATAATTTTATTTTTTAAAATATAAAAACAAAATTCTTGCTTTATAGATTAAAACAATATAATAAATATACGGTTTTCCGTGCTTTTTATAATTTATAAACATTTATTAATCATATATATACGCTTTAAATATATATTTATTGCACTTAATGCAATATATTATATATATTATCTAAACTAATATGTATATTTAAGTATTTATTCCGTACAATTCTCAAATGCAAATTGATGATCTGTTTAACATACTTCATAACTCATTAGAGTCTCAAAATAATGGCAAAAAAATATCTCTTAAAGATATGGCTCATTCTCTTGGGATTTCTATGCGTACATATCAGGATTGGAAGCTTGGGCGAGCAAAGCCACAAGCAGCTATTACAGTCATGAAAATGTTGGGTGAATTGGATGATGCGGAGATTATAAGAGCGGTTAGAAAAATCAATAAACTTGAGGATTAATGAAATGGGTGCATTAACTAAACAAGAAAGAGATGGCTTAGATGAAGTATTTTTATCAATTCATTCACATAGTGATAAATATCATAATATAAAGAATATACCCTATTTTATTATGTCAAAAGGAAGTGCTTTTTCTGTAAGCTCCTTCTTCAAACATGCGAAACATGGACTAAAAGCGACAAATATTTCACATTTTATGGCGTTTTTAACAAAAAAGAAGAAATGTTTAAGCAAATAAATTATAAAGTACAGTTAGCTGAATTATTTAAGGTTGGGGCATTTGCTCAAGCTATTTAAATAATCTCGGAAATATTTTTAATCCAAGGGTCTTTCTCATGAATAAAGCTCAATTCGTTGAATTAGTACAAGCAAGTGGTAACTACAAAACTAAAGTAGAAGCAGAAGCAGCAATCAAAGCGTTTACAGAGGCTGTAACTTCAGCGTTAGTTAAAAAAGAAGAAGTTTCTTTAGTAGGTTTTGGTAGTTTTACTGCAGCATTACAAAAAGGTAAAAGCGGTAAAGTTCCAGGTACAGATAAAACTTACTCAACTGAAGATAAAATGGTTCCTAAGTTTAAAGCTGGTAAAGGTCTTAAAGACCGTGTTACTGCTGGTAAATAGTTATTAATATTGTCCGCAATTTTTGCGGCAATATTCTTTTCATTATATGAAATTGTCCCTTATTCCTAATTTATTTAAAAAGCCTCTTAAACTTCTTAAGCTTCCAGAATCAATAATTTTAAAAGAACTCAAAACTGTTACACAAGAAAATAATCTTTTAACCTATGAAAACATTACTATTTATCATCATTCGCGTAGTATTTTAGTTCCAATGCTTATTTTAGATACCCCGCGAGGTATTTATCTTTTTGAGTACAAAGATTGGTCTTATGATGAACTAAAAAAGGCTACGATAGAAAAAGCCTCACAACAAAATCCGTCTCAAAAAACTTTAGCATTTCAAAAATCGCATGATTTTATTGAACAAAAATATAATGAAATGACACATGATGATTGTGTTCCAATCTATAACTTTCTTCTCATGCAAAATCTAAATAAAAGTGAATATGAACATTTAGACGCTTCTTTTAAAAAACTCTTACCTCAAGAGCGAATAATGTTTAATGATTCATCCAAGGATGAAATTTTACAAAAAATGAGAAATATTCCTAAATCTTTTCATCCTATACCTCAAATAGCTGACATAATTGGAAATATTTTAATTCAATATGCAATAAAAGATAGTAATGACACAACCCATATAGTTACAAAGGAACAACAGAACTTTATTGATTTACCTTTTGCTTCTTTTGAAGTTCTAAGTGCCCCTACAGGGAGTGGAAAAACAAGTGCTTTTTTACTAAAGATGATTTTTCAAAAGATTAAAAATCCAGAACTGAAAATTATCATCATAAAACCGACTCTTCTCTCTTGTGATTTACTAAGAAGAAAACTGCTGGGTATGATTGAACATGCATTTATAGAGTTTGATATTACCTCCATTGAGATTATTACACCCACTGAATTAACCAAAAAACATTTAAGAAGTTACAACAAAGAGAGTCTCCAAGATGAGATAAAAATAAATAATATTTTGATGCGTAAAGATTTTTATGCTTCAGATGTCATAATTTGCGATGATTCTGACTTACTTACAAATGAGTTTAAAAACTATCTCAAACATCTCCAACGCAATGCAAGTTTACTCCTCATAAGAAGTGCAAAACCCCTTAATGAAACTTACACATTTACTAAAAATTTTGCAAAAGAGCATAAAAAAGTATTTTTTGAACAAGCAAATCCACATGCCAAGGCACTCCAAATAATTGCATCTTTATTGGAGTTCCACATGCCAAGAGATATTATAGTTGTAAGTAGTACTTTAAGTAAGGAAAAGTTAAATGATGACTTGGAATATTTTATTAGAGATAAAGCAGTTTTACTCGATAGTTCTAAAAAGTTAATTGACCAAGATATAGAGAATCTTTTACTTTGTGGTTACTCCGATATAAACTCTCTTGATGCGAAGTTTGTAATACTTATGGATATTTGTTTTACCTCCTCTGTGGAACTAGAATATGCTTACAATCTTTGCAACGATAGTGTTTATGTCTTGTATGAAGATGAATGTGAAAAACTTGCTAGTTTAAGGAGTGATTTTGAAGATAACAAAGAGTGAAAAAGAGTGGAAGCAACTCCTAACTCCTGAAGCGTTTTTTGTATGCAGAGAGCATGGAACGGAAGCGCCATTTTCTGGAACATATTACGATTGTAAAGAAGATGGTTTGTATAGATGTGTCTGTTGTGATGCGCCACTTTTTGAATCAGATACAAAATTTGATTCAGGAACAGGTTGGCCAAGTTACTATGAAAGTGTTGAAAATGCCCTTACTGAGATAAAAGATAAAACACATGGTATGATTCGCACCGAAGTCAGATGTTCAAGTTGTGATGCGCATCTAGGGCATGTGTTTGAAGATGGGCCAAATCCAACGGGGCTAAGATACTGCATCAATTCAGTATGTTTAAATTTTGAAGAAAAATAAGGAAGAAATATGAAAAAGGTTTTTTTATCACTCTTGTTACTGTTATCCATCAATGTATGGGCTGAGTCTCCTCATGTAATTTTAGAAACTACACAAGGAAATATCGAGTTAGAGTTATACCCTGATGTCGCTCCACTAGCAGTAGAAAATTTTACTACGCATGTAAAAAAGGGCTACTACAATGGAATCGCATTTCATAGAATCATTAAAAATTTTATGATTCAAGGCGGAGACCCTACTGAGAGTGGACGAGGCGGAGAGAGTATTTGGGGGAAATCTTTTAAAGATGAGTACAAAGGCAAAACTTTTGATAGCGCAGGAATTCTTGCAATGGCAAATGCTGGAGAAAACACAAATGGAAGTCAGTTTTTCATTACAACTGTTAAAACACCTCACCTCAACGGAAGACACACCATATTTGGACATGCGACAGATGCTTCAATGGATACAATAAAAAAATTAAATGATGTTGCAACACTTGGGCGTTCTGCGGGAGATAGACCTCTCGAGCGTCAAGAGATTATTAAAGCTTACATCAAAAACTAAATTTTTCTATTTCCTTATGCCTTCTTGGCATGTGGAATATTACTTTAGTGCGTAACATCAGTTAAATATCATTCTCCGTTTTAACGCAATTTCTTCCAGACGCTTTCGCCAAATACAAAGCTTTATCCGCCCTTGCTATGACACTTTGCAACTCTTCATTTTCTAGCACTTTTGCTACACCAAAACTAGCACTGATATGCCCAACTATATCTATTTCTAACTCTTCTATATAAGCTCTTATTTTTTCTGCCAATGTGATAGCATTTTCTAGTGAAGCAGTTGGCAAAAGAGCTACAAACTCTTCTCCTCCCCATCTGCATACCACATCAATGTTTCTCAATATTTTAAGAAGGGCATGTGCAACTTGCACCAATACTTTGTCTCCAGCGTTATGTCCATAAGTATCATTTACTTTTTTAAAATAGTCTATATCTAACATAATTAAAGACATTTCATTATGTCTTTGTTTCATAGTAAAAGAGGAAGAGATATAAAGTTCTGAGAGTTTGTAACGGTTGTAAAGTCCTGTGAGAGAGTCGGTAGAAGCAATGGTTTCATACTCTCTATTTTTGCCTTCGAGCATTATATTTATCTCACTGAGCTCCTCTTGGTACTCTTTCATAAGTACTGCCCATTTTGAGTAAGTTAAAGAGATAAGCTCTTTTTGCGAGATGATACCCGCTAATTTTTCATCATCATCTACAATAACGACTCTTTTGTAACGCTTACTTTTTAAAAAGTCTAAAGCATCTTTAATCGATGAACTTTTATGTATGCTATCAACTGGTTTTGACATGTGGACTTCCACGCACACATTCAAATCCGCTTCTTCTTTGATGAGTCGCATCATATCTTTTGTCGTTAAAATTCCAATCGGTTTCAAATCTTCAACAACTATCACATTATCGTACGCCGCAGTTACCATATCACAAACTAAATCAGCTATTTTTTCATTTTTGCGAACCCACTTCATTCTGCGACCAAGTTTTAAAAAGTCTTGAAGACGGTAATTATCCATCAATGTTTCTGGATCTATATTGCTCGTAATATCTGTATGTCCTAAAAGTCCATAAAGTGAACCATCATCATTTATGACACATATATATTCTACACTCTCTGTTAAAAATTCTAAAGTATCAAGAACATTTTTATTTTTATTTATGACGGGAACTCTTAAAAGTTCTAATTTATTCAAAGGCGTATCTAGAGGAATTTCTTTCTTTCGCAAATGCAAAACATCGATCACACTTATGATGTAATACTCATTTTTATCAATAACAACTACATTTCTGTGTTCATATTCTAACATCTTCTCAATTGCACTTTGTGCGCTCTCATGAATGCCAACCGATATAACATTTGTACTCGCGATATCACGAATAACTGGGAATTTCATAGTAATACACCTTTTTTAAATAGCATCCAATGCCTTTTTTATTTTTAGAGCTTGAATATGTTCTTTCACATCATGAACACGCACTATGGAAGCTCCATTTTGAATGGCTTCTAAGTGCAAAGCGATTGTACCGCCTAATCTCTCTTGAACTTCAGATGCACTTATTTTATCAATCAAAGATTTGCGTGAAGCTCCAACCAACATCGGCTTACCTAATACTAAAAAGCCTTCTAAATGTTTGATTAATTTTAAGTTATCTTCGAGTGTTTTTCCAAAACCTATACCTATATCGACAATTATATCTTTAACTCCAAAAGATTCAGCCTTCAAAATCCTTTCTTCTAAAAAAGAGTAAACATCACTTAAAATATTTTCATACTGAGGATTTCTTTGCATCGTTTGTGGTGTGCCCTGCATATGCATAATCACAGCAGTTGCATTGAAACTTGCACAGAGTTTACAAACCTCATCATTTTGCAAACCCGTTATATCATTTACAATTTTAAAACCATTTTCCAAAGCATAAGAGAGTACTTTAGGCTCATAACTATCGATGCTAAACTTTGCGTTCTCATAAAGTTTCTCTTTTTTTATTGCATCGATGAGAGGTTTTACTCTTTGGAATTCTTCTTCTACGCTTACTTTTGGCGCATTTGGAGCGGAAGAAACTCCACCTATATCTATAATTTCTGCGCCCTCTTCTATCATTTTTATAATTGCCTCAGTTGCATTTGAGTCTTTAAATCTGCTGTTTGCATAAAAACTATCATCATTCGCATTGATAATTCCCATCACTTCCACATGCCCTGTCTTGTGGATATTTGTAAATTCTCGAATTTTTTTTGCCAACTCTTTAAGTCCAAAAGGTTGCGCTAACTCTTTTTTACTCAGTGTTTGAAGTTGTTTATCTGTAGCAATCAAAATACAATCCACATGCTGCGTTTTAGCGATGACAGTTCCCCGTGGCACAGCTAAATCTGCACCTATGGAGAGTGCATCTTGCTTTAAAATATTTGCCGCACCAACATGCAAATCTCTGATATAAATAATATGGTGTTTCATTTTAGAGCTAAGAATATCGACTCCACCACCATCCACACCTAATCTCTTTAAATACTTTTTTGCATCAATGTGGTTCGATAATTTTTCAACCTGCATCGCTATTTTTCACCCACAAAACCCATAAGTAGCATTGCTAAAACACTTTGCGGTCTTGAGTTTAACTCCAAAAGTCTATATGCCATATCAAAATTTTCCAGTTGTGAAGAGGAGAGAATTAACATATCCACAACCGTTGCTCGATAGTAAAGTGCTTCAACCAAAAGTTTTGCATCGCTCTTTTTCACTCTCGCATTCTCTTTTAAAAATGAAAATATTTGTGCATAATCCACTCTTGCCAAACTAAAATCTATATTGAGTATTTCATGTGAACTCTCTCCATGCAAAATAGGCAGTCGTGAACGAATTGTTGCAAGTAAGTTTGATTTTGTAGGAGAGATGATAATAAATGCAATATTTCGTGGAGGTTCTTCTAACACTTTGAGTAAAGCGTTTTGAGATACGGTGTTAAATTCACCAGCACCCAAAACAATATATTTCATTTGAGATTCACTTATGTAAGACTCAGCTATCACAGCCTTTGCATCTTCTATAAGAAATTTCTCTCTTATAAAATTTACAACTCTGTGAGGTTTGAGTTCTAATTCTAATCTTTGAAACTCAGCTTCTATCTCCGTGGAGATGAGAATATGACTTTGATGACTCTCACGAGGTAACATCAACCTCTCCAAACATAGTTGCATTAAGAGATGAGTTAAAAAGACGAAAAAGTTGCAAAAGTTTTATATCTAAATGTGTGTCATAAGATTTAATCGTAAAAGCATTATGAAAGTCTTCATCAAAAAGCCAAAGATAACTATTGTCTTTTCGCTTAGCTATATCAGCTCGTTTATCATCGCCATTGCCAATATACCAAAAGAAATAGTCACTCTTAAATGACATAGAAATCATATCTTCCAACATATCTATCATATCTCCACCGTTTACAGCACTGTAATGGTTATAAAGTGCATCCATGCTTACAATCGGTAAAAGAGGTCTATCCATATTTGCTTTGTTTATAGAAGTAAGAATATAGGTCTCAAACCACTTTCTTTTTTCATCCGTTATTAAAATAACTGTTTTACCCTCGAGTATCTGCTCCAACGCCAAAGAGGTAGTTGTTGTCCAGTCAAATCTATGCTCTTCCAACCAGCTTAAACTTCCACCCTCTTCCCTAATAGCGTCCAAACTCCACTGTGCAAAATCCTGCATAGGAGCGTTTATTTGTCTAACTCATACGCATTGTGTAAACTTCTTACAGCTAACTCTGCATATTTTTCTGCGATTACCATAGAAACTTTAATCTCTGAAGTTGAAATCATGTTAATGTTGATATTTTCAGCTGCCATTGTTGAAAAAGCTTTTGCAGCAACACCCGTGTGTGATTTCATGCCAACACCTACGATAGAGACTTTACAAATCTGCTCATCATACGACTCTTCACGGATATCTCCACTCTCAACAAAAGAATCCACCACAGCTTTCGCATCAAACAAATCGCCAACAGCCACAGTAAAGTCTATATTTGCAGTGCCATCTTGTCCAATATTTTGGATTATCATATCTATATTTACTTCTGCGGATGCGAGTTTATTAAAAATATCTGATGCGATTCCTGGTCTATCTTTTACGCCCATCAAAGAGATTCGTGCTTGGTTTTTGTCTAATGCTATTCCGCTTACTAATGGTTTTTCCATGATATTTTCTTCCTTGGTAATTAATGTTCCCTCTTCATTTGAGAAACTTGTTCGTGTGACTAAATTTACATTTAATTTTTTTGCGAGTTCAACTGAACGGTTCTGAAGTACTTTCGCGCCCAAACTTGCAAGTTCTAACATCTCATCATAAGAGATTTTGTCAAGCTTTTTTGCTTTTGGTTCTATGCGAGGGTCAGTTGTAAAAATTCCACTTACATCTGTATAAATCTCACATAAATCCGCTCTTAAAGCCCCAGCGATAGCAACCGCTGAAAGGTCACTTCCACCACGACCAAGTGTCGTTACATTTCCATCTTGCGACACACCTTGAAAACCTGCGACAACAACGATTTTTCCCTCTTTTATAGCATTATTCATGGCATGTGGGTCTATCTCTTCAATACGAGCTTTTGTATGAATGCTATCGGTTACGATACCCGCCTTTCTCCCACTCATCGAAACAGCTTCATAACCCATTTCACAAAGTGCAATTGCCAAAAGTGAAGCTGTAACTCTCTCACCTGAACTAAGTAACATATCCATTTCAGTTCTTGATGGGTTTTTTGAGTAATGTTCTGCATAACCAACGAGTTTATTTGTCTCTCCACTCATTGCAGAAACAACAACCACAACATTATTTCCAGCTTTTTTAGTCTCAACTACACGATTTGCCACATTTTGGATTCGCTCCAAATCACCGACGCTTGTTCCGCCAAATTTTTGTACTATTAACATCTTAAAGGTAACCCTCTTTTTTGAAATATTCTATCACAGTTGCATAAACACTCTTTTTAAAGTGTGCTGTCAGATTCAGAACTTCATCCACATCCACAAACTTGTACGATATAAATTCAGGATGTTTCGTTGCTAAGTCAATAATCGCACTTTTTTTCAACCTAAGTAAAAAATAGCGTTGAATTTGTCCCTTATAAGGTTGCATACTTTTAGCGATTCGCTCAGGAAAATCGTAAGAAATCCACTCAGGATATTCCGCTACTATCTTCGCTTTATTTGTTCCTATCTCTTCTTCAAGTTCACGAAAAAGTGCTTCTTCTATCTCTTCTCCACTATCTATCCCACCTTGAGGAAACTGCCAGATATCAAGTAAATCATTTCTTTGTGCAATAAAAATCTCTTTTACTTGAGGATAATTGCTTGAAACAATAATCATCGCCACATTAGGACGATATAAATCTTTTTTGCTCATAAAAACACCTAAATTTAAGTAATCGAAATTGTACAAAATTTGCTATTAAAATAAGATAATTCCACCTGCTATATGAAATTTTATTCATTTAGATACAATGGAGCCTCCCCTACGCAAGTCGGAAAATTAAACTATTCTTAGATTAAAATTTGTAAAAACACTAGAGTACCGCTAGATAAAAGTCCACGCCCACCTTACCAAAAAAATTGACAAAAAAAAGGCTAAGGCTCGAAAGCCTTAATTCAATACTTTTATCGTCTAGTAGCTAATTAGATAGGCTCTGTTTCTAATAATATTAAAAAAGTAGAAGTCAGAAAGAATAATGATAAGTTTATTTGAAATGAGAGTCTATATGTTGAAGAGAAAAAGTGTAACGGTAGAGTCATAGTAAAACTGTTATAAAGAGCCAATAAACCCCTATTATAGGGGCTTAAAGAAACCTATCTAAGGTTTTCGAATGGTGCTGTTACAACTTGCTTACGAGTTACAGTGTATGGAACTAGTGCAGCTGCTCTTGCTCTTTTGATTACGATTGTGATCATATCTTGGTGGCGTTTACAGTTACCTGTTAAACGACGAGGCATGATTTTATATCTTTCAGAAAGTGAGAAACGCAATGCTCCTACTTCTTTGTAGTCCATAAAATCAACTTTAGATTCACAGTACTTGCAAAATCTTTTTTTGTATTTTCTTTTTTCTGACATGTTATTACCTTCTATTATCTATTTCTAAAATGGAATTTCATCTTCATCGATGTCAATTACAGGAATTGAACTACTGCTTGGCATCTCACGACTTTGGCTTGTTGCTGCTTTGTTATAAGTAGGTTTTTGATAGCTTTGAGGCTCTCTATTTCCTTCATTAGCATAGCTTGGTTGTTGATAACTTTGTGTACGACCTTGTTGAGGCGCTGAATAAGGAGCTTCCTCATGCATATCATTGGATGGTGCATTGTATCCGCCACCTTGATTGTCGCCTTTAGAATCTAACATCTGCATCGTTTCAACAACAACGCTATGTTTAGAACGCTTTTGCCCATTTTGGTCCACCCATTGATCAAAATTTAATCTTCCTTCAACTAGGATTTTACTCCCTTTACGAAGGTACTGGTTCGCAACTTCTGCGCTTCTTCCAAAGAATGTAATGTCAACAAAACATATTTCCTCTTTTTTTTCACCATTAACGGTAAATTTACGGCTTGTAGCTATAGCAGTACTTGCTATGCCCATTCCGCCTTGAGAATATCTAAGTTCGATATCGCGTGTTAAGTTACCAACCAAAATTATTTTATTAAACATGAGTTTTCCTTAATCGTTTAAGCTTTCGCTAATTACTATTCTTCTTCTTCCGCTTCAAAAGCTATAGCCGCTATTTCAATTGGCTCTTTAGTTTGTGCAGATGCAGGTCTTTGAGCTTTTTCAACTAACTTAGCCCAAGCTGCGATTTCACGATTTGTATCATACTTGATAGTCATGAAACGAAGAAGGTCTTCATTAATACGGAAGCGTCTTTCAATTTCAGAAATTGCTGCTGGAGCAATTTTGTAATAAACAACATGGTAATAACCACGCTCATTTTTATTGATTGGGTATGCTAATTTTCTCATTCCCATTGTTTGTGTTGTAGCTATTTCGCCACCATTTGAAGTGATTACTTCTTCGATAGCTTTAATGCTAGCTTGAATCTCTTCTGCTGTAAATGTCGGTTTTACGATTACTAGGTTTTCGTAATGTCTCATAGAGTATGATCTCCTTTTGGTATTTGCCATTGTGGCATTGTTTCCCCTTCGGATATTTATATATTACTAAAAATTAGTAATACAAAGAGAAAGGAACTTGGAATAATACACAAGCAATGCTTAAAAAAGCCAAATTAAAGCGATATTTCAATATGCAATGAAATGGTGTTTTTTTTCTTTTTTAGATATAGTTTCATACAATATGGCTCTTTGGAAGTAGTGAATGGCAAAAAGAAGAAAAAAAGATATCGATAATAATTTAAAAATTTTAACCTATGTTGCATGGTTTTTAGCTGCTGTGGCTGTCACACTGAGTATCTTGATAGCTGGTTACTATTTAGGGTATCAAAGCGCAAAAGATGATATAGCAAAACAAACAAAACTAGAAAAACAAAAAAAGCAAAATATACCTCAAATGATAGAAGAATCTATAAAAAAAAGTGAAACTAACACGAGCGATAGCGTAAATAATAGACTTAAAGAAGTGTTAAAAAAAGATGCAAATACAACGCTTCCAAGTATTCCTTTGCTAGAAAAACAAGAGAAACAAGAAGTTCCTGTTGTAAATAAAGTTAAAGAAGAAGTTTTAAAAACAAAAACAAAGGAAGAGGTGTTAAGTGAAAAAGCAAAAGAGTACAGTAGTGCTGCGCATGAATATAAAGATGAAGCACTCGATAAACCACCTCAAGCCTTGCAAAGAGAAAATAAATTAGTTGCATCAAAAAGACCAAAATTAGCAATTATTATAGACGATATCTCTATACAATCGCATATAAACGCGGTAAATAGCTTAGGACTTACGCTTACTATGTCTTTTTTACCGCCGAGTAAAGGACGACCAAATTCCGCAAATTTAGCTGCACATGAGAGTCAATACATGGTGCATTTACCTATGGAAGCACAAGATTTTTCTGCAGAAGAAGATTTTACTCTGCGTATTAACGATTCACAACAAGATATATCTAACAGAATTAAAGAGTTAAAAGTGCTTTTTCCAAAGGTAAAATATATCAATAATCATACAGGAAGTAAATTTACATCCAATGAAATAGCGATGAATAAACTCATTATTGCTTTAAAAGAGAATAGTATTTATTTTGTTGATAGCAGAACAACGGGTCAAACAGCAGCTCCTAAAGTTTTGAAAAATTTTGGACTGAACTATATAGGAAGAGATGTATTTTTAGACCATAAAATGGAAAAGGCGTATGTCGTAGGGCAAATAAAAGAGGCAATAAGAATCGCTAAAAAGTATGGTACAGCAATTGCGATTGGACATCCACATGTCAACACTATCATGGCTTTGCATGAATCGAAAAATCTTTTTAAAGATGTTGATTTAGTATATATTGATAAACTAAATTAAATAGTATGAACAAAATAGAGGATGAAATCGTTGCACTTCGGTCAATGAAAAAGTATCCTAAACAGCTTTTTTACGATGGAAATCTTGAACTTTTAAAACAGAAAAAAATCGCAATTGTCGGCTCAAGAAAACCAACGCAATACTCAAGAAACTTAGCACATCAACTCTCTCATGCGCTTTCATGCGCAGGTGTTTGTATTGTGAGTGGCGGTGCTATGGGAATAGACGCTATTGCGCATTTGGGTGCAGGAAGTTCAAACACCATCGCAGTTCTGCCATGTGGAATTGACATAAAATATCCGAGTGTCAATAAAAATTTATTGACTGACATACAAAAAAATGGTCTTTTACTGAGTCAGTTTGATGAGGGATTTCGCTCCGCACCTTGGAGTTTTGTGGTGCGTAATGAACTTGTTGTAGCACTTGGAGATATTTTGGTTGTGGCTGAGGCAGATGAGGGAAGTGGAAGTCTGCGAAGCATAGAGTTTGCACTCGCTCAGGGCAAAGAGATTTATGTATTTGCTCAAAGAGTAGGCGAGAGTAGTGCTACAAATAATCTTCTCAAAGAGGGCAAAGCAAAAGCGATTTATGACATAGATGCGTTTGTTGCAAGTTTTACTCAGGATATATTTCCACATGCCAACAAAGTTCCACACCCCAAGAGTAGTGATTTTTTAGAATTTTGTAAAACAAATCCGACTTATGAAGAAGCTTTAAAAAAATATCCAGAGAAACTATTTGAAGCGGAACTGAGCGGTTTTATAGAGATTAAAAATGCACGAGTGTATTTAATCTGATATTTTATTTCTTCCAAAACATAGATTGCTTCGTCGTTCTTCCTCGCAATGACAAAGTATCGTCGTTTCTCCTCGCAAGGACAAAGTACAGTCATTGCGAGTCGAAGACGAAGCAATATATTTGTTATAAAATCAGCATCGCATCGCCATACGAGTAAAATCTGTACTCATTTTTGATTGCTTCGCCGTAGAGTTCTTGCGCTTTGTCCACGCCCACAAATGAAGCCACAAGCATGAGAAGCGTTGATTTTGGCAGGTGAAAATTTGTAAGGAGATGATTGACTCTTTGGGGTTTGTTATTTGGGTGCAAAAAGAGATTTGCTTCGCCTTTTTGCTTCTTGTCATGTCGTACATAAAACTCTATCGTTCTTGTAGAAGTTGTTCCAACGCTCAAAATCGCTTGGTCTGAATCGAGCAATTTTTTTGCTTCATCTGATATATCATAATACTCTGAGTGCATTGGATGGTCTGTGATGATGTCCGCTTCAACAGGTTTAAAAGTTCCGCTTCCCACATGCAGAGTGATGTAGGCATGTGGAAAATTTTTACAAATGCGTTGATGTTGCTCTGGCGTGAAGTGCAAAGAGGCGGTGGGCGCGGCAACTGCACCTTCGTTGAGGGCAAAAACACTTTGGTATTCGCTTTCATCCTCTTTGTTATCTTCTCTTTGGATGTAGGGCGGAAGTGGAATATGCCCGATTTTGTCTATGATTGGCAAGATGTCCTCAAAGCGAAGCAACACTTCATCTTGAAAAAAATGGACAACTCTGCTTCCATCTTCGTGCAACTCTTTTACAACTGCTAGGAGATGAACATCAAAAGCTATTTGTGTGTCAACTTTTACTTTTCCACGAATGTAAACGCTTATATCATGTGCATTTAAGGCTCTGTTTATGAGCAGTTCACATTTTCCGCCACTTGGTTTATGTCCAAAAAGTCTCGCTTTTATAACTTTGGTGTTGTTAAAAATAAGTGCGCACTTATGCGGAATAAACTTCTCAAAATCATAAAATGCGGCATGTGTAATTTCATCTTTTGTTCTGTCATAAACTAAAAGTTTTGCGTGGTCTCGTGGTGAGGCGGGATAGGTAGCTATGAGACTTTGTGGTAAAACAAAATCATAGCTAGAGGTTTGGAACTCTTTGTTATTCACTCTTCTTCTCAATAGCTATTGCGCCATTTTCATTTTCTATTTCGTCAGATTCTTCTTCTTCGAGTGGTGGAGCAGGGTTTACCATTTTTACTATCAAAATAGAGATACCATAAAGTATAACAAGTGGTCCAGCCATTAAAAACTGTGTAAGAACATCTGGCGGAGTTAAAAATGCAGCAACGATAAAGATAATAACAATTGCATAGCGGAAAAATTCGCGCATCTGTCTATCATCTACCATGCCTAGAAGTGCCAAAAAGTATGCGAAAATAGGAAGTTCAAAGGCTATTCCAAAACCAAACATAATCTTTGTAAAAAAGCCTACATAATCTTCAATGTTGATAAGTGGAGTAAATTTAAAACTACCAAAAGTGATGAGAAAGTCAAATCCAAAAGGTGTTACAACATAGTAGGAGAACAAAACACCAATAACAAACATACTCGTTCCACCAACAATAAAAGGAATAATCATTTTCTTTTCATTTGCATAAAGCCCTGGAGCGATAAACATCCAAATCTGTGCAAGGATGATAGGAAGAGAGGCTACGAGTGCCGCAAAAAAGGAAACTTTAAGAGCTACGAAAAAAGCACCACCGACTTGATTCGTTGTGAGCATTCCATCCGCTGCATGAACGGATGTTTTCCCAACTTCAATAAGGGCTACATTGAGTGGTTCGACTATCCAGTTTAGGATGGGTTCATGGAAGTAAAACATGACAAAAAACATAACAAACAAAGCTCCAACTGAAATACCTAGGCGTTTTCTAAGTTCTATTAAATGGGGTCTTAGTTCCTCAAACATCTGTATTTTCTTGTTTTGGTTTTTTCTCAAAAGTTATTTTTTCTGCTACTACTGGAGTTGGTTGTTGTGCTTGAGGTTTTTCGATATCGCCGATGACATCATCGTGTAAATTTGTAAGATGATTCTCTATATCTGTGGTTCGCTTAAAGTCATCACTTGCTTTTAAAAGCTCTTTTTTATAGGCAAGTGCCTCTTCTTTTATTCCCGTAGCATTTATCTCTTGCTCGAGAGAGTCTTGAATCGTTCCTATCGTTTTTTTGATTTGCTTGAAAAATTTGGCAATATCTACCATGACACTTGGCAGTTTGTCTGGCCCTAAAAAAAGTATAGCAATGACGATAATAACAAGCATTTCGCCTAAACTGAAATCAAACATAAAAAACCTTTAAAATTTTAAGTGCATGATTTTAGCCAAAGAATAGTTAAAAAATCTTCAAGAAGATAAAAAAAGCGTAATCTCATCGGCTAAAAGATAGTTATTGTTATAAAAAGTATCACTCTGAAATTGCAACTTGTTTTCGTTCAGCAATATTTGCGCTCTTTTGTATTCGTGGGAATTTAAAAGTTCTTTTTTTACACCAACGCAAGAGCGAAATCCTAAAAATATTTGCTCGATTTTTTTATCTTCTTCTGTAAGGCTTTCTACCCGTATTTGCAGAGGATTTTTGATATAGAGTTCAATGTCGGCATGTGGATAATATCGTTCATGGTTCAATTTCCCAACAGCACCGCTTCCAACACCCATGTAATCTTTGTAAAGCCAGTAACCAAGATTATGCTGACTCTGATAGGTGCCAAAATTACTAATTTCGTATTGTTCAAAGTTTTGTTTTTTTATTCTCTTAAAAAGCCATGAGGTAATCTTAAGTCTCTCTTTGGACATCTCTGGTTTTGACTCAAAAACTGTTCCCTCTTCGATGGTGAGGGCGTACGCGCTTATGTGATTTATAGGTAAAGAAAAAGCAGTTTCCAAGTCATGTGATAAAAGCTCTTTTGTATCACCTAAAGTTGCATAAATTAAATCAAGGGAGATATTTTTGAAGCCAACTTTTTCTGCGTTTAAAACAGCTTTAATGGCTTGTTCCCTTGAATGTGCTCGATTTAATAGTTTGAGTTTTTGCGGATTAAAGCTCTGCACACCAAAGCTGATACGATTGACTCCAAGTTCCCACATGCCAGATAACCATTCAAATGTCGCACTGTTTGGATTAGCTTCACTTGTGATTTCACTTCCACATGCCAAGTAAGGTTTTAAAAGTTTAAAAATGGGTTCATAAAGTTTTGGCGGGATTGTTGAAGGTGTTCCACCACCGATAAAAAGCGTTTCGATGCTACTAGGCTTCGCATCAAATTTTTGAATTTCGTACTCTAACTGAATATAAAGAGCTTCCATGTACTGCTCTTTTAGATGAAATTTATCGACATAAGAGTTAAAGGCACAGTAGGAGCATTTGGAGTCGCAAAAAGGAATGTGAATATATAAAAGCATGTGGAAGTATAGCTTTTTTTCATGCATTCACGACGCATGTGAAAATTTTAATAATTCGTTAAAAAAATTCCATACCATCGCCATCGTCTATATAATCAGCATTTTCATCATACTCGATATACTGAATAATTGTGGATACATTACTAAAAAATGAGTCATTTAAAAATTCGGCATCTGCAATGTTGTTTTCAAAAATTTCTTTTCTCCAGATGATTAAATCGTTTACAAAGCCTTCTACGAGTATAGTAATGTTTTCAACTTTTTGAGCATTATCAAAGAGCACTTGGGCATTCTCTATAAAACTATCACCAAGTTTTGCAATATAATCACCTAATTTTTCAAAAATGGGATAGGACATAAGTAATCGTCCATATCTTTTGGTTTTGTACCCGAGCTGGGAAAAATCTTCTGCACTTTTTCCTGTCTTCATTGTCACGCTTATGACCAAATTGTCTATCTCAACTTCCAACTCTTTCATTTCATATATGTCGTGTTCAAATACATAATCAGTATAATCTATTTTTTTAAAAGTACTTTTTTGTTCTGGAATTTTTTCTACTTCAATCGGCTCTGCTTTTTTTTCATACTTAGCTAGTTTTAAACTCATATATTGAGTTATAACACCCTCAAAATTTTTGTCTAGTATAAGTGAGAGTTCATGATAAAGTTCGCTGTTAAAAGAGTACTTTTGGCAAATATAGGTTGTAATGGCATTTTTAAAATTTACACATATTATAAATATACTCTCAAGCGGTAAATTTTTGTGTTTGAAAAAATCAAGCATTGTTACTATAACGGGGCAATTTCCAGCTTTATTGTTGCCCTGAGCCACACCAATAAAATAATCGAAAACCTTTTCACCAAAATGCGTTTTAAAATAGTCGTTATCTATGATATGTTTTCGGAGTTTATTCTTAACCATATCATCATTAATCCAGTTATTCATAATGTGATTTTTATTAAGGGCTAGGTCACCTACTATCATGTCGAGATGATTACACTCTTTTAATTGTTTATTATCTATAAGCTGTATATTTATAGCTTCAATATTTTGGTAATAGCTATTTATAAAATTGTGTTCACTAATATTTTTTGTTGTTTTATAAATAATTTTTTTAAGCTCATTTAAATCAATCGGCTTTCGTAAAAAACCACTCACTCCAATGGAAATTGCTTCTAAAAGAAAATTTATATCATCAATGCCCGTGGTAAAAATAATTGATTGTTGGTCATTTTCGCGTATCATTATTTTACTCATATCAATACCACCCATTTTAGGCATCTCTATATCGGTAATTACAATATCATAATACGAACCAGTCTTTATTTTAAATGTGTTATATTTTTCTAACCCATCTTTTCCATCTTTGGCTAAATCAATTTTTTTAAAATAACTCTCAAGCAATTTTGCAGTTTTTGGTCGTAATATTTCGTCGTCTTCTACATATAATACTGTTAATATTTCCGAATATTCTAAAATTACTTTGTTCTCAATGTTCATGGTTTTTTTCCTATCTATTATAAAGAATTAATATTATTGTAGTAAAAAATTAATTAATTTAATTCATTTTTTACATACTTATGGCATGTGGAAGTTTTTCTCGCTTGTATGTATGTTTATTGTGTATATTTGGGTTGTTATTGATGTATGCATTCCAAATGAAGGAGAGACTGTGAAAAAATTTATTATTTTTGGAAGCGATGCTTTAGCTTCGCCTGACATTGACAGTAAAATCGCCGTTTTCAGCCGAAGCTAAAGCATCGGTTCCTTATTTTAATAGTTCTTTCACAGTCTCAAGGACAAACGAGAGAAAATCGGGATTTTAGATTTCTATCTTGCTAAACTATGTAAGGTAGTAATAATATCATCCATTTTATCACTGATGTGACTTACTTCATCGGAAATATCATTCACTTCATCAGCATTTCTATTGAGTGTTTCAGAAGCATCTGAAATAGATTGAATTAAAACATTTGTCGTAGCTGATGTCTCAGCTAAACTTTTTTGTGTTCTCTCCGCAAGTTTACGAACTTCATCGGCTACAACCGCAAATCCTCGTCCATGTTCCCCAGCTCTTGCCGCTTCAATAGCCGCATTTAAAGCCAAAAGATTTGTTTGGTCGGCTATATCGCCGATAGTTGAGAGAATGGCTTTTGTCTCATTTGCGTTTGAAACAAGTGTTTGAAGATTTCCAACCATCTCATTCTCTTTTTGAGAAACATCATGAATTCTATGAACAGTTTCATGAATCATATTTTTAAGTTCGATGATTGTTGTGTCTGTAATGTTGTTGATAGTTTTATTGAGCTGATGGGAAGATTCTCTTATTGTATGTTGCGTATCTTGATTTTCTTGTTCCATATTTTGAAGGGATTCACCAAGTAAATTTATATGATTAAGAAGGTCGGCCATTTTTGCTTCAACTTCAACTTTACTTCTTGAGTGAAATGAACCATTTGCAAAATTTTGAAGTGTTGCAATCGCATTGTCAAGATTTTTTTCTGATGAAATGAGCATGTTGTTCATACTATTTTTAAGAACATGCACATAAGGTGTTTTGCTGTCCGCTCCAACCCTGCAAGAGTAGTGACCTTTTGAAACTTTATCTGCTAAGAGAACCATTTCTCCCGCAACTCTTGTATCATCTAAAACAGATTTTTCATAAAGTTTTATAATAGAATTTAAACTTTTCTCAACTGCATCACTTGTATTTTCATTTGTAGCAATTTTATTTCTTTTATACTCGAGTAACTCTTGAAGCGCAACTAAATTCTTATGAATATTTGAACCATCTGAGGAGGTTTGCATCTCTAATGCAATAGCTACAATAAATACAATCACTGCTAAAACAGTATGAACAATATTTGATTCAGTTAAAAATAAAGAGATGATTAAGATTGTAAAAGCTATAGAGAGCGTAATGTTTTTTTGTAAAGTATTCATATATATTTCCTATTTAAGTGTTTTATAGAGTTCTTGCGCTTCATTAATCTCTTGCGCTGAAGGTTTTCTTCTGCATGACATATATGTTTTTGCTTTTCTAACTTCATCATACATTGGATAAACTGTTGCAAAAACCCAGTAAAAGCCACCACTCTTAGTAGAATTTTTAACATAACCTGTCCAAATTTTATCGCGCTTTATAGTCTCCCATAAATCTTTAAAGGCTACCTTTGGCATATCTCTATGTCTTACAATGCTGTGTGGCTTACCAACCAACTCATCTAAGGTGTATTCTGCAATCTTGCAAAAGTCATCATTTGCAAATAATATAATGCCTTTTTCGTCCGTTTGCGATACCAAAAAATCGTCACTCTTGAGTATTTTCTCATTCATATGAATTACCTATTGTTTAAAAATGTTTGAAATTATATCTAAAAAAATAAAACTTCTTCGTACTATCTGTATAATATTTATACAGCATGTGGAATTATCTTAATTTTAATAGCAAATTGGAATGACCGCGATTTAATAGACAGAAACTTATTCAGTTAACACCTTATTTTTTGAAGCTTCCAAATTATATCTTTTTTAAATTCATACTGCGTATATACAAAAAATAGACCATATTATATTCTAAGGAGACTTATATTCTAAAATTTATATTTCTCTGTTTAGAATGACTTTTCCTTAACGTAATGGCAGTGAAGCTGGAGTTTAGGAACAAGATAGCTGTGGTTCCAATTAAACTCAAAAATAGACTATAATTTCGCCATGATTACAAAACTAACCAATATTAAAAAACACTTTCATTTGTACTATAACTTGGTGCCACAAGGGCATCCTCTCCTTCGTAACAGCATCTATGGAATTCTTACGGCTCTGCTTTTTAGTGCCTTTATCTATTTAGAGCACTACGGATTTACGATAAAAATTTTAAATACCCTCTTCGGCGTTTTAGCTTTGGCACTCTTTTTGTATATGCCAAAAAAAGCTGTTTTAATCGCTGGATTTTTCATCGGGCTTTTTTGGTTTTACTGGATTGGATATAGCTTTAAGTACAATGGAGTTGGATTTTTAGAGCCTTTTGTGACGCTTGGTTTTGCCATTATTTATATGCTTTTTTTTGGTGTTTTAGCACTTACAAACAAGGTTTATATCCGTGCTATTTTACTCTTTGGACTAAGTTATTTTCAGCCTTTTGATTGGAACTGGTTGCAGATAGAACTTCTTTTTGTGGATAGCTATATTGGTGTTTTAAAATATCAACTCATCTTAGTATTGTTGGCACTTAGTTTGCCCTCTTACATGAAAGCACGATACACTTACGCGCCTCTAGCCCTTTTACTTTTAGCTCTCAACTTCAGTACACCTCTGCAAAAAGAAGCACCACTCAAAATAAAACTTATTCCGACCAATGTCACACAAGACCAAAAATGGCTCCAACAATCAAAAAATCTTCTCATCAAAGAAAACCTAGCACAGATACAACAAGCTATAGATGAAGGCTACGATTTGGTTCTTTTGCCTGAGGCGTGTTTTCCGCTTTATATGAATTATCATCCCCAGCTCACAGCAAAACTTCAAGAACTTTCTTTTAAAATCTCTATTGTTGCAGGTGCGCTTTTAAGAGAAAAGGAGGAGAATTTTAATGTTACCTACTTTTTTGAAAATGGAAAATACTCCATCGCAAAAAAAATGGTTTTAGTTCCGTTTGGAGAGTATGTTCCTCTGCCAAAATTTGCTCAAAAAGTTATAAGTGATTTTTTCTTTGATGGGCAATCTGACTTTACGGGAGCAAAAGAACCGACTGATTTTATCATCAAAGGGGTAAAGTTTAGAAACGCGATTTGCTATGAAGCCACATGCCAAGAACTCTATGAAGGCGATATAGATTTTGTGCTTGTTTCAAGCAATAATGCGTGGTTTGCACCGTCCATAGAACCAACAATCCAAAAACTTTTACTGCGCTATTACGCCCGAAAAAATGGTGTTACTGTTTACTCTGCGGCAAACTACAAAGGTACTGGCATAGTTTGGTAATTTTATAGTAATTTCTTTTTGATATAATCATAAAAATATCGAAGGAGTAACTTTTTTATGATTAACCTTAAAAATCCGAACCTTTATAACAACCGTGAAATTTCATGGCTTCACTTCAACACCAGAGTTTTAAATCAAGCGCAAGATGAATCACTTCCACTTTTTGAGAGACTTAAATTTTTAGCTATTTATGGAACAAACTTAGATGAATTTTATATGATTCGTGTGGCAGGGCTTAAAAAACTTTTCTCTGCTGGAATCATTGTCTCTGGCGCGGATAAACTCACTCCACTGCAACAATTAAGAGAAATTAGACACTATCTGCATGAAGAGCAACTTATAGTTGAAGAGTGCATGAACGATATCCTCAAAAAACTTGAAGTTGAAGGCATAAGTGTAAAATCTTATACGGAAGTAAATGGGCACGATAAAGAACAACTTAACAAGTTTTTTAAAGAAAATATTTATCCTATCATTACACCTATTGCCATTGATGCAACGCACCCTTTTCCACACCTCAACAACTTAAGTTTTGGTCTTATTGTAAAACTTAGCGACAATGATGATGTGTCGATTGAGCGATTTGGGATTATTCGTGTTCCAAGAGTTGTGAGTAGATTTATTGAGCTTGAACATGGGACTTATGTTCTTGTTGAGGGTCTTGTTGCAGAGCATATTGAAGATTTATTTCCAGGATATACACTCATAAAATATGCTTCTTTTAGAGTTACGAGAAATGCCGACTTAGAAATCGAAGAAGAAGAAGCAGATGACTTTATGGAAATCCTAGAAGAAGGTCTAAAACTTCGACGAAAAGGGGCGATGGTTCGACTTGAGATTGGAAGCCATGGAGATGAGGAAATTATTAACTTTTTTAACCATCACACGAATGTTTACAAAGATGATATCTATAAATTTCGCACATTCATAAACCTCTCAAGTCTCTGGCAAATAGTTGGAAATAAAGACTTTGCACACCTTTTACCTCCTCCATTTATGCCAAGAACTTTGCCTCCACTGGATAGCGGCGAAAACATTTTTACTACATTGGAAAAACAGGATATTTTGCTGACCCATCCGTATGAGAGTTTTGAGCCTGTTGTCAATTTTATTCAAAATGCTTCAAAAGACCCTGATGTTGTCTCTATAAAAATGACACTTTATCGTTCAGGTACAAATTCGCCGATAGTCCAAGCGCTCATAAATGCAAGTGAATCTGGAAAACAAGTAACAGTTATGGTGGAGCTTAAAGCAAGATTTGATGAAGAAAATAACCTCATTTGGGCAAAAGCACTTGAAAAATCAGGTGCGCATGTCATCTATGGAATCGCAGGGTTTAAAGTTCATGCCAAAGCAGCTTTAATCACTCGAAAAATAAATGGAAAATTAAAACAGTATGCGCATCTAGCCACAGGAAACTACAATCCTGCAACATCAAAAGTTTATACAGATCTCAGTTATATGACAAGTAAGGATGAAATCACAAACGATTTGACGAGATTTTTTCACTTTCTAACAGGTTTTAGCAAAAAAGGAACGCTCCATGAACTTTATATGGCACCAACGCAGATAAAACCAAAGATACTTTCTCTCATTCAAAAAGAAGCACTGATGGGTGAAGAGGGCAGGATTATCGCAAAAGTAAATTCTCTTGTGGATGAGGATGTTATCCGCGCACTCTATAAAGCGAGTCAAGCAGGTGTGAAAATTGACCTCATAGTTCGTGGCATTTGCTGTTTAAAACCAAATATACAAGAAGTAAGCGAAAATATCAGGGTTATTTCCATAGTAGGAAAATATCTTGAACACTCAAGAGCTTTTTACTTTAAAAATGATGAAACGCAGATTTATATCTCCTCAGCAGATTGGATGCCAAGAAATTTAGTGCGAAGAGTTGAACTTTTGACTGGCATAAAAGATGAAGTATCCAAAGAGAAAATTCTGCAAATATTGAAACTTCAATGTGCAGACAACACACTCTCACATGAGCTACAAAGTGATGGTTCGTATAGTAAAATAAAAAGAGAAGATGCAAAAGCTATAAATAATCATAAGTTATTGGAAGATTTTGTAAACCGTGTCGCTAAGGCTACAAAAAAAGAGAGTCCGACCGAAGTAGCCCTTCTTGCTAGTAAACTTTTTATAGAGGAATAAAAGATGATACATAAATTTAAAAGTATTTTGCCAACAATCGGTACAAACAGTTGGATAGCTCCTTCAGCAGATGTTATCGGTGATGTGGCATGTGGAAGTGACTGCTCTATCTGGTTTGGATGCGTTGTACGGGGCGATGTGCATTACATAAAAATTGGCAATCGTGTTAATATTCAAGATTTGAGTATGATTCATGTCACACATTACAAAAAAGAAGACAAAAGCGATGGAAATCCGACTATCATCGGCGATGATGTAACCATAGGACATCGTGTTATGCTTCATGGCTGTACTATAGAAGACGCGTGTTTAATCGGCATGAGTGCGACAATACTCGATGGTGCGGTAATAGGTAAAGAGTCTATTGTCGGAGCTGGAGCGTTAGTCACAAAAGGAAAAGTTTTTCCACCTCGTTCACTCATCATGGGAAGCCCTGCAAAAGTTGTAAGAGAACTTTATGATGCCGAGATTAAAGAGCTTTATGCTTCTGCTTCAAGATATGTAGAGTTTAAGAAAGATTACCAAGCGTAGTTTTTAAAATAAATTATGCTGGCATGTGGAAGTTCCACATGCCACAAATACTTGAAGTGCCAAAAGCGTTTATTATGTTCTATAATCCGCATTGATTTTCACATACTCATAACCCAAATCACAGCCATAAGCAGTAAACTTGCCATTTGCCACACCTAAATCACATGAGATGCTAAACTTAGAAAGCTTCATAATCGCCGCAGCTTTTTCTTCCATCGCTTCGTTGAAAAGCAACTCGCCTTTTTTGTAAACACAGAGGTCATCAAAGGAAATGCTAAGAGTTTCTTCATATGCTTCTACTCCACTCGCACCCACAGTTGAGGCAATTCTTCCCCAGTTTGGGTCTTCTCCAAAAAGTGCTGTTTTGACTAAAAGTGAATCTGAGAGTGCCTTTGCAACTATTTCTGCTTCTTTGTCATCTCTTGCGCCTGTGACATTGTAAGTGACCAGTTTTGTAGCACCTTCGCCGTCTCGCACCATCTCTAACGCTAAAAAGTGCATTACTTTAAAAAGTGCTTCTTTAAATGCTTCTCGCTCGTATGTTCCGCTTCTGCCATTTGCTAAAAGCAGCACAGTATCGTTTGTAGAGGTGTCTCCATCCACGCTAATTGCATTAAAAGTAGTAACTGTAACTTCATCCAAAATCTCTTGCATCACACTTTTTTTAACCTTGGCATCCGTTGTTATAAAACATAACATTGTCGCCATCGCAGGATTTATCATCCCAGCACCTTTTGCCATTGCACCGATGTGAAAAATGCTTCCATCTTCAAGAGAAACTTTAAAAGCGATACTTTTTGAAAATGTATCCGTTGTCATGATTGCACTTGCTGCGTTCATAGGCTCTTTTGCAGTTAAATCAAAAAGGGGAATCGCTTCTATAATTTTTTGCTTTGGAAGTCGCACACCGATAACTCCTGTAGAACTCATCACAGGATTTTCAATATCTTGGCATGTGGAAGTTAAAGCTTCAAGCACTTCGTCTATATCTTCAATCCCAGCTTTTCCTGTCATCGCATTTGCATTTCTGGAGTTAATTAACACAAAGTTTGTTTTAAAATTTCCCTTTTGGCGAAAATGTTTAATCGGAGCTGCACACATCTTGTTTGTAGTAAAAACAGAAGCTATTTTACATTTTTTTTCACTATATATAAATGCGATATCTTTCGCACCATTTTTTTTCAAACCAGCACTCACACCATCAGCAAAAAAACCTTTTGCAGCACATACGCCACCCTCTATTTGGACTATATTATACAAATTAGAACTCCTATATATTATTTTATTTCTTTTAACAATTGTATTGTAATATTTCTATTATCTTGGCATGTGGATTCAATATTTTAGGATTTATGTAAGGGGAATTTGGAAAATTTTGGGAGCGAACTCCCAGTTTAGAAACTTATACGATTAAGCAACTTTTTTAAGTGTGCGTAATTCTCTTGCAGAGATTTTGATTTTTTTAGTACTTCCATCTTCTAATGTGATACGCACTGCTCTTAAATTTAATAAAAAACGACGCTTTGTTCTGTTTTTAGCATGAGAAACATTGTTCCCGCTCATTGGGCCTTTACCACTAATAGCACATCTTCTTGCCATGTTCAGCTTCCTTGTATTTAGGTTTTTAAAGTTGCGGATTATATCAGGTCAAAGCAAAAGTACAACTTAAGCGCAGAACACTCTCTTGCAATTCTCTGAATTTATATGTTTTTTAAGATTTTAAAGTTAAAATATATAAAATATAATTAAAAGTAGCCCAACATTGATAACAAATGATAAGATTGATTTTTACATCGATAAAATTCCACCCACTCCAAAAGCACTCAGAGATACTCTTCTACTTCTAAATGCTGGTGAACTTATAAAAGCTTCACATGTAGCTGCAGAAGATTTAGCACTCAAGGCATATTTGAAAAACATTGTAAATAAACCTATTTATGGTTTTAAAAATGAAATAAGTGACATTTCACAAATTTTTGGAATCCTTGGAGTATCTGCTTCGCAACAAACTGTTTATAATTATATGATGACTCTTTTATCACCAAAAAAATGGGTTTTATTCAAATTAAATGTCCACTCTTTTCATGATTTACAAGCAAAACTCTCTCTTAATTGGAAAAAAATACTAATGCACCTTCAAATTGATGAAAAAGAGATAGAAAGTGCAATTACTCTTCTTCCAGCAAGTATAATCGTTGCAGAAGCTCTTTTTAATGAAAAAATTGATGATGTTAAACTGCTAAGAAGTGTTCATGATCTTGATTTAAACACAATTTTATCGCGCTTATGCGGTGTTGATTTATTTGATATATGTGAGCAAATCTCAATAAAATGGGAAATGCCTCCTAAAGTAGCCGAGATAGTTCAAGCGTCCTCAGGATTTAAACCCTCAAAAGATGATTCTATCAATACTCTTGCAAAATGGATGCATCTTTTACTCTTTTATGAACTCTCTCAGCCCACATATATAGAGGCTGGTCTTAATAATTTTATTGATTTTCAAATAGATTTTGTCTCTGATATTTATGATGATTTTGCAACACTTATGGAGATACAATGAGAGCAACCGTAAAACAAGGGATGGCGGTATTTTCTCCTCAAGGATTTTTGGATGGAAATGGTACTTCTGCCTTTTTATCCATTGAAGACATAGATGCTACGCTCAAACTAAAAGTAGATATGGTTTTAGTATCTCTCAAAAAAGTTGTTTTTTTTAATAGAAATGGTCTGGATGTGTTTGTAAAACTTTTTGCAAAAATGCGTCTGCAAAACCATACAACTGTCGGTTTTTGTGACTATGATACGAAAAAATTTAACGCAATTAATAATTTTTATAAAAATGATTTAAATTTTTCTCTCTTCAACACGCAAGAAACAGCTGCACTTTTTACTTCAAGTTTCAAAAATCAAAACAAAAATGTTTTGCTTTATAGTGAAGACAAATCGCAACGCTCAGCGATGGCGATTGAACTCCATGATAACGGACACAATCCTATAATAGCGCAAACAAAAGAAGAATTTAATCTAAAATGTTCCAATACAAGCACTTATGATTGTGTGATTAAAAATACTTTTTTAGGGCAGATGGGGCAAAAAGTTGCGACAAGAGTAACTGGAAATGCAATTATTTATACTGTATCCTCTTTTTTAGATGCGGAAATAGGAAATCAATTTAACATTGCATATCACAACAACTCTTTAAATGTTGGTTTTAGACTCTTTATCTTTGATGCCTATAAAGTTGTCAGTATGAATGTTCATGCACTTAATTTTTTCTCAAAACTTGCTAGTTCTGGCGCTGAGTACAATGCTACAATATGTTTTGTAGGAATGACATTTGATAAAACTCCACTCATTTTCAAAGAAAATATGGAAGATGCAGGAATAATGTTTTATGATCAAATGGATGATATTCTTCAGAACAAAGAACTTTTACATGAGTTAGGTGCAAGTAGTGCATCGAATGTAAAAAATAAAAGAATTATCAACAAAGTTATTGTCACGGAACTTCAAAATTTTATTCATGCGACGACGACAACAATTGAGATGATGACAAACTCAAAAGCCGTAAAAGATGCAGCAGAAGTGCATGAGATAGTCATCGCAGATAAAACAGACAAAATAGCTAGTTCTATAGGTTTTTATGGAGCTATGGATGGTATGGTTATTTTAGTTTTTCCAAAAGATATAGCAAAAAAAGCTTGTGAACTCCTCATCGGAGAAAATACTGATGATATAGAACTCATTCTTGATACATTGGCGGAACTTGTAAATATTGTAGGTGGTAAAGTGAAAACTCTTCTTTCAGATAGACATATCAATGTTGATATTACACTTCCAAGAACTTATGCGAGTGTAGATAGTCTTCTTGAAATAACAGCGGGAAGAAAAGGTGTTCAAGTAGATTTGTCCTTTGATAATGATAAGTTTTTATTTTTCTTAACCAGATAAAAGGCTCTTCTAACTACTAAAATAGTAGAATTTCGAAAATATTGTCCTTAAGGAAAATGATGAAAGTTGCTCCAAGCGTATTGTCCGCTGATTTTGGAAATTTACAAAGAGATGTTGAAGCCATTTGTGCTGCTGGTTGTGACTTTGTTCATGTCGATGTTATGGATGGGCATTTTGTTCCTAACTTAACTATTGGACCTGTTGTAGTGAGTGCTATTGCGGCATGTGCAACAAAACCTCTTGATATTCATCTTATGGTTGAAAACAACACATTTTTTGTTGACCTTTTTGCTCCACTCAAACCTGAATATATCTCATTTCATATAGAAGAAGAAAAACATCCGCATAGACTTATTCAAAAAATACGTTCTCTTGGAATAAAACCAGCCATCGTTTTAAACCCACACACTCCGCCTGAGAGCATTGAGTATTTACTCGCTGATTTGGACATGGTACTTCTTATGAGCGTTAATCCTGGGTTTGGTGGACAAAGTTTTATCGAGAGCGTCATTCCAAAAGCTGCGAAATTAAATGAGATGCGAAACAGAATCAATCCAAACTGCCTTATAGAAGTCGATGGTGGTGTCACTGACAAAAACATCCACATGCTAAAAAGCGTAGGTGTTGATATCGTAGTAGCGGGAAGTTATGTGTTTAACCATGCAGATAAAAAAGAGGCTATAAAGAGTTTGCAAATATGAAATGCAAAATCTGTGGCATTACATCGTATGAAGATGCAATGGTTGCAATTGAAGCTGGTGCAGATGCGCTTGGCTTCGTATTTTATGAAAAATCTCCAAGATTTATTACAATTCCACATGCCAAAGAAATCATTAAAAAACTTCCTCCTTTTGTTGAAAAAGTTGCCCTTTTTGTAAATGTTGATGCAAATACAATCAATTCCACATGCCAAGAAACTGGAGCAACTCTGGCTCAAATACATTTTGAAGCACCAATTGAGTTGTTTGAAGCGTTAAAAGTTCCATTTATTAGAGTAGTGAGAGCGCAAAAAAAGGAAGATATTTTAAACTTTAGTGATGAATATAGACTTGTGGATGCCTATTGTGAAGCTTATGGCGGAGCAGGAAAAAGAGTAAATAGTGAATGGTTTAAAGATATCGATTGTTCAAAAATCATTCTTGCGGGTGGACTTACTCCAGAAAATGTAGCCTCGCTCAAAGAGTATGGTTTTTATGGTGTGGATGTGAGTAGCGGCGTTGAAGCTTCGCATGGAATTAAAAATCCTCAAAAAGTAAAAGAGTTTATAGCCAATGCTCGATAGTAATTTTCATTTAGATGCCAAAAGTATTTCAAGACTCTCTTCGAGTGGATTGTGTTTTGATGCTATGAAAAGACAAGTGAATGAAGATATAAATTTGTCAATTGAACTCTGGCATGCGCAGGGGCTAAAACTTACAAAACATCAAGGGTATTTTTTCTTTGATACGAAATTTATTCCTATGGATAAAGCTGAATTTTGTATTGTTGATATTGAAACAAATGGCTCAAAATATGACAAACACCAAATCATAGAAATAGCTGCCATAAAAGTTAAAAATGGTCAAATCATAGACAGATTTGAATCTCTTGTAAAATGCTCTGAAATCAATGAACATATCACGCTTATCACAGGTATCACAGCAGAAGATACGCAAAACTCGCCTACGATGAAAGAGGTACTTTACAAATTTAAGACTTTTTTAGGTTCTTCTATATTTGTAGCCCATGATATAAAGTTTGACTATAGATTTATATCTGCAATGATGATGAAAATTGGCTTAGAACCTCTTTTAAATAGAGGATTATGTTCCATCGCCCTCGCTGAGAGAACTGTTGTTTCCTACAGATATGCTTTGTCTTATCTCAATGACTATTTACATCTCAATCCACATGCCACACATCATAGAGCCATGAGCGATGTTATGACAACTTATGGACTTTTTAAACTCTCACTAGAAAATATAACTGAAAATATAAATAATGTAGAAGATTTGATAAGATTCTCAAAAGAGGCGAAAAGAGTAAAAAGACCTAAATTTGACCCGATGAGAGAATCTTTGGAAGAAGAAAATAAAGAAGAGATTTCAGAGTAATTTTATTACTCTGAATAAGAACCCACACCCACAAGTTTTTTATATCTTGCATCCATTCTATCTTCGTTACTCATTTGACGCAGTTTTGTTAACTCACTTAAAAAATAATTAGCTATAGCCGCCGCACTTCCATCTTTATCGCGATGTGCGCCAATAAGTGGTTCATCAATTACATCATCAATGAGCTTTAACTCTTTTAAATCTTGACTAGTAATTTTCATAGCATTTGTTGCAGCTTCAGCTTTTGTAGGGTCATTCCAAAGAATCGCAGAACATCCCTCAGGAGAGATAACACTAAACACAGAGTAGCGCATCATAGCAAGTTTATCTGCAACACCGATAGCCAAAGCACCGCCACTTCCACCTTCACCAATTACAATAGAGATAGTTTGCGTTTGAAGTTCGGCTAGTTCAAGTAGATTTCTAGCAATTGCCTCACTCTGATTTCGCTCCTCTGCACCAAGTCCTGGATATGCACCAGGAGTATCTATGAGCATTAAAACTGGAATATTAAATTTTTCAGCCATTTTAGCAGCACGAAGAGCTTTTCTGTAGCCTTCAGGATGTGGCATACCAAAATTTCTTTTTAACTTATTTTTAGTCCCACGACCTTTTTGCTCACCGATAACCATAACTCTTTCATCACCGATATAGCCAAGATAACAGATAATTGCAGCATCATCACGAAAATGTCTATCACCATGAATTTCATACTTATCACGAACCAGCAAATTAATATAATCAAGTGCATAAGGTCTATCTTGATGACGCGCTAATTGAAGTTTTTGAAAATCAGACAAATTCTTATAAGTTTTTGAAACTTCTTTTTCTAATGATTTTTGAAGAATTTCTACCGCATGACCATCATGGCGAACTTGAGCAGAAATAATATCTTCTTGAATATTTTTTATTTTTAGTTCAAAGTCTAAATATGTAGCCAAATTAAATCCTTACACTTTTAGATTTTTTTAAAAATCAGAACGCCGTTTGTTCCACCAAAACCAAAAGAGTTACTCATAACAACATTTAATTCAGCTTTACGAGCTTTATTTGGAACGATATCTAAATCACAATTTTCATCAGGAGTTTCATAATTAATAGTTGGAGGAATAATTCCATCTCGCATAGCCATAAGACACGCAACTGCTTCAATCCCGCCAGCAGCACCAAGACAGTGACCTATTTGACCCTTAATTGAGCTCATTGGAGGACAATTTTCTTTTCCACCTAGTAAATCTTTTAGTGCAGCCGTTTCATTTTTATCATTTACTGGCGTACTTGTTCCGTGTGCATTTACATAATCGAGTTTAGGTTCACCCGCCATTTTGTATGCAGCTTTCATCGCACGAGCTGGACCATCAAGACTTGGAGTTGTAATGTGACTTGCATCGCCACTCTCTCCAAACCCTATGATTTCTCCATAAATTCTTGCCCCTCTTGCAACTGCACTCTCATATTCTTCTAAAACTAAAGCAGCCGCACCCTCACCCATAACAAAACCATCTCTATCTGCATCAAAAGGACGAGATGATTTTTTAGGGTCGTCATTTCTAGTTGAAAGAGCCTTCATAGCAGCAAAACCACCAATTCCAACACCAGTTATCGCAGACTCAGCAGCAACAACCAACATCTTTTCAGCACCATTACAAATAATAGTTTTACATGCTTCACTTATAGCATGCGTACCAGCTGCACATGCCGTAACACTTGAGAGATTTGGTCCTTTTGTTCCATGTTCAATTGACACAAAACCACCAAGCATATTTACAAGAGCTGAAGGGATAAAGAATGGAGAGATTCTGCGAGACCCTTTCGTTTCAAGAATGATAGAATTTCTTTCAATGGTAGGAAGTCCACCAATCCCAGAACCAGCACTTACACCAAATCTTTCCATATCTGTATCTTCTGGTAAGTTTGCATCAAGCATCGCTTCTTGTGCAGCTTTTAAGCCAAGGTGGATAAATCTGTCTGCTTTTTTAACCTCTTTTGGATGCATTACTGTTTCAGGATCAAAGTTTTTTACTTCCCCCGCTATTTTTACGCTGAAGTCAGTTGGGTCGAAAATAGTTATTGTGTCTATTCCACATGCACCTTCACATATTGCTTTAAAAGAACTCTCTTTATCATGACCAACTGCATTTATCATACCCATACCAGTTACAACTATTCTTCTCATCTAAACATTCTCCATAAAATATAAAAACACTTTTAAAAATCAGCAAAAACTGACTATTAAAAACATTTTGCTACCGAGGAAACCCTCAGTAGAATAGAAATAATTATTTACTTTCTATGTAATTAACTACATCTCTAACAGTTTGAATTTTTTCTGCTTCATCGTCAGGAATTTCAATGTCAAATTTCTCTTCAAGAGCCATTACTAATTCAACAACATCAAGGCTATCAGCACCTAAATCTTCTACGAATTTTGAATCTTCTTTTACTTCGTCTGGGTTAACGCTTAATTGCTCAACTACTACTTCTTTGATATCGTCTAAAAGTGCCATTATAGCTCCTATATTTAAGTATAAAATCTTGTAATTGTAGCATAATTAACTTAAGTAACTTGAAAATGGTGGGAATGCTGTTTATTTTTACGAGTGGTAACACAAAAGACAAAGCGTCTTTTATGCCATATTCATCCCACCATTTACTTTTAAAGTTTCGCCTGTGATGTAGCTAGAATGGTCTGAGAGTAAGAAAGCTGTCGCTTCTGCAACTTCGCTTGGGCTTCCAAATCGAGCCATTGGTATTTTAGATGTAAATGCAGATTTTACTTCATCGCTTAGGACTTCTGTCATTTCTGTCGCGATGAAACCTGGGGTTATAGTGTTATAACGAATGCCACTTGTCGCTGATTCAAGTGCGAAACTTTTTGTCATGGCGATAACTCCGCCTTTACTCGCCGCGTAGTTTGTCTGTCCTGCATTTCCTGTTTCGCCAACTATAGAAGCTATATTTACAACTGAGCCAAATTTTTTCTTTCTCATTACTTTCATCGCTTCACGACAACCAATAAAACATGATGTTAAATTAGCGTTAATTACTGACATGAAATCTTCACTTTTCATGCGAAGAGCGAGTTTATCGTTTGTAATTCCTGCATTATTTACAAGATAAGAGAGTTCACCGTCACTATCAACTATTGTTTTTATTGCATCCACAAAAGCATCTTCATCACTCACATCAAAACCAATAACAGCAGCACTTCCGCCATTTGCTTCAATAGCTTCTTTGATAGCATCCGCTTCTGCCGCACCACTTCTATAGTTAATCCAAACTTTTAAACCATAACCAGCTAAAGTTTTTGCAATCTCTGCACCTATTCCACGACTCGAACCAGTAACTAAAACATTTTTTCCGCTAAATTTCATTTTTATTTTCCTTTAATTTCATTTTCATATCTACCCAAACTAAAGTCTATAAATCTCCAGCATTTATGCTGGTAGCTTTAGGGGGATGCAAGGGACAATTTGTCCCTGCCATGCAAATGGGCTTTGCTCATTTGCGTGTATTTATTATATGAGTGGATGATCCATCTCTTTTGGAATTTCTATATTCATAAGTTTTAAAATGGTCGGTGCTATGTTATTTAACCCACCATTCTCAACCTTTGCAACTCCATTCGCCATTACAAAACACCAAACTTTTCCAACTGTATGATTTGTTAAAACTTCATTATTTTCATCTCGCATCTCTTCACAATTTCCATGGTCAGAGGTAATCACAAGAGCGTAATCATTCTCTTTTGCTTTTTGTACAATGCGTCCAAGTTCGGTATCCACCGCTGTTACAGCTTTTTTCGCTGCTTCAAAATCACCCGTATGTCCTACCATGTCGCCATTTGCAAAATTTACAACTACAAAATCATACGCAGCGTCCATAGCTTTTAAAACCGCATCTCCAACTTCTGTCGCACTCATTTGAGGCTTTTCATCGTAAGTTTTTACATTGGGTGAAGGAATGAGAACTCTTGTTTCATTCATATATGGCTCATCAATTCCACCATTTAAAAAGAAGGTAACATGTGCATACTTTTCCGTTTCTGCAGTGTGAAACTGTTTAAGTCCACATGCCGAGATAACCTCTGCTAAAGTGTTTGTCGGTGCATCTTTTTTAAAGAGTACAGGATAGGAAAAACTTTTGTCATACTCAGTTATTGTAGCAAGAGTAATGTCCACATGTCTTCTTGTAAATCCATTGAAGTTTTTATCACCCAAAACACTCACAAGCTCTCTCATTCTGTCGCTTCTATAGTTTATAGTTAAAACACTATCTCCATCTTTCACACCATCATAGCCATCAAATGCAGTTGGTGCAATAAACTCGTCTGTTTCGCCTAATGCATACGATGAAACTATATATTCTGCTGGTTTATCATCAGTTTTTGGAGTTGCATTTACAATTGCCTCGTAAGCCTTTTCAACTCTATCCCAGCGATTATCTCTATCCATCGCATAAAAACGACCAGAAATTGTAGCCACCTTTATACTATTACTTAAATGAGTTTCAACTTTTTCTAAAAATTTTTGTGCAGAAGTAGGAGAAACATCCCTGCCATCAGTAATAAGATGTAAAAAAACTGTTTTTTCATTTTTTGCGGCAATATCTGCAATACCCATAAAGTGGTCAATGTGCGAGTGAACACCGCCATCACTCATAAGTCCAATAAGGTGCAATCTATTTGAGGATTTAAAGAGCTTTTGCAACTCTTCATTATTTTCCATACTATCCTCTGCCAGAGCTAAAGAGATTTTTACCAAATCTTGATATAAAACTCTTCCGCTTCCTATGCTCATGTGCCCAACTTCGGAGTTGCCCATCTGCCCTTCAGGAAGACCGACACTTAGCCCAAAAGTATCAATAAATGAGTGTGGAACTTCTTTAAAAAGTTTATCATAAGTCGGTTTTTTAGCACTGTAAAATGCGTTATACTCCGTTTTTGAGGAATACCCAATGCCATCAGTAATCACCAAAATTGCTTTTTTACTCAATTACTTTTCCTTTAAATGAAAGATTTAGGCGATTATACTATAATGTCGCTTTTAAAATATTACTAGGAATTATCTTGATTTATTGGTTGTACGAACTCTCTGGTATTAACATCTTAGGATACATCACAATTAGAGCTGGTGTTTCATTTTTTTTAGCACTCTTTTTTACGCTTTTTTTACTCCCTCGCTTTATAAAATGGGCACAAAAAACATCAAGTGTACAACCAATAAACACTTGGGCGCCTGAGAGACACAAAGGAAAAGCAAGAACACCTACTATGGGTGGAATTGTATTTATTGGTGCTACTATTTTTGCTTCTATTTTAACAATAAAATTTTCAAATGTTTATGCGATTGGAGCTTTGCTCACTCTTATTTTATTTGCTCTTATTGGTTTTCAAGATGATTATGCAAAAATTAGGAAAAATCAAAATTTAGCGGGACTTAAAGCCAGAACGAAACTCCTTTTTCAGATTATATCCGCTCTGATTATTGCAGCTTATTTATACTTTTACGCTCATTTTAACAGTGACCTTTTCGTTCCATTTTTAAAAATGCCAGTTCTTGATATGGGTTTATTTGCGATGGTTTTGTGGGTACTCGTTATCATTTCTACTTCCAATGCTGTAAATCTTACGGATGGACTCGATGGTCTTGCAACCGTTCCTTCTATCGCGGCTCTTACTTCTTTTAGTATTATCATCTATATCACGGGCAATGTAAAAATAAGTTCTTACCTTCTAATGCCAAACTTTGATGTGGGAGAGGTAGCGATTATTGCGAGTGCGCTTATGGGCGCTTTGACTGGATTTTTATGGCACAACTGCCATCCTGCTGAAGTTTTTATGGGTGATAGCGGTTCACTCTCTATAGGTGGATTTTTAGGGTACTTAGCAATCATCACAAAAAGTGAAATTTTACTCCTGCTCATCGGCTCTATTTTCGTCATCGAAGCACTCTCTGTCATTCTACAAGTCGGAAGTTTTAAACTTAGAAAAAAAAGAGTTTTTTTAATGGCACCTATTCATCATCATTTTGAGATGAAAAATTGGGCTGAAAATAAAATCATAGTAAGATTTTGGATTATTGCTGTTTTATCAAATTTAGTTGCACTTATAAGTCTAAAGATACGCTAATGCAAAGGGTTTCTCTTTTTGGTTATGGAAAGACAACCAAAGCAATAGCTAAACGAATTCCACATGCCACATTTTATGACGATAAAGTCACAAAACCATTTCGTGATGAAGATGGATTTATGGTAAAACCCTCGAGTGAATTTAACCCAAAATACTCTAATTTAGAAATTCCCTCTCCCGGTATTCCGCCATCAAATGCACTTATAAAAAAAGCTAAAAATCTTATAAGCGACTATGATTTTTTTGCAAATTCTGCACCTCTTAGTGTTTGGATAAGTGGAACAAACGGTAAAACAACAACGACACAAATGATGCAATTTTTACTTCAAGATAAAGGTAGTCAAGAGGGTGGAAACATCGGAACGCCATTGGCTGACTTATATCCACATGCCAGCATGTGGATATTAGAAACAAGTTCCTTTACTATGCATTACACAACTAAAGCAAAACCAAATATTTATGTTTTACTTCCGCTCAGCCCTGACCATATTAGTTGGCATGGAAGTATGGATGAATATGTCAAAGCGAAACTAAAACCTCTTGAGATGATGTGTGAGGGCGAAATCGCCATACTTCCACATGCCTATAAAGATGTCAAGACGAAAGCTCATCTCATCACTTATACGGATGAAAAAGATATCGCACAACAGTTTGGTATAGAGCAAGAAAAAATCAAATTTAAGGGTGCTTTTTTAGCAGATGCACTTTTAGCTATGGCGGTGGATAAGATACTTTTTGACAGAATTGATTATGAAAAAATCAATAGTTTTGTCATCGACCCACACCGACAAGAGGAGCTCAGAGATAGTAAAAATCGTCTTTGGGTGAATGATACAAAAGCGACAAATTTAGATGCAACTATCGCCGCGCTCAAGCGTTACCAAGACTCTTTTATCCACCTGATTTTGGGGGGTGATGATAAGGGTGTAGATTTGGATGAGCTTTTTGTTTTTATGCAAAATTTACAACTTAAAATCTATGCTATTGGCTCTAACGAAGAGAGACTTGTAAACCTCTGCAAAAAATATAATCTTGAAATCTTGGCATGTGGAAATTTACTCACTGCCGTAGAAGCGATAGACAAAGCACTCCAAGAGGATGAAGTAGCACTTCTCTCTCCAGCGGCTGCAAGTCTCGACCAATTCACTTCTTACGCACAAAGAGGCGATATGTTTAAAGAAGCGGTAAGAAAGCTTTTATGACAAAAATAGCTGTTTTGGCTTCGCACAATGGAAGCGGACTCGATGCACTCTATAAAGCATCCAAAGAGAAGATACTCGATATAGAAATCGTACTTGTAATCTCAAACAACACCAATGCAAAAGCACTCCAAAATGCCAAAGAGTACAAAATTGCAAACTTTTTACTCAACGATATAACAAGTGACAATCCACATGCCAGGATGGAAGAGCTCTTACATGCACATGGCTGTGAATACATCTTTTTGTCGGGTTACATGAAAAAACTCTCTTCAAATATTACAACTAATTTTAAAGTCATCAACTCCCATCCTTCTCTACTTCCAAACTATAGCGGTGCTGGAATGTATGGAAGATTTGTACATGAAGCCATCATCAAAAACAAAGAAGCTATCAGTGGCGTAACAATTCATGAAGTAAATGAAAACTACGATGAGGGCAAAATTATTTTACAAAAAAGTATTTCGTTATCAAAAGATGAAACTGTCGATTCACTTCAAGTCAAAATAAAAGCACTCGAAGCAACCGCAATTATAGATGCATTTAAATTATGTTTGAAATAGCTGAATACATAGGAATAGTTGCATTTGCAATGAGTGGTTTTTTTGTTGCAGCAAAGAATAAACTCGATTTACTTGGTGTTTTAATCGCAACATTTTTGACTGCACTTGGAGGAGGGATACTCCGTGATATCGCCGTGGATAGAGTTCCTTTTACATTTATAAACAATTACCCCGCGATGATTGTCATTACTGTTATGCTTCTACTCATTATTTTCAAATTCCACAAAAAAAATTCTATTGAGAACAAACTTATTTTCATCATTAGTGACTCTATTGGTCTTGTTTCTTTTAGTATTTCAGGAGCAATTATAGCTCTTGAAAATCATTTTAACCTCACAGGTGTGTTAGCGATGGCTTTTTTAACCGCTGTTGGTGGAGGCATAGCACGGGATGTGATTATTAATGAAGTTCCTTTTGTTCTCAAAACAGGATTTTATGGAACTATTTCTCTTTTGATTGGTTTTGCTCTTTATCTACTGCAACAATTGGATTCAATGAACATTTTAAATATCACCATCCTCTTTGTGTTGAATCTAGGAGTGAGATTGATCGCGTATTACAAAGAATGGTCGATTCCTCTCAAATAAGCTAAGCTAACTTTCAGCACATCGAAGATATAATCACGCTCTTTAAAAGTGGCCAATTAGCTCAGTCGGTAGAGCAAATGACTGAAAATCATTGTGTCCTTGGTTCGATTCCGAGATTGGCCACCACCACTTTTAAATTACTTCACGGCCAATTAGCTCAGTCGGTAGAGCAAATGACTGAAAATCATTGTGTCCTTGGTTCGATTCCGAGATTGGCCACCACTTTTAAAAAGTAAATTTTCTCAATTTTTAACATCACTCAAAACTATCAAAAAACTTTTGTGTAGTTTTTGTGTAGTAATGTATTAACGAACAAATCCTAAACTATGTATAAAATTCTTTTGTGGCATATACTGTGCATATACATCTAAAGTCATTGAACTATCTTTATGACCTAGCATTTTACTAACCCACAAAATATTTTCACCTTGAGAAACCATTAGACTTGCAAAAGTATGTCTCATTTGGTACATATTTCTATATTGGATATTTTGCTCTTTTAAGATATTATTTCTTTTGTGTAGATATTTAGTGTATTATAAACCTAACTTCTTTAAAAATTTCTCACTTTTTTTAAATTTTAAAAAAGTTTCACATTGTGGTTGGAAGTCCCTAATTATAGGGTTTTTAGAGGTGTTATTTATGGTGTCAGAGGGGGGACTCGAACCCCCGACCCCCGGCTTATGAGACCAGTGCTCTAACCAGCTGAGCTACCCTGACACTTATTTTGAAGTGAGGAAGTATACCTAGCAAAAGCTTTTATTTGCCTTTTATTCTTAATTGTAATAGTGGTTTTTTTAAATTTTCTTTAGAAGAGTTACTTACAGTATCTTACTGTAAAACATAATTGAATTGAGAATTATATAAATATACTAATTCTTTCTTTAATAGTTTTTATTTATATAAACTCTTTCATAATACGATGTTTTAGTTCTTCAAAATCAATCGTATGATGTATCTCGATTCCAAGTCCAATATTTACTACATCTATAAAACTTTCTTTTAAATAATTACCTAAATCATTTCTATAGTCATTTTCTATAGTATCTAATTTTGATATTAAACAAATAGCTTGATATGATTTATCCACTACGCTTGTTTTATTATCAGGATGAGCTCTATAAAAATGTTGATTTGGTGTTATTGCAATAATATTTTCTGGCACATCAGCCAACTCTGGAAATTGCGACGATAGAAATATATGATGAGCTTGAGTAGCAGGGTAATTTTTGAATCTATGAATTTCACTATTTGTATGAATGCCTTTAACAAATCTTTTTGCTTTAGATATATAATACTCATAAGACTTTTTATTGTCAATGCCATCTTTAAAAAATATACTATTAAATTCATCTCTTGTTATTGATTTGTCTTTTTTAATATCTCTCCAATTTGGTTTATTATAAAGTAAATTATTGTAATTTATTTCACTAACTTCGCCGTCAGTAGTACCTAATTTTTTTAATTTAAATGCTAGAGTTCTCAGTAATGGATTAAAGATTCTAATTGGCTCTTTATCTTTAGTTATAGAAGTATATTGCTTTATAAAATTTACATATTTATCTCGTAATTGATAAAGTGAATTTTTATCTTGTATTTTAAAAAAACTCTCAAAATTATTCCAAATTCCACTGTCTTTTAATACTTTTTCAAGATAAATCGATAAAAAATAAAATGCATTTCTATCTCGCAAAGAAATATACTCAATAAAATCTTTATTTACAACGCGATATTTATAAGGTTTTTTATCTTTATTTTCATCAAGTAATCCACAATAAGTCAGCATTTTTAATGGTTGTGAAAAAAACTTATCATATTCATTATCTGCTTTTTTTATTTTAGGCTTATTAAATATTTCAGTTACTAATTCATTTGAATATTCGCAATACCTTACATCATTAACAGTAAATGAATCTTTATTATTTATACAATTTAAAATACATTCGCAAACCGCACTAAGGACATCTGGTTGAACTTTTTGGTCAAAAAATCTAGCATTACCTGTTTTTCTAACATCTAAATCAATATTATTTAAATATGTTTCTATTCTATTCTTCATATATGAATATCCTTATGTAAAATTAAATAGTTAATCCATAATTAAAATCATTTATATAATTTATTGGAATAGTATTTCTAATAAGATTTATATTTTGAATGTCACCTAATACAAAATTATGATTACTTAAAAGGTCATTTATAAATTCGTTGCAATTTATACGATTAATAGCTCTTCCAGTTCCAGCAGTTAATCTAAAAGTTCCTGGAAATGGAGGGTTAGCAATATAAGTATGAATTCTATATTCATGAGTTCTGGCACCTTGATTTTGATTATTTTCTAATACTAATGATGTTGTATTATCTGATTTTGCTAAATAACCTAGAGACTGGTAGTATTCATTCTCATTATTAAATGTTATCTGATTGTCGTTTCCAAAACTAGTTTGATACATTGTATTTTCCTTTTCTGTAATAATTTTAAACAGAGTACCATATTTTATCTTATTTAAGTTTTTAATAAACCAAAAAATTTAACAGAATTATTGTCAATATTTAGAGATCTAGTTCCTCTGTTTCTCGCAATTTTATAATATTCTGTAAATTCATTACTACTATAGTATTCTAAATGGCTGGATGTTACTCTGATATTATTTTTTGGCTTTAAAAGTGCTACAGAACCATCAGTTATAGTGTCTTTAGGTAGAAATGTTGCCCTTGGATTATAGGTCAAATTTGGAATAAGTACTATATCATTTTGATTTAAGTATTTTGATACTACAAAGCTATCAATTTCATCAATAAAACAATCATAATTATCTATATTTTTAATACTATTATTGGCTATATTTCTTGATTTTAAAACTCGTATACTTCCACTATTTAAAGTATGCTTTTTTGTAATTTGTCTATCCCTAAAACTTTCAAAAATATCTAGTTCCATTTTATCTACAATGGTGTCAAAAAAGCTATTTCTATAAATAAGCCAATAAGGAAATTCTTTAGAAAATAGATAGTCTTTATCTTCTAGTATAACTGAATTTGTTATATAACTTTCAATTTTTATTTTTTCAAATTTCTCTTTTTTATAAGTATCCAATAAAAAACTAATTGTTTCAATTTTTACGCCTTTGAAAGCTTTTTCACCATAATCCGTAATGGAATGTAAATTTTTATTTTCTAATATTATTCTTGTGTGATTAAATTCTGGAGAATTAATTAAGCTTTTTGGAATTATTAAAGATACATATTTAGAAATTCTTATTGACTTTTCAATAAAAAATGCAAATAAATTGTTTGTATTTTTATTATCACAATATAGTTTATACTTATTTAATAAAGTTTTATTGTTTATCACTTTTCCATAAGGAGGATTACCAACTACCAAATCATATTGATATTTATTGTTCCATAATAAAAAATCAGTATGTATAAAATTAATAGTAAAATTCTTTGGTATTTTAGTTTTAGTTAATAGGATTTGTAATGTATTTAGTGAATCATTGTCAATATCAATTACATCTAAAATAACATTTTGAATATTTTCATATTTTTTAAATAATAAAGGTAAAAAGTTTCCTATTCCAACTGACGGTTCAAGTATCCGGATAGTTTTTATATTTTTAAATGTAGGTAGTTTACTTACAACATTATAAACAATATCTTCTCTAGTAAAATATGCTTTTGTATCCGTTCTTTTAATATTTGAAAGTTCAGCAATATTATAAAGAGTATTCAAATCATATTTATGATTATTTTTAATAATAAAATCTTGTAAAGTATTTACATCTTGTAAGTTATACTCTTGAATAATTTTATCTATTTCATTAATTGATAATACTTTATGATTTAAAGCTTTTTTTACATTAAAAGCAATTTGTTCAAAGATTTTAGTAGGAACAGCTTCTCCTATACAATGCCTTATATTTAATTCATATTGTTTTAAATATTTCTTTTTTTCTTCGTATGATAAATTATTGAGAGAATTTAAATCTATATTTGACCATCTAAACTCATTTGGTATTGTCATCATTTGCATTAATTCTCTAATGCTAAATACTCTATTATCAGATGGGTGTATTGTACTCTGACTTGCTAAAATATCATTTCTAGTATGAATACAAGGTGCTTGTCTATCCCAATACCATCTTGAATACTTATCACCATTTTTATTTTGATTATAAATAATTTTACCATCGACTATTTTATGAGGTATTCTATTAAGCTCAGTATTGTCAAATGCTGATTGACCCTCAGTAATATTTTCAATCCAGGGTAACATTCTTTTCTCATAATTTCTAAATGAGTGATATATGTCATCGTTATCTATTTCACCCATAACTTTTAATGATGACAAGTCACCAATTAAAGTTTTTAGAATCTTAGCTTTTTGTTTTTTTGGAAAAAGTTTAAATGGACTAATATTTATTAAATCTTTTCTAACGCCAATAACTAATGTTCTTGTTCTGCTTGACTGTGAACCATAATCTTTAAAATTTATAATTTTTGATAAAATATTGTAATTGCCACCTAAATTTAACTCAATAGATTCTCTAATTGTTTTATCAAAACCATCAATATCTGTGCAAATGGTGTTTAAAAATGCTCTTACATTCTCAAATATAAAAATTTTTGGTTTTATTTCACCAACTATTTTAATTGATTCAACAACTAATGAATTTCTTCCAATTTCATTGTTTTTTTTATGATTTGCAACTGACATTCCTTGACAAGGAGGAGTGGCAACTAAAACATCTAAATCTTTAGTATTACTATTCTCTAATTCACTATATATTTTATCTTGAATTTCTTTTTTTGATAAATCCCCAAGAATATATCCACTCTCAAATTCACATTTATTATTGTGTTTTTGTATTTTTAATCTTTTTTCTAAGTATTCATTTGTAGCTATACACTTAAATCCTTGTTGTTTAAAGCCATAGCAACCTATACCAGCACTACTGAAAAGCGAAATATATGTTAATTTTTTATTCATATTGCAATTTTATCCAAAAATATTTTATTGTACATTATTTATTGCATATTGCAAAAAAATATACATTTATGTTTAACAGTTTTTTATATTTTATTTAAAATTTCCAGTATTCGGGGTCATATAAATACTTTTTTTTGTGTAGTTTTTGTGTAGTTGTATGCAAAAAAGTACAAATAATTTTAAAAATCTAATTTTCTTAAAGCCCGTATTTTTGGTATTTTGTAGTTTTTAGTGGATGGATTTTTGGAATCCTAAATTGGCCACCACCTCTTTTTAAAATCTACTTTATTTATCAGCGATAGAGCCATCTTTTATTCTATTTTTATACCCTGTATTTATTCGTAAATGAAGTCCTAAATAGTAGGCATGTGTAATTGCTTTTTTTAGTAAATATGCCCAATAACCTTTTACTTTGATAAAATTAAACATTTCACCCACTGCATATTTACCACCAAGTGCTATAAAAATACCACTTACATTGGCATGAAAAGGTTCATTTACAATCCCGTCTATTCTTTTACGAATAGTATTTGCAACATATTCTGCACTTTTTTCAGCAATTTGCGCAGTAGGAGGAAGTAGTTTGCCATTTATATCTCTAACTTCAACACAGTCGCCTATAGCAAATATATTTTTACTACTATTTATATTTAGCTCTTTATCAGCAATAAATTGATTGATTCTATTTTTTTCATTATCGAGGTTATTGTTCAGACTTGACGCTTTAATACCACCTGTAAAAATCATAAAATGGTAATGGAGTTTTTTTCCATTTTTAAAATAGATATAAAATTTATCCAAATTATTTATAAAAGCACTTGTTAAAATCTTTACTCCAAGTTTTTCTAATCTTTTTTGAGTATTTGCAATAATATATGAACTCATACCAGGGAGAATAGTATCACTCGCATCAATGAGATAAATTTTAATTGCTTTTGCTCTTTCACCTATGGTTTTACTATAGATTTCAATAACATTCGCCATCTCAGCAGCTACTTCAACGCCACTCAAACCTGCTCCACCTATGGCAAGATTGATATCGCCATCATTATTAAACTCTTCATTTTGCAATTTTTTATAAATAAGGTCTTCAAACTCTTTTCTAAAGTTGTGAGCTCTTTGTAAATTTTTAACACCATAACTGTTTTCTCGCAGTCCCTCTATAAATGAAAAAAAGTTCGTTTGAGCACCTGTTGCTATGACTAAATAATCATACGATATTTGCTTCTCGCTTAGCTCTACAACTTGTTTTTCATAATTTATAGAAGTTACTTCTTCGTAAACAAAATTGACTCTGTTTTTAAAACCACGGCACCATTTATCCAAATCTATAGCAATATCATGAATATCAAATCTACCCGCAATATAGCCATAAGCCTCTGTTTGTAAGTAATGATACGGATTTTTATCTATCAAAGTTATGTTTATATCTTTATGTTTTGCTAAAAATTCAATAGCACGCAATCCGCCATATCCGCCACCAATAATTACCACTTCTTTTTTCAACAAAATAAACCTCAAGCAAATATTTTTTTGCAATTATATCGATTAAATATAGCAAGAAAATAGCATTCAAATGATTAACGATTTTAAAATAAAAAATTTGATATACTTCCAATCTTGGGGCTGACCTGGTTTCGACGGGATCAAGTAGCTTCTAATTGCATGTCGGACTGAGCATTCCGTTACGCGGCTCAAATTGCTTAAACGCAAACAATACAAATTACCGCCCAGCTTACGCAGTAGCATAAGTTTTACCCCTCCTTAGGAGACGGGCTGCTTCACCTGTTGACTCTAGATAGGCAGGATTCGAAGTATAACCCTTATGTAGATATATTTTGTGCGTGTCTCGTTCACAAAATGAACCCCAGAGGCTCGTCTTGCGTAGCTTTGCAAATTGTGTGAAGCAAGATTAAACTTTAACAATTTTTCTAAACATGTAGACATTAGGAGTAGCGTGGTTTCGGACTGGAGTTCGATTCTCCACAGCTCCACCATTCCTCAATCTAAACCAATCCAAAGAAGCCCACAAAAACCCCTAAAACACGAACTTATAAACCTCTTTTAAGTCTAAGTTAGTACAATGTGATACAATGAAAAACACGAAAAATTGTAAGGTAAATTGTAAGGTTTTGGTTTTACCTTACAATTTATAAAAATAAACCTTACAATTTTCCTCAGGACATTCGTTCACACCGTACTTTAAAGAGGTTGATTATGGCGTTTGAAATTCTCAAAGTAAAACAAATTGAAGCACTTAGTTATCAAAGTGTAAAGAAGTCACTAAATGACGGGGGCGGTTTGAGAGTTGTTGCAAAATCAAACGGCAAAAAGATATTTGAATTTAGTTACACATTTCAAAATGTGAGAAATGTTACTTCCTTTGGAACTTATCCAAAAGTGAGCCTCAAAGATGCGAGAGATAAAGCCGAAAAATACCGTGACTTAATAATGTCAAACGAACTGCTAAACTAGGCAGTCAATAAATCACAAAAAGTTATATTTTGATTTTTGAACCTTAAACTAATAAATTAGTTTTGCTAAACTTAAATTTCATTTTTGAAATAGGAGGTTTAGT
>JBAZSV010000007.1:0-87890 GCA_041662265.1 Sulfurimonas sp.
TATCTGTGTCTGTGTCGGTATCGGTGTCAGTGTCTGTATCGGTATCTGTATCCGTGTCTGTATCTGTGTCGGTATCCGTGTCAGTGTCGGTATCTGTGTCAGTGTCGGTATCCGTGTCAGTGTCGGTATCTGTGTCAGTGTCGGTATCCGTGTCAGTGTCTGTATCTGTATCTGTGTCAGTGTCTGTATCTGTATCTGTGTCGGTGTCGGTATCTGTGTCTGTGTCTGTGTCGGTATCCGTGTCAGTGTCGGTATCCGTGTCAGTGTCGGTATCTGTGTCAGTGTCGGTATCCGTGTCAGTGTCTGTATCTGTATCTGTATCTGTGTCAGTGTCGGTATCCGTGTCTGTATCTGTGTCGGTATCTGTGTCTGTGTCTGTGTCAGTATCTGTATCTGTATCTGTGTCAGTGTCTGTATCCGTGTCTGTATCTGTATCTGTGTCGGTATCAGTGTCAGTATCTGTGTCAGTATCCGTGTCAGTGTCTGTATCGGTATCTGTATCCGTGTCTGTATCAGTGTCGGTATCTGTGTCTGTGTCGGTATCTGTGTCTGTATCTGTGTCAGTGTCTGTATCGGTATCGGTATCTGTATCCGTGTCGGTATCTGTGTCAGTGTCGGTATCTGTGTCGGTATCTGTATCTGTATCTGTGTCAGTATCTGTATCCGTGTCAGTGTCTGTATCTGTGTCAGTGTCTGTATCCGTGTCAGTGTCTGTGTCGGTATCCGTGTCAGTGTCTGTATCGGTATCTGTATCCGTGTCTGTATCTGTGTCGGTATCCGTGTCAGTGTCTGTATCGGTATCTGTATCCGTGTCTGTATCTGTATCTGTGTCAGTGTCGGTATCCGTGTCTGTATCTGTATCTGTATCTGTGTCGGTATCTGTGTCTGTGTCTGTGTCAGTATCTGTGTCAGTGTCGGTATCCGTGTCAGTGTCGGTATCTGTGTCAGTGTCTGTATCTGTATCTGTGTCAGTGTCGGTATCCGTGTCTGTATCTGTATCTGTGTCGGTATCTGTATCCGTGTCAGTGTCGGTATCTGTGTCTGTATCTGTGTCTGTGTCGGTATCTGTGTCAGTATCTGTGTCAGTATCTGTGTCAGTGTCGGTGTCGGTATCTGTGTCAGTGTCTGTATCTGTATCTGTGTCAGTGTCTGTATCTGTATCTGTGTCGGTATCTGTATCCGTGTCAGTGTCGGTATCTGTGTCTGTATCTGTGTCTGTGTCGGTATCTGTGTCAGTATCTGTGTCAGTATCTGTGTCAGTGTCTGTATCTGTATCTGTGTCAGTGTCGGTATCCGTGTCAGTATCTGTGTCCGTGTCTGTATCAGTGTCAGTATCTGTATCAGTGTCGGTATCTGTATCAGTGTCAGTATCTGTGTCCGTGTCTGTGTCAGTGTCTGTGTCTGTGTCTGTGTCTGTGTCTGTATCTGTGTCGGTATCTGTGTCGGTATCTGTGTCGGTATCTGTATCAGTGTCTGTATCAGTGTCAGTATCTGTATCTGTATCTGTGTCCGTGTCTGTATCAGTGTCGGTATCTGTGTCTGTGTCGGTATCTGTGTCGGTGTCCGTGTCTGTATCTGTGTCTGTATCTGTGTCGGTATCTGTGTCAGTATCTGTGTCCGTGTCTGTATCAGTGTCAGTGTCAGTATCTGTGTCGGTGTCTGTATCAGTGTCTGTATCTGTGTCAGTATCTGTATCTGTGTCTGTATCAGTGTCGGTGTCCGTGTCTGTATCTGTGTCAGTATCAGTATCAGTGTCTGTGTCTGTGTCTGTGTCAGTATCAGTGTCTGTATCACCCTCAACAACAAAAACTGGATCTAATACTATATCTTGAGTAGTAAATCCTCTCACTCTGAGATCGGCTTCAACATCTTGACTACCATTGTTTGCATCTGCAAAATTTGCAGTTCCACCTTCTGTAGTTTGAGCAGCTGCTGCATCTTGACCAGCGGCAGTTTCTAAGTCGTCTGAATTAGCATTATCTGTACCTTCTGTTTCTACATCCCCCGCTAGTAATGCATCAAGAGACTGTGCATCAGTCACTGTTTCATTTTCTGCAAATGCTTCTTTTGCAAGAGACTTGTCAAAGAGTTGTTTTTCATTCCCATAAACAACTGTATTTGAGCCATCTTGCATAGAAACAGTAAGGCTGTCCATAAGCTCATTTTTATCAGAACCTACAACAACCTCACCCTCATGTATTTCGTTACCTTTTGATAACTCGCGAGAAGAGCCATCGGGACTTTTTGCGAAGAATTTACCTTCTAAACCGGTAACATTTCCGATTACTGCTGACATATTTTACCCCTAAATTATAGTTTTATTGTGAGTATAATATGATAAATTTAATCATAAAGTATATAGTACCAAGGTACTAGGTAGAGGAAGAAGGCTGTATGTTTGGAAAGGGGTATTTATAATTTTAAATTATAAAGACCAGAGGAAGATAAATAAAACAAATTGTACTACATTTTTCATATAAAAAGAATGTTTTTTTTTAAAACACTAACAGCAACAATAATCATATAATTTATTTAAGCAAAAATATTTTTATTAAGCAATATTTTTCTAAATTTTATATACAATTCGTTTCATTTTTTAGGAGATTCGTTGAAATACATTATAAGCTCATTACTCCTCGCGTCCATCATTCAAATTTTCTTGTGGCTCAACAATAGTGATAAATTTGTATCACCCCCAGATGCTGACAATATGATTAAATCTCTCTCTTATGCGCCCTACAAAAATGGACCGAAAAAAGAGATGTTAAGTGAAGAAGAAATCCTTCGAGATTTAACAGTCCTTAAAAAAGTTACAAAAAAGATTCGTCTTTATGCTGCTGCAGATGCAGTACGAGTAATGCCTGTTGCAAAACAACTTGATATGAAAGTACATTTTGGTATCTGGTTATCTGGAAATGTAGAAGCAAATGCAAAAGAAGTTGCATTAGCTAAAGAGCTTATCACTACATACTATGCAAATTTAGCATCTGTTATTGTTGGAAACGAGGTTTTGCTTCGTAAAGATTTAACAATTGAAGAATTAGTCGTTTACATCAAAGACTTCAAAGAATTTATGTATAAAATCGATAAAAAAGCACCTATGAAATACCATAAACCGCAAGTAACTACTGCCGATGTATGGAGTGTTTGGGAAAATAACCCAAGCTTAGGAGATGAAGTTGATTTTCTAAATGTTCACATTCTTCCATACTGGGAAAAAGTTCCTGCTGAAAATTTTGTACCATTTTTTAAAGATATATATAAAAGAATATCAGACCTACATAAAGATAAACGCATAACAATCGGTGAGTTTGGATGGCCGAGCCAAGGGTACAACAACCAAGGTTCTGTCGCAAATTTAGAAAATCAAGCAACTGTAATCAGAAGATTTTTGATTTTAGCAAAAGAAGAACGCTTTAATTACAATCTTATGGAAGGTATTGACCAACCATGGAAAGGTGTGGATGAGGGCAATGTTGGGCAATATTGGGGAATTTTTGATGCGGAGCGTCATCAAAAATTTGAACTCCAAGGACCTGTTTTAGTAGATCCTTTCTGGTTTATGCAGATGGTTTCTGCAGCTTTAATTGGTGCGCTTTTAACTTTCTTTGGACTTAGAAACCAACATATCAATTTTTTACATGCGATGACTTATGGCCTAGCAGCGCAAGGTATCTCTTTTGGTATCGTTATGTCAGCGGTATATCCTTTTATTCACTACATGAACTTCGGCATGTGGATTATGTGGGGAATGGGAACTATCCTTATGATTCCTTTGACGGTAATCACTCTTGCAAAAGCAAATGAACTCTTTAAGTGTACAATTGGACAACCTCCTCAAAGACTTATACCGCTTGACCTTAAATCAGAACATGTACCATTTGTAAGTATCCATGTTCCTGCATATAAAGAGCAGCCTCATGTTCTTGAAGAAACACTTGTGGCATTGTCTAAACTCAATTACACAAATTATGAAGTGCTTGTTATTATTAACAACACTCCTGAAGATTTTTATAAAACACCTGTGAAAGCTTTATGTGAAAAGTTAGGTTCTAAATTTGTCTATCTTGACATCCAGTGCACAGGTTTTAAAGCAGGAGCACTTAACAAAGCACTTCCTTATGCGAACCAAGAGAGTGATATCATCGCGGTTATTGATGCCGATTATGTACTGAATCCAAACTGGCTTATCGATTTAGTTCCTATTTTTGATGATCCTAAAGTGGCATTAGTACAAGCTCCTCAAGATCACAGAGATGGAGAGGAATCTTTGTTAAAAACTGCTATGAATGCAGAATATGCAGGTTTCTTTGATATTGGGATGGTTGAGCGTAATGAAGAAAATGCCATCGTTGCACATGGAACGATGCTTATGATAAGAACAAGTGCCTTTAATGAAGTTGGTCAATGGAATGTTGATACTATTGTAGAAGATAGCGAATTAGGGCTAAGGCTGTTTGAAGCTGGTTATAGTGCGCATTACACAAACCGTAGATATGGACACGGATTACTTCCAGATACTATAGAAGCTTTTAAAAACCAACGACATCGTTGGGCGTATGGTGCGATACAGATTCTAAAAAAACATTGGGAACATTTTAAACCATCTTCCACAACGCTCACACCAGCACAAAAGCATCACTTTATTACAGGATGGTTGTTCTGGCTTTCTGATTCATTAGGAGTGGTTACGACAGTTTTAAATATTATATGGGTTCCTGTAATTATTTTTGTTGGAGTGACTATTCCGACGATTGCATTAACAGTACCAATCTTAACAGCCTTTTTGGTGAATGTGCTTCATGCGTTTATACTTTATAGAACAAGAGTTAAAGCAAACCTTTATCATTCGCTTTTAGGTGCAATCGCAGCTATGAGTTTACAGTTAACCATTTTTAAAGCCGTGTATGATGGATTTGTTAAAGACAGCTTACCGTTCAAGAGAACAGAAAAAGGTGGAAACAGTAAAAAGACAGATGTAAATCCTATTAAATATGAAATTACTTTTGCAGTATTACTTGTTAGTTCGTTTGCAGGACTCATTTTGACGAATCATCAAGAAATTGTAGAAGTCTATTTTTTCGCAACCACTCTTTTAGTTCAAAGCACTACTTACATTGCCGCTATCATTCTTAGAATGATTGAAAAAAGCTCTTACAAAACTGCTTAATCTCTACCAAAAAAAATGCTCTTCTTGGAGCATTTTTCACAAGCTTAATTTTCCCACCCAAAAGTATCAAATAGAAAAAGAAAAGTCTCATCCAAAGGGGCAAAAATCTCTAACTTCTCATGCGTGTAGGGATGTTTAATTTCCAATTTACTAGCATGTAAAAGTAATCTGTTGCAGTTGTACACTTCTCGTATAAACTTATTATGTTCTCCACGCCCATATTTTGTATCACCTAAAATATGATGTGAAATATGTTTCATATGTCGGCGTATTTGATGTTTTCGTCCAGTTTTTGGATACACCTCTACAAGTGAATAACGACTGTTTTCATAGCGACCTATGGCATGTGGAAGTTCTACTGTGGCGAGTCGTTTATAGTGTGTAACGGCTTCTTGCGCTTCTTTGTTCTCTTTTGCTTTTTTATCGGCAATTTTATCTAGTTTTTCGCTCAACGCATGGTCAATTATGCCCTCATCATCGGTATAACCACGGACAATTGCAAGGTAAGTTTTTTGGATAGTGTGGTTTGCAAACTGCTCTGACATCCGCCTTGCACTCTCGCTATCAAGTGCAAAAAGTAAAACGCCAGAAGTTGGTTTGTCCAGACGATGAATCGGGTAAACCCACATGCCAAGCTGATCACGAAGCATCATCATGGCAAAGTAGATTTCGTGTCTGTCTATCATGGATTTGTGGACTAAAAGCCCACTTGGTTTATTGATGGCAACGAGATAATTATCTCGGTATAAAATCTCTAACTCAAAATCTTTCCACATGCCAACAAATAATTATTTTGAAGTTTTACTTTTTTTTGCTGAAAAAGTTTTTTTGTTCGTCACTATTTTTCTTTTTGGTTCAGTTTTCTTTTTTGTCTCTTTACCTGCATCCGTTTTTTTAGCTACTTCTGCTCTTTTATTTGAAGAAGGGCTTTTCATATTTCTTTTATGATATTTAACTTCAGGCTTTTTATGCTCATTTTTGAGTTTTACCTCGTCTGTGTCAGCTCTTCTAAGCGTTGGATCTGGTTCAAAACCCGCGACCGTCTCTTTTGGTATTTTCATACCGATAACTCTTTCAATATCTTTAATATCAAATTTTTCATACACATCCAAAAGTGAAATAGCCTCGCCATCACGCCCAGCTCTTCCTGTGCGCCCGACTCTATGCACATAATCCTCAGGAACAGAAGGAAGTTCGTAGTTAATTACATAAGGGAGTTCTTCAATGTCCAAGCCTCTTGAAGCAATATCCGTTGCAACTAAAACCCTGATTTTTCCCTCTTTGAACTCATTCAAAGTTTTTTGTCTGTTGGCTTGCGTTTTATCGCCATGGATAATTCCACATTTAAGACCATCTTTTCTAAGCTCTAAAACAAGAATATCCGCACTCGCTTTTGTTCGGGTAAACACCAAAACCTGAGGATAGTTTCTTGAACCAATCAAGTACGCAAGAAGTGCTGCCTTTTTGTCTGTATCGACCATGTAAGCAACTTGGTTGATTGTATCAACCGTTGAATTTTTCTTTGAAGTTTCTATAAACGCTGGTTTTGTAAGTAAAAGTTTCGATAATTTTCTTACTTTATCACTAAATGTTGCTGCAAAAAGAAGAGTTTGATGTCGTTTTGGTAGAAGAGGATGCACTTTTCGTATCTCTTTTGCAAAACCCATATCAAGCATTCTGTCAGCTTCATCGAGAACAAAAATCTCTATTTTTGATAAATCCAAACCTTTATCCACATGCTCCATCAATCGTCCTGGAGTTGCAATAATGATGTCAATACCTGTTTTTAATAATTTTTGCTGTGATTCTAAATCTTTTCCACCCACTAAAACCGCACACTCTATACTCATGTGTTTTGAAAAATCTTTCATATCTTCAAAAATCTGAATAGAAAGCTCACGCGTTGGCGAGACAATAATAGCTCGAATCGCTCTGTCTTCGTTTGCTGTTGTATTTCTAAGTCTTTGAAGAAGTGGAAGTCCAAATGCAGCTGTTTTTCCTGTTCCTGTTTGTGCAGTAGCAAAAATATCTTCTTTTGCTAACACCAAGGGAATAGCTCTTTTTTGAATAACAGTCGGATGTTCAAAACCCAACTCTTTTATCGCACCTAAAAGTGGCTTGATAAGTCCTAATTTCTCAAATGACATAGTGTAACAACCTCATATAAATATGTGAAATTTTAACATACTAACCAAAATATAAGCTATTCATATAAAATTAATAATTAGTCTCACTCACTAAATTTTTACTTTTTTACTTTGAAGATAAAAATATATCCACGCGATTGCTGAAACTAAGCTCATTCCAAGGCTTAAAACCTGACCAAAAGTTATTGTATTACAGCAAATGTAGCCGATTTGGACATCAGGGGCGCGGTAAATTTCTGCTAGAAATCTAAAAATTCCATAACTCACAGCATACACTAAAATCAACTCTCCGCTGAATTTTTGAAATTTTCGGTAGGCGTAAACAACTAAGAACACTCCAAAACCCTCTAAAATCGCTTCATAAAGTTGTGAGGGATGACGAAGAACTCCATCCACATAAATCCCCCAGCTTACATCGGTTACGCGCCCTATCAACTCTTGATTTAAGAAGTTTCCTATGCGACCAAAAACAAAGGCAAGAGGAACGCTTAGTGCAACTAAATCTATAATTTTTCCAAACGCAATTTTGTGTTTTTTGCAATAAAGATAAGTCGCCAGTACAAATCCTAAAACAGCGCCGTGATAACTCATGCCACGGATACCGATAAATTCGCCATTTTGGAATGGATTAAAAATCTGCCATGGATGTCCGAGATAATAAAGCGTTTGCGTGTCATAAAAAAGTATGTACCCAAGTCTCGCACCCAAAATCACGCCAATCTCTACATAAACAAAATACATATCTATCTGATTGCCAGAAATTTCTAGCTTATCTCTTTTTATAAAATATTTGCCAATATATAAAGCGCTTAAAAGAGCCAAAACATAGAACATTCCATACCAATGCACGGGAAGTGAAAAGATATGAAAAGCCACGGGATTAAAAGTATCGTAGATATGATTCCAGCTACTATTTGGTATCACAAGGGCATTTATTGCTTCATTTGTTGGCATGTGGAAATTTCCTTGTTATTTTCTAAGTGCTTCAGCTATCAGCTCAATAGGATTTTTAAATATTATTTCAACACCTGCATTGCTCATAGAATTATTTATCTGCATACGACATGCGCTACACTCCGCACTTACGATATCTGCTTTTGTTTGTCCTATCATGTGCGCTTTTGGAATACCTGCGGCATGTGCAAAGTGGTACTTATCCGTCTGCATCGTGATACCGCCAAAACCACAACACGCATTTGGGTCACTCATCTCCACTATTTTATAATTTTGTCGTATAAGGTTTCTTGGCTCTTGATGAATCCCTTGCATTTTTTTTGCATGGCATGGGTCGTGATAAGTAACAATTTTAATATCTTTTTTCTTAGAAGCCAAAAGATGCTCTAAATGCGTGTGATGTTGCAACCACTCTGTAGCCATAAAGATTTTATTTTTTAACTTTTTAGCTCTCTCCAACCACTCTGGCTGGTCATGAAAATAGTGTTCGTAATCGATTTTAAGCATCGCGCTACATGTGGCTTCGGGAACGATAATCGCTTCAATGTCTTCGCCGAAACTCTCAAAATATTTGATGTTATGTTTTGCATTTGCATCCACCGTGTCAAAATCACCTGTAAAATAAGCAGGGGCAGAACAACACTTCTGGTCTTTTGCTAAAAACGCATCGATTTCTAAAGCTTTTAGTATTTCTAAAAGAGAGTTTCCGATATCCACATAGTTATAATTCCCTAAACACCCTATAAAAATCGCAACTTTTCTTTTTCCACCATTGTTAATATTCTCTTTATGTGAATTTAAAAAGGATGTTTTTCTCAAACTCGGGAAAAGTCTTTCAGTCTTAAGCATAGGAAGATTAAAACGGCTGTTCATTGAGTCTATATCGGCTCTTATTTTAAATCCACATGTCTGAAATGTCCAGCCTAATTTAAAAGCTATATCGTTTAACCATCTATGACGAAGGAGTAAAAAGAAAGCTTTTTTGTACCAAGCAATGCCAAATTTTTTAGTGATGTCAGAGCGAACTTGTTCGATTATCATGTCCGTTGGAAGTGCTTTTGGACAAACTTCTACACAGTTCGTACACAAAAAACAGCTCTCAAAAATATCTTTTACATTTTTATCAAGCTCTAATTTTCCACTATGATATGCACCTAAGAGGTCTATAAAACCCCTTGGAGAGGTAACCTCATCAGCATTTACATTGTGAATCGTGCAAACTGGGATACATTTTCCACACTTTATACACTCATCTGAGATAGCACTAAAATCAAAAATATTCTCATTCGCCATATTTATACCGTTTTAGAAAATGTTTTTGAGTTTGAAGCATGTTTTTTCATATACGCATCAAAAGGCATTGCAATATTTCTTATAAGAAGTGTTCCCGTTTCAGAACACTCTATAAAATTATCATTTATTGTTAGAAGTGCATCTTCAGCGAAAGGTTTCAATGCTTCGATGGCATCCGCAAAATAAGTTTTAAAATCTAAATTAAAAAGTTTCTCAAATCTTTTTATGTCCAGTTTAAAGTTACTCATCAGTTCCATAATGACATATTGACGGATTTGATCATCCCTAGTTAAAACCACACCTCGCTCAAACGGTAGTTTTCCAGCGTCAATTGAGGCTTCATATTCGCTCATCTCTTTAAAGTTTTGATTATAACTGTCCACGCCTTCGCCAATAGAAGTAAGTCCTACGCCTATCAAATCCGCTCCACCTTTGGTTGTGTAGCCTTGAAAATTTCTATGAAGTTCCCCTTTTTCTATGGCTTTAAAAAGTTCATCTTCTGGTTTTGCGAAGTGATCCATGCCTATCATTTTATAACCATGTGAAGTTAAAAAATCTATAGTAAACTGCATAATACTCAATTTTTCATCTGGCAGGGGAAGTGTTGTTTCATCAATTTTACGCATCGTTTTTTTAAGCCAAGGAACATGCGCATAGTTAAACACCGCAAATCTATCAGGGTTAAGGCTTAGTGCGAGAGAGAGTGTCTCTTTAAAAGTTTCAAGTGTTTGATGTGGCAAACCATAAATAAGGTCAACATTCACTGAGTGCATATTGTATTTTCGAGCCAAATCCATTGCATCTTTTGTCATTCCATAAGGCTGAACGCGGTGCACTGCAAGTTGGACTTTTTCATTAAAATCTTGAATCCCAAAACTCACACGGTTAAATCCAGCTTCGCTCATAACTCGCATCTGCTCTTCATTGATATGACGCGGGTCAATCTCACAGCTAATCTCAGCACCCTCTACAAAGTTAGGAAAATAAGATTTAATCTCTTCGATAATCTCTTTAAGTTGAGGCGCAGAGAAAAAAGTAGGCGTTCCTCCACCAAAGTGCATTTGAATCACTTTACGGTTGCAGTTTAAATGCTTCGATAAAATTTGTAACTCTCTTTTTAAATACTCCATGTAACGAAGCATCTTGTCCTCTTTGGAAGTAAAAACAACATTACATCCACAAAAGTAACAAGCATTGCGACAAAAAGGTAAATGAAAATAAAGGCTAAGAGGACGAGAAACATCCTGAGTTTCAAGCTTTTTAATGTATGTATCATACGGATAAGAGTCACTAAACTCTAAAGCGGTTGGATAACTTGTATAACGAGGACCAGGTTTAGAATACTTTGTAAATTTTGCGAAATCTAGCATTTTTCATCCAATATTTTATAGTTTGTCGTGATTATCTCTAAAATGTGTTGAAAGAGTTATAAAACTATTTTTCAAATTCTCCAGCTAATCTTTGATAAATCTCTGAGCCTTTCAATAACTCTTTATGATTTCCACATGCCACGATTGCACCGCCTTGCATAACTAGGATTTTATCGGCATCTTCTATAGTGCTAAGTCTGTGTGCAATTGTAATAGTGATTTTATCTTTTGTATATTCGCTCAGTGCTTTTTGTATTCTTTTTTCACTCTCATTATCAAGAGCGGAAGTTGCTTCATCAAAAAGCAAAAGTGAGGAGTGTTTATAAATTGCCCTTGCAATCGCTATGCGTTGGCGTTGTCCACCTGAGAGGTTTGCTCCAAACTCCTCCATTTTTGTATAAATTCCATTCTCTAGTTTTTCTACAAATTTTGAAGCATCTGCAAGTCTCAAAGCCTCATAAACTCTCTGCTCATTTATCTCTTGTCCATAAGCAACATTTGCTGCTAAAGTGTCTTGAAATATATAAATTCTTTGGGTTACCAAAGAAATATGGTGTTTTAATGAGATTTGTTCAAACTCTTTGATGTCTGTTTTGTTGATAAAAATAGCACCGCTATCTGGGTCATAAAAACGAAGAAGCATATTGATAAATGTACTTTTTCCACCTCCGCTATCGCCCACAAGTGCAATATTTTCGCCTCTGTTTATTGCAACAGTTACATTGTTCAAAGCGTACGCATTAAGATATTTGAGTGTTACATTTTTAAATTCCACATGCCAGATATCCTCTTGCAAAAATTTATCGCCATCTAAAATTCTACTTTTTGTATCTAAAATTTCAAAAACTCTCTCACTCGCTGCTACTGCATCTTGAATTTTGGAATAAATTGAACCTATCCGACGAATAGGCTGAAATACAAGCCCCACAGCAGTTAAAAATGCGGTAAATTCCCCCACGCTCATTCTGCCATCATACACTTCTTTCCCACCCACAAAAATCACAGCTGCAAGTCCAGCGGCTCCAACAATTTCCATCAGAGGAGAAACAATTTCTCCAACATATACAGACTTCATATTTATTTTAAAAAATTGCCAGTTTTGTATGCTAAATCGCTCAACCTCATATTTTTCCGTAGCATTTGCTTTAATTATTTCAGAGTTATTAAAAACTTCTGTAAGTCTTGTAACTACATCCGCATTTTTCTCTTGAGAACGATGCGCATATTTTTTGAGTTTTTTCGCTATCAAAATCAGGGGATAAATAATAAGAGGAACGACAATGAGCGAATAAAAAGCTAAAGTAGAGTTAAGATAAATCACATATCCAACAAGAGCAACAACCGTTAAACTCTCACGAAAAAGCTCTGGAAGCATATTTGAAACAAAATACTGTATTCGATTGATATCATTTGTAACCCGGGAAATAAGCTCTCCGCTACGATTTAAATACAAAAATGTCATATCAAGAGAGATGATCTTTTCTAAAAGCATCTCACGAAATCTTGTCACTATATGCTGCCCTATATAGTTCATATAAACAGATTGAACATAGCGTCCAACAGATTTTAAAAAATAAATTGCGACCAAACTAAAAGGAATAAAGTAAAGCATCTCCTCTTTTTTGGCAACAAACATATCATCCATCAAAGGCTTCATAATATGGGCTGTTGCAGTTGTTGCAGCCACTGTTAATAGTATTCCGATGAGAACTAAAAAATAGTGTAGTTTATACTCTTTTATAAATGGCCAATATCTTTTTAAAATTATTTTCAAATCTAATCCTAGTTTTTACTTTTTTTGTGATTTTATCAAATATTCTGTCACTGCCAAGGAAGCTTTATAGTACTCTTCACATTTTTTTTGCTCGTCTGAAGAAGCTTTACCCTCTTTAAAACCGCCATCTTTAGCCATTATAACACCTGCATCATTAAAGCCACAATGAAGTCTATTTTTATCGAGTAAATTTGTCCCAATGGCTGTATATTCTTTTTCATCCAGAGTAAGATTATAGAGTGTTGGAAAAATATCTTTATGTGAGGATGCTAAGTATGTATCAATCTTTTCTTTTGGCTTCAAATACTCTGGCAAATAGATATAAAAAGGGATTTTTTTAGTCTGCGTGTAGTAATCATCATACTTCATTATGCCCTCAATCGTGTTATTATCGGCAGTAAAAGCCACAACAGAGTTTTTAGCCAACTCTGAATTTTTCACTTTGTCTAAAAATGTACCCGCCATATCCAAAGCATACGCGTAATCTTTAAACCTGCGTTTTGCTAGTTCCATATCTCCAGTAATATGCTCTTTGAGGTTTTGAGAAATTTCCAAAGAATTGGATTTATAATCACTTGGAACTGTGTATGGCGGATGATTGTTCGTTGTTAAGACAAAAATAAATTGAGGTTTTGTGGCATTTTTTAATTTTTCATACACATAATTATAAAGATGCTCATCAAAAACACCCCAATCATGCGAAATAGATTTCGCATCTCTGCCCAAACTTGTAGCGATTGTTGCTCTTCCATCCGCATGAAGAAAGCCCTGACGCGATACAAAACTCCCCACATTTCTCCAAGACAAATCTCCGCCATAGACAAACGAAGTTTCATATCCAGCATCTTGATACACCTTTACACTCGCTTGTTTAAAGGAGGTGTTAAGATATTCACTTTGAGCAAAAGAAGTGGAATCTGGACGCGCTGCGATATTTAAAAGCACTGGTTCTAAAGAGACAATCGTTCCATTGGAAGCTGAGATAAAATTTGTAAAAAGCGTATCCTCTTTAAAATGTTTTTGAAGTTTTCCTAAAATGTTAAAACTATCACTTTGATAATCCAAAATAGGCGTTCCAAAACTCTCAACCATCACAACTACGACATGTGGACTTTTCTCTTTTACAGCTGGATTTGAAGCTGTTTTATACTTTAGGTTGGAAGTCAAATCTTCTTTGTTTATATTCTCTTTTTGCGTATGAATTTCAAATGCTTTTTCTATTTTACCTTGAAATCCCGCCATTTTTATCAAATCATAATTTCCTGATTTACTTTTTGCGTACTGCTCATAGGAGTTAAGTATAGCGTAACATGCAGTTTGAGGAAGTTTGTTTATAAATGGGTCACGGCTTACATCTGGGATATCTTTTGCAAGGGGAAACAAACCTACTGAACCTCTGCCTAAAAGCCCAACAATAGCGATAATTATTATAAAAAAGAGAGCTTGTTTTGGGTAGTTCCATAGGACGCTGAATTTCTTTTGCTCTTTCATAATTTTAAAAATCACTATATAAAAAAGAGTGAAAAAGAGTAAAACTCCAACTCCAACAAGAGGAATATTGTAATTTGCTAAAGCGGTATGAAAAAGTGCTTCTGTATCGTCATCAAAAACACCAAATATCATAAGTGTTGCATGTTCTGCAAAATAAGAAAAATAGGTCAAATCAGCAAATGTAAAAAGAAAAAGTAGCGTTAAAAAAAGCACAAAATAGGCTCTAAAAAAATTATAAAGATATTTTTGCAAAAACTTCAAATTTAAAAGCCAAATGAGTAAAATGAAGAGTATTGCAGGGGCATAAACATAAGCGACAATACTCGCATCTAGCCTTATTCCAAGCCAAAAAGTGTATAAAAGTTCAACTATGGAATACGATGATGAAGCACCATAATTTATAAAAAGATAGATTCTTGAGAGTGACATAAAGAGTACAAGTATCAAGGAAAGCTTCAAAAAAGAGAAAAGCAAATTGAGTAAAAATGAGAAATGATTATTTATTGGCATGTGGAATTATACTATTTTTAATCATTTATTAAGTAGAATCATAGACTTTTTAAAATAGGAATAGCATGAAAAAACGAATCTTAGTAACGGGTGGAGCTGGATTTTTGGGCTCACATCTCTGTGAAAGACTCTTAAATGAAGGCAATGAAGTCATCTGTTTGGATAACTTTTTTACAGGCGACAAAAAAAATATTGAACATCTTTTAGATAACCACTATTTTGAGCTTATTCGTCATGATGTCACTTTTCCTATTTCGCTTGAAGTAGATGAGATTTATAACCTCGCATGTCCTGCTTCGCCTCCACACTACCAATTTGACCCAGTGCAAACGACAAAAACATCGGTCATCGGTGCTATAAATATGCTTGATTTAGCTAAAAGATGCAAGGCGAAAATCCTTCAAGCAAGTACGAGCGAAGTGTATGGCGACCCTGAAGTGCATCCACAACCTGAGAGTTACAGAGGTTCTGTGAGTACAACGGGCATTCGAGCTTGTTATGATGAGGGAAAAAGATGTGCGGAGACACTCTTTTTTGACTACTACCGCCAGTACGGAGTGAAAATAAAAGTGATGCGAATCTTCAACACTTATGGTCCAAATATGAACCCTTATGATGGAAGAGTTGTGAGTAATTTTATAGTTCAAGCCCTCAAAGGCGAAGATATAACCATGTACGGAGACGGCACACAAAGCAGAAGTTTCTGTTATGTCGATGACCTAATCGATGGAATGATACGACTGATGAACTCAAGAGATGAGTTTACTGGTCCTGTAAATATAGGAAATCCAGTAGAATTTACCATGCTTGAACTTGCACAAAAAGTTATAAATTTAACAGGCAGTAAAAGTAAAATGATTTTCCAACCACTCCCACAAGATGACCCACTCCAAAGACAACCAATCATTGATTTAGCAAAAAAAGAGTTAGATTGGGAACCAAAAGTGATGCTTGAAGATGGGTTGAAGAAAAGTATTGAGTATTTTAGGAAAATGATATAGATGAAAATGCCCACAGCTATTATATGCCTATCGCCATATAGTGGTGGGATGGAAATTGATTCCATAAAGTTAGCTAAAAAACTAAGCAATACTATGCAAATCACTCTTATAGCAAAAAGTGGCTGCTTTATTGCATCAAAGAAAGAGGAGCTTCTTCAATACAATATAAACCTTGAAACAATTTCTTTTAAAAGCTCTTTAGGCTTAAGTATCATCATAAATGCTAGAAATATTATAAAAAAATATGGAATTAAGAATGTTATTTTTTTTGGGGCAAGTGAACTAAAATCTTTGTATTTTTCTTTTTTAGGTTTGGATATAAATCTAATTGTAAGACATGGAACTACAAAATCAAAACCAAAAAAAGACTGGTTTCACAAACTTATTTACTCTACAGTAAATTATCATGTGAGCATTTGTAAGCATCTCGAAAAAAATGTAAACTATATTATACCTTTTGGAGAAAATACAAAATCAAAACTTATTTATTCTTCATTTGATTTTCAAGAACCAGTACATAACAAACAGGATAGAGTAACATTACTTCACACTGGCAGAATAGCTAATGGCAAAGGGCAAATAGATGCCATAAAAGCATGTGAAATTTTAGTGAAAAATAATATAGAATTTCAACTTTTATTAGTTGGGGGATATGATGAAAATTTCAAAAATGATTTTTTAACTTTTTATGAAAACTGTACTTACAAAGAAAACATAAAACTTGTAGGATTTAGTAATGATGTTAGATCTTACATCCAAATATCAGAAATTTTTCTGTTTCCAAGTTATGGAGAGGGATTAAGCAACGCATTTTTAGAAGCTATTGCAAATAATCTTGTGTGCATATCCTACTCCAACACATCGTTCCCTGAACTTAAAGAGTTAGGACTTGAATTTATTATGGCAAAAGATAAGGATATAAATGATTTACAAGAAAAACTTTTGGAAGTAGTACAAAATATTGATAAAGAAAATGCAAAACAAAACTATACCCTTACAAAAAATCTTTTTTCACTTCAAAAAGAGATAGATAACTATATGGAAATACTACGATGAACAATATACTCGTAACAGGTGCTGCAGGTTTCATAGCATCACATATTATAGAAGAACTTTTAAAAGATGAAAACAATTCAATTATAGGAATTGATAATTTTTATAGCGGAACAAAAGAAAATATCAATTTTTTAAAATCTTTTGATAGAAATAATAAATTTACCTTCCTAGAAGTAGATATTAGAAATTTTGATGCTGTAAATAAAGTAGTAAAACAAAATAATATCAATCAAATATATCATCTAGCAGCAATCGCTTCCGTTCAGGAATCTATACAGAATCCTCTTTTAAGTCATGAAGTGAATGTAAAAGGAACTTTAAACATACTTGAAGCAAGTAGAATAAATAGTGTCCGCAGAGTAGTATTTTCAAGTAGTGCTGCCGTTTATGGCAACGAACCAACACTTCCTAAAAATGAAACTTCCCTCACCCAGCCGATTTCACCCTATGGATACGAAAAGTTGATAGGAGAACAGTATATGAAACTTTATAATGACTTGTACAGAGTTGAAACTGTTTCTTTAAGATATTTTAATGTTTATGGAGAGAGACAACTAGCAACAAGTGATTATAGCGGCGTAATCTCTATCTTTGAAGACAAATTTAAGAACAATCAAATTCCTACTATTTATGGAAATGGTGAACAATTTAGAGATTTTATATATGTTAAAGATGTGGCAAAAATAAACATAAAAGCTATGAATGCAGTAAATATATCTGGAGAAATTTTTTGTATTGGTACAGCTCAAAAAATCTCTATAAATACTCTCTTTTTTACTATAGGAAAAAAATATAATAACGCGTTAAACCCCCTATATGAACCCTTTAGAGATGGGGATATTCAAGAATCCCTTTGTGATAACACTAAATTAAAAAGTATTTTAAACATAAAAGAGCTCAAAAAATTTGAAGAGGAGTTTGTAAACATATGAGGGGAATAATATTAGCTGGAGGAAGTGGTACAAGACTCTATCCAATCACTAAAGGTGTCTCTAAACAACTCGTTCCTATTTATGATAAACCGATGATTTATTATCCGCTTTCAGTTCTCATGTTAGCGGGTATTACAGAAGTTTTGATTATCTCAACGCCTCATGACTTACCAAGATTTGAAGACCTTTTAGGTGATGGAAGTGACATAGGGATGAACTTTTCTTATGTTGCACAACCAAGTCCAGATGGTCTTGCTCAGGCTTTTATTTTAGGTGAAGAGTTTATCGGGGGGAATGATGTATGTTTGGTTTTAGGCGACAATATTTTTTATGGTCACGGTCTGAGCGAACTCCTTGCGCAAAGTGTCAAAAATGCAACCCATGAAAACAAAGCTACTGTTTTTGGCTACTATGTCAGTGACCCTGAGCGTTATGGTGTTGCGGAGTTTGATGAAGCTGGAAATGTCACAAGTATCGAAGAAAAACCAACCGAACCTAAGAGTAGTTACGCCGTTGTAGGTCTTTATTTTTACCCAAATGATGTCATAAAAAAAGCTAAATTGGTTCGTCCTTCCGAGAGAGGTGAACTCGAAATCACAACACTCAATCAAGATTATCTTCATGAGGGAAGATTAAAAGTTGAACTCATGGGTCGAGGGTACGCTTGGCTTGATACAGGCACACATGAGAGTCTTCTTGAAGCGAGTCAGTTTATCCAAACCATAGAAAATAGACAATCTTTAAAAGTAGCCTGTATTGAAGAGATAGCGTATGAGATGGGCTATATCTCAAAAGAGAAACTTCTAAACCTAGCAGAACCACTCAAAAAAAATCAATACGGACAATATCTCATAAAAAGAGCATCACAGCCAAGAGGTTTAAGATAGTATGAACTTTATTAGAACAGAGATTCGTGATGTCATCATCATCGAGCCAAAAGTCCATGGAGATACAAGAGGTTATTTCGTAGAAACTTTTAGAGCCGATAAACTTGAAGCATTTTTAGGTTATAAAATAAATTTTTGCCAAGACAATGAGTCTAAGTCAAGCAGAGGTGTTTTAAGAGGTCTTCATTATCAATTACCTCCTGATGCGCAAACAAAACTTGTTCGTGTGATTCAAGGTCGTGTTTTGGATGTTGCAGTTGATATTCGTAAAGGCAGTCCAACTTTTGGTCGGCATGTGGCAGTAGAGCTAAATAGCGAGAACAAACGACAACTTCTCGTGCCAAGAGGTTTTGCTCATGGTTTTGTGGTACTTGAGGATGATACTATCTTTGCGTATAAAGTAGATAACTATTATTCTCCTGAGAATGATAGAGGAATTGCTTTTAATGACACGGCTTTAAACATTGATTGGCTCGTTCCACATGCCGAGCTAAACTTATCTGCAAAAGATAAGGTGCAACCTAAATTGTATGAAACGAATGATTTATTTCAATATGGTGAAAATTACTATGTTTAATGTTTTAGTGACTGGAAGTAACGGACAGTTAGGTTCTGAGATAAAAGAATTAGCTTCTGCAAATAAATATTTTTTCTTCACAGACAGAACTACCCTTGACATCACAAATCCACATGCCATAAAAGAGTTTATAGAGCAAAACAGTATCAACACTATCATAAATTGTGCAGCCTACACAGCGGTGGACAAAGCGGAGTCAGATGCAGAGTTAGCCGATAAAATAAACCATTTAGCAGTCAAATATTTAGCCCAAATCTCAAAAGAGAAAAATATAAAACTTATCCACATCTCAACTGATTATGTGTTTGATGGAAAAAGCCACATGCCGTACTGTGAAGATGATGCTACAAATCCAAACGGAATTTATGGTGCAACTAAACTCGCTGGTGAAAAAGCGATGGAAGAAATCAATCCGCACAATTCTATCATCATCCGAACTTCATGGGTTTACTCCTCTTATGGAGCTAACTTTGTAAAAACCATGCTTCGTTTAGGCAAAGAAAAAGAGAGCTTAGGCGTGATTTACGACCAAGTAGGAACGCCAACTTACGCAAGAGATTTAGCACAAGCAATTTTAGAGATAATGCCAAAAATTCAAAATGAAAAAGTAGAAATCTATAACTATTCAAACGAGGGCGTTACAAGCTGGTACGATTTTGCAAAAGAGATTATGCGTATGAGTAAATCCAGATGCCAGATAAATTCGATTGAGACTAAAGAGTATCCAACACCCGCTACAAGACCTCACTACTCTTTGCTCAACAAAACTAAAATAAAAACAGAGTTCAATATCGCTATTCCTTATTGGAAAGATAGCTTAGATGATTGTTTAAAGAAAATGGGAGAGAGAAAATAATGAAATCAATTTTATTAACTGGAACAGCAGGCTTTATCGGCTCAAATTTCGTACCTTACTTTTTAGAAAAATATCCAGAATACAAGCTTATAAACTTAGACCTTTTAACTTATGCGGGCGACTTAAAAAATTTAGCAGAGTGCGAAATAAATCCAAGATATAAGTTCATCAAAGGCGATATTTGCAACCGTGAACTGGTAGAGTTTATCTTCACAGAGTACGACATCCAAGGTGTCATTCACTTTGCAGCAGAAAGTCATGTAGATAACTCTATCAAAAACCCTGGTGTTTTTGTTCAGACAAATGTGAATGGAACTTTTACGCTTATAGATGTAGCTTATAAATATTGGATGGAGAAACCATTTGTGTATAAAGAAAGGTTTTTAGGAACCGATGCTTTAGCTTCGGCAAAAGGCGAGGTTGAAACCTTACTTCCAAGATTTCATCACATAAGCACAGATGAAGTGTATGGAACACTCGGTGAAACAGGATTTTTCACTGAATCAACCCCTTACGCACCAAACTCTCCCTACTCAGCATCCAAAGCCTCAAGCGATATGATTGTACGAGCGTATCAAGAGACTTATGGATTAAATACAGTCATCACAAACTGCTCCAACAATTATGGACCAAAACAACACGATGAAAAACTCATCCCGACCATTATAAGAAAAGCATTAGCAGGTGAAAGTATTCCTATTTATGGTGATGGTAAAAACATCCGTGATTGGCTTTTCGTCCTTGACCATTGTAAGGGAATAGATTTAGTCTATCACACGGGCAAAGAAGCAAATGTTTATAATATCGGCGGAAGAAATGAGAGAACAAACCTTCAAATAGTCGATAGAATTTGTAGTATATTGGATGAGAAAATTCCTCATGTGCCCGAGCAGAGCGACAAATACCCTTTGGGTGCCAACAAAAGCTATAAAGAACTCATAACTTTTGTGCAAGACCGTGCAGGGCACGACAGAAGATATGCTATAGATGCAACAAAACTAGAAAATGAACTTGGCTGGTGCGCAGATGAGAATTTTGATAGCGGGATTATAAAAACTATTGAGTGGTATTTAAAAAAGTATGAATAATTTTTTGTTACAAATAAAAATTAGAGATAAAATACAGTCACTACAATTTATACTTGTAGCTCTATTGATAATCTCTTTCCCTTATAATATAAGTAATAGTTTCATCGGAACACTTTCAATCTTACTCTTTGCGACAATGCTTTATTTAAAATCTTTTAATATAAAACAATTTTTAAAAGAACGAGTCATTTTTGTCTTATTTATATTTATTTTATTCACATATATTTCAGTACTTTGGTCAACAGTCCCTACCTCTGATGGGCAATCAGACTTTCATACAAGTTTCGATAGATTTAAATACTATATTTTGCTCATACCAACGCTTTATTTTTCTCATTTTTCCAAAGAAGATATAAAAAAATTATTTCTATTTGTAGCACTCTCTTCTATTCCACTCATAATATTATATTACTTAAATGCCTTTGGCATCACGCATCATTATAGTCCACATGACGGTGGCACAAGTTCTTATATTAGAGCAGACCTTCAAGAAAACATATTTATACTCTTCACTGCTATATACATTTATTCTCACTTAATACATGCTATTCATCAGCGACAAATGCAAAAATCACTTTTTTTGTCAGCCATCTTACTACTAACAAGTGTATCAATGTTTATAGATCCTTTAACAAATACAAGAATAGTTAATATAACATTTATTCTCATACTAGGAATCGGATTCACCTATATTTTCAAATTTAAATATTTTCTTCTTCCTTCCATTTTAGGTTCAATTTTTCTTTTTGTTATCCTACTCCAAGACAAAAGTATTGTAAATGGCTTCGTAGAATTTAAAGAAGCTATGAGTCAAAATAAGTACTCTGGTTCATGGGGGCATCGAGTAGCGTACAATTTAGTTGGAATAGATATTTTCTTAAAACATCCAATTATAGGCAATGGAATCAATGACATATCAACAAAAATTATTGAACACAAAAAAAGCAATCCTGAATATTTTATAGGCGAAGAAAGTATGACTCGACTTCATAATGATCATCTTTTACTTTTAGATCAAGTTGGGATTGTTGGATATTTTATTTTTTTATATTTCATATATTTGCTTATGAAAATAAAACTCTCAGACAAAGAACTCAACACTTTTAAAAATTTATTTGTAATTTCATTTATGATTATTATGCTTGGAGAACACTATTTGACAGATAAATATAGCACCAATCTATTTGCAATCATCGTTGCATTAACTCTATTATATAAAAAATTAGACGATGCTAAAAACAGAGAATTTCCTGATATTCAACTCCAATTAAATGAGAAAAAATGAAAAAAATACTATTTATTGTAAAAAATGAAAATGAAGCTTCTTCAAGATTTAGAGTTTTTTCGTATCTACCCTATCTAAAAAATGATTTTTATGTTGCTATATTTTATTCGGAATACAAAAATAAAAATGTTCCTAAAGTTCTTAGATCTCTTGTAAAAAGGTTTAATTTTTTATCCCTTTTATTAAAAGTTAAATCTTATGATCTCATTTTTATGCAACGACCTATGAGCTCTGATAAAAGTACAAGTACAAATTTTGAATATATTATGTCTAAATTAAATAACAATCTCATTTTTGATTTTGATGATGCCCTTTTCACTCAAAACGATACAAAGATTAAGGCACTTATCAAGTTATCAAAAACTATTATTTGTGGAAATCAATATTTGGCTGATTACGCACTACAATTCAATCATAACACCTATATAATTCCAACAACAACAGACACAAGTAAATTTATTCCATTGACGCAAATAAATAAACTCACAACAACAGTTGGGTGGACTGGGACGAGTGGTAATTACGAAAATTTTACACCAGAGTTATTGGAAACATTAAAAAAAATAATCTCTACATATACAGATGTAAATATACTTTTTATTTGCGATAAAGAACCTCCAAAAAGTTTTGATTTTAAATATGATTTTATTAAATGGAATGACACAACAGAAATAGAAGATTTACAAAAAATAGATATAGGACTTATGCCACTCAAAGATAGCCCATGGACAAGGGGTAAATGTGGTTTTAAACTTATACAGTATGGCTCAGTAGGAATAGCTTCCATAGGCTCAAATGTTGGAGTAAATAACGAAATTATACTTGATGGAATAAGTGGATTTCTAATCAATAACGAAGAAGAGTGGCTACACAAAATAAAGCTACTTATAGAAGATTTACAACTAAGAAATGCAATGGGAGTCGTTGCAAGAAAACATATAAATGATAACTACAGCACGAGCGGAAACTATAAACATCTCAAAGATTGTATAAATGGCACGATAGATTAAGAGGTATGAAACATAAACTTTGGATTAAACTTATTGTTTTTATTATAGGGTCATTCCTATCAATAAATATTTTTTATACTATACCGATCCTAATTTTATTTTCACTAAACAATCAAATGAACCGTTAAAATGCTTAACATTCCATGGTGGACCGAACGAAATATTTTTAAAAATCAATTATATATTAGAGAATAAAGACACATATGATTCTTTTATATTTGGCTCTTCAAGAGTTGGAAAAATGAATATGAGCTTACTAGAACAAAATATGAATTATGCAGGAGGCTATCCAAAAGAGCATCTCAGCATCATAAAATTATTTATCAAAAACAAAGTTGCAATTAAAAACTTATGGATTGGACTCGATGATTTTTCATATGTCATACCAGATGAACAGCCCTTTAATTGGTCTCTTTCAAGACCTCACTGGAAAATGGAACTCAAAGAAAATGACACTATTTTTAAATTTTATTCTTATTATTTACTGAGGCTTGTTTCTCTAAAAGATATAGAGGCTAAACTAAACCAATTACTAAATAAAGATATGAGCTTTTATTTATATAATTTATATACCACGTGTATGCCATCGGCTGAGCAAAAAAATGAATGGATAGAACATAACAAATAGGAACATAAAAGCGATAATTTTTTTTTTAAAACCCTATGTCTTTGCAACTGGACACCATATTGAAAATACTCTTACTGATTTGAAAGAAATTCAAAAACTATGCATTGAAAACAATATTTCTGTCTATTAAATCGAGGTCATTCCAGTGCTTTTGCACCTATCACTTCAGCCTCTCACTTTTTCAAACTTCTTCTTAAAAAGAGCTACAATTTCTAAAAATTACGAATAAACTCTTTAAACTCATCTATGACTATCGGTTTACTAAAAAAATAGCCTTGTATCTTGTTACAATGCAAATATTTGAGCGTATCCACATGCCCTTGTGTTTCAGAACCCTCAGCAATAACATCTTTGCCAAGAACCTTCGCCATCGCGATAATTGTCGCAACAATAGTTCGGTCGTCTTCATCTTTTTCGATATCTAAAACAAAACTTCTATCGATTTTAATTGTTTGAACTGGTAACTTTTTGAGATAACTCAGAGATGAGTATCCTGTCCCAAAATCATCAATAGAGAGCTTAAAACCGATAGCATGTAACTCAGTAAGAATAAGAAGTGCCTTATCTATGTTACTCATAATATGTGATTCTGTAATTTCAAGTTCTATATATTTTATATCCACACCTGCTTCACTTACTTCGCGACATATGTCTTGTATAAAATGTTTATTTTCTAGCTGTTTACTTGAAACATTGATAGAAACAGTAAGCATATCACCCGCTTCATGGAGTAATTTTGTATCATGAAAAGCTTGTTTTGCCACCCATAAACCGATTTCATATATCTGCCCTGTCTCTTCTGAAATGCCGATAAATTTATCAGGCTGAATAAGTCCATGCACAGGATGCTTCCATCGTACAAGTGCTTCCATTCCATAAACACTCTTAGTATCAAGATTTATTTTTGGTTGATAGACTAAAAAAAGTTCATTATTGGAAATGGCACTATAAAGATTATTTTCTATTTTTATGCGTTCTGTCAGTTTATCATTCATTTCTTGTTTAAAAAACTGAAAGTTATTTTTTCCAGACTCTTTGACTTGGTACATAGCAGTGTCAGCGGCTTTTACAAGCTCTTCATAACTCTCTCCATCATCAGGATAAATACTAATGCCGATACTAGCCCCTGTATAAAGCTTGTTCTCATCTATAATGAGTGGACTCCCAAACAAGTTGATAATCTTTTCAGCGATTGGGATAATTTCCATAATGGACTCTACCTCTTCTAAAATAATAGTAAATTCATCGCCACCAAGTCGTGCAAGAGTATCTTGTTCTCTAATTGTTGCCTTAATCATTCTAGCAACTTCAACTAAAAATTTATCACCCATTATATGACCAAGCGTATCATTAACATTTTTAAAATTATCCATATCTATGAAAAGCAAAGCCATCTTTTTTTTGTTTCGTTTCATAAATGGGATTCTACTCACAACCCGTTCTTGAAAAAGAACTCTATTTGGAAGAGATGTCAGTGAATCAAAATAGGCAAGATTATGTATCAAATCTTCTTGCTGTTTTTTATTTGTTATATCATTTGCAATACTAATAAAATTTGTTAGGTTATCTTCTTCATCATGCAAAGCAATGATATTAATTTCTGCTGTATATATTTCACCATTCTTTTTCCGGTCAATAATTTCGCCATTCCAATAACCGTATGTCGTTATAGAAGCCCACATCGTTGCATAAAATTCATGATTGTGCCAACCAGAACTAAGTGCTTTTGGTGTTTGCCCATAAAGTTCCTCAGCTGAATAACCACTTATTTTGCAAAAAGCTTTATTCACTTTAATAATTTTTTGTTCTGCATCTGTTATAACTATGCCATCATTCATTTTTGCGAAAACTTCAGAAGCTAACATAATCTCATGTTGTGCAATTTTTTGTTGCGTTATATCGTGTACTGTTCCAATGGAACGAACAATATTCCCATCGTTATCAAACTCATGTTCACATCTCTCTTCAACAAAACCTATTGCGCCACCTCTACGAATAATACGATGTGTAATATGATAACCCTGTTTTTGACTTACAGAGTCCTTGTAACTTTTATTTACAAGTTCAATATCATCAGGATGAATATGTGCTAAAAATGCTTCATAAGTTGCACTAAATTCTTGTGGTTCAAAACCAAAAATACGGTAAACTTCATCCGACCAAAAAAGATTTCCATTGAGTAAATCAAGTTCCCAGTGCCCAATATGAGCTAGTTCTTGTGCTTTATTGAGTCCATATTTTAGTTTTTTCAAGTACTCTTTTTCTTCGATTAATATACTTTCAAAAGAAGAAGACATAAAAAACCTTTTTTAACTGATATATTTTCATATGCACACAAGCAAAACAAAAAATACCCTTGAGTATTAGAAGTTTCCACATGCCATAGATTATTATTTATAATTCGGGAATGGTATCTCGTAATCTATTAAAATTCCTTTTAATTTTAGGCTTAGTTAAAAATAAACCTATTTTGCTATAATTGCGCACCTTATTTTCTAGGAAAACTATGATTGATTTAAAACTATTACAAAAAGATTTTGATGGAATGAGTGCGAAATTATCTCGCAAAAAAGTAGATATTTCCCTTATTGCAGATTTAAAAAAGAAAAATGAAGCATTAAAAGTAGCAAAAACTGAGTTTGAAACGCTTCAAGCACTTCAAAATACGATGAGCAAAGAGTTTGGTATTTATAAAAAAGAGGGCAAGGATGTTAGCGAATTAAAAGCTAAAGTAGATGCAAATAAAATAAATATAACAACAGCCCTTGAAAAGCAAAGAGAAGCTCAAGAAGAGTTTGAAGCCCTTATTATGGCAGTTCCAAATATTCCTGATGACAATGTTCCAGATGGTGCAGATGAAAATGACAATGTGGAGATTAAAAAAGTTTTAACACCTAAAGTGTTTAGCTTCACTCCTAAAGAGCATTGGGAACTCGCAGAACAAAATGGCTGGATAGATTTTGAGCGAGGTGTAAAACTAGCAACAAGCCGTTTTAGTGTCTCTTTTGGAATGGGTGCAAAACTTGAACGCGCACTTATAAATTTTATGCTGAACTTCAACTCAAAAAGAGGTTTTGCGGAAGTGAGCGTTCCTGCGATTGTAAACAGAAATGCCCTCAAAGGCACAGGACAACTTCCAAAATTTGAAGATGATTTGTACAAAATAGACGGTCAAGAGCTTTTTTTAATCCCCACAGCAGAAGTTCCTGTCACAAACCTTTTTGCCGATGAGATTTTAGAAGAGTCACAACTTCCTATAAAAATGACTGCGTACACTCCATGTTTTAGAAAAGAAGCAGGAGCAGCAGGACGCGACACAAGAGGGATGATACGCCAACACCAGTTTCATAAAGTAGAACTTGTAGCTCTCTCCAAGCCAGAAACAAGCGACGAAATTTTTGACGAGATGGTAACCTGTGCTTCAGATATTTTAACCGCACTTGAACTTCCTCATCGCCTTGTTACCTTATGTACAGGCGATTTAGGTTTTAGTGCTGCAAGAACTGTGGACATAGAAGTTTGGCTTCCAGGGCAAAATACATACAGAGAAATAAGTTCCATTTCAAACACAAGAGATTTCCAAGCAAGACGCGCAAAAATCCGTTTTAAAGATGGCGATAAAAATACAATGGTTCACACACTCAACGGTTCAGCACTGGCAGTTGGTAGAACTTTAGTTGCTATCATGGAAAATTGTCAAAATGAAGATGGAAGCATCACAATTCCAAAAGCTTTAGAGTCTTATATAAACTAATATTTCAATTTCATAGTGCTTTTCATAGCACTATAAAATACTTTTTTTCCTTTTTCTTCTCCTACTAAAAATCTTGGCATGTGGAAATGCAAAATAAAGAATTTTAAAGAGTAATATTAAATGCAACTAATGGTACTTTTTTTGCTAGTATAGGCTAAAAACGAAGAACCAAGGCAAGAAATGGCGGATAACAACGAAGATATAATCATTATTGAAGAGGGTGAAGTTGTTGATAACAGCACCACAAGTAATGAAAATACAGTAAGTGAAGATGCCGATTTAAAAAAAAAGAAGAAGCTGTTACTCATTGGCGGTGGGGCTGTTATAGCCGTTCTTCTTATTCTAGTTGCTGTGCTTGTTGTATATAAATTATCAAACAAAGAAGTTCCATTAGCACCAGAGCCGTCTGTAGAAAAATCTGCTGCACACAAACAAAAACCTATAGAACAAAGTAAGCTAGAAAATATGGTAGCAAAAGCGAACTATCTTTACGCAAATGGTTCTAAAGAAGATGCACTTACTTTATATGAAAAAATTGCACTCTACAGTGAGGCTATCTCTTTGTACAACCTTGGAGTAGCACAACTTATAAATAAACAATACGACATGGCTCTTGCAACTTTTGCCAAAGCCATACAAAATGATGAACAAAGATGCGTAAGTGCTATAAATGCCGCCGTTTGTGCGCTCCACTTAGGAGATAAAAAGAACTTTAGATATTACATAGATTTAGCATATGCGTATCTACCTAGCGAGGCAAATTCACCACTTTACTCTTACTACTATGCACTTATCAACTACTATAATGAGAACTATTTGGAAGCTCTGAGTGCTCTTAAAAATCCAACTTCAGATGAATATCCAGAAATTCAAAAGCATTTAAGTGCAAAGATAGATGCTCTTTATGGAAACAATATGAAGGCAATAGAGTCCATGCAAAAAGAGTTTGCACCCCAAGATGCTTTGAGCCTTGGTCTTTTATATGCAAGGGTTGGAGATACAACTCTTGCTCAAAAATACCTAGAAGAAGCCGTGCAAAAAAATATAGAACCCATAAAATCGCAACTCGCTCTTAGTTTTGTAAATATTAAAGCAGGTCTTGTTTCTACGGGAGCAAAAGATATTCAGATATTAACCGACTCCTATCCTAATGAGGTTTATAAATATTACCCTCTAAAAGTCAATCTCAAAGAGTCGCTGTTTGAACCAGAAGCAGCACAAGAGTTGTATAGAACAAAAGTAGAAAAATCAAAACTATTAACCTATCAAAAAATATTTTATTTCTCTCCTTATAAAGTTTTTAATGCGGATAAAACTCTGAACTCTATTAAAAAAGGAAATGCAAATATATACATAGATGATGTGAGCTCTGCAACAAAGTATTTGGAGCAAAGTGCATCTTCATCGAATGTAAACTTTGGCATCGCAAAAGCAATAAAAAAAGCACTTACTTTTAAAATAAGAGAAGCAAATGAAGAGTTGGAAGAACTGGTAAAAATACAGCCGAAACACTCTATTTTACATTATAACCTAGCCTTAACTTATGCACAAATGGGAAATATGCAAGATGCGCATACACACTTTTTGCGTTCTTACTATTTAGATGCAAAAAATTATATGTCAGGCGTTTATGCAATTATGACAAGTCAGCTTATAAATAAAGAAAATGAAAAACTAAACTCTATAATTTCAGACTCTATCATGCAAGAACAGAGTGATGAAAACATAGAATTAGATAAAACTCTTTTAAATATAAGCTCAGGGAACATGCTCGCAAATGTGGATTGGCTTGATAATAACTACACAAGAAGACCCTTGTATCTAGCTTTAGATACGATTATAGCTTTACAACTTCACAAAGAAGAAGATGCAAAAAAAGCATCTGAGGCTCTTACAGAGTTACTTCCTCATGATATTTTGCCTCACATGATGTACATAGATTCGCATTTCAATCAACTGAAATCTAAAGAGTACGCTAAAGAGGTAAGTAACTATTTAAAAGCTCAGAAACTTTATTTTACTGATTTGTATTATGGTCCACAGATTGTAAGCTATTTATATGTGCATCAGAATTTAATTACGGGAAGGCTTTTTTATTTAAGAGAACAACTCAAAGATGTTTTGGATGCAACAGCGGAGAGTCCTTATGAGCTTACAGGCGTATTGGCACTAGCTTCTTTTTATGACAAAGCTTACGAAGAATCCTATACACTTTACAATCAACTTATCGATGAATTTAAAGTACGGGATGCTAACACTCTTTTTATGGGTGCAGTTGCTTCTACGGCCGCAAATCATCATCCAAATGCAATAGCACTTTTAGAACTTTCAAAAATGAAAGACACAAACTTTTTAGAGAGTCGTTATGCACTAGGGCTTTTATATCTTGAACTGCGCAACAATGAAGGTGGTGTAAATCAGCTTATAAAAATTGGAGACAAAGGATTTATTTCCGAATTTTTTAACTTTGAAATTGATTTAGACAAACTGCTCTTTGAAAAACAAAATTACCCAGAAAAGATAATGCGTATGCAAGAAGATGTAAAAACAACACACAAAGAAGAAGATAAAAACACAACTGCAAATTAGATACTGATATTACACACTAAAACGAACGCGTCCGTTTTAGTGGCAGGGACAGATGTCCCTTGCAACCCCCTAAAGCTACGAAAAACTCTATTTTTCGAGAATTTCAAGGAGTTTTACGCATTTTTTATAAAAGTGCGTCATGTATGGCATGTGGAAATTACTTTAGTCTTACTCTCACAGATTGTTCATGCGCTGTTAAGCCTTCGGTATGAGCGATTAAAGCACACGCTTCGCCTATCTCATTGATAGCTTTGCTAGAAAAAGAGATTATCGATGTTTTTTTCATAAAATTTTCAACTCCAAGTGGAGAGTAAAACTTTGCTGTTCCACCTGTTGGAAGTGTATGATTTGGTCCTGCAACATAATCACCGATTGCTTCAGGCGTGTTGTGTCCTAAAAAAATCGCACCCGCATGTTTTATAAAAGGAAGAAGCTCAAAAGGAGAATTTGTAGCTACTTCTAAGTGTTCTGGAGCAATATCATTCATAAGTTTTATAGCTTCATCCATATCAGAGGAGACAATAATCGCACCTCTCTCTTGAATGGACTTTCTTGCAATCTCTTGACGAGGCAATTTTAAAAGCCATTTTTCAAGTTCTATCTTTACTTCATCCGCTAGTTTTTGTGAGGGCGTTATCAAGATTGAACTTGCCATCTCATCATGTTCTGCTTGAGACAACATATCAATAGCCAAATGACTCGCATTTGCACTCTCATCTGCGAGTATGCCAATCTCACTTGGCCCCGCAATCATATCGATGTTTACTTCCCCAAAAACCATTTTTTTCGCGGTTGCAACAAAAATATTTCCCGGCCCTGTTATCACATCGACTTTAGGAATAGTCTCAGTTCCATACGCCATAGCAGCAATAGCACTCGCACCTCCAACTTTATAAACCTGCGTTACACCACATAAATGACATGCTGCGAGTAAAAGCTCATTTGGCTCATTATCAGGCGTTGGCGTACAAACTACAATATTTTCAACCCCAGCGACCTGAGCAGGAATCACATTCATCAAAAGGGATGAAGGATAGGCTGCTTTTCCACCTGGGATATAAAGCCCTGCACTATCCACAGGAGTCACTTTTTGACCTAAAATAGTTCCATTTGCTTCCGTGTCAAACCAGCTTTTTGGCTTTTGCTTTTCATGGTAAACTTTAATTCTATCATACGATAAATGCAATGCTTTTTTTAACTTTTCATCAATATTTTCATACGCTTTTTGCATACTCTGCGTAGAAATTTTTAAATCTTCATCGCTCAGTGGAGTCCACTTGTCAAACTTGGCAATATGGCGTTTTAAAGCTCCATTTTTCTCTTTTTTAATCTCATCAATAAGCGTTCCAACAATAGCGCTTACATTCGCTATGTCCATTTTTCCACGCCCAAGAAGTTCTTCAAAATGAGCTTGAAAATCACTGTCTGTTGTTTTTACAAAAATCATATTTATTTTTCCGTATTTTTTGTATTATCGAACTCTTCTTTTACGATAGCAAGAGCATTTAAAAAGTTTTCCGCATCCACAGCACCCATAAGTGGTTCAAAGATAGGTTCGCCATTTGAAAATAAAAACCAAATTGTGGGTGTTCCTGGTCTCCATAACTCTTCAGGTGTATAATCTTTCTCATCTGTATAAGAGATAATAGAAACAAAATCTCTGTTGAGTGCTTCTATAACTTTTGCATCTTTAAAAGTCGTAGTGTCCAGCATGATACAATATTTACAGGCATGATTAGAAAAAACAAATAACACAGGCTTATTTTGCTCTGTTGCATCTTTTATACCACTTTGATAATCTTTTGCCCAATTTATTTCTGAAGCACTAAGAAGTGTTGCAAACAATAACACGAAATAAAATAATTTTTTAAACATCTTTTTTTACCTTTTTTAATAATTCTTTTGCACACTCAGATGCACTTTTTTCTTCAACATTTACAACTATATCTGCAAGTGCCAAATATTCTGGTCTTCTTATATCATACAACTCTTTTGCTTTTTTCAAATCTTTAAGCAGTGGTCTTTTTTTAAGTTTACTTGCTGCATTTGGATGTTTTTTAATTCGCTTTATAATCGAATCAAATGGAGCTTCTAAAAAGACAATTGTACCTATATTTTTTAAATTCTCAACTTTATAAAAGCCACCACCTGTTGATATCAATGTATTTTTTACACTATTTTCAAGCCAAAGAGCAACTTTTTTTTCTAAGCCTCTAAAATATTTTTCACCCTCAACTTCAAAAATTTCTTTAACTTTTCTGTTTTGCATACTCTCAATCAAATCATCCGTATCTACTGCTATGTACTCAGAATTTTTAATGATTTCTCTCGCAATACTACCCTTTCCAACACCCATAAACCCGATTAAAACGATATTTCTCATAACTTAACTCTCTTATTTAAATGCACTCATATCAAACTCTGGCTTTGTTTTTTTTGTTTTCATATAGACTAGTGCTACACTCGCTATATTGTATTCTAAAATGACCATGCTAAGTATAAAACAAACTGCAGAAATTTCTAATAAAAGAGGCATATAAAATGCAAATATAAAACCAATTAATGAAGTTATAAACAAAATAAACTGTAATGCTGCCAATTTTTTATTTACCATCTCATTCATTGTTGGAATACTCATATAACCCAGAGCGTTGAGATGAAACCAGACAAGAAAAGGCACTATTTTATAAAGCATACCTGTCATAATGGACATAATAAAACCGCCACCGATTAATATCGCAACCATAACTATATATTCATGTTTAAAATACTCATCAAATATCCATAAAAATGCACCAAGTGTTAAAAATAGACTTGCACTTCTCCAGTACCACACCGTCACATCACTGATAGGACGACGACGCGCATTTAATTTTTTCCAAACTGTTGTGGCAAAAGCCCAAAAAAAGAGAGTTATCCAAAACTTAGCAAGAAGTGCATATGTCTCATCAAATATATTTAAAGCGGCCCAGAGTAAAAGTCCTGCGGGGATAAGCCAAATCACTCTTCTTTTACAAAAGTTCTTAAATTTTGGTGCTACATAAAACATTGGAAGCACTTGAAAAGAGACTCCTATTATCAAAATTCCTGCAAAGCCAAATATTGCCAAGACACTATGAATATTTGCGATTGTTGCATGAAGTTCTGACATATTCCCAGAGATATAAGAGTAGAATAAAAAAAGTCCCATAAAAACAATCAAAAAAGCAAAAGCTATACTATTTGCCATAGATTTTACTGTTGGAGTAAAGTTTGAAACACCTTTTATGGCGAGAGCAATCGGAATCAAAATAATCATAAATCCGCTTCCAAGAGCTACAAATGCGATGGATTTAAACAAAATGTTGTTTTGAAAAAGTCCTAAAAACATAAAGATTAAGCCAAAAGATAAAAGAAGATGAGAATAAGTTGTAGCAAACTTTACTTTTGGAATTTTTGCCCCTGCTAAAACTGGCAACATCTGAGTCAGCGCACCAAGCATAATAAAGCCAAAAAAACCAATTGTTATGGCATGTGTAACTATAATAGATTCCAAAGAGTATCGACTCATAAGCGCACTTGCATCGCTAAAAAAAATCAAAAAACCAGCAAACATCGCAAAAAAAGGCGCTGTTAAAAAAAACCTTAGCGGTGCTGATATTGGTGGTGCTTGATCTATAGATAAACCATTAAAATCCACATGCCACTCCTCATTTATTCAACAATCATAGATTCCATCATAGAAACAATTCTATCTGAATCTGCACTTAAATGTTGTTGTGCCATAGTGTAAAGCATCTGTTCTTCTTTCATGTTGTGTTGCTGAATCAAAATCATCAAAGTCTCAGAAAGTCCAAAGAATTTATCTTTATTTCCTGCATCAATAGCTTCTAACATCTGCTTCATCAAAGATCGCATCTGAACATGTTCATGTCGCATCATCGCAGTTGGACCTTGTATCATTCCTGTTTTTGTTTCAAACTCCAAAAACATAATTCTTTCTTCCATCTGAAAGTGTCTTTCTGTCTCATTTACAAACTCTTGACATGCCTCTTTTGCACTTTCCAATGACTGAGTCGCTTTGTCTTCCATTGTAGCAAATAATTCATCACATCTGCTATGATCTTGTGTCAAATATTCTTTTATTGTACTCATAATTTATGCCTTTTAAAATAATTTTGTCATTATATTAGATTAGCATAAAAAAGAGATTGTTATACATCAAGAGCACTTAAATACGCCTTGAGTGCTTGTAAATAGGGAGACCCGTCCTCTAGTTTTTGCTCAAAATCAAAATCTTGATTCTTATTTTTCGCTTGTATTTCCATCTCTTGTGCTAGAGTTACAATCCCTTCAAAACATAAAGACGCAGCACCGCTTTTGAGATTATGTGCATTTATTTGTATCTTTACAAAATCATTTTGTGCGATACCCTCTCTAATATTTTTTTCTAATGTATCCAAAGAAAGCACATAACTTTTAAAAAGTTTACCCATGATATTTTGAGAAAAATTCATATTTTTTGCAGATTTCTCTAGGGATAACGGTATATCTAGTGGAGCATTATTTGAACTAGTTTCACTCTTTGGTCGGCCTTTTATCTCTGCTATCTCATTATTTCTGATATGTATCCCTTGATTGTATCGCATCAAAATCGCTTCAAAAGCTTTGATATCGATTGGTTTTGTCAAATAATCATCCATTCCAAAAGATAAAAACAGTTCTCTATCTCCTTCAAGTGCATTTGCTGTGAGTGCGACAATTGGCGTTTTGACACCGAACTCTTCGCGAATGATTTTCGTAGCATCCATACCATTCATTATCGGCATATTGATATCCATCAAAATCAAATCATAACTGCCATCACGAACCATATCAACTGCTTCTTGACCATTGAATGCGAAACTATACTCTACGCTAAATTGGTCTAAAAGTTCAGAGACAAGAATCCGATTAATCTCATAATCTTCTGCTATTAAGATTTTTAAACTTATATTTTGCGTATTACTAACTTGAATATTATTTTTTACAAGCTTGAGTCGCATAAGTTCATTGTAAAGAACCGAAGGAAAATCATCATAAATTTCAACATGATGGTGTCTTGAGTCTTCAAAATTTTCATCCGCTTTTGAGAGCAAAAGTACCTTCGCATTTTTAAAATCTTGCATTAGTTCTGCATTTGTTGAAATAATGACAGAATTTTCTAAATCTATCCTCACATCAAACTTTTCAAGCGTGTGATACTCTATTTTGTATGCGTTGAGTTGTCGAGAAACTTTGTGAGTTTTTTCCTCATCTACATCAAAAAGATAAATTTTAAATGGTTGTAAATGTTCCTCTAAAACACAACCGTTTTGGCAACTCTCGTAGCAAATATCAAAATAAAATTTACTTCCTTCTCCCTCGATACTTTCAAGTTGCAGTTTACTTCTCATCATTAATACAAGACTATTGGAGATACTGAGCCCCAAACCTGTGCCACCAAACTTTCTCGTAGTCGAACTATCTGCTTGAGAGAATGGCTCAAATATCTTTTGCTGTCTATCTTCTGGTATTCCGACTCCTGTATCTTGTACAATAAACCGAATATATTTTTTACTATCACGCAACTCTTTTTTGATTTTTATATCTACTGTTCCATGTTCTGGAGTAAATTTAATAGCATTGCCTATGAGGTTGATTAAAATCTGTTTGATGTGAAAACTATCTATCTCAACACACTCTTCTATAAATGGGTCTATCTCTATCATGTACGATATATTTTTTTCTCTTGCACGACCTGCGAGAAGCATAAAAGTATCTTCAAACTCCATAAAAGGATTAATCTTTGTTAAATCTAGCTCCGTCTGACCGCCTTCTAATTTTGAAAAATCCAATATATCGTTGATTATCTGGAGTAAAATTGAACTTGAACTCTTAATCAAATCTACAAATTTACTTTGTTTTGCTTCTAGTTTTGTTTTTGAGAGAAGCTCTGAAAAGCCCAAAATTGCATTCATTGGCGTTCTGATTTCATGGCTCATATTTGCTAAAAAATTTGATTTCTCTTTTTCCGCCTCTCGAGATTTGATTCTTGCTTCTTCAATCTCTGTTATATCTGTAAAAGTTGATATATATGTGTTTTTTTCATCTATGTTTGCTATCGAAATTTTCACACTATAAATTCTTTGATTAATCAGAGCAAGATGCACTTTTAAAGGCTCTTCCATGATTGGTGTTACCCAAAAATAGGTATCTGTACTTGGCATTAAAAAATTTTCTCTAGCTTCAAAGAGTTCACATATGCATTGATGTTTCTCTTTAAATTTTTCAAGTGTAGCAAACTTGAACACTTCATAAAACTTTTTATTCACTTCAGAAACACCATTTAGCTTATCAAACAAGACAATAATGCTCTCTTGATTATCCAAAATTTGAGAAACTTTTTGTTTTTCAGCTTCTATTCTATGTTGATATTGGATTGTTTTTGTTATATCTTCTCTGAGAGCAATAAACTCTACTATCTCACCCTCTCTGTTGAGTAGCGGTACAATTGTCGCATTGACATAATAAGTTGAACCATCTTTTGCTTGATTTGCAAAAATGCCTTGCCAAACTTTTTTGCTTAGTATTGTTTCCCACATGCCAGCAAAAACGGACTTTAAAGTATCAGGATGTCGAACGATGTTATGTGACTTACCAATGAGTTCCTCTTGGGTATATCCACTGATTTTAGAAAAATTATCATTTACATATTTAATCTTTCCATGTGTATCGGTTGTACTGACTATGAGTGATTTATCGATAGCTTCTTTGTACTGCTTGAGAACATAAACCATCTCCTCATTCTCATTCTCTGTTTTATCCAAAAGATTCTGAAGGTGCACATTTTGTTCTTTAATTTTCATGGTTGCTTTTTCAAGCTCTTGAGAGTTCACATCAATCGTATGTTCTAAAAATTTTTTCTCATCATAAAGCTCATCATAACTTTTTGAAATATCCTCTAGAAACTCTACAAAACCACTCTCTTTAAAACAACTATCCAAATCTTCGCCAAAATGTCTTTTTAGTTGTCGTTTAAGCAGTCTATGCATATCAATTTTCATAAATAGCTGTGAGTGTCATTGTCTGATTGTGAAGCTCACATTGGAGTTTATTGACCTCAAAAGGTGCTATTTCACCATAGGAGTAAAAACCTATAAGATTAATATTTTTGCCAAGCACATCGCCTATCTCTTGCAACTCTTCATCCACAAGTTGTCCCAAAACTATCTTACGACCAACACAACTTACGACAAGACCAAGTGCTGGTTTGTCATTTGCAATCGTAATCTCATTTGCAGCATGTCCTGCTCCATCTATCAACCTATCTGTGTCAGGTTTCATAAGTCTTGCCGAATATCCCTCTGGTACATCTCCAGCAAATGTAATCGTTTTTGCCTCTTCATTGATTGCAAGGAGTGTTCGGATAACTTCTGGGTCACCCTCATTTTTTTTGATACTCAGAGGAAAACGCAACCCACTACTAGGTAAATCCGCAGCATAATCTCCTAAATATCTTTTGTATAAATCAAGAGCTGGTTCATTGTCTATCTCGTAAAGAACATTTCCTTCTGATTTTGTAATCGTTCTATGCGTTCCGAACTCACTCCAGCCGCCAAAACAACCGCTACTGATGACAAGATTCTCCCCATAAAAACCTACAACAGCAATTCTGCTCTCTTTTGCTTCATCATCACACAAAACAAAAGTCTCTTGAAATCTTGCACCATCTCCAGCCAAACCACCTGTTACTTCTATGCCTTCTAAGGAGTGATTGATTCCTTTGACAAGTTCTGAACCGTTGATTTTAAGTCCATCTGAGAGAACAAAAACATGCTTCAACCCCTCTCGAGTCAGCTTATTTACAAGTTGTGAGGACAACTCCTCAAGATTTGCTCCTTCAACATAATCAGCAGATTCTACTTCTACTCTTGAACTCTCAAACTTGACTGCTGTTGCGACAAGAGAGTTTTTTGATATCCCTTTACCAAGAATGTTTCCAGAAGAAGAAGAACCTACAATATGACTTTGAGGAAATTTTTCTTTAATCTTTTGAAATACTATTTTATCTTTAATGCTATCTGTATCACCAAATACAAACACTATGTCAGCACCTTCACCCTCATTCAAACCTCTTGAGATACATTCCCAATCTCCACTCTCTTGTAACACTAAATTATTGATTCTCATACTTTTTCTCCTTATGCTTCAAATTGCAAATAAATTTCTTTTATTTTATCTATATTAAGGATAAACAATGCAACCAATTTCGGATCGAAATGTTTTCCAGACTCATTTTTTAAAAACTCCACTGTATCTTCAAAACTCCATGGTTTTTTATAAGGTCGCTCCGATGTGAGAGCATCAAAAACATCTGCTATGGCAGTGATACGCCCATAAATATGTATCTCTTCGCCTTTGAGCCCATTATAATACCCACTTCCATCATACTTCTCATGATGATGTTTTGCGATGGTTGCACCAGCTTGAAGATAGGGATTTTTACTATCTTTTAAAATATCATGACCAATAGATGAGTGCGTCTTCATGATTATATATTCATCCTCTTCAAGCTTCGCAGGTTTGAGCAAAATATCATCTCGTATCCCAACTTTACCAATATCATGCAAAGGAGAAGCAAAAAATAGGATATCTTGCTCTTGCTCACTCAGACCATACTCTTTAGCTAAAAGTCTTGAGTAGTGAGCAACACGAGAAATATGACTTCCCGTTTCAGGGTCTCTATATTCTGCCAATCTTGAAATAACTTCTAAGGCTTCATGCTCCCTTTCTACAAGGTCTGCAGTCGCTTTTTGCACCTCTTCTTGTAGCCGAGCGTTAAAATTTTGCAGTTGAAGTTTTAACTGAATAATTTTCGTAAAATTTTTAATTTTTGCTTCTAACTGAGCAACATCCACAGGCTTTGTTAAAAAATCTGTCGCCCCAGCTTCTAAGGCTTCTAACTTCAAATCTTGGTCATCATCTACCGCGGTAACCATTATAGGAATCAATTCTTCTTGCAAGGCTAATGCCTCTTTTATAAGTGCAACACCATTAATATCAGGCATCATGTAATCAACAAACATTAAATCAACTCTATTTTGTCTGATATACTCTAAAGCTTCAAGTGGGTCTTGAAAACTTTGGATAGCAACACCTATCTCCTTGGCTATCTCTTCAATGAGAATTAAATTCATAAGAGTGTCATCCACAGATATTATTTTATATTGATACATATAATCCCTACTCCTTGGCAATGTAACAAAGTATAAATATATCCAACTTAATTGTTGTTTAACACGCTAGATAAGTAGGTAAATCCAATGAAAAATAAAACATATTTTCTCTGCTTTTAAGGTTAAGTTGTCTTTTATTTTTCATAGAGTTTAGCTAATCTTCAAGGAATTCTATTGTTTTTTAGTCCATTCTTTATTAAAGCTATTGTATAATCCGCCGATTGTAGTTTTCAATTTAAATTAATATATACCATCAAGCAAGAAGGATTCATGTGGATTTAACGGTTATTTTGGGAATACTTGGAGCGGTCGCCAGTATTTCAATCGGGGACTTAATGGAGGGTGGAAACCCTGTGCATGTTGTCCATATCACTTCTGTTATTATTATTTTCCCTACTTCAATGTTAGCATCTATGGTAAGTACGGATGGCGAATTTGTTAAGGGTGCTTATAAAAATCTTGGTATGGTATTTAAAAAAAGCCCTGTAGATTTACATGCGCGCATCAAACAAATTATAGAATTATCAACTTTAGCGCGTCATGATGGATTGCTTTCTTTAGAAAAAAAAGTATCTGAGTTGGATAGTGAATTTTTAAAACAGGGTCTAAGTATGGCTGTCGATGGAAATGAAGTCGATACCATCATTGAAACTTTGGACTTAGTCATTGAAGAAACCGAAGAATTTTGGCATGGATGTGCGCATTATTGGATTCTTGCGGGAGAAACTTCACCCGTTATGGGGCTTATTGGGGCGGTTCTTGGTCTTATTCTTGCACTTCAAAAATTGGACAATCCACCAGAGATGGCAAAAGGTATTGCTGGAGCGTTTACCGCTACCGTAACTGGGATTTTCTCTGCGTATGTTGTTCTTGGACCATTTGGAAACAAAATGAAAGCTAAATCGCATCACATAGTGAAAGAACAAAAGCTTATGTTGGAGGGAATTATCGGCATCGTAAATGGCGACAACCCTCGTACTCTTGAAGCAAAACTATTAAACTTCCTTCCTTATGGGGAAGAGAAACATAGTCAATTTAACTAATGAGCAACTAAATGGGCAAAAAAAAGAAATGCAAAAAAGTTGAATGTCCTGCTGGAGAGAAGTGGGCAGTTCCTACAGCCGACTTTTTTAGTCTTCTTCTAGCTCTTTTCATTGCCCTCTTTGCAATCGCTTCTGTAAATACATCAAAAATAAATGCTCTTAAAGAAGAGTTCATAAAAATTTATGATTTTGCTCCAACACCTGAAGAAAGAACTCCAATACAAGATTTAGCTCCTGAGAGTACGAAACCAGATCCTGATGCCCTTGGTAAGCCAAGTGGTAAATTGCTGGTCATACAAGGTGGTTCTATCGCAGAAGCAGAAGAGAAGAAAAAAGAAGAGACAAAAGATTCTATCAGCAAAATTCAAAAAGAACTTCTCAATTCAACGATGGGAGGAGATGGTCCACTTGATCAAAGTTTGGATGGGGTATTGCTAAAACTTCCCGTTTCTATTCCTTTTCGTGGAGCGAGTGCGACGATTGATGATGATGAAGTACATCTTTTTCTTAGCAGAATTGCTTATATTATCAATGCACTTCCTGCGAATGCAGATGTATCAGTGCGTGGATATACGGATGCTCAGCCTCTTGCAAAAAGTTCTTCTTACATGGATAATATTGACCTCTCTATAAAAAGAGCAGATGCTGTTATGCGTGAACTAATTAAAAATGGAGTAAGTGCTGAACGCCTCTCAGCAGCAGGATTTGGCTCTGCAAAACCAATCGCAGAAAATACGACTGAAGAAAATAGAGCTAAAAACAGACGAGTTGAACTTTACATATTTATATCTAAAAACACGCCACTCGATAAAGCAAAACAAAATAATATACTTGATGCTTTAAGTAAGCTTCAAAAATAATTCTCTATAATATTCAAGAACTTCTTCTCTTTCACCTCTAAAAGCTATTTGAGAAGAGCGTTTTTGAATTTGGTAATCATACATCGGGTCGTAGTATTCTCTTAAAAGAACTTCAATCCACTCTTTATGCGCTTCTAAATTTCCACTTCTTTTTTGTTCATTTAAGGCATTTTCAAAGAGCATCGTTACATCTTTATGTCGCTCTGTTCCAAGTCTTCGCATAATCCTATCTAAGGCACTTTGTATCTCATTTTTATACGCGTCGAGATTTTCTTCCTCTGATTTTGTATATGCTTTTTGTGCCTCTGTCACATACTCATTAAATGTTATCTCTATTCTCTCTTGCATCGTCGTCTCTAAAATAACAAGAGGAGCGCTTGCAAGATAAGTTGCAAACACTTTTGGAACATAAACACTGCCAACAAACTTACCCTCATCCTCAAAAACGAGATTTTTAAATCCCTTATCAAGTTTTTGAATAAGCTCATACGCCAAAGCATTTTCAAAATTTATCTGTGTCGGCTGAGGCGTAATTTTTTTGCCAAAGGATGAACCTCTGTGATTTGAAAGTTTCTCAAGGTCAATCGCATTTTGCAACTCTTTGAGCAATATTGTCTTTCCAGAGCCTGTGCGTCCACCAAGGATACTAGGTTTGAAATGTTTGCATGACGCATCTATTTCATTTAAAAGATAACTTCTAAACGCCTTATATCCGCCTTTTAAGCGTGTAATTTCCCTGTCTGACTGGCGTATCCACTCTTGCGATATTTTAGAGCGTTGTCCTCCTCTAAAACAGTAAAGCATGGCATGTGGATTTGCGTCCATAAAATCTGACCATGCCTTCACTCGCTCTTCTTTTACTACGCCACCAACGAGTTTGTGACCGAGTTTTACAGCCTCATCGTTGCCATGTTTTTTATAACAAATACCCACTTGATGTCTCTCTTCGTCATTCATAATCGGCAAATTTATGGCATGTGGAAATGCACCTTTTTCAAACTCAATAGGTGCGCGAACATCGATTAATGGAGTGGAGTTTAAAACAATCGATTTAAAATCATCACTCAAAATAGCCTTGGACATTTATAAAACCTCTATCAAAAAGTTGCCTTTTTTGGTTGTTTCACCAATTGGTTCAAGTGTTAAACCTGCACTTTGTGCCACTTCATAAAAGGCTCTCAAGCCGCTTTTTTGCACGATGACAAGCAATCCGCCAGAAGTTTGCGCATCGCATAAAATCTCTCTTTGGGCTTGTGTCATAGGGCTGATTTTCTCTCCATAACTCAAAAAATTTTTACGCGCACCACCAGGAATACATCCGAGTTCTCGGTACATTGCAACATTTGGCAACAAGGGAACTTTGTCAAACCACACAGTCGCCCCGATGTTACTTCCCTCGCATATCTCACTCAAATGTCCAAGAAGTCCAAATCCTGTGACATCGGTCATAGAGACAACGCCCTCTAAAAGTGCAAATTCCGCACCTATTTTGTTAAGGGTGGTCATCGCTTGAATTGCAGGTTCGATGTGTCCATCCTGAATTTTTTTCTGTTTTTGCGCTGTCGTTAAAATGCCTATACCCAAAGCTTTTGTAAGAAAAATAAAACACTCTTCCTGAGCTGTTGTATTTTGCATAAGGTTTTTATTTTCCACTATGCCTGTCACTGCAAGTCCAAAAATCGGCTCTGGAGAATCGATAGAATGCCCACCAGCCAGAGGAATACAAGCCTCTTCACAAACCGCTCGTCCCCCATCTATGACCGCGCGAGCAACATCTGCAGAGAGTTTGTCAATCGGCCATCCAAAGATAGAAATAGCCATGAGCGGTCGTCCTCCCATAGCGTAAATATCACTTATCGCATTTGTTGCTGCAATGCGTCCAAAGGTGAATGGATCATCCACGATTGGCATAAAAAAATCTGTTGTTGAGAGAACAGAAGTACCGTTGCCTAAATCAAACGCCGCCGCATCATCTCTGCTTTCGTTGCCAACGAGAAGTTGCGGATAACAAATATTTGCTCTTGTGCTTTGGAGGATTTCATCGAGAAGCATCGGTGAAATTTTACATCCGCACCCTGCTCCGTGGCTATATTCTGTAAGTTTTACTTGTTCCATATTTTTCCATTTGTATATTTTTTGTACTTTATTCTTTTTGCATTATAGCTAAAAGGTATTAGCTCATAAAATAAAGATATAATTTTCTCACAAAAATAGTAGGGGTTAGTATGCAAATAAAGATTCTTAGCCATGACTTAGACCATATTCTTAATGTAGGAAATAAGATTATTTTTGGATTTATTCAAAAAGATGAAAAAAACATTAGCATACAGAGAAAAGAACGATGAACTACACTGTTTTGCTCCTAATTATAGGATTTATAATTTCTTTGAATGCTGAGGAAAAAGTGAAATCGCCTATTTCTACACATGTAAAAGAAGGAAAAAGTGTTTACACTCCTATTAATCCTCAGGTCAATCTATCTCAAGAAGTGAACATACAAGAACGCGATCAAAATACAACTTATCACGGTACAAAAAAATGAAAAAAAAGATTTTGTTTTCGTTAGTGGCTATCTTTGTATTGTCAGGTTGTTCGACTATCTCTCAAAAGGAAGTATTTGATTCAATGAATCAAATGACTAAGAATCGTGGAACAGGGGAACTCATGTGGCTTAAAACACCTCAAGAGGCAGATGAAATTCAAAAATATATTAATATACTTTTAAAAGAACCTCTGAGCGAGGCAAACGCCGTTCGCATTACCCTTATTAATAATCGTGCATTACAGCAAACATATGAAAAAATTGGTATTGCTCAAGGTGATCTCATGCAGTCTGGGTTAATAACAAATCCATTACTAGGATATTCGGTTGGACATGGAGACGGCATAAATAAGTCGAGTATAACACTAGAACTGGCCTTTTTAGATTTACTCTGGATTCCACTACGCAAAAGTTTAAGTGAACTAGCACTTGATGAAACAAAGCTGAGTGTTGGGGATGAAGTGCTTAGAATGGTTCGAGATTCAAAAAAAACCTATATAAATGCACGCATTGCACAAGAAACGCTACTTTTAAATGCTGATATCCTAAAATCTCACGAAGCATCAGTGCAATTGGCAATGCGCCAATATACGGCGGGTAACCTTTCCAAACGAAATTTTTTAAGAATTTTGGATGAATATACCAACATGCGGGTTGAGTCCATTCGTCTGAATCGGGAAAATGCTATGGCGCGTGAAGCTCTCAATAAAATGATGGGTATCTATGCGGAGCAAACTGAGTATAAATTGAGCACTGAGCTATTGAGTTTGACTGCAACATTTCCGAAAAATGATAGACTTGAGCAAATTGCAATTAAAAATCGACTCGATATTGCAGCCGCAATGAAAGCTGTCGAATATGCGGCAAAAGAAGCTGGATATACAAAGAACACCAATCTTCTTTCTGAAATAACTATAGAAGGCGGAAGTGAAAAAAGTACCGATACTGATCATTTTAATACAATTGGACTCAAAATCCCAATCCCGATTTTTGACATGGGACAGGGACGAGTAAGCCGTACTCAGGCCTATTATAATCAAAGTGTGCAACGGCTCTATGAAATAGCGATTAATATCAGAAGCCAAACGCGTGAAGCATACGCACAAACCCGCTATGCATATGACATTGCAGATGAGTATCAATCAACAATCGTAAAAACCAACCAAACTATCGTGGAAGAAACACAGCATTACTATAACGGTATGTTAGATGGTATTTATGAGCTTCTCGCCGATCAGCGTCATTATAGCGAGGTAAAAATACAAGCATTGAATGCTATAGGAGAATACCAAAAAACGCAAGCAGATTTGACCTACATAATCGGTGGTCAAGATACTATTTTGGAGGATACAAAATGAAACATGATAGAAGAGATTTTTTAGAATTAGGAGTGGCATTGGTCGCATCAGTTGCACTAACTCCCTCAATCCATGCCGAAGAAAAAAATCATTGCGAAACACCCCCTAAAAATCGAAAACTTACTATTGTAAAAGATCCAAAACAGGTTATCTCTCCTAGTACGGTGATTACATGTAAAAAGGGGAAAAATTATAATCCAGTTGTTACCATCAACGGTTGGGCTTTACCTTATAAAATAAAAGATGGAGTGAAAGAGTTTCATTTGATTGCTGAAAAAGTTATGCGTGAATTTGCTCCAGGAATGGTAGTCAATTGTTGGGGATACAACGGAACATCCCCTGGACCCACCATCGAAGCAGTAGAAGGTGAGCGTATTCGAATTTATGTAACCAATAAACTCCCTGAACATACGACAGTTCATTGGCATGGATTAATACTTCCAAATGGCATGGATGGTGTTGGCGGATTGACTCAACCCGCTATTGCTTCTGGAGAGACTTATATTTATGAATTTACTCTTCGTAAGAGCGGGACATTTATGTATCACCCTCATGCTGATGAAATGGTACAGATGGCGATGGGAATGATGGGAATGTTTATTGTTCATCCAAAAAATCAAAAAGAGCATAAAGTAGATCGTGATTTTTGTTTTTTACTCGCTAGTTATGATGTTGCCCCTGGAACTTATACCCCTAATCCCGCAACAATGACGGAATTTAATCTTTGGAGCTTTAACAGCCGTGTATTTCCAGGAATTGATTCTCTGAATGTATCTGTGGGAGACCGTGTTCGTGTACGCATCGGTAACCTTACTATGACTAATCATCCAATTCATATGCACGGACATCCCTTTGAGGTAACCTGTACCGATGGAGGATGGATTCCAAAAGGGGCTCGCTGGCCTGAAGTAACAATTGATATTGGTGTTGGGCAAATGAGAGCATTTGAATTCATAGCTACTGAAGAGGGAGATTGGGCATTGCATTGTCATAAATCTCACCATACGATGGGACCGATGGGTCATAATGTTCCTAATATGATAGGTGTCAAACAAGATGATTTAAGCGAAAAGATTAGCGATCTGCTACCAAACTATATGTACATGCCGATGGGTAAAAACGGAATGGCTGAGATGCAGGACATGGCCGATATGGGGATGGCATTACCTGAAAATACATTGCCAATGATGACAGGTCAAGGTCCATTCGGTCCGATTGAAATGGGTGGCATGTTTACTTTGGTCAAAGTCCGTAAAAATCAATCCAAAGATAATTATGCAGATTCTGGGTGGTACAAACATCCACAAGGAACCGTCGCAATAAAAAATGAACATTAATAAATAGACTTCTTGCATACCCCCCCCCTTTTTTAGATTGCTTCACTTCGTTCGCAATGACGGTCATTGAGAGGAGGAACGACGAAGCAATCTTGGGTTTGCAAGAAGTCTAATGTAATTTACATCGACTCACAAACCTCTCACAAATAAGAGATATAATTTTCTCATAAAATAAAGGATGAAAAATGAATAAGTATATCTATTTTGGCGAAGTTGTTGAAAAATACGATGTAAGAGTATTGAACGAAAGAGAAGCTAGGGCGGGTGCGGGGATTCTATTTTTATTTGCATTCTTCTCATTTATGCACTCCTATATTCTTCATGATTTTATATTTACACAAATATTTGTAACGGTTTTTATGATTGATTTTTTCATAAGAATTTTCATAAATCCAAAGTTCGCGCCAAGTCTGCTTTTAGGGCGTGTTATGGTGCAAAACCAAGTTCCAGAGTATGTCGGAGCGCCTCAAAAAAGATGGGCATGGTTTATAGGACTCTTTTTATCTATAATCATGTTCTTTTTAATCGTTGTTTTTAATGTTATGACTCCGATTAAAATTTTTATTTGTTTACTTTGTCTGACACTTTTATACAGCGAAGCAGTGTTTGGAATATGTTTAGGTTGTAAAATTTTCAACTACATTTACAAAGAAAATCCAAAACTTTGCCCTGGTGGCACTTGTGAGATAAGACAAAAAGATGAGATACAAAAGATTTCTACCCTTCAAAAAGTAATCATTCTAACTTTTGTAGTTGCAGTGTCTTGGAGTATTTATACCTTAGCTTTTACAACTCCACATGCCGCTGAATATGAAAGTAAAAAAGTACCATCTACTATGAAATGTGAAACTGGCAAGTGCGGTGCTGGGAAGTAAACTTGATGTTTTTAGTTTCTTGGCATGTGGAATTTCAATTCATTTGCCAAGCTTCTCTTGAAGTGTAATAATCAATTAACAAAACATAAACTATAATATCCTTTTTAAAAATTAACATGGATTTATTATGAAAAATAAAAGATATATTACACTTGGTTTTGCTTCGGTTGGTGTTGCAATAATTTTGCTTTTATCCACAAATATTTTTGCTGCATCATCAGCAGAACAACAGAAAAAAGAGGAGCTTTCAAGGCTTCAAGCTTTAGCAAAATTCACAAAAGTTATCAGCATCGTTGAACAATATAGTGTTGATAATATAAGTATAGAAGATTTGATGGATAAAGCGCTCAAAGGTATGCTTGTCAATATCGATGCGCACTCGAGTTATTTGTCAAAAGAAGATTATAAGAAATTAAAAGTTCAAACAAATGGTGAGTTTGGTGGACTTGGTATCACTGTTGGGATTAAAGATGGAGCTTTAACTGTTATCGCGCCAATCGAAGGAACTCCTGCAGATAAAGCTGGAATCAAAGCTGGTGACATCATCCTAAAAATCAATAATGAATCAACGATAAGCATGACAATAGATGATGCAGTAGCCATAATGAGAGGTGCTGTTGGAACGCCTATCGATTTGACAATCGTTCGTACAGGCGAGACAAAACCACTTAGCGTTCATATCGTTCGAGGAAATATCACTATCGAGTCGGTTTATACTCGAACAATTGGCGATAATTTACTGTATGTTCGTGTTACAAGTTTCGATAAAAAAGTTGCTGAGGATGTTGCAAAAGCGATTAAAGCAAAAAAAGCAACAACAAAAGGAATCGTTCTTGATTTAAGAAACAACCCTGGCGGACTTCTTGACCAAGCGGTGGATTTGGTAGATTTATTTGTAGATGAGGGAGAAATTGTTTCTCAAAAAGGTCGCAATGAAATAGACAATAAAGTTTATAAAGCAACACCAAGTGCAACCATCACAAAAGTGCCAATGGTTGTACTCATAAATGCTGGAAGTGCAAGTGCTTCTGAAATTGTTGCTGGTGCACTTCAAGACCACAAACGAGCTATTTTAGTTGGTGAAAATACATTTGGTAAAGGAAGTGTTCAAGTAGTACTGCCTATCACAGAAGATGAAGCTCTCAAACTCACTATTGCAAGATACTATCTTCCAAGTGGACGAACCATTCAAGCTGTTGGTGTGAAGCCTGATATTGAAGTTTTTCCAGGAGAAGTGAACGCTACTAAAAATGAATTTTCTATCAAAGAAGCTGACCTTAAAAAGCACCTAGAAGAAGAGTTAGTCAAAGTAGATAGCACGAAAAAAGATAAAGAAAATAAAAAAGATGACAAGTCAGACAAAGATAAAAAAGATATAATTACGCCCGAAATGATAAATAAAGATATGCAACTCAAAGAGGGCGTGGATATCATTAAAGCTCTAATAATTATAAAAGGATAAATGAAAATGCAAAAAAGAGAGTTACTTTATGAAGGAAAAGCTAAAAAACTTTTCTCAACAGATGATGAAAACTTAGTTATTTCAGAGTTTAAAGATGATTTGACAGCATTTAATGGCGAAAAAAAGTCTAGTGAAGTTGGAAAAGGCGCACTAAACAATAAAATTTCTACTGAGCTATTTAAACTTTTAGAAAAAAATGGCATCCAAACGCACTTTGTAAAGATGTTGGATGATAACCACATGCTTCATACTAAAGTAAATGTAATTTTAATCGAAGTGATTGTTCGTAACATCGCAACTGGAAGTTTAACTCGCAACCTCGGTATAAAAGAGGGTACGGTTCTTCCTTTTACTTTAGTAGAATTTGACTACAAAAACGACGCTCTTGGTGACCCAAAACTCAACGACCAACACGCGCTTATCCTTGGTTTGGTTGATTATCAAGATGAGCTTGATAAACTTCGTCGCATGGCAAGACAAATCAATGATATTTTAAAACCTTATTTTGCAGAAAAAGGTCTTAATTTGGTTGATTTCAAACTTGAATTTGGAAAAGACAAAAGCGGTAATATTATCTTAATAGATGAAATTAGTCCTGATAATTGTCGTTTTTGGGATATGGAAAGTGGCGAAAAGATGGATAAAGACAGATTCCGTCAAGGTCTTGGTGGATTAACAATAGCATACGAACAAGTTTTAAATAGAATATTAGGAAAATAACAGATGAAAGCAATAGTAAATGTATCTTTAAAAGCAGGTGTTTTAGACTCTCAAGGTAAAGCAGTAAAACATGCTTTAGAATCTCTGCATTTTGGTAGTGTAAATGATGTTCGTGTTGGTAAACAAATCATTTTACAACTCGACGAAACAGATGAAGCAAAAGCTAAAGCAGATGTTATACAGATGTGTGAAGACCTTTTGGCAAACACTGTAATTGAAGATTATGAGATAGAGATAGTTCAATGAAAGTAGCAATCTTACAGTTTCCTGGTACAAACTGCGAGTATGATACACAACACGCATTTGAATCTCTTGGCGCAACAACAGAGATAATCTGGCACAAATCAGAGAGCATTCCAAGTGATACAAACCTTTTAGTGGTTGCTGGTGGTTTTAGCTATGGAGATTACCTAAGAAGTGGTGCTATCGCAAAATTTAGCCCTGTTATGAAAGCTGTAAAAACTTATGCAAATAATGGTGGAAAAGTTTTAGGTATTTGTAATGGTTTTCAAGTTTTAACTGAAGCTGGTTTACTTCCAGGTGCATTAAAAAGAAATGAGCATTTACACTTTTTATCCAAGCATCATAATCTAAAAGTAGTCAATAATGACAATGTTTTCTTAGAAAAGTTGGCATGTGGTGCTGTGGTAAATGTTCCAATTGCACACCATGATGGAAATTACTACATAGATGAAAATTCACTTAAAGAACTCTACGAAAATAATCAAGTTCTTTTACAGTATTGCGATAAAGATGGAAATATTTCCAATCCAAACGGAAGCGTTGATTCAATCGCTGGTGTTTGTAACAAAGAAAAAAATGTGTTTGGACTTATGCCTCACCCTGAAAGAGCAATGGAACTACTTCTTGGTTCAGATGATGGAGTAAAAATGCTACAAGGATTCTTGTCAGCGTGAAAACTTTACTGCTTTTATTATTACTCTTTTTTACGCCTCTCTTCGCAGAAGATGGAGTGGCTGGTGTAAAAAACAGTGATGTAGAAACAACAATAGAAACAGCACCTAAAGCAAAAGTTCTTTATTTAAGTTATGAAACACTTCCTCAAAGAGTTTTAAAGGGTGAAATATTTTCGATAACACTTAAAGTGCTTTCAACTGTTGGCGGTGCAAATGAAATTGAATACAAATTTACAGATTATACTGGATTAAAACCTCTCAATTTAGTCCCTAATAGAGTTAAACAATCCAACTACTACTTCGATACTTTTTATTTTTTAACAACACAGATTCAAGCTAAAATACCAAATATTGAAGCTTCCATCGTAGGCTCAAGTAAATACGCAAGTACCACACTTGCAGGAAATCCTCTTAATGTCGTAGCCCTCAACCCTAAAAAAGATTTTTCAAATATTCTCGCTAACTCGTTTGAACTTGTAGATTATAAAACAACAAGTTATGACAACAAACATAACATCATTGTTTTTGTCGCAAAAGCGAACAATGCCGAGCTTGGAGCTATGAAGTTTAGTAATGTTTTTAAGCAAGGTGTAGAGTCCCTACAAGACTCCTATTTTGATTCGAGAATAACTTATTTTGTTGTTATTAACAAAGAGATAGAAAACTTCTCTTTTTCATACTTCAATCTCAAACAAAACAAATTTTTAAACATCGATATCCCTATAATAGTGGACGATGACAGTGTAACAACACAAAGTGACTTAAAACCAACGGATCAATCCAGAGAGTTGTTAAAAATACAAATTGCAGGTGCTGTTGCTTTTTTTATATTTTTGCTACTACTCTGGAAAAGAAAACTTATTTATTTTATAATTATGATTCTTCCTTTAATTTACATCGGATTTCTTTTGATACCTTCTAAAGAGATTTGCATCAAGAAGGGAGCTGATATCCGTCTCCTCCCAGTAAGTAATGGCACAATTTTTAAAACAACAAATGCCATTGAACACTTTAAAAAAGAGGGTAATGTTAATAAATTTATCAAAATAGAACTACAAAATGAACAAATAGGATGGGTAAAAGATGAAGATATTTGCGCGCCTTAGTTGGTTATACGCAACAGTTATTATTTTTTCTGCTCTAACTATGATGATTGCTACCTATTATCTGCTACCGAGACCCTACTCTCGTAAAATTTCTTCTTGGTTTATCAGATTCAGTATATTTTATACAGTAAAAATTCAAGGCAAAGAAGACCCAGAAGCTCAAATGTTTTTAATCAATCATCAAAGTGATTTAGACATAGGAATAATGGAAACAATTACAAAAAAAGACTTAGCTTGGGTTGCGAAAAAATCTCTTTTTGATATTCCATTTTTTGGATTGGCACTTAAGCTTCCTAAGGATATCGCAGTAGAGAGGGAGAGTAAAACTTCTCTTGTAAAACTTTTACGAGATGCCAAAGATAGACTTGATAAGAAGAGAGTTATCACGATGTTTCCAGAGGGAACTCGCTCAACTTCTGAGAAAATGCTTCCTTTTAAAAATGGTGCGAAAGTCATAGCGGACAAGTATAAACTTCGTGTGCAACCTATCGTTTTGATGCAAACTTCAAAGTACTATAACATCAAAAATTTTTACTATAAGCCAGGTCAAATAAGCGTACTATTTATGGATTCATTTATAGCGGATAAGAGCGATGCGCATTGGCTAGAAAATTTAAGAGTCAAGATGCAAAAGGAGTATGATAATGAGTTGGCAAACAATCCTAGCCGTAGGTAGCGGCGGATTTATCGGAGCAATTTTAAGAGTCTATATGAATGGTCTTATATCTCATAGATTACCTCATGACTTGCCTTTTGGAACTATCGGAGTCAATCTCATAGGTAGTTTTGTAATGGGCATCTTAATTGCCCTCTTTATGCACACAACTTTTTTTTCACTTCATACAAAATCATTTCTTACAACTGGTATTTTAGGTGGATTCACCACTTTTTCTGCTTTTGCGATTGAGAGTTTCTTACTCTTAGAGGGTGGACATATTTTGTTGGCACTTGCAAACATCTCACTCAGTGTTTTTGGAACTATTTTTATGGCTGGAAGCGGATTTTATTTTGTGAAACTTTTTTTTAAATAGAAATACACTAGTTTTACTAAAGTGCGTAAATATCTTGAAATTCTCGAAAAACAAAGTTTTTTGTAGCTTTAGGGGGTTGTAGGGACTTTAGTCCCTGCCACTAAAACGGACAAGTTCGTTTTAGTGTTTAACATCAACTATCAAATCAATATAATCTCATCCGCACACCATTTTGCAAGAGTTAGGTCGTGTGTAATGAGAAGCATCCCCATTTTATCAAGATTTTTCATAAGCATGTGCATCACTTCCAACTGAATTACATTGTCCAAAGCTGAAGTTGGTTCATCTAAAAGAAGAAGGTCAGGTTTCATAAGCATTGCACGAAGAATGGACGCGCGTTGCAATTGCCCTCCTGAAAGTTCATGTGGAAGTTTTAAAAGTAACTCGTATTCAAGATTTATATCACTCAGATGACTATCAAGTTCGCTTAAATCTGCAACATCACTTATTTGGCTTAGAAGCGTATAACTTGGGTGAAAAGAGCTGTAAGGGTCTTGAAAAACTTGTGAAATTGAAGATGTTTTAATCTCTCCACTCAAAGCTTTTAAATTTTTTAAAATGAGTTCAAAAAGCGTACTTTTACCCGCTCCACTTGCACCTACGATTGCTTTGATTTCGCCTTTTTTGAGAGTAATCGAAAAATTATCAAAAAGTAAAAAATCTTTTTTATATCCAAATGATAGATTTTTTACTTCAAGAACACTCTTCAATGATTACTTCTTATTGAGTGCTAAATAGTATTTAGTCAACTGTTTGTAAAGTACATCAGGGTTAATATCACCATCTTCTTCCCAGATTTTTTTCATGATAACATTATCTTCCGTACCATTCCACACTTTTATGTAAGTTCCCTCTTTGTAGCCATTGTCTTGACGAAATTGATTTAAAATATTTTTACCTACATAAAGTCTATAAAGAGTCTCCAAATCCAATCCGCACATAACGACTAAATCAAAGAACTCTTCTATTAACTCTTCTATGTTTAAATTTTCTTTTGTGAGGGTTAAAAGCATTATATTTTCAACTTTTGCGATTACTTCATCTTGAGAGGCAAAATGACTGCTTTTTTTGTTTATCTTAGAAAAGTTTGAGAGTTCCGAGATATCAATCGCCAAATCGTCAATTCCACCCTTCAAATTTTTAGCATATTTTTCAATAGCCAAACTCATTATAAAATGCCAAACATCCACCACTTCAATCTGCATATTATTCCAATCTGGCTCTTGATGGATGCTTTTCCAATGTTTCCATGAAAAGCTGTCTATCATCTCAGCTGATTCCATATAAACACATCTTTTCCAGTTGATTATTTTCCCATTTTTTGTAGTTCCATTCACCCATTTTTCGCCGTTTGTAGCGTCATTTAGAGTGTTTTGAAGTTGTAACATCAATAATATTTTATCCATAGTTTTCTCTTTATTTTAGTTTTTTTATTGTATCAAATATGATAGAATTCCACACTTAAAATGGAAGTGTTGTAGCATGAAAAGAATTAATTGTAGAGTATGTGAATATTATTTTGTGACTTGGGAGGCGCAGAGACCTCACGGTTGTAAAGCGTATGGCTTTAAATCACCTCAGATTCCATCCCTGCTAGTTTTTCAAAGCAGTGGAACGGATTGCACTCTGTTTAAGCAAAAAAATCTTCCTAAAGATTCGTAACTATTTTTGCCAAATGATTTTATTACCAAATCCAAGTCTATTATCTGTCATTTTAAAATAGTTCACTTCTATTTGCCAAAGTTTTGGATTGAGTGCCAGAGCGTAAGGGAAAGCTTTAAAATACTCTATTTTTAGCTCTGTATCTTCGAGCGGCAAAAAAACTCCACGAAACTGAACACCTTGAATTTTCCCAACTGTTTTAGTCTCTAACAGTATATTTCCTGCGATATTGGCATTTTTCCCACAATGTTGCACATGCCGTGTTTCATCACTACTTGCAACTATAAAACTCACTTTTTCTTTGTTAAAAGTGTAAAACAAGGAGCAAGCACTTATCTCATCCTCGGCTGTTGTAGCCAAACTTAGGACATGATGTTCGCTCAAAAACAGACTGATTTTTTCGAGTGTATCATCCATGAAAAGTTATATCTTTCCCAAATAACTTTCTAAATCAGAAGGACTTGAAATATCTCTTTTTTCTAGCATCATAACCGCTAAATCATCTTTTGCAAAGGACTCAAACATCTCTCTTGGACTGCTCATATTGTAGTAACTTTTCATGAAATTTACCAACGCAATAAAGTTATCATCTTTGGATTTTACTTCCAATTTGTAGGATTTGAACTCATCCCAATTTATCTTAATCATTTTCTTTCCCATATCTGATTTGTAGAGCATTTTCTAACTGTTTTGTTACCTGTAACATTTTAGCATGAGAGAGTGCAAAATTCAATCGCATAAAACCACTTCCCTCTCTGCCAAAACTAATCCCACTATTTAAACCAAGTTTTGCTTCATTTACAAAGAATTCTTTTAATTTTTTATTGCTAAGTTGCATTCCTCTACAATCAAGCCATGCCAAATAAGTCGCTTCTATGGGTGTGACTTTTATGGCATGTGGAAATTTTTCACAAAGAGTTTGGAGCATGTGGAAATTTTGTAGTAGATGAAGTTTTAACTCCTCCAACCACTCTTTGCCATGCACATAAGCCGCTTCAAATCCCACATGCCCAAACACAGTTCCGTTTGCAAAATGTACTCTTTTATAAACTTCTAAAAATTTTGCTCTTAGTTCTTTGTTAGAAATGGCAACCGTACTCATAGCAAAACCCGCCATGTTAAATGTTTTTCCAACGCCCATTGCAGTTATCGTTATCTCTTTTGCTCTTTGGCTCAGCGAAGCAAACGGCATGTGGAAGTTGGGTGCATAAACCAAATCCGAATGAATTTCATCCGAAAATACAACGATGTTATGCTCCAAACAAAGCTCCAAAATCTGCTCAAACTCCTCTTTTAACCAAACACGCCCGACTGGATTATGCGGAGAACAAAGGAGTAAAAGTTTAGTTTTTTTATCAATTTTTGCTTTTAAATCCTCAATGTCAAAAACATACTTTCCACTTTCCAACTGCTTGAGCGGATTTTTTATAAGTTTTCTTTTTTGCTGTTTCACACTCTGAAAAAAAGGCGGATACACAGGCGTTTGAACTATAACGCCCTCACCCTCTTTTGTAAAAGCCTCGATAACCGCATTCATCGAAGCCACAACAGAGTGAGAGTAAAACATATCTTCCAACTTGTAAACCACTCCATGCTCTTTTTGCATCCACTCTATCTGCACCAAAAAAGCACTCTCTGGAACTTCTTCATACCCAAAAACGGGATGCTCCAACCGTTTTTTCACAGCATCAAGAACAAAATCAGGCGTGTCAATATCCATATCCGCCACCCAAACAGGAAGTAAATCCTCAGTACCAAAAAGCTGTTTTCTCAGGGTGTATTTTTCCGCGTTTGTATTTTCTCGGCATGTGGAAGTTTGGAAAGTATAGTTTTTTTTCATCCTTTTAATCTCCCCAAAATTTCTAAAGCACCCATCTCAAACTTTGAAAATGCAAACCACTTCTTGCCCAAATCTTTGAGACTTGCTCCGATGTGATAGACCTCGTTGGAGTCTAGTATCATAAATCTATCGTGTGCGTTTTTGAACTCTTTGAGTTCTATGTTGTTGTATTGGGCATTGTATTTTTGAAGGTCAAGTTTGAGTTGTTTTGAGATGGTATTTGTGTAAATTGTTACTTGAATATTTGGATATTTACTAAAAAGTGTAAAAACTGTCTCGTCGATATAGTTGTCAATGAGAAGTATCTCTTTTTTTGCACTTTTTATCAAATCATTTGCAAAAACATAGGCATCGTAAATTTGTCCGTCGTAAAATATGCCTTGTGTTGGTTTTAAACTCTTATCGTCAAGAGCCTCAAAAAGTTTGTCAAAATTTTTATCATGCATAAATAATTTTTGCTCTATTCTTTCAAATCGTTCAAACATAACACTATTTTGCGAGATATATTTTCGCATATTTGCAAAAGTTTTAATGATAGATACCGTTACTTGTGAAGCCACCTTACTTTTTAAGATAGTTGCCAACATATAAATACCTTGTTCGGTAAAAACTTTTGGACTTATTCTTGTCTTAGAAAAATTTGCGGTCAAATTTTTTGACCGCAAATTTTCAAACTCGTTATCGGTAAGTTCAAAATAAAAATCATCTAAAAATTTATCTTGATTGTTTCTTACTGCTTGATTTATATGTTTTGTCTCAACCCCATAAAGCTCCGCTAAATCTCTATCGAGCATCACTTGAAGCCCACGGATTGTGTGGATTTTGTTTGAGATGTTTTCTTTATCCATTGCTACAAGGTTGTTCATAATATTTCCTTGATGATTTTATTTATCTTAGCATTAAAAAAAGTTTTGTAACAAAAATATGTCATCGTGTCATACTTTTTTAAAAACACGCACCTTGGAACTCTCTTTTGTCTCTTCATGAATCAGCTCAAAATACTTATCCAACTCATTGCCGATTGCAACTTCGTTTGGCAAAATTAGTACCAAAATTCCCTCTTTATTTATGCGATTGTGAACATCTTGCAAGAACCCTTTTGGCTCATAAAATCGCTCTTTTGTGTTGGTTGCAATGACTAAATCGTAGGCGTTGAAATTTGGTTTGAGGTTGTTTGCATCGCCTTGATAGAAGCTTACTTTTTCTTTTATGGTGTCGTATCCCAATTTTTGTAAATCAAAGATTTTATTTCCACATGCCAAAGTGTTTTTCTCTTTGAACATAACGCCAACTTGTATAAACCTTGCAGAAAAATCAATCCCTTCCACTTTTTCAAACTCTTTTGCCAACTCGAACGAGCTTCTGCCTGTCGCACAGCCTAAATCGAGGGCTTTTGTTTTTTTGTTTGCAAACCTCAGAGCTATTTGAACGCACTCTTTTTTAAAGCTATTTGTGTAATCCTCTTGGCAGATTTTTTGAACTTCTGCATCTTGGTAGTCTGATTTGTTGTCATTCTCACAAGTTCCTGAAATCACATAACGAAATCCAGCGTTTTGGTAGAAGTGTTTGCGAAAGGCGTATCTTGCGTGTTTCATTATCAAGTTTCCGCTACTCGCCCACGATGAACCTTTGATAATGGCGTGTTTGTTGTCAAATGTGGGCGTGGAAAAGTCGTCATACGCCTCGTGGATTTCAAAACCATCGAAGCCAAAAATTGGAGTTCTGCTCCATTGCCAAACATTTCCCACCACATCGCCAAACTCTTTAAACATGAATTTATCCACAGGACATGAACTAAAATAAGAGAGATTGAGATTTGCATCTTTATCTTCGACAATCTCAACGCTGTCTATTTCCACATGCCGAGTGAGTGCGGCGTACTCTGCTTCGCTTGGCAAAGTGTAAGTCACGCCCTCTTTTTGACTTTTATATCTACAAAAGGCTTCGGCTTCGAGTGCATTAACATCGACCGGCCAGTTTTGTGGCATGTGGATATGTGAAGTGAGTGTTCGGTATTGGTATTCGCCATTTTCAAAAACCCAAAATGGCGGATGTTTTGCCTTGCGGATTTCTAAAAACTTTTTGCCTTCATCATCCCAAAAATCAAGATTTTCATAGCCTCCACATGCCACAAATTCCATAAATTCGCCGTTGCTTACGAGATATTTTGAAGCCTGAAACTCTTGCACAAGCTCTTCATAATTTCCATATTCATTATCCCAGCCATAGAGATTGTGCGATTTCTCTTTGCCGAGTTTTATACGGCATGTGGAAATATGGATGAGTTCATTTTTTGGTGCTTCGCCTACCTCATCACAAACGATGAACGCTTCTACATTTTTTACAAATTCTAAGGGCATTTGTCTATGAAGCACAAGCGAAGTTTCCACATGGATGCGTTCATGCTCGATGCACATCAACACAATCCACATGCCAGAATCTTGTGTTATTGGCAGAGTAAGTGGCATGTGGGTTATGAGATTATCCACCAAAGTTCGCACTTCATTTCGATACTCTCGAACTTCGCCTACTTTTGGCCATTTGTAGTTGTTCTCACTCAAATCATCCCACGCCATTTCATCCACACCCACGGCAAAAATGGACTCAAAATGGGGGTTAATTCTCTCTTGAATTATTTTCATAAGAATGAGTTTGTTGATAAAAAAAGTCGCTGTATGTCCAAAATAAAACAGCATGGGATGACGCGTTGGTTCTGACTTTTGGTAAAAAACCTCATCATCTTTTAAAACTTCAAAAACCTTTTCAAACAAATCAAAAGTTTTGTGAAAATAGTTCCGTATCTCTTGTCGCTTGAACGCAACATTCTTGCCATCAAGGGTTGGCGGATTCGTGCAAAACTCTCTCAAAAATACACCTTCTTTTTTAATTTCTCTATTGTAGCAAATTAGCTATAATTTTTTATGCAATTAATAAAAAGTACCCTACTTAACAACTTTCCAAATCTTACACACGCTTTTACCACAAGAGAGGGCGGAGTTAGCCAAAAGCCTTATGACTCTCTCAATCTTGCTTGGCATGTGGAAGATGAAACACGGCATGTGGAAATGAACCACGAACTCCTTGCCAAAGAGCTTGAGTATGAGAAAAACTCGCTTGTTCACATGAAGCAAATTCACTCTAATTTGGTGCATATTGTAAATGAAGAAGATAATTTCCACATGCCAAGAAGTTGCGATGCACTTATCACAAACAAACCTAACACACCTCTCATGGTAATGGTCGCGGACTGTTCGCCCATCCTTTTTTATGATGATGTACAAAAAGTCATCGCAGTTGCACATGCTGGACGCGCTGGTGCATTTAGCAATATTATCAAAAATGTTATAAACTCTTTTGTAGATGAGTTTCACTCCAAACCTGAAAATATTTTTGTGAGTATTGGTACGAGTATCGGCAGATGTTGCTATGAAGTGGGCGATGAGATTTATGAAGTGGCATGTGGAAATGGATTTGCGTTTGCCATGAGCCAAAAAAACGAGCGATGGTATCTCGATGTCGGAGCGATTTTACAATCACAACTCTTGGCATGTGGAATTCAAAAAGAACATTTGGAATCCTCAAGTGAATGTACTTGCTGTAAAAATGAGACCTACTTTTCGTATCGAGCCGATGGAATTACAGGAAGATTTGCTGGAGTTATAGAGATGAAAAACTAACTTAAAAGTAGTTTTTCAAACTCCGTTGCAGGAAGTGGTTTACTTTTAAAATACCCTTGATACATCGTACAACCCTTTGCTTCTAAAAAGTCTATTTGGTCTTCTCGCTCCGTACCTTCTGCTAATATTTGAAATCCAAGTGCGTGACCCATCGCGATAATAGCGGTAACAATCGCCACATCATCCACATCATAAGGGATATCATCAATAAAACTTTTATCAATTTTGAGTACATCGATAGGAAAGCGTTTAAGATAACTTAGAGATGAATAACCTGTACCAAAATCATCAATGGCTAAACGAATTCCTTTTGCCCTTAAAATATGAAGCATCTCAACAACTTCCTCTTGTCTTTGCATTAACGCACTTTCTGTGAGTTCCAACTCTAAGTGTGTTGCATGATATCCACTCTTTTTGAGAGCTTTTTCTACCATTTCTGGGATATTTTGATAACGAATTTGATGTGGCGAAACATTCACTGCAAGGATTAAACGGTATCCTTTATCCAGCCAGATTTTACCCTGTCTGCATGTTTCATTTAAGACAAATTCTCCTATCTGATTTATTAGACCTAACTCTTCGGCAATAGGAATAAAGTCATCTGGAGATACAAGCCCTCGCGTTGGATGATTCCATCGTACAAGTGCTTCTGCCCCCAAAATACGCCCAGAGGCTATGTGAACCTGTGGCTGATAGTAAACTTCAAACTCATTGTTTTCAATCGCAAGGCGTAAATTATGCTCACACTCGATGCGAGTACGCGCCAAATTTGTTAGCTCATCGGTATAATAACTATATGTTCCACGACCATCCGCTTTTGACTTATAGAGTGCGGCATCGGAGTGTTGTAAAAGGTCTGAAGCATTTTCTCCATCTTCTGGATAGAGTGCAATCCCTGCACTTACACCAATATGAATCAATGCTCCAGCGGACAATTTGTACTCCAAAGATAAAGTCTCTATCATCTCTGATACAAGTCGCCCAGCATCTTCTGGATGAAATAAGTGTTCTACAACAATAGCAAATTCGTCACCACCTATGCGACTTACAAGGTCTCCATCTCTTAAACGCAAAGAAAAACGACCTGCTATATGCTGTAATAACTCATCACCAGATTTATGTCCATAACTATCATTTATATCTTTAAAACGATCCAAATCAAACATCAATAAAGCTATCTGTGTTTTATTACGCTTCGCTTTTCCTATAGAATTTTGCAAATGAGACATCAGAAGGGCACGATTTGCCAGTCCTGTCAAAGAGTCATAATTGGCGAGTGTTTCAAGCTTTTCCTGATAAAGTTTTTGTTCTTCATCTTTAAGTTTTCTCTCACTTATATCTCTTGCAACACCTAAAACTCCAGAGACTTCGCCCTGTGCATTTTTCATTGGTGTTTTTACTGTTTCAAAATAACCCTTATAACTTCCATCGCCAAACTCAAGATACTCCTCATTTGTGCGAGAACCACCAGCTTCTATAGCTGCTCTGTCATGCTCACGAAAAAAAGTTGCTAACTCTGCATCCACAAAATCAAAATCATTTTTACCAATAATCTCAGACTCTTTTGCATTATAAAGTCTCTCAAACATCTCATTACATGCTAAATAAACACCATTTGTATCTTTGAGCCATATCAAATCTGGGATAGTGTTGATAAGTGTATGTAAAAATGTTTGTTGTTCAATAAGTTCTGACTCTCTTTTGAGTAAACTTTTCTGAGTATTTTCTAGTTCTGTTATATTCCGAAATACGGCAATCATACAAGGCATTCCATTCAAATGGATGGCTGATACATGTACCCAAACATCAATCAATACACCATTTTTTGTACAGTGTACAGTCTTAAAACTATCCTGTCCTTTTTCCATTATAGTGTTTATGCGACGAGCAGTTTCCTCTGGTGTCTCAAGTTGTTCATAATCTGAAATTTTAAGTTTTGCAAATTCTGATGCGCTATATCCCAACGAGTTATGAGCGGCACTGTTGAACTCAATTGCCTTCATTGTACTTACTTCAATGAGAACGACGCCATCTGGAAGTGCTTCAAAAAGTTTTATATATTTAAGACTATTTTGTTCAATTTTATTTTTTTCTTCATTTAGCTCTTCTTTTTGCTTATCAAGATTGAAGATAGCCTCATTTTTTTGTTCAATTGCCTTGATTAAAAATTCAAAATATGCACCATGTATAGCATGAAGTAAATCATGTCGGCTTAATAGTCCAATAAGATTTTGCGAATCATCAACAACAATAAGTTGATGTACACCATGTTTTTCCATCATACCTACTGCTTCTTGGAGAGAAACATCTTTTTTTATGACTTGAAAGTCATCTCGCAACAAAAGTTCAATCGTTTCATCTATTTTTTCTCTATGTTGAATAGACCACTTTGCTATATCCCGTTCTGTTATTAAACCAATTGGTCGCGTGTGATTGTCAAGCACAATTGCATAATCACATTTGCGATTTTTCATAAGGGTTGCTGTTTCTATGAGAGATGTATTTTTTTTAATTATAAGCGGTGTATTGTTTATGATGTCAGCGACAACTTTAAATTTACTTAACTCTCTAAAACCAATATGTCGGATAAAATCTCCCTCGCTAAGAGTTCCAACAAACTTTTTAAATGCATCCACGACAATAAGATGTCGATACCCTTTATGTTCCATTAGTTCATACGCATCATGAAGATAGAGTGTTTCTTCAACACAAAATGGATTCGTAGTCATAACTTCATGTAATTGTGTTTGTTTATCTATTGTTTCTGAAACAACACGAAGCGCATCAAATTCGGTAAAAATACCTATAGGATGTAAATCTTCATCGACAATAACTATAGAACTAATAGAGTTTCCCGACATCACTTCAAGAGCTTTTTCTATCGTTTGAAATGAATCAAGACTGATACTAACTTCTGAAACAAGTGATTTTAAAGTAATAAATTTCATTCTCTTACCCTATTTTTATTTATGATTATACTATGCTAGTTTAGAATTTATAGGCTTAAAGTAATGTTTTAATTGTATTTGCTAATTGATGTGGAAGGAGTCCTAAAGACTCTTCAACCTGCTTTGTATTTCCATGGGTGATAAATGCATCGCCGTACTCAAAACTGACAACTTCCACATGCCCTATCTTTTCCTGTGAAAGGAATTCTAATAGCGCACTTCCAACACCACCCATCTTAGAACTATCTGAAAAAACAAACCATTTTTTATGTTTGGATGCAAGAGTTTTTAGCATCTCTGCATCAAGCGGTTTTACAAATCGTAAATCTAAAATGTTTACCTCTTTATCCAAAAATTTTGCTGTTTCATACGCACGACCAACACCATTTCCATAGCCTATGAAAAGTATATCGCTCTCGTTTGAGCGAAGAAGTTGAGACTTTGCCAACTCAAAAGGTACAGATTCTGGCAATGAAGTTTCTTTAAATGAACCTCTTGGATAACGCACTGAACATGGATGTTGATATTCAGCTGCAAAGGCGAGAGCTTGATGAAAACTTTTTTCATCTCTTGGAGCAAAAAGTGTCATATTTGGAATAGCTCTTAAAAAACTAATGTCAAAAACACCTTGGTGCGTTTCGCCATCTTCTCCAACGATTCCAGCACGGTCGAGTGCAAAAACAACTGGTAAATCCATCAAACAAGTGTCATGGATAATTTGGTCATATCCTCTTTGCAAAAAAGTAGAGTAAATCGTACAAAATGGTTTAAATCCCTCTTTTGCGAGAGCTGCCATGGAAGTCACAGCATGCTGTTCTGCTATGGCTACATCCCAAAATCTGTTTGGATAGGCTTCCATAAGCTCACTCAGTCCAGTTCCGCTTGGCATTGCAGCGGTTGCTCCAACTATTTTGTCATTATGTTTTGCCAAATGCAAAAGTGCTTCTGTATAAATTTGTGTTGCACTTTTTGCAGAACTTTTTTTAGCAGAATCTCCACTATCTAAATCAAAAGGTCCAACTCCATGCCACTTCTCTTCTTTGCCCTCAGCTATGTGATATCCCTTGCCTTTAAGGGTTTGGGCATGAACGATAACAGGTTTATTGAGATTTTTAGCTATCTGTAAAATTTCTATGAGTGATTTAAGATTATGCCCATCTACTGGACCAATATAGTCAATTCCCATCTCTTCAAACATAATTCCAGGAGTAATGAGTTTAAGACTCTCTTCCATTTTTTTTGCCATATAGTGCGCGCCCTCACCAAAATTATCAACAAAATTTTCAATGTTTTTTTTAAATCTCTGATAAAATGGACCAGCCATTGCAGAACTTAACATTCTGCTTATTGCACCTATTGGCTTTGAGATACTCATCTCGTTATCATTAAGGATAATAACCATCGGGTATTTTCTATCACCCAACTCATTGAGTGCTTCATACACCATACCAGCGGTCATTGAGCCATCCCCTATCATAACAACAGGTATGCGATGCTCTTGTTCCCCTTTGAGTGCAATAGCTTTTGCAGCACCAACACCTAAAGAGATAGAAGTTGAACTATGTCCTGCTACAAAATAATCATGCTCTGATTCACTTGGTTTTGTATATCCGCACATGCCGTGAAATTGACGCAGAGTGTCAAATTGTTCCCATCTCTCTGTAAGAAGTTTATGTGCATAGGATTGATGGGACACATCAAAAATAAAAGGGTCTTTTTGTGAATCAAAAACTTTGTGCATTGCAACGATAAGTTCTGTAGCACCCAAGGTTGAGCTTAAATGTCCACCATTTTTACTCACTACTCTTAAAATTTCATCTCGTATCTCTTGGCAAAGTTCTTCTAGCTCTTTTATAGTTTTTGATTTAATATTCATATTTTATACTACTCACTTAAAGCTGCTCTTTTAACTCTTTCAAATCTTTTTGCTATTTGAGCGTCTATATTTCCAGCATCACTTATAGCAATAACGCCACCCTGACTCACGGCACTATCTGAAACCACTTGAACATGCTCCATTTTACCGACATTCTCGGAGATAGCTCCGTGGTCTTTTGGATTTACTTTAAGTGTTATTTTTGAAGCACTTTGTAAATCTCTTATTAAATCATCAGAGAGAGATTTTGCTATTTCTGATGAGTTAGAATTCAATTCTTTATTTATAACTTCTTTTGCTATATCGAGTGCGGCGGATATTAACTCTTTTTTAATTTCTTCGAGTGCTTTTTCAAAACTTTTTGCACTCATTTCAAGTGTAGCTACGGAACTTGAAAATTGAGCCAATCCACTTTGTACACTCGCTTCACTATTTTCTGAAGCTTGTTGTTTCCCAGCTTTTAAACCTTCTGCATACGCTTCTTCTCTAGCTTTTAAAATATCTACTTTATGCTCTTCATCTTTATCTTCTAATTTCATCTGTAATTTTATAAAATTTGATGACATATCATCCGTTTTTTTCATAAGAGATTCTATAAGCGAATCTTTTGAATTTTGACTCAAAGAACTCGAATCAACATCACTTTCTCTTGCTTTTGGATTATTATCTTTTGTAAGTTTTTTTTCACTCAAAACTGATGATATCGGAGAAGATGATTCTTCTGAACTTGAACCTAAAGCAAGAACTTTAAAGTTATACTTAGTTACATCATGATCATCTATAGTATGCATTGAAATTATTGTTGCCAAAGTTAGTTAACCATCTCTTCACTCGAGCCCATTTGAATTACTCCTGCTTCTGCTAGTCCATTGACTGCTTCAACAATCCTTCTTTGCGCACCTTCAACATCTTTCATTTTAACAGCACCCAAGAACTGCATCTCTTCTTCAAATGCATCTCTTGCTCGCTCACTCATAGACGAGAAGAATTTTTGTTTTAAATCATCAGGAGAGCTTTTTAGACCTAACATCAAGTCGCCCTTGTCCACAGTTTTTAAGATTTCCATAATAGCTGATTTATCGAGTGTTACGATATCATCAAAAGTAAACATCATCTCTTTAATAAGTGTTGCAAGTTCTTCATCCACTTGTTCAATAGTAGCAAGGGTTGATTTAGAAGATTTAGCACCAAGACGGTTAAATACATCTGCAACAGCGCGTGGTCCACCAACCTCAACTTTGTATGAAGCGAGAGATTCAAGTTTAGATTCAAGAACTGCTGAAACTCTTTTGATAACTGAAGGAGATATATCTCCAAGTCTTGCCATCCTCATCGCGACTTCACTTCTTAAATCATCCGTAAAAAATTGTAAAGTATCCGCAGCTTCTGTTGGATCCATATGGGCTAAAATAAGAGCAATAGTTTGTGGATGTTCATGCAAAATAAAGTCTGAAAGTTGTTGCGGCTTGATTTTAGAGAGATATGCAAAGTTTTGCGTATTTTGCATACTTTTAGTTAATTTATCCATAACTTTTTTCGCTTCCTCTGGTCCTAGTGTTCTATAAAGCAACTCTCTTGCATACTCCATACCGCCAGATGTCATATAAGCACCAGACTGAAAAATAGCATGAAACTCTTCTAAGATTGCAGAAGCTACCGCTTTTTCTATACTTTTGCTCCCAGCAATATGCTTTGAGACTTCCGTAATGGCATCCACACTCAAATGTGAAAAAATCCCAGCTGTTAAATCTTCGCCTATTTGCAATAATAAAATAGAAATTTTTTCTGCTATGCCCATTTCATCAAATGTAGCTTGTTGCGATGGAGTTAAATTCATTATCTATCCTTTCCATTTCCCATAAGTTCTTCAGATAAAAGGGCTTGAAGGAGTGCTGCAATAGCTTCTGGCTGATCTTCTGCCATCGCTTTTACTTTTTCAAGAAGTACATCATGTTTTAATTCATCTTCATTAAATCCACCACTCGCACCAAGTTGACTTTCAACTTTTTTACGCATTGCTTGAACTTTTTCAACTAAATCTTCATCTTCATCATCATCTATAGACAGAATTGGTCTAGCCATTTCATCTTCTTCTTTTGAAATTTCAAGCATTCTCTGTGCGAATGGTGCAATAACTTTTTTGTAAACAATAAGTAAAAGAATAAGCACAAATATATACTTAAATAGTCCAGTAAAAGGTGCTAAATATGCTTCACCAAATGCAAATGCTTTAGTCACACCATCTTGTCCAACAGATGATTTATCAACCTTAAACTGTAAATTTTTAACAGAGATTTGGTCGCCTCTAACTTCATCGATTCCTATAGAACGGCTCACCAAAGAGCTAAGTGCTTGTAAATCAGTTTCTCCAAGAGGTTCATATTCGAGTGTTTCAGAAGCACTTCCATCCTCATTGGGCTTATTTTTATACTTGCCATCGACTACCACAGCCGCAGTAATTCTTTTTATTCTAGCAAATTGTGATTTCGTAGTTGAAACTGTTTTTCCAATTTCATAATTTGTTGTTCCATTGTTTTTTTCGTACTTTTCACTTTTTTGATTACTTTTAAGTCCCTCAACTGGACCTATATTGCTCACAGTTCCAGGAACTCCGCCCACTTCTGGAGGCGTAGCACCTTCTCTTTTTTCTTCACTTACCTGCTCACTTCTTACAATACTCTCAGGGTCAAACTTCTCTGATGTAGAATTTTGAATGGAAAAATCATACTCAATAGTTACTTGAGCAATGACACTCTTATCTCCACCAACAAAAGGAGAAATAATTTGAATGATTTTATCTTGTTGTTTTTTCTCTTCTTTTACTTTAAATTTTTGCTGAACTGCTGAGAGTTCACCCATTTGTGCCATTTCATCTTCATCACCTAACGTTTCACCATCTCCACTTACAAGCATGACATTTGCAGGAGTCAGCTTAGGAACAGCAGAGGATACTAAATTTTTTATACCTCGTATTTGTTTAGGTGTAAGTGTTTTTCCTTCAATCAACTGAACCATAACAGAAGCAGTTGGTTCAGACTGTTTTGCCACAAAAAGAGTCTCTTTTGGCAATGCTAAACTTACAGTGGAAGAGTCAATTGGAGCAAGAGAGTTTATAGTACGAGAGAGTTCACCTTCAAGTGCGCGAAGATATTTAATATTTTGGTCAAAACTTGTTGCCCCGAACTCTTGTTTATCAAAAAGTTCAAAACCAACTCCACCCTCTTTTGGAATGCCCAAAGAAGCTATAGAAATTCTCTGTTTATAAACAGCCTCTTTTGGAACTTTTATATGATTATTTGCTAAAAGTTCATACGGGACATTCTCTTTTTCTAGTTGCTCTACAACTTTAGCCGCATCTGTAGAACTTAAAGATTCAAAAAGAGTTGCATATTTACTGTCTCCATTTTTTTTAGCTGTAAAGATAACCAAAAAAATAAGAAATGAAACAATTCCGATAATAGCAACTGCAATAATCACTTTTTGCTGTTTTGTTAATTTCGTATATAAAACAACTAATTGTGAAAAAAGTACTTTAAAATCCATTAAATTCCCATTATGCGGTTAGATTAATTCTGCTAAAAGTTCAAAAAAACGACTATTCTGACTCGTCGTACCCATTGTTACTCGGATAGCATTCATATTATAGCTACTCAAATTTCTAACTATCATTCCCTTTTGCAGAAGCTCATTTGAAATCTTTGTTGAATTTTGCGTATCATTCAAGCATAATGTCACAAAATTTGTATAACTCTTTATTATATCTATTTTTTTACTATTTGCAAACTCTTCATATCGCTTCATCTCTACAAAATTATCAGCTATACACGCATGAACAAACACTTCATCACTCAGCGCAACTGTTGCTGCTTCAAGTGAAAGCGTCGTGATATTAAAAGGTGGTCTTAATTTATAAAGCTCTTTTATAATTTTAGGATTTGCGATACCATAACCCACTCGCATTCCACCAAGCCCATACGCTTTAGAAAAAGTTCCAAGATAAAGTACATTTTCAAACTCAGCAATTAAATCTTTTGGTTCTACTTTTTTATCTTCATCTTTACCAATAGCGTACTCCATGTAAGCACAATCCACTACAACTAAAGTATCATTGTCTATTTTTCTTAAAAAGTCAAACAACTCTTTTCTATCAATAGCATCGCCAGTAGGGTTATTTGGCGTACACAAAAATATCATAGACGGTTTTTGTTCTAAATAAAGTTTATAAAACTCTTCTAAATCATGATGCACAGAAGAAGTTCTAATAACCTCAGCACCCACATGTTTTGCATATATTTCATACATTGCAAAAGTAACGCTGTTGATTAAAATTTTAGAACTTGAAGATGCTTTTGCATGGATTGCAAATTCTATAACCTGATCACTTCCTGAGCCAATAATCACATTATCATTCAAAACTTCATACTTCTGACTCAGTGCATCTTTTAACTTTATCATCGAATCATCAGGATAAAGTGCCATTTTGGAAAGTATATTGCCAACAGCTTCTTTAACCTTTGGAGAACATCCGTGAGGATTTTCATTACTTGCAAGTTTGATAATATCTTTTGGGTCGATTCCAAACTCTCGAACAACTAACTCAATCGGTTTTCCAGCCTCATAAGTTGTAATATTTTCTAAATGTTTATTAAATTTCATAATTCACCTTTTGTATAGCTTCCTAGCCATGTAACTTCGCCCTCATGTTTTGAGAGTACTTTTTGCACTTTTTCATCGTCAATATGACCATAAAAATCTATATAAAACCAATAGCCAAAACCTGATTCATCTTTTGAAGGACGAGATTCTATTTTTGAGAGATTAATATTTTCATCATAAAAATCTTGCAAAAAGTGAACCAAAGAACCAGCTTTTGTAGCCTCTTGTAACCTTACTAAAATCGAAGTTTTATCATCACCGCTTATTTCATTTTTAAAGTCACTCAATATTATAAATCTCGTAGCACTGTCATGTTCATCTTCTATATTGTCAAACATTGTAGGGATGCCATAAAGTTTTGCTGCGATGTGAGAGCAAATCGCTGCAGCACTTGGGTCTTCTGCTGCAAGTATGGCTGCTTTTGCAGTGGATTCTACTGGGATTTGTTCTATATTTAAAAAGCCATGTTCAGAGAGAAATTCTCTACACTGACCAAGACCTTTATCTTTAGAATATATTTTTTTAATATCTTCTATTCTTTTTGCTTTTGTTGCAAAAGACATATGGATTGGCATGTAAAGTTCAGCAACGATTTTTACACTGCTCTTAGCAAGTAAATCAAGTGTTTCACCAACTATCCCATCTCTTGAATTTTCAATCGGTACAACACCAAATTTTGCTCTTTTGGCTTCAAGTGTTTTAAATACAGAGTGAATAGAGCCAAGGGAAAGATAATCGCTCATTCCACCAAAACGACTCTCAGCTGCTTGATGTGTAAAACTTCCCTCTGGCCCTAGAAATGCTATGCGTTCTGGTAATTCTAAGTTCCTTGCAACAGCAAATATTTCTAAATAAATCGCTTCAATCGCACCTTTATTTAAAATCAAGTTCTTCTCTTTAGAAATTTGTGCCAATCTTTCAATAATCGCTTTTTCTCTCTCAGGTCTATAGACAGCTGTTTTAGTGTCATGTTTTATCTCACCGACTCTTTGTACAACTTTCATTCTTTTGTTTAAAAGTTCTAGTATCTCGTTGTCAATACTATCTATTGCAGTTCTGCACTCTTCTAAAGTATTCATAAAGCCTCCAAAATATCTTGCATGTCACCAAAAACAAGGTCTGGTTTTAATTCATGACTTAAAAATGGAACTATTTCTTCAGCACTTCTATACTTTCCACTTAAGACAAAAACTGTTTTCATTCCAAGCTCTTTTGCTCCGCCTAAATCACCTTTTACATCATCACTGATTATCGTTACATCGCTGAACTTGGCATGTGAGTTTTGCTGTTTGAGCATTTTTAAGCTTTCATTGTAAAACGCAATGCTCGGCTTTCCAACCACTTCATAAGGCGTGGATGTTGCAAACTCTAAAAGTTTTAAAATCGCTCCAACTCCTGGGTATCTTTTTGAGTTTTTCGCATAAATAGATGTCTCATGCATCCCAACCAAAGATGCACCTGCGAGTAAAAAATCTATCATTTGCGCATATTCATCTGAAGTAAAATCTGCTTTTATGGAGACTAAAACTGTTTTAGGATTTGTATAATCAAGTTTATATCCCATTTGAATTAAAACTTTTAAAAACTCTTCTGTTCCATACGCCGCAACAGCTTCTTTAGAAACTCTCGATTCCAACATCATCAAAGGGTCTAAGTACGAAGAAACATCCAAATGAAAACCTATAGAATTGAGATACGCTAAAAAATCTTTAGAACTATGTTTTGTGTTATTTGTGATAACCATATAGGGAGTTTTTTTTCTGTTGAGCCTATCAATAAACGCTACTGCTCCACGGATGGGAGATTTATCTTCATCACTAATAAGAGTGCCTTGAACATCTATGAAATACATTAGTTTAAAAACTCTTTTTCTAGTGCTATCAAATCTTCAAAACTCTCTCGCTTACGAATCATTTTTGCAACACCATCTTTTATGGCAACCTCAGCACTTCTTCCTCGTGTGTTATAGTTGCTTCCCATGCCAAAACCATACGCTCCAGCACTGTGAACGACAAGTAAGTCATTGTGTTCCAACTTAGGTAAAGAGTAGTTTTTTGCTAAAAAGTCTCCACTCTCACAAACAGGACCAACCACATCCGCCAAACTTATCGCCTCTTTTGAGTCTGTTATAGCTTCTATTTTGTGATACGCGTTGTACAAACTTGGGCGGATTAAATCATTCATCGCACCATCCACCACTACAAATCTTTTTTGACCGTTGTGCTTTTCATATAAAACTTTTGTTAAAAAATAACCCGCATTCGCAGTTAAAAATCTTCCAGGTTCACAAACAATCGTCATGTCAAGTGCATTTAAAGTGCCTAAAATAGCTTGAGCATAATCATAAGGTTTGATTGTAACCTCATCTTTATACTTCACTCCAAGTCCGCCACCAATATCAAAAAACTTCAAATCTATTTTTATCGTTGCAAGTGAGCGAACCAAATCAGCCACAATTTCAGCTGATTCTCTAATCGGGTTTAGTTCTGTGAGTTGAGAACCGATGTGAAAATGGATTCCAACTGGATCTAAATGCTCAGAGTTATTTGCAAAAATATACATTCTTTTTGCACTGTTTAAATCCACACCAAACTTATTATCATGAAGTCCTGTTGAGATGTAAGGATGCGTTTTTGGGTCTATGTTTGGATTGACACGAACACTTATACGGCATGTGGAATTTAACTCTTTTGCTATCATTTCAACGCGTCCGAGTTCCGCTTCGCTCTCAACATTGATATAAAGAATATCTTTTTCTATGGCTTCACGGATTTCGTCATCACTTTTACCAACACCGCTAAATATAATTCTATAACTAGGAATACCTGCTAAAAATGCACGACGAACTTCGCCTATAGAAACACAATCCGCCCCACTTCCTAAATCTGCGAAATGTTTCACAATACTTAAATTTGAGTTTGATTTTACAGCGTAGGCTAGAAGAGATTTTCTCCCTTTAAACGCCTCTTTTAGCTCTTTATACTGAGAAGTCATAGCGTCTAAATCATATACATACAGAGGAGTTTTGTACTCAATTGAGAGTTCTTTAAAATTAATCATAAATTGTCCAAATATTTTTAAAAGATTTTATCTAAATAGTGCTTATATTTTTGTTAGAGAGGCACGAGTAAGATTTCCACATGCCATGATTAACTGACCTTACGCACTTTTATAAAAAGTGAGTAAAACTCCTTGAAATTCTCGAAAAACAGAGTTTTTTGTAGCTTTAGGGGGTTGTAGGGACATTTGTCCCTGCCACTGAAACGGACGCGTTCGTTTTAGTGCGTAACATCAGTGATTAAAAAAAGATTTATGAAGTTGGGCGAAATTTTTTCCATTGATATATTGCAATCAAAAAGAGAATAAAAATAGGTGCAAGAACACCTACTTCACTTGAAATAGTTTTATTGTTGGAAAGTTCAATCAACATAAAAAGGATGCCCCAGATTAAAAGAGTTGCAAGTATTGCACCAAAACTAAAAAGTGAAACATTTAAAAATCTCACACTTATTGGTACAAAAAAGAAAATTATAACAACCATACAAGGCACAAAAAGTGGATAAATAAATATCTTATATAAAGCACCTTTGATACTATTTGTATTTACATTTTGGTCTTTGAGGAGCATAAGTGCATCGATAGCATCTTTGATAGTAAAGTTTACCTTTCCCTCATACACTTGGTCTAACATCTCTGGACGAAATCCACCGAGAATTTTCAAATCTTTTTCTTTTGTAATTTTTATACCAAGTGATTCATAACTCAAATCATCTGGTTTTGTTATGATATTTGCTTCTTTTATATACCAAAAATCATTTCTATAAAAAGCTTCTTGTGCTACCAAAACTTCTTTTAAAGAGCTCTCTTGCACACTAAAAACTCTTATTCCTTCAGCTTTTTCTTGAAGTGGCAACATTTTTGAAAAGAAAACATATTTATCTTTATAGGTAAAGAAAAGGTCTTTTGTTGGGTTTAAATATTGTGAATGTTTACGAATATTATTTGAAAATTCATTGGCTCTTGAAAAACTAGGCAGTGCATGTAAAAAGATAAAAACGACAATAACCGAAGTAGAAACTACTACAAATGGGCGAAGAATATCAATCCTTGAATAGCCTAAAGAGTAAAAAGAAACTAAAGCATTGGAACGAATGAGAAAAATTTTTGTTGTTATCATGGCAAATATTAAAGACAGAGGAAGAAGCATATCTACAGCAAAAAATGATTTATATGCAAGATAAATAAGTGTTAAGTTCGCAGAGCGCGCAAGTTCTTCTGCATTTTCCATATAGTCAAGTCCAACAAGAAACATAACCAAAGCTATCAAAATAACAGAAAAATATTTTAAATAGTGAAGTGAAATATACTTAAATGCCAACATAGCGTTATTTTAGCTCAATTTGTTTCATACTATACTTGGAACTTGTATCTTCAAGTGAATTCGAGAGTAAAAATTCCACAGCATCCGCCGCCTGAGATATCCACATGCCAAGGTGATTTTTCTCTTCTGCGCTAAAATCACTCAAAACAAAAGAGGCGACTTCCCCTTTATGTTCAGGTTTTCCTATGCCCATTCTCACACGCATATACTCTTTTGAGATTTTTTCATCTGCTGATTTGAGCCCATTATGTCCACCATGACCGCCACCAAATTTAAAGCGAACAGCACCAAATGGAAGGTCTAAATCATCGTGAATGACTACAACTTTATCAATTTTATAAAAATTTTTTACTTGTGCTATGGCTATACCTGAGAGGTTCATAAAAGTAAGCGGTTTGAGTAAAAAATGTTCAGAAAATTTATAGAGTTCAGCTTGAGATGTGGAAGAGAGTTTGTTTGCTTTGTTACGAGAGATAAGTTCGTCTATAACCATGAAACCTATGTTATGACGCGTTTTTTCATAGGTCGGGCCAGGATTACCCAGTCCGACTATGAGCATAATTATTTCGCTTTAATTACACTTAATACAGATACACGCTCAGAATCTGTAAATGTAACATTGTCAATTTTAGCAATATCACGAATAAGCATAGAATCGCCAACATCCATTTTAGTTACATCTACTTCAATGAAGTTAGGTGTATTTTCAATAGTAGCTTTTACTCTTAAACGAGGTTTTGAAACATTTACAAGACCTTTATTTTTAAGACCTATAGCATCTCCAACTGGTACAACTGGCACATGATAGTGTGTTAAAACACCTTTTTGTGCTACCATCAAATCAACATGTAAAAGATTACCTGTAACTGCGTGTGACTCATATGATTGAACTACAACATCTATCACTTTGCCGTTAATTGAAACTGGGAACGCCAAAGTATCTTTGTTGCGAACAGTACGGATATATTCATTTGACTTGAATGCTGCATGAACATTTTCAAGACCTTTTCCGTAAATGTTTGCAATCAGATAACCATCACGGCGAAGCGCTTTTGTACCCTTCTTACCAATACTCTCTCTAATTATGCCTTCTAACATATGTAAATCCTTAAATAAAAAATAGGCGGAATTATACTTTATTAAGCTTTAAGAGGAGTTAAAGCCACTTATTTTAAATCAAAAATGTCTTCATCATTTTCTTGCATAACACTCTTCGCCAATGTGTCCGTATCTTTTCCGATTCCAGAGTTAAACCCATTCATTTTAAGCTCCAAATCTGCTGGACTTGTTGCATTTTCTTTTGCTTGTTCTCTTGAAATAATTCCATCATTATACAAATCCAAAAGTGCTTGGTCAAAACTTTGAGATTTATAGTGACTTTTTCCCTGTTCTATAGCATCACGAATTTCATGGTCACGATTTTCTAAAATCAATTTTTCTATAGTCGCATTATGAACCAAAACTTCCATAGCAGCGCGACGACCACCTTCGATGGTTTTGACTAATCTTTGCGATACTATCCCTTGAAGTACTCCTGAAAATGAAGCCCTGACGCGGTTTTGCTCATCTGGAGGAAACTGTGAAATAATACGGTTGATTGTCTCTTTTGCATCGATTGTATGCAGAGTTGAAAAAACCAAGTGTCCAGTATCAGCCGCATGAAGTGCAAGGCTTATACTCTCCTTATCCCTCATCTCTCCAACTAAAATAATATCTGGATCTTCGCGTAGAGCTGATTTAAGTGCTGCACTAAATGAAAGTGTATCTTGACCAACAGAACGCTGATTTATGATGCATTTATTATCTTTATGAACAAACTCGATAGGGTCTTCAATGGTTATAATGTGCTTTCTCTGCGTTTTATTTATTTCATTGATTATTGAAGCTAGAGTTGTTGATTTACCACTTCCTGTAGCCCCTGTCACAAGGACTATTCCACTTTTTTTAGTCGTAAAACTTCTTAAAACTTCTGGAAGATTGTAATCCTCAAAGGTAGGAGTCTTCATAGGAATAACACGAAATACAGCAGAAACACCATCCATTTGAAAAAACATGTTCACACGAAAACGGCTTGTTTCATCAAAAGGATAAACTAAATCTATCTCTTTATTTTTTACAAACTCATGGAATCTTGTTCTTAAAAGCTCTTTTGCAAGAATGAGTGCATCAGCTTTTTCAAAAATCCCACCTGAAAATGCAACGATGTCACCATCTTTATTTCTCATACGAATTGCAGAATTTGCCTTGACATGCAAATCACTTCCGCCATTATCAATCATCGTTTTAAGATAGGCTCGAATCTTATTTATTTGCTCATAAGTTAATTTATTTATGTCAAAAGCGTATTGGTCTTCACTCATAATGCCTCCAAAATATCTCTAAATGCATCTTTAAATGCGCTCAAACCATCCCTTATTTGTACATCAAGAACACTCTCAAAATCAATTCCACATGCCAACACTTTTGCAAAATGCTCTTGAATAATCGCATCCGAAATCGGCAGAGCTTTCTCTTTATTGCCATTTGCATGAAAAGCTTTTATAGTGTCTATGGGTGCGGTATTGACGCTGTTGTACGCTAAAAGTTGGCTCACATAGTAGTGTGGTGGCAGAGAATCATCTTTTACTCCCGTACTTGCGAAAAGTACACGACACCCTTTTACACCCATTTTCTCGATAGTGTTATAAATATCTGCACTGTTATATATTCCAGTGAGTGCTATTTCCACCCCGTTTTGAGCGAGTTTAGCATCCAAAGCACGGTCTATTCTACTCACAAAAACGCTGATAACTGTATCAAGTTTACTACCATATTTTGCCACGCCCTCAGCAAATGCTTTTGCACATGCCACAGCTTGATTTTTAGAAAATATGAGTGTTGCATTTACAGGAATTCCACATGCCGTAAGTTCTTTCATAGCCGTGTAACCAGCCTCTGTTGCTGGAACTTTAATCATTATATTTTTTCTGTTTATCTCAGCAAAAAGTCTTTTTCCCTCAGCGATTGTAGCACTTGCATCATCGCAAAAAAATGGGTCAACTTCGATACTTACATACCCATCATCGCCCTTGTCATAGAGCGGTTTTAAGATATCTGCTGCTTTACTTATATCGTAGATTGCAAGAGCTTCGTACTTCTGTTTTGGAGTGTGTCCGCTCAAAGTTTTTAACTGCTCTTTATACGCAGGAGAGTTTAAAATAGCATTTTTAAAAATAGCTGGATTTGAAGTTGCTCCATTGATTATCCCACTCGCTATCAACTCTTTAAACTCATTATCAAGGTACTCTCTCTCGATAAAATCTGCCCACAAAGAGAACTTTAAATCTTCTATATACATCACAATATCCTAAATAATTTTTTTTATTATATCCCAAATAATCGTCTATCTTTTTTAAACAAAGTAAAAAAGAGAATAAAACCATGAAGCAGAGTTAAAACTGTAAAAACTTCACTATTTATCATGTTTGGAGCGTCCACAACATCAAAAAGAAGATACATATCATAAATAAACTCTTCAAAATACCAAACAAAAAAAGCACTCAGCAAAGCAAAAATTCCACATGCCAAGAACTCTCTTTTTGTAAACATTTTATTTTGTTTATCTATAAAATAAATCAGTGCAAAAAGGTTTGTAAAATAAAAAATATAGACACCAAATGAAAATAACAACACGAGAAAATAGTGCAGACACATCAAAAAGAGGAAAAAAATCATCTTGTTTAGAAAGCTGTTTTTGTACGAAAAAAGAGCGAGTACAAAAATGAGTTGAAAAAATACCATAAAAAAATATTGACCAAAATAAAAAAGAGAAATCGAGACAAAAACATGAACTATGCTTAGCTCAAAAAAATATTTTTTATTTGCACCTTGCATCAAAATAGTTTTTTTACTATTTCCACTGTAAAGATAGAACCATTTGGAGATGTTTGAACACTTATCGTACCATTAAACTGTTTTTGGATAATCATTTGGCTCATATAAAGCCCCAATCCTGTACCATTTTTACCTTTTGTACTAAAATAAGGTTCAAAAATTTTCAATACATTTTCTTCACTTATGCCACTCGAATTATCTTCAACTAAAATTAAAAGAGTTTCATCCTTATCTTCTATAGAAAGAGTAACTTTAGGATGTTCTTTTTTCACTTCCATTAAACTGTCAATAGCATTATTGAGTAGATTTAAAAGAACTTGAATTATTTCATTCATATAAGTATTGATAATAACTTCTTCTGATTTATCAATAACTATCTCAATTGCACTCTCTTTAAGTCTTGGCATCACAAAATAGACCGCTTTTTGCAATAACTCATGGATTTCAATTTCATTTTTCTCTTTATTTGGTGCAAAATAGGTTTGAAAATCATCTACCGTATCTGAGAGATATAAAATAGAGTTACTTATTTCATCGAGTACTTTATCCACTTCTCTCACTTTTCTATTTTCACCTAAGAGTTGTTGAAACTGGTAGTTGGCTATTTGCAGAGTGATTGTTGAGAGTGGCTGTCTCCATTGGTGCGCTATCATATTTATCATTTCACCCATTACTGCCTGTTTTGCCTGTGCTGTAAGGAGTTTATCTTTTTGCATAAGTTCTACTTCTTTGTTCTCAATCCTTCGCTCTAAGGATTCATTGAGTTTTTGTAGCTCAAGCGTTCTTTCATTGACTTGTTTTTCTAGCTGAGTCGTAGAATCAAGAAAATCATTTTGTTGCTTCAAAATTAAAGCTCTGGCTTCATTCATTTTAAATAGGTAAAAAAAGAGAAAAACACTTCCTGCTAATAAAATTATAAGAATATAAATATTTAATTCCATCTTCAATCCTTGTCACGGTAAGTAAATTTTATCTAAAAGTTCATTATATTCTTGTGTAACATCACTATCGAGTGTAATTCCGCCACCACTTTTATAAATATACCCTTTTTCTGTTTTTTCTATAAAACGAATCATCACTCCACTATCGAGTTTTTCTCCATCATACACACCAAAAACACCGCTAAAGTAGCCCCTCTCATACCCTTCTGTTTCCTCAATGATTTGAAGTGTACTTTTTTTTGGCGCACCGCTTATGCTTCCAGCTGGTAAAAGTGATTTTAAAATATCGCCTACTTTTTCATGCCAGTCTTCTCCGACATAACCACTGATGTGTGAGCTTACTTGTAGAAGTTTTTTTGCCCCTGCATCTATCGTCTGAACATATCGAAACTTCTCTACTTTCACATTTGATGCTACAATCGATAAATCATTCCGCAATAAATCCACAACCATCACATGTTCCGCCATCTCTTTTTGGTTGTTTAAAATAGTTTCTTGGGCATGTGGAAGGGCGGCATCGATTGTTCCTTTCATGGGATAGGTATGGATTTTATCCTCTGCGATTTGTATAAATTTTTCAGGAGAAAAACAGACAAATTTATCTTTATATCTTAGTTTATAGTGGGCAGAGGCATGTGCAAATATCTCTTTTAGAGTAAGTGTAGTTTTAATTTTTGTAGGTTGTGTGAGGTTGAGCAGATAAGTGTTTCCTGCTTTTATTTTTTCTATTACGATGTCAAACTTTTTTTTATACGCTTCATAGGAGAGAGGTGTTGTATCAAAACTTTTTTTGTGGCATGTGGAACTGTAATTTTCATCAATAGAAAATTCAATATCCTCTTGAAGTAAATCTTCCAAAAAAATTACTTCTAGATTTTCAGCCTTAAAATCAGAGATAAAAAGAAAAGGTTTTCTCTCTTTACCTAAAGAATTTAAAAGTTCAAATTGCATTTAAGAGATTAATTTTTTGAGTATCGCCATTCTTATGGATACGCCATTTGTTACTTGCTCAAGCACTTTGCATCTTTTATCGGCTAAAAGCGCATCACAAATATCTACATTTCTATGCACTGGGCCAGGATGAAGTAAGATAATATCTCTCTCACCCACAAGCTCCGAAGTGATACAAAAATCACTCGCATAATCTTTGAGTGAAGCATAATTTTGCGAAGCGTGTCGCTCTGTTTGCGTTCTTAAACTCATAATCGCATCCACCTCATCGATAATTTCTTTGATGTAATGCGTTGTTTTGAGTCTTGTTTTAGGCAAAAATTGGGGAGGAGCGACCAAAATCACTTCCATTCCAAAACGCGTTAAAAGTTCTATGTTAGAGTTTGCCACGCGAGAGTTTTTTATATCTCCGACAATTGCGATTTTTTTGCCTTTAACATCACCAAAATGTTCTCGCAAAGTATAAAGGTCTAAAAGTGCCTGTGTCGGGTGCGCGTGTGCGCCGTCTCCCGCATTTATAATAGAAGCATTTGTATGGTCGGAGAGGATTTTAGGAACTCCCGCATTTTGATGACGCACGATTATGGCATGTGGACCCATTGCATCAAGGTTCATCGCCGTATCGACCAAAGTCTCGCCCTTGGCAGTGGAGCTTTTTGCCACATCCAAATGCACCATCTCCGCACCAAGCCTTTTTGCAGCTATCTCAAAAGAGCTTCGCGTTCTGGTTGAGTTTTCAAAAAAGAGAGTAATGATGATTTTGTCTTGCAAAATTCTATCAAATCTACCATCACTAAACTTTTTAGCATCCGCTAAAATCTCTTCAATCTCTTCGTTGGAAAAATCATCTGTGCGAATTAAATGCTTCATATTTTACTTCTTCTTTATTTTTTATAGATTATACAAAACATCACATATTTTTACAATATCTTCGTCCACTTTTAACACCGTTTGATTCGTTTTTAAAAAGTAAGGTTCTGAGACAACTTTAAAACTTTCATCATTCTCTCTGCAATTAAAAGCCACGGCATGTGGAATATTTCTCTCACTCAAAACTTTTTGACTCAGCAGAGTATCGTTGATGCACCCAAGTGAGCAGTGCGTCACCAAAAGAGCAACAGCTTCAAATCGTGTGATTAAATCTATCATCATTAAGTTTGCATCCAGCGGAACAAAAAGCCCACCAGCCCCTTCAATGATAACAATATCACAAGAAGCTTCCATCTCTTCAATCTTCAAAAGGACTTTTTTTAAATCAAATGGAGTATTGTTTGAAGCCACAAAAGGAGCCGCCGCAAGTTCATAAGTGATGGGGACAACATCATCCACTTCCATAGACCACAACTTAGGATTTAACTGTTTGACACACTCCAAAAGTTCCTCTCCATCACTTGCAAAATCATCGATCACACCAGTTTCAACAGGCTTGATAACCCCAACCAAAAGCCCTCGAGATGCAAACTCTTTTAGGAGCAATTTCGTTGTGTAAGTTTTACCGATGTTGGTATTTGTCGCGGTTACAAAAATTCTTTTTTTCATTTTTTCAACCTCTTCTTAATTTATAGACACGATGAATTTTTACCCTAACAATTTGTATGTTTTAGGAATTCGCACAGTAAAAACAGCTCCCGCGTCACAATTTTCTACAAAAATAGAACCATGCAGATGTTTCTCTACAATTGATTTGCTGATATACAAACCTAATCCTTTTCCATTTAAATCCTCTTTTGTACTAAAATAGGGTTCAAAGATTTTGTTTAAATTCTCCTCTTTTATTCCACCCGCATTATCAGAGATATGCGTTATAAGCTCATTTTCACTTTCTCTAATTTCTATTGTGATTTTTGGATTATTAATCTCGCGTTCAATTAATATTTCTTTCGCATTGTTAATAATGTTCCAATAAACTTGAAATAACTCCCTTGGAATAAGCATTGATTCACTCTGACTTTCACACTTACTTTCAATCACTATGCCGTAATGTTTCAAACTATTTTGCATAACATTTAAAATTTCATCCACTAAATTACATGGTTCTGTCAAGCTTTTATCCCCGTATGACTCAAAGAGGTTACTAAAATCAGTAATTATTTTAGAGAGTTTGTGTATCTGAGCTGAAATATGTTCCAACTCCCTTTTTGTTTCATCTTTATTATCTATTCCAAGTTCAAGATTTATCAACAAAGTACCTGCAGTTACTCCAATAACAGTAATTGGCTGTCGCCACTGATGAGAAATCATCTCCAATATTTCTCCCATAGCCAAGTAACGCGATTGGGTCAGCATCGACTCATCTTTTTTTCTATTTTTCTCTACCTCTATCTCCACTCTAGCTTCGAGAGTATCATTCATTTCATCAAGGGCTTGTGTTCTAAGGAGTACTTTTTCTTCTAACTCTTCATTAAATTTAATCATTTCATTTTGATGTGCATATATTTTTTTCATTAAAAATGAGATCAATAAAAAAATAATCAACCCAGATATTAAAACGAGCCATCGCATATGATTGTTCTCTTTTTTTATAAAACTCATTCCCTCGCTATAGTCATTAGTGGGAACACTTACTCTGATTCCGCCTCTAATATCTCCCACTTTATAGCCCTGCTCTGCATGACATTGCAAACAACTCTCAACAATCTTCAAACTTCCCATAAAATCAAATTTATCTATAGTTTCACCACTCTTTTTAAACTGCCAATAGTAAGGCTCATTTTTATTTTTTTCAAAATATTCCAACGCCTCTGTTTCAAAAGCATCTGGCTTATTTTGTGGATTAATAAGTTTTAGTGATGTGATTTTATAGTAATGATTTGAGTCTTTGTTAGCTATTCCAGACATTTGGCGTGTCATCCAAGCGGGATTTATTTTAAGTAATGTTTCATTTTTATCACTGTGTATTACATTATCATGAAGATACTCATTTGGCTCCATTGCATCCTGTGCTTTGACATAAACACCACCAAAAGAAGCGTTCCAAGTTCTAGCTAAAACTATATTGTCAAAATTATCAATCGCATTATGCAGAATATCTTGAGTAAGATGCCCCTCAAACTCTTGCTCATTTTTTTCTAGTTTAATAAAAAGTATAACAACTACAAAAATGATAACTAAGAAGATTAAAGAAAGTGAACCAAATAATCCAAAATTACCACTCTCACTTTTTACTTTTTTAACGCTCACACTCATCTCCTTACATTTATTATGTTCCACTACTATAGATTATATCTTAAACTATATAAGCGGTCAAAAATATTTATACAAAAAATCAAATTTTTAAAGATTATAACGAAATGAAAAATTAAACTCATTCTTCTTCACTTACTTAAGCAAAAACCATCTATAATAACCCAATACACAAAGGGATTTTTATGAAAATATTACTCACTGGCGCAAACGGATATATAGGCAGAAGGCTAAAAAAATCTCTTCTCTCAAATGAAGATGTTGCGTTAAGAATTTTTGTGAGAAACAAAAAAAGTCTCTCTAAAGAGGTAGTTGAAACCTATGAAGTTATAGAAGGCGATACCTTCGACAAAGAGGCTCTTACAAAAGCCTTAGAAGGTGTGGACACAGCTTTTTACCTTATCCATTCACTCAATAAACCAAACTATAAAGAACTTGACAGTCTCTCAGCCCAAAACTTCATAGACACCGCAACTGCATGTGGTGTAAAAAGAGTCATCTATTTGGGTGGATTAGGTGTAAAAAACAACAATACGAGTGAACATCTTTTAAGCCGACTTGAAACAGGTGAGATTTTAAGCTCCTCAAAAACAACGCAAACTATCTGGATAAGAGCGGGAGTGATTATTGGTTCGGGGAGTGCAAGTTTTGAAATCATACGCAATCTTATCGAGAAACTTCCATTTTTGATAACTCCAAAATGGGTCAATACTCTCGCGCAACCTATTGCTATTGAGGACGTTATCAGCTATCTTTCTTCATCTTTATATCTCAACTATGATAAAAATCTCATCGTAGATATCGGTTCTGAAAAAATGTCATATAAAGAGATGATGCTTCAAACTGCAAAGTATCTGGGCTTAAAAAGATACCTCATTCCTGTACCCTTTATGAGTATCAACCTCTCATCCTATTGGCTCAACCTTTTCACGCCTGTTCCATTTAAAGTTGCCAAAGCACTTATTGAAGGATTGAAATCTGAAGTGGTTATGCAAAATGATAATGCACAAAAATATTATCCGCACATTACGCCTATGACTTATAATCAAGCAGTAGAAAAAGCCATAAAAGAGATAGAACAAAAACAAGTTATCAGCAGATGGAGCGATACAGACGGTACTACTTGGGATCAAACACATGCCAATCAAATCCACGATGCAGTTTTTGTAGATAGACAAGAGTCCGATATAAGTTCTTATCAAAAAGAAAAAGTTTTTAAAACAATCACCTCAATCGGTGGACAACATGGATGGTTTGACTATGATTTTTTATGGGAAATACGCGGTATTATAGATAAAATCCTCGGCGGAGCAGGTCTCAATAGAGGCAGAAGAGATATTTGTGATTTAAGATTAGGCGAGTGTTTAGATTTTTGGAGAGTGGAAGACATAGAGCCAAACGAAAGACTTCTACTTTTTGCACAGATGAAAATTCCTGGACAAGCTTGGTTGGAGTTTAAAATAGTCGATAAAAAACTCATCCAGTCTGCATATTTTTATCCAAAAGGAATAGGGGGCAGAATCTATTGGTATGCCATGAAACCTCTACACTATTTTATTTTTAAAAATATGATAAAGAGCATTTTAAAGGAGAGTATTTAGGCGCATTAAAGAAGTGTGTGCCTTATTTCCACATGCCAAATTCTATAATTACCTCTTATTTGCTATAATCTATCAACAATTATAAAGTAGAGAAAATGGCAACACATACAGAACATGAAACAATCTATGAAGTCAAAGTACAATATCCAAAAAATTATAAAGTTTTTATACTCAATGATGATTATAGTTCTATGGATTTTGTTGTGGATGTGCTGATGAGCATATTTCACAAAAGTTATGAAGAAGCAGAGGCGATAATGCTTGAAGTGCATCATAAAGAAAGAGGTATTTGTGGTGTTTACACCCACGAAATCGCAGAGACAAAAGTGATGGAAGTGCATAAACGAGCAAGAGAAAATGGCTTTCCACTCAAAGCAATTATGGAAGAAGAAGAATAGATGATAAGTCAAGAATTAAACGAAATATTTCAAAAATCGATTCTTTTTGCAAAAGGGCTAAGACATGAGTATCTGACGATAGAACATGTCTTTTATCTGCTTTTGAGTTCTCCTGAGGGGATGCATATCATCACGGCATGTGGAGGTGATGTTTATAAAATGAAAGAAGCACTCGTAAACTACATAAACACAAACATACAACCGCTTCCTTCCCACATAAATAACGACCCTTATGAAAGCATTGCACTCGCAAGACTCATCGACAATATGATAAAACATATACAAAGTTCTGGACAAAGCAGTGCAGATGTTGGTGATTTACTGGCTGCTTTATTTGATGAAGAAAACACATTTAGCTACAAACTTTTAAACGCATACCAAATTTCAAGACTTGACATACTCGAACTCATCTCTCATTCGGACATAAAAACAGAGACTCATGAGAGAGAATCTTACTTAGAAAAATATGCGATAAACCTTTTAGAAAAAGCCGCTGAGGGCAAAATCGACCCTGTCGTAGGAAGAGATGATGAAATAAAAAGAGTAACTCAGATTTTATGTAGAAGAAAAAAGAACAATCCTCTTTTAATCGGAGAAGCTGGTGTGGGAAAAACTGCAATCGCTGAGGGATTAGCACTTAATATTGTCGCAGGAAATGTGCCTGAGATTATTAAAAAATCACAACTTTACGCACTTGATTTGGGTGCATTACTCGCTGGAACAAAATACAGAGGAGACTTTGAAAAGAGACTCAAAGGCGTTATGGATGAGCTAAAATCCATTCCACATGCCATACTTTTTATAGATGAGATTCACACGCTCATAGGTGCGGGTTCAACGAGCGGAACGATGGATGCAGCCAACCAGCTCAAACCCGCACTTGCGAGTGGTGAGCTAAAATGTATGGGAGCTACAACCTTTGCTGAATACAGAAATGGTTTTGAAAAAGATAAAGCACTCAGCAGAAGATTTAGCAAAATTGACATCAATGAGCCATCCGCTAAAACGAGTTATCTCATTTTAAAAGGCTTACAAGAAAAATATGAAAAACATCATGGAGTAAGCTACACAAACAAAGCACTTCGCACTGCGGTAGATTTGTCAAAAAGATACATTACAGATAGATTTTTGCCAGATAAAGCGATAGACCTCATAGATGAAACAGCCGCCTCTTTTCATCTCAAGAAAAATAAAAGAAGTAAAATAACTGCTACAGACATCGAAAGAACTATCTCAAATATTCTGGGAATTTCCACTTCTAAAGTCAATAAAGATGAAACTTCCTCTCTTGTAAATTTAGAAGAAACCCTAAAACAAAGAGTGATTGGACAAGAGAGTGCAGTTACAAAAGTTGCTAATGCTATAAAAATATCAAAAGCTGGTCTTACACCTGCAAACAAACCAATAGCCTCATTTTTATTTTCAGGGCCTACTGGTGTTGGAAAAACGGAACTAGCAATTGCACTGAGCGATACTTTAGGAATTCATTTCGAGCGATTTGATATGAGCGAATATATGGAAAAACATGCGCTTAGCAGATTAGTAGGAGCACCTCCTGGATATGTCGGATATGAGCAAGGTGGACTTTTAACGGAAGTCATAAAAAAACATCCTTACAGCGTTTTACTACTCGATGAAATCGAAAAAGCGCATCCAGATTTGGTCAATATTCTTCTTCAAATAATGGACAATGCAGTTTTAACGGATAACAATGGCTACAAAGCAAACTTTCAAAATGTCATACTCATCATGACATCCAACATCGGTGCAACTGCAAGAGGTGTTATGGGTTTCAACAAAGACACATCTCTCTCAAAAAATGAAGAGCTCAAATCGTTTTTTACGCCCGAATTTAGGAATAGACTCGATGCAATAGTTGAATTTAAACCACTTTCAATGGAGAGTGTAAATGGGGTTGTGAGAAAATTTATAGTAGAGTTAAATAAACAGCTTAAAAAGAAAAAAATCACAGTTGCAATAAGCGATAAAGCAGTTGAGTATATTGCAAAAGAGAGTTACTCGCAAGAGATGGGAGCAAGACCACTCAAGCGATACATTCAAGAGAACATCACAAATAAACTCACTGATGAGATACTCTTTGGAAAACTCAAAAATGGTGGGCATGTGGAAGTTGACTTTAGCAAAGAATTAACACTTGAATATACCGCAGTTAAATAAACATAACTTATCATTTCCACATGCCAACGATGCAAATGAAGATGGCATCGTAGCTTGGGGAGGGGATTTGAGTTCTTCAAGACTTCTCCGTGCCTATCAAAACGGCATTTTCCCATGGTATTCAAAAGGTGATCCGATAATCTGGTGGTCGCCAAATCCAAGACTTATTATGGAACTAGATGATTTTAAACTCAGTCGCTCTTTAAAAAAAAGCATGAAAAAATTTGAGTATAAATTTGACACGAACTTTAAAGAGGTTATGCGTCAGTGTGCTTCAACTACAAGAAACAATCAAAACGGAACATGGATTCAAAAAGAGATTATCGAAGCGTATGCAGTTCTTTATGAAATGGGAATCGCACACTCAATTGAAAGTTATATAGATGACAAGTTAGTGGGTGGATTGTATGGTATTGTAGTAGGAAAAGTTTTTTGTGGGGAGTCAATGTTTGCACATGCCAACGATGCTTCAAAATCAGCCTATGCAGTTTTAATAAAACATCTAAAATATTGGGGTTATGATTTTATAGATTGTCAAGTTCCAACAGAACATTTAAAGAGTTTGGGTGCGAAAGAAGTGAGTAGAGATTATTATTTAAGTAGATTGAATGAAGTTAATATGAAAGATATAGAGCATACATGGAATATAAACGAATCAATATTACAATAAATTCCACATGCCAAAAATAAAAAAGAAATAAAATATTAGTTCATAAAAAGGAAGAGTAAGTTAAAGATAAAAAGTTGATTGTAGAAGTAAGAGGTTATAACTTTGAGAACTAGGCAGCGACCTACATTTCCACACCTGAAAGATGCAGTATTATCAGCGATGAGAGGCTTAGCTTCTGGGTTCGGAATGGAGCCAG
>JBAZSV010000008.1:0-35172 GCA_041662265.1 Sulfurimonas sp.
CAATTCAGATATTTATAAGTTTGGAGCTAAATCTTCAAATAAACAGGTAGAAAAACAAGAGGTGGTTTAAGTTTCAGAATGTAACTTTTTTTTAATTTAACTGCCTAATTTTAGAGTTCGTTTGACAAGTGCTTTAAGGTTTGAGAGAAAAATAAGAACTTTTTAACTCTAAAATATTAATTTAGATGATATTGAACTAACAATGCTATAATTTTACAAAGTTTATGAGTAAGGAATTTTTTATGCAAACTATACATTTTCAAGTTGAAGATAATTTATACAATGAGATGATAAAAAAAGGTATAAATATGCAAGATGAGTTAAAACTTGCATTTAATAAAATCTTGTATAAAAAAGAGTATCAAATTGCGGATGAGATAAATCAATCAATCAATGAAGTGAAGCAAGGTAAAATTCAACCTATACAAAAGTTATTTAGTGAACTTTGAAACATCTTCACTTTTTGATAAACAATCTAAACAACTATCAAAAAAATTTAATCTCTTAAAAAATGATTTAGAAGATTTTATCAATCATTTTAGTGACTATCACGCAACCGCTACAAATATAAAAATCAACTTCTTTAAAGTCAGACTATCAAACAGTAATAAAAACAAAGGTAAAAGTGCGGGTTATAGAATTTATTACTATTTAAAGATAGATGATGCCGTGTACTTACTTACTATTTACGATAAATCACAAATAGAGAGTATTAACGAAAATATGCTTATTGATTTGATAAAAGAATTTGATAAGTAGGTACAATCAAAAATTGTAAGGTATATTGTAAGGTATTCTTTTAGTAAAGCCTTTTAATGCCCTATTATGTGGAAGCTTAAATCCTCCACAGCTCCACCAACTCATTGCCTATAATCATCTATAAACCTCTTTAAACCACTCATAATAAGCTACAACCTAAAAATGAATTGTATCTCAATGCATATTGCTATCTATAGTTATACATACATTGGCAAAATAATATCAGCCCATATATATCTCTATGTAATAAATATATAGATAAAATTACAGAAAATTAATTATAAAGATAAAAATGAAAAAATTTATTCAATTATTTATAATAAGCACGATTACAATAATGCTGAGTGTATCTATTTTAAATTGGTATGTTGACCCTATGTGGGCATTCAATCATAAGCAGCCTCTTCTCCCATTAAAAGAAGAGTTTGATGAAAGACAACAAAAAACCAATCTAGTCTATTTTAGAGATTTCAATTATGACGGCATAATGATTGGCAGTAGCACGATGACTATTGTGAATCAAACAGAAGTAAAACAACATAAAGTTTTCAACTATGCTGCTAATGCAATGAGCCTCTATGAATTTAATAATTTTATAGAGTATGCTAAAAAAAAGAATGGCAAAGATTTTAAAGTTCTTATCCTAGGAATAGATTTATGGTCTATAGAAGTAGCTAAAAAAATCAATACCTATGATTTTGAAAATCTTATAAATAAAACTGAGAATCCTTTTTATAAAATAAAAATGCTTTTAAGTACAGATATATTGAAATTTACTAAAACGAATATTTATTTTAATGCCAAAGAATCTGCCTATGCCCATCATTTTAAAATATATAATGGAAACTTATGATGGATATCATCTTTCATCAACCCATAGATACTAAATCTTTAAAATATACAAATGACTTTGGAATAGTGTTAACAAAAAAAAATTATGAAAACCATATAGATAAATTTATTGCCGATGCAAAAAACTATCAAATTACTGGAAATTAAATGGTATTTACTTCTCCTGTATTCATTTTCTTTTTTTTACCACTCGTATTAGCCATTTACTTTTTTGCAAAAGATAAATATAGAAATTTTATTTTACTGTTTTTTAGTCTTATGTTTTATGCTTGGGGTGAAGTATTTTATCTTTTAGTTATGATACTTTCTATTACAATAAATTATTTTGTTGGTATTTACATAGACAAACAAACTGAAGATAAAAAGAAAAAAACAGGCTTAACAATAGGAATAACTTTAAATTTACTCCTACTTCTTTTTTATAAATATATTAATTTTATTAGTGATAATATAAATATTGTACTACAAGAGATTGGCTTTCAGACTATTGATATTGTGCCGATTCACTTACCACTTGGAATTTCATTTTTTACATTTCATGCGATTTCATATATTGTGGATGTATATAAAAAAAAGGCGACAGCACTAAAAAATATTCTTCACTTAGGATTATATATATCACTCTTTCCTCAATTAATCGCTGGACCAATTATTAGGTACCACAACATAGCAAGGCAAATATATACAAGGCTTCACACTACTAAATTATTTGTAAGTGGCATAGAGAGATTTACACTTGGTTTATCAAAAAAAATGTTAATTGCTAATCCGCTAGGTGAAGTGGCTGATAAAATATTTGCACTAGCAAATAATGATTTAACTATGCCCTTAGCTTGGATAGGGATTATCGCATACAGTTTGCAAATTTATTTTGATTTTTCTGGATATTCAGACATGGCTATAGGGCTTGGAAGAATGTTTGGTTTTAGATTTTTAGAAAATTTCAATTACCCTTATATCTCAAAATCATTAAGAGAATTTTGGCGCAGATGGCATATTTCACTCTCCACTTGGTTTAGAGATTACCTCTATTTTCCATTAGGTGGAAGTCAATCATCAACTTTAATCACCTATAGAAATCTTTTGATTGTCTTTCTTTTAACTGGAGTCTGGCACGGTGCAAGTTGGAATTTTATAGCATGGGGGTTATTTCATGGATTTTTTTTAGCTATAGAGCATGCTGGATTCTCTACCATACTTAAAAAAAGAAGTGCGATGACGCAGCATATTTACTTATTGCTCATAATTACTATAAGCTGGGTATTTTTTAGAGCCGAAAATTTACAAGCATCTTTTACCTATTTAAATGCAATGATAAACTTTCAAAAATTCTATATTGAGCCTATATATTTTCAGTCACTTTTTTCTAATGAATTTTTAGTTATCTCAGTAATCGCAATTATCTTATCTACTCCTATCTATCCAATATTGAAAAAAAAGATGCTCCATTTGAGCGACAAAGGAGATGTAATTTATTATTTTACATTTAATATTTTAAAATTTTTCGTTCTCTTTATTTTGCTTTATTTATCTCTATTAAAAATCTCTGCATCAACATACAACCCATTTATCTATTTTAGGTTTTAAAAAAAATGATGAAAAATAAAATAACAAAGATAACAAATATTGCAATAATGATAACTTTTTTAAGTGCTTTATTTATACCCTTCTCTATTTGGCTACTTTCAGAGGACAAAACAATTTCCTCAATAGAAAAAAGAACACTTGCTGTTCTTCCAAAAGATATAAGCAGTATCAATGATTTCATAAAGTTTCCAGATAATTTTAATAAATATTTTTCAGATCATTTTGGATTAAGAGAAATATTAACAAATGAATATTTCAAAGTAAAAAATAAAATTGAAGCCGATAATGTCTCTTCGGATGTTACTATGGGAAAAGATGGCTGGATGTTTTTAGGTCGAGCAGATAAAGGTTATAATAAATTTGATGACCCCATGGGCGATGTAATGAACATAAATTTATATTCAGGAGAAGAACTTAAAAAATTTGCACAATCCATAGCAACGATAGAACAATGGTTTAAAAAAAGAGGCATTCTCTATATTCTAGTAATCGCACCTAATGCACATACAATTTATTTTGAAAAGTTGCCAGACTATATAAAAAAGTATAATAACCAATCTGCAACAGACCAACTTGTATCTTATGTTCAAAAAAACACCTCTGTTCCTATTGTCGATTTAAGACAACCTCTATTAGATGCAAAGCAAAAACAGCAACTCTACTTTAAAACAGACACACACTGGAATAGTTATGGTGCAAATATAGCTCAGTATGAAATAATCAAAAAAATAAATGCTGTTTCTTCTTTATCGATAGATGCTACTTTACTACAAGAGAATGAATTTGATACATCAAAAAATATGCCTACAGGAGATTTAGCTGGATTTGCCAAAATAGACAATATTACAGAAATTGAGCCATTACCAATATTTAAAAATAAATGCGACACAACTTCAATACCTGCTACATATAAATACAATGAAGAACATACAAAAATATGTAAAGAGAAACAACAGACAGCCATAATATTTAGAGATTCATTTTTTATTGCTGTGGAACCTTATTTTGATAATTATTTTGGAAAAGCTACTTACATATGGGAGAAATTGAATTTTAAAAAAATCAATGTACTCATAAGCAAAGAAAAACCTGATGTAGTCATAGAAGAATGGATTGAAAGAACTTTACCCTATGTTCAAGATTCTTCTGAATTTATGGAATAAATACCTCAATCAAGTAACTTTATAGATAAAAAGAGAAAGGTATCATTAATGTTTAAAATATGCAAAATATTGTAAAACTTCGCTTTTAGTAAAAAACAAAAAGGTAGCCTCTACATGTTATTTAATAGTTACGAATTTATATTTGCTTTTTTACCATTTGTCAAACGAACTCTAAAATTGGGCAGTTAAATTAAAAAAAAGTTACATTCTGAAACTTAAACCACCTCTTGTTTCTCTATTGGTTTGTTTAAAAAAGTAGGTATTGCAGATTTTTTTGCCGAGTATGTCACTAAATTTTATGCAGACCCCGCTACATTAAATATGCTCGAAGCTTGGGCAGCTTCATTAACTTATACACTCCAACTCTACTTTGACTTTAGCGGCTACACGGACATGGCAATAGGCGCTGCATTGCTTTTTAACATTAAGTTACCAATAAACTTTAACTCTCCATACAAAGCAATCAATATTCAAGATTTTTGGAGAAGATGGCACATGACACTCTCTAGGTTTTTAAGGGATTATATTTATATTCCTCTTGGTGGAAACAGAAAGGGAAGCTTTAGAACATATAATAATCTCCTTGCAACATTTGTGCTTGGTAGAATTTGGCATGGTGCTGGATGGACATTTGTTTTTTGGGGATTTATGCATGGCATGGCTTTAGTTATACATAGATTTTGGTCTCATTTTGATTTGCACATGCCAAAGGTTTTAGCTTGGTTTATCACTTTTAACTTTATTAATATTACTTGGGTATTTTTTCGTGCAAAAGAGTTTAATGATGCTATCATCATACTCACTAAGATGTTTAGTTTCACAGAGTTTAAGGCTGAATATTTCAGCAGTGATGTTTACTGGCAGATTATTTTAGGAATTGTGTTTGTTGTGGTATTAAAAAACTCTATGCAATTATTAGAAGCTTTTAAACCTAATAAAAAGACAGCTTGGTTCATTGCTATTATTTTTACATTTAGTATTTTGTCTCTCAATAAAGTTTCAGAATTTTTATATTTCAATTTTTAATATATATAAATTATAGGTGAGAATCCAATCCGACAAGAGCTTTATAGTTATCTTTTTTCATTCTTGAATGCATCACGGTAAGCTCTGAGCCTAAAATAAACTCTTTATTATTACTTTTTCTCGTATGATAAAGATGAAAAATATTTGCAGCAAACTTACAAGATTTTATACTTAATCCAGCTTTTCTAAAACGCCATTCCATATCTGTGTCATCTGCTACAGGAGATGCGCCATAACTTTCGTCTAAGCCATTTATTTTAAGCATATCTTCTTTAAAACATGAATAGTTACATCCCAGCAGCGAACTATTTTTCCGTTTTTTAAATAATAATCTATATAAAATATTCCGCGGATTTATATATATCCCAGCTTCTAAATGTCCTTCTTTAATATCTTTTTTTAACTCAAAAAAATTTGATAGGATGTTTTTTTCTAAATAAGTTGATTCTATTTTTTTCTCTCGTAATTTTAAAGAAAACAATTCTCCAAGATTCAATCTTCTTCCAGATAAAACAGTAGATTTTTCAGCCAAATAAACATGCGATTCCACAAATGTGGCATAAGGAATGCAGTCTCCATCAATAAATATAAGATACTCTCCAGTAGCTTTTAATATAGCATTATTTACTGATCTTGATTTTCTTACACCTCTGTCCTCTTGATAAGTATGTATAACATCTATCTCTGAAATGCTTGATACATATTTTCTCATCTCATCGGAATTATTATCTTCTGCCACTATCAATTCAAAATTTTTATATGTTTGGAGTTTTAATGCACTTACAATTAAGTCGAGTGCTTCAATATCTTTATAAACTGCGACAATTAAACTAACTTTCATTTCACTACTTTTGTAATTTTGTCAAAAATATACTCTACTCTTTTTTCATCCGTATGAAAATCTTTCATCTTTTGCAACCCTGATTTGGCTATCTTCTCTCGCTCATAATCATTTTTTAAATAATAATCACATAAATCAGTTAAATCTGACAAATCATCCTTAAAAAAGACCACATCTTTTTCATGTTCAAAATTATTTGGAATAACAATTTGTGGTTTTTGACTCAACATAAACCCACCAACAGCTGGAACTTCCCAATATCGCATAGTATCCCAGCCACCACCTCGAATATTTATCGTAATTTTACAATCAGATAATTCTTGAAGATAAAAAGAGCCTTTACGCTTATACTTACTAAATTTTTGATTTCTAGTTGTTCCATTATTTTGACAGTCATATTTATTTTCTAATATATTTAAAGCATTTGTTCGTAAAGGATGCGACTCAACAGCCCAAAAAGAGACATCATATTTTAAATCATTCGCTAGATTGGGTAATCTATCAAAATTAAATGACATTGGTAATGGTGCAATACTCTCTTTATATATCTCTTCGACTAAGTATTCTCTCTTAAAAATAACATCAAAAGGACGAATGGAGAGAGCTTTTTCATATAATTCAGCTCTTCCATAAGTAGTCAAATCTATCCCTATTTTGTCACCATCACCACCATCTATAAATATCACTGGAACATTTTTTGGTATTTTATGTGCTATTTCTATATAGGTGTCAAACGCTTCAACTTTACATGAACCAACAAAAACATAATCTAAACTTTTAAAATCAATATTTCTAAAAATAGAACCAAAGAATGAATTTTCTACATATCCCAAATTTTTAGGATATTTTTTATAAGGAACATGATATTTTTTATTCCATTTATAATCAATCACATTTTTATAGCCAAATTTTTTCACAAGCCCACTATATGTCAAATCCTGTACATAATCCGCAGATGATGTATTTATATAAAGTATCTTCACATTTGCTCCAATAGAGATTCTAATTTAATAAATTGTTTTGTACTGTGAAATTTTTCATCTGCTTTTTCTTTTCCTTTTATGGAAAGGCTTTTATTAAACTCCACATTTTCTACTAAAAGTTTAATATTTTCATATAAATCAAAACTATCTTTTGTTTTAAAGAGCAAACCTGTTTTTCCATCGTCTATAATTTCCAATGGACCGCCACTATCACTTCCTATAACGGTAATTCCACATGCCATAGCTTCCACGAGAACCAAACCAAAAGTTTCTCTCTCTGTTGCAAGAACTAAACAATCACACAGTTGCATAAGCTTTTGTGCTTCTCTTGTAAAACCTGTAAATAGAATGTTATTTTCAATATTGTTGTTTTTTATATCCGCTTTGAGAGCATTCAAATACTCTTCACTCATAGCATGCCCTACAATTAAAGCCTGAACATTTATATCTTTTTGAACAAGTTGTTTGACTGCATCGATAACTAAATATTGACCTTTTTCTTCTTCTATTCTTCCAACAATTCCTACTATAAAAGAGTCATCTAGTTTGTACTCTTTACGAAGAATTTGTTTTTGTGCATCATTTATGAGTTCAGGTTCCTCAGCTCCCATATACAACACTTCTATTTTTGGTCGGATACGCTCTGGTATGAATTTTTTTAGTTGCTCTTGTACTTGATAAGTAACAGGAAGCATCAAATCTATATTTTTATATAAAAATCTATGATAAAAATCATCTTTAAATCTCGTCATAGTCATATTTCGAGTTTGAACAAGTTTAGGTTTTTGTTTTGAAAAAAGTTTTGCTAAAACAGCTATCGGTAGGTCTTTTGTCCAATGTAAGTGAACTATTTCTATTTTTTGTGCATCAATTATTTTTGCCAATTTTTTTGCAGTGATAAAGGAAAAAAACAGAGAACTCCTTGTGAGCATCTCATATTTATATTGCGTGTCTTTATAGTATTGTTCTAACTTACCTGATTCATTTATAACACTTATCACATTTGTTTTTGCATCTAAAAAATGAGAAGCTCTCATCATGTAGAGTTCAAGTCCCCCTAAATCAGGAGAAAGGCAAAGTTCTAGAATATTTTTCAAATTTTCAAAACCTTTAAATTTTGAAAAATGATAACATTTTTTTGTTTAAAAGATTAGATGAAATTCGCTATAATTGCACCCATGAATAAGTACAAATTAAATAAAAACTACGCAAATAGCTTTCAAGTTTTTCTTTTAGATATCAAAGAATATTTTTATCATAACAAGAATACAATTCACAAAGCTCGGAATAAATTAAAAGTTATAAAATACGACGGTGTAGATACTGTAGTCAAATCTTTTCGCATTCCAAATAGACTCAATCAACTCATTTACTCTTTTTTTAGAGACTCAAAAGCAAAAAAATCCTACGAATATTCTCTCAAAATTGGAAATTTTACCCCAGAACCAATTGGATATATTGAATTTTATACCTTTATGCTTCTCAAAGAGAGTTTTTTTATCAGTGAAAAATTTGACTATGATTTTACTATACGAGAGCCTTTACTCGATGCCAACTTTTTAGATAGAGAAAATATTTTCAAAGCATTTGCTAAATTTACATTGGAACTTCACAATAACAATATATTTCACAATGACTACTCACCTGGAAATATCCTTATAAAAAAAGAAAGTGAACACTACACTTTTAAAATAGTTGACATAAATAGAATGAAGTTTTTCAACTTAACCCAAAAAGATAGAGCAAAAAACTTTTCTAAATTATGGGCTAGTGATGCTATTTTAACTGTCATGGCTAAAGAATATGCGCTCCATACGAATTGTGATGACACATTTATTAGTCAAGTTCTTTATTTTTCAAATCAAAATAAAAAAATAAAAAATTTCAAAAAAAGGCTCAAAGGAGAAGCAGTAAATGACTGAAGAAGAAATAGAAAATATCTCTTGTGTCATAATCGCTAAAGATGCAGAATTAACTATTGCTAAAGTTCTGGACTCCTTAAAACAATTTCAAGATGTAGTTCTCTATAGCAACAACTCTACAGATAAAACCGAAGAAATAGCGAAATTCTATAAAAATGTGAACTTAGTCCAAGGTGATTTTTTAGGTTTTGGAGCAACCAAAAATCTTGCTGCAAGTTTTGCAAAAAACGATTGGATTCTTTCTCTTGACGCAGATGAAGTTTTATCAGATGAGTTTATTCTTAACTTAAAAAATCAAAATCTCAATGAAAACTATATCTATTCAATTTTACGAATAAACTACTACAAAAAAACTCAAATAAAGCACTGTTGGGGGAATGACATCATTGTTAGAGTCTATAATAAAAATAAAACTGCTTTCACAAATAAGAAAGTACATGAAAAAATTATGCAGAATGAATTAGACAGATTATTTATCGCTGGAACGATAAAACACTATCCATACTCTTCAATAACAGATTTTATTATCAAACTTGACCGCTACTCAACAATGTATGCCAATGACAATGTCGGGAAAAAAAGTTCCTCTCCACTCAAAGCAATTTTAAATGGTTTGTTCTCTTTTTTCAAAACATATATCATCAAAAGAGGCTTTTTAGACGGATATGCTGGATTAGTCATAGCATTTTCTCATATGGCAACAAATTTTTATAAGTACATAAAATTATACGAATTAAATAAAGAAAATCCTTAATGAAGACTCCCCCCCCAATACCAACCATTGATGTAATATTTTCAAACTTTTGAATCATAGTTTTATCAGATAAAATTAGTGATTTCATTTTGAAAATAATCCTCTCTTCTTGTGATTTTAGTTGTTTAATAATATAACCTCTTCCGTCTTTAGTCAACAATGCTTCAAGATGACTTAGAAGACCTATCCTCTATTTTTGCAGAAATTTTAGAGTGAAGTTCTACTTTACCCAATTAGCTGCTAAACTTAATTTTACCTCATAAAAATCCGACTTGGGTACATTCTTAGATTAAATCAAATTTTCCATGCTTTTTTTCTAACTTTGCTAATTAATATTGAAATATAGGTGTTTGCGATAACTTACTCAAAAAAAGCGTAAGTTTCTTGCAATTGCATTTAAAAACTTTGAAAAAATAGACGAAATAGCCTCGATTAAAGTCTCATAAGTTAACTACAACCCTCCTAATTTCCTCATTTGTTTAAAATGCTATAATTACATATCAAATATAAAGGGGACAATTTTGTCATACCAACTTATCTTAAACCCTAAATATACAAATTTTGGAAATGAACTATTACATATAAGAGAGACTTTTCAAAGCTCTGATAAAAGTATCCATAAAGCGAGAAATGAACTAAAAATTATTGAGATTCATGGCATCAAATGCGTAGTAAAATCCTTTAAAATTCCACATGCCATCAATCGTTTTGCTTATACTTTTTTTCGTGCAGGCAAGGCAAAAAAATCATACATTAACGGTACGAAATTAAAAGAGCTCAACATAAATACACCAGAACCCATCGGTGTTATAGAATTTTTCAACTCAGGACTTTTAACAGAGAGCTATTTTATATCCCTTTATGAGCCATATGATTTTACAATTAGAGAAGTTTTCCACCATAAGGTAGAAGACTTTCAAGAAATATTAAAACAATTTGTCAAATTTACTTTCAATATTCACAAAAAGGGTGTCTGGCATGTGGATTATTCTCTTGGAAACATTTTAGTGACTAAAAAAGATAAAACATATAAATTTTCGCTTGTAGATATAAACAGAATGGAATTTAAAGCGATACATCCTTATGAAGGCCTAAAAAACTTCAATAAATTCTGGGCAAAAGACGGTAATGATCTTATTATATTGGCAAAAGAGTATGCAAAACTTGGCAATTTAGATGAAAAAAAAGCTGTAGAAATTTTGGTGAATGAAGCGAAGTTTTTAGAAGCTAAAGTGAATTTAAAAAGAAGTTTAAGACGCGATAAGGTAAACTAACTTCTGTATACATAACATTTGATTTTTTTTAAAAGAGTAACTTATGTCTCACAAAAACTTTATGAACAAAAATTTTCTTCAGCTCATTTCTGCGTATCTTCTAGGTATGCTTTGGGTGAAAAAGACATTAGTCTATTTGAAATGGTTGGAGCAACTGTCACAAACTTTTTTTCAGACAAGTAAAATACCAAGAACTGGTAAACCTGAGCTATTATTATAATGCAAATTCTTTTATTTCTTTTTCTTAGCATCATCACACTCACAGCAGAAACTTTAACTTTTGGGGTTTTTACTTATCGTACGCCTGAAAAAATCATTAAAGAGTATCAGCCTATCGCCGATTATCTCTCAAAAGAGCTTAATGCGACAATTATTGTCAAACCCTTGGATCAAGAAGAGCTAGAAGAACAAGTTTTAGCAGGAAAAATCGATATTATTGCCACCAATCCAACCCACTATCTCTCTTTGCAAAAACAAGGAAAAACAACAGGAGCTATTGCGACGCTCATCAAACGCTATGACAACACCATCACGCAATATCTTGGAGGTGCTATAATCACTCGCGCTGATAGAAGTGATATCCACTTGATTTCAAATCTCAAAGGCAAAACAATCGCCATTCCTGGTCAAAAGTTTCTAGGAGGCTACCAAACTCAAGCGTATGAACTTTTTCTCAATGGTGTGGATATAGAAAACGATACTAAAACCTTCATCGTAAAAAACCATGAAGCAGTCATTAACACAGTGTTATCTGGCAGTGCCGATGCTGGATTTGTTCGTAGTGGAATTATAGAAGAGATGGTGCGAAACAATCAACTGAACCTCAAAGAAATTTTTGTTATTCATGAACAAAAATTTTCTTATTTTCCAATGAAAACTTCTACGCGTCTCTATCCAGAATGGGCGATAGTTACAGCAAAAACACTTCCTGCAGATACCGTTTCTAAAATAGCGGTTGCCCTCTATGGCTATCAAAATACAACAAAAGGAAATGATATCATCGCTGGTTTTACAATATCTGGCGACTATGCTGAAATTGACACTCTAGCTCGTTCCCTTCGCATTCCACCTTATGATGTCCTTCCGACCTTTACACTTCAAGATATTTGGACGAAACATGGCATTTTTATTATTGTTTTAGCATCCATAACAACTCTCTTTTTTATTATTTTAGGATTATTATATAAAAGAGCTACTGTTGAAAAAAAATATGCGCAATCCATTCTGAATGCAACGCCAAACCCTACTGTTATAACAGATGGCGAGTTTCTCATCCGTGCGAACAACTCTTTTTTAAATTTTGTAGGTTTTAGCACTCTTGAGGCATTTCAACTCAAACATAACTGTATTTGTGATTTCTTTCAAGAGGGAGATACAGATGAATATCTCCTCCCTACAATGGAGGACAAAACATGGATAGAGTATATTCTTGCAAATCCTATGCGTGAGCATAAAGCTAAAATTACCATCAATAACAAAACGACAATTTTTAAAATCGATGCCTCTCTTGTTGAAGATAATAATCTATTTCGAGTTATAGCTGTTTTTAATGATATCTCAGCCATCATCGGTAAATCGACAACAGATACACTCACAAGAATTGCCAACAGAATGCATTTCAACCTTCTTTACGAACATGCACTTCATGTTGGAGTGCGAGAAAATACTCCACTGAGTTTGATTTTCTTCGATATTGATCACTTCAAGAGGGTAAATGACACGCACGGGCATTTAGTTGGAGACAGTGTATTGCGTTTTATTGCGAACATAGTAAAAAAGAGTTTGCGTAAAAGTGACCTCATTGCACGATGGGGTGGGGAAGAATTTATCATTCTTCTTCCAAATACATCCGCAGACTTTGCCTCTGAAGTAGCTGAAAATTTGCGTAGAATGATTCAAAATGAAGTGTTCGATGTTGTAGGTCAAGTTACTTGCTCATTTGGAGTAACGCAATTAGTTGGGAATGAAGGTGGAGATAAGCTCCTTCAACGCATCGATGAACTCCTTTATGATGCCAAAGCAAATGGACGCAACCGAGTTGTTGTTGGATAAAGAATAACAAAGCAAAACAATTCACAGCCACTATGGCATGTGGATTATTTTATTTCTCGCAACACTTTTACAACTTCTTCAAAAATAATTTTTCTCTGCTCTTTGTCATGTGGAATCATAAAGTGTTGTTGCAATTTGACATCGCCAACACCCTTCCACCTTGCAGAACTCGCAAACAAACTATCCGCAAAAAATGTCATCGTCGGCGTTCCAACGAGGGAAGCAAGATGATAAGTTCCCGTGGAAGTGCTTACAAAAAGTTTGAAGCGACTTATGAGTTTTGCAAAATAAATAAGCCCATCGAGGGAGAGATAAAAAACTACATCCTGACCAAAAAATCTATTTTGCATCTCTTCATACAGTTCTTTTTCATCTGGGCCAAAAGTGAGAACGACTTGGTATTTTTTTGCTTTTAAAACTTCACGGATTAAAATTTCATACTCATCCAAATTCCAATTTGCATCACTGCTTCCGCCAAAACCAACATGAAAAGCGATTATCTCTTTTGTGATGTCGTGATTGATACAAAAAACTTCATACACTTTTTTTGCATCGCTAAACTCCAAAAGCGGTTTTTTATATGCTAAATTTATATCCGAAAAAAGTGTTTTTGTGAGTTCCAAGTTGTACTCAAACTCCGCCATTTTCACTTCGCTTCTTCGCTGAGCAACTCTATGCGTATAAAAAATCTGCGCTATTTTTGTCGCAGGTGCTATGCGGATTGGAATATGTGATAAAAACTGTGCAAGAGCCACACGAGTGTTTGAAAAAAGAGTTATGGAAGCATCGATTTTTGCATTTTTAAACTTTTCTGCCAATACAAACAAAGAACTTTTGCCATCATCCACAATCACCTCATCAATAAATCCACACCCCAAGAGTACTTCCTCGCTACCGCTCACAGCGCATGCCAAAGCAAGAGCTTTATTGAGTGGTGCGACACAAACAATAATTCTGTTTTGTGGATTGTGCTGTTTAAGAACATAAATCGCAGGAAGAGCAGTTATAAAATCACCAAGTTTATCGGTACGAACGACTAAAATATTCAATCTTTTCTCACTCGCATATAAGAAGCAAATTTTGGTTTGCCATTTTTTGTAAAGCCAAAATATTTAAATGAAACTATTTCCCCTATTTTTGGAGGATTTTTTCTCTGTTTTTCGCTAAATCCACTTCCTATAAAAAACTGTGTTCCGTCTTCTAGCTCCACTTGTAAACTTCCCATCATACCTGTAAATTTGCCACTTCCATTTTTGTAGCCGATGACTTTTGCTTCCATATCTTGTGCGAGTTTCACTTTCAGAACTGTGTCGCTTCTTCCCTCAAAATACTCTTTTGAGCCATCTTTTATAACAAGACCCTCGCCACCTTTTGCTACAACACTCTGCAAGAACGCATCCAACTCTTTTTTATCTTTACACACAGTCTGTTTGATAACTTCCACATGCCGTAAATTTTGTTCTTGTATATATTTTTGAGCCTTCTCTAATCGTACAGAAAAATTACCTTCGGCATGTGGAACTTCAAATATCTTGTATTTTATCTCACTCCATTCGGAATGCGCGGTGAGCGGCAGCGAGGAAGTACTCTTGGGGTGTGGAACTTCATCCATCACGATAGACTGAATGTTTTCAAAGTCCCCTCTCTTCGTCCAAAGTTCGCCATCGAGTTCAAAGGGTGGAAGATTTTGCGTAAACCACGCGGGAGTATTTATGACTTGACCTTGTCGTGAGAGAAGTTTTTTGCCATCCCAATAGGCTCGTATGCCATCGAGTTTTTCAGACATCATCCAGCCTGAAATATTTTGGTCGCTATAAATATTTGCTTTTTGTAGCGTGAGTGCATTACCATTTAAAAAGAGTAAAAACAGAGCTACAAAAAGTTTCCACATGCCTAATTCACACCAATCTGAAAATACTCAAACCCGTACTTTTTCATCTTCTCTTTGTTAAATTGATTGCGTCCATCAAAGAAAACTGGATTTTTAAGCAGTTTTTTCATCTCATCAAAATCAGGACTTCTAAACTCTTGCCACTCTGTCACTAAAACAAGCGCATCTGCATCTTTTAGCGCCTCGTATTTACTATCCACATAAGAGACTTTCTCATTGCCCTTTAAGTAGTGCGTTTGTGCTTCATGGATAGCTTTTGGGTCATACGCTACAACATTTGCACCTCGGCTTGTCAGCTCATTTATAATTGTGATAGAACTCGCTTCTCTCATATCATCTGTTTCAGGTTTAAAGCTCAAACCCCAAACAGCAAATATTTTTCCTCTTAAATCATCGCCAAAACGAGTAATTACTTTGTTTGACATTACATATTTTTGGTCGTAATTTACCGCTTCAACCGCATCCAAAATTCTAGGGTTATAGCCAAAATCTTTTGCAGTTTTTGCCAGTGCTTGAACATCTTTTGGAAAACAGCTTCCGCCATATCCGCACCCTGGATAGATGAAACTATAACCTATTCTACTATCGCTTCCTATGCCGTTTCTTACCTTGTTGATATCCGCACCAACGCGTTCACAAATCTGGCTCATCTCATTCATAAAAGAGATTTTTGTCGCAAGCATTGCATTTGCAGCATACTTTGTCATCTCTGCAGATTTTATATCCATCGCGATAAATCTATCATGGTGCTTCATAAATGGAGCGTAAAGTTCACGCATAATTTCTAATGCTCGGTCACTATCCGCACCTATAACAACACGGTCAGGATGCAAAAAGTCATTAATCGCCGCGCCCTCTTTGAGAAACTCAGGATTTGAGACTATATCAAACTCTAAATTTATTCCCCTTTTATCCAATTCCGCTTGAATAGTCGCTCTCACTTTGTCCGCGGTTCCCACTGGCACAGTCGATTTATCGACCACCACGATGTAATCCTCCATCGCCTCGCCAATGCTTTTTGCAACCGCCAAAACATAACGCAAATCCGCACTTCCATCTTCACCCATAGGCGTTCCAACAGCTATAAAAGCTATCTGTGCATTTTTTATAGCGCCACTTACATCTGTCGAGAAATGGAGCGTTTTATTTTTGTAATTTTCCAGAGTCATATCTTCTAACCCAGGCTCATAAATAGGGATAATACCTTGCTTTAAATTCTCTATTTTTTTTGCGTCTATATCCACACAAGTCACTTTGTTTCCCATTTGAGCGAAGCACACTCCGCTTACAAGTCCTACATAGCCCGTGCCGATTACTGATATTTTCATAAATTTAGTTCCTAAAAGAGTTTTTAATTTTTTTATATTACCTTAAAATGGATATAATTCGCCTTATTCTTACAGGAACTCCATTGTATTTTACAAGCCGATATACGCAAGTTTTTCTCGCTCTATTTTATACTCTTTTGCTTTTTAGTGGCATCCGACTTTTCTTTTATATCTCCTATTTTCACTACTTTGGAGATTTGACTTTTTTTGAAACTCTCATGTCCTTTTTTATGGGAATCCGTGTTGATATTGCCCTTATTTTCACCTTTACTTCACTTTTATGGTTGGCTCTACTTCTTCCTTTTAAATTTACGCTTCACAAAACTTACAGAATCATTTTAGGCACTTTATGGGGCGTGATTTTAGGTGCAATACTTTTCTTTAACATCGGCGATATTTTGTACTTTGGGTTTGTCAACAGACACCTCAGCAACGAACTCAGTCTCATAGGAAATGATGTTGGTATTTTAATCGACATGGTCGTTGATTTCTACCTCATACAAACCCTACTCGGCACATTTTTTTACATAACAATCGTGTATAGTTTTTATAAATTTTTTAGTTTTGACATAAAAAACAAAACTATCAAACAAAGAGAGTGGACAAACATTTTACTCATAATTATCATCGCATTTTTGGGCATCCGTGGCAAAATTGATGGCATCTCTTTTGGAACATCCGACGCTTTTGCAGTGAGTAAAGTCTCCTCAGGCAACTTGGCACTCAACGGATTTTTTTGTTACTATCGAGGTGGCAATACCCAAAAAGTAAACCACTCTGTAATTGATCCAAAAACTGCCACACAAAAGGTTCAAAAGAGCCTCAAATCCGAAAAATTTGCGTTTGTGGATGCTGAGTTCCCACTCATGCGAAAAAGCACCGCCACAACGCAAAACAACTACAATGTTGTCATCATTATGATTGAGAGTTTGAGTGCAAAATACCTCGATGCTTTGGCAAAAAATGAGTTTCAAGTCACTCCAACTTTAGATAAATTAGCACAAGAGGGGCAACTTTTTACAAACTTTTATGCCAATGGACAACGCTCACAAGAGGGGATAACAAGTGTTTACACAGGCATCACACAACCAGTGGGCTTTGAGAATTTTGGCGAAGGTTTGGAGCTTTATAATCCCTCCTATTTAGGGAACATTGCAAAGAAAAATGGCTACACAACTCTTGCAATGCAAAGCTCCAACAGAGGCTCATTTAGAGTCGATAAACTCAGCTCTCTTGCAGGATTTAGCGAATATTACGGCTCTGAGGATATAGCGCACTCAGGCAAAGAAGTTGGAAATCCAAATTATGGTGCTTGGGATGGGGATAGTTTCAGATTTTTATCCTCAAAACTCCACACTATAAAAGAGCCATTTTTAAGCTTTTTTTTCACAGCCTCCACACACTCACCTTACTATTCGCCAGGCCGTGAGTGGGAAAAATATCCACATGATACAAGTAGTGAAAATGGCTATCTCAACACGCTTTATTATGTCGATACACAGATAAACGAATTTATGGAATCAGCGAAAAAAGAGCCTTGGTTTGAGCGAACGATTTTTATTTTTACAGCCGACCACACAAACCATACTGAGCTTGAAAATGCGAAAAAAATACATCCAGAAACTGTGAATTTACCTGAATTTCATATACCACTTATTATTTACGCACCAAAAATATTGACACCAAAACAGAGTAATATCGTCGCTTCACATAATGATATCATGCCAAGCATCATAGATGTTTTAGGGTGGAAAACGCCTTTTTCTGTGATTGGAAATTCTGTTTTTGATACAAGTGTAGAGAAAAGATTTGCCTTTGTAAAGATGGGAAATATCATCGCTTTGGACAATGCAAAAGGCTCACTTTTTTATAATTTTAAAGATTTCATCAGCCAAAAAGGCGAAGTCAGTAAAGAGAGTGAAGAGCTACTTTTGAGCATCGATTCAGCCCAAGCAAATCTTCTCAAAAATTCACAATGGAATAAAAAAGAGTGAAAGCACCTTTTGCATGGGATAATTTCTCCGACCAACCTTATCAGCTCAAAGATAGAGCGTTCAAAAAAAAGATGCGAAAGAGAGAGATATTTTCTCTTTTAAAAACATTTTTGACAGCTCTTTTTATTTTACCAATCTCATTTCTTTTAACTCCATTTATAAAAAGAAAAAAGATAGACTCTCGTACATTTTTTTGCATGGGTGTGGATTTTGAGAGAGAACCAGAACCTACTATGGAACTTTTAGAAGAGTTAGAAGTAGAAAGAGTTTTAGTCCGTTTTAAACTTTGGGAGATGGAAAAACTTCAGGAATTAAAAGATTTTATTTCCACATGCCAAGATAAAAAAATCACGCTCAAAATCATGCAAGATAGAGAGCATATCGAAGATTTGGAACTTCTCAAAAAAGATTTACGCACCATTTTTACAACCCTAAATGGTCATGTGGAAATCTACGAAATAGGCGCAACTATCAACCGTGCAAAGTGGGGATTTTTTAGTGTGGATGAGTACAACCGCTTTTTTAAAACTGCTTATGATTTGAAAATTGCGGAGTTTCCACATGCCAAGCTTGTGGGAAGCGGAGTCATAGATTTTGAGTATCACTTCACCGCGCACACACTCTTTAATTTTTTCAAATACCACTACGATGGAGTAACATCCCTCCTCTATGTCGATAGACGCGGAGCACCTGAAAACAGACAAATGGGTTTTGATTTGTCAAACAAAATCGCACTCCTTCGCACTATGGTTTGGCTCAGTCCAAAAAGTGCAAATGAACTTCACATCACAGAGACAAATTGGCCGATAAGTAACACCGCTCCCTACGCACCCACAAGTGAACATGAGTGCGTGAGCGAAGAGAGTTATGCTGATTTTATGCTTCGTTACTACCTTTTAGCTTTTGCGTCGGAGCATGTGGATTCTGTCTCTTGGCATCAACTCATCGCTGCTGGATATGGACTCATCGACAATCGAGATGGACTTAGAAAACGCTCTGCTTTTTATGTCTATAAATTCATGGTACAAAATCTCAAAAATGCACAATTTTTAGAGTTAAATATACAAGAAAAATACTATATTTTCAAATGCTTAGTTCATGGTAAAACACTTCAAATCCACTGGTCTCTCCAACCTGCAACACTCAAAAATGAAGCATACTTTGAAGTTTACTCTCACGAGGGAAAATTAATCGAAAATGAAATACTCAACATTGGTGCATCTCCTTTATATATTTACACAAAAGACGCGGTATAATTGCGCCCATGAATAAAAAATACTTACATATAAAACTCTCTTTTTGGCTTCTTTTTTTACTCTCTTCACTTGTGTTTATCTTTTTTCCGCAGATAGATTTGTTCGTCTCAAGTCTCTTTTATGATGGCAACAGTTTTCCAGCTAACGGCATGTGGATGGAAAAAATATTTTACTACTCTGTGCAACCTCTCATTATTGCATTTGCACTCTCCACTTTAGCCATTTTTGCCTACAACTTTTTCACAAAAAACACTGTTTTAAATGTCAATGCAAAAGTTGTTTTGTATCTGCTTTTGGTTTTAGGTGTTGCCCCTGGATTAATCGTAAATGCAACACTCAAAGATAATTGGGGAAGAGCAAGACCCGCTGAAACCACCAATTTTGGCGGAACAAAAGAGTTCACTCCCGCTTTCATTCCAAGCAATCAAGGTGGCTACTCTTTTAGTTGCGGACACAATGCAGCCGCTTTTTCTCTCATAGGTTTTGCACTTTTGGCTCGTAAGAGAAGAGAGCTATGGATGGGTTTAGCCCTCAGTTATGGAGTGTTTGTCAGCATTGCAAGAGTTGCGGCTGGTGGGCATTTTTTGAGTGATGTTGTAACCTCCTTTTTTATTGTTACGCTCTTTACATACATTTTTTACGCTCTCATCATTAAAGAAGAAAAGGAACTCCAATAATTTTTCGCAACCAATTCACGCAACTGTTTTTTGTACTTATCATCAGTTTTATCACGCTTATGGCAATTCGACTGTCACTCTACAACTTCTATCCAGCTGATTTTAGCGACCTTACAAATCAGGAGTTTTTCGCCTCATTAGTGATGGGTTTTCGTGTAGATATGATTACACTTTTTACCTTCTCATCCCTCTTTATTTTGGCTCTGCTTTTTATCAAAAATCCAAAATACAGAGCAAAAACGGCTTTAGTTTGGGGAGTGCTTTTAAACATCATCTTCGTCCTTAGTTTTAGCGATGTTCTCTACTACGACTACATCCACAGACACATGTCGAGTGAGATTTTTAACCTTGGTGATGATGCGGATATCATAGTTGGAATGGCGTTTGGCTCAATGCTCCCTTTTACGCTTGGTGCAACTTTGTTGAGTGGCATCTTTTTATACACAATTTACAAAGTTTTTTCACAAGAGTTAGAGCATTTTATCTCAGGCAAAAAAATCATCGCTCTTACACTCATCACACTTCTCACTCTTTTTATAGGCATAAGAAATTCCTTCGCAGGAAAAAGTTTTGGCAGTGCGGATGCCTATGCAGTGAATAAAGTAAGCAGTGGAAACCTCGCACTCAACGGATTTTTTACCATTTACAGAACAGCAAAAACCTCATCCAAACATACATTGACAAAACTCGATGAAGCCATAAAAATCACGCAAGATGCGATGCAAACTCCAAATGCACCTTTTATCAATAAAGAGTATCCGCTTCTTCGCTCTTACGCTCAAAAAGAGAAACCAAAATACAATGTCGTCATCGTTTTACTTGAATCTTTTGGAGCAGAGCATGTGGATGGTTTTACCCATTACAAAGAGTTAAATGTAACGCCTTACTTCAAAAAACTCTCCAATGAAGGGCTGAAATTTACAAATTTTTACTCCAACGGCTACCGCTCTATTTTTGGCATAACTTCCGTTTTCACAGGCATCACAATCCCCACAGGATTTGAATATCTTGGCAAGGGTTTAGAGCTTTCAAACCTCAGTTATCTCGGCAAAGTTGCAAAAGATAACGGATACTCTACACTCTCAATGCAAGCGGCAAATAATCGCTCCTATCGCGTCGATGCGGTAAGTTCTTTGGCAGGATTTGATGCCTATTATGGTGCGGATGATATGCCAAATATCGAGGTGTGTGATGAGGGAAGAGCTCCGCTCACAGGCACTTATGACTACAATATGCTTGATTTTTATCACAAAAAACTCAATGCTATGAAAGAGCCATTTTTGGGCTTTGCTTTTACAGATTCCACGCACTCAGATTTCTATCTTCCAAGCAAAAAGTTCGAGCGATTTTCACATGACCTACAAAATTATAATGGCTCTTTAAACGCTTATATTTATGCAGATAACTCTATCGAAAGGTTTATGGAGAGCGTAAAAAAAGAGCCTTGGTTTGAGAGAACTATCTTCATTTTTACCTCAGACCACGGAAGCGGAGATGCCTTAAATGAGATTGCAAGAGCCTATCGTCCTGATGACAAAGCCCTCAACTCCATTGAGCATTTTAGAATTCCGCTTATCATTTACGCACCCAAAATATTTGCACCCCAAGAGATTACAACGCTTGGCTCACATAACGATATATTTCCAACCATAGTGGATTTGTTAGGGCTTGAAGCGAATATCACAACGATGGGAAATTCACTTTTTGATAAAGAGGTCAAAGAGAGATTTGCCTACTTTTTCGCAGGAGACCTCATCGGACTTGTCACAAATGATGGATACATTAAGTACAATTTTAAAAATATAGTCGAGCAAGTCGGAAGTGATGCAAATGTAGAAAAAATGAAGAAGTTACTTTTTGCGGTGGACACGGCAGAAGCTGGACTCTTAGAAAAAAACAGGTGGGCAAAATGAAGATTCTGATTATCCTTCCAAACTGGCTGGGCGATGCGATTATGGCTACTCCTGCGATTGAGCTTTTGTGTAAATATTATCCACATGCCAAGCTTACTTTTGTTGGAAGTTTTGTGAGTATCGAAGCACTTAAATACCATCCTCGCTGTGAAAAAGCTATAGTCGATGAGACCAAAAAAGCATCCAATAGACTTTTAGCCACTTACAAATTAGCCAGAGAATTAGGCGAATTTGATATGGCATGCAGCTTTAGAAACCAGTTTCATTCTTCACTTTTGCTACGATTTACAAACACCGTTATCTGCATTGCAAAACGCTCTTGGCACTCGATGTTTTTACTTTCGCACACACCGAAGATTTCCACAAAACAGCATTTGGTAGAGCAATATGCAAAACTTGCGATGACGAATGTGGATAGTTTTGATGGCAATATAGGAAAACTCAAGTTATACATCGAGCCAAAAAAATTCTCTCGTCCAACTTTGGGCATCAATGCTGGAGCAACCTATGGAAGTGCCAAACGATGGTATCCTGAGCGATTTGCGGAAGTGGCGAAAGAGTTTTCAGATGAGTTTAACATTATCATTTTCGGTGGACCAAATGAAGTTGCAATGGCGAATGAAATAGAGAAAAATTTAGGTGTTCCTTGCGTCAACTTAGCAGGAAAAACAACCATCGCCGAGTTATGTGCAAACATCGGTGGCTTAGCTCTTTTTATCACAAACGACAGCGGACCAATGCATGTCGCAGCTGCTTTTGGAGTGCCAACAGTCGCTATCTTTGGACCAACAAAACACACTGAAACTTCGCAATGGATGAATGAAAAAAGTACGATTGTAAGGCATGAAATGGAGTGCAGTCCATGTATGAAACGCGAATGCCCACTAGGACATCACGAGTGTATGAAAAGCATCACAGCAAACGAAGTTATCGAAGCTGTAAAAGAGTTAGAAGTTCATTAGAATTGTGGCATGTGGAACTTTCCACATGCCAACAAAAGTATCTATTTCCCCTGTATTCGTTGAATAGTCTGGGTTGTACTTTTTCCATCCACAAAATCAACAAGTTTTAACTCACCCGAAAACTCCGTTCCAACAACCTCTTTTCCTTCGTAATCTCCGCCTTTAACTAGTACATCAGGTTGTATCATTTTTATGAGATTATAAGGCGTATCTTCGGAAAAAGGGACAACAAAATCAACCGCTTCAAGAGCCGCCAAAATATACGCTCTATCTTCTGCTATATTTACAGGGCGAGTTGGTCCTTTGAGGCGAGAGACAGATGCATCTGAGTTGAGCCCGACGATGAGAACATCCCCAAAACTTTTTGCAATTTGCAAATACTTCACATGCCCAACATGCAAAATATCAAAACAGCCATTTGTAAAAACCACTTTTTTTCCATTTTGTCGGTATCGCTCTACCATCGAAGCAATCTCTTCAAAGCTTTTTATATGCGCATCGGAAGTGCTTTTATGTAGCGTTGCTTCATACTCCTCTATTTCAGCAAGAGTAACCGTTGCAGAACCGATTTTACCCACAACAACTCCAGCGGCAAGGTTTGCAAATTTTGCAGTCTCTTCTATACTTTTGTTCGCACAAAGAGCAAAAGCGATAGAGGCGATGACCGTATCTCCAGCACCTGTCACATCAAAAACCTCTTTTGCAACTGTTGGAAATTTTTTTAATTTTTCATCATAAATCGCAATTCCATCTTCTGAGAGGGTTATGAGAGAAATGCCTAAATCACACTCATTTTTGAGTTTCAAAAGTGCCTCTTTGAGCATTTGCTCATCTTTGATATCTATCTTTGTGGCTAACATCGCCTCTTTTTTGTTTGGAGTGAGAAGATATGCACCTCTGTATTTTGAGTAATCGCTCCCTTTTGGATCCACCAAAACTTTGACACCGTTTGCATTACAAAGTTTTATGATGCCCTGACACAATTCATCGGTTAAAACTCCCTTGCCATAATCAGACAAAATAACCATGGCATACTCTTGGATGTTCGCACTCAAACTCTCCAAAATTTGAACTACAGAAGATGGTAAAATATCATCTTTACTCTCTCTGTCGTACCTCAGTATCTGCTGACTTACTGCGATGATACGACTCTTTTTAGAGGTTTTTCTTCCATTTTGTGTGATGAGATTTTTTGTATCTACGCCAATGGATTTGAGCATATTTGTGAGTTCATGCCCGTTGTCATCATCGCCAATCACACCGCTCACGCTCACTTTCGCACCCAGAGCTACAAGGTTGTTTATAACATTTCCAGCCCCACCCAAAACTGTTGTCTCTTTTGCGATATCCACCACTTGAACGGGAGCTTCAGGAGAGATTCTCTCACAACTTCCCCACAAATAGTGGTCTATCATCAAATCGCCTATGACAAGAATATTGGGCTTAGAGTTTTTAAGCAATGTCATTATTTTACTTCTTCTTTGAAAATTCTTTTTATCTCTGCAACATAGGCTTTAATGCCATCTTCCATCTCAAATCTTGGTGCATATCCAAGAGCTTCTCTCGTAGTTTCAATGTCCGCTTCTGTGTGAAACTGATAACTTCCCACAAAAGGATTTGGAATATATTCACATGCCAAAGATGTTCCAAGTTCTCGTTGCAAAATATCTACAATATCTTGAAAACTTCGAGCTTTTCCTGTTCCAACATTGTAAATCCCACTCTCTTTAGGTTTCATCGCTTTGATATTTGCCTGAATAATATCTTCAATGTAGATGAAGTCACGCAAAATTTTATCACTATCTTCAAAAAGACGAGGATTTTTGCCTTTGAGCAGTTGATGCCCAAATTGTAAAACCATAGAAGCTGTAGAATTTTTAAAAAACTCTCCCGCTCCATAGACATTGAAATAGCGAAGTCCTACGATGCTGATATCACTACTTTTCATATATTCACGGCTGAGATAATCCATACTTAGTTTTGAGAAACCATACACATTTGCGGGTGCTTCACAGCCCACTTTTTGAGGAGAAGGAGCATTGCCGTAAGTTGCAGCGGAAGAAGCATAAATCATATTCGCATCGTGAGCCACAGCTAAATTGAGCAGATCTTTATAGGCATTCACATTTGTTTTTATCATCAAATCTTGTTCAAGTGCTGTAGTGTCTGAAATAGCAGCTTCATGAAAAATATAATCAAATTTATAGTTGACTTCTAAGTCCAAAAGTAAATCTTTATCGTTGATATCTCCACTAATAATTTCACCACGAAATCCTACAAGATTTTTATAGTGTCCAAAGCTTTTTAAGTTCCCATTGGAGAGTGTCTCACCACTTCGAAAACTATCTAAAACTACGATTTTTGCCTCAGGGTGGTTATTTTGAAAATAAAAAGCCAAGTTAGAGCCAATGAACCCTGCTCCACCTGTAATTAAAATAGTTTTGTCTTTTAAGTCATCTTCAATGTATCGCATTTTCTCATCCATAGGTAAATTTATTTACTAAAATGATACCTTTTAATTCATTAAGGAGTATTTAAGTTGAAACATCGACTACTGCGATATTTAACTGCATAAAGTAGCGTATTTGTACCATTTTAGTTTTGCATTTTTATATTATTATGCTTTTTTGTACCATTTTTCTAGAAATGACAAAACCATTTTTTCTTTCTTTGGCATAAAATGCCTATAGACATCAAGCGTTATTTTTAAGCTCTCGTACCCTAGTCTTTTCAAAACTCTCTTATGGTTCCATGTATTACTAATATGATGTGAGCTTTTGCTGTTCAAAAAGAGATAGCTATTTTTAAGCCCTGTTGCAAACTTTTGTAACTTGAAATAATGCTTTACTTGTTTATTAATTTCAATATTTCTCTCACTTGAAAGAGTCTTTGCTGTGCCTATGTTACTCGCAGAAATAGTTTTGTTATAGATACAGTATCAGTTGCGAAATCTACATCATCCCATTTAAGTGCCAATAACTCAGTACTTCTCATTCCTGTAAAAAAAGATATTCCCAAGAAATTTTTAAGTTTTTTTTCGGAAGTATTTAGCAATATGTCTATCTCATCAAGTGAAAAAAGAATAACCTTTTTCTTTCGCTCTCCAAATTTTGGTGGGTCAACCATCAAAACTGGATTTGTTGTGATGTTAAGCGAAGACCTAAATTAGGCGAAGAAATTAAATTTTAAATGAATTTTAAGTTATTTAATTAAATAAAAGTACTTATTTTTTATCTCTTCGTCTTATACATCATCTTTCTTTCTTTTATCCCTAATCTTTTAGCATAATATTTATATAATCTTCCATTCTTTCCTATTTCATGGTTAGACTTATTGAAACTACTAACTAATTCTTCTTTTTCCCATTTTATACCTATTTCTGTTCCAATATAGATGGAAAGGAATTTATTATATTTATTCTGCTCGTTAGTATATTTTTCTTTTATTTTTTCTTCTATGCTCTCTATGCTATTAATATATTTTATAATATCTTTTTCAGCATTGAAAACTTGATGAAGAGCCCAAGCTGAGAGACGATTCAGATTAACTTCAACATTAAACAACCAAATATCAATAAGTTTACAAACTAATTCATTATCAATTTTTATATTTTTAAATATATGTTCCTCAGCATAAATCCAAGCTATCGCCCAAGCTATAGCAAATGAATAATGCTTGTCATTTAATTTAATCAATTTTAAGAAATGATTTAAAATGTGATTCATAATATTAATATATTCTTCAGAATTACATTTTTCTCTATGCTCATGTCTCAGCCTGTCAAAAGCATATGTCATTAAGGCTAAAATGCCGATACAACTTTCTTGTTTATTATCCTTAATAATCATACTATGAATGTTCTCTAAAATAAAGCAGGTACTTATACTCTTGATTTTTAAGACATATATTTCACCAAGTAAACCACCAATTGCTGAGGCATACTTATCGTTATAATCAGTAAAAAATAATTTATTTAACACATCGTTAAAAGTCGTTCCAAATTTACCATTTATTATAATTTCAGTTATTCTATCGTCATGTATATTAAATCTATTTTTAGCATACATTTCTAATGCTGTTTTAAGCAATACTGGATTAATTTGAATTTCATTGGCTATACAACTTCCAAGTAATGTTGGTGGATTGTGTCCTCTACTAGATGTGCTCTCTTGACTTAGATATGCTTCTGATTCTTTTATTAGATATTCAATTAGTTCTTTATTATCTCTTTTAGATAAAACAGCCACTAATGGAATAACCTCTTTCCAATTTTCTTGTAAAATATATGGTTTTAATATATCTAAGGTAGTTTTATTATGCATTTTACTTGGAAGAGACTTATCCACAACAGCTTTTGCTGTTAAATACTCTTGAAAACTTAAATGAAGGAACTCATATATTGGAGTAATCGAGCTATCCTCTAATTGTTTATGTCCTGACATAATTAATAAACTACTTCTAGATTCTACTCGTTTAATGAAATCAGGAACACTAATATTTGTATACTCAAGAATATCAGGCATTTGCTTTCTTGCATCTTGTAAACATTGCTTAAGTTCTTTTTCTGTAATTGTCTGTTGTCCGTTTTCACTCATCCAGAATGCAACAAAAGCTAATTGAGGTTCAGTTTCATCAATATCCAATTGTTCATGTCCTTCTACATTCCAAGTTACTAATAATAATTTAATCATTTCTTGATAAAGTATATGTCGTTTTGTTGGCAAATATCCTGCCCATCTCTTTACAAACAGTAGGGTTGTTAATAATAATGGATTTTCAGCTAAAGCTCTAATTCTTCCATCAGCTAATATTTGATTAACAAGTTCATTAGATTCGTCAATTGTATTTTGTGTATTGTCAATAATTGCAATATGCCACTTTATTGATAATTCTCTAATTTCATCTGCACTGAGATTAGAAATTTCATATTGCTTGCAATAATCAGCTAATATACCCCCCACAGCCCTAAAACCTGCTTTTCTCGAAGTTGTAATAATGCCAATATTTGGATAAGTTGATAAAAATATTCTTAACTGGTTAACAAAGCTTATTCTATCCCTATCTATTGAAATTTCATCTAATCCATCTATTAGAAGTAATGCTTTTCCACTTTGCAAAGCTTCTGAAACAATTTTTTTAAATCCTTCTTTAAAGTCTTCAATTTCTGCTTTATTTGGAATATTATTAATTATATCTGTGATACTAGAGGTAACATTATTGCCTAACTCTCTACATCTTATAAAAATAGGAAAATAACCTTTATCTGGAAGATTGTCATTAACTAATTTAATTTTTTCAGGATATGCATATGCGACAGCTATCCTTTTCATCAATGTTGATTTTCCTCCACCAGGTTTAGCTAAGATTACTAATCTAGTATTTTTGTCTAAAATTTTGCCAAAACTTTCTCTTGAGTCTTCTATTTCAGCTTTATCAATAGATTCTTTTATTTCTTCAAGATGTAAAGGTTCAAAAATGTTTTCTAATTCTATTTTAACCGAGCCTGCATCTTTATCTGTTGGCAATCCTTCAAATTGAATTTCACCGCATTCATTTTGTATATATTTAAAATATTTTTCTTTTGCTTCATTAGCCATAGAAATCATTTTTTCCTCTTCTTTCGGTGCGATATAAGTTAATCCTTTGAATTTATTACTAAGAGTCTTATCTATTGTAATAATTTTATTTGCTAATTTTTTTACTAAAGGATTTCCTTCTGCATGAATTAATGAGAAATGTGTTGTTTTTTGGTTTTCTCCATAATAAAAAACCCATATCCAGCCAATATCAGATGCAATTAAATCAACATCATCTAATAATTTAATATTAGCTATCGCAGGTATATTGTTAATTGCTTGCTCAGTGGAAACAATAATTTTTCCAGAAATTAATTCTTGAATAATTTTTTTATCATCAATGAGAATCATTCTTTTATTATCATTTTCCAATTCTTGTTCTATTGCTGTTTCTTTAAACCCTGACATTGATACAAAATAACCTACGACATCAGTATTGCTTATTAAATTATTTTTCTTTTTCCATTTATTTTTTTCTGTTTCTAATGCTCCATAAAATTTATTTAAATCATCACCACCAACTGTTGCCTTATGTGCTTTACATTCAGCAATTGCAATTTTATTTTCTGTTCGATGGCGTACTTCAATATCTATTTCTCTGCCAGATTTATGAATATCAAATCTTGCTTGACCATATCCTAATGCATGAAATAAATCACCCATAAGACGGCTAAACAAATCACCCTTCTTATTATTGTCCGTTTCAAAAATTTCAATTTCTCTAATATTCATTTTTTTCCTTCATTTTTACTAAAATTTCATATTTCCTACTCATAGCTATTTTGTCTATGCAAAACTCTACCTATAATTATTGTCTCGTTTGCTACATCAAAGAGTATCCTATAATCGCCAACCCTTAATCTATACGCTGGTTCAAAATTTGTAAGCTTTTTAATATTTGATAAATTGGGAAAGTTTTGAAGTTCTAAAATTTTATTATGAAGTTTTGTTTTAAATGGCTCACTGATAGAATTTAAATCTTTAATGGCACTTTTTCTAATCTCAATTTGCATTTTTTAAATATTCTTCAAAAGATATACTCTCTTCATGTCTTGAAGCACTTAAAAGTTTTAAATCTTCTATATCTTCTTTTGAGACTATCTCTAAACCATCATTTTTAAAATGGTCTAATAACCAAATGACTTTTTCAACAAGTGATTCATTTTGAATATTGATTGTTAACGATTGCATACAACAACCTTATATTTAATTTTGAACATATTTTATCATATTCATATAGTTTTTTACGCTATTTAAAATAAGAGGAGCTTAATTAATTTTAGCCACCGAATATCTAAGAAGCGAGTTTTAAAAACTGTACTGTTTTTGTATCATTTTTCTTCAACTATACTGCTTTTTTTTGCTTGAAATTAACTTTTAAATTTTCAATGTAATTTGTTCGGAAAGTGCCTATCTATCGGCTTAGTAACATTGAATACTCATTGTAAAAACTATCGTCTTTTTTAACATGTATTTAAGAGTCTAATCACTATAATTGACACGAAAATTTATCCAAGGAAATTAAATGAAAAAAATTGCTTTAACATTACTCGTTGCTAGTGTTGGTCTTATGGCTGCGGATGGTGCTGCTTTGTTTCAAAAATGTACTAGTTGTCATGGTGCTAAGGCTGAAAAAGCTGCTCTTAATAAATCTCAAATCATCGGTGGATGGGATGCTGCTAAAACAGAAGCTGCTCTTAAAGGGTACCAAGATGGAAGTTATGGTAAAGAGATGAAAGGCCTTATGAAAGGTCAAGTTGCTGCTATGACACCTGCGGATATTACTGCAGTTGCTGCTTACATAGCTACTATTAAGTAGTTATTTATGAATTGCCTTCTTTGGGCAATTCATCTTCTAAATCATTCTGGTTTGTAATTTTTCTTTAACTCTTTTTTCTTTCTCTCTTGATTTACAGCATCATTTAACTCATCTTGCCCATCAAACTTTGCAGCATTTAAAAACTTCTCTTCATCATCAAACTGACCATTTTTTATAGCCCACAAAAATGCAAAAAGTGCCACAGCACCCAAAAAAATAGATGCCCCAAGCATCATAGCTATTACCCAATTATCCAAAATATTCTCCTACTTTTTATTCCACTTTAGACGAATACGCATAGAATTTCCAACAACTAAAAGTGAACTAAAACTCATAGAAATAGCAGCAAGTAAAGGGATGACAAACCCTGCCATTGCAAGTGGAATGGTAAGGGCATTATACAGCAACGATATCAAAAGATTTTGCTTTATTAGTCCATAAGTCGTTTGAGATATTTTAAAAGCATCTTCGAGAGATTTGAGTGAATCATTGAGTAAAACAACATCCCCAACTGCTACAGCTACATCACTTCCACTTCCCATCGCTATGCCTATATCTGCGCAAGAAAGTGCTAAGATATCATTGACACCATCGCCAACCATCACAACTTTTTTCCCATCATTATGAAGTTTTGTTATAAAATTTGATTTATCTTCTGGAGTTTGCTCATAGTAAAAACTCTTTATACCAACCTCTTGCGCCACTTTCCTTGCGGTGTGTGCATTATCTCCAGTGAGCATAATAGTTTGTATGCCACTTTGAGCTAGATTTGCAATAATCTCTTTTGCATTCTCTTTTATCTTATCGCTCAACTCATAAATGGCTACAATTTTATCTTCTATTGCAAAATAAAAAAGTGTGTTATCACTCTTAAAATCACTATGGATTTTATTTTCATTCATAAGCTTTAAATTACCACCGAAGAACTTTGTATCTTTAAAACTCGCACTCATTCCACATGCCGGAATTTGTTTGAATGTATCAAATAATATCTCATTTATATCTTCTGAGTTTTGCACAAGAGATTCTAAAATTCCACATGCCACAGGATGATTGGATGATTTCACTAAAGAGTAGAGAATCCCTTTGTCAAACTCGCCATAAATATGCTCTTTGAGAACTTTTGGTTTTCCTATGGTGAGTGTTCCCGTCTTATCTAAAACCAGCGTATCCACTTTTGCCATCGTTTCAAGATGCGCTGCTTCTTTAAAAAGAATCCCTCTTTTTGCACCCATGTTGAGTCCAACTAAAGTCGCAACAGGCGTTGCAAGTGCCAACGCACAAGGACATGCAATAATAATAACCGATATAGCCACCATAAAAGATATATCAAAGTTATTTGACAAAAACCACCAGACAATAAAAGTTAAAAATGCAAAACTCAAAATAACTGAAGAAAAATATTCAGATAATTTATTTGCCATGAGTTGAATTTTTGGTTTTTTATTTATCGCACTCTCTAAAAGTGCAACAAGGTTTGAGAGTGTTGAGTGCTCAAAATCTCTTGTCGCCCTAAAATGAATATCTGCGTCTATACTTGTTGTACCGCTCACCACACTATCGCCAATTTGCTTATAAATCGGTTCACTCTCGCCTGTAAGATTTGACTCATCAAAAGAGCCATTTCCTTTAATAATGAGACCATCAAGTAAAACTCTCTCGCCAGATGAAACAACTACGATATCGCCAACAGATACATCGGAAAGTTTACAAGATATTACGCGTCCATCTTGTACTATATTGACTTCATTGGGTATTTGTTTTGTGATAATATCCAGAGTATCCGCCGCATTTTTTTTACTTAAAACTTCTAAAAATTTACCAATCAAAACAAAGGTAATAATCATACTCACCGAGTCAAAATACGCTTCACCGCTTTGTGAGAGAGTTATATAAATAGAATAAATGTAAGTGAGAGTTGAGCCAGTAGCTACGAGTGTATCCATGTTGATAACTCTCGTTTTTACAGCATAAAAAGCACCTCTAAAAAAGACCCAACCGCTATAAAAAAGTACAGGAGTAGCAAGGATTCCCTCTGCAATATTTAAAATAGTTTTTACATCCTGAGTAATACCGCTAAAATAACCCGCATACTGAGCAACTGCAATCCACATGATATTCATAGAAGAAAAAATGGCAACCGCCATTCGGAGGTAGTACTCTTTTCTCTCTTTGTTGGCATGTGCTTCTTGAAGCGATGCGTCGTACGGATAGGCGTTGTAGCCGATAGCTCGAATCATATCTATAATAGATAAGAGTTTAACTACATCGTCTGCCCAAACTATTACAGCTTTATTGTTAGTAAAATTTATGTTTGCTTCTATGACACCATCCATTTTGTGCAGTGCTTTTTCATTGAGCCAAACACAGGCAGAACAGTGAATGCCTTCAATAATCAGCGAAACTTCACAAAAACCATCGCTATTTTTCTTAACAAATCTATCATAAAAAGCGGGAGAGTTGAAGTTTGAAGAGTCTTCATATTGTGCAGTTGGTGGAGTCAGTGTTACATTTCCAGTTTTTTCATAAAAGCTATCAAGTCCAGAATCACTCAAAAGATGAAAAACACCTTGACATCCATTGCAACAGAAATAATGTTCTTCCTCTTTAATCATAACGGAAGGATTAAATTCTAAATGGCAATGGCTACAAGCAATATTTTCAGACAATTTGAAACTTTCCTACATCTCTATTTTTTGCAATTTTATTCCAAATTTCCACATGCCCACTCATGCAAACGAACACTCCATAATTTTGTAAAGCTTTAAGAAATCCTATGGCGATACCCAAGTTCAAAGTAGCTTCAATTTTATCTATTTCAAAAGGTTTCATCGCACCTACTAAAACAATTTTTTTATCACTAAATATTTCACTCAAAAATTCAGCACTCTCATGCATGGTATCTGTCCCATGAATAATTATAAATGTATCATCGGTTGAGTGCATAATAATATCAGCAATCATTTTTCTATCATTTGCGTCCATCTCTAGGCTATCTTTATAAACAGCACCAGCCAAATCATAGTCAAAAACAACACTTTGAAGTATAATTTCTACCGCTTGATTGTCATAAGGAACTTCCAACTCGCCATTTAAAGGATTATATCTTTTGTTAAATGTACCGCCCGTGTTTAATATTAACATCTATTTTTCCATATATCATCTAATTTTTGGACTATTTTAGTAGCTTTTGAATCTGTAGTTTTATTTAACTCATCAAAAAAATAAGTTTCATGTAATCCCGCATTTAAACCAGCTTCTATGTCTGTTTCTTTATCGCCTATGAGTATTGAGTTTTCTAAATCGATATGAAACTCATCCTGTGCCTTTAAGAGCATTCCGGCATGTGGCTTTCTACAACTACATTCACCGCTAAGCTCGGGATGATGTGGACAGTGATAAACTTTTTTTACATCAATACCGTTTTTTGCAAACTCTTTAATCATCCAAGAAGTCAAAATAGTGAAATCATTTTCACTGTAAAAACCTCTACTTATGCCTGATTGATTTGTTATAACAAAAATAATAAAGCCTAAATCCTGATAATATTTACAAAGTTCAAAAATACCCTCCATAAATTCGAAATCATCAATTTTATAAAGGTACTCTTTTTCAATATTTACAACACCATCACGGTCTAAAAAAAGAGCTTTTTGTAAAGTTGCAGACATTAACTAATCACACGCCAACGCCATCGCCAAATATCTCTTTTTCAATAATATCACAAAGAATATGCCCAATCAATATGTGAGATTCCTGTATTCTTGGAGTAGAATCAGAAGGCACAACGATTGCAACATCAGCTATCTTAGCCATTTCGCCACCATCACGACCAACTAATGCAACTGTAGTAATACCTTTTGCTTTCGCACTATGAAATGCATTTATTATATTTACTGAATTACCAGAAGTTGAGATTCCTATAAAAATATCACCGCTTTGTCCCATCCCTTCAAGCTGACGAGAAAAAACTTTATCATATCCGTAATCATTACCTATGGCAGTAAGATTTGAAGTATCCGTAGTAAGAGCAAGGGATGGAATGGACGGTCTATCAAAACCATATCTCCCAACAAGCTCTGCTGCAATATGCTGTGCATCAGCCGCACTACCGCCATTTCCAGCTAAAATAGTTTTATTAGAACCTCTGTATAACGCGACACACATTTTTGCAACTTTTTCTATTTTATTTAATAATACATCATTTTCATAAATAGCTAATTTTGTTTCATAAGATTTTTTAATTTGCTCTTTAATATAATTTTTCATTTCATTTTCCTAAATTTTTAGTTCAAAATAATAACATATATATGATTATTTCTAGCATATCCACATGCCGAAAAGGTCAATAAAAAAAGAGTAGAAAGCGTGATAAAAGTTGATTCACAAATAGTAATATCACAAATAAAAGGTTAGTTGAATAAAAAGTTATGATTAAAGATAAAAGTTGATTGTAGAAGTAAGAGGTTATAACTTTGAGAACTAGGCAGCGACCTACATTTCCACACCTGAAAGATGCAGTATTATCAGCGATGAGAGGCTT